>CAWELS010000066.1:0-130010 GCA_963809945.1 Bryobacterales bacterium | reverse complement strand
GACGCTCCAAGGCACTTCGACGGGCCTGCCCGAAGGCAGGAAGGAGCATTGCCGATGAAGGTTCCAATCGAAGTCTCGTTTCACGATGTGGCGAAAGACGAGGAGGTGGTGGACCTGATTCATCAGAAAGCCCAGAACCTCGAACGCGTCTGTGACCACATCTCGAGTTGCCGCGTCACGATCGAGAGCGCCTCGCGACGGCAGCGCACCGGAAACGCCTACCATGTCCGCATCGACTTGACGGTGCCCCCCGGGCACGAGCTCGCGGTGAGTCGCGACCCCGAGCCCCGGGAACGGCAGGGTGATCTCCGCCTGGCCATTCGCCGGGCCTTCGATGCGGCGCGACGGCAGGTGAAGGAGCTGGCCCAAAAACAGCGGGGCGACATCAAGCAGAACCCGGAACAGCAGTTGGACGGCATCATTGTCCGTCTGTTCAAGGACCGCGATTTCGGTTTTCTGCGCGATCAGAGCGGCCGGCAGCTCTACTTCCACCGAAACAGCGTTCTGGGAAACAACTTCGACCGGCTCGAGGTCGGCACGGGCGTCCACTATTTCGAGCACGAAAAGGAAGGCACCCACGGACCCCAGGCCAGCACAGTGCGCATCGTGGACAAGCCCGGGGTCAAAGCTCCTGTGCGTGCGGGAGACGCTCCTTCGCATGCGGGAGACGGCCGTTGAACCTCCCCCGCAAATGGGGAGGAGCAAGGAGAACAGCAATGACGAAGAACATGACGATACTGAGCGGGATCGGCCTGGGCGCCGGGCTGATGTATTTCCTCGATCCGGACCGGGGCCGCCGAAGGCGCGCGGCGGTCCGCGATCGGATGGCTGGCGCGGAGCACAACCTCCAGCGCGAGATGGAGAAAGCCGGGAGAGACATTCAGAATCGGGCGTCCGGCCTGGCGGCCGAAGGCGTGCGCACCACCAAGGGGCTTTTCATCCCCCACGTTGAGGTGGACGACAGCGTGCTCGAGGCTCGTGTGCGATCGAGGATCGGCCACGCGGTCCGGCATCCCCACGCCATCAGCGTCACCGCCCGGTACGGCGAAATCACGGTGAGCGGCGACGTGCTCGCCGAGGAAGAATCGGAACTGCTTGAGGCAGCCTCCACGACGCCCGGAGTCGCCAGCGTCCGGAACCGGCTGCGCGTCCATCTGACCGGCGACGGGATATCCAGCCTGCAGGGCGAAGGAAAGCGTCGCTCGGGGCAGCAACGCTGGACGCCCGCACTCCGCGTCCTGGCCGGGTGCGGGGGCGGCGTGCTGGCGCTGTACGGCATCGCCCGGCGTGGCCTCATGGGCACCGCGGCCGGATTGGCGGGCACCGCCGTCCTGGCACGTGCCACCGCCAACCAGGAGTTGAAACAGGTCGCCGGTCTGGACGACAGCCCGTCGGTCGACATCCAGAAGACCGTCCATATCAACGCGCCGGTCAAGGAAGTCTTCGAGTTCCTCAGCGATTTCACCAACCTGCCGCGGTTCATGGCACATCTCCGCGAGGTGCAGGATCTGGGCGACGGGACCTACCACTGGGAGGCATTCGGCCCGGCCGGCGTTCCGGTGGCCTGGGACGCCGAGATCACGAAACTCCTCGCCGAGAATCTCGTCGAGTGGCGAAGCCTGCCCGGTTCCTCGATCGTATCGCACGGGTCGATCCGGTTCGATCCGGATCCTGACAACGGCACCCGCCTCACGGTGCGCCTGTCTTATAGCCCGCCGGCGGGCGTTATCGGGCATACGGTGGCGTCGCTCGTGGGCGTGGACCCGAAGCACGAGATGGACGACGACTTCATGCGGCTCAAGTCGCTGTTTGAAACCGGCCGGACCCGAGTGCGAGGCGCCGCGGTTACGCTATCGGCGTAGCCGGACATCGGGCGCCCGCCAAGCCGCAGGTTCGAGAAACAACCCCCCGCATAGCGGGTCAACCTAGTGGAGGTGACAATATGAAAAACGGATACAGTCACAATATCGAGACCACATTGATGTTCCTGACCGGGTTCACCGCCGGAAGCGCTGCCGCACTGCTGCTGGCGCCCCAGAAGGGGAGGCAGACACGCCGCCAGATCACTCGTGGCGTGGAGGATGCGCAGGACTATATCGCGGGCCTCGGCGATGATCTGAACGAGAAGGGCCACGAACTGGTCCGGCAGGGCCGCAAGTACGGCGTCCGCGGGTTCGCGCGGAAGGCCGCCCGGCAGCAGGAAACACACTAAGTCGATCGCTGGCGCAGGGACGCGATCCGGGCGCCACGGGGGACCATTCCCTCGTCCGGCGCCCAGCCGCTCAGATCAGAAGCGGAAGTAGAGTCCGAACTGGAACTGGCGCCGGCTATTGGGCAGAGGTACGCCCGAGTAACCGAAGAAGTTAGAGTTGATGTCCTGGTCGAGCACCACCCAATTGAGCCGGTTGAAGATGTTTCGGGTTTCGACGCGGAACTCGAGCGACGTCGATTCCGTGATGTGGGTGGACTTGAGCAACGCCAAGTCAAGGTTGAAAATCCACGGACCCGAGAACATGCGCTGCTGTAGCGTTCCGGCAGCGCCGGGTTCGGGATTGAAAAAGACCTCGCCCGCAAACGGTGTGCCGCCGACTTCCACGGCCCCCCGTCCGTTGGGTCCCACCGCGGACTCGTCGATAATAGTCACCCCGTACGGCGTGCGGTGGAACCGGACCACGTTCTTCAGTTGATCCGCGGTCAGCAAAGTCGTGGCCGTGTTGGCCCGGGAGTGCGGCACCAGGCCGAGTGAGACGCCGGAAATATTGAGCGTCCCACGGTTGGATAGCAGCGAGAAAGGCGTTCCGGACTGTGCGATCACAATGCCACTGACCGCCCACCCACCCGCCAGCCGGCGCGCCAGTCCGGAATCCGCGTGGAGCCACCGGTCGAGCGGCGGCTGCCAGATCGCATTCCCCTTGATCGCGTGACGGATGTCGAAGGGTGCACGGGCGCGCTCCACACTGCGGTTGTGGATGTCCTGGTAGACCTCGTAGCGGTGCGAGTCGACGCCGAGCGAGTCGGAGAGGACCTTCGAGAGCGTGTAGTTGACCTGGAAGGTAAGTCCGCCGCGCATGCGGTGCCGCGCCTCTAGCTGCAACGAGTGATAGAAGGAGTGACTGACGCCGGAGAGCAGGAACGAGCCGGTATAGGCGTAGGGATTCGGATAAAAGCCGGTATCCGTCACTCCCAGGATTTCGTAGTAGGAAGCCAGTTCCGCCGACTCGCCCCGGCGGATGAGAGCCTGGATGAACGGATCGTCCAGGAATCCGCCGCCGAGGTAGCCCGGAATGACCTGGAGCGGCTGACTGCCGGGGATGTTCGGATCATAGGTGGGATCGAAGAATCCGGTGGAGGCGGCGGAGACGCGTCCGTTCGCGAGCGCCCGTTTAAAGTCGTCGAGAAAGCCTCCCTGGGTCTGGTCGATCTGGTTGTAGTCGATGGTCCTGAAGCCGCCGACGGCGTGGTTGCCCGTGTAGCGGATTTCAAGGATAGTGTCCGCCCATTCGTGCTGAATGCCGAGGGTCCATTGCTGGACGTAGGGCGTGGTGAGGTTGGGGTCGATGGCGCCGACACCGACGAGGTCAACATTTGCCTGCTGGAAGCTGCTGAGCGTCGCCGGCGGGGTGAAAGCCGGCGGATCCGGGACGACGGAGAGGTCGATCGTCTGGGGGTTGTCGAGAAACGCCCGGGCATAGGAGAGGAACAGGCCGGGGTTGAACTCCAGGGCAGACTCGGTGGCGCGCAGATACTCGTCGTTGACGTAGTTGATACTGTAGCCGGCGCGGAGAACCGTACGCCGGTTTCCGAAGACGTCCCAAGCGAGACCTACGTTGGGCGCGAAGTTATTGGTGTCGGTCGGATACCAGGGGCGCCCAATGGAGTTCCCGGCAAAATCGAGCGTGGCGTCGCCGAGGATCGTGCCGACGATGTCGCCGTTCGAGACTGGCGCCAGAGCCAGGCTATCGCGCTCGGTGACCGAACGCAGCAACTCGTAGCGCAGCCCGAGCGTGAGCGTCAGGCGTGGATGGATGCGCCAATTGTCGGTGAGGTAGCCGGCGTACGTCGGGAGGCGGAGATGCCGCTTCCACGGAACGCCGCGCTGGTAGCCTTGTTCCCGATCGATGAACGAGTGAACGCCGGTGACCTCCTGAACGATTCCGGCCAGGGTGGTGGCCCAGAGATTGGCCTCGGAATACTGGAGGAAGTCGATCCCGGGAAGCTGGCTGGGGGAGACGAAGCCCCCGTCACGGCCCAGCTCGAACACAGGGTAGATATTCTGCTCTTCATACCGCCCCACGGACTGGCGCTGGTACTGAAAGCCGAACTGGAGGTTGTGCCGGCCGCGAATGTAGCTGGCGTTGTCGGCGAGACTGACGGCGCGCTCGCGGCGCGTCTCCGGTTCGTTCGGGTTCACGGTATTGCTGAAAAGCACCTGGCCAGATGTGGCCGACGCCGGCAGATCGAGCTTGTAGTCGCCGAAGTTCTCGCTCGTCGGAAACGAGATGGTGAAGAAGTTGAAGCCGCCGCGGACCTCGTTGGTGAACCGTGGCACGGGGTTCCAGCGCCAGGCGGTTGAGAGGAAGTGGCGCGGATTCTCGATGCGGGTGGCGGGAATGCTCGCGTAGCCGTCGGTATAGGCGGCGAGCCGGTCTCGCCGGTCGTTCATCCAGTTGAAGCTCGCGGCGAAGGAGTGGTGCGGACCCGGAATGTAATCGGCCCGGCCGAGCACGCTGTCGCGGTCGAGGTTATTGCGGACCGGGTACAGGTACGGCCCCGTGTTGAGAAAGACCCCCGGGATGCTGTCGCCGCCGCTCAACTGGGTATTGATGAGCCCGGCCGACGGGAGCCCGTCCAGGATCTTCTGAATCTCCGGATTGATCTCGAGGCCGGCGGCCGACAGGAGGTTGACCTCGCGGATCGTGTTGTTGTTATCGATGTAGCGGAAGACACCCTGGCGGATGGCATCGCCGGGCAGGATGCGCGTGACGATCGTCTTCTGCCGCCGGCGGAAGCCCTCGTAGTTGCCGTAGATCAGCAGTTTGTCGCGCTTGACGGGCCCCGAATACACGGCCCCGAACTGATTCTGGCCGAACGATGGGGTCTGCTCGCCCCGGGCGTTGTCGAACCAGTTGTTCGCCGCCAGCGCGTCGGGCCGGTTGTACCAATAGACCGAGCCATGGTGGCGGTTGGTGCCCGACGGCGTGACCATAACGACCTGCGAGGAACCGAACCCGACCGAGCTTTCGGCGTTCGACGTCACCGAGGTGAACTCTGAAACCTGGTCGAGGAACCAGCGGTTGTACTCCGTGCCCAGGGCGTCGTAACGGAGATAAGTGGGCTGGATGTTGATGCCGTCCAGCGTCATGTTGGCGTAGGAGGCACGCTGTCCGTTGACCACCGTCGAGAGCGACGGAGTTCCGCTGGCGCCGGCGACCACCAGTTGGTCGATGCCGATCTGCGTGTTCAGGAAAGCGACCGGATCCCGCTCCTCGGCGGGCAGTCCACGGACCTGGTCGGGCGTGAAGGTCGAGGCGATCTCGGCATTCGACGCTTCGGCGCCATTCTGCTGTTCACTGATCTCGAGTAGCTCGGAGCTGGAGCCGAGCCCGAGCCGGTAGGGCTCCGCCACGGCGACCACGCTGGCATTGGGCGGCGCGGCGCTGCCGGACTGGCGCGGGGCCACGGATTCAGCGGTCTGGCTCAGTACGCCCCGCTCGAGCTGCACCGGCGCAAGCACCGTGTCGCGGGCCGGGTCCACCTTGATGCCCCGCAACGTGGAGCGGCGGAATCCCTGGGCGGCGGTGACTAGGTCGTAGTAGACGGGATTCAGGCTCGGCAAGGAGTAGTAGCCGGAGGAGAGTGACGTGGTGGTGGCCACCGGACTGCTGCCGCCGGGCAGGTAGAGCTCGAGTGTGGCGCCGCCGAGGCCCACCCCGCTCGGGTCGAGGACCGTGCCACTCAGGCTCCCGGCGGATTGCGCCAGCGCGGTGGAGCCTCCGCCGGCAATGATCATCAAAATTACGAGACGAACCCAGAATTCCCAGTGCCTCACGAGCACTCCCTTCCCTACAATTTCGCACATCCACGCGACGGGCAACAGATGCCGGGTAGAATATAGAGGAACGTTTATCATTCCTTTCTGGGTAATCATTTGGGCTTGGCCCCGCTATGATGCGGTTCTTTCTAGTTGTCGCGTCTCTGGCGCTAGTGTTGCGTGCGCCGGCACAGGAAGCGATATGGCAGTCGTTGCTCGATGCCGGCGTGGAGAAGCAGCAGGCCGGCTCGTTTCGCGAGGCGCAGCAGCTCTATCTGCGGGCGCTGCAGCGGGCTGAAGCGTTTGAATCGGACGATCCGCGCCGCCTGGAGAGCCTGTCGCGGCTCGCCGGACTGTACCGGATCCAAGCGAAGTACGCCGAGGCGCAGGCCCTCTATCAGCAGGTCTATGAGCTGCGGCGATCCCGGCTGGGCGGCACCGATCCGCAGGTCGCCGCGGCACTCGGCAACCTGGCCGATCTGGACCTGCTCAAAGGCGCCTACTCGAGCGCCGAACAGCGCTACCTGACTTGCCTCGACATCCTGCAGCAGGCGCTCGGCGAGAATGCCCCCGACTACGCCGCGGCCGTTTTCCGGCTCGCCCGCGCCTACCGCATCCAAAGCAAGTACGCCGAGGCGGAGATCTTCTACGAGCGGGCGCTCGCCATCCGAGAGAAGGCGTTCGGCGAGGACAACGTCCAGGTCGCCGAAACGCTGGCGGGGCTGGCGGACCTGCGGCGGGACCAGGGCCAGTACCTGGAGTCCGAGTCATTCTACACGCGGGCGCTGGCGATGCTCGAGAAATCGGGCGGCGATCCGTTGGAGATCGCCGACGTGAGCAGCCGGTTCGCCCTGCTGCGCCTGGCGCAGCGCGACTACGACCAGGCGGCCAAGCTCCTCACCCGCACCCGCGAGATCCAGGAACGGGCCTTCGGCGGGGACCATCCGGATGTGGCGATCACCCTCCGCCGGCTGGCCGACATCCACGTCGAGCGCCGGGAGTTCGACCTCGCTGAGCCGCTGCTCGATCGCGCCGGCAAGGTCCTCACGGATGCCTTCGGCGAGGATCACCCCGAAGTGGCGGCGGTTGACCTCACCCGGGCGCGCCTCCACGGGTACCGCGGAGAGCTGGACCAGGCGGAGGCCCTGTTCGCCCGCGCGCTGGCGACGGAAAAGAAGATCTACGGCGAGGAGCACCCGGCCATCGCGTCCGCGATCGACAGCATGGGAACCCTCTACCGCGCGCTCGGCAAGCTCGACGAGGCGGAACGGCTCTGCCGGCAAGCACTCGAGATGCGCCGCCGGATCCTCGGTGACAACCATCCGGACGTGGCCCAGAGCCTGAACAATCTGGGCAACGTGCTGCTGGACCGGCGCGACTTTGATGGGGCCGAGAAGGCGTATCGCGAAGCGCTGCGGCTGCGGGAGTCCGCCGTCGGCGACAGCAGCCTGGTTTATGCCGAGACGCTAACCAACCTGGCAACTCTCTACCAGCAGCAGGAACGCTATGACGACGCCGAGCCCATGTTCCAGCAGGCCTATCAGATCGCAGTCCAGGGCTTCCCCGAAGGTCATCCGCGTGTGATCGATGCCGCTGAGCGGCTGGCGGCGTGCCGGTTCGACCAGGGCGAATACGAGCAGGCCGAGCCGGTCTATCGCGATGTACTGGAGGCTTTGGATCACCAACCGAATCCGGACTCCGCCGCGCGGATGAGAGCCCTTGATGCGCTGGCCACGATCTATCGGAACGGGCTCCGCTGGGCCGACTGCGAGCGGATCTGCCAGCGGCGCGTCGAATTGCGTGAGAAGCAGTTGGGCGCCGATCATCTCGAAGTCGGCCGGGCGTTGTCCGACCTGGCGGAAGCCGAACAGGCCCTGCGACGGTACGACGACGCGGCGACGCACCTGGACCGGGCGCTCGAGATCTTCGAGCGCCGTTATCCGGAGGGCCACGAGGAGGTGTGCCAGACGCTCAACCGGCGGGGCCGTCTCCATTCGCTGCGCGGCGAGTACGACCTGGCTCGCCAGGATCATCAGCAGGCGCTCGACATGTGGCAGCACCTGGGCATGACCGAAAGCAGCGAGGTCGCGCAGACCCTCTACCTGCTCGGTGAAGCCTACCGCGAGGACGACAAACTGATCGACGCCAAGCCTTACTTCGAGCGGGCGCTCGCGATGCAGCGCAAGGTGTCGGGCGACCAGAGCGCCGACACGGCGATCGTCCTCTACGGCCTGGCACAACTCGAGCTGCGGACGGGCGAGCTGGCCAAGGCGGAGTCGGAGCTCAATGAGGCACGATCGATCTGGAGCAAGATCTCGCCCGAGGAAAGCACGCAGTCGACGGCGGCCTTGCGGACCCTGGCGGAAGTCTACGGGTTGACCCAGCGGTACGACGAGGCGGAACAGACCTACCGGCACGTGCTCGACCTCGTGGCCAAGCGCGCCGGCAGCGAGTCGCCGGATGCGATTCCCGCGCTCGAGGGGCTGGCGGACCTATATAAAAGGTTGGACCGGCTGCCGGAAGCCCAGGCGCTGCTCGAGCGGGCGGTCAAGATCCGCGAAGCCGCGGGGCTCAACTATGCCGAACTGGCCGACGCCTACAACGCGCTCGCCAACAACCTTCGCCTCCAGCACAAGTTCCCGGATGCCGAGAGCAACTACCGGCAGGCGCTCGGGATTCTCGAAACCAACCTGGGTGCGGACGATCCCGAGGTCGCGATCGCGATGGCGAACCTGGCCGACCTCTACCGCGAGATGGGCAAGCTCGACCCAGCCGAACCGTTGCTCGACCGGGCCACGTCGATCCTGGAGGCGGCCGGCGGCGCGGCGCGACTCCAGCTCGCGACGGTCCTCGACCAGCACGGCGCGCTGCTCTCCGAGAAGCGGCAGTTCCGTCCGGCCGAAGAGGAGTTCCAGCGGGCGCTCAAGCTGATCGAGCAGGCGAGCGGCTCGCACAACCTGGATTACGCCCGTACGCTGAGCAATCTGGCCTACACCTACGCGCTGGACCGCAACTATGGCGAGGCGCAGAAGCAGTACGCCGCCGCGCTCGCGCTCCATGAAGAGCTGCTCGGACCCAACGACCCGGCCCTCGCGCCGCTGCTTGAAAACTACGCGGCCGTGCTGCGGATGCGCCGTCGGGACAGCGAGGCGGTGCTGTTGCTCGATCGCGCCAAAGGCATCCGGGAGCGCGTGGCACATCGCCCGTAATCTCCAGCGCCGGCGGTGAGATTGGCTTCGTTTCGTCGTTGCGGACGGCGAATCGTGAGAGGGGAGCATGAGACGATGACCGACACGGCAGCCACCACACGACTGAGGTGTTACCAGAGGAACGGGTGCGATAGCCGGAAGCCGCGGGAGCCGCTATCCGCCCGATTCCTCAGGCGCTTGCGGACGGATCGTGTGCTATTATGGCGAGTACTCGGAGCGGAGTGGTAGTGGCACAACGGGAGGATATCCCAAGTCAAGCTAGAATTGAACTGCGTGTCGGCGATGTCTTTGCGGGCCGATATCGCGTGCTGGAGCAATTGGGATCCGGCGGCACCAGTTCTGTATATAAGGTTGAGGACCAGCTCGCCCACGAGACGATCGCTCTCAAACTGATCCGGTCAAACCTTGCGGGTAATCCGAAGCTCATCGGGAATTTCAAGCGCGAACTGGCTGTCGCGCGCGGCATCTCGCACCCGAACGTGGTGCGAATCTTCGACATCGGCGAGCACGAGGGCCTTCTCTACATCTTGCTCGAGTACATCGAGGGCCGGACGCTCGCGGACCTGTTGGCCGATCGCGGCCGCATCCCCCCGCGGGAGTTCATCTCGATCTGCCGGCAATTCTGCAGCGCGGTCGCCGCTGTCCACGAAAAGGGTGTCATCCACCGCGACATCAAGCCGACCAACATCATGGTGGACAGCACCGGCCGGGTGAAGCTGATGGACTTCGGCATCGCCCGTCCGCTGGGTGGCAAACAGACCGTCGGGCCGCCCGTCGGAACGCCCGCCTACATGCCGCCCGAGCAGATCATGGGCCAGGAGCTGACTCAGGTCGCCGACCTCTATTCGGCCGGCGCGATGTTCTACGAGCTGCTGACCGGGCGCAAGCCGTTCGCGCAGACGGCGCTCGCCGACCGCTGCCTCAACCCGCCGCCCGGGCTCCGGACGCACGTGCCCAACCTGCCCGAAGTGTTGACTGCGGTGATCGAGAAATGTCTCCAGCCAGAGGCGTCGAAGCGCTATCAGAACATCGGCGAGTTCCAAACCGCGTTGAACAACGCGGCCGAGCAGCTTCCGGAAGAGACGCCGGCGCCAGAGACCGCGGCGCCGGAGTCGGTCCACCTCTCGGACCGCATCTCCGACGAGCCTCCCGAGCCGACCATGATACTGCCGCTGCTCGAACGCCTCTGCCGGCGGGTCCACCAGATCCATGAATCGGGCGAATATCACCAGGAGCTGACACCACAGGCCATCGGCATCGGCGCCGGCGGCGAAATCCGGATCAACGTCGTCCCGGAGCCGACGGCCCAGGGTACGCTCGTGGTGGCCAACCCGAAGTACAGCTCGCCGGAATTCTTCCAGGACCAGACGGTTCAATTCGGTGCGGGGCGCGTGCCTGCCGACATCTATGTGGTGGGCTTCATTGCCTACGAACTGCTGCTCGGCACGCGGTTGTTCCGGCGGCAGTTCGCCACGGTCCTGCAGGATGCGACGGATTTCGGCTGGCTCAAGTGGCACGGCGATGCCGCCCAGCGCGCGGCGCCACTCGCGGAGCTGATTGACGGTTTCCCGCGGGCACTCTCGGACCTCGTCGCCTCGATGCTCGACAAGGACCCCGCTCGGCGCCCCGGCAATCTGACCGCAGTCGCCGACGAGATGCGGGGGATCCAGGATCGTCTCCTCGAAACGCAGCACGAGCGGGATGACCCCGTCGTAACGCGGGTCGCGAGCGAGCCGGCCGGAGCAGGCGACGCCGCCCAAGGGAACGCTTTGAGCCCGGCGGTCCTCATCACCGCGGTGGTGGCGGTTGTCGTCGTCGTGGCGGTGATCGCTGCCGTCTTGCTGCTGCGGCGCCCGGCGGAACCGGCCGCGCCTCCGGTGGAAGCCGTCGCACCGGCCCCTCCGCCGGCGGAGAGCGAGTCGGCTCCGGCAGCGGATTACCCGCGCCGAATCGACACTCCCACCGGCCAGATGGCGCTCATCCCCGAGGGGGAGTTCATCATGGCCGAGGACACGCGAGTCACGCTAGGGGCGTTTTACATCGATCGGTACGAAGTAACCAACCGCCACTACCGGGACTTCTGCGAGGCCACCGGCCGGGCACTCCCGCAGAATCCGCCCTGGGACGACCACTACTTCGAGAACGACGACATGCCGGTGGTGAACGTGAGTTGGGACGACGCGGTGGCGTATGCCGATTGGGCCGGCAAGCGCCTGCCGACCGAGTCCGAATGGGAAAAGGCGGCCCGGGGCTGGGAAGGGCGCCGCTATCCCTGGGGCAGCACGCCGGAACCGGCGTGGGCGAACCTCGCCGGTGAGGACTCCTCCAAGGAAACCGCACCGGTGGGTTCGTTCGTCTACGACGCGAGTCCATTCCAGGTGTTCGACATGCTGGGCAATGTCAGTGAGTGGGTTAGCGACGCTGTGGAAGGGGCCCCGGGCTCAAGAATCGTCAAGGGGGGCGATTTTCGCCAATCTGTGGATGAGGCGACAGTCGTCGAGCGGCGGGTATTTCCCGCCGAACCGGCTCCGGGCGAATTTCGCCCGATCGGATTCCGTTGCGCGGCCGATCCAGAAGACGCGCAGGCATTGACGAGCGAAGAATAGCTCGCTGGGGTTCACATTAGAGGGGGAGCGATGAGTTCGGATGGGCCGAACAAGAATCGTCTTGTCGAAACGCACCGGTCGTATGCCCATGCGATCGCCGCGGATGTCGTGCGCAAACTCCCCCCTTCGATCGACAAGCGCGAGCTGGAGTCCGCCGCCGAGCTCGGTCTGGTGGAAGCGGCGTCAGCGTTCGACTCCACGCGCGGCGTGCAGTTCAAGACCTTCGCCTACTACCGCATCCGCGGCGCCGTCTACGACAGCCTGCGCAAGCTGGGATGGTTCACCAAGGCGCCCCGGCGCGAGTCGCAGTTCGCCGAAGCCGCCAACGAGTATCTGAAGGACTACAGCAGCGCCACCCCGCCGCCGGGCACGCCGGCTGACTCCTACCACGAGATGGAAAACGTCGCCGGCGCCGTTCTGACCAGCTACATCCTCTCGCTCGACGGCATGCCGCAGGAGCCCGTCGACTCCAAGCAACTGACGCCCGAGGAGCGGGCTGAGCGCCGGCAGCGGTCCGAACATCTTCGCTCCGCCATCCGTCAGCTCCCGGAGAAAAACCGGCGCGTTATTGAGGGCTACTACTTCCAGGGGCTGAGCCTCGAGCAGGTGGGCGGACAATTGGGCCTGTCGAAGTCCTGGGTATCGCGGGTCCATGCCAAGAGCCTGGAAATGGTGCGCGAGGCGCTCGAGACGCGAACGCAACCTCCGGCCGCAACTCCGCGCGCAACTTCCCGCGTGCCGGCGCGATAAGGAGGGTGTCATGGATCCCATTAAGAAATCGGCGCTACGGACCATCGTTCCCCGGCAGACCCAGGACCGACAACCGGTCGGCAAGGACGGGCTGTCGAAATTCGACGCGGTGAAGGCACAGGCTCAGGAGAAGTCCGCCGCGCCGGCGTCCATGCCCGATCCGGTCAGCCAGGTATCGAACGAACAGCGCCGCGTGCTCGAGAGCGACCTGCGGCGCAAGATGCAACACTCACGAACGCCGCAGGAAATGTTCCGGCCCGAAATGCAGCAGTCGCGCACCCAGGTGGACCGCCTGCGGGCCCGCGTGGAGCGGCTACCGAAGTCCGATGCCACGGAGATGGTGAAGAAGCGGCTGTCATTTATCGAAGACAAGTTCCAGGCGTCGGAGAAGGCGCTCAATGGGCTCCAGAAGATGGACAGCCCGCGCGACCTGCTGAAGCTGCAGATGGATATGTACATGCTCACCCAGAACATCGAGATCGTCTCGAAGGTCGTGGAGCAGACCACGGGCGGCGTGAAGCAGGTGATGCAAACTCAGATCTAGTATGGTGCGGCGGAGATACTGTGATGGTTGTGGCCGCTTGCTGACCAGCGCGGTTCAGTGCTGGTAATCAGTTGGCACAGAACCGCGACCGCTAGGGAGCGCAACATACTGGTCGAAGTCTTACGACACAGACTATTAGGGGAAGACAGGGGACCGAGCCGGTGAACGACAAGCGATCGTCCAGGGAAAGTGTTACGAGTGCGCGAGCGGACCTCCTGCAAAGAGGAAATATGCGGCGAGCAATCTGGCTGTTGCCTTTGTTACTGTTGCTGACCGGCTGCTTGAAGCAGCAGCTCGATAGCGGCCTCGACGAACAGGAGTCGCAGGAGATCATCGTGTTGCTCCAGGAGCATGGGATCGAGGCGGTACGGAAGATAGTTCCCGGCGAAGGGAACGATGCCCAGCCCACATGGACCGTCTACGTGAAAGGCGGCAACCAGAACCGCGTGCTCGCCTGGCGCATTCTGCAGGACAACGGACTCCCGCGCCAGCATGTCAAGGGTCTCGACGAGGTCTTTGCCGAGGCCGGCATGATTCCGACGGCGGGCGAGGAAAAGGCCCGGATGCTGATAGGGCTGACCGGCGAGCTGACCAAGACGCTGAAGTCGATCCCCAAGGTGGTCGACGCGCGCGTCCATGTCGTGATTCCGGAAAACAGCCCTCTCGTCGACCGCAGCCAGTGGAGCCCGACCACCGCATCCGTGCTGATCAAGCACCTCGGCGACACACCGCCCATCAGCGAGGCGGACGTCAAGATGCTCGTCGCCAAGGGTGTCGAGGGTCTCAAGCCGGACAACGTTGCCGTGATCATGCATGAGATTCATCCCGATCCGGTGCCGCCGCAGGATGTCGCCTGGTACCTGAACAACGAACAGATTCTGGTGGTGGCGCTGGCGCTGGCGGCGATCGCTGGGCTCGGGTCGTTGCTGCTGATCTTCCAGGCGCGCCACCAGCGTTCCCAGATCGAACAATTGCGGCGCCAGTTGCAGGCGGCGACGGAACGCAGCGAGCTGCCGGCCGGCACTTCGGGACGGTCATGAGCCTCGCCACATTCTGCTGTCTCGCTCTCTGGAAGCGCAAGGAAAGAGCCCACCAGCTCGTCGACTTGCTCGACGAGGATCGCGCGGCTGAGGCCGGCAAGTTGATAGAGGAGCTGTCGGAGGCGGAGGACACCGATCTGCGAGCCCGCCTGGAGAGTGCGATTCAGCGGGATGACGCCGCCGTACTCGAGCGGGCCCATGAGCGTTTTGGCCCGGGCGTCGGGCAAGTGGCGCCGGGGCTACGCAATGCACTTTATGCCCTGAGCGGGGAGAGACACGATGAGTGACAAGATCATCAAATCCGCCGCCACACCCGCCCGCAAGGTGGTGAAGCAGGAGGTCTACGACTCGACTGTCGAGGCGCGGCAGATCGTCGAGATGGCCCAGTCCGAGGCGGCGGCCATCATTGAGGAAGCGCGCGAGGAAGCATCCCAAACGCGCGCCACGGCCCGCGAGGAAGGCTACCAGGAAGGGCTGTCCGAGTGGAACGCGGCCGTCGTGGACGCCGTGAAGGCGCGGCAGCACTATCTGGACGAATGCGAGCCCGAGGTCGTCCGCCTGTCAACCGGCATCGCCGAGAAGATTCTCGGCCAGCGCCTCAACGCCGAGCCGGAGGCCATGGTCTCGATCGTCCGGGAAGCGCTACGCGGCATCCGCGAGGAACGCAACCTGACCATCAAGGTGAATCCCGAGGACCTCGACGTCGTCACCGGACACGTGCACGAGCTGGAGGAAAGCGTCCCGGGCGAGTGCCGCATCCGCGTGGTTCCGGGCGCCGCGGTGACGCCGGGCGGCTGCATCGTCGAAAGCGAGCTTGGCACCATCGACGCCCGCATCGAGACGCAACTGAAGTGCCTGGAGCAGATGCTCGTGCGCGCAGCGAGAAAGGGACAGTAGTGGGAACCGTCGACTTCAGCCGGTATCTCGAGGAGATCGAACGCTCGACACCCGTCGCCGTGAAGGGGCGGGTGAAGGAGGTCATCGGCCTCGTGGTCCGCGCGACGCTGCCGGACGCCCGCGTCGGCGAGTTGTGTGAGATCCACGCCGGGCGCTCGCGCGTGCCGGTGAAGGCGGAAGTGGTCGGCTTCCAGGGCGGCGACGTGCTGCTGATGCCGCTCGGAGAGTTGGTCAACGTGGGTCCGTCGAGCGAAGTCGTGCCCACGGGCGGCTGCCTCACGGTACCCGTCGGGGAGGGTCTGCTCGGCCGCGTGCTCGACGGCGTCGGCGAACCGATGGACGAGGAGATGAACGGCCCGCTTCCCTGTACCGAGCGCTACCCCGTTTACGGCCATCCGCCAGACCCGCTCCGCCGCCAGCGCGTCACCAAGCCGATATCGATCGGCATCCGCCCCATCGACGCGATGCTCACCTGCGGTGAAGGCCAGCGCATCGGACTGTTCGCGGCCGCCGGCGTCGGCAAGAGTACGCTCCTCGGCATGATCGCGCGCAACACCGAAGCCGAGGTCAACGTCATCGTGCTGGTGGGCGAGCGAGGCCGCGAGGTGCGCGACTTCCTGGAGAAGGACCTCGGGCCCGCAGGGCTCAAGCGCTCCGTGGTCGTGTGCGCGACCTCCGACAAGCCGTCGCTGGTGCGCCTCAAAGCCGCCTACGTCGGCACCGCCGTCGCCGAGTACTTCCGCAACCAGGGCCGCAAGGTCATGCTCATGATGGACTCGGTCACGCGCTTTGCGCGGGCGCAGCGCGAGGTCGGTCTCGCCTGCGGAGAGCCGCCCGCGCGCGCCGGCTACACGCCGTCCGTCTTCGCCGAGCTGCCCAAGCTCCTCGAGCGCGCCGGTAACTCCGACAAGGGATCGATCACGGCCTTCTACACGGTGCTCGTGGCCGGCGACGATATGAACGAGCCGGTGGCCGACGAGGTTCGGTCGATCCTCGACGGTCACGTGATTCTCTCGCGGGACCTGGCGGCGCGCGGCCACTATCCGGCCATCAGCATTCTCGACAGCGTCAGCCGCGTGATGACCGCGGTCTGCAACGCCGAGCATATCAAGCTGGCCCAGCGCCTCCGCGAGGTCCTGGCGACATATGAGAAGCAGAAGGACCTCATCCTGCTCGGCGCCTACGAACGGGGCTCGGACCCGCGCGTCGACTACGCGATCGAGAAGGTCGACGCAGTGAACGAGTTCCTGAAGCAGGGGCTCGACGAGCACGTCGACCTGGAAGACACGATCGCCCGCCTGAGGGAGGTCTTCGCCGAGTGAGCCGTCCCGCGTTCCACTACCGCCTGCAGCCCGTGCTCGACGAGAAGGAGCAGCAGAAGGAGAGTGCCGAACGTCTGCTCGCCCAACGGCAGGCGGAGCTGCGGCGAGAGCGGGATCGGCTCGAAGAGCTTCGTGCGCAGGAGACCGTAGCCGCCCGCCGGAAGAGCGAGCATCGGACCAACCTGCTGAACGTCTCGCCCGGTCAGCCGCTCACCGGCGAGTTGGTTCGCGACCGGGCAGCGCAAGTCAAGCTGCTCGACGAGCAGGTGGAGCAGGCCCGTGATTCCGTCTTCAGCCAGCAGATCTCGATCGAGGATGCCGAGGACCGTTTGAGCGCGGCCCGCCGCGGCCTGACCGACGCCACCCGCGAGTACGAGACGCTCAAGAAGCACCGCGAGAAGGCGGAAGAAGCGTTCCGCAAAGAGATCGAGCGCAAGGAAGCGATCGAGCAGGACGAGATCGGCTCCCTCCTCTATGAGACGCGAAGGAGACAAGGGTGAAGATTCCCGAACAGCCCGCGCCATCTTCGGTCAACCGGCGTTCAGAGCCGCCGGAAGAGTCGAAGTCCTCGACGTCGTTCTCGAAAACGCTCGACGAGAAGAAGAAGACCAAGGACAAGACAAAGGACGGCGAGGAGAAGGCGGGCCAGGTTCCGCCCGGCCTGCTGCCGCAGCAGGGCAAGCTGGGGCAGGCCGGCAAGGTGCAGGGTCCGCAGGGCGCCGCGCCGCTGCCGGCCGTTGAGCGCCTGGCGGAGGAGATCGTGCTCATCGACCGCGGCGCCGACGTCCATGAGGTCCACATACAGTTCGACAGCAAGACGCTCAACGGGCTTCGGGTGCAGCTTCTGCGGCAGGACGGCGCCGTCTCGATCCGCTTTCTGACCCGCTCGGAAGACACCGCCCAGTTGCTCGCCCACCACATACCGCAGTTGACGCAGTCGCTCGAGGCCAAGGGCATCCAGTTGGGCGCGATCCAACTCCAGACCCCCCACCGCCGCGAGGATTACCGCCGCGAGGAAGGCTCCCAACAGCACCAGCAACAGCAGCAGGACCAGGACGAACCGGAGCGCCGGCAATGAGCGTCGTCCCGTTCCGCTTCGCGGGCCTCCCCCGGCTGACCCGGGCGCAGGCCGCGCTCTGGAACTGGTTCCACGCGGCGTTCCCGTCGCGGCCCGAGTGGGAACCTTGGTGCCGCGAAGTGCTCGGCGAACTGCTGCCGACGCCCACTGGCCACGAGGCATGGCTCGATCAATCGCACTGCCTGGAACCGCAGCGCGAGAAGGTCCGCCACAATCTTGTGACCAACGATGCGACCATCGGCCGCGCCGCGGACAACGACATCGTGCTCGGCGGGCAGGCCATCGCCAAGCAGCACGCGCGCCTCACCGAGCAGGACGGCGACTATTGGCTCGAAGACCGCGGCAGCACGCTCGGCACCTACGTCCACGACAAGAAGCTGGCCCCCGGCAACCCCGTCCGGCTGGGGGCGGACGATCAGTTCACGATTTTCCCCTACACGCTCACGCTGCGCCTGCGCCAGACCTGGACCGCGGAAAGCCAGGTGGAGCTCGCCGACGCGACGCTCTCCTGGAAGGAGTGGGACGGCTCGGCGCCGGTGGGGGCGATGCGATTCGGCATGCGCGTTCATCCCGCCGGAAGCGTCGCGGTTCTGGAACTCGACCGTGCCTTCGTGGCCGGCCTCGTCGAGCGCCTCCTGCACCCGATCGAGAACGGCGGACGGCTCGGCGCCGAGTGCGCGACGCTGGCCGAGTTTGTGCTGCTGAGCGTCCTTGATCGCGCCAACCAGGACCTGGCGTTCCCGTTCCGCTTTCAGCTCTTTGGTGCGGACTCGGCCGTCGAACCGCCCCGGGAAACGGCCGGCCTGGAGATCGCCTTCACGCTGCGGTTGTCCGGGCTCAGCGGCGCGGTCCGGCTGTTTCTGCCGGAGATCCTGCTCACGGGGATGCGTGACGCCTCGACACCCGGTGCGCGCACACCGCTGCCGGTCTGCTGGCGCTTCCCGGTGGTGGCCGGCTGCACCGAGCTGACGCCGGATGAGCTCGCGCAAGTGGAAGTGGGCGACATCGTCCTCATTACGCCCGATGCCGCGCTGTTGTGGCCGGGCGACGGGCGCCGCGGCTGGCGGGCCGCCCGTTCCGACAAAGAGTCCGCCCGCCTCACCATCGCCGATTGGTTTGACACGGAGTTCGCCATGGAAGACAAAGACCTCGATCAGTTGCCCGTTCGCATTCATGTCGTCTTGGGCGAGAAGGAGCTCGTGCTCAGCGAGCTGAAGGAGCTCACCAAGGGCTCCATCATCGAGCTGGACCGGGCTGGGACCGATCCCGTCCGGCTGGCCGTCAACGGCAAGCTCGTCGGCGAGGGAGAGCTCGTCGAAATCGACAACAAGCTCGGAGTGAAGATCCTGTCATGGAAGGGCGCATGATCTGGGCGGTATTACTACAGTCCGTCGACCCGGCGGGCGAGGTGGGCATGATCAACAGTCAGATCCTCGACTACTTCCAAATGCTTCTCGTCCTGGCCGGCATCCTGCTGCTGGCGGTGGTGGCGATCCGCTACGTGCTGCCCAAACTGACCGGCATCCCAGCACAGGCCCGGGGCCCGATCGAGGTGCTGGCCCGGTATCCGGTGGAGCCGCGCCGGCACCTGTATCTGGTCAAGGCCGGCTCGGCGTACCTGCTGATCGCCTCCGCCGAGGGCCGCATGGAGAAGATCGACCGCCTGTCGGCTGAGGAGATCGAGCCGTACCTCGCCACGGCAACGAAATCCGAGGAGAAGCCGCCGTCGCCGTTTCTCCGCCTGCTCCGGGGAGGTCGCCCGTGAGACGCCTGGTACCGCTCCTCAGCCTGCTGTTGGCCGTTCCGCAGATCGCCGGCGCGCAGCAGGGTTCGACCGACCTGTCAAACCCGGTGGTGATGGTGATCGTGCTGGCCGCGCTCGCGCTCGCGCCGTTCGTGGCGATCATGCTCACGTCGTTCGTGAAGATCGCGGTCGTGTTGTCGATTCTGCGTAGCGCGCTCGGGACGCAGCAGGTGCCGCCAAACCAGATCATCACCGGGCTCGCCTTCGTGCTAACGATCTTCGTGATGAGTCCCGTAGTCCGCGACATGTACAACGCCGCCGGCAACGTTCCCGAGACCCGTGACATCTTCTCGCAGGCGAGTGTCCGCGCGATATTCGACGCCGCCGACCGGGGCAAGGAGCCGCTGCGGCGCTTCCTGGCGCGCCACGCCCACGAGCGGGACCGGATCCTGTTCATGGAACTTTCCGCCCGCCTGAATCAGAACGAGGCGCAGGCGTCGGCGCCATTCGCCGAACCAGCCGCAGCTACGCCGGGGGAAGAAGCGCAGCAGGAAGCAGCGCCGGACCAAGCCGAGCAACAGCCACCGCCGCCGGCGCCGGCGCCGCAGCCGCAAGCAGCGCCCATCGCCAGTGACTCCTTCCAGGTGTTGATCCCGGCCTTCGTGACCAGCGAGCTGAAGGAGGCTTTTCAAATCGGCTTCCTGTTGTTCGTCCCGTTCATCATCATCGACATGGTGGTGGCCAATATCCTGCTGGCGATGGGCATGAGCATGCTGTCGCCGGTCGTGATTTCGTTGCCGTTCAAGCTACTTTTATTCGTCCTGGTGGACGGCTGGTATCTGGTGGTGAGGGGGCTGGTGCTGAGTTACCTGTCGTAGAGATGTGGATGTCTCAATGCAACCGGGGCGCGTCAAGGTTACGTTGCGCTCCCTTACGGTCGCGGCCCGGTCGGCCAGAGCCATTTAGCAACGATGGAGCAGACCGGCTAACAGAGGGGAACGCAGGTGAGCATTCAGCAATCAGCGGTCAGCTTACGGATCCGGAGCTGAAAGCTGAGCGCTGAGTGCGAATCGCTGACCGCCAAGAGAGGTGAAATGACTGCCGACATGATTGTACGCGTCCTCCGGGAAGGACTCCTGCTGACACTGCTGCTGTCGGCGTTTCCGATGATCGCCGGCATGATGGTCGGTCTGATCGTGGGGTTGCTCCAGGCCACCACACAGATCCAGGAGCAGACGCTGACGTTCGTGCCCAAGATCATCGCCGTCTTCGTGACGCTGGCCGTGCTCGGACCCTGGATGCTCCAGCAGGCCGTCCGCTTCACGACGGTGCTGTTCGAGAGCATCCCGATGGTGCACTGAAGCATGGAACTCCAGAACACCGCGCAGCAGATCCTGGCCGCCGCCGGCATCCACGTCAGCGTCCGCGCGTTCCTCACCGTCTTCGCGTTGATCTTCGCCCGGTTCGTCGCCACGCTGACGCTGGTGCCCTTCCTCGGCGGCAACAGCGTACCCAGCCAGGTCAAGGTGGGGCTGGCGGCGATCCTGGCCGCGGTGCTCTATCCGGCGCTCGCGCCGGCCGAAGTGCCCGTGATCAGCCCGCTGGTCTTCGTCGCCCTGCTGGGCAAGGAAATCCTGATCGGCGTCACCATCGGCTTTCTGGTGCAACTGGTCTTCTACACCGTGCAAATGGCCGGCGCACTGATGGACGTCGCGCGCGGCATGAACCAGATGACGTTCGTCGCGCCGCAGCTGCCCGGCAATACGTCGATCCTCGGATCGCTCCAGTTGCAGGCGGCGTTGGTGCTGTTCCTCTCGATGGACGGCCACCTGCTGTTCCTCCGCGGGCTGCGTGCAAGCTTCAACGATCTGCCGTTATTCGTGATCCCGCATTTCGACAACGGATTCGCACCCATCCTCGATCGGCTGGCGCGGATCAGTGCCGACGCCCTGCTCGTGGCCGTGGAGCTGGCGGCGCCGGTCCTCATCGCGCTGTTCCTGATCGACGTCTGCTTCGGAGCCATCGGCAAGGTGGCGCCGCAGATCAACGTCTACTACGAGAGCATGCCGGCGAAGGCGCTGCTGGGGCTGGGCATGGTCTTCATTATTTCCGGCCTACTGCTCGACCGGCTGATCGACTTCGCCGGACAGGGGGTGGCCGAAGTGTTTACCCTCGTCCGCTCGTTCCAGTAGCGGCCATTTTTGAGCGGCCCGGGCGCAACTCCGCGGCCCCCGAACCGATAACTGTGGCGTGAGGAAGTTATGACGCGCATTGGCGATCCACTCCGCGGCGCGCAGATCCGGTCACGCATGACCGATCCGGCGCAAACCGAGCTGACGACAACCAAGGTCCTGGACACCGAGACCACGCTGCGACAGGTGGCCGAGCGGCTGAAGCTCCTGCTTGACCTGTTGCAGCAGCTCAACCCGCAGATCCAGGATCCCAACCGGCTTCAGCCGGGCCAGGATGTCAACATCCCGAAGGGCACGCCGCAGCCGGCGAGCCCGTTTCTCGCCGCCGCCCCGGCGCTGCGGCAAGATTCCGAGGCCCGCGCCACCGAGCAGCGCTTCGAGGCATCGATGAACCGCGAGCGGCTGAGCAGCATGGGCGCGTCGGCCCCACAGACGGGCGCCAAGAGCGGCGAGATTCCTCCATACGATCCGCGGCGCGGCCCGCAGATCACCAAGGACATGTGGACCGAGGAGATGCTGACCGGAGAGCTGAGCGCCGACCTGCTCCACAACATCAAGGATCCGGCTGATTTCCTCAACGCGCGCCGCGACAAGATCCGGCGCCCCACCGACGCAACGGTGCGGAACCTCGCCGACGGCGGCTCCTCACCGGTCAACCCGACCATGCTCGCCACCAAGGATCAGGCCGAAGCCATGCGGACGCGCCTCGAGCAGCTCGGCTTGAACCCGGGGCCGGTCGAGGAGATCACCTTTGGCGGCATGTTCGCGATCGACTATGGCACCGACGACCGGCGGATGTTCACCATCAACGGAATGGGCGTCGGCGCGCTGCTCGAGACCTTCGCCCGCAACCCGATCGAGGTAGCCGAGCGGAAGATCCTCGACGACTGGAAGTACCGAAACACAGCCGATGGCGGGTGAGAAGACCGAACAACCCACCGAGAAGAAGATCCGCGATGCGCGGAAGAAGGGGCAGGTATTCAAGAGCAACGACCTGACGCAGGCGTTTCTCTTCATGACCGCCTCGGCCGTCCTCGCCTTCGCCGGGGGCCGCTTCGTCTCCGACCTCGAGGACATAATGCGGAGCTTCTTCGCCCCGGAAGTGCTGGCCGGGCAGGTCACCGACACGCAGATGCTGGCGCGCATGGGCGCGGCCTGGTTCCGGGCACTGGTGATGCTCGCGCCCATGCTGATCGCGCTCGCCGCCATCGCCGGCTTCGTGACCTTCCTGCAGGTGCGCGGCCTGTTCTCGCCGGAGGTTCTGCAGCCGAAGCTCGAGAAGCTGAATCCGCTGCAGGGGCTGAAGAACATCTTCGCCCAGTCACGGACCTACATCGAGCTGATCAAGAACCTGCTCAAGTTCGGCATCGTCTTCGCGCTCGTCTATGTGACGCTCAAGGGATCGCTCCACGACATCGTCCTGGCCAGCCGCGTCGGTCTGGCCGAGTCCGCCCGGCTGGCGTCGACTTTGATGTTCCAACTGCTGTTTCGCATCGGAGCGGTTTTCGTGGCCGTCGGGGCTGCGGACTTCCTCCTGCAAAAGAAGCTCTACACGAAGAACCTCATGATGACCAAGGACGAGGTGAAGCGGGAATACAAGGAGTCCGAGGGCGATCCGACGATCAAGCAGGCGCGGCGCCAGGCCCACGAGGAACTTTCCTCGAACAATATGATGCAGAACGTTCCACAGGCCGACGCGGTGGTCGTCAACCCGACGCATCTGGCCGTGGCGATTCGCTATGACGAGGGGACGATGGTGGCGCCGAGGGTGACCGCGAAGGGCCGCGAAGTGATGGCGGCGAAGATCCGCGAGCTGGCCGAGACGAACAAGATCCCGATTGTCCGCAACGTGACGCTGGCGCACGGGCTGTTCGAGGTCGAGGTGGGCCGGGAGGTTCCCGAGGACCTCTACGAGGCGGTGGCCGAGGTACTGAACTGGGTCTACCAACTGTCGGAGGCCGCCGGCGCATGAGGGTGCGACGGAATCGAGAGAGGAAAGGGGAAAGTGACCCATGAGAGTTGAATACACGATTCCGGGCTGGGATCCGGGAGCTCGTGCCAGGGCGGGGGGAGCTCCGGCGCCGGCGGAGTCCGGTTTCCACGGCCGGCTGCGCAAGATGAACCGCGGTGTTCCGCCCACCGCGCACCGGCTGCTGCGGCTGGACCGTCCGGCCGTGACCGCCGCGACGTTGGGACCGCCGCCGCGCCCGGCCTCGCTCGAGATCGGCGACGCCGTCTCCGAGAGGCAGGTGTGGCATGGGATGCTCGGCCGGTTGAACAGCGCGGGAGAGGGGCAGGACGCCCGGGCGCTGCCGGAGAAGTCCCACCATGCCGTCGAGCGGATGATGGGGCTGCTCGTACGGTACCAGGAACTCCAGGACGACGTCGTGGCGCGGCTCATGACCGCGCGGGAGGTGTAGCAGCATGGCGCGCCTGGGATGGACCGACGAAGACATCTACCGCGTTTCCGAACGCGCCCACTCGCTGCTCAAGGAGGGCCACCACGAGGAAGCAGCGGTATTGTTCCAGGGGCTCATCGTAGTGGACGAGAAGAATGCCTACTGCTGGAACGGGCTGGCGGCCTGCCACCTGGCCCGCGGTGACGTCGCGCGCGCCCTCGAGGTGCTCAACGAGTTGCTGCGCCTGACACCCGGTGACGCCCAGGGGCGGGCCCGGCGCTGTGAGGCGCTATTGCGGCTCGGCCGGCTCGGCGAGGCGTTCGAGGACCTGGAGTGGCTGCGCCAGTCGCGTGCCGTGGCCGCGGCCCAGCGGCTGGAGATGATGTTCCGGCAGGCTTCGGACGGATTTGACAGCGATCAGCAACTTACTACTTCAATCGGCGATAACTAGACCGGAGCGGGCAACCAACACCCCTCCTTGAGATCAAGTCAGCGATACGAGGGAGCACAAAGACATGTTTGACATCGTCAAGATTTCGGCAACGGTTCTGGGCGGACCGCTCGGCGGAGTGGTCGGTGGAATCCTGAACGGGGTAACCGGCAAGAAGGGCGGGACGAACCCGCTCGCCATGCTGCAGAACGTGATGCAGGGCCTCCAGGGGCTGTTCGGGAAGTCGTCGGCGGGCGGGGCCGGTGCAATGGGTGGGTTCAGCCCGCGGCCGCTGCCGTTCTCGCCACTCGCCGCCTCGACACTGGGGGCCAATCCTCAGGCCTTCGCCAACCCGATGGGGAACCTGCAAAACAGCTTCGGTTCGCTGAACCAGATCATCCAGCAGTTGACGCAACTGCTGCAGAAGATGACCGGCGGCGTCGGCGATGCTGGTGGTGCCGGTGGAGCCGGTGGGGCCAGTGGTTTTGCCCCGGCATCAGGTGGCGCCGAAACCTCGGGCGCCGGCTCTTCGGCCTCCACTCCGGCGGCGGGCGGTGGCGGCTTGGACAAGGTGGTCGACACCATGGGTTCGAAGATCGACTCGATGATGGGCCAGGCCGAGAAGCTGATGCAGTCCGACAAGCAGTCCGATCAGCTCAAGGGACAGATGATGATGCAGCGGGCCATGCGCATGTTCGAGACGATCTCGAAGATGCTCGAGCAGCAGAGTCAGATGCTGTCAAAGGCAATCGCCGCGATCAAGTAGGAGAACCGTGATGGCGGAAACAGAAGTCACACTGCAGCAGATCATCGATGGCGACGCCGCTTTGAACGAGATCGTCGGCCTGGGCAGGAACGAGATTGATTCGATCGCCGTCATTGGATTCCAGGCCTATGAGCAGGGACGCGTCGAGGAGGCGGAGACGGTCTTCGAGGGTCTCTCCGCCCTGGATGGAAACCTGTACTACGGCCCCGCCGGGCTCGGCGCGATTCGTCTCAGCCAGGGCCGGCTCGACGAAGCGGAGGAGTTCCTTCAAGAGGCGCTCAAGCGCAACCCCGACGACCCGACCGTGCGCGCCAATCTCGGCGAGACCATCCTGCGCCAAGGTCGCCTCGGGGAGGCGGCCGAGCAGTTCCAAAAGGCTCTCGAGCTCGACCCCGAGATGCGCGACGGAGGTGTGAATCGCGCGCGGGCCATCCTGCAGGGGATGGAGGTCGTGCTGGCGGCAATTGAAAACGCCGGCGGCGGCTCCGCCTAGCAACTTACGCGGGCGGCAGGCGATAACTAGGCAGCAAAAGCAAACAGTAACGGGGAGTAAGGAGCAACGACATGTCAATCAACATCGGACAAGGGCTGTCAGTCACCACGCTCAATGCCTTATCGGTGCAAACGCTGGGCGGGTCGCTCGGTAACGAAGTGGGCAAGATGCTGGGCCAGCTGCAGGGCAACATGGGGCAGCTCTCGAAGATGCTGGGACAGATGTCGAAGCACTTCGGTAAGGCGGCCCAGAGCCTGGGAACAACCCCACAGTTCAGGGCCAAGCCGCAGGCCTTTTCAGGAGTGCAGATCGATGTCAAGGTCTTCATGAATCCGCTCGGTAATCTAAGCCAGCCGGGTCGCGCGGCGGGAAAGCCGGTGAACTTCGGAACGCTGCCGGAGGCGGGCGGCGGGCCGGGTTCGTTCGCCGCTCAGAGCCAGGCCATGGCCCAACGGATCACCGGTAGCAACAAGTCGAATGTGGTGTACGGAGCAAACGGCCCGTGGGGCGGGCCGAATCAGCGGGAGCAGGTGGCGGTGTCCTGGGCGATGTTTAAAAACCCGAACGTGATGTACAACGCCGACACCAAACAGTTCTACACGAAGTCCACCGACGGCAGCGCGAAGAACGTGGCAAGTCTTAACGAGGTGCTGGCGCAGATCGACGGCGCCGGCGGAATCAACCCGTCGAACGCCGCGGCGATGACGGCGGTCGGCGGTTTCCTCGCCGGACGTGTCTCGGGCGGCGGCGCCGGGACGGGCAGCCCGCTGGCGGGGTTCGATCCGTCACAGTACACGGGCACCATTCCATCGCAACAGGGCGCCGGGGCTCCGGGTCAGGTCGGCGGGGCGGCGGGCTTCCAACAGCTCATGGAAATGCTGGAGAAGCTGCTCCAGGCATTCTCTGGTGCTCAGGCTTCCGCTACCAGCGGTCTGGGCGGCGGCGCGGGAGCGGCCTCGGGCGCCGCGGCTGGCAGCGCGGCGGGCGAGGCATCCGGCGCCGGGGCGGCCTCGGGGGCGGCAGCATGGCCGACACCGTGAGTTCGATCGGCTCGAGGGTCGACTCGATGATGGGCCAGGCTGAGAAGCTCATGCAGTCCGACAAGCAGTCCGATCAACTCAAGGGACAGATGATGATGCAGCAGGCCATGCGGCTGTTCGAGATGATCTCGAAGATGATGGAGCAGCAGAGTCAGATGCTGTCGAAGGCGATCTCCGCGATCCGGTAACGGCGGCGGATAGACCGCCAAGGGGGGAATCATGAGAATCGATGCAATCCAGGCTTCGTTTGTCCGGGCACTGGGGCCGGAGTTGGGCTCGCAGTTGGGGCAGACCTTCTCCGATCCCGCGCAGATCGAGCAGCAGTTGGGCTTGCTGCTGGCCCAGGTCGGCATGGCGTTTCCGAAAGCCGGATTGCAGCCGGCCGCGGCGCAGCGCCGGCCACGGGCCTTCTCCCCGTCGGCCGCCTCCGGGCGCTTCGGGCAGAACCCGCTGGCGGCTTTCAACGGGCCGCAGGCCATGGGCGCGGCGGGCACAAACGGGCTGAAGGATCTGGTGGGCCAGCTCGATCAGATGATCGCGCTGCTATCGCCGCAAGCCTCCGCCACTCAGGCGGCAGCCGGGTCGGCACCGTCGGCCTACACCGCGGCGGCCGCTCCGGTGGGCGGCAGCGAGGTTCGCGCGACCGGAGGCGGCGGGGGCTGGGGCAACATCGACTCGATGATGCAGCAGGCCGAACAGTTGATGCAGTCCGACAACCAGTCGGACCAACTCAAAGGACAGATGCTCATGCAGCGGGCGATGCGCCTGTTCGAGATGATCTCGAAAATGATGGAGCAGCAGAGTCAGCTCGCCTCGAAGGCGATACAGGCGATCCGGTAGCGAAGAGGAGAAGACAGGAATGTCATCATCCGGCAAGATTGGCGACGGCGGCTCGACCCCGATCCGCCGCACAGATACCACCACCTTCGAGCCCGACCCGGCGGTGGAACAGTCGCAGGCGGATTCGCCGGACGCGGACTCCGGTCCCGCCCCGGCCACCCCCGAGGAGGCCAAACAGCGGCGGCTCGAGGGCCAGATGAGGGATCTCGCGGTACGGGCCGGCTTCGGAACACCGATGACGTCCGAGGAGCTGGACCAGGCAGTGGCCGACAGCCGCGCTGAACGACTCGCCTATCTCGGCGCAGGCGGCGTGGCGGACCGCAGCGGTGCGGCGGCGGCCCCGGCACAGCCCAAAAAGAAGGACGCGCTCACCGTCACCGGCGAAGCGATTAAGACGGGCAAGAGCTACGACGGCTACGTGAAGGACGTGACTGGGTTCGCCGCCCAGGGGATTCGCTCATTGAGCGGTCCCGAAGTCAAACAGCTCGACGAATTGGCGGCCAGGACGGGACAGTATCAGGATGCTCTCCACTCGATTGACAGCCGCATGCAGGAACTCACCAACGGGGTGAAGTCCGGCGCCTTCACGCGGCGGGAGGTGATCGAGGAGGTCTATTCGCTGAAGGCCCGGTCCGGGGCGGTTATGGACGACCTGCAGAAGGCGGAGCAGGAAAGCGCCAAGTTGCTGGGGAAGCTTTCCCCGTCGGAGCGCCGGGGCCGCGCTTTCACCCAGTTCACCGACAAGATGGACGGCGCCCGCAAGTACGCCGAAAAGGGCCTGGTGGGCCTGGACATCCTTGGCAACTTCGCCGAACTGCAGTCCAAGGACCCGGGCGATTGGATGTTCAATCTCTCCAAGGCCACCACGGCCACGCTCAGCAAGATGGGCGTCGACAAGATACTCGAAAAGAACTTCGGCAGATTGAACGCCGCTCAGGCCGCCGTCGGGGTGATGCAGTTCGGATTGCAGTGCGTGGGGCTCAAGGATTCGGCCGTCGACAAGACACTCACCGCGGTCAGCCAGGGCTTCCCCGGCGATGCCGTGATGAAGGGCCTCTACCAGGCCTTTGACCAGGGCAAGGCGGTGACCAGCCTGCTGCGCACGGGTAGCATGAAGGAACTCGAAGAGCTGAACGCGAAGAACCTCAAGGGGGACAACGGCCTAGTGGTGCAGGGGGCGGCGATCATGGGCGATCTGATGGCCACCGGCGGCAAGAACATCCCGGCGGGCGACGCGCTGGGCCTGGCTGAATCGCTCGGCGTCTTCAACCAGACGCAAATGCCGAAGGAGATGCGCGGCGCTTCGACCGACAAGAAAGTCGCGTTTCTCGAGAGCCTGATGCATGGCCAGTACACCAACCAGCACGATGGGCTGCTGATCCGCGACCTGCTAAAGGCCACCACCCCGGCGCAGTTGAACGAGATCATGAACCGCGTCGACCACGAGAAGCTGGCCGCCAGCCTGCGGCACCAGGGGACCGACGCGATCAACCCGGTGGCGGACCTGATCATCGACATGGCCAACAAGACGGCCGCTCTGCCAGAGGATTCGCTCACGCGCAAGCATCTCAACGTGAAGATCGGGAACATGGTGGCGGCGACCGTCAGTAACGGGCACTGGCAAGCCCTCGATCACCTGCGCGACCACCTTGGACATGGCGGACTGTCCGAGTTGCCGGCGCCCATTCAGGGGAGGATACGCAGCGGGCGCTAGGACTCGAAGGGGATTCGTGAGGGGGATGCGATGACAGTCGATCCGACGGGAACAGCGACAGCGAGAACGCAGCGGACCGAGGTGCGATCCGCGCCGACGGCGACGGTCAAGGCTGGCGACTCGGTCGAGAGTCTTCTCGGCCGGCACGGCGTCACTCGCGACCAATTGCAGGCCGCGAACCCCAGTGTCTCGCTCGACGAGCTCAATCCGGGCGCCGAGTTGAAGCTACCGGCAACCGAGCGGCAATCCAACCCGGCTCCCGAGGCAGCCCCCGCCGAGCCGCCGCCACAGAGCGAGACTCTGGCCCGGCGAGCCGAGTCGCGCCTGGGCGAGGCTTCCGCTCGCGCCAGCCTCGAGAATCGGGCGAGTCCGATGGCTCAGGATAGAGCGACGATGTACGGCGGCCCTCCGGGCAGTCCTCCGCCGGCGGAGACAGGTCCCAACATCCACGACACAACGGGCCTCGGTGACAGCATCTTCGCCAAGCGGATGGCCGGCGGCGACCAGGTCGCCTTTGGCGGCCGCGCGGATGAGAAGAAACGGGCGCTCTCGGGACGCGCCACCCGGCAATCCGAGAGGATGGAGACATACCTCAAGAACGACATCCGCGAGTGGACGCACGATTCCCGGCGCTATACGACGTTTCGCCCGGACACCGGCGCGCTGAGCGACGAGGAGGTCCGGAACCACCCGTGGTCGAAGCGCTTCGATGCCAATCAGCGTGAAGCGGTGGCTTATCTGAGCCTCGCCGAGCAGCAGTACAAAGGGGCCAAGGAGATCCTCGGCAAACCCGACACCAGCCCGGAGGAGATGGCCCGGGCCGAAAAGATGATGGCGTGGGGCGACAGCCTCAGCAACGTGGGGATGGGCTACAACATGATGAACGGCCAGTTCCTCACGCGGCTCCAGAATGAATACACGGGTGCCGGCGGCCGGCTGGACAAACACGGCGAGACGATGAAGGGCTACACCGTCGATATCTTGTGCGAGGCCGGCGCGGTCGAGTGGGCGTTCAAGGGCATCGGGCACGTGGTCGGGAAAATCTGGGGCGGCATGAAGGGGCTGAGTAAGGCCGAGCGTCTCGAGCTCCAGCAGATCGTGACCGACGAGCGGCGGCTGGCGCGCGAGACGCCGGAGAGTCTCTACCGCAAGAGCGGAGGCCAGATCCTTCACGACGAAGCTGGCATGATGATTCGCCTCGCCAAGGCCGCTGAGGAAGGTATCCCTTACCTGCCCGGAAGCTGGAAGCAGCAAATGGCGCGATATGAAGCCAAGGCCGCCGAGTTCCGGACGGCGGCCAAGGCGGCGAACGGGGCCGGTGACACGAAGAAAGCCATGGAGCTGGCCGGCGAGTACAAGGCCTCGCTCATGGAAGCGAAGCTGCTCGAGGGCTTCGTGCTCGAGACCACCGGACACATTCATGTCGTCGCGCGCGGCGCCGAGGTCTTCCAGAAACGCCTCGCGAATTTCCGGAAGATGGGCAACGTCGAGCTGGTGCAACACCTGCGCCGAGAATACAAGATGACGCTCCGGGAGGCGACCTCGGTGGCCGCGGACATCCGCAACATGCCGGACCACCAGTTCCACTTCTATACGCACGACCGGCTCATGGTCGGCTCGAAGCTGTCGGCCGATGTCGCCGACCGGCTGAAGTACACCGAAATGGCCGCCTCCCGCTTCAAGAAGATTAACTCGCCTGAGGAGTTCGAGAAGCTCATGGCGATGAGCCCGGAAGAGGCGCAGAGGATGCTCATGGTGGACCACGGGCGGGAGATACACGCCCAGATGTTCGCGCATCACCGGCCGGAATCGGCGCTCGACTGGCTCGAATACGGCCTCGACGTCAACCATGCGATGCGGCAGGCCCGTGCCTACCGTTCCGCGGAAGACGTCGAGGAGCTGATGAACGGTTGGACCGAACTCAAGCTCACACCGCGCGACGGTGACCTGTTCGGAATCACTGATAAGCAGCAATACGAGGTTGCCCGTGGTTGGCTCAAGATGGGCCAGGACGTCATGAAGGAGATCTGGGACGAGAGCGGACCGGAGTTCGTGGTCAAACCGCAGTCCTTCTTCAGCGAACCGACTTTCTAAGACTCAGGAGGGAACGATGGCAGAAGAACCAACACTCGAGAACATCATCGACGGCACCGCGCCGCTTAACGGCGTGATCGGCCTTGGTAAGGATCAGATCGATTCGATCGCGGCTCTGGGCTTCCAGGCCTACGAGCAGGGACGCAGTGAAGAGGCCGAGACCATCTTCGAGGGACTCATCGCGCTCGACGCAACGCTTTACTACGGCTATGCCGGACTCGGTGCGCTGCGCCTGTCGCAGGAGAAGCTGGAGGAGGCGACCGAGCTGCTCTCCAAGGCGGCCGAGCTCAACCCGAAGGACCCCACCGTGCACGCCAACCTCGGCGAGACGCTGCTGCGCTCCAACAAGGTCGAGGAGGCCGCCGATCAGTTCCGGCAGGCGCTCGAGCTCGACCCCGACCAGCGTGACGCCGGCGCCAATCGCGCCCGGGCCATCCTGCTCGGCATGGAAGTGGTCATGAAGGAAATCGAGAAAGCGCAGTCCGCCGGAGCCTGATGCTGGGTCGCATTCAAGGTCAAGTCGCGGGAATTCGTCAGGAGGTCGCGGCCGGCAACCTGAACGCCGTCATCGCCCGGTTCGCCGACCTCCTGCTGGTGGGCGCCATCGCGGCGATGGTCGGCATGATGATGGTGCCGCTGCCCACCTGGCTGCTCGACATCTTCCTGACCATCGACATCACCGGCGCGCTCATCGTGCTGATGGTGTCCATCTACATCGCCAACGCCACGCAGATCGCATCCTATCCGACGCTGCTCCTGGTGACCACGCTCTATCGCCTGGCTCTCGACATCTCGGCCACGCGCCTCATCCTGCTCAACGCCGACGCCGGCGCGGTGATCGACTCGTTCGGCCACTTCGTCGTGCAGGGCAACTTCGTCGTCGGTGCGGTGATCTTCCTGATCATCACGCTGGTCCAGTTCATCGTGATCACGAAAGGCGCCGAGCGCGTCGCCGAGGTCTCGGCGCGGTTCACGCTCGACGCCATGCCGGGCAAGCAGATGGCGATCGACGCCGACATGCGCGCCGGCTTGCTCGACTTCCAGCAGGCCCGCAAGCGGCGGCGGGACCTCGAACGCGAATCGCAGTTCTACGGCGCCATGGACGGCGCTATGAAGTTCGTCAAAGGCGACGCCATCGCGGCGCTCATCATCACGGCCATCAACATCATCGGCGGCCTCATTATCGGTGTCGCGATGAACGGCATGGACGTGGGCACGGCGGTCCAGACCTATTCGATCCTCACCATCGGCAGCGGCCTCGTCTCCCAGATTCCGGCGCTGCTCATCTCGATCTCGGCCGGCATGGTGGTCACCCGGGTCGCCTCTGAGACCGAGGGCACCAACCTCGGCCAGGAGATGGCATCGCAGTTCACCTCCCAGCCGCGCGCCATCACCATCGGCGCGGTTCTGTTGCTGGTTCTGGCGCTCATCCCCGGCATGCCGACGATTCCGTTCCTGGCGCTGTCGGGCGTTACCGGACTGCTGGCCTACGGGCTCCGCAGCGCCATCCGGATCAAGAAGGAATCGAGCGCCGCGGCCGAGGCGGAGTCCGACCTGATGCTCTCCGAGGAGCCGCAGATCTCGATGACCATCCCGCTCGCGCTCAACGTGAGTGAGGATCTGACGTCTTCGATCGACCTGCACAGCGAGAGCGGCCGGACGTTCACCGAACAACTGGTCAGCCTCCGCAACAGCCTCTACTTCGAGCTGGGCGTCATCTATCCCAGCATCCGGATCAACGGCAACAGTCCGCTGCCGCCGGGCACCTACCAGATCTGGCTGAACGAGGTGCCGGTGGTCAACGGCCAGATGCGCACCAACAGTATCCTCGCCAATGACTCGGCGCAGGCCATCGCCATCTACGGACTCACCGGTGAGGATACGGCCAACCCCGCCACCGGCAAACCGGCCGCCTGGATCCCCACCGACCAGCAGCAGCGCGCCGCCATGGCGGGCCTGCAAACATGGAACAGCTACGAGATCCTGCTGCTGCACCTGTCGCAGTTCCTCAAGCGCCACGCGCGCGACTTCCTCGGCCCGCAGGAGGTGCAGGCCATGGTGGACGCGCTCAAGGAAAGCCAGCCGGCGCTGGTCGAGCAGGTAGTGCCGAAGCCGGTGCCGCTCCAGCAGCTCACCGAGATCCTGCAGCGGCTGGTTAACGAAGGCGTCTCGATCCGCGACCTGAAGTCGATCTTCCAGGCGCTCAGCCAGTGGGGACGCTACACGAGCGATACGCTCGAGCTCACCGAGCATGCCCGCGACGAGCTCCGGCGGCGCATCTGCTATCAACTCTCGGAAGGCAGTCCGCTGCTCTATGTCTATCAACTGGACGTCGAGCTCGAGGAACACTTCCGTAACTCAATCCGCCAGAGCGCCAGCGGCTCCTATCTTTCGATGGATCCGCAGGTGACGCCGCAGGTCATTGAAGCGTTCCGGTCCCAGCTCGGCAATCTGCCGCCGACGGCGCAGCGGCCCGTGATGATCACCGACGCTGACATCCGGCATTTCGTGCGGGCATTCCTCAGCCACCACCTGCCCGACGTGGCCGTGATCAGCTACGGCCAGATCACCTCGGACATTCAGGTGCAGCCGCTCGGAACAATTGCGTTGAACGCGGCGGGCGGCCTGTTCGGCGGGGCCCAACAACAACTGGAGGAACCCGCCACCTGATCAAGGAGACATCGAAGCAGTGATGAAACCACAACCCACAAAGTCGGAAACCGGCGCCGGCGCCGACAACGCCGCCTGGCGGAAGTTTCCGCAACTCGAGCGGCTCGCCGAATCGGGCGAACTGCCCGAAATGCTCGAACGCATCGAACGGACCTGCCGCCAGCTCGACAACCTGGCGCAGTCGGATTCCGAGGAGATCGCGCGCCGGGCCCGCTCGGCGCTGGCCGCCTACGGCCGCACCATCGAGCTGATTCACGAGCTCGACGCCGAAAGGCGTAAGATGGCCGAGCCGAAATAGCAACCCCGGTTCCGGCAAAACCGATAATCAGAGTGGGAGGACATTGAGCATGTCGGTATCGCGAGGCTTGGGCGCCAGCCTGACACCCAACTACAGTATCCAGGACATCCTGAAGCAGACCGAACCCCTGCGCCAGCGGGGAAGCGGTTTCCGCAAGGTGCTCGGATCGGTGGTCGGCGGCGTTGGCAACATCTTTCTTCCCGGCATCGGCGGGGCGATTGGCAACATGATTGGAGGCGGCAGCCTCAACTCGACCGGGCTGCTCGGCGACAGCTCGCAATATCTCGAATTGCAGCGCGATATGCAAATGGAGTCGCGCGCCTTCGAAACAGCCTCGGCCGTGATGAAGTCGCGGCATGACGCAGCCATGTCGGCCATCCGCAATATCAAGTGAGGAACCCATTGACCGCCCGCTGGACTATCGCCCCAACCCGCGAGGAGCTTGCCCTGCTGATGGAGGCCGGCTTCATCTACCGCGACGCCCACCGCTTCCAGGAAGCGCGCGATGTCTTTGAAGGTGTGCGCGCCTTGGTGCCCACCAACGAGATTCCGGAAATCGCGCTCGGCACTATCAGCTTTCACGAAGGCAAGTTCGCCGACGCCCGCCGGCATTATGAGCGCGCCCTCGAGATGAATCCGCGCAGCGCCTATGCCTGCTCGCACCTCGGCGAGGCCTACCTGTTCGACAAGGACAAGGACGCCGCCCGCAAGAACCTCAAGAAAGCGATTGAGCTGGACCCGCGTGGCGAGTTCGGCAAGATGGCGCGCAGCCTGTTGGAGATGACCGAAGCGGTTCGGTTCGCCTGAGCCGCCATGGCGGATGCCCGCCGCTAACGAATGACGTAGAGCGTATGGCACTGAGCCTGACAGCTCGTGCCTCTCGAAAGAATGGACATCAAACGCACAGGGCTTCCGAAGCCGCTAACGCCAGCGACCACTCCCGTCAAGTCCGCGGACGTGAAGCCGGCGGGGAAGTTCGATCTCGACCGCGCCGCCGGCGACGCGGCGCAGCCGGAACTCGAGTCCGGCGTCCTGGCCGAAGTGCGGGGCAAGTATTCGAGGGCGGATCTGGGCAATGAAGCCAAGGTCGACGAGATGGTGAACCGGTCCGTCAATGAGATCGTCGACTCCTGGGCGGATCGGCTGGGATCGCTGCCGGAAAGCGACCGGCGCCATGTCGCCGAAATACTCGAACGCGACCCGCTCATGCGCGGCCGGATTCTTAACTATTTACAAAAGGTGCTCGACTAGCAGTGGAACTCCTGATCACGGTCAAACCGGAAACCGGCGGTGCGCCCGAGAACGTACGCCTCGATATTACCGACCGGCTGGTGCTCGGCCGCGGCCCGGAGAGCCCGGTCACACTGGACGGCAGCTCGATTTCCCGCGAGCACCTGGCCTTCGAGGTCACCGGCGGAGCATTGCTCCTCCATGACCTCAGCGCCAACGGAACCTGGCTGAACGGCACGCGGCTCACCAACGGGCGTCCGCTGCGCGTTCAGGGCGGCGACACGGTCCGGGTGCCCGGCTACGAGATCGATGTCGACTACGTCACCACCCCGGCCCCTGCCGCGGCCCGGCCACAGGAGCCACCCTCCTCCCCGGTCGACGCCGCGCGGCCAAGTCCCGTCTCTGCGGCGCTCGCGCCCATCGGCCGGTTCTGGAACGGCTTTACCGGGCTCGAGAAGCTCCTGATTCTGGTTGCGGTGGCCTGCGCCGCCGTCGCCTACGCCTATTTTCAGGTCTCCTGAGGAGTGTGGAAGACGGGGAGCCGGACACTTCTGTTGGAGCCGTGACCGAGGGGAGCGGAGTCTGCGCCCACACGGCGACGGGAAGGCACGACTTTCAACGGAGCATTAAGGAAACGCCCTCAGCTCACAGTGGACAGAGCTGTCTGTCCCCTTCTGTTTGCGAGGCCGATATACTGAAGCCAAGGCGATTCGGCCAGGGGGTGCCTCGATCGACAAAGCAGGACGCTACGAAATCCGAGACGAGATCGGCCGCGGCGGCCTGGGAGTCGTCTACTCCGGCTGGGACCCGCTCATCGGTCGTCCGGTGGCCATCAAGCTTCTGACTCTGGGTGAGCCCGCCGCCGAGGAGAGCCGCCAGCGCCGCGAATGGGTACTGCGCGAAGCTCGCGCCGCCGGCCTGCTCTCCCACCCCAACATCGTCACCGTTCACGACGTCGGCGAAGAGGGTCTCTACGCCTACATCGTGATGGAACTTGTCGAGGGAACCAGCCTCGGCAAGCTCATTGACGACGGCCAGACGCCGTCCGGCGACGGCCTGTTCCGGATCCTGCGCGCCACCGCCACTGCACTCGACTACGCCCACGGCAAGGGCATCTTCCACCGCGACGTCAAGCCCGGCAACATTCTTATTGACTCGGGCGGCGCGGTGAAGCTGGTCGACTTTGGCTTGGCCAAGTTCGAGACCGGCACCAAACTCACCCAGACCGGCGTCTTCGTCGGCACGCCGCAGTACATGTCGCCCGAACAGATTCAGGGCACGCCGATCACCGGCCGGGCGGACCAGTTCTCGCTCGCCATCGTCGCCTACGAACTACTCACCGGGCAGATGCCGTTTGAAGGTGAATCGCTCGTCTTCCAACTGCTGCAACAGGACCCGCCGTCGGTCCGTTCGCATCGCGACGGCCTTTCGCCCCACCTCGACACGGTCCTGCGGAAAGCGCTCGCCAAGAGTCCCGGACGGCCGTTATCCCGACTGCGCCCACTTCGTCGACCAGCTCGAGCGCGCCTGGAGCGGGGTTGGCGACGGTCCGCCGACGGTCGAGATGCCGCTCGCCGAGCCTCCCGCCGAAGCCCGGAGACCGCGCTGGCTGGTCCCGGCACTGGGTCTGGCGCTGGTCGCGGCCGGCGCCGGCGCGTACTGGGGGCTCCAACGAACCGGGAACAGCAGTCCGACGCCGCCGGCGGTGCAGCCCACCACCAAAACGACCTCCGAGCAGGTGACCCCACCGGTCGCCGGCCAGAGTCCAGAGGCGCCCGAACCGGCGGAACCGACACCAACGGAAGCAGAACCCGCCGCGTCGCAGGAAACGCCGCCCGCACGGGAGCCGGAACCCGAACCGGTCCGGCCGACGCCGGCGAGGACAGCGGAGGCCGCCAGTCCAGTCCCTTCCGGACCCGCCGTCCGAACCGGGACCATGGTCTGGTTTGGCAGTCTGGGGCCAAACGCGGAACTCGTGATCAACGGCCGCGATTGCTCGGTCGGCGAGGTGACCCGCCCGCTTCCCGGACGGCCGGTCGACGTCCGCCTCACGCCCAGCACTCTGACCGTTGTCGAGCTGCCGTCAGAGGCCAACAACTGGGACACGATCCGCATCCGTAACGCCGCCAAGCCGCTTGACACGTTCGTGCTGACGTACACGCTGCGGTAGTGGGCCTTGAAAGTCGCGCTTCATCGCAATGTGGGCGCACGCTCCGCTCCCTCTGGTCACGGCTCCCATCGAGTGGAACACTTCTATTGGAGCCGTGATTAGAGGGAGCGGAGCAAGCACCTCGATCTCGGTGTCGCGCTCTTCTCGATCCCGGCGCGACTTTCATCCTCATGAGCCGCCCACCCGGACCAGGTGGGCTCCCTTGACACGTCCCCCGGCGAGTTGCTGACATGGATAATAAACTCGTGGCTGCCGGAGAGCCGCCGCGATAGGAGAGGGATGAGTTCCGCCGACGAGAGGGGCAACCTATACAAGTCCGCCATGGAAGCCTGGCGCCGTGGTGAGACGACGACGGCACTCGGCAAGCTGGACCAACTGCTCGAGTTCGAACTACAGGACCTGCATCACAACCCTGAAACCGTAAAGTCGCTGCGGGATCTCCAGGAGCAGGTCAAGGCCGACCAGGCAGCCCTGAAAGAAGCCTACGAGCAGGCGCGCCGTCACTTGGCGGAAGGCAATTCGGAAGAAGCGCTGTCGATCTGCGAGGAGCACCTCTCCAAGTATCCTGGTCATCCGCTGTTCGCATCCCTGAAGCTCGATGTGGAGGCGTACCGCAGGCGACGCATCTCTTCGTTCATCGCCGAGACCGACACCGCCGTGGAGGCCGAAGCCAACCTCGAACGTCGCGTCGAGATCCTCGAGGCCGCCGCCCGCCGCTATCCCGACGAGCAGCACTTCCAGACGGCCCTCACCGTCGTTCGCGAGCGGCTCAGCCTCGTTCAGGACGTCGTCGCCGACGCGCAGATCTACGAGAAGGATCACCGGTACGCCGAGGCGCTGGACCAGTGGCAGACGCTCGCCACCATCCATCCGGAATACGCCGGCCTCGAAGACGAGATCGCGCGTGTAACCGAACTCCACGAGCGGTACGCGGAAACCGAAGCGCGCAGGCGCCTGATCGACCGCGTCCGGCTGCTCATGGAGGAAGGCGAATGGGAACGGGCCATCGAAGCCGCCCGCGATGCAGCCGGACGCTTCCCCGGGGACGGCGAGATCGCGGAGCTCGAGGCGGCGGCGCAGAAGGAAGCCTCGCGGGCAGGCGAGGCGCGCGAGCTGTTCGAACACGGCCGCGAAGCCTACGCCGCGCGCCGGTTCGAAGAGGGACTCCGTCACCTGCGCAATAGCCAGCGGCTGGTCCCCGATAATCGCGAGTACCGGGAGCTACTGGTCCGGTGCCTGCTGGAACGCGCCGGCGCTGAAATGGAGTCCGACTGGCGCGCTGCCGAGCGATTGGTCAGCGAAGCCGCCCCGCTCGATCCGGAGAATGCCGAGCTGGGGCGCCTCCGCGCCGCCGTCGGCAAGGCTCGGGAGACGGAACAGTCGGCGTGGCGCACGATTCAGGCGGGCCGCGCTGGAACCCCGGAGCCCGAAGCAGAGCCGGTCGCGGAAACTCCGCCGCCTCCCGCACCCGAGCCACCCCCTCCAGCAACGCTTCCCAAACCACCCGCGCCGCCACCGGCCGAGACGCCTGAGCCGTCCGTAACGCGGGAGATCATGCCGGAAGAGTTGCCGCGCGAGGCTCCGGCGACGCGCGAACTCCAGCCGGACGAAATCCCCGCCTCGCCGCTACCGCCCGCCCAAGGCGCCAGGCCCGCCGGCTCTCGCCGCCTGCTCCTGGTCGCGCTCGTAGTGGTCGTTGCCGCCGTGGCCGCCATCGCCGCGGCCTCACTGCTGTTCCGCAAGGGCGGCAGCACCCCGACGCCGAATAGCGTGGCGGTCGACGTGCAGACGTCGCCGCCTGGCGCCCGCATCTCGATCGACGGCGAGTATCGGGGCGAGTCGAATCTCGAAATTCCCCTGGCGCCGGGTTCGTATGTGCTCGAGGCCCACGCCGACGGCTACGCGCCGCTGCGGTCGACCATCGAAGTCGGGGCCGGAAACAACAGCCCCGTGGCTCTGTCGCTCGAGCCGCTGCCCGTTTCCCTGCGCATCTTCCCGGACCTCGGAGAGGAGGCCAAGGTTGCGCTCGACGGAGAACCGGTCGAAGGGTCAGGCGACGAGCTGGTGGTCGTCAACCTGGCGCCCGGCGACCACACGCTCACCGCGGAGGGCCGGTTCACCCGCGCCAGCATTGCGTTCACGATCGAGCCTGGCGCCCCGCCTCGCCTCACCGCGCCCATTGAGGCCCGTCAGACCGTAGCCGTCGCCATCGGCCAGTTCGGCGACACCGCCAACGCCTATTGCAGTTGCGCGCCCGTGCCGTTGCTCATCGACGGCGACTTCGCCGGCAAGCTCGAGCGCGACGGCCTGCCCCTCCAGCGCCTTTCCTACGGCTCGCACGAGCTCACCCTGGGCGAGGAGGATGATTCCCGCCAGGTCGCGCTCGACACCGGCCCCGTCCCGTCGCTCAACGTCTTCCTGCAATCGGACCGCAACGTCGGCACGCTGGTGGTTCTCGCCGGCGAGGAGGACGGCGTCTCGGTGGTGTTGAACGGTCGCACCTACGGGCGCCAGACCCAGGCCGGACGCCTCCGGATCCCCGGTGTGGCGGCGCGCGAGCACACGGTATCGGTCACGAAAGAAGGCTTCGAGCCGACCGCGCCGCAGACCGTGACGGTGCGCAAGGGCCGCGTCACGACGGTCCATTTCGATCTCGAGCCAGAGCCGCAGCGCCAGCAGTTAGCCCATGTCGTCGTTCGCGATGCCCTCGCCGGGGCGACCCTCTCGGTCGACGGTAAGGTCGACGGCACCATCCCCTCCTACGGCGGCTACACGCTCGACCTCGAGCCCGGCCAGCACACCATCGAGCTGAGCAAGAACACCTTCCGGCCGCGCCGTATCAGCCGCACGTTCGGCGAAGGCGAGACGGTCCACCTGGGTCTGCGCGAGGTGGCGCTCGAGCAGATCCTCGGGACGCTGCGTCTGGACGTCCAGCCGCCGGGCGCGCAACTCCGGCTCCAGCGCATCGCGCCGATTGCGGATGCGGCCCGCCCGATCGACGCGGAGACCGTGCGGCTGGCCCCGGGCACCTACCGCGTCGAGGCCTCGCTCGACAACTATAAGCCCTTCTCGAAGACGGTCGCCGTACCCTCGGGCGAGACCGTCGACCTCGCCGTGCGACTGGACCCCACGACACCGCTGCCGCCTGCCGAACCGACGATGGAAGGCTGGGACAATCCCGGCGCCTGGGTCCGCCACGACGATCTGTTCGTGCGGCGTGGCGGGGACTACGTCACCTACGGTACGGAGACGGTGGCGGGCGTGATCGAGTTCGTAGTCCACCTGCAGCGCGGCGGCCGGCTGCGGTGGTTCACCAGCTACAAAACACCGGACGACCATGCCCTGTTCGAGATCGACGATTCGACGTTCTACCGCTACGAGGTCGCCGGCGGCCACTCCGAGCAACTGGCCAAGGTCACCCATCCGAAAGTCGACAATGACGTCTACCACATCCGGCTGCGCGTCACCGAACACGAGGTCGTCCACGAGCTCCGCCGCGGCGACACCTGGATCACGATGGACGTCTGGAACGCCCCCAGCCGCGACTTCCGCCAGGGCAAGTTCGGCTTCTACCTCCGCGGGCGCAGCCAGATCGGCGTTGAAAGCTTCTCCTACCGCCCACAGTAAGAGCTGAGGGTTCATAGCTGACCGCTCCAGTCGGTACAATGGCGGCCATGGCCGCTGACGGTCCGACCCTCATAGCGCTCACCCTGGGCAGCGTGGCGCTACTGCTATTCCTCATTCTCGTCGTCCGCATGCACGCGTTCGTCGCGTTGGTGGTGGCCAGCATGGCCCTGGGACTCACCAGCGGAATGGAGCCGGCCAAAGTCACAACCGCGATCAAGGGGGGCATGGGCGACGCGCTCGGCCAGATCGCTATCATCCTCGCCCTCGGGGCGATGCTGGGCCGGTTCCTCGAGTACTCCGGCGGAGGCCGCGTACTCGCCGACTGGTTCCTCGAGAAATTTGGCCGCGACCACGCCTCCTGGGCCGTGCTCGCCGGCGCCTTTGTCATCGGGCTGCCGATCTTCTTCGACGTCGCTTTCATCATCCTCGCGCCCATCGTCTGGAACCTGGCGCGGGAGTCGAAGAAGTCGATCCTCTACTTCGGCCTGCCGGTGGCTGCGGCTCTCACGGTGACCCATGCGCTCGTCCCGCCGCACCCGGCCCCCGCGGCCGCCGCCGCCACACTCGGCGCCGACCTCGGCAAGACCATCCTCTACGGCATCCTCGTCTGTATCCCGATGGCCGTCGCCGGCGGTATCTTCTATGGAGGCTGGATCGCCAAACGGATCTACGTCCCCGTGCCCGACATCGCCGAGATGCTGGCGAAGCACGACAGCACGCCGAACGATCTGCCGCCGCCCTCGGTCTCCCTCGTCCTGGCGGTCCTGCTGCTGCCGATCGGGCTCATCTTTGCCGGCACCATCGCCGACATGGCTGACCTGCCCGGCAGTGACCTGTTGCACTTCCTTGGCGATCCGGTCACGGCGCTGTCCATTGCCGTGCTCGTGGCCGTCATCTCAATGGGCTTCCGCCGCGGGCTCCGGCGCGACCAAGTGACCCGGATGGCCACCGAGGCCCTGGGGCCCATCGCCTCGCTGCTGCTAATCACCGGCGCCGGCGGCTCCTTCAAACAGGTCATCAATGACTGCGGCGTCGGACCCTACGCCGGCAACCTACTGGCGGCTTCCGGCATCTCGCCGCTGATCGTCGCCTACCTGATCGCCGGACTCCTCCGCATCGCCCAGGGCTCGGCTACCGTCGCCATCATCACGGCGGCCGGCATCGTCGCCCCCATTGTCCAGAACATCTCCGGCTACACGCCCGAGATGATCGTGCTCGCCATCGCCTGTGGCGGGACCATGCTTTCCCACGTCAACGACTCCGGCTTTTGGATCGTCAACCAGTACCTCGGCCTCACCGTCCCGCAGACCCTCCGCAGTTGGAGCGTCATGAAGGTCATCGTCTCCCTGGTCGGCTTCGCCGTGGTGATGGCGGCCCAGGCGATCTTCTTCTAGACGTCAACCACGAAGGGCGTCGATTGATGCGAATCGGATGTCGCGTCAGCGCGGTTACTCACGCCTTCCCAAGCGAGGAGGCAAGAACGTGATGAGGGATGTAGTGATCTTGTTCGCGATGACCATCGTGGCGTGCGCGATCGCGGCCGTACTGCCGGCGTTCTGACTTCCGGCCCCGCTTCCGATGTACCCCCGGGCGACCCCGCTTCACACCGGAGAAGCAGCACCTACGGCTTCTGCTTCTCCTTCTTTTCCTGGTCCTTCTGTTCCTTCTCGTCTTTCCGTAACAAGGTCGGGATCTTTCGTTCCTGCTCCTTGTTGTCGGCCTCGAACTCCGCCGCACCCTGTTTGCGCTCCTGGACGGCCCGGGGAGTCATCATCTTATCCAGTTCCTTCTGTTCTTGCAGTTCTTCCTCGGTCAGCCCCATCTTGCGGGCGGCCAGGTCCTCCTGGTTGACATCGAGGCTGTCTCTGGTCGTGTCGATGGCCATGTCGAGAACAAAACGATAGAGGCCGAGGTCGTCCGGGTTGTTCTCGGTAATCTTCTCGAGCCGCGCCAGAAAGTCTTTCTCGGCGCTGGTCACCGCGGTGATGCCCTCGGTCACATCCACCTCCCGGACAATGGCGTCATCGGCGACGACGTCGATCGTCTCCACGATCTTCGTGTAATCCTCAATCGCTTCGTGGATCAGCGTGGAGCGTCCCACTTCATCACGGGAAAGAAGGTGCTCGAGAAGCTCCATCCGCTCGGTGGCGAAATTGGCATAGAGGGCCAGCCGCGCATTCGGCTCTTGCGTCAACCGAACCTGGTCGGCCTCGTCGGTGGTCAGGAAGTCGCGATCGGCCGCCGGCAACAGTGCCGCGGCTAGCACTAACAGAAGCAAAGTCCGCATCAGCGCCCTCCCATTACATCGTGCAGCAAATCGCTCTGGGTCTTCTGCACAACCTTGATCACGTCGTCGATCATCGGCCGGTCCACATAGCTCATCGCGTCGCGGAAGCCCTCCATCCGGCGCAGAAGCTTGCGACAGCCGATCTCTGCTCGCTTGTAGTGCGAGGCCATTTTACGCGGCGGCTTGCCGACCTCCTGGAGCGACGCATAGGTCAGCTCGACCGATTCCTGCAGTTCCTCGAGTGCCGCCTTGACCTTGGCCGTCTCCCCCTGTGAGTAGGCCTCGCGGGCAGTATCGAGCGCCCGCCGGGCGTTCTCCATCAGATCCCGTGCCCGGTGCTTGGGATTCGGTTCCGCCTTGACCGTGTCCAGGTCCGCGTACAACAGAGACGCGAACGGCATGGCGATCAGCATGGCTATCATCAATGCTCGCATCAACGTCTAATCTCCCTCTTCAGGATAAGGATGCGCTGCCGGGCTTTGAATTCCTCGTCGGGATATTGATCATGACTCAGTTCGAGGAACCGCTGATAGCTCGCCAGGGCATTTTCGGGGTTCCTCATCTTGTCCCAGATCAGGCCGCGAAAGAAGTGTACCGACACCGGCGCGTCGCCCAGCGCCTCCACCCGGTCGAGCGCGGCGAGCGCCTTCGGATAGTCCTCTATCTGAATCAGCATCGCCGCCAGTTCTTTCCAGGCCTCCGGCGAGTCCGGCCGCACCTGCAACGCGTCCACAAATGCCTGGGCCGCCGGCATGAACTGCCGCCGATCGCGAAGCAACCGTCCCTCGATCATGTGCAGCTCGTAGTTATCGGGCGCCTCCTGGATGGCGAGTTGTACCATCGGCAAGGCCTTGTCGGGCTCACCCTTCTTGATATAGGCCGTCACCAGGGCGTAGCGGTTGGCCACGGTCGGCGACTTGGCGACGGCGTTCTCCAGGTGAGGCAACGCCTCGTCGATCCGGCCCGCCTGTAGCAGCAGGTGGCCGAGCCGCTCCTCCACCTCCGGCCGATCGCTGAAGTCGCGGTAGATCGCGATCGCGCGCTCGTTTTCGCCCTTCTCCTCGTAGCGCGCCCCCAGCTCGATGAGGTAGTCGCGATATTGGGGATCGAGTTCGGCGGCCTGCCGGTAGAACGGCTCGGCCTCCTCGTAGCGGCCCTGATTGAAGACGGCGCGGCCCAGTCCGATCAGGGCCTCGGGCGCCTTCGGATTGATTTCCGCCGCGCGGCGGAAGGCCTGTTCAGCGCCGGCGTCGTCGGCCGTTTCGTAGAGCGCCTGGGCCAGGGAGTAAGCCACGCGGAAGTCGTTGGGCTTGGCTTCGGCGGCGGCCTTCAGGTGTGGCACCGCCTCGGCCGCCTCGTGGCGCTCGAGCAGCAGCATGCCCAAATTCAATTCGGCGGCCGCCAGCCCGGGTTTCAACTCCAATGTCTTGCGATAGCCCGCGATCGCTTCGTCCGCGCGGCCGAGCATCGAATAGGCGAAGGCCAGGTTGAAGTGGGCGGCATAGTCGTCCCCATCGGCTTTCACCGCCGTCTCGAATGCTTGCGCCGCATCGGCCCACCGCTGTTCGTCAAGGGCCTTCAAGCCCTCCGCCGAGGGATCGGCCGCCTGCATCAGCAGCAACGCCACTGCAACCACCCAGGCCATACTTCTAGTTTACAAGTGGGGCGCTACCGCCGGTTCGCGGCCTGCAACCCGTAACACCTCTCAACACAGACCATCCAACTCGAAGCGTGTTACCATTCCTCCGGATGAATCTCCCATGGTCAGCAGAAGGGTAGTCGACGATTTCCTCAGCGGGACCCGGATCGCCGTCGTCGGCGTGTCGCGCGATGAGAAAGACTTCAGCCGGTTGCTGTTCCGCGACCTGCGGCAATTCGGCTACGAGCTGATTCCGGTCCATCCCGATGCCGATCAAATCGAGGGCCTGCCGTGCGCCCGCCGTGTTCAGGACATTGATCCACCTGTGGGCCGCGCGTTGCTGCTCACCAGTCCGGACGTCACCGAACAGGTGGTCAAGGACTGCCATGAGGCCGGCATCCGGCGTATCTGGATGTACAAGGCGTCGGGTCACGGCGCCGTCAGCGAGCGTGCCGTCGAGTACTGCACCCTGCACGGCATCGACGTCGTCCCCGGCTACTGCCCCTACATGTTCCTCCAGCAAGCCGGCTGGTTCCACAAGTTCCACGGCTTCCTGGTCAAGCTGACGGGACAATATCCGCGGTAGGCGGCGCCGGGAATCGCGGGCGCCCCATCGCGGCTCATCCCTCACCGGCTCTCCTGCCGCCCCGTTGCCAGTCCTTTTTCCCGCAACCGCAGGAAGCGTCCCGTGTGCGACGCCTCGCAGGCGGCCACCTCCTCCGGCGTCCCGGCGACCACAATCCGGCCGCCGGCATCGCCGCCCTCCGGACCGAGGTCGATGATCCAGTCGGCCGATCGGATCACCTCCAGGTTGTGCTCGATGATCAGAACGCTGCCACCGCTGTGAATCAGGCGCTGGAAGGCGTCGAGGAGCTTGGCGATGTCGTCGAAGTGCAGACCCGTCGTCGGCTCGTCGAACAGGAAGAGCGTCCCCTCGCAGGTGGCCTGCGCCAGGTGCGCCGCCAGCTTCACCCGCTGGGCCTCGCCGCCCGACAGCGTGGTCGCCGACTGGCCCAGCCGCAGGTAGCCCAACCCGACGTCGTCAAGCACGCGCAGCCGGCTCTCGAGCCGCGGGGTGTCGCCGAAGAAGGTCAGCGCTTCCCGGACAGTCAACTGCAGCACTTCATGAATGTTCAACCCGCGGTAACGCACGTCGAGGATGGCGCTCTTGTAGCGGGTGCCGCGGCAGTCCTCGCAAACCAGCTCGACGTCGGCGAGAAACTGCATCTCCACGGTGACCGTCCCATCGCCCTGGCAGGTCTCGCACCGTCCGCCGGGCACGTTGAAGGAGAAGTGGCCCGCGGTGTAGCCATGCCGATCGGCTTCAACGGTCGAGGCGAACAGGCTGCGGATCACGTCGAACGCCTTGATGTAAGTAACCGGATTCGACCGCGGCGTCCGCCCGATCGGCGACTGGTCAACCATGACCACCTGGCTCAGCAGGTCGGCCCGGTGCACGGCCCGCCAGGTCTGTTTGTCCGCCGAGTCGGGCACGTCATCCTCGGCGAACACCGTCCGCTCGCCCGACCGGCCCTGGAGCGCCTTATAGATGACATCGTGAACGAGCGAGGATTTGCCGGAACCCGACACGCCGGTCACCGCGACCATCATGCCCAGCGGAAGATCGACGTCGATGTTCTTCAGGTTGTGCGCCCGGGCGCCTTCGAACCGTACCACCCGTTTCGGATCCACCGGCCGCCGTCCCTGCAGCCGCGACGTCTCCAGATCGCCGCGCAGGTACCGGGCCGTCAGCGAGCTGGCGCCGTCCGAGCACAGCTCCGCGAGCGTCCCGTCGAAGACCACGCGCCCGCCCAGTTCCCCGGCGCCCGGACCGAGGTCGATGATGTGATCGGCTGCGTGCATGATGTCGGCGTCGTGCTCGACCACGACGATCGTGTTGCCGAGGTCGCGCAACTCCTCGAGGATGCCGACCAGCCGTCCGGTATCGCGCGAGTGCAGCCCGACCGATGGCTCGTCGAGCACATAGCAGGCGCCGACCAGCCGCGACCCGAGGCACGTCGCCAACTGGATCCGTTGCGCCTCGCCGCCGGAGAGCGTGGCCGACAGCCGATCGAGCGTCAGGTACTCGAGCCCGACGTCGTTCAGAAACGCGAGCCGCTGCCGGATCTCCACCAGCACCGTCTCGGCGATGGCCGCCTCCTCCGGGTCGAGCACCACCTCAGCGAAAAACTCCTTCGCCCGGGCGATGTTCAGGCGGACCACGTCGCCGATGGTTTTGCCGCCCACCCGCACGAACAGCGCCTCGGCCCGCAGCCGCGATCCGCCGCATACCGGGCACGGAGAGTAGCCCCGATAGCGGCTCAGGAACACGCGCACGTGGACCTTGTACTTCTTCCGCTCCACGCGCTCAAACGCGCGCCGGACGGACTCCTCAACCAACTCCCGCTCGGCCGCTTCGAGCTCGACGTAGGGCACCGTGAAGCGGACGCGTCCTTTGTAGTGGCTCTTGAACTCGGTCAGGAAGTGGCGGTAGGCGGACGTGTTCCAGGGTGCGATGGCTCCCTTGGAGATGGACAGGTACGGATCCGGGATCACGCGATCCATGTCGTAGTCGATCACGTTGCCGAAGCCCTGGCAGCGCGGGCAGGCGCCGGTGGGGCTGTTGAAGCTGAACAGGCGCGGCTCGGGCTCGGCGAACTCGCGGTCGCAGCGCTGGCAGGCGAACTGTTCGTTGAAACGCCGGCGCTCGCCGCCGGAGGCCGGCTCGAAGATGACCTCGCCCGACTCGCGGTAGCAGATCTCGACCGTATCGACCAGGCGCTGGTGCAGGTCCGGCCGGATCGCCAGGCGATCGACGAGCGCGAATACCGGCTGTCCAAAATCGACGTCGAGCAGCGACTCCGGCGTCGAGAACTCGAAGACCTGTCCGCCCTGGTAGAGGCGGTTGAAGCCCTTCTTCCGCAGCTCGAACAGGTGCTCGCGCAGCGCGTCGGCGTCGAGGCCGGCCGGCAGCGGGGAACAGCGCGTACCAGCGCGAACCTTCGGGCTCGGCGAGCATCGCGGCGGCGACGTGATCCACGGTGTTCCGCTCGACGCGCTGGCCGCAGCTCGGACAGAAGGTCTGCCCGGCGCGGGCGAACAGCAGCCGGAGGTAGTCGTAGAGCTCGGTGGTAGTGGCGACCGTCGAACGCGGGTTCCGCGTCGTGTTCTTCTGCCGGATCGCCACCGGCGGTGCGATGCCGTCGATCTCGTCGACGTCGGGCTTGCCCATCCGCTCCAGGAACTGCCGCGCATACGCCGACAACGACTCGACATACCGCCGCTGGCCCTCGGCATAGATCGTGTCGAAGACAAGCGACGATTTCCCCGAGCCCGAAACGCCAGTGACGACGGTGAGCTTGTCATGGGGAATGTCGAGCGACAGGTTCTTCAGATTGTGAACCCGCGCGCCCCGAATAACGATGTTCTCTTGCACGGTACCGGAGGGGGAGCTGGCGGCCCAGTGCGGTCCCCGGGGCGATGGCCCTCGGAGGGGACGCCACACTAGACCCAGTATAACTGGCTGGTGGCGGTGGTCGGTGGGTGTGATGGGAAGCGGATGGGGACGGGCTGGCGTCGACGGAACTTCCCTGACCATCGAGCAGCGGTGTCCCCAGGCGGAGAACGCTCGAATCACAGAGTTGACGGCTGATCGCTTCTCCCCTTCAAAGCACGAAACCGCCCCGCCGAGCGTATTATTAGCGCCCGCCAAACTCCCGGTTGCGGGGCCGGCAACCCCGAGATAGGCTAACCGGAGGCGAAAGGAGCAAAGCCCATGGACGGGTTCGTGTTGACGTGGTGGATGTGGTTCCTGATCGGGCTTGTCTTGATGCTAGCGGAGTTTGCCACTCCGGGTGGGTTTTACCAGTTGTTCTTCGGCGTGGGCGCCGTGGCCGTCGCGCTGATCGAACTGGTCGGGCTGGAGCTGCCGCTGTGGGGGCAATTCTTGCTGTTTCTTGCACTGTCGATCGGGAGCCTGGTGATGCTACGAGGGCCTTTGCGCCTTCGCCTCGAGAAGGGGGGCCCGGGCCGGGAAGTCGATTCCCTGATCGGCGAGATGGCTACGGCGCTCGAGGAGATCGGCGCCGACCAGATTGGGAAAGCGGAGTTGCGGGGCTCGTCATGGCGTGCTCGGAACGTCGGCATTTCGGCTATCGCGCCCTCGCAAAGGGTCCGCGTGGAACGGGTAGAGGGATTGACACTTCATGTCCGGGATGACCTGGACTGGAAAGAACAAGACTCGGGAGATTGAACATGGAAATCAACGGACCGCTAATCGCGGTATTCGTACTCGTTATTTTCTTCGTCGTTGTACTGGCCAAGACGGCCGTGGTGGTGCCGCAACAGAAGGCGTTCGTGGTGGAGCGGCTTGGTAAGTACCACGCCTCGCTCCACGCTGGCTTTCACATACTGACTCCTTTCATCGATGTCATTCGCTACCGGCTGACCCTCAAGGAAGAGGCGATGGACATTCCCGAGCAGGTCTGTATCACGCGGGACAACGTCCAGGTCGGCGTCGACGGCGTGCTGTATCTGAAGGTGATGGATCCCGAGCGCGCCTCTTACGGAATTACTAACTACCGCTTCGCCATCACCCAGCTCGCCCAGACGACGCTGCGCAGCGAGATCGGCAAGATCGATCTCGACAAGACATTCGAGGAGCGCACCACCATCAATATCTCCGTGGTCAGCGAACTCGACAAGGCCTCCGACCCCTGGGGCGTCAAGGTGCTGCGCTACGAGATCAAGAACATCAATCCACCGCAGGACGTGCTCAACGCGATGGAGAAGCAGATGCGCGCCGAGCGGGAGAAGCGGGCGGTGGTGCTCACCTCCGAGGGCAACCGGGACAGCGCCATCAACACGGCCGAGGGCGACAAGCAGCGAGTCATCAAGGAGTCCGAGGCCAAGAAGATGCAGCAGATCAACGAGGCCGAGGGCCAGGGCCAGGCGATCCTCACCATCGCCAATGCGACCGCCGACGGTATCCGCAGTGTCGCCGCCGCCATCAACGAGCCCGGCGGCCCGGAGGCCGTGAATTTGCGGATCGCCGAGCAGTACATCATGCAGTTCGGCAACCTCGCGAAAGCCGGTAACACGATGATCATTCCACAGACACTCAGCGATCCGGCCGGTTTCATTGCCGCGGCAATGAAGGTAGTACAGATGACAAAGACGGCATAAGAGATAGCGGTCAGCGATCAGCGGTTCAGGGTTAGCTTTGCGGGCCTCGATCTGACCGCTGGTAGCTGATCGCTCTTCCGGGCGGCCCTCATCCCGCCGGACCGAGGCGTGGGGGAAGGGCCGCCAGTGTAGCAGTGCGTCCTTATCTCACAACTTTGCGAGAGCCGCCCGGCCGCCGTAATGGGCCTGCTTTTCAATGACTTGCAGCACCCTTTTCCGCGGAAGCGCCGGATAAGGGCCATCCTGCCACACTCCCATGAGGCTCCTCGTTCCACCAAATCGTGCTGCACCAGACTCTTCGGAACGCAACCAGTGAAGGTGTTCGACACACGGCAGAACGAATGACCGCGAAAGTGTCGAATTTCGTCGAATTCTGTCGAGGGCAGGTATTGGAGTGCGCTCCGGCCAGATTTGATGGCCGAACAGTCCACCCTACCACGACGGACCTGGCCAGCCGGATCCTGAATCCGCGGAAGTACATGAAAAGCGGGGTGGAAACTATTTTCCACGAGGCGTGACCCGCCATGGCGGGTATCTGAAATTGCACCCTATACGTTCCGCTGCCGGGTGAGCATTGCCGGCGTCTCGAAGGCTTGCGATCGGAACGCCGACGTGCCGGGGCCTAGATCGATGCGCTCGAACTTCGCCTGATTCGCGCGTTTCCGGGTGGGGACTAAAGCCGTTTCTGGGATACTGTCAGGTCATCGGGCGTTCTGTGGCCGGGCTGCGCCAGCCGCTGGCAGGGCTGCCGGCGTGGCAAGCCTGGCGGCCCGCGCCACGCCGGGATGCGACCCACCACACCGAATTGAGGAAACCGATTGGCCGGGTTCAGTCCTGCTACTTCAAGGACCGCAGCGCGTCGCTGATGGCCGCTTCTAGTGCTTCTTTGTCGAGCGTCGTGCTGACGAACAGCTCCTGGCGCTGGCCGGCAGATAGCGCGATTGCCTTCCAGCCGTTGCCGGTGGGTACCGTGATCCGGACCTCGACCGGCCCGCGGGCATCGCGGACTTTGCGAATGACACCGGGGATCACCGAGCGGATCTCCTGATTACGGGCGAGCAGGACCTCCAGGAATTCGCGGACGCCGCGGATGATCCGGTGCTCGATCTTCAGCTTCCCCTTCGCCGCCCGCAGCTTCATCCTATCTGCCACCCTTCCCCGCCGCGCAATGGGACGAACCGGCATCCGGAAGCGGTGCGCGACGTTGTTTTCCCTTGTTCCTTGCGGAGCACCAGTAGCTCCTGCTCCGTCATCGAGCCGACCGGGATCACCAGGCAGCCGGGGTCGGCGAGCTGCGCGACCAATTGCGGCGGTACCTCGGGAGCCGCCGCGGCGACGGAGATCGCATCGTAAGGGGCCATCTGTTCGTAGCCGACCGATCCGTCACCAGTGACGACCAGTACGTTGCCGGCAAAGCCCGCCGCCTCGAGGTTGCGGCGGGCATCCGCGGCGAGTTCCCGGACAATCTCGACCGATACCACCTGACGGGCGACCGACGCCAACACGGCGGCATGGTAGCCGCAGCCGGTGCCGACTTCCAGGACGGTCTCCGTGCCGCGCAGCTCGAGCGACTGCACCATGAGCGCGGTCATGTAGGGTTGCGAGATGGTCTGCCCGTGGCCGATCGAGACGGGCTCATCGTGATAGGAGGCCGAGCGGCCCGAGGGGGGAATGAACTGCTCGCGCGGGATGCGGGCCATCGCCTCCAGGACTCTTGCATCGCGGATGCCGCGACGTTTGAGCTGGGTTTCGACCATATGTAAGCGTTGGGCTTCCCATCCTGTTTTCGCGCCTGTCACCTGTGACCATTGTAGGAGCCGGGGGTGTTGCCGTGCGTTTTGGAGGTTCCGTTGTGGGTGGTCGGGGGAGGCGGATCTGTCGATCCGCCGCGAGGATCCGGCCTACGTGGCCCTCATCCGTGTTCCGCTCGCGGCCGCGCTGGGGGCCCCGCTTAAGCGCGCCCTCCGGGAATCGTGTTGAGGCTGAGTGCTTACTTGAAGCGGCGGCGATAGACGAAATCCACGCCGAAGACACCGTTCGAGTCGCGGACGGCGAAGACGGACCAGTCGGGGTGGAAGTTCCACTCCAGGCGTACGATCTGCTGCTGGGTCTGGGTGAGGTTGGTCACGTAGGTCAGCGTGATGGCACGCGAGATCTGCTGTTCGATGGTGACGTGGGTCTCCGGCGTGTTGTCGACGCCGCTCAACTGCGGATCGATTTTGATCCGGCTGACACCGAAGAAGCGTTGGAGGCGTCCGGAGACCGGCGCGGTGAGCGCGTGCCCGAGGAAGCTGCTGCCACCGGCCTGAAAGTACTCCTGGTCAGCCGGCGCCGAGGTCGTCGGCGCGCCCGCATAGCTCGGCGAGCGGCCCACGGTCAGCAGCGCCATGATCTCCTCGGACTGCAGCGGCGGGTCCGAACGGTAGGAGAAGTTCAGGTGGTCGAGCGGTCCGGAGAAGTTCATCATCACACGGTAACTGCGGATCCGCGTCTCGAGATCGAGCGCCAGCACCGGCTCGATCTTGGCCGGGTTGAAGAAGGTGATCTCGCCCTGCACGATGTCGTAGCGGTTGCCGAAGAACTGGATCTCGCCGCGATTGATGCCGACGCGGCCGAGTAGCGTGGGCCGGATGACGGAGCCGCGCAGCCTCAGCTCAGCCTCGATCTCGAGGTCGCGCGTGAGCGACGTCGCGAACTCGGCGTTCGACGCGGTGGTGATGTTGACGTCGAACTGCATCCCGCGCAGGAACTGGTTGTCGATCTCGCTCGGCGGCCGCATGGCGGCCGTCTGCGACAGGATGTCGCCGAAGTCCGATTCGGTGGAGAAGGCCATCCGCGTCACTTCCACGTCACCCGATAGCAGGCTGCGGGTGGAGGAGCCGGTGAGGTTGAGATTGGCGTCGAAGACGGTGCTGACGCCCTCCGGATAGCGGACCCGGACGTGCTGGGCGTTGGCCTGCAGGCGGTAGACCCAATCGTCGCCGCCGAAGCCGATGAAACCTCCGAGTTCGAGATCGCCGCCGCCGGTCCGCGAGGTGAATTTCTCGATGGTCGCCCGCGTGCGGTTGAAACGGATCGCACCGTTCACCTGCTCGATGCCGTTGGGCAGGTTGCGGAGGTAGAACGAGCCGTTTTCGAAGCTCAAACGCCCGTTGATCTGCGGTTCCGACAGCGAACCCCGGATGACGCCGTCCACCTCGGAGCGCCCCTCGGCCAGAAGGTCCGTGCGAAAAGCCGTGAGCACGGCCAGGTCGATCGAACCGTTCAGGCGCAGGTCCCAGGGATTACGGCGTAGATAGGAGAGCGTGCCGGACAACTCGAGGTCCGTGTCGGCGGAAGCCAGCCGCGCCGACTCGATCGCGATCCGCGCCGGCTCGATCGAGAAACGCATGGGGCCGACGTTGCGGAGCGTGAGGTCGCGGTCGCTCTCGGCGGCGTGGGCGGGCGTCAGAGCCATACGGGTGATATTGGCCATGCCGCGCCAGTCGGCCGGCCGCAGGACGGGACCGACGAAGGCGATCTCACCGTCCATCGAACCTTCGAGATAGATGTTGGCCGTCGGGCCGCCGAACAAGCCGAGGTCCTGGAGATCATCGAGCGTCAGGTCGTTGAAGTTGAACTGGCCCAGACCGACCGACTCGCGGGCGAGGTTCCATTCGGCGCGGGCCCGGATGACGGCGCTCTTCAAGCCCGCCGAGCCGCTGGCCACCAGGACGTTGCCGCGCGTGGTCGCCGAGAGGCGGGCGTCGCCGAGCGAACGGCCCTCCAGGACGACGCTGGTGAGCGTCATCTCGCCGGTGAGCGATTCCAGGCGCGGCCCGGAATCGAGCAGCTCTATCCCTCCCTGGAAGTGCCCGTTGATCCCGGCATCGAGATCGGACCGGAAGTCGCGGACGGCCTGCCACTGGTCGAGACGGAAATCGCTAGCCGTCACGTCGAACGTGAGCGATCCGGTCAGCGGATCGTCGTCGCCGGTCCGGCTGTTATAGGCTCCGAGAAACTCGAGACTGCCACCGCCGGCGTGCAGCAATCCCCGCTCGATGAGCAGATCGCCGGCGGCGTACTGCAGGCCGGCCTCGACGGAATCAATCTGCTCGTCCCAGGCGGTGACGTCGCGGGCGAGGACGCCGGCCACCACGGACGGGGAGGCGATGGTGCCGGAAATGCGGCCGGTGGCGGTTACCGATCCGTCGATCGGACGGTCCCAGCCGGCGGTGGCGAGCAGCCGGTGGAACGACGCGCCGTCGGTCGAGAACTCGCCTTCGATGGGGCTATTGCCGCTCGCGCGCCAGCCGTCGAGGCCCAGCGAGACGTCGCCGCGCACACGCGTGTTTCCTCGGCGGAGCGTCAGGCTGCGGAAGTTCAGGCGTTCACGGTCGACGTCGAAATCGACGGCGGCTTCATCGACTACGCGGCCTTTGTAGACCACCGGTCCGGCGGCGAGGTGGCCTGATATCCGGAGTCCGTCGAGCACGCCGGTCACCAGGCCGCCGAATTGCGCCACGCCGTTTTCGCCAAGCTCGACGGGGAACGGGTCCGGCGGCGCCACGTCCCAGATGGCCATGGCCGGAAGGAGTTCGTGGACGTTCTCGCTGTACACGCCCACGTGGAGCCCGTCGCGGAGGCTTCCGGAGAAATCGATGCGGCTCGAGCCGGTGGAGACCTGCGACTCGGCGAAGACAACGTCATCCTCGCCGGCGGTGTCGAACCTGGCCGTGACCGTTCCTTCGAGCGGCAGCCCACCGGACCGCCGGGCGATGATGATCTCGCCGCCGCCCGACACCGGTCCCGTAAAAGCGCCACTCACGTGCACGGGGCCGGAGAGCGTGCCGTCCCAGGCGAACCGCGGCACCCGGACACGCGGCATCAACTGCCCAAGCGGCAGATCGGTCAGCGAGCCTTCGGCGGCGAAACGCTCGAGGCCGGTGACGGTGGCCGTCCCGCGGAAGTGGCCGCCGAGCGTGGTAGCGTCGAGCGACGTCACGCGGATTGTCTCGCGGGTGGCGACGACGTCGGCGGTGGCGTCGATATTGTCCAGGTCGACACGGCGATTGACGACCGCGAGGCCGGTGGTCCGGGTGCGGCCCTCGACGCGGAAGTCCGTCTCGGGCGACCAGACGACGGAGCCCGTGAACTCGGTGACGCCGGACGGCTCGATGGGCAGCGGCCGCAACTGCTGCACGTCGGCGATGGCGACCCGGGCCTCGATATCGAGCGCGCCGGCGAAGCGATCCAGGTCATCGATGGCCCCGTGGAAATCGGCCTGCGAACCCTCCGAAGCGAGATGGCCCCGGCGGAACTCAATGCGGTTCCGCGACACACGCAGGGCAAGGTTTGCATCCATCGCGAGCGGGATGGCCTGGGGCGCGCGGAAGACAAGCTGGCGCCACTCGAGGCCGACGTCATAGGCGGGACCGTCGGACACGAAGTCGGCTTCGACATTCAGGTTGCGGCCCTCGAGGTCGAACCGGCCGCTCTGCCGGTTATAGCGCCAACGGCCGTCGTGCACCCGAAACTCGCGGACGGCCAGCGAAAGGATCCGCTCCATAATGCCGGTGTCACTGGTACGGGCGCGCTCGGGACCGGGGATGTTGGTGGAGCCGTCGCTGTTGCGCTCCAGCACGAAGGCCGGCTGATCGAGCTCGATGAGCGCGAGGTCCACGTCGCGGCGGAGCATTGAGACGACGTGCAGTCCGACGACGATGCGCTCGGCGCGGAACAGGGGCTCGGCATCGGGCGGCTCATCACCGTGGAGCACGAAACCGGACAAGACGGCGCGCAGTCGGCTCCAGTCGAAGGCGAACGAGCCGAGTTCCACGTCGCCGCCGGTCACCCGTTCGACCTCGGTCACGATCCGCTTCCGGACCTGTTCCTGGAACCAGGCCGACCGGACGACGAGGACGGAGGCGATCGCGACAATTGCCAACAGGACACACAACGAGCCCACCATCCAGAGCAGGCGGCGCCCCCAGCGTCTCATTGGAACGCCACCTCCCGGTACCGGATGCGCGCTTGCCGGGCGGCCCGCTCGAGCCACGCGTCCAGCTCCTTGTCGACGTGCTGCTGGATGAGCAACTCCTCGATCTGATCACGGACGTCGTCCAGGTCCGGCGGCTCGGAGCCCTTGTCCCATTGGGGGACCAGGACGTCCTGGTAGTACCGCTCCACCTCCTTGTCATCGAGCGCGATGCCGGGGCGGAAGCGGTAGTCGATGAAGCGTAGCAGCGTAAGCTGCAACATCAGGCTCTCGCGGACATCGGCGTCGCGCAGCCCGCGGGCGGCGAGCGCCGCCTGGTAACCGGCTTGATCGAGGCCCCGCTGGTCGAGGACGCGCGATAGAAGCGTGAGGACGTCGGCAGACTCCGGCGCCGGGTAGCGGCTGATCTCCATCTCGCGGCGGATCAGCAGTTGCTCGACTAACTGCCGCGCGGCATCGCGGCGGGATTCAGGGCTCAGGTCGGGCTCCTGGTCGTCGAGGAAGGCGGCGACGCGGATGTGGGTGATGATGTCGCTTTCGGTGATCACCATCTTGTCGACGGTGACGGCCACGCGGTCAATCACCTCGGCGCGCCCGCCGGCGGCGGCGAGCAGCAGGATCGCAACCGCCACGGCGGAGGTCCGGCACAATCGAACGATGAAAAACGCAAGCCACCGACAGCACTGATAGTCGCGGCTCGTGTTTTTCGAAGGCATGGACGTGACGGTTCGCATCAGAAGGTCTGCCCGATCGAGAAGAAGAATTGGAACCGGCTGATTCGCTGATCGATGCGCCGGTCCTGGCCCTGGATCAGCTCTTCGAGTGTTCCATCGTAGCCGAAGAAGCGTGGCGAATTGGGGCTGAAGGCGAGGTCCAGCCGGATCGGACCGATCGGGGTCGAGTAGCGAATTCCGAAGCCGAAGGAGTGGACCATGTAGTCGAAGTCCTGCTTGTCGCGCTGCCGGACGCGAAACGAGAGAGCCGACATAGTGGAATAGACGTTGCCCGCGTCGTGAAACAGTACGCCGCCGACATTGTCGCCCACCAGCGGGAAGCGCAGCTCGAGGTTGTGCATGAACAGGCCGCGGCCGCCGAGCGGGAAGCCCGTCTCAAGGTCGCGCGGACCGGCCTGGTTGTCCGGAAAGCCCCGGTGCGAGGAGGCGCCACCGGAGAAGATGCGCTCCGGCAGCGGGATCGGGTTGTCCGCCTCGTCCTGGGACAGGTTGGCCAGCCAGCCCACCGTGATGGAACGGGCGAGCACGAGATCGTGTCCCAGCCGATAGTAGCTGGAGTTGCGGCCGATGATGCGGAGGTAGTTGGTCTGCGATCCGATGTAGCGGCTGGCGATCGACGTCTCAATGGCGTTGTAGTAGCCGCGAGTGGAGTTGAGCGGATCGTCGCGGCGGTCCTGGATGAAGTCGAGCGAGGCGAGGCTCACGCGGACCGGCTGCGCGAACACCGGAATCAGGTCGGGCGAGATGCGGACGTTGCGAGTGTCCACGGTGCGGTAGGCGAGCCGGTAGCGGATCGAGTTGGCCCGGGACAGCCGTTGCGCGAGCTGCGCCGAGCCTTCCAGCCGTGCGCTCGCGAAGGTATTAATGTCGCGCGAGAAGTCGTAGAGGCCGGTAAAGGTCAGGTTCAGGTCCTCACGCGACTTGACCTGGGGCGCGAGGTAGCTGAGCAGGGCGCGCTGGCGGGTGTCGGAGATCCGAGCCTGCAGGCTGGCCGTGTGAGCGACGCCGAACATGTTGACCCGCGTGACGCCGAACGAGACGCGAGGGCTGAAGCCGGTGCTGCCGGACGGGTTCTCAAAGTCGGTGTAGTTACCGCCGCCGATGCGGGCAATCTGGGCGCCGAAGCCGAAGTTGATCGAGTAACGCCTCGCTTCCTCAAACTGGTGGAGGAGGTACTTGGACCTCTCCACGCCGTCGGGATTCTGGATGGCCTGCTCGACGCGGGCGAAGATGCCGAGGTCGTAGAGGTTCCGCTGGGTTTCCACCATCAGGCTTTGGGAAAGCGGGTCGCCGGGCTTAAGCAGGATGCGGCTGTAGACGAGTTCCGGGCTGGTCTGATGGAGCCCGCCCACGAGCGATGCCCTGACAAAGCGTTGGGCCCCTTCGGCAACAGTGATGTCCAGGGCGACGGTTTTGGTGGCGGGATCCTGTTTGACCTCCCAGTCGAAGCGGGCGTTCAGGTAGCCGTCATCGTAGTAGAACGCGAGGACGTTATCGCGGTCGCGGCCGACGGCGGTGGAGCTGAAGGGCTGCCCGGGAATGGAGGAGATCAGCGGTACGACGTAGGGACGGTTCCCGCCGGAGACGCCTTCGAGCTTCATCTCGCCGACCCGCCACTGGGTGCCTTCCGCGACGTTGACGACCACGGCGACGTCGTGGCTGTCGCCGATCGTTTCCTGCTGGGCGGTGACGTCGACGTCCAGGAATCCGTTGGAGCGGTACAGACTGGTGATGGAGCCCAGGTCGCGGTCGAGCAGCGTCTGACTGAAGCGGCCGTGGCGGTAGCGGAGCCAACTGGAAGGCGTGATGGCCATCCGCTCGCGGAGCGTCTGGTCGTCGAAATATTGGTTGCCGCGGATGTCAATCGATTCCAGCTTGTAGCGATCGCCGAGGTGGATCTCGTAGTCGATGGTCTGCCGTTCCGGCTCGGGCGTCTCGGTCTGGAAACCGACCTGCGCATCGAAGTAGCCCTTCGCCTGGAAATGCTCGGTCAGGTTGCGGGCGCCCTCGACGAGCAGGTCCCGGTCCACGGACTGCTCCTGGTAGACCGGCACCAGCTTGCGGAGCTGGCCGCGCGACACGTTGTGCCCGGTGGTCCCGATGGAGACGACCGGTCCGGGCTCGACGTCGAGGACCGGCGTCGCGGTCTCGGTCCCGGAATTGTACGCCAGATCGTCGAGCGTCACCGAGCTGAGCAGGAAGTCGCGGTTCCGGTAGTATTCGCGAATGCGTTCGAGGCCGCGCTGGATGCGGCGCTCGGTGACCGTCTTCCAGCCGGGCAGGACCCAGAACCGTTCCCAGTTGGTGGCCGAGACGACCTTATCGGCTTGCTTGCCGGTCACGCCGGTGATCTGGGGCGGAGCGATCGTCGCGCGGGGTCCGGGATCAACCAGGAGAACGATGTTCACCTGGGAGAAGGCCGGCTCATAGTCGAGCAGCCGCTCCACGTGCGCCTCGAAGAAGCCATTGGAACGCAGCACTTCCTGGATGCTCTCGATGGCCGCCCGGGCGGCGTCCTCGGTGTACTCGGCGCCTAGCTCCAGTTGCGTGGAGTGCACCAGTTGGCTCGCCGAGGGGGACTCCTCGACGCCCTCCACAGAGACGGCGCCGACAAACCAGGTATTACGAGTGATGAAGCGGAGTTGCACGTCGCCGCTGCCGGTCAGCTCGGCGTCCACGGCCACGTCCGCGTAGCGGCCGGTGTCATATAGGGTGACGATGGACTGGCGGAGGGCTACCAGATCGAGCGGCGCGCCGATGCGGACGGAAAGCATTCCCAGCAGCTCGTCGTCGGGGATGGGTTGCAGCGCCGGGTCAAAGACAATGCGGTCCACCGTTTTGCCGGCGTAGTCGTCCGGCGCGGAAAAAAGTGGTCCCGTCGCGCCAGCGAGCGACAAGGCAAGAAGAATGAGCGCTCTAGCGCCAACTCGGGCCACCACTGGTAATTCTAACAAGGTCGGATTGCTACCATTGGAAAAGACGCCGCCGGCATCGGAGATTTATCCTGTCCCGCGCGGCGACCGTTCTAGGCAATGACTCCCGATCAAGCGGCGCGTTACTCGAGGCAGGTCCGGTTTGACGGACTCGGCGAGGCCGGGCAGGAACGCCTGCTTGCCGGGCGCGTGGCCATCATCGGCTGCGGCGCGCTGGGCAGCTTTCAGGCTGGTGCGCTCGCTCGCGCCGGCATCGGCTACCTGCGCCTGGTGGACCGCGACTACGTCGAGGCGAGCAACCTGCACCGCCAGTGGCTCTACGACGAGCAGGACGCCGCCGAAGGCATCCCCAAAGCCGTGGCGGCGGCGCGGCGGCTGGCGCGCGTGAACTCGGGCATTGAAATCGATCCCATCGTGGCCGACCTTACGGCGGCCGACGCCGTCGACCTGCTCTCCGGCGTCGATCTCATTCTCGACGGCACCGACAACTTCGAGACCCGCTATCTCGTCAACGACTTTGCGGTGCGCGAGGGCGTCCCCTGGATCTACGGCGGCGCCGTGGCGAGCTACGGGCTCGCGATGCCGGTGATTCCCGGCCGCACGGCCTGTCTCAAGTGCCTCTATCCGGAGCCTCCGGGGGGCGCGCAGCCGACCTGCGAGACGGCCGGCGTGCTGAACACGGTCACCTCGATCGTGGCGTCGCTCCAGGTGAGCCTGGCGCTGCGGATACTGGCCGGGCAGGCGGATGAGATCGCGCCGCGCATCACCACCGTCGACGTCTGGAGCGGCGTTATCCGCCAGGTGGAGCAGCCGCCGCAACGGGAGGACTGTCCGACCTGCGGCCGCCGCGAGTTCCCTCACCTGGACGGCCAGCGCCGCGCGCCGATCAGCCTGTGCGGGCGCAACGCGGTGCAGATCCACGAGCGGGCGCGGCCGCTCGACCTGGCCGATCTCGGACGGCGCCTGGAGCCGCTGGGCACGGTGCGCTCCAACGAGTTCGCGCTCCGGTTCTTCATCGAGCCCTATGAGCTGACGGTATTCCCCGACGGGCGGGCCATCATCAAGGGCACACAGGATACCGGCGTCGCCCGCGCGTTGTATGCCCGGTACATCGGGGCCTGACGTGTTTGTCGCCGGCCGGGTACCGCGTTGACCGACCTGGCCCGCGTCGGCTAGAATCTGCGGTTAGGTAGGGTGCAAGCGACGGAACTGGGAACCTGAAACTGGAGTCTGCACTGGGACACGATACTCGATTGGAAGCCGCGCCCGCGGGTCGACAGAGCCTCGAGCTCGCCTATTGCGTCTGCTATAGCTGTCTTTGCTGGGTCTCCTACTTTGTCGCCGAGGTAGTGTGCCTGTGGCTCATTCCGGCCTGGTTCGGCCCGGAAGACCAGTTGCTGACGGCCTGGCACCGGGAGTTTGCCGCTTATTCCCTCCTGATCTACCTCGCCTCCGGAGTCCTCACCGGCCTGCTGGTCGCCGGAGTGCGGAGGCTTCTGGAAGTCCTGCCCGGCCACCGCATCGGGCGCTCCAGGGAGACGGTCCGCCGGCTCGCGGCGTTGGGCCTGGTTTGCACCTGGGCCCTCCACCAGTACCTGCGGCATTTCTCGGACGGCCGGTTCACACACGCGGCATTCGCGGTATTGACCGGCGTGGCGGTGGCGCTCGGCGTGTCAACGCTGTTCGGTTTTCGTCACCGGGTATTCGATGTCCTTGCCGGTTCCTGGGTGGTGGCGACTCTGGTGGCCGGCATCCCCGCGCTGCTGTCCGCCATCCGCAATCGGTATTCGACCGTCGTGCTGGCGGCGATTGCCCTGGCTGTCGTCGCCCTCGTGCTGGCGGCCGCGGCCGCCGTCGACGGCCGTCTGCGGTCCGCACCCCGCCTCTCCGGGCCGCGGGCGCAATGGGCTACCGCCGGCATTCTGCTGGTTCTGCTGGCGGCGGTGGGTTTGCTCACACCGGATGCCGTTGTCGACAGCGGACGTTGGATTCATTACCCCAGCCGGGCGGACGGCTCACGACCCGACGTCATATTGATCGTGATGGATACGGTTCGGGCGGACCATACATCGATCGGCGGCTATGAGCGGGATACTACGCCGAGCCTTCGGCGGCTGGCCGAGAGGGCAACCATCTATCCCAACCTGACGGCAGTGGGCGCCTGGACACTGCCGACGCATGGATCGATCTTCACCGGCTTCTACCCGCGCCGTCATGGCGCGGCGTCGATTCTCGCCCCGCGACCCCGACATGCGGCCGCTCGACGACCGGCTCCCGACGCTGGCGGAGATGCTGGCGTCTCAAGGATATTTCACGGCGGCGACGGTCGCGAATTTCGGCATCGTTTCCCGCCACATGGGGATGGCGCGGGGGTTCGAAGTGTTCGCCTCGCCGATGATGATTCCTCCCGACTACACGTTGGCGCGAGCGGTCCGGAGCATCCTGTCGTTCGTCGGCCCCATGGAGATGAGCCGGATCAACAACCGGGCCCCCGACATCAACCGGATCGCCGATCCGGTGCTCCGGAAGGCCGAGCGTCAGGCCAGCCCGCTGTTCCTCTATGTCAACTACATGGACGCACACGCGATCTGCCTGCCGCCGCCGCCCTACGATACGCTGTTTCCGGGCCACGACGGCAGCTTTGACCCGCGCCGTTACTACGATGTCGCACACCAGGTGAACGCGGGCTCACGCCGGCTGAACGAAGATGAGCGCGCCGACGTGGTATCTCAGTACGACGGCTCGATCCGATTGATCGACGACCAGATCGCGCGGCTGATCGGCCGGCTCAGAGAGCTGGGTCGATTTGACGATGCTCTGATTATCGTCACCGCGGACCACGGCGAGGCGTTCGGCGAATACGGCCTTCTCGGTCACGAGGCCTCCACCCGGCAGGACCAGGTCCACGTGCCGCTGCTCATCAAGTACCCGCATCAGACCGAGCCGGCGGTGGATCCGACGGTCCTGAGCCAGGTCGACCTGCTCCCGACCATTCTGGACACGCTGAAAATGGCGGTGCCCGAGGGCCTCGACGGCAGCCCGGTGCGCCTGCTTCGGGACACCGAACGGATTGCCGTCAGCGAGTGTCAGGCAAGTGACGTCAACAATCGCCTTGCCGGAGTGCAGCGGAGCATCCGGAAGGACAACATGAAGCTGACCACCACCACCAATGGCCCCACCGCGCTGTACGATCTGGCCCGAGACCCGAACGAGCAGCACAACCTGTTTTCGGGAAGCGAATCGGTGGATTCCTCCGGACTTCTGACCGAACTCGACCGCTGGCTGGCGGCGACGCCTCGATACGATCCCGGCGGGACTCCCCTCGACCCGGAAATGGTCGAACGTCTCCGTTCGCTAGGCTACGTCCAGTGACCGGTTAGTTGCGGCGCTTGAGCGTCGGGCGTTCGTCCTCGTCCTTGCCGTCGGGAATCGGATTGCCCTGGGAGTCGACGCGGCCGGAGCCATCCTTGCGGAGGCGCGGACGGTTCGGATCCTCACCCTCTTCACCGACGCGCCGGTTCTGGAGCATGGCCAGGCGGGTCTTGACGTCGTTGAACTCAGAGGTAGTCACGACGTATTCCGGCTTGGCCTCGAGGATCTGCTCGATGTTCTTCTGGGCGAACTCGATGCGATCCGCCGTCGGCGGGTGGAGGAAAAGACCTTGGCCATCGTGCCCGGTTTTCGTTTCTCGGCCGCCTCGAGCTTCTCGAAGAAATCCACGAAGGCGGTGGGATCGTAGCCGGCCTTGTAGAGGTACTGCAGCCCGAGCAGGTCCGCTTCGCGCTCGAAGTTGCGCGAGAACTTGAGGAAGCCCATCGGGACCAGGATGCTGGCCGCCTGCCGCACGCCGTAGCCGGCCCAGCCACCCATGAAGATTAGCGGAATCGAGGCGATGTTGACGATCTGCCCCTTGGTCTGCTGGCGGGTGCCGTGCCGGGCGGCGATGTGGGCGAGTTCATGCGCCATCACGCCGGCCAGTTCGGCTTCATTGTCGGCTTGCAGGATCAAGCCGGTGTTGACGTAGAAGAAGCCGCCGGGCAGCGCGAAGGCGTTCACGTCGTCACTGTCGATCACCTTGATCGAGACCGGCACCTTGACGTCGGAGTTCCGCACCAGGTTCTGGCCGACGCGGTTGATGTACTCGGTGACGACCGGGTCGTCGACCAGCTTGGCCTGCCGCTCGATCTCCTGGGCGTACTGCTTGCCCATGCGGATTTCATGCTCGATCGAGTAAAAATTGACTTTCCCGTCAACGTCGCGCTCGCCGATTTTGTCCGGGTCCTTCTTATCCGGAAGCTTGTCGTGGTCCACCTCGGACGGGAGGGTGGTCGGATCCTGATTGGCCGGAACCTCGCTGTGATCCTCGGCGAAGGCGCCGTACGGGACTAGCAGCGCCAGGATCGCGAGCGCCGCGATTCGCCCCCTGATCGTATCTCTCATCTCACTGCTCCTTCCCCAAGCTGCGCCCTACTTCTATCTATTATAGGACCGTATCGGCCGGCATCCCCCGGGATTGCGCACGCACCGCCGCCCGCGAGCGGCCCTTGTTCTAGTTAACGTATAGTGCCAATAGTGGGTTACGAAACAAGTGCATCAAGCGGCGAACGGGCGCTCTGGAGACGCTACCGGGACCAGTTTCCCGTCACCGAACGGCTCGTCTACATGAATCACGCGGCCGTGGCGCCGCTGGTGAAGCCGGCCGCCGCGGCCATCGAGCGGCTGGCCGCCGACGCCTGCCAGTACGGCTCGCTCCACTACTCGGACTGGATGGCCGCCTACGACGGGCTGCGCACGGCGGCGGCGCGGCTGATTGGAGCCGACCGCGGCGAAATCGCCATCGTCAAGAACACCTCCGAGGGGATCGCGACCGTGGCGCTGGGCATCGACTGGAAGGCGGGCGACCGCGTGGTCGCCTTTCGCGAGGAGTTCCCGGCCAACGTCTACCCGTGGCGGCGGCTCGAGCAGCGCGGTGTCGAGATCGAGTGGCTATCGATCTACGATCCGCTCGATGAGATCGACCGCGCCTGCCGCGGGGCGCGGCTGCTCGCCATCAGCTTCGTCAACTACCTGAGCGGCTACCGGGTGGACGTCGACGCGATTGGAGAGATCTGCCGGCGGCACGACTGCTTCTTCTTCCTCGACGCCATCCAGGGACTGGGCGCCTTTCCGGTCGACGTCCGGCGCGCCGGCATCCACGCACTGGCCGCCGACGGGCACAAGTGGCTGCTGGGTCCGGAGGGGTGCGGCATCCTCTATATCCAGCGGGACGTCCAGGACCAGGTGGAGCCGGTGGAGTTCGGCTGGACGAACGTCGCCGGATTCGCCGACTACGCCAATCGCGACATGACGCTACGCTCCGACGCCGGCCGCTACGAGTGTGGAACGCTGAATACGGTGGGCTGTTTCGGGCTGCGGGCGTCGATGGAGTTCCTGCTCGAGGTGGGTATCGACCGGGTGTCGGCAGCGGTGGCCGAGCGCGCCGCGCAGGTGGCCGGGGGCGTGCGCGAGTTGGGCTACGAGGTGCTCGAGAACAAGGCGCCGGAACGAAGCTCCGGGATCGTGAGCTTTCGCAAGGAGGGCGTCGAGTGCCGGATGCTGGTGAGGCGGTTCTCCGAGGCGGGCATCGTGACCGCGCCGCGCCAGGGGTGGGTCCGATCGTCGCCGCACTTCTACATCGGGCCGGAGGACGTGGAGAAAATGCTTGCGGTGGCTGGTGGCAGGTAGCTGGTGACCGGGGGCGCGAAGCCGGCAGGCTGGGTGGACTCGCTGCCACCGTTGCTGTATGATGGACACTAATTCGTCGTCCCGGCCCAGGTTGGCCGAGCCGGCGCTGTCCTTGTAGACTCCCCTCGAACCACGTCGTCGCTCGATTTGCCAGGCAATTCCTTTCGCTTGGGGGGACGTTAATGATGATTCAAAACCAGGAGCCGGCGCTGGGAGCCGGGGCCGTCACGCTGCACCTGATCGACTCGGTGAGCGGCGTTCGGCTGCGGACATGGCAATTCACCGCCGAACCGGTAATCCGCGTCGGTCGCAGCGAAAACAACCACATCGTCATCCACGACCCGAAGGTTTCCCGGGTGCACGCCGAGATCAACATGGAGTCGGGCGAGTGGGTGCTCGTGAATCTGGGACGCAACGGCACGCTGTTGAACGGAAGGTCGGTCGACCGGACGACGCTCGCCGACGGGAACCGCGTGCGGCTGGGACCGGAAGGCCCGTCGCTCGAGTTCATCGACCACGCCGAGGAGATGGCGGCCGATACCACCATCGTGATGGCGCCTTTTGTCGCCGCGGCGCTCGAGCCCAAGATCGACCACTCCTCGAAACAAAGTCAGGTGGACGAGATCGCCGGCTCGGAGTACTTCCGGGAATTGCGCAAGCTGTCGCAAGACCGTAAGAGCCGCAGCGGCGGGTCTCGATCACAATCGAACGATTGAAGACCGCCAGTGACGGATGGCATTGAGATCCACGGTTCGTGTTTTTTCGAAGTAAAGACTCGTGATCGGGAGGGGCCCATTGGCCAAGATCGTATCGATACACTCATTTCGCGGCGGGACCGGCAAGTCTAACCTCACGGCCAATCTGGCCGCGGCCGTCGCCATGCGGGGCAACCGTGTCGGCGTCATCGACACGGACATCCAATCGCCCGGCATTCACATCCTCTTCAGCCTCAACGAGCAGAGCATCCATCATGCTCTGAACGATTTTCTGTGGGGCAAGTGCCGGATCGAAGAGGCTGCGCACGACGTCACCGCCGCGGTGGTGAACGGCTCGGCGCCGCCCGAGGGGACAGCGATCTACCTGATTCCTTCGAGCCTCAAAGCCGGCGAGATCGCCCGCGTGCTGCGTGACGGCGTCAACGTCGCGATGCTGACGGACGGCTACCGGGAGGTGATCAAGGCGCTCGAGCTCGACTACCTTTTCATCGATACGCATCCGGGCGTCAACGAGGAAACGCTGCTCTCGATTGCGATCTCCGACCAACTGGCTGTCATCATGCGGCCCGACAGCCAGGACTACCAGGGCACCGCCGTGACGGTGGAGCTGGCCCGGCGCCTCGACGTCAAGGACATGTTCCTGATGCTCAACAAGGTGCCCGATGGAGTTGATCGTGAGGCGCTTTGCGAGAGGGTGGAGTCGGCCTACTCCACGCCGGTCGCGGGTATCTTTCCGCTGACGATCGACATCGCCAAGCTGGGTAGCGGTGGACTGTTTTACCTGCAGTATCCGCGCAGCGCCTTCAGTGAAGAGCTGCAGCGCGTGGCCGACCGGGTCACGGCGTGAGCCGCCACGGTGGATGTCCGCCACAAGCGAAGGATGAAAAACGCAAGCCGCCGACAGCATTACTATTTACGGTTCGTGTTTTCCGAAGGAAACAATCATGTCGAATACCAAGGACCTGGACTTTCTCGTCAGTGCCATGAAGTCGGCGGCCTCGCCGTGCCGGACCGTTCTGCGGGAACTGCACGACCGGTATAAGGGCGAGACCTCCGGCGCGGTGGCCAATTACATTCCGGAGCTGGCCGCGGCCGATCCGAATTCATTCGGCATCGCCATCGCCACCACGGGCGGCGATATCTACGACATCGGCGACTCGGAACGGAAGTTCACCATCCAGTCGGTCTCGAAGCCGTTCGTCTACGGGCTGGCGCTCGAGGACCACGGGCGCGACCACGTGCTGAGCAAGGTCGGAGTCGAACCCTCGGGCGACCCATTTAATTCGATCGAGCTCGATCAGGTCTCCAACCGTCCGTTCAACCCGATGGTGAATGCCGGAGCCATCGCGACGGCGGACATGGTCAAGGGCAGCGACATCACGGAACGACAGAAGCGCCTGCTGGCCATGTTCGAGCGCTACACGGGCCGCAGCCTGACGGTGGACTCGTCGACGTTTCTCTCGGAGCGATCCACCGGGCACCGCAACCGAGCGATCGCCCACCTGATGCTCAACTTCGGCATGATCTCGTCCCGGGTCGAGGAGACGCTCGAGCTCTACTTCCAGCAGTGCTCGGTGCAGGTGACCTGCCGGGACCTGGCCGTGATGGGCGCGACGCTCGCCAACGGCGGTCAGAATCCGCTCACCGGCGACCAGGCCGTGGAGCCGCAATACATCCGCGACCTGCTGAGCGTGATGTACACCTGCGGCATGTACGATTTCGCCGGCGAGTGGGCGTACCGCATCGGGCTGCCGGCCAAGAGCGGCGTGGGCGGCGGGATCGTGGCCGTGGTTCCCGGCGAGATCGGGATCGGCGTCTTTTCACCGCTGCTCGATGCCAATGGAAACAGCGTCCGCGGGATCAAAGTTTGCCAGGATCTTGCCGACCGCTTCCGGCTTCACACGTTCGACCCCGGCGGGCAGCGGAAACCGTTCAGCGAGCAACTCCGGGAACTGGGTGCGGCGTAGGCTAAGCGCGGGGCTGAAGACGCTTGAGGCTGCTCGGGGGCATTATGGGTGGGCTGGCATCCTGGGAGAAAGCCAGCCGGCAGGACGGCCGGCGTGCAAGCCTGGCGGCTCGCTCCACGGCGGGGGAATGAGAAGGCGGGCTCGGCGGCCCGCCCCTGGATTACTTAGCCCTTTTGGCGACCGTTTCGCGAGAGCCCATCGGGGTCTCAACGGTAAGAGTCAGCTCGTCTCCGGCCAGCTTACCGGTATACTCGCGCCTCCGCTCCTCGCCGCCGCGGCTTTGCACGATAGCGAACGAGATCTCGCTGCCGTTGATCTTGCCGTCAACGATCTGACTTTCGCCCCGCCCCGTGGACATGGTACCGGTCAACGTCGCACCGTCCGCCTTGAGTGTGTAGGTGACCTCCCTGGTCGTGCCGTCACGCCCCGGAGTCTGGGAGATCCACTTCCCGTCAATGTCGGCCGCCAGAGCGCTCACGGCGCCGACAAAAAGCAGCGCCATCAACGAGAGAATCATATACTTCTTCACAGAATTTCTCCTAGCACAACCTGAGTGCTGGCTGATGAGACGTCGGCGGGTGGGGGGAAGATTACCAGGACAGCAGAATTGAGCTAGGGGGCCGGGAAAACGGCCGGGCGGGAGGCGAACCGCCACGGCGGATGTCCGCCGCAATCGAACGATAAAGAACGCAAGCCACTGACATTGCAGCTCGTGTTCCTGGAAGGAAGAAGCGGCGAATTGGTTGATCCGCCGCCGGTCAAGCTATTTGTAAACCCCCGGCACGGGGCCGGGGGCTGGAACCAGATGTCGTGGGTAAATCGCGGGAGTTTCTCACCGCCGGGGGTCGTCGGCACATCGCCTCTGGCGAGCCAGGACGATTCTCGAGCGACCTTTCGCTTTGGTGAGCACCCAACCGCATCGCGCGCTGAACCGGTACGTCGGCGGGAGTCTTCGAGCGGCAGGCGAAGCCACCTGCCCGCGTCCGGCGGAATGATCAACACTTCCGTCGATACAGAAGATTCCAGGGCCCGCGCCCGGACAGCGGTAAAGCCGGCTAGACCGCTTCTACTTGGTCGGCCTGCAGACCCTTCGGGCCCTGCTCGACGACGAAGGCAACTCGGGTGCCTTCCTCAAGCGAACGATAGCCGTCGCCGATGATGGCGCGATAGTGCACGAATACGTCATCGCCGGAATCGCGCTGGATGAAACCATAGCCCTTGTCCGCGTTGAACCACTTGACGGTGCCTGTTTCTTTGTTCATAAATCACTCTCTTTCCAGCTATCAGGGCTCACGCGTATCGTGTGGAAGCAACACGGCCAAACGGGAACGGTTGGTGGAGATGTTGGAACAAACAATCGGTGAGGAGTCCTAACAGCTATTGGTAGTGTAGCACAGGTGGGGAGATTGCAAATGGGGAGAATAGGGGCAAGAAGACCGAGCGGGCGGCCGGGCGCATGTATACGGGCCAAGTGCTATTCGAAACGGAGGCAGTTGCCTGATGAGGTCGCCGGTGGCGGGCAGGAGCCGGCTTGGAGCAGCCTTACGCCCGTCGGTCCGGGACGGCAACCGCGTCGGCCACCGGCCACATGCCACCGGCCTAGTTCTTATAGAACCAGTGTTCGGGACGTGGCATGCCGGTGGGAACCCGGGTGGCGGCATCACCGTCGGCCATTTCGAGTTGGTCGGGCGTGAGGCCGCGGACGATCCTGAGGTCCGCACCCGCCAGATCGGCATCATGGAGCAAGGCGCCGCTGAAGTCGCACTCGCAGAGATCGCTGCCGCGGAGATTGGCCCGGCTCAGGTTGGCGCCGCTGAGGTTGGCACCGAACAGATCGGCTTCGGAGAGGTCGGCTCCGAACAGGTTGCAGGCGAACAGATTCGCCAGGGTCAGGTTGGCCCCGCGGAGGTCCGGATTGACCAGCGTAGCCCAACTGAGATCGGCGCCGAACAGGTCGGCGCGGAGCATGTGAGCACCGGTCAAGACAGCGCGGCGCAGGTCCGACGCACTGAGCTTCGCCGAGGCGAGGTTGGCTCCCTCCAGTTGGACCCGGCGTAGGTCGGCTCCACTGAATTGAGGCACCACCAAGTCGTTAGCGGTCCGCCACTGATTCCAGGCGTTGACGCCCTGCAGCAGCACTTCTAAATGTCCTGTGTCGGCCATCTTCAGCATCCCCCAGGGCTGTTACATAATTAGATACTGCGACAAGGCGGAAAGTTTCGGGCGCGTGGGCCGGATGAGCAAGGAGTGGGCCCGAATGGCGCTCCGTTGAAAGTCGATCGTCGCAGAGCGGAGTTGAAGCTCCGCGCCCGCTAAAGCGCGCCTTCCAAGCCGCACCAGAATCTGGGAAGGCGGGCTTCCGGGGCTTCAGTCCCGACTCCCCGCGACTTTCATCCCTCCGGGTGGCCCACCGCGGGCAATGGGGATTCCGTCCGGTCTCGCGGATCTCAGAGCACTGGGCAGGCGGAAACGCCTATCCCACGTGGCTGCCCGCTGCTCAGGACGCCGGCAGCTCGCCGGTCAGGGTGTCGAGCCAGGTGATGATCTGGTGGATGTCTTCATCGGAGAGTTCCGTACCGAGTTGGTAGTCCGCCATCAGGCGGACCGCCTCCTCGAGCGTCTCGACGGAGCCGTCATGGAGATATGGCGCCGTCTTGGTGACATTCCGCAAACTCGGAACCTTGAAGATGAATCGGTCGCGCTCGTGATGGGTGACTTCGTAGCGGCCGAGGTCGGCGGTATTGGGCCAGCTCTTGGTGATTCCGAGGCGCGAGTACATGCCGCCGCCGACGTAGGGGCCGCGATGGCAGGTCATGCAGCCGGTGGCGGTGAACTTATTGAAGCCGGCCTTCTCCTCAGCGGTCAGCGCGGCATGGTCGCCCTTGAGGAAAGCGTCCCAGCGCGACGGCGTGACGAGCGTGCGTTCGAAAGCGCCGAGGGCGAGCGAGAGATTGCCGAAGGTGACCGGCTGCGCGGTGTCGGGGAAGGCCTGGGCGAAGGCCTCGCGGTAGGAGGAGTCGCCGCGGAGCTTTGCTTCGACGGCCTCTTCCGACGGCATGGCCATCTCGACCGGGTTGAGGATGGGGCCGGCGGCCTGCTCCTCAACAGTGGCCGCACGGCCGTCCCAAAACTGGACGAAGTGGCCGGCGGCGTTGAGAACGGTGGGGGAGTTGCGGGTGCCGAGCTGGCCCTGGTGGCCGGGGCTGACGCGCTTGCCGTCCGCGCCGAACGTCTCGAGCGGATGACACGTGGCACAGGCGATGTCGTTGGCCACCGAAAGCCGGGGGTCGTGGTAGAGACGCCGACCGAGGTCCACCTTGGCCGGAGTCAGAGGATTCGCGTCGGACTCAATGACATCCGGCAGCGGCGCGAACGCATGGAGCAGACCGCGGTCGAAGCCGTCTTCCGTGGCAGAGCCGGAGCATCCGAGCAGCAGGACGGCAATCAGGGAAACCAAGGCTACGATCTTAAGCATGAGGCGGAAGCGCACGGGGCCCTCTCCTACTATTAGATCAAGGACGAATGGATTAGACTCGGAGGAGGGAGGGTGATGAAGAGATGAGAAACGAGTGCAGTGCTGATAATTTTGTGTGTTTCCTGGTCGGCGTTGCCGTAGGCTCGGGGGCCGCTCTGCTGATGGCGCCGCAGTCTGGCAAGCGAACACGCCGGCAGATTGCCCGCCGGGCGGAGGATGCCCAGGACCACCTCGAAGAGCTGGGAGAAGAGCTGATCGCGAAAGGCCGCGAGCTGGTGGAGCGGGGCCGGGCCGAAGTCGAGCAGAAGCTGCGGCGCCCGGAAGCATAGGGGGGCCCGGGACTGATTCGGTGGGCTGATGGCGAAGTCCGGGAAGCGGCGCCGGTGGCGATGGCTTCGACGCGTAGTACTGCTCGGCGCCGCTATTACGTGCGGTTACCTGGCCGCGTGTCTGGCCGGTCTGGTGGTGCTGCGGAGCCTCGATCCGCCGACCACCGGGGTACAGGCGCAGCGGCGCATCGAGTCGTGGATCCACAGGCAGGACTATCGGAAGCAGCAGCGCTTCGTCCCGCTCGCGAGGATCAGCATCAACCTGCAACACGCCGTCATCGCCGCCGAGGACGGGCGCTTCTATCAGCACAATGGCGTCGACTGGGACGAGATCGAGAAGATGATCGACGAGGAGGTGCCGCGCGGGCGATTTCGCGGCGCCTCCACCCTCACCCAACAACTGGTGAAAAACCTGTTCATGACGACGCACCCGAATCCCGTGCGCAAGCTGGTGGAGTTCCTGTTGGCGCCGGCGGCGGAGAAGGTGCTGGGGAAGCGGCGGATCCTGGAACTCTACCTGAACGTCGTGGAGTGGGGTCCGGGCGTCTTTGGAATCGAGGCGGCGGCCCAGTACCACTACCACACGACGGCCGCGGCGCTGGACCGGGAGCAATCGGCACGGTTGGCGGCGGTGCTGCCAAATCCGCATCGCTGGCAGTCGAAGTGGATCGATCGGTACACGAGGATTATCCTGACGCGGATGAGTGCGCGGGGGTGGTGAGGGAAGCGGTCAGCTTTCAGCGCACAGCGCCCGGCGCCGGAACCGGGCGATCCGAGAGCCTCTGACTGCGCCCGAGCCGGGGCTGGCTCCAGGTCATAGGTCGACGGCGACTACCTCGTGGAGACCGATCTCCGGGACGGGGACAGTTAGAGTGTCACCCCTCTGCTCGACCGCGGCTTCGGTCTTCGCTACGAGGAATTGCACCTTCTTCGCGCGAGCGCCTTGCGGGAGCCGCAGGCGGACTACCTGGCCGCGCAGCGGGATCACCTCGCGGTAAGGGCCCTTCATCATCATCGGATTCGTGAGGTTCACCAGATGGACCGTCATCGAACCTTCCTGCCGCCAAACGGCCAGGTCGATCATGCCGATCCCTCCCACCTCCACGGGACGCGGCTCGTTGGTCGCCCAGTCGACGGCGTTGGCGAGGATCTTGCCGTGATCCACTGATAGTACGTCCCAGTAAGTGCGGTCGATGTCCCAGGGGAAGTAGACGACGCGGCCGGCGCCGTACTCGCGCAGGTAGACCTCCGCGATGTCGGTGGTCACCTCACGCGGGTAGACCTCTTCCATCGGCAGGTCGGGATAGCTCGGGACCAATGTCAGCGGCGGGTCCGACATCGGCGAGGTCGGCTCCACACTGACGCGCTGGACGCCGTTGATGATCCGTTGCGCGTCCTCCAGACCGCGCAGCAGCGGGTGGAGCGAACCATTGGGACGGCGGCGCACGGTGAGGTAGGAGTTCTGCATCCGGCGGTCGACGTAGTCGGCATACCTGGCGCCGAACAGGTCGCCGAGCCCGAACGTGTCCCGGCGCTTGCCCCACTCGTCGTAGAGCGAGGTCTCGAAGGTCGCCACCAGGCTGCCGCCGCGGTGGACATACTGCCGAAGCTGCTCGCACTGAGCGTCCGATAGCGCCGCGATGTTCGGCAGGATGAGCGTCTTGAACCGATCGATATGCTCGGCGTCGAGCAGGCCGTCGTGGACCATCTCGAAGGGCAGTCGCGACTCGACCAGCGCCTGATAGTAACCGAGAATGTGGTCCTCGACTTTTGGCCGCGCCTCGGTGCCACCGTAGAACCAGGCGGTCTGCTGCGAGTAGACCATCGCCACCCGCGCCACCGGGGCGGTGTTGCGCAGGTATCGCTCGGCGCCCTTGTGCCAGACGAAGAATTCCTCGACCGGCTTGAGCCAGCGATCGTCGTGGATGGTGCCGGAGAACTTGATGTACCAGGGGCGGAGTCCGTTGGCCACACCGTCGGCCATCCAGAGCTTGATCTCGGCTGCGTCCTGCACGGAGTCCTTCCAGCGGTAGGGTTCCTCGAGACCGACGCTGGTGATGCCGGCGATGGCCTTGTCGCCGAGCGTGGCCCGGTACTCCTTGGCGCTCTTGCCGGCGGCCCACGGCGCCATGAGCCCGCGTCGCGCCTGGCGGTCGGCGTACAGGGTTTCGGCCAGCTCGCCCATGCGCTTCATGTCCAGGTCGCTGAGCGCGCCACCGCCGGAGTTGCCGAAGAAACGGGCGTTGGGATTGCCGGCGCGGATCACGTCATCCCAGACCTTCCAGACCTCGAACAGCTTCTCCTGGTGCCAGTAGATGTAGGCCCGGCGGGCGGGGTCCTGCGGGTTGTCGGTGGTAGGCAGGGCCAGCTTGTAGCGGTCGTAGAAGTTCTTTTTGCAGGTCTCGCAATGGCAGAGCCCGTGGCCGGCCCAGCGATTTCCGAAGATGCCGTCCACCTTATAGAGCGACAGGATCTCGCGATGCACTTCGGTCATGAACTCGAAGTTGTACGGACCGAGCGCGCAGGTGACGTAGCGGCCGGGAGCCGCCCAGTGCTCGCGCGGGGTGCCGTCGGCGTTGATATGGAGCCACTCGGGGTGGGCGTTGGCGGCCTCGGGGAGGATGGAATGCGGATCGGTGCGGGCAACGACGACCATGCCCATCTTGCGGCCGGCCTCGTACAGTTCGCCGAAGGGGTCCTGGCCTGCCTTCATCCACAGGCTCTGGTGGTGGTAGGGGACTTTGGTCGGGTAGAAGGCGACGCAACCGCCGGCCGAGAGATTGATGGCGTCGCAGTAAGTGCGCCGGAAGTAGTCGATCCAGAACTGCGGGTCGTAGGTGCTGACGCCGGGGTCGTTCTCGACGAGCACGAGTTGGCCCCAGCGCATCGGCTTGCCGAACCACGGCTCCTCGGTGGCCGCGCCGAGCCCTCCGGCAGCGGCGGTCACGAGCGCGGAATTCCAGACGAATTGGCGGCGCGTTAACATGCGTCCAGCATATCTCAGGCGCCGCTTTCGACCGGTGATCTCACTCGGACCGCATGTTGCCGGCGATGGCGACGGCCCGCACCGCGATCACCGTCAGGCTGACGGCGGGCTGGCGTGCCAGAACGCGAAGCTCGTACTTGAGGTTATGCAGCAAGGTCTCCATGCTGTCATCCGAGTCCGGTTGTGGAATATACAAATTCGAGGTCTGATTAGTTTGGAAGATTCCGGACTGCATCCGCGCGGAGACGAGCGGGGAGGGATCGCGTGACTTTCAAACGGAGCGGGCACCGCCGGCCAACTGCTACCCTTTGATGTTGCCCCGCCGATGAGCGAACAGACCCCCGCGCGGCCGGCCTGGCGCCGGTTCTCGATCCTCCTCCGTGTCCTCAAGTGGACGCTGCTTGCGGCTTTCTCGATTGTCGTCGCGCTCACGCTCTACTGGGGGTTTCCCGGCGGGCCGCCCTACAACCGGTCGACGGCGCCGCCGGGGCCGCCCTACGAATACGTCGGCGCGATCCACTGTCATACGACCTTCTCCGACGGCGGCAAGCCGTTCGCGGAAGTCGCCGCCATCGCCGGTAAGCTCGGGTTGGACTTCCTGATTGTCACCGACCACAACACGCTCGCCGGGCTGCCGCTCGAGGGGATGTATTCCGGCTGCCGGGTGATGGTAGGAAGTGAGATCACCACCGACCACGGGCACTTGCTCGGCCTGGGCATTCCCGACACTGACTACGTGCTCGGTGGACCCGCCATCCAGACGGTCCGCGAGGTCCGGCTGCTCGGCGGCGTCTCGGTGATCGCGCATCCCTACAACGGCGACGCCGACTGGGCCGCTCCGCCAGAGGCCCGCGCCGACGCGATCGAGATTTTCAACGGCGACAGCGCCTGGCGGAAGGCGCCGCTGTGGAAGGTCTTCCTCGGACTGCCCGCCTATCGCCTCAACCCCGCCCGCGCGTTCCTCAACATCATGGACGATACCCACCAGGAACGGGCGCTCTGGGACTCGTACCTGAAGGACGGTCCGATGACAGGGCTCGCCGGCGGCGACTGCCACGGCCGGCTGCCGGTGGGTCGGTTCGCAATTCCCTTCCCCGGCTACGAGGGCTGTCTCAGCGTCTTCCCGGTTCATATCCTCACCGATACCGAGTTGAAGGGCGACGTGGCCGCCGACCGTCCCGTCATCCTCGATGCAATCAAGCGGGGACGCTGCTACGTCTCGGTGAGTCCCATCGGTCCGGCGGGCGGCTTCCGGTTTGCGGCCCGGCCCGAGGGCGAGAAGGCCGCCGAGATGGGTGCGAGCCTGACGGTGTCGGGTCCGGTGATGTTTTCCGCGGAGCTGCCGGCCGAGAAGCCGGTGAGGTTCGTGCTGCTGCGGGACGGCGAGGTGATCCAGGAGGAGGAAGGCCGGCGTCTCAAACACACCGATTCGCGGCCGGGCGTCTATCGGGTGGAGGTCTACGCCGGCCGGCCCGGATCACTCGCCGGACGAGCGCCGTGGATCGTTTCGAATCCGATCCGAGTCGACCGGCCGGCCAAACCGGACCTCGTGTCGGTGCTGCCGTCCTGCCCTGCAGGCAAAATTTTCGCCGATTTCGAGGATTCTGAAGACGGCTTCAAGCTGCACGGCGATCCGGTGACGGCCGCGCCGCCGCGCTGGATCGAACGGGTGTCGCCAGGCGCCGAGGGAACCGCACACGCGTTGAAACTGAGCTTCGATATGGCCAAGTCGGGGGAAGGCGTCTACTGGGCGATCGCCAGCATCGACCACAGGAATCTGGGCCAGAACACGCGCGGGATCTCCTTCTACATGCGCGCCGACCGGCGGCTCCGGATCAAGATCTTCCTCCACGACGACGACCCACTCGGACCGGAAGGCCACGAGTGGTTCGCCGACACCTTCATGGTGTCTCCGGAGTGGCGCTGCATCCCCATCGAATTCGCGAAACTCCGGCCGATCAGCGCCGGCCAGGACGGCAAACTCGACCCGACCAACATCACCGGGATCTACCTGCTCGGCGATACCGAGGTCCTGAAGCGCGGCACGTCCGGCACCGTGTGGCTGGATGAGATGAGCGCCTGGCCGCCACCGGAAACCGAATTGAGCAAGAACACCGCCGGCGGAAGGTGATCGGAGCCGCCTCAGCCCAGTTGTCGTAGCGCGAAGGCGTAGGCGCCGATGGCGACGGCCTCGGAGGTGCCGAGCCGCGACAGGCCGACCGCCGTCCGGGGCAGCGGGTCGAACGGGACCGTGTGCGCCGAACCCGGCACGGTGACCGCCCGCACCTTCTGCTCGAGGAATGCCTCGCGGCCGGCGGGGTCCTCCAGATTGAAGGCCTGTGGGATCAGCTTCCGCAGCGGGTCGCCGGCGCGTTCGTAGACGCCGTTGATCGCCTCCATCAGCGCCGGCCCGAACAGCGGCCACGCTCCGGAGATGCCGCCGCCGATCACCGCCACCCCGTCCACCAGGGTCAGCGCCTGGGCGAGCACATCGCCGGCCACCGTACCGAGACGGCGGAACGCCTCTCGGGCCGCTTCGCGGTGGCCTTCCGCACGCCCCATCCCGATCTCGAAGATCGTCTTCGGCTCGGGGACGGCACCAGGGTCGATACCGGCGAGCCGCGCGTAGGTCCGCCCCACAGCGCGGATCGAGGCGCCCTCTTCGGCGTAGACGTCCGGCTGCAGGCAGTTTCGCAGTAACCACACCTCACCGCCGGCAGAGTTGTCGCCGATCAACAGACGGCCGTCGATCACGATGCCGCCGCCGAACCCGGTGCCGAGCGTCACGCCGACCAGGTTCCGAAACCGCTTCGGGTGACCGGCCCGCTCAAGCAGGCCGTTCACGTAAGGAAGGAACCCCGCGATCGCCTCCCCATAGGCGAACAGGTCACCGTCGTTGTTCAGGAACACTGGAATCCCGAATTTCTCTGCAAGAAACGGACCGAGCGCGACGCCGCCGCGGAAGGCCGGGAGATTGCCGAGATTGGTGATGATGCCGGCCGGGTAGTCGGCCGGACCGGGGAAGGCAAAACTGATGGCCACCGGCGCCTCGGGCAGCGACGCCCGAACCTCCTCGAAGCCCGTGACGATATTGCGGAGACAGCGGTCGAGGCTCTCCGCTTCGGAGGGGATGCCGGCCGGTTTCACGACGAGCCGGTTGCCCTGGATGGCGGAAAACTGCAGGCTGGTCCCGCCCGCGTCGAGTGTCATCACGATGCGGGCGTCGTTGTCGAATGGAACGGCCATGGCGCTCATGCTGAAAGTCTCCGGGGGCGTCTATCCGAGGTGTTGATCCAGGAAGCGCGCCTGGAGCTCCAGCGCCTCCTTTGATTCCGGGAGGTCGAACGAATACCAGTGGGCGTGCGGCAAGGCGTCGAAAACGACCAGCCTTGCGTCGACCCCGGCGCGCAGCAGAGCACGGTGAAAATCGGCCGTCCCGCTGAGAAGAAGGTCGCGAGTGCCGGTCATGCACAGCGTCGGCGGGAAACCGCTGAGGTCCGCGTAGATGGGCGAGAGCGTCGGCTCGGTGGGGTCGGTGTCGCCAACGTATTCAGGTAGGGACACCCCGGAGCCCGGCTGAAATCCCTGGAAACCGTTCACGCTGAACAACGCCCGGGAATCGCCCCTCCGGGCGAAATCGGCGAAGCCGGAGAAGAAGCCAACCGCCGCCGGCAAGGGCACATCGAGCTGTTTGAGCCGGACGACAGTCTCGGCGGAGAGGATGGCCCCGGCCGACGTGCCGTAGAGAGCGACGTTGCGCGGCTCATGCGTGCCGAGAACATCCTTGTACACCGCGATGCTGTCCTCGACGGCCGCCGGAAATGGATGGTCCGGCGCGAGCCGGTAGAGGACCGCAATCACGCGCGTCCCGGTGAGGCCGGCAATGGGAATGGTCTCGAGCAACGACCCGGAGTCGCTCGTGAACGCACCGCCGTGGACATTGATGAGCACACGGTGCTGCTTTTCGGGCGCGGCATTCCGCGGGGTGACGATCTTCACCGGGACGCCGGCCATCGTTGTCTCCTCGATCTCCACCGGATAGACCGAGCGCGCCTTCTCGACCAGATGCGCGGACTCCTCCGTCCATCCGTTGGGCGCCCATGCTTCCCCGGTGGCCAGCAAGGCTTGGGCTTCGGCGGAGAGGGTCCCCGGAACGGGAACGGACCGCGTGATGTGTGCGGTCCCGTCGCTGTCTATCGTAGTCGTTGCTTCCGGAGTGGATTGGACGCGGGCACATCCGCCGAGCGCAGCCGGCAGCGCCAACAACGAGGTCAGCTCTCTTCGAGTCATTTCGATGCCTCCTGATCCCAGCACGTGCTCAGGCGGGAAGTCCGATGGACAGGCCCGGCACACGCAACTGGTTCACCAGCCAGTCTAGTGCGGCGTGCGCAGGCACGGGGGGCAGGCTTCGCCTACACTGTGTTCTCCGGCCACCTCCCGGCCGGGGAGGGCGAATCAAATGATCCGCCTCTCCGCCTGTGGTTCGCGCTCGAACCGGCGGGACAACCGGCTCGTGGACCGCGACATTTGTCAGTGCGGACGACGCACTACACTAGTCGCCGCTGGGGTTGCCGCGCGGCTTGCCCCAGAAAATGAACGTTCCCCGGTCGGTCGAAGTGATCACATCCACGGCTCCGTCGCGATTCAGATCGGTGGCCAGCAGGTCCGACCCCACGCCGGAACGATTGTGGATCAAGTCCGGCACGAATTCCGCCCCGCCCGGAGCGCTCGGGTTCCTGACGGTCCGGTACCAATAGAGGACCGGCGGCCCGTAGGGGTCGGGATCCAGATAACTGTCCAGGTGGGAGTAGAAGCGCTTGCCGACGATGAAGTCCGGGACGCCGTCGCCGTCCAGATCGGCGGAAGTCGAGCCGTGCGGCTCTGAGAATGCAACACCGCCGGCATTGTCCGCCGCGTAGTCGTCGCTGAAGATGTGCGCGACAAACGAGATCTTGCCGGCCGCATCGCGCTTCTGCTCGTACCACGCGAGGCCGAATCCGTGGGCGTTGAGGCTGGTGACAACGTCGTTCAGACCATCTCCGTTGGCATCGTAGACCTCCATTCCGGCGCCGCCGACCGCGCCGAGTCCGGAGCGGCTGAAAGCCTGCGGGTGGTAGGTCCAAGGCTGCTCCGCCATCCCGGACGGCGGCTGCTCCCACCAGCCGTAGGGGTTCAAAATGTCCGGGCGGCCATCTCCGTTGATGTCGCCGGCGCCAATGCCGTGGGCGGTGGCGTAGCCCTCCTCGGAGACGGCATGCTCGATCCAGGGCTTGGTCGGATCGGTGGGATCGGGCTTCGCGTAGCGGAGGGACCGGCCGGAGCCATAGATCAGCTCGGGGACGCCGTCGCCATCGAGGTCCATCATGGTCGTCACCTCGCTCTGGACGGTCGGGATTACTTTGTAGCTGTCCCAACGGCGCGCCTCTCCTTTCGGATTGACATAGAGCATGGCCCACGGCGGGCTGGTGAGAATGTCGGGCCAGCCGTCGCCGGTGAAGTCGAACGCGTATTGGCCGTTGACCCGCGTGAAATCCTTGGCCGGACTCAGCGCCTGACTGATGAAGATCTCGCGCGAGCGCGTGTAGTCGGGCCCGTAGAAGATATACGGACCGGCGGCGATATCCATTGTGCCATCGCGGTCGAAATCGGCCGCGGCCGCCGCCCAGGAGTAGTACATGTCGCTGATGCGCTGCATGCGGAAGTGGCTGGACACGGTTTCCTTGGGTGTCACCCGCATCGAAAGGTCCTTGTAGCCGACCTCCCTGAAACGCACTTCGCCCGTGCCGCCGACGTAGAGCGCCAAGGGGCCGAAGCCGCTCCCATCCTCGCCCGCAACACCGTTCTGCAAGCGGCCGCCGGCGTTGATGGTCGGGCGGACGATGTTGGCGTCGAAGACGATGTCGATCTGGTTCCACTCGCCGAGGCGCAGGTCCCGGGACTCGGGCTCGATCGGCAGGGTGACACTGGGACCACTACGCCCACGGCGCGATCGGTTCCGTACCGGCGCGTTCGGGTCCAGGGGCGGGGCGAATCGGACGATGCCGCCAATTGATCGCAGGGGCTGACGCTCGACCTCCTGCCCCTGGCTGTCCAGTACGACGCGGTAACAAGCCAGGTCGCCCTCGTTGAGCGAGACGAGAACACCCGTCATCCCCGTGGGCGTCTTCTCCGCGCGGAGCAGCACTCCGGTCTTGCAGTCGCCGCTGCATTGGAACAAGGCATGAAAACCAATGTCCTGGAACGAGCGATCGAGCATGAGCCAACCACCCGCACCCTGCTTAGGGGTGCCGATGAACTCCCCGTTTTCCGCGCGCCAGTCGGACTGGCCCCATGAGTGCCACCCATCCAGGCTGGCCCCATCGAAGGTCACATCCGGAAGGAACGGCAAATTGGACGACGCGGCCAACGCGGCGGAAGCCGACAGGAGAGCCGCCAGCGCCGCAACCATGACAGAGCGCTGGTGAACCGCCACGGCGGATTTCCGCCACAATTGAACGCTGAAGAACCCCAGTTGCTGATGGCGTTGACACGTGCCGCTTGTGTTTCTTGAAGGAAACATACTACACACCTTTCTCGAGAGCCGGTCCCCTCGAACCGGCCACATCGGGCCTCTCTGAGATAATCGTTATCCGCCATTGGAACAGAAAAGCGACTCGGCGCGCCGGGTGTCGCCGGCGCGGCTGCACCTTCAGCGGCAGTTTTCGCTCTGGGCAGAGGGTGCCAACGAGATGTTGGGAGCGATGTCGGTGCCTCCGCCGCTATCGGCAGCGTGGCGCTATCGGGGGATCGGGAGCATGAACGGATGGAAGAAGCATGCCCGGCGCCGGCCTTCCCGTCTCATCTCGGTGGGCGGAATTGGCGGCCGGCGGCACGATCTTCTCGCCGGCCGGACGTGGAAGCCCGTGGGAAGAGAGGGAGCGGAGCAGGGTCGAGGACCCTGATTCACGAGGTGGGCATCCTTATTGGCGACACCCATGGAGAGGGATTGCACGGCGAACCTTCCGGCTGGCCGCACGCGATAGGTTCGCCAGCGCCCACGATCGTCGCGGGCGCTGGCAAGGCGGAACTGGGCGACCGGTTAGTCGTCGCTGGTCGCGCGACCCTTACCGACGTTCCAGAAGATGAACGTACCCCGGTTGGTCGACGTGACGACGTCCACGGCGCCATCCTTGTTGATGTCGCCCACGAATACGTTGGAGCCTGCTCCGGACCGGTTGTTGATCAGGTGCGGAACGAACTCCGCTCCACCCGGCGCGTTTGGATTGCGAACGGTCTGGTACCAGTAGAGGACAGGCGCCCCGTAGGGATCGGGGTCGAGGTAGCTGTCGAGGTGCGCCCCGGAACGCTTGCCGACGACGAAGTCCCCGATGCCGTCTCCATCGATGTCGCCAAAGCCCGTGCCGTGCGGCTCGGAGAAGACCACGCCGCCGGCGTTGTCCTTTGATCCGAAGTCACCCGCGATCATGTGTTCGACGAAGGAGCCGTCCTTCTTCTGCTCGTACCACGCGAGGCCAAAGGTGTGGGCGTTGACGCTGGTGACGACGTCATTGAGACCGTCGCCGTTGGCGTCCACGACAAAGATGCCCGCTCCACCGGCACCGTTCACGGCGTGGGTGAAGGCCTGCATGTGGTAGGGCCAGGGTCCCTGGTCGGCGCCCGTCGCCGGTTGCTCCCACCATCCGTACATGTTGAGGATGTCCGGACGGCCATCACCGTTAACGTCGCCGACGCCGAGCCCATGGGCGGAGCCGTAGCCCTGCTCGGACACATCGTGCTCAATCCACATACCGTTCGGGTTCGCCGGGTCGGGCCCTGCATAGCGCACGCGCCCGGCACCGGAGTAGATCCATTCCGGCATTCCGTCACCATTGAGATCGTCGAGCACGGTGAGTTCGCTTTGTGGCCTCCCCGCGATGATCTCGCGCTTCTCCCAACGCCGCGGCTCGCCCTTCGGATTGACGTACAGAAGCGGGGCGGCCGGGCCCACCAGGATGTCGGGCCATCCGTCGCCGGTGAAGTCATGGGCGAACTCGATCTGTTCCTCGGTGAAGTTCTTCGCCGGACTCAGCGCCGCGGCCAGGTAGATCTCTCGCGACGTAGTGTAGTCAGGACCGTAGTAGACGTAGGGTCCCGCGACGATGTCGGTTATGCCGTCGCGATTGAAGTCCGCGGTCGACGCCGACCAGGCGAAGTACCAGTCGTTGATGCACTGTTCGCGGAACTGGCTTCCCACTTCGTTTTTCGGAAGTGTCCTGAGGGAGAGGTCCTTGTAGCCGACGTTCTTGAAATGCACTTCGCCGGAGCCGGCGACATAGAGCGCCACGGGACCGAAGCCGTTACCGTCGTCGGGGGTCACTCCGCCGCTGGCGCGGCCGCCGTTCACCGCTGGACGCAAGATGTTGGCGTCAATGGTGATGTCGATCTGATTCCACTGACCCGGCTGGTAGTCGGTCGACTCGCGGGTAACGGGAAGCTCTACTTGCGGTCCGCGACGGCCAAAACCGCGGAAGCCTCTTCGAGCCCCCGCATCCGGGTTCGGCGGCGGTGCCACTCGCTCGATTCCGAATGACCGTCCCATCTCCGTCTTGTCGACTTCCTGCCCATTGCCATCGAAGGTCGACAGGCGCGCGCCGATATCGCCCTCGGCCAGCGAAAAGAACGCGCCCTTCGCGCCGTTGTCGTTCACCTCTGAGCGCACCATCACGCCGGTCTTGCAGTCTCCGGTGCACTGGACCATGGCGTGCAGCCCGACATCCTGGAATGACTTGTCGAGCACCAGCCAGCCGCCGCCACCGTTCTTCGCCTTTCCGATCAGCTCGCCGTTCTCGGCGCGCCACTCGGCTTGACCAACCACATGCCAGCCCTTCAGGGTGGACCCCTCGAAGGTCACATCGGGTATAAATGGCAAACTGGCGGCTGCGGCGGATGCCCCCAAAAGAGCCGCCAGGCTCATCATTAGTACAAAGCGTTGTACAGACATTAACGTTCCGCCTTTCTTGACGAAGCCTTCCGCGTTTTCGCGCCGGACGGGACCTTCCCGGCCACGGGGACGCGCCGGGGAGAGCGGGCAATTCACGATCTTCACATCCGGTTCGTCGCCTCAATCTTACAATGTTCCCGAGTCCGGGCGCAGTAAATAGGAAGCCGCCCGGCAGTTGAGGGTGGGTGAACCGCCCCGAGAGTGGGGGAGGCGGCTGTCGATCGGGCTGGCTCCGGCCGGGAAGAAGAATCCTCCCGGATCCGCACTGGAATGGCCACCGGGGCGCCGTTGGGGGATTTCCCGCCATGTCTGATACGATGCCCCAGGAGGTTCCATGCACTCTCGTTGGTTCCTAGTCACATGTCTTCTCGTTTTTGCGGCCGGCCTGTCGGCCGCTGAACTGGTGGCAGTCGAGAAGGTGCACGCTCAGGTGGGCTTCTACACGCTGGACGGAGAACGGCTGGGCGGCTTCCCGGCGGCGCCGACGCCCCATGAAATCGTCACGTCGCCCGACGGCAAATTCGCCTATGTCAGTAACAATGGCATCCTCTGGATGACTGACCCCGGGGAGGGCGGCAACCTGATCACGATCGTCGATCTCGCTTCCCGGACAAAGGCCGGCGTGATCGACCTCGGCGAGTACCGGCGCCCCCACGGCATGGCGGTGATGCCCGGCGGTGAGCGGATGCTGGTCACCATCGAAAATCCGACCGGCCTGCTGCTGGTCGACCTGAAGGAACGCAAGGTTCTCCGGAAGTATGACGTCAAAGGGGATGGGCCGCACATGGTTACGCTCGGCCCGCGCGCCGAGTACGCCTACGTGAGCAACACGAAGACCAATACGCTGGCCGTGGTGAACCTGGCCAGCGGCGACACGAACGTGATTCCGATTGGGGAATGGCCGCAGGGCGGCGTCCTCTCTCTCGACGGCAAACAGCTCTATGTGACCACGTCACACAACAACCGGATTGCGATCGTCAATACGACGACACGCAAGCCCGCCGGCGCGATTGAGACGAGCAATGGGCCGAACCGAATTGAGTTGACACCGGACGGTAAGACGTTGGTCTATTCACTGCAGGCGGGCGAGGCCGTCGGGTTCGCCGATGTCGCCTCCGGCAAGGAGATTGCCGTCGTGCCGCTTAGCGGTCCACCGCTGTCGCTTCATCTGTCCCCGGACGGGAAGCGCGCCTACGCCGGGGTTCAATCGCAGGACAAGATCGTCGTGGTTTCGGTGTCCGAGCGAAAGATCGAGAAGGTCATCGACACGCCGAAGGGCGCCGGACCGGATCCGATAATCGAGGTCGACTGAGTTACTGCCGGCCGGCGGCCGCTGGTTCGCCCTCCAGGATCACGTGGGCGAGCGCCGTGGTCTTCGTGTGCGTGATCGAGAGGGCCACGTTGCGGACGCCCAGGCCCTGGGCGTACACAGCAGCTTGGCCGTGGAACTCGAGCGTCGGTTTGCCGGACGGGAGGTTGATCACCTCGAAATCCCGCCAGCGGACGCCGCGCTTCCAACCCGTTCCGATCGCCTTCATGCCCGCTTCCTTGGCGGCGAAGCGCGCGGCGTAGCGTTCCCAGCGGTTGGCCTTGCGCTCGGCGTAGGCGATCTCGCGAGGCGTGAAAATGCGCTCGAGGAAGCGGGCGCCGAAACGTTCCGCCGAATGCTGGATGCGGTCTACCTCCGCCAGGTCGACGCCGGTGCCGACGATCACAGCTCTTCTCCCGTCGTCGTGATGGTGAGGCGACCGTGCTTGACGCCCTTGGTGCTGATCAGGGCATCGGCAATCTGGCGCACGGTCTGCGCCTTTCCCTTGACGACCAGCACCTCGATGCAGTTGTCGTGGTCGAGGTGGACGTGCAGTGTCGAGAGGATATGGTGGTGGTGATCGTGCTGTAGGTCGGTCAGCTTGTCGCTGAGCATCCGGACATGGTGGTCGTAGACCAGCGTGACGGTCCCGACAACCGGGGAATCAGGCTTTTCCCAGGACTGCTCGACGAGTTCGTTGCGGATCAGATCGCGAAAGGCCTCCGACCGGTTCGTATAACTTCGCTTGGCGATCAATTCGTCGAACTTTTCGAGGAGATCGGTATCGATCGCCACGCCGATTCGGCTCAGTGCGCTCATCGATTGCAGACTAGCCGAGATTGCGGGCCACGGCAACCGGTCGCACGGTTTCCACGAGTCGTGCTACTTTGGAAACGGTACGCATGCATATCCCGGATGGCTTTCTGACAGCACCGGTATGGCTCTCGCTCGACATCATTTCGGCGCCGGCGCTGGCGCTGGTCGGCCGGCGCGCCCAGCGGGAAAACGACGAATCGAAGGCGCCGCTGCTCGGCGTGATGGGCGCCTTTGTGTTCGCCGCCCAGATGATCAACTTCCCGGTTGGCATCGGCACGAGCAGCCATCTGGTGGGCAGCGCCTTACTCGTCTACACGCTGGGGCCCGCTTCGGCCACCGTCGTGATGACGGCGATCCTGGCATTGCAGGCGCTCGTCTTTCAAGACGGCGGATTACTCGCGCTGGGGGCGAACGTATTCAACATGGCGTTTGCCGGGGTCGGGGCCGCGTGGCTCGCGTACCGGGCGTTCGGCCACGAGCGGTGGCGGCGCTTCGGCATCTTTGCCGGTGGTGTGCTCTCGGTCTTCACCGCCGCCTGTCTGGCGTTGACGGAGTTGCTCCTGTCCGGCGTACGGATGCCTTCAGGGATACTGATGGTTTCGGTGGGCTTCTTCCTGCTGACCGCACTGATCGAAGGCGCGATCACGCTAGCCGTGATCGAAGCCCTTTCCCGTATCAACCCGGTCTGGACGCGAGCACCGCGGAAGCAAGGGAAACGGGCGCTCGCGCTGCTCGCAACCGGCGCCGTGCTGCTTGTTTCCGTCGGCGTCCTGTTTGCCTCGGCCGCCCCGGACGGACTGGAGAAGCTGGCCGAGGAGATTGGAATCGCCGGCGCGGCCCGGAACCTGTTCCAGAGCCCGCTGGCCGGTTACGAGTTCCGCCTCTTACCGTCGCCCTGGATGTCTCAGGCGGTGGCCGGACTCATCGGTCTGATGCTGGCTGCCGCCCTGTGCCTGCTGCTGGCTCGCGTCCTGCGTCGCAAGAGGGCCTGAGTGCGGTCCGCGATCGTTGATGAGTGGAGCTACCGCGACAGCTTCATCCACGCCCGCGACGCCCGGGTAAAGATCCTGGCGACGCTGGCCTTCCTTATTGTTGTCTCGACCACTCCCGCTCCTTTCCTGGCGCCGGCGGCGTGCTACGCGGGGTTGCTCGTCGCGGGGGTGCTGCTGGCGCGGCTGCCGCTTGGGGGCCTACTGCTGCGCACGAGCGTGGTGCTGCCGTTTTCGGCCACCTTCGCCGTGGTCAGCCTTTTAGCGGGCGACAGCGAGCGCGCCGGATTGTTGCTCGGCAAGAGCCTGCTCTCCGCCATGGCCGTGGTACTGCTGGTGGCCACCACGCCGCTGCCGTCGCTGCTGTCCGGCGCGGAACGGCTCGGTGCGCCTAGAATGGTCGTGCTGGTGATTCAGTTTCTATACCGCTACCTATTTGTCATCGTCGAGCAGGGGCGCCGGATGCGGCACGCGAGTGAATGCCGTGGCGGACACGGCCAATCGCGTGCGACGCTGGCAATGCGATTCCACGGCGCGGCCGGTGCGCTGGGCGTACTGTTCGGCCGCTCCTACCAGCGCGCCGAGGCAGTCCACCGGGCGATGCTGGCCCGAGGTTTCACCGGAGACTTCCGGTCGCTGTCGGCGCCGGCGCTCCGAGCGGCGGACGTCCTGTTCTTGATCCTGGCGGTGGCGCTGCCGGCGGCGTTGCGATGGGCGGTGTGGCGTTGATTGCGCCGCCGGGCTCTGCGTGCCTGGCCCGCCTTCGGAGTGGGACACTGGCAAATAAGACTATTGATTTCAATGTGAAACACGGGAAGATCGGAACCCGTAGCGGCCACCGCGGAAGCAGGACCGCCGCCTTCGCACCTCGTCCCCAACGGTTAGTTCGTGGCCAGCAACGTAACCGGATGAGTACCGTTTCCATTGCCGCGACGGTATGTGCGGGTCCGGCGCCTGTACCTACTGAAATAATGGCAGAGCGCCCGGAGAATGCCTGTCGGGGGAGGCGAAGATGACTGCTCCCCTGGTCGATGTAAGCAATCTTCGGTTCCGGTATCCGGACGGCACACAGGCACTTAACGGTATTGATTTCAGCATGAAGCACGGGGAGGCGGTGGCTTTGCTCGGAGCTAATGGAAGCGGTAAGACCACGTTTGTTCTTCACCTGCTCGGCTTACTCCGCGGCGAAGGTAAGATCGAAGTGGAAGGGATCCCCGTGGAACCGAGACACTACTCGGAGGTGCGCCGGAGAGTAGGTCTGTTATTCCAGGATCCCGATGAACAACTTTTCATGCCTACCGTCCTCGAGGATATTACCTTTGGACCGTTGAATCAGGGGGCCACGCCGCAAGAAGCCGCGGCGGCCGCCGAAGAAGCCCTGGAAGCTGTCGGGATGGCCACGGCATCCGCTCGGGCGCCGTATCACCTAAGCGCGGGAGAGAAGAGACGCGTGGCACTGGCCGGAGTGCTGGCAATGAAGCCGGAGTTGCTCATCCTCGACGAGCCGACCACCTACCTCGATCCACCGGGACAGCGGGAGTTGACCGAGTTACTGGCGAAGTTAGATCAGGCCAAGATCCTGGTAACCCACGACGCCGCGTTCGCCCGGGCCCTGGCCCCTCGGGCGGCGTTCTTCGAACGCGGTCAGATCACCTTCGATGGGCCGATTGACGAAGCAATCCGCCGTTTTAGTTGGGGGACATCCGCACCCGGATCCTGACCGAGAGGCTTGCCATGGGCAGAGACACAGCTCCTGCACCACCACTACAGGCGGTCCCCAAGGCCAATAAAATCATCACGTTAGCGGCCTCGGCACTTGCTGACGTCTAACGACAAACCACCCGCAACACTGACGGTCGGGCAACTGACGCCAGCACCAGAGGACCCTAGAGTGAGGTATTGATCCGGAGGGCTACTAGTCGGTCTGCTTCTGCTTCCGGTACTCGGCCCAGCGCTTCTTCTGCGCCGCGGCGATACGCTTCCGCGCGACCGCGCTCAATACTCTTTTCCGGGTTTTCTTGGCCGGAGCCGCACTAGTCGAAGTCGCCGTCGTCTTGGCGCCCAGTTGCTGCTTGACCTCCTGGATCTGTTCGTCAATCCTCTGCTTCTGCAATTCGAGCCCTTCAAGGGCCGCCGTAAGCAAGGACTTGTCAATCATGTTTAGCTTCCGTCCACGAGCCATATAAAAATAAACTAACACATCTCTACTAGGAAAGAAATACACCCGGGCGACATATTGGTTCCATCTCCCCATCGTACCGAGTTGGAGAAGAGCAGCTCAAACGGGCTAGGTCGGTGGCTCACCTTGTTATCCGGCCCCATGCAAGTGTGTTCACCGATACCCGCATTGCGCGGCGCGCCGACGGCACGTGGATCGGAGCAGCAAGCAATGTCGTCTCCTGACGAATGGACGACCCGGACTTCGGTCGGCTGCGAGAGGCAGCAGCCTGGCGTCCCTAGAACAGTTTGGTTGAGTCGAGAAGAATCGTAACAGGCCCGTCGTTAACCAGTTCCACGGCCATCATGGCCTGGAACACACCGGTCTCGACGCGGACGCCCCGGCGGCGGGATTGCGCGATAAAGTGCTCGTAGAGCGCGCGGGCCTGCCCTGGCGGTGCCGCATCGTCAAAGCTGGGCCGGCGGCCGCGGCGGCAATCACCGAACAAGGTAAACTGTGAGATTACAAGCAGGCCGCCGCCAACGTCGAGCAGACTCAGATTCATCCTGCCTTCCGCGTCCGGGAACACACGCAAGCCCACGGTCTTCTCCACCAGGTAGTCGGCATCGGCGGACTGGTCGGCCTTCGAAACACCGAGCAGCACCATGAGCCCCCGCTCGATGGCGCCCGTAACTTCACCCTCTACCCGAACCGACGCCCGGGAGACTCGTTGCACAACGGCTCGCATATGCTATAAAAATGGGTCTCGGTGAGAGACCATGATCGAAACCTACGCCTACGCCCGCGCCGGGTTGCTCGGTAATCCGAGCGACGGATATTTCGGTAAGACAATCGCCCTGACGGTCAGAAATTTCCGGGCAAGAGTCTTACTTTATCCCAGCGCCGGACTGGAGATCAAACCCGGCAAGGCGGACACGCCGATCTTCGAAAGCCTGGACGATCTTTACGCCACCACGCGCTGGCGCGGGTATTACGGAGGCATCCGTATAATCCAGGCACTCATAGTTCGATTTATCGACTATTGCCGCTCGCAGGATATCGAGCTTGAAAATCGCAATTTCACGATCGAATACGAGACCACCATTCCCCTGCGCCTGGGAATGGGCGGGTCAAGCTCCATCATCACGGCCGCGCTGCGGGCTCTGTGCGTCCACTACGGCGTGGAGATTCCGCTTCCGGTGCAGGCCAAGCTGGTACTCGAAACCGAGACCGCGGAACTCGGGGTTCCGGCCGGACCGCAGGACCGCGTCATCCAGGTCTACGAAGGCGTCGTTTATATGGACTTCGAGAGGGACTTGATGGAAGGCCGCGGCTACGGAGAGTATGAGCCGCTCGATCCCTCCCTGCTTCCCAACCTATATGTAGCCTACCGAACGAGCCTGAGCGAGGGCACCGAGATCTTCCACAACAACATCCGGCAGCGGTGGGAGGCCGGGGACCAGAGTATCGTCAACGCCATGCGGAGCTGGGCCGCTTACGCCGCCGAAGGCCGCCAGGCGCTGCTCGAGCGCGACCACCGGACGCTCGAACGCCTGATAGACGCCAACTTCGATCTACGGGCGGAGATCTACCGCATTAGCCCGAAAAACCTCGAGATGATCAACACCGCCCGCCGCTACGGCGCGAGCGCAAACTTCGCCGGTTCCGGCGGCGCGATTGTGGGTACCTACTCCGACGAGGCTATGTTCGAGAAGCTTGCCGCCGCATTTCGCGATATCGGAGTTGGCCTGGTCAAACCTGAGATCGTATCCGCAAAAATCAAGCCGGGATTACCATATTAGCGCGGAGAAACTCAGGTATTACCCCTATTTGTCGTCAGGCAACGAACTCCGATAGACGAGTAATGATCTATCGTCGTCGTCGACGCCACGGCGGAGTACGCTCTGGCTTCTACCGCTTTGAGAACCAGCAACGCCGTCAGGTCTTCGGGTTCGGTGAGGGCGATTTCGTGCGCCTGCGCGACGAACACGGCGACATCTGGCAAGGCCAGGCGGAAGACCAGGGCGACAACACGGTTCGCTTCATCTTTCGTGACTCCGAGGGAAATCGAATCTCGGGGATATCCGACAATTACGGAATTATTCTCCGCGACGAGCACGGTCGCACCTGGCGCGGCTATATCGACTGACGCACCGGCCGCCCGCCGTTTTCAGCAACGCGGCGATCCCATGTCCCCGACCTCCAATCCGGAAAAGGGAAATGGCCCCGTCTCCGCCCCCGCCCCCATCGCGCGCTGTATGATGGGATTTCTTTATGCCTCCGAAGCGACCAATCCGGTACAAGGACGCGGGGGTGGACATCGACGCCGCCGATAGAGCCCTTGAGAAGATCAAAGAACATGCCAGGACGACGTTCAACAGCAATGTCCTGACCTCCATCGGCGGATTCGGCGCCGGGTTCCGGCTTGGCGGCTGGAGCAACCCGGTCCTGATCAGCTCGGCGGACGGAGTCGGGACGAAGCTTAAGGTCGCCTTCCTGACGGGGCGGCATGACACGGTCGGCGAAGATCTGGTCAACCATTGCTCCAACGACATCATGGTTCAGGGCGCCCAGCCGCTTTTTTTCCTCGACTATCTGTCGGTGGGCAAAATGGATCCGCGCGTCGTGGAACAGCTTGTTTCGGGCCTCGCCCGAGGATGCGCCGCCAACGGCTGCGCGCTGATCGGCGGTGAAACGGCGGAGATGCCCGGCCTCTATCAGCCGGGCGAATACGACCTGGCTGGTTTCATCGTCGGGGCCGTGGAGCGGCCGCGCATGCTGACCAGCGCGCGGGTTTGCGCCGGAGACACACTGATCGGCCTGCCGTCCAGCGGGCTCCACACGAACGGCTACTCGCTGGCGCGGAAGTTGTTGTTCGATGAGGGTGGCTACACGGTGGACAGCCACGTGGAAGAGCTCGGCTGCACGGTCGGCGAGGAGCTTCTGAAGGTCCACCTGAGCTACCACACTGCGTTTCAGGCGCTGGTCGAGGCGGGGCTCATCCGCGCCGCGGCGCACATCACCGGCGGCGGGATCACCGACAACCTACCGCGCGCCCTGCCTGACGGAATGGCGGCGCGCGTCGATACCGCCGCCTGGGAAGTGCCCCCCGTCTTCCAACTGCTCAAGCAGTTGGGACGGGTTCCGCTCAAAGACTTCCGCCGCACGTTCAACCTGGGTATCGGCATGATCCTCATCGTCTCGACGCGGATGCTGCGGGCCGTCGAGGTCGTGCTGGAGCGAGAAAAACAGCCCTTCCACCTGCTTGGCTCCGTCATCGAAGCACCTGCGGACTCCCAGGAACGAGTGATCTACGAATGAAGCGAATCGGTATTCTCCTCTCCGGCCGCGGATCGAATTTCGAGGCGATCGCCGACAGTGTGGCCGCCGGCCGCATACAGGCCGAGATCGCCGTGGTGATCTCGAACCGCGCGAAGGCCCGGGGACTCGAAGCGGCGCGTGAGCGTGGCCTGCCCGCCGTTTCAATCCCCTCCAAGGGACTGGAGCGCGAGGTCTACGACAAGATGGTGATCGAAGAGCTCCGGCGGCACGACGTGGACCTCGTGTGCCTGGCGGGCTTCATGCGCCTGCTCAGCGCCCACTTCGTCCGCGAGTTCCCGCAGCGGATCCTGAACATTCATCCATCGCTGCTGCCGGCCTTCCCGGGGCTCGACGCCCAGCACCAGGCGCTACACCACGGCGTCAAGGTCAGCGGGTGCACGGTTCACTTTGTTGACGAGCAGCTCGATTCCGGCCCGATTCTGGTGCAGGCGGCGGTACAGGTGGCCAACGACGACACCGAGGAGACTTTGGCCGCGAAGATCCTAGAACAAGAACACCGCATCTACACTGAGGCCATCAACCTGGTGCTGGCGGAGCGGTTCCGGGTGGAAGGCCGGCGGATCGTCTATCTCGACTAGCGCGGCGCGCAGCCGATTGCCTTCCCCGACCAAGCGAGACTCGTGCTCCGCTGTAAGTCGCGCCTCCGTCGTAGGGTGGGTTGCAGACCCGCTCCCTTCGGTCACGGCTCGCATTGTGCCGAACGCTCGCCATGCGAGCCGTGACCAGAGGGAGCGGCGCCGGGCACCTCGATCCCGGTGTTGCGCTCTCTTGAGCCCGTTGCAGCTTTCATCCCTGTGGGCGGCCGACCGGCCAGGAAGACTCCCTGTGGCACTGCTCGATTCTGGGATTGCTTCGGCGCGGAACGATCTACGCCGTCGCGATACGGCGCAACTCCGCGTGATCGAGCCAGTTGCATTCGCAGCTGGGGCAGTTGTCGATCACGATGTTGCCCGGCCCGGCATACGGATGCGTGTCCATCGGCCGGCCGCAGCAGGGACACTCGATCGTCCGCTCGAGCTCCTCGCGGGGTAATGGCCGGGGCATCGCCGAGCCGGCCTCACCGCGGTGACGTACGATCTGGACGAGTTCGGTAAACGCGTCGGTGGGCACAAGCATGCCACGGCAGTTCTCGCAATAGAGCACCCGTAGCCCCTCGACGGCGGCGTGCACCATCGGCTTCCGGCAGACCGGGCAGTCCTTGCCGGCCGGCTCGCCCAGCACGCGCACGCCGTCGGCGTCGGGCTCCGGAAAGTAGAGGCTGCCGCAGAACTCGCAGCTCCAGCACTCCTTGTCTTTCTCGAGGCGCATGGGCGCGCCGCAGTTCTGGCAGTTCACAATGACCCTCTAACCTTCTTATCGGATGCGAACCCGGCGGGCTTCAGGCACAAGGGAGATAGTGCCGCCCGCGATGGAAGCCGCGCTGCGCGAGTTCCGCCTCGATCTCCGCGCGAGCCCCGCGGCTCGCCACCCAGCCGAGCACGAAGCAGTCGTCCGGCGCGGGCAGTCCCGAGGGCGGCAGCACCTCCGCGCCTTCAATTCGGTAGCCGAGCTTGCGAGGATCGACGTCGATGTAGGCCCGCACGCGCACGCCGAGGTCCGTCAGGAAGCGCAGCCGGTGGCGCGAGGTCCGGCCGGAGCCCCAGACCACCACATCGGGGTGGTGCGGGTTGTGCCGCACGAGCCAGCGGTAGAGGTATGGCGCCTTGGTGCGGTAGAAAGCCTCCACGCCGTAGCGGGGGTCGGTGCGGGTGAGCCGCCGGGGGCGCTCCCGCCACTCGAGCAGCGCCGCCTCTAGCTTCACCATCCGCACGCCGCCCTCGAGCCACCGGAGCCACAACTCGTAGTCCTCGGGGAAGGGTCCGTCCCGGTAGCCGCCGAGGCGCTCGGGCAACTCGCGCCGGAACATCACGCTGGGGTGGATGAGCGGCGTCTCGACGAACCGGTATAGCGAGATGTCGGCGGCGTCGAGCAGCGAGTTGGTCCACTCGACAAACACGGCCAGGCCCCGATTGGCGCGGGCGTCGCCGAGATAGGCCACGCGGCTGGCCACCAGGCCGGTGTCGGCGTGCTGGTCGAGGTAGCCGGCCTGCAGGCGCAGCCGGTCCGGATGCGAAAGGTCGTCGGCATCCATCCGCGCGATCAAGGCGCCACGCGCTTCGGCGAGGCCTCGATTGAGCGCGGCCACGATGCCGGCATGGTCCTGGCGGATGGGGCGTAGCCGGGGTTCAGCCGCCGCGATCCGCTCGAGCAGTGGCCAAGTGCCGTCGGTCGAACCATCGTCGACGGCGATCACCTCGAAGTCCGCTTCCGTTTGCCGCCAGAGCGAGTCGAGAGCCGCCGGCAGCAGCTTCTCCTCGTTGTGAATGGGCATTAGGACGCTGATTCTGCCGTTCGTTGTCCCGCGGGGGTGTTGCATGCCGTGTCCCTCTCACTGTAGCCCGCGGGCAGCAAGCTATCGGCGGTCAGCTTTCAGCACACAGCGCCCGGCGCGCCACCGGGCTTTCCGAGAACTGATTGCAGTACTCGCTCCAACCACATTCACCCCAACCATACCGGTATCCCACGGTATGTCTTGGTACAATCTCTTCGTAGCTTTCCCGCTCAACTGGGGCCGTGGTTTCTGGCCTAGGGGGGGGCCCCGCCCGTGATCGCGGACTGAGCCGAAGACAAGGAAGGGCTACGGAGGAGTATCGAGATGAGACTCAGACAGATACAGCGTGCTTTCCGAATGTCGCTTGGGACCGTGGTCGTGGCGGCGATGTGTCTTGGCGCTCTGACGGCGTTCGCGCCTGGGGCTCTTGCTCAGCAAACAGCCATTTACGATCAGCTCATGCAGTTGCTCTCGGCCAAGATGCCCGAGAGTGTCCTGACGCAGACCGTGAAGAGCCAGCCGTCCGCCTTGAACTTCACTCCGCAACAGCTCATCAATCTCAAGAACGCGGGCGCGAGCGACGCCCTGCTGACCCTGGTGGCCACCTACCAGGGCTCGGGCGGCGCCGCACCGGCGGCGACCACCGCAACCGCCGCGGCCGCTCCGGCATCGACAGCAGCCTCCATCACGCCAGCGACGCTGCCACAATGCACCGCACCGGCCGGCGACACCAATGCGGGTAAGAAGGTGATCGCGATCGACGAGTTCGATTTCTCCACCGTGCAGACGTCGGTACAGGCGATCTTCGGCACCAATCAGGACATTGGTAAGGGCATCCGGGCGATGCTCACCTCGCGCCTGGCCGACGAGAACAAGGTCCGCATCGTCGAACGCGCCAAGGTGGACACCGTGATGCGCGAGCAGGACTTCGCCGCCAGCAACCGCGTCCGCAAGGGCACCGGCAGCCGCATCGGACAGATCACCGGCGCCGACGCCTACCTGATGGGCGACATCGTGGTCTTCGGCCGCGATGACCGGAAGATCAAGGCGGGCGGTTTCGGCGGCCGGTTCGGACGGGGCCTCGGCGCCGCGGCCGGCGCGTTCGAGAAGGACAAGGCGGTCGTCGTCATCAACTACCGGCTGGTGGATGGCGAGACGACCGAAGTGATCGCGCAAGGCGAGGCTCGCGGCGAGTCGCAGCGCAGGAGCGGCGGGGCCGGCGGCATGATCCTTTCCGGACTCTCGGGTGGCGGCGGATACGTCGACATGACTTCGTCGAACTTCGGCGAGACGATCATTGGCGAGGCTACCCAGGCCGCCGTCGACAACATCGCCACGGAGTTCAACGCCAACATCGACAAGGTCCCGAACCGGAACGTCGCCGTCGAGGGCCGCGTGGCGTCCGTCACCGGCGGCCAGGTGATCCTCAACATCGGATCGACGTCGGGCGTCGGCCAGTGCGATCGCTTCGAGCTGTCCAAGGTCCTGAACGAGATCAAGGACCCGCAGACCGGAGAGGTTCTGGACGTCCAGACCGAGGTCTACGGCGAGGGCGTGGCGACGCAGGTCCGCGACAGCGTGGCCTATGTCACCTTCTCGGCGCACAAGATGCCCGAGGTCGGCGACATCGCGCGCAAGAAGTAAGGACCATTGAGCTGGATTAACCTGCCTTCGCCGGCGGCCCCATGCGCCGGCCAGGGTGGGTTTGGCCTCGGAAGAAGCTGAAGAGAAGACCGGGGCTGGGCCAGGCTTCTTCTCGGCTTCCGGGTGATTCGGGTTCCCTTCGAACCACTGGGAGGCAACATGGACGGAGAGGGCAAGGACAACCAGGGCGCCGCAAAACCACTGGGAGTGGGCGAGGCGACCGATCCAAAGGCGACGCGCGATGCGTCGTCCCATCCGGCATCCGCGAACGCGGGCGCCATTCCCGAGACAAGACTGGCCGGCGCCGAGGATGGCCGCCAGATTGGCCCCTATCGCCTGGTCCGCGAGATCGCCAGCGGCGGCATGGGGGCCGTGTACCTCGCCCGCATTGACGGGGAGACACCCGGACTGGCGGCGGTGAAGCTGATTCGCAAGGAGCTGGCGAGCCCGGATTTCGTGCGCCGCTTCAAACAAGAGCGGCAGTTGCTCGCGGCACTCGACCATCCCCACGTCGCGCGGGTCCTCGATTTCGGCGAGACGCCGGACGGGCAGATCTACTATGCGATGGAATACGTCGACGGGACACCCATCGACGAGCACTGCCGGTCCGCGAATCCCGATCACGTGACCCGGATCCGCCTGTTTCGGCAGCTCTGCGACGCGGTCGGATTCCTGCATGACAACCATGTCATCCATCGCGACCTGAAGCCGGGCAACATCCTGATTTCGAGCGACGGCACCGTGAAACTCATCGACTTCGGCATCGCCAAGGTCCGCGACTTCGCCGTCGAGGCCGGGCTCGAAACGGGTCCCGCCAAGCCGACGATGATCATGACGCCGGCCTATGCCAGTCCGGAGCAGCTCACCGGGGAAACCGTCACCGCGACCTCGGACGTCTACTCGCTGGCGAAAATCCTCTACGAGATGCTCGAAGCCGGCGCCCCGCCGCGAACGGCCGGGACGCCGCTGCCGCTGAACGACGAACTCCGCGCCATCCTCACCAAGGCGGCGCGCAAGGAACCGTCCGAGCGCTACGCCTCGGCGAAGGAGCTCGGCGCCGACATCGATCATTACCTGAGTAATTTCGGGCAACCCGTCACCAGCGGACCGCCGCCGACCCGCCCGGCGCCTCCGCCCACCGCGCCCCCTCCGGCCGCCAATTCGCGAACCGGAAAGCTGGCCGCCATCGCCGCGGCTGTCGCGGTCGTCGTGCTGGCGTTGGCCGGCGTCGGAGGCTGGATGGCGTACCGTGCCTTCAGCAGCCCTGATTCCGCGGTCCTGAGCGAAGCCGCCATCACCCAACGGATCAGCGATCTCCGGCAACGGCTGGGCGCCTGGCCGGACCCGCCCGTCGGCGCCAGCCGCACCCTGAGCCGCGAGGAAAAACTCGCCGATCTGGCCTCGTTTACATCTTTGTTCGGCGCGGCGCTGCCCCGTTTGTTCGAGCGGGAGCCGGGCGCCACCGAGGCGCGCCGGGCGATGGTCGCCGACGGCTCGGCCTATCTGGATCGCGCTTACCAATACGCCGGCGACGACACGGAGCTCCAGCAGCAGATCGCCCTCGCCTATCGCGTTCTCGGGGACATGCAGGGACGTCCGGCCCAACAGAACATCGCCGATCAACCGGGCGCCAGCACCAGCTATCGCCGCTCGCAGCAAATTCTGAACTATCTAGTGTCCTCCAACCCGTCGAACTCATCGCTCACCAATGAGCTGCTCGTCACCGAGGGACGAATCCGGGAACTCGATCCGCGCGTCGTGGTGGTCGCCCCGGCGCCGGGCCTCTTGCCGGAAGAACCGCAAGCTCCGGGCTACGCGAACCCTACTCCGGTCCAGCTTCCCGGGAAGCGGCTCGACGGACCCGGTTTCGCCACCGATCCCGGCGAGCCGCCCCAACCGCCGCCCGGTGGCGGGACCAGGACCGCGTCACCTCCTCCCATCGGTCAGGGCAATACCGCCGGCGCGTCGGCGCCGGATCGCCCCGCACCAGAACCGCCGGTAGCGCCCCCCAATGTGCAGCCGGAGCCCGAGCAGGTCCAGCAGGCGGTGCGATCGCCCGAGGAACAGGCCCAATGGGATGACCTCGAGGACCGCTACTCGCTGGCCGCGGCCCACGTCGACACCGCTCGTTCCCTCCTCGAGGACCACAGCGCCCGGCTCGCCGCGATGGGACAATCGCCTAGATCGGACCTGCTTTCCGGTGTCACCAACGGCCAACTGAACCTCGAACGCGCCCGTCATGAGATCGAACAGGGCAACCTCGAGCGCGCCCGCGAACTCGTCAAGCGCGCCGACGCCTTCGCCAGCCGGGTGCTCAAGCAGCTCGGCGGCTAGCCAAGTGGGGCAGGTGGTTTCGCCTGCCCCGTCTTCCTGTCTCCCGACCGCCTCATCGATCGTCGCCTTCGATAGAGCCCCCATGGCCCGTGAGGACCACCCTTACGGATAGAAGTCGCGGCGGGCGAGTTCACCGGATGGTGACTCCCGAGAACACCACACCGGGGTCGAAGTACCGACTCTGCTCCCTTCGGTCACGGCTCGCATGTGGATGTACATTCACATGCGAGCCGCGACCAGAGGGAGCGGAGCCTGCATGCCCCGTCCCCAGTCCTGCGACCGCCGAAAGTCGAACCGATTCGTGGCTCCGGCCGTGTCGCCCCGGGCGGCTCCGAACAGTGCCGTTCTTTGCCAGCATTACCCGTCCCCCAGGGTCTAGTACTCTGACTCCCCTTGGTACCTATTGCCGCGGTACGCCTGTACCCACGTAAAACACGACTTCCGCGCCATTGAGAAACCGAGCGGCATGTCGGAAACTGAATATGTGATGGACGGAAGCACTCGAGAAGAAATGGTGGATCAGACGTGGACAGCGGGCGAGCGGCGCGGATCGAGCCGTTTCCCCATCGAACGGGCAATCATCTATAAGGCAATTGGCCGGAAGACGGATCTCGAGCCGGGACGCGGGCAGACCGTCAACATGAGCAGCACGGGCATTTTATTCACAACGGACCAGGATCTGACCCCGGGACGCCGGATCGAGCTCGCCATCAGTTGGCCGGCCCAGTTGGACGACACCTGCCCGCTGAAAATGGTGGCCAAGGGCCGCATCGTGCGGACCGAGCCCGGCAAGGCGGCACTCGAGATCCAGCAATACGAGTTTCGAACCCTCGGGGCGGGTGGGTTCCCCGCCTGAGGCGCATCGCGATCAGTTAAGCCTATTGTTTCTCCTTTCTCTACAACCTCTTTTCAACCTCAAGGCGGAGCCTGACAGGCTCCGCCTATTTTCTTTTTGCCGGGAGAATGTCCTCCACACGGAAGCCTAGCGGCACTAACCAGCCCCAAGCCAGCCGCACCGTATAATCGGGGAGGGGCGCGAACCGCATGAAGGAACGGGTACTCACGGCAATCGGCGCGATTACGTTGACCGTGTGCGTGACGCTCGTCATCTGGCAGGGCTCCTTCACATTCGGGGAATTCGCGCCGACCAGCATCGAGGAGACCTACCTCTTCTGGGCCATCTCGACGCTCATCTTCCTCCTGATGGTGACCCTCGGTTTCATGCTCTTCCGGACCGGGGTGCGCCTCTACATCGAACGTCAGGCCAACCGCGCCAGTACCGGTCTCAAGACGAAGATGGTCGTCGGCGCCCTGGCCCTCAGCTTCGTGCCGGTCCTCTTCATGGTGCTGTTCAGCTTCTGGGTGCTCAACCGTAACCTGGACAAGTGGTTCAGCCGGCCGGCCGAGAACGTCCAGCTCAACCTGTGGCAGCTCAACGTCTCCCTGTCCGCGGAGACCCAGGCCAAGGCCGAAGCCCAGGCGCGGTGGCTGGCCGCGCTGCCCGAGACCCGGGAGTTGATCGCCACCGGTACCCGCAGCGAGACCTTCGACACAATCTGTGGAACCGGCTGGATGGGACGCGTCCGGCTTCTCCGGTCGGAGGGTGAGGTGCTGACGGTCTGTCCCGAACCCGCCACCAGGCCGTTCGAAGCCGTCACCGTGCGGGTCCCGGTTCGCGCTCCCGACGGCAGCGGCTGGGCCCTGACGCTCGAGTCCGGCATGCCCATCGACCTGGCGGCAACGCACCAGGAGATCGCCCGCTCGGTGGCCGAGTATGAAGAGCTGCGCAAGAGCATGCGGGCCACCCGGGTCACCTATCTGCTGCTGCTGGCCGTAATTACGCTCTTCATTCTGTTCGTCGCCACCTGGATCGCGCTGTTCCTGGCCAAGCAGATCAACGTCCCGATCGCGGCGCTGCTCAAAGCCGCTTCGGCCGAGTCCGCGGCGGCGACCTGAGCTACCGGGTGCGCGTGGAAGCGATCGACGAGCTGGCGATTCTGGTGCGGCCCGTTCAATGAAATGACCGAGGGCCTGGAGCGCAATGCCAGCGAGCTCGAAAGCCGGCGCCGGTTCATCGAGGCCATCCTCGAAAACGTGCCCACGGGCGTTCTCTCGGTCACCGCCGAGGGCCGATCCGCACCGTCAATCACGCTCTCTCGACGATCTTCAGTGACGACCGCGTGCGCGCGGCCGGGCGGCTGACGCGACCTGTTCCCGGACGAGGAAGCCGACGAGCTGCGCTACCTGCTCAACCGCGCGCGCCGCACCAGCGTGGCCGCGCGCCAATTCGATTTCCGAGCAGGGCAGCCGTTCAGCTGCAGCTTGCGGTCACGGTCTCCGCGCTGGCGGGGTCGGACCGATCCCGGCTTCGTGGTCGTCATCGAAGACACCACGGAGTTGCTGCGGGCGCAGAAGGCGATCGCCTGGCGGGAGGTGGCGCGCCGCATCGCCCACGAGATGAAGAATCCGCTCACCCCGATCTCGCTCTAGCGCCGACCGGATCGCCCGACACGTGAACCGCGCCTCCGCCGACACTGGCGACTGGCCGCCCGAGGTGCTCCGCATCCTGCGCGAGTGCTCGAGCACCATTTCGCGAAGAGGTCGAATCCGTCCGCACGGCTGGTCGACGAATTCTCTCAGTCTCGCCCGCTTCCCCTCGGCGCGCCTGCGCCCGGCCGGATCTGAACGCACTGGTCACTGAGAGCGCGCTGGCGGTCTTCGCGGGCCGGCTGGTGGCATCTCGACCTCACAACGGACCTCGCCCCTGATCTGCCCGCTGGTCGATGATCGATCGCGAGCAGTTCAAACGGGTCATCGTCAATCTGGTGGATAACTCCGCTGAGGCAATGGAGGACTCGCTCACGAAGCGAATCCTGTCTCGGCACCCGGCCGGCTGGCACCGGATGCGGTCGAACTAGTTGTGGCCGACACTGGGTGCGGCATGTCGATGGAAGATAGGGAGAAGCTGTTCCAGCCGACTTCTCCACCAAGAAGCCGCGGAACCGGGCTCGGACTGGCCATCGTCAATCAGATCGTCGCCGATCATGGCGGCACAGATCCGGGTGGAGGACAACACGCCCGGCCGGAACGCGGTTCGTCATCGAGATGCCCGCTGTGACGCGAGAGCCGGTGCCGGAGGCGGCCGTCGACCAGACCGGCAGAGCAAAGTTCATGAAGAAGCACCGCATTCTGGTTGTCGACGACGAACCGTTGATCCGCCAGTCTCTCGGCGGCGTGCTGGAGGACGAGGGCTACGCACGTACCGCCGTCGACAGCGGCGAGGCGTGCATCGACGAACTGCGGCGGAACCCTACGACCTCGTGCTGCTCGACATCTGGCTGCCCGGCATGGATGGGTCTGGAGACGCTGGCAGAGGATTCGAGGAGCTATCTTCCGCGGACCGGCCCGCCGTCGTCGATGATCTCCGGGCACGGCAACGATCGAGACGGCGGTGAAGGCGACCAAGCTCGGCGCTTTCGATTTTCTGGAGAAACCGCTCACCATCGATAAGGTCATCGTCGTCGTCGAAGAACGCCATCGAGCAGCGGCGGCTGGAGCGGAGGTCGCAGCGGCTGCGCAGCGAGGACGAGGACGCGTGGCCGGCATCATCGGCACAGCGTCCCGATCAAGGCGCTGCGCCAGCAGCTGAGCCTGATGGCCGGCACCGACGGCCGCGTGCTGATCTTCGGCGAGAGCGGCACGGGCAAGGAACTGGTCGCCCACGCCATCCACGCCATGAGCCACGCGCGCAACGAGCCTTTCGTCGACGTCAACTGCGCCGCCATTCCCGAGGAGCTGATCGAGAGCGAGCTGTTCGGCCATCGGCAAGGGCAGTTTCACCGGCGCCAGCGAGGACAAGGTCGGCAAGCTGCAGAAGGCCGACGGCGGCACGATCTTCCTCGACGAGGTCGGCGACATGAGCCTCAAGACGCAGGCGAAGGTGCTGCGGGCGCTCGATGAGCAGCGCATCGAGCCGGTCGGGGCGAGCGAGTCCGTGCAGGTGGACGTGCGGGTGGTCGCGGCCACCAACAAGCATCTGGACCAGGAGATCGAGCATGGCAACTTCCGCGAGGATCTTTACTACCGGCTCAACGTGATGCCCTTCTGGGTGCCGCCGCTGCGGGACCGGCTGGAGGATGTGCCGCTGCTGGCCGATCACTTTCTCGAGGAATTCACCACCGCCTACGGGCGCAAGCGCGAAGGAACTGACCGCCGGCGGCCTACGAGGTGTTGCGGTGCTACCGCTGGCCGGGCAACGTGCGGGAGCTGCGCAACATGATGGAGCGCATCGCAATCATGAACCCGCAGGTGCGCATCGACGCTCGCCATATCCCGCTGCCTGCGCGCGGTCGCGGCCTGCCGCGAACGAACGCTCGACCAGTTCGCCAGCCTCCAGGAAGTCCGGGAAACCGCGGAGCGGGAATACATTCTCAAAAAGCTTGAAGAGACCGGCGGCAATGTCAGCCGCGCCGCGGAGCTGCTGGGCCTCGAGCGGACCAACCTCTACCGCAAGATGAAAGCTCTCGGCGTGAATCCGTCCGAACCGCGGGAGTGATCCGTGGGGCGGGTCTCCAGACCCGCGGCCGACGTCCTCGTCGGCCCTGTTCCGATAAGCGCAGAGCCGGACCGGAGGTCCGGCGCCGGTCGGGGACCTGCTGGGCCTCGAACAATCGAACCTCTACCGCAAGATGAAAGCTCTGGGCGTGAATCCGTCCGAACCGCGGGAGTGAAACGTGGGGCGGGTCTCCAGACCCGCGGCCGACGTCCTCGTCGGCCCTGTTCCGATAAGCGCAGAGCCGGACCGGAGGTCCGGCGCGGTCGGGGACGACCGCCTTACGTCAGCCCGACGATACCCAAACCGGGGCCGTCGTTCGGGTACAGAACGCCGTTCTCCAGGCGGACGGACCCAGCAGCCGGGTCGTCCTCCAACGGCAAATGCCCGTCGAGGTCCGCGTAGCAGACGTTCGGGCGAGCCAGCGCGAAGTGGAGGCCGGCGGCGATCGCCAGGGCGGACTCGTCCATACAACCCACCATCACCTCGAGCCCGGCTGACCGGGCAACCGAGTTGATGTGCAGCGCCTCAGCGATCCCGCCGACCTTCATGAGCTTCACGTTGACCATGTCGACGATGTTGTCGCGGGCCAGCCGGAACGCGTCGCGGAGCGTTACCAGGCTCTCGTCGGCCATCACGGGCAGTCGGACCTGACGCGTCACCCGCGCCAGCAGGTCCGGCTGCCTGCTCGGCGTCGGCTGCTCCAGCAGCTCCAGCCGCGCCAGCTCCGTCTCCTCGATGAAGCGGACGGCCTGTTCGACGCTGTAGCCCTGGTTGGCGTCGAAGCGCAGCTCGATCTCCTCGCCCACGGCCTCGCGCACCCGGCGGACGCGCGCCATGTCGGAGTCGACATTGTTGCCGCCCTTGAGCTTGAGTGCAGCGGAAGCCGCGGCGGACCCAGTCGAGCGCCCGTTCCACCGTCTCCCGTTCCGGCAGGATGCCGATAGTCACGCTGGTGGGGATCGACTCGCGGAAGCCCCCGAGCAGCTTCCAGAGCGGCAGCCCGCACTTCTTGCCGAGAATGTCGTGCAGCGCCATGTCGAGCGCCGCCCGGGCCGACGGGTGCGCCTGCGAGCGCCGGCCGCAGCCCTTCGAGCAGCAGTCGCGATGCGCAGCGGGTCGCGACCCGACGAGCGCGCGGCCACCTCGTCGAGCAACGCGCCCAGCACGGTCCGCGGCGTCTCGCCGGTGACCGGCAGGTCGGGGGCGGCGCAGCCGAAACCGTCGAGCGCGCCATCGGTCCGTGACCAGGCGCAGGAAGACGTTGTCGCGCGCTCGACGTTCTCGTAGGCGATCGGTACGGCTCGACGAGCCGCATGGTCGACCGGTCCAGGCCTCGACGCCGGTGATCTTCATCGGTCCCTCAGTACTCGCCGCTGGTAGATCTCGTCGAGGCTCATGCCCTTCAGGTCCTCGACGAACGCGACGAGGTGGTCGATCATCAGTCGCCAGATCCGCTCGCCCTTCTCCGCGGCTGGCCTTGGTGGGGTCGCCCATGACGCCGGACTGGTGAGATCTTCGCCGTGCGGGCGTACCAGTCGACGCTCGCGCTCGGAGCTGAAGTCGAGGTAGCGGCTGGAGAAGCTGGGGCACGAACTTCTCGGCGCTGGTCCATGTGCACCAGCTCCGGGCGGATGGCCAGCGACGTGCTGGTCTCGATCTCGCCGGCGTGGACGTCGTTGGGCGTCTCGGCCAGCGCGTCGATGTCGGCGTCGCTGGTCTCGCCGCTGTCGACGCAGGTGAAGATGCGGGCGTCGCGGTTGATCATCTGCGCGGCGAATTGCAGCGCCGGAACGTTGCCGCCGTGGCCGTTGATGATGACCAGCTTGGTGACGCCGTGGCGCGCGGCCGCCATCCCGATCTCGTAGACCAGCCGCGCCAGCGTCTCGGGGCTGACGCTGATACGTGCCGGGGAAGTCGTCGTGGTGGTAGGAGACGCCGTAGGGGATCAGCGGCAGCACGAGCGGCTGCGGCGTCGCTGCATCGCGACGGCCACCTCGCGCGGCAGAGCTAGCTCGGCGTCGTAGGAGTCGGTGTCGAGCGGCAGGTGCGGCCCGTGCTGCTCGACCGCGCCCACCGGCAGCAGCGCCACGTCGACCTGCTCGAGCCGCCGCCGGCCTCGGGCCAGGTCAGCTCGCCGAGCAGCACGGTCGTCCGCCGGCGCGCCGCGCGACCGCCAGCCGGCGCCGCCGAGCGATTGGCGTCTCGAACGGATACGGGTTGCTGAGCGTGGGTCGGTGCAGCGGGTCGAAGGGAGCCAGGCCTGCCCGCTGCGCCGCACCGCGCCCGTGGCGTGTCTCGAGCAGAGATGTCGTAAAGCGGCGGCGCGGATGTCCGCGGGGATCGCCTCCAGCGGCGAGCGCTCGCGGTTCGAAGCGCAGCTGCAAGACCTCGGGCTGCTCGCGAACCGGCCGCGTGCCGACCGCGGCCGATTCGATCAACCCCCGCTGGCGCAGCATGTAGCCCACTGCTCCTGCGCCCGCGGCCTCCTGGTGCACGCCTTCGTCCCCAGCTCGCGCAGGCACGCCGTCGATCTGCTCCGGCGTATAGCCGCAGCGCCGTCGGATCGGCGCCCAGTGCCGACAGCATGCCGACGATGCGGCGGCACTTCTCGCAGCGCCCGCAGGGACGCACCCGCTCCCCTTCGACGTGCGCGGCGTGGCAGGACGTCCTGCAGTCGCTGGAGCTCGGGGTAGCGCTCGACGAGGACCTTCTCGATCAGCAGCTCGGAGAGCGGGCGCAGGATCGAGAACTGGCTCACGCCCCAGCCCTTGCGATGGAAGTAGCGGCGACATCGCCTGGTCGAAGTAGCGGCTCTGGTCGTAGAGCCCGTTGTAGTGAGTGATGCCCTGGTGCGACCGGCGTTCGGTCGTGTCGTACTCGTCGCCGATCACCAGCCGCGTCGATACCGCGCTTGCGCACCAGCGGCAGCGCGCCGAACAGAAACACGGCCACCGTCCACAAGCGAATCGGATACTCGTCGGAGCGTAGCTTGGCGAAATCCTCGCGGATGAAGGGAAGCTGGCGCAGCATCCAGGCGAACAGCCGGTCGGAGTTGGTCCAGACGCGCCCGGTGCCGGGCACGTGCGCTTCGTAGTGACGGTAAGCGTTAAGCGCGGTGAACCAGTGCTTGCCGGACTCGTTGACGAAGATCGAATGCGGCTCGCCGCCGATGCTCCTGGATCAGGGCATGGCTCAGCAGGCTCTCCTTGCCGCCGCTCGAGAGGATGGCGACGCGGGAACGATCCGTGCCCCACGAGCCGGACCGCGGTCGTGTCACCACCTCATCCGCATCCGGGAAAACCAGCCGCGCACGAGCATAGTTGTCCTTCCGGACGGCCGGCAGCGCCCGCACGGCGTCCTTCAGGAACGGATTGGGCTCGAGGAACTTCTTGACAAAGATCTCGCGCGCCGTGTTCCGCGTCATGTCGGCGATAAAGCGCCGGTCCACCGCGTCGAACCAGCCGTGGAAGACGATCTCCTCCGAGAACAGCCCGTAGTTGAGGGCGACCTGCGCGGCCGATCATGTCCGCCAGGTTCTGCGCGGCCGCGTCGTTCGGGTCGAAGACGTCCTCCTCGAACCGGTAGAGGAACTCGAGCGAATCCGTCCGTCCGCCGCGATGTACCGTGTACGGCGCGAGCAGCCGGCGGGGCTCGACGCGCACGGGGCCCACTTCCAGGCGATCGATCACCTGAAGGACAGCCAGTGGATCGCCAACTGTGTCGCTCACGCCGCCCCCTTCGCCCGGAGATGAGACACGATCACCGACACGAGACCGTCGGCACCATTCCGCAAGACGTCGAAGGCGGGCAGCCCGGTCGCGGCCGTGATCGCCTGCGCAGGCGGCCGGAATCTCGTCGTCGCGGAGCCCCTCGTGATTGAGGGTCACGGCGACCACCGGCTTCTCGGACGACCATCTCGATGGCGCGGATCTGCTTCTCCACCGGATGGAGCGGATAGCCCGGGAAGCCATCGTACTCCTTGCGCGCCGGCGCGTGCTGCACCACCACGACGTCCGGCCGGGCCGCCGCCAGGATCTCGTAGCCGCCGGGATAGGCGGGATTCATGAGACTTCCCTGCCCCTCGACCACAATCACGTCGGGCTTCGCGTCGTTCCAGGCGCTCCAGACGGCGTGCTCGATCTCGCCGGAGAGGAAGTCGTTGACCAGCGCGTCCATCATGATGCCGTGGTGGGCGCCCTGCAGCCAGGCCGTCTGGCCGGTTCCGACAAGCTCCGCCGGGTGGCCGGCGCGCCGCAGGCCGTCGACCAGGATCCAGGACGTGGTCCGCTTGCCGACCGCCGAATCGGTGCCGAGCAGGGCGACAGTGAGCGATTCCACCTGCTCGATCTTGCCGCTGAAGAAGTGCAGCTCGATCTCGCGGCGGCGGCTTCCGGACGTCGAGAAGCTGGACACCGTGACGAGCCGCTTCCGCCGCGAATTCGGGATCCTCCGAGAGGAACTGGTGCAGGCCGCAGACGACATGGAGCCCGGCGCGGATGGCGGCCATGACGTCGGCGCGCGCGGCGGGCGGAAGGCGGCCACCGTCGGTCGCCAGTCCGATGATGAAGTGCGTCGCGGGCGCGCCGCGACGCTCGGCATCGGCCAGCGCCGCGGGCAGATCGGCGACCACGGGGATGTCCGCACGACGCCCGTCCAGCATCTCGCCCGCGTCGCGTCCCGCCGACGCCGCGATCGATCACCGACAGCACGCGGTAGCGCTCGGACCGCCGCACCAGGCCGTGGGCCGTCTTCCCGTAAGTCGTCTGAAAAGCTCCCTCGCAGTAAACGATCGCGTTGCCTTCCGGCTTCATATCTTCCTCCCCGTCAATATGCCGACGTAGCGATCGCCCGGGAGCGGCTGCCGGCGATGGCGTTCGAGCAGTGCCGCCAGCCCGGCGGTCGAGGCCGGCAGGACGCTCAGTCCCTCCTGCTCGCGGACCGTCCGGCAATACGCCAGCATCCTCTTGTCGCTGACGTGCAGCGCCCAGCCGTTGGTGGCCCGGATCGCCGTCAAGCGCGTAGTCGCCGTCGATCGAGTGCCAGTTGATGAGCGGCTCGTTCACCGGCGTCTGCGAATGCGCTCCGGCTGCAGGTCCTCGCAGCGCGGCTTGCCCTTGAGGAACGACTCGACGATGGGGTTCTTCTGGAACGACGAGCCGGCGATCATGCGCGGCAGCCGCGACGTGCTGCCCGCGGCGGTAGAGGCTGAGAAAACCGCGATAGATGCCGGCGAGCGTGGTGCCGTTCGATACCGGCACGGCCACCACGGCCGGCGCGTCGCGCAGCTCGTCGTAGATCTCGTGCGCGATCTCGCCGTAGGCCCGCAGTTGCAGGGCGATGTTGGCGCCGCCGGGATTGGCGTCGTAGAGCTCATCCGTCGGCGGCCCGCTCCTGGGAGATCCGGACGGCGCTCTCGTAGTCGCCCGGCACGCGCACGATCTCGGCGCCGAACTCCACCATCTCGCTCGTCCGCTTTGTATGGTACTCGGCCGGAACGTAGACCACGCACCGCAGCCCGGCCAGCGACGCCGCCAGCGCGACGGCCGCCCCGTAGTTGCCGCAAGTGGCCAGCGTAAGGGTGTCGAACCCGCGCCGCAGAGCGTCCTGGGCCTGGGCGAAGGCGATGCGGTCCTTCTGGGTCCCGGTCGGATTGCCGCCCTCGAACTTGAGGTAAACCTGGCGCAGGCCGGTCTGCCGCTCGAGGTTCCGCGCCCGGGCAAGCTGCGTGTCGCCGACCTCGGAATCGATGATGTCCTCGTAGGCTTCCAGGCGCGCGTCGAGCGACGCCGCCCGATCGCCGGCGATCTTCTGCTGGTCCTCGATGTCGCGGATAACCGTATCGAGCTGGCTGGTGGCGCCGTCGAGCAGCGTCGACTCGGAGGCGGATGCCTGCGTACCGGGATTCTGCTCGCCGGCTTCGGACGAGGAAACGGGGACCGCTGATTCGGGTGTCCTGTGTTCGGTCATGGCTGCCTGATGACTGGGCGGAGAAGCTGGCGGGCCCCTCCCTGCCCTGATTTTAGCTCGCCTTTCACACTCTCCCAGGTGGGTATACGAAAGACCCCACCGTTCCGGACCAACAGGTCCATATTGCCCGCTCCGGCCCTCGTCACATACAATAGGCTTTTTCGCGGCGGCCGTCACGGCGGATGTTCTACACCCGGGACGGCGAAGCCCGCCAGGCGCTGATGTCGTTGGCGCGCTGGTGAATGGTAGTCGAAGGTACCGATGGACCACCTACTCTCGATAGTGCTGTGGACCCCCCTGGTCGGGGTGCTGGTCCTTCTCCTGATCCCCTCCTCGAACTCCCGCGCCATCAAGCTGTGGGCGAACGTCGCTTCGTTCGCGGGCTTCCTGGTCTGCCTGCCGCTGGTGTTCCAGTATGACCGGACAGCGGACTGGCAGTTCGTGGAACGCGCCGACTGGATTCCGGCGATCGGCGCCTCGTACCACCTGGGCATCGACGGCTTCAGCCTCCTGCTGGTCGTGCATGACCGGCGCTGCTGGGGTTCCTCTCGATCCTCTGCAGTTGGAACGCGATCGACGACCCGCCTCAAGGAGTACTACGCCCACTTCCTGCTGCTCCAGATCGGCATGATGGGCGTCTTCATGGCGCTCGACTTCCTGCTGTTCTTCGTCTTCTGGGAGCTCGTGCTGGTGCCGATGTACTTCATCATCGCCATCTGGGGCGGTCCGCGGCGGATGTATTCGGCCATCAAGTTCGTGATTTACACGCTGGTCGGCAGCGTGCTGATGCTGCTTGGCATCCTGACGCTGTACTATCGAGCACTGCCAGCCAGTTCGGCGAGTCCTAGCTTCGACATCACCGACTGCTGCAGCTCCAACTCCGGTCCAGCATGCAGTGGTGGGTCTTCTGGGCGCTTTTCATCGGCTTCGCCGTCAAGGTGCCGATGTTCCCGTTCCACACCTGGCTGCCGGACGCCCACACCGAAGCGCCGACGGCCGGCTCGGTCATCCTGGCCGCCGTCCTGCTGAAGATGGGCACGTACGGATTCCTGCGCTTCTCGCTGCCGCTGCTGCCGGACGCCGCCAAGGACCCGACCGTCGTCACCATCGTCTCCGCGCTCTCGATCATCGCCATCGTCTACGGCGCGCTCGTCTGCCTGATGCAGAAGGACTGGAAGAAGCTGGTGGCCTACTCCTCGGTGAGCCACATGGGCTTCTGCACCCTGGGCATCATCGCGCTGAACCCGGCTGGGCATCGCCGGCTCGATCCTCCAGCAGATCAACCACGGCATCTCGACCGGCATGCTCTTCCTGATCGTGGGCGTGGTCTACGAGCGCCGCCACACGCGCGAGATCGCCGAATACGGCGGGCTGCTGCGGAGTCATGCCGGTGTTCACCATCGTCTTCCTGATCGCCGCCCTCAGCTCCATGGGCATGCCGCCGCTCAACGGCTTCATCGGCGAGATCACGATCCTGCAGGGCGTCTATCGAGGTGAAGCTCGGCTGGGCGCTGTTGCGGCGTGCTCGGCATCGCGCTCGGCGCGGCCTACCTGCTGTGGCTGTTCCAGCGAACCATGCTCGGCGAGACTGGCGGAAAAGAACCAAGCCTCAAGGACCTGAACTTCCGCGAGATCGCCTACTTCACCCCGCTCATCGTTTGGGCCCTCTGGATCGGCCTCTACCCGAAGCCCTTCTTCGACGTGCTGGAGCGCCCCGTGGCCCAGATCGTCGAGCGCGTCCGCCCCGGCTACTACGCCGAGCAGGGTTTGCCGAACCCGCTCGCGGTTTCGACCACTGCGAACCGCACCGCGCCGGCCGAATAAGCCGATACCACTACTACTCGCTAAATTCGCGAGCCGGAGACCCATTGGCGGTCCGTCGTCCGGATGGTATGATTCTATCTCCGAAATGAGATATTACATCCAGCGCGGCGCCCAGCAGTACGGGCCTTACTCGATCATCGACTTGCAGCGATATGTCGCGGCAGGCAACATCGCGCCGGGTGAGATGGGGCGCCGTGAAGACGCCGGCGAATGGGTTCCGGTCTCGCAGATACTGGCCGGCACGAGCCCGCCGCCTCCCCCTCCAGGCCCCATGCCGCCGCAATCCCAGTGGTCGTCGCCGCCGGCTGGCCAGGCCTGGGGCGCCCCGCAACCGGCTCCGGGCGCCGGTCCGATGCCGCCTGACCTGCACTGGGCAATCGTGCTCCTGGTCAGCATCGTCACCTGCGGTATCTTCAAGCTGGTCTGGCTATTCATCGAGGCGGCCTTCGTGAAGAAGATCGACCAGGCGAGCAACACGACCTTGCTGCTGGTGTCGGCACTCGTCTGCGAGGCGGGCGCCATCGTCGCCGCGGTGGCGGGGCATCCGGAGCCCGACTCCATCACGGCTGCCAGCGTACTCCTGGGCCTGGCGACCGCGGTGCTAATGCTGGTGGCCATCTACGGCATGCGCTCCTCGATGCTGCATTACTACAACCAGACCGAGCCGTTCGGCCTGGAAATGAACCCGGTGGTCACATTCTTCTTCGGCGTCTATCAGATCCAACACCACTTCAGCAGGATCGCCACATGGAAGCGAACCGGAATGAGAACCTAATGTGCTGTCTCAGAGATTCGTAGACGGTTGGCACTGGAGCGCGTCATGAACCTCCGAGACACCACGCTAGTCCGGCGCTGGATCAGACGCGCCATTCTCGCGGGCGCGGCGGTCGCCGGGTTACTCGTTCTCTATGTCTACCCACCCGGCGCTGGCTCTCTTTACCCGCGCTGCCTGATCCACGCCGTGACCGGACTATCGTGCCCCGGATGCGGTACGCTCCGGGCGCTGCACGCGCTGCTGCACGGCCGCCTCGCGGAAGCCCTGGGATGGAACGCGTGGTCGATGGCCGTCCTGGCCGTGCTGGCGGTGTATGGCGTGCTGCGGGCCAGTGCGTTCCGGTGGAGCCCACGGCGCCCAGCGGTGCGGTTCCCGGTTTCGTTGGCCGGCGTACTGGCGCTCTCGGGGCTCGTCTTTTGCGTGCTGCGGAACGCCGGATAGCACCGCTACTGTTCAGCTAGCTTGTGGGGCAGGTCTCCAAACCCGCAACGCAATCGTCCTCGTCGGCTTGTTCCGGGCGCCGGAAAGCCGGGCCGGGAGGTCCGGCGCGGTCGTGGACAACCGCCTTGACGGTTCCCGGTATTGCACCCTGGCCGGCGCTTACTGGATATAGCCGAGGCTCTTGAGCGCTTCCCGGTCGCGATCGTCCATGCGCGTCTCGCCGCGGCTCTTGTTGGTGATGTCGTGCCAGCGCTTCAGGGCGGCGGTTTCGCGTTCGTAGGTCGCGGAGTCGGGGTCGAACACCTGCGAACTCAGCTCGTGGGGATCCTTCGTCAGGTCGGTGACGTCGAGCTGCTTCTCGTCCGTCTCCCAGAGCACCTTGCGGGCGTTGCGCGCATAGCCGACCTGCAAGGGGAAGTCCAGGTTCCCCAGCCACAGCTTCGATAGCCACGACGGCATCACCCACCGCTGGCCGGCCCAGGTGATGTAGCGGATCGTCTCGCTCGGCTCCCAGTCGCCCCCGTTCCAGCTCGGCGCGAGCGACTTGCCGCGGAACGTGTTCGGGATGCGGTGATTCGAGTGGGCGGCCACCGTGAGGTCGATCAGCGTCGGCGCCAGGTCCAGCAGCGACACCGGGTGCTCGATCACCTTGCCCGCCGGAATGTGTCCCGGATAGCGGAAGATCAACGGCACCCGCACGATGTTCTCGTAGAGGGCCCGGCCGTGGCCTTCATAGCCGTGCTCGCCCAGGCTCTCGCCGTGATCGGCCAGCACCACCACCAGCGTGTTGTCCCGCAGGCCCAAGTCGTCGATCGCCTTCAGCAGCTCGCCGAGGTAGTGGTCCGAGTAGCGGACTTCCGAATCGTAGTTCCGAATCCGCTCCCGCATCGCCGTGCTGTAGCCCTTGTAGAAATCCGGCTCCTCGCCGATACGCTCGGTGGCTTCGTACTCCTTGCGGTACTCGTACGGGCTGTGCGGATCGAAGTAGTGTACCCACAGGAAGAAGGGCTCTTGCGCTTCGCGCGGAGCCAGTTGATCGCCAGCGGCGTCACGTCCTCGGCCCACCGCATCGAGTTCACGTACTGGTAGGAGCGGTTCATCGTCTGATCCCAGTAATCGAACCAGTGGCCGAGATTGGTGATGTTATCGGTCAACACCCAGGCGCTCACGAAGGCCGCGTTGGTGTAGCCGAACCGCTTGAGGATCTGCGGTACGAACAGCCACTTGGCATCGTTCGGGACCGAGAAGCCGTTGATGCGCGCCCCGTGCTCCTGTGGGTACCGGCTGGTGAACATCGAGATGTGCGACGGTCCGGTGCGCGGCACCACGGTGTGCGCGTTGGCGAAGCGGACTCCGTCGGCAGCCAGTTGATCGATCACCGGACTGGTCTTCAGGTAGTAGCCGTAACTCGAAAGATGGTCCGCCCGCAGCGTGTCGATGGTGACAAACAGGACGTTCGGCATCGGCGCAGCGGACGTCTCGGCAGGCTGTTGCTGGGGCGCCGCCACCAGGGCGATCGCCAATCCCACCACCACACCAATAGCCCCCAGCCCGAAAACACGCCGAAATACGCTCATATGGATGCTCTCTCCCTCGAAGCCTGCCCAACGCCGGGACAAGCGGTCAACGGACCCGTTCTGCAGTTGCCTGCAACCTGACTGCAACCGTAGCGGGTGTCTACTTCTTTCAGCTTACCCCACTCGGAAAGTCGAGAGAAACACTCACCCCGCCCGTAGGTCTGGCGGAGGCGTAACATCAGAGATGTGAAGATCCGATTTGGAGTTATCGCTCTCCTGCTGAGTCTGGCCTGCCTCCCGGCCTTCGCCGGGCGCCTCGCTTTCGAGGAGAACCTCGGGCAGTTCGACGCCAGTGTGCGCTACGCGGCCCGTGGCCCCGGATATTCGGTCGCCGTGACCGGCGGAGCGATCGCGCTGCGCCAGGCCCGGTGCGAGGGCGCCGCGTCGATGACGCCTTCGGCTGCGAGACGCCAACCCCGCGCCGCGGATCGTGCCGGAAGGCGCCCGGCTCAGCACCGTCCACGACCTGCGCGGCGACCCATCCCGATGGCGCCGCGACATCCCGGGCTACGAGCGCCTGCGCCTCGAGGATGTCTATCCCGGCATCGACATGGTGCTCTACAGCCGCGACGATACCCTCGAATACGACTTCGTCCTGGCGCCGGGAGCCTCGCCCCGGCAAATCCGCCTTTCGATCGGCGGCGCGTCGCCGGAAATCGACGCGAACGGCGGCCTGGTCGCCGGACCCTTCCGCCAGCCGGCGCCGGTGATCCATCAGTACGACGGCGCCCGCATCGCCGCCGCCTACCGCATCGCGGCCTCCGGCGACATCGTCTTCGACATCGGCCCGTATGATGCCCGCCGCCCGCTCGTCATCGATCCGCTGCTCGTTTACTCGTCCGGCTTCGGCGGCAGCGGACGGCAGGAAAGCGTCAGCAGTCCCCGCTGCTATTGGGACACGCCGATGGCCATCGCCGTCGATGCCGATGGCAACGCCTACGTCACCGGCGACACACCGTCGCTCGACTACCCGGTCCTCGACGGCATCGACAGACCAGTTGTCGAGCTATCTGGGACGTGTTCCTCACCAAGCTCGATCCCCAGGGCACACCGGTCTACTCCACCTACATCGGCGGCGCCTCCGACAACTGGGCCGAGGACATCGCCCTCGGCGCCGACGGCAGCATCGTCCTGTCCGGCCACACCGGCTGCGATTTCCCCTGGGTCCATCCCGTCCTGACTGCTCGGGCGGCCAGAACGACGCCTTCGTGATGAAGCTCTCGCCGGACGGCTCCGAGATCCTCTTCTCGACCCCCATCGGCGGGACCGCGAACGACAACGCCACCGGTGTCGCCATCGATCCGCAGGGCAACATCGTCATCGCCGGCACGACCGAATCCACCGACCTCCCCGTCACGCCGGGCGTGCTCGGGACCGCGCCGGGACCGGGCTTCGCCGCCAAGCTCAGTCCCACGAGCTACGCCCTGCGTCTGGCTGACCTACCTGGACTCCGAAGCCGCGCGACGATCGGCGTCGATGCCGCGGGCCGGCTCTACATCGCCGGCCGGACCGACTCCGGGAACCCGGCCACCACCCCCGACGCCGTGCATCCAGCCTTCGGCGGCGGCCAGGAAGACGCGTTCCTCATGGCGCTCGCCCCCGACGCGGCGTCCCGGATCTACGCCACGTTTCTCGGCGGCGCGAGCAGCGACGCGGCAGCGGATATCGCCGTGGACGCCGACGGTAACGTCTACGCCACCGGCTACACCTCGTCGCCGGACTTCCCGGTCACCCCCGGCGTCTTGCAGACAGCGCTCCCCGGCGGCCGCAACAGCTTTGTCGCGAAACTCAACCCGGCCGGCACCGGGCTGCTCTACGCGACCTATCTCGGCGGCGCGCAGGTCGACGCCCCGTCCCGGCCTCACCGTCGGCGAGCATGCCCACGGTATCGCCATCGACGCCTCCGGCCACGCCTACGTCACCGGCACCACCGACCGACTCGATTTCCCGCTCGTCCGTCCGATCCAGTCCCGCCAGGACTCCGCCCCGTGCTTCCAGTGCCCGCGCAGCTTCCTCGGGATCGGCTGCAGCCAGGCCTTCGTGACCCAACTCGCGCCGGACGCCTCGCAACTCGTCTACTCCACCTACCTCGGCGGGACCAGCCTCGACTTCGGCCGCGCCATCGCCGTGGACCAGTCGGGCAACGCCTACGTCACCGGCAACGCCTCGGCCGGTTTCCCGTGGACCAGCCCGCCCAATAACAGCTTCAGCTTCAGCCGGATCTTCGTCACCAAGATCTCCGACGACGGCGCCGAACCGCCCCGCTTCAGCGCCGACGGCTTCACCAACGCGGCCAGCTACGCACCCGGCCTCTCGCCAGGGCGCGCTCGCCAGCCTGTTCGGCGAGAAGCTCACCGACTTCACGGGTATCGCTGCCGCCACCGCCACCCCATTGCCCACCGAGATCGAAGGCACGTCGATCCTTATCGACGGGCATCCGGCGGGCTCTACGCGGTCGCCGGCCTCGAGACCTACGATCAGATCAACTTCCAGACACCCATCGGCGCCGAACACGGCACCGCCCTGCTGACGCATCACGGCTCCTCGGCCGTGGTCACCGGCATCCCGGTGACGACACCGCAGCCGGGGCTGTTCCTGCTGGACGGCGTCCACGCCGCGGCGCAGCATGCCGCCGTCTATGCCACCGTCACCAGCGCCAACCGCGCCCATCTCGGCGAGGACATCATTCTCTACGCCACCGGCCTCGGCATCCCGTATCCCGGAGTGCCCGACGGCCACGCCGCTTCCGCCGACCCGTTCTCCCGCGCCACCGAGAGCGTCCGGGTCTTCACCGAGGGCGGCATCGAGTGCCCCGTCACCTTCGCCGGTCTCGCCCCGGGATTGGTGGGCGTCTACCAGGTCAACATCGTCATCGCCCCCAACGCCGCGACCGGCGACCGCGAGATCGTGATCCTCATGCGCGACACGATTGTAAGCAACACGGCCCGGCTGTGGATCGAATGACGCCGGGCCGCCTGTTTGACACGTTCGAAAATACGCTGTTAGATTAGGCTTTGCCCATCGCGGGAATGACACCGCGCAACCTGCACGCGATCCTTCGCGGCTTGGGTGAGGCCTGCCAGGGGATCGCCTCGACCGCGGCCGGGCATCCTGGTGCGGGCAAGCCGCCGGGAACGCATTCCGCCCCCAGTCAATAAAATGAGCGAGCTCCAGCAAACCCCCCTCAATCGCGTCCATCGGGCGCTTGGCGCTCGCATGGTCGACTTCGGCGGCTGGGACATGCCGGTGCAGTACTCCGGCATCATCGACGAGCACCACGCCGTGCGCACGCGCCGTCGGTCTGTTCGACGTCAGCCACATGGGCGAGATCGAGATCCGCGGACCGGAGGCGCTCGCGCTCACCGACTACGTCACCACCAACGCCGTCGCCAGGCTCGACGCCCGGACGCAGGCCCACTACTCGGCGCTGCTCTACGAGCACGGCGGCTTCGTCGACGACATCCTCGTCCACAAGGTGGCCGACGACAACTACTTCCTCTGCGTCAACGCCTCCAACCAGGACAAGGACTACGAGCACATCCGTGGCGCCAACCGCTGGGACGCCGAGGTCGATTTCGCCGGACCGCGCTACGGGCAGTTGGCCGTCCAGGGTCCGCGCGCCCTGGCGACGCTTGCCCGGCTCACCGCCGTCGCGCTCGACCAGATCCGCTACTATCACTTCACCGACGGCGAGGTCTCCGGCGCCCCCGCGCGCATCGCCCGCACCGGCTACACCGGCGAGGACGGCTTCGAAATCTTCATTCCGCCCGCCGAGAGCGAGCGCATCTGGGGCGAGCTGCTCGCGGCCGGCGCGGAGTTCGGCATCAAGCCCTGCGGCCTGGGCGCGCGTAACACGCTGCGCATCGAGGCGGCGATGGCGCTCTACGGCCACGAAATCGACGACACCATCAATCCGTTCGAGGCCGGCCTCGGCTGGATCGTTAAAATGGACAAGGGCGATTTCCTGGGACGCACCGCCCTCGCCAAAGCGCGCGACAATGTGAGGCGGTGTCTGATCGGTTTCGAGATGACGGGCCGCGGCATCGGACGAGAGGGCTACGAAGTGCAAATCGACGGCCGGTCCGCCGGCCATGTGACCAGCGGCGGACCCTCGCCGACCCTGGGCAAGAACATCGGTATGTGCTACCTGCCGGCCGGCAAAGCCCAGCCGGGACTCGATATTACGGTTCTCGTCCGGGAACGTCCCATCGAGGCCGTCACGGTCTCACTGCCGTTCTACAAAAGAGAGAAATAGCCACATGTATCCCGACAACTACCGCTATTCAAAAGAGCACGAGTGGGTCGCCGTCGAGGGCGACGTCGCGACCATCGGCATCACCGACCACGCCCAGGAGGAGCTCGGCGATATCGTCTACGTCGACCTGCCGCACGCCGGCGATGCCGTGGCCGCCGGCAAGTCAATGGGCTCGGTCGAGTCGGTCAAGGCCGTCTCCGACATCTACTCGCCCGTGACCGGCGAGGTCACCGCGATCAACGAGGCCCTCGCCGACGCGCCCGAAAAGGTCAACGAAGACCCCCACGGCGCCGCCTGGATGGTGAAGGTCAAGATGTCGAAGCCCGAGGAGATCGACGGTCTGTTGACCGTCGCCGACTACCAGTCCTACCTCGAAGGAAGCGAAGAGTAGTCCTCGTTGCGTTACTTACCGAAATCCGATACCGAACGCCACGCCATGCTCGCCGCCTGCGGCCTGGCCTCGCTCGACGACCTGGTGGCGCAGCTTCCCGGCGAGGTCCGGCTGAAGCGGCCGCTGGCGCTCGACCCCGGCATATCCGAATACGAGATTGCCGACTACTTCCACGCCCGCGGCGCCGAGAACGCCAACGGCATGCCGAGCTTCCTGGGCGCCGGCGTCTATCGCCACTACCGTCCGGTGCTCTGCGACACCGTCGTCTCGCGCGGCGAGTTCCTCACCGCCTACACGCCCTACCAAGCCGAGATCTCGCAAGGCACCCTGGCTACAATCTTCGAGTTCCAGACGATGCTGTGCCAGCTCACCGGCATGGACGTCGCCAACGCCTCGATGTATGACGGCTCGACGGCAGTACCCGAGGCCGCCCAGATGGCCCGCCGCATCACCCGCCGCAACAACGTCGTCATCGCCAACACAGTGCATCCGGAGTACCGCGAGGTGCTCACGACTTACGCCCACAATCAAGGCGTCGCCATCGGCGAGGTTGGCTACGTGACCGGCGTCGGCTGCACGGACCCGGCGGCCATCGAGCAGGCGACCGGGGACGACACGGCCGCCGTCATCGTCCAGTCGCCGAACTTCTTCGGCGTGGTCGAGGACGTCAAGAGCATCGCGGAAATCGCGCACGCCCGGGGTGCGCTGCTGGTGGTGATCTTCACCGAGGCCGTTTCGCTCGGGCTGCTCGCTCCGCCCCGTGACGCCGACATCGTCGCCGGCGAGATGCAATCGTTCGCCATCACGCCCAGCTACGGCGGACCGTTCGCCGGCGTGATCGCGGCCCGGGAGAAGTACATCCGCCAGCTCCCTGGACGCCTGGTCGGCCAGACCACCGACGCCCGCGGCAACATCGCCTACTGCCTGACGCTCGCCACCCGCGAGCAGCATATCCGCCGCGAGAAGGCCACCTCGAACATCTGCACCAACCAGGCGCTCATCGCGCTGATGGCCACGGTCTTCATGACCGTCTACGGCAAACAGGGCCTCCGCGAGCTGGCCGAACAGAACCTGGCCAAGGCGCACTACCTGGCCGGCAAGGTTCCACAGAAGTTCTTCGGCCCGTTCTTCAACGAGTTCGTCGCGCACTCGGTGCTCCGCCGCCCCGACGAGGTCAACCGGAAGCTGCTCGAAAAGGGTATCGTCGGCGGTCTCCCGCTAGGCCGCTTCTATCCCGAACTCGAGGACTCAATCCTCCTCTGCGCCACCGAAATGTCGAAGCGCGAGGACATGGACACAGTAGCCGACGCGGTGCTGGGAAGATGAACGCACCCAACATCGCAGCCCGCAGCCATTCACGTTCATTCACGTTAGTTAACGGCCCATGATCAAAAAGGTCCGCTCCCACCCCACCCAGAACGAACCGCTGATCTTCGAGCGCAGCTCGCCCGGCAAGATCGCCTACCAGTTGCCCCCGCTCGACGTGCCGCCGGTCGACGCGGCCGAAGCGCTCGGCGCCGGCAGCGTGCGCGACCAGATCGAAGGCTTCCCCGAGGTCAGCGAAGTGGAAGCGATCCGCCACTTCACCCGCCTGTCGACCTACAACTACGCCATCGATCACGGCCTCTACCCGCTCGGCTCCTGCACGATGAAGTACAACCCGCGCATCAACGAGGTGGTGGCGCGCGTGGACGGACTGGCGTGGGCGCATCCCTACCAGCCCGACGAGCTCTCGCAAGGCGCGATGGAGATCATGGCCCGGCTCGAGGCCGCGCTCGCCGAGATCACCGGCATGGACGCGGTGACGCTCCAGCCGGCCGCCGGCGCCCACGGTGAGTTGACCGGAATCCTGCTCATCCGCGCCGCCCTGGAGGCGCAGGGTAACCCGCGCAAGTACGTCCTGGTGCCGGACTCCGCCCACGGAACCAATCCGGCCACGGTCGGCATCGCCGGCTATCAGGTCCGCAACATCACCTCGAACGACTGCGGCATGGTCGACCTCGCCGAGCTCGAGCGCGCCGTCGACGGCGACGTCGCCGGCCTCATGGTGACCAATCCCAACACGCTCGGCGTCTTCGAGGAGAACATCGTCAAGGTGGCCGGGATCGTCCACGCCAAAGGCGCCATGGTCTACATGGACGGCGCCAACATGAACGCGCTGGCCGGCGTCACGCGCCCCGGCGACTTCGGCATCGACGTGATGCACCTCAACCTCCACAAGACCTTCTCGACGCCCCACGGCGGCGGCGGTCCGGGTTCCGGTCCGGTGGCGGTGAAGCAGCACCTGGAGCCATTCCTGCCCGTCCCGCGGCTGGCCCGGCTGGACGGCAAGTGGCATTGGAACTACGTTCGCCCGCAGTCGCTCGGCCGCGTGCGCGCCTTCTATGGCAACTTCGGTGTGCTGGTCCGCGCGCTGGCCTACATCCTGGCCCACGGCGGTCCGGGCCTGCGCAAGGCGACCCTCGACGCCATCCTGAACGCTACGTATATCCGCAAGGGACTCGAGTCGCACTACGACCTGCCGCACACCGCGCCCACCATGCACGAGTGCGTCTTCAGCGACGAGCGCCAGGCGGCCAAGGGCATCCGCACCGGCGACCTCGCCAAGCGCCTGATCGATTATGGCTTCCACCCCTACACGGTCAGCTTCCCGCTAATCGTCAAAGGCGCGCTCATGATCGAGCCCACCGAGACGGAGAGCAAGCAGGAGCTCGACCTCTTCATCGACGCGATGATCTCGATCGCCGAAGAGGTAGAGCGCGACCCGGACCTGGTCAAGAACGCCCCGCATTCGACCCGGGTGAGCCGCGTCGATGAAGTGAAAGCGGCCCGCCGCCCGGTGGTCCGCTGGCAGCCCGAGTAGCCCCCTTGACGTGAAGCAAGCCGCCGGGCTTGCCACGCCGGCGGTCCCGCCGGGGGTTGGAGACGTCCTGGCAGGCGGAACCGCCCAATGCCACTTAGTTTTCCTCGAATGGCGGTCTGATCGCGTAAGGCGGGCGTCCACGCCGGCGCGCGACCTCCAGGTCGCGCTGGCCACCGGTCCGTTAGAAAAGCAGCAACCTCCATGTCCTCCGCATCTTGCGGCTTCGGTCGCAGTGGAGGGCCGACCTGGAGGTCGGCCGCGGACGTAGACGTCCGCCTTACGATGACATCTTGGACGCAAAACATAAGTGGCATTGGGCCGGAACCACCCGCCCTACTGCGTCCATCCTGAACCGGGATTTTATTTTGTTCGCGTGACAAGTGGCTTTTTTTCATCGTCTTGTGAGGCTACTTTTTCGCCCAGTTGCTCGTCCGGGGGGCGATCCGGCTGGCGCGGCCGGACTTGGCGATTGGCTTTGTTTGCCGAAACTCCGGTCGGCGCCAGTCCGGCCGCGGCGCCCGATTTGGCTTTGTTCGCTCGAATCGGCGGCCACGTGCAGCGGTTGCTCGATCGGGTTTGTTTGCCCGAATCGGGCCGGTTCAGGCAGTCCGGGGCTCATCGTACCTTCCGCCGGTTGGCCGCGATCTGTGAGACGAGTGGCCATGGTCGATTCTATTGTCCCGCGGCGGCAGCGGAGATCGCCGGGGGCGGCGGCCCTGAATCACGTGTATTAAATTGATTCAGAATGACTTAGGGAATTGATATTCGCCGGTGACCGGTAATGGTGACCGGGATGCGGGGGCCGGGTCTGGCGGTTGATTTGGCAAATTTCCCGCGTTCACAGGAGTGTGAACGCGGCTCGCACGAGTGCGCACGCCACATCTTTCGGGAATAGCCAAATGATGCTTTGATGGTATAGGAATATGATGCTATGATGACATCATGCGGACGACCGTGACGCTCGATCCGGAAGTGGAGCAGCTCCTGCGCGAGGAGATGCAGCGGACGCGGAAGGGCTTCAAGGAGACTCTCAACGAGGCGGTTCGGCGAGGGTTGAAAGGGCCGCGTGGAGAGGAGCCGGAGTTTGCCGTCCGGGCGCGGGCCATGGGACTGCGTCCGGGGATCGACCCGGCCGCGGTCCGCGACCTCGACGACGAGTTGGAGATCGAGGAATTCCTTCGCAAGACACGGGCGCTTGAAGACAGATCATGATTGTTCCGGACTCGAATCTCCTGCTCTACGCCTACGATTCGGCCAGCCCGTTCCACGAGCGCGCCGCCCGGTGGTGGCGGGACTGTCTGTCGGGGAGGGAAGCCGTGGGGCTGTGCGGCGTGGTCGTGTTCTCGTTCCTGCGAATCGGCACCAGCCGCCGCGCGTTCCTGAACCCGATGCCGGTGGCCGAGGCAGCCGGCCACGTCCGGGAGTGGCTCGCCCGTTCGGTGACGGATTTCCTGCTCACGGAGGAATCGGACGTCTTACGAGCGATGGAGTGGCTGGAAGCGGCCGGCTCGGGCGGAAACCTGACCACGGACGCCCAGATCGCCGCGATTGCGAGGCGGCACCGGGCTACGGTCCACACCGCGGATACGGATTTCGGCCGGTTTGCTGGGGTCCGGTGGGTGAATCCGCTGCTGGAGCGGTGAGGTTGGATGTTGGAGGCGGATAAAGGCGAGAAGATTGATCCCGTGTAAGGCTGGAGCGCTCGAACATCCGCGCGAGACACCTCGTTTTCTGAATTCGGGCGCGATGCAACAGTAGTTCGAGATCGAGGTCTTGCCCCCAAGCTCTCACGCGGCTGGGCGAGGCGGGCAGGTCGAATTCGGAGGTCGCGTTGCCACCCCGCCCTCCGGGGACATTGCGGGCTCCCGTCGACGAGCCTACCCCGAACCGCACCGCAGCAGTGTCCCCTCACCGGAACGCCCACATCCATGCCCCAGCCTCACGTCATCTGCGCTGGAACATCCATTCGACCAGCAAAAACGCCCCGACGAATTCGGGCTTTACGGTCTTTGACACGGATCTCCTTGACACGGATCTCCTTGACACGGATCTCCGCAGTTTATCCATTCCGGCACCTCGGCTCTCCTCGGGTACATCGCGACATGAAGATCTCCTGGTAAAATACGGGCGATGCCCAAGTTGCTGACGGCCAACGATGTTCTTCCGCTCATCGCGTGCCTGACGCCTGAGGAACGCCTGCGTCTGTTGCGGTTAATTACCTCGCCGCCGGGAGGTGACGCGGCCGCCTATGAGACGGCGCCCCCAACCCGTTCCGAATTCTCGGCAGACGAGGAACCGCTTGCCTGGGACGCAGATGGTTGGGAGAACTTTGAGTGAGGCGTGGTGAGATTCGGTGGTACACGTTTCGGTAGCCCGACAAACGCCGGCCGGTTCTCATCCTCACACGTGACGATGTGGTCGACAGACTGAACGAGATTATCGCCGTGCCGGCCACGCGGACAATTCGAGGGTTGACGACTGAATTAGTCCTGACGGCGGCAGACGGGATGCCGACGTCATGTGCATTGAACTTCGACCACGTGTCGCTGGCGCAGCGGAATCGTATGGGCTCGGTCCTGTGCACTCTTCCGGCCGCCCGATGGCCGGAGGTACAGCAGGCTCTCCTGATTGCATGTGGCTTCGCCAGCCCGGAAGCTCGCTCATAATTTTGGGGTGGCTTCTCTTGCTCTTTGCCATGCGAACGTTGACCATCCGAATTCCGGAAAGCAAACACGTCAGGCTCCGCAACCTGGCCCGGGCAAAGGGAATCAGTGTCAACCGCCTGATGGACGAGTTGGCGACAGTAGCGCTGGCCGAGTTCGACGCCGAAGTCCGGTTCCGGGCGATGGCGGCGCAGGGATCGAGAGAGGCCGGTCTGGAGCTGCTGGACAAACTCGACCGCGAATTCGCCCCCGACCGGTAGTCCGGCCACGCGCGGTTCGCCCACCGATCTCTCGCCGATTTGGCTCACTGGAGTCCGGTGGGTGAGCCCGTTTCTGGAGCGGTGAACGTACAGAAAGCCCGGTGAGTTCGGGAGTCGAGGTCTCTGACACTACCCAACCCAACGCACATTTCCCCCACTACCGCCCGCCGTCGGCCCGTCAAGATCAGTAGAATGTCGCTATGGCTGTACCAGCTTTCCAGAGGCTTTTGCTCCCTTTACTCAAGTCTGGAGCCGATGGCAAAGGACACACACTAGGTGAGGTTGCCGAGGAGATCGCCGACGGTCTGGGGCTTTCCCCAGAGGACAGAACCGAACTGCTGCCGAACTGCCATACTCGGAAATACCGAAACCGCTTGGCCTTCGCGTTCGCCTTCCTCAAGCGAGCGCGGCTGATCGACAGTACGGGTCGTGCTAGGTTCTCCATCGCCAAACGTGGCCAGGAGGTACTTGCCGAGAAGCCGACAGAGCTGTCAATCCGATCTCTGATGAAGTTTGAAGATTTCGCCGAGTCTTTCAGACCCGCGGATAACGGGTCACCGGCACAACAGGATGTCGCAGACGGGACGCCGCAAGAGCAGATCGAAGCTATACACGAAAGTCTGACGACCAGTCTCGGCCATGAGATTATCGACCGAATCACCGCCTGCTCCCCAGCATTCTTGGAGAAGCTGGTGTTGGACTTGCTAGGCAAGATGGGCTACGGGGGATCCTTTGAGGAGGCTGTTAAGGCCGTCGGTCGAAGTGGTGATGAGGGCATCGATGGCATCATCAAGCAGGACAGACTTGGCTTTGACACCGTCTACATGCAAGCCAAGCGGTGGCAGAACCCTGTCGGACGGCCACACGTACAGGCCTTTGCCGGGAGCCTGGAAGGCCATCACGCAGACAACGGAGTGTTCATCACTACCTCGCATTTCACTAGAGAGGCGGTTGACTATGTCAAACGAATTCGAGAAGAGGATCGTATTGGTCGACGGTCCGACATTCGCAAGGTTGATGATCGAACACGGTGTGGGTATCAGGGTGACCGCAACCTACCACCTTATGGATGTTGATGAGGACTACTTCGAGGAGGCATGAGGAAAGAAACCCAATAGCGGGGAGATCCGGGGGAGATCCGGGAGATCCGGGTCAGACACCTCGTTTTCCATATTCGGGCGCGATCCGGCGATAGTTCGAGATCAAGGTCCTGACCCCACTCTCGCAATCTATTGGGCGAGGCGGGCAGGTCGAATTCGGAGGTCCCGTTGCGGGGACACTGCTGCGGAAGGTTTAGAGTAAGTGCGTAACGGTAGCCCGCAATGTCCCCGGAGAGGCGGGGGCTGACGCCCTTTGCAGGGCCCCTCTAGTATTGCCATACATCGTTTCGAATGACGGCCCCGCTGGCGTCAATGTAGGCGAATCCCTCGGGAGATCCGGGTCAGACGCCTCGTTTTCCGATCTCGTTTTCCGAATTCGGTTTTCACGTTATTCAGTATGTTTTTCCTTTTTATTTTTAAAACTACCACTCCTGTAAATGCAAAATCTAATTATACAGGTCAAGTTTTGGAATTATTCTGGATAACAACTGCAGGAAGCATTTTTGTTGGAGCAATTGTCTTTAGTTTGCTTTTTTACTTTCTATATAAATACCAGAGAAACAACTGACGCTCCCAGAAATAGAATAACCAATGAAAATAAGTTTGAAAAAATGTGGATTGGTTTTGCAATATTATTAGTAATTATTTTAGTAGGTATAAGCACTCCTATTTTGCTACAAATACAGAATCCCCCAGGATACAGCTAATGCAATAGAATTAGATGTAACAGCTAATCAATGGTATTGGAATGGGACTGTAGGTAATGTTATCATTTAAGGCAGGACAAGATATAACACTATCCGTTAATACCATGTACAAATTAAATGTAACAGCATCAGATGTAATTCATTCCTTTTTTGTGTATGATTTAGCTTTTAAAATTGATGCTGTTCCTGGTCAATTTAACATTAAATATTTTAAAATTACTAATCCTGGAGATTATATTGTGACTTGTGCTGAGTATTGCGGTGTAGCTCATTATAAAATGCAGTTTACAATACATGCTATTTAAGATAACATAAAGGTGATTTAAATGGTTACAGCAACACACAATGTAAAAACATCTATGAATTTCAAAAGAATTATTGCAACGACCGATCATAAAATGATTGGTATCTTATATCTCATTTTTGCTATGACAAATTTAGCTATCGGTGGGCTTATTAGCTTTAATAATGAGGTTTGAATTAATTGCACCTGACCCACTAATTGTACAACATACAGATTGGGGAATGCTTAGTAACAGCTCATGGATTAATAATGATATTCTTAGCAATTTTTCCTTTGGGAGCGCTTTTGGCAATTATTTGGTACCAATTTTAATTAAAGCTAAAGACCTCTATTGGCCAAGATGGAATAATATTGCTTTTTGGATGCTTATTCCGGCTTCTATTTTAATGTATCTTAGGATTATTTGGTTCTGATGGACTTGGTTGGACTCTTTATCCTCCCCTTTCAGTTGTAACAGATGGTAACCAAGATCTATTTCTCATTGGATTGTTAATAGCTGGAGTTTCTTCGGTTATAGGAGCTTTAAATTTTATATTAACAGTGTTTTTTATGAGAGGTCCAAATGTTGGTATTAGACAAATTGATTTATTTTCATGGGCAACTGTATTTACTTCTTTGATTCAAATCTTCGCAACACCAATTATTACAACTGGAATTGTAATGTTATTATTGGCTAGAAATTTGCAAGCACCATTTTTCGGTTATATTCCTCCAATTAATTCACCGGATATACATGGACCTATTTTATTCCAGCATATGTTTTGGGCTTATTCGCATCCAGCAGTGTATATTATGATTTTACCTGCAATGGGATTGGTCAGTTTAATAATCTCTAAATTTTCAAGAAATCCAATCTTTGGCTATGATTCAATGGTAATCAGTATGTTTGCAATAGCATTTATTGGATTCGTAGTATGGGGTCATCACCTATACACTACTGGAATTATTCCAAGTGTTGTGCTTGATTTTACATTCTTGACTTATGTCATTGCTATTCCTAGTGGTATTAAGACATTTAATTGGATATTGCACATTGCATGCAGCGAGAATTAAACTTGAAGCACCTATGCTTTTTGCTTTAGCGTTTATTCTTGGCTTTCGTACTTGGTGGATTTACAGGTATTATAGTTAATGTATGTACCAGTTGATATAGTATTTCAAGATACCTATTTCGTTGTCGCACATTTCCATTATATTGTATTGGTGGAACAATCAGTATCATGTTTGGATCAATTTATTATATCCTACCTTATATGACTGGCAAAATGTATAACAAGAAAATTGCCCTTTGGCATTTTATTACTTGGGTTGTAGGTTTCACTTTTACCTTTGGTGCAATCATGGTTTTAGGCATGTTAGGAATGCCAAGAAGATACTTTGATTGGTCTATTTACAAAATGCTGGTTTATTGGGTAATTTCCACTTTATTGCAACCATAGGAGCTTTCATTATGGGTATTTCATTTTTATTATTCTTATGGAATGTTACTTTGGACCTTAGAAATGGACCTAAAGCTGATAAAAATGATCCCTTTGGTTTAGAAGATGGTCTGGGATTAAACCCTCCTATGGCAAGTCATCATTAAATGAGGTATTGAATTATGGCAACAGAAGAACTTTCACAATCAGAACATGCACACCATATTGAAGAATCATGGTGGCAACCTATTATGGGTTTATCAGTGATTTTTTTGGCTCTAGGAATTTATTTTATTGGAAAAAGTGTCGGTAATTCCTTATGAACTACGAGACCCAATATTGGTTCAACCTTTGTCGGATTATTTTTCTTAATTATATTTTTTGTTATTTTTGCATTAGCTTTATTCAACGAAACCTCACCAAAAAGATTTGCTAAAGATGAACATGACTATGAAGAATCGAATGGATGAATTTGTTAAAAAACCCAGAGGTTTTGCAAATTTTCATTTATCTGGGTCTTTTTAGCTTCTGAAACGTTGTTTTTTACCTTAGTAATTGGTTCAAGTATTGTTTTGAGAATTAAATCTAATGGTTATGATTATGCGATTGGAGGATGGATTCCATCTCAACATTTGAATGTGTTCACTAACAGCCGGAAACACTTTCGTTTTAATTTTAAGTAGTTATACCATGGTTAAAGGTCTTCAACAAATTGAAAAAGGAAATAGTAAAAAAGCTGGTCAATTTTTATTTGCAACATTTTTCTTAGGGTTAATGTTTGTTTCAGTGCAAGCATTTGAATATTTGGAATCTTGGGCAGAAGGATTCAGACCAAGTGTTGACCCATCTGTAATGAACCCATTATTCCCGGCTACTTTCTATCTACAAACAGGTTTCCATGGATTACATGTCTTTTTTGGTGTGTTTATAATGTTCTTCGTGGCGTTGAAAGCCTATCGAGGTGGATATACTAATTGAAAACCACGATAGTGTCGAATTGATAGGTTACTACTGGCACTTTGTGGATTTCGTGTGGATTATTTTATTCACATTGGTATACTTATTTTAGGAGGTATTAAATATGGAAGCACATAATGTCCCAGACCACCCAGCTTTTAGAACCAAACACCCATCGGATAATACTTTTGAAAAAGTGTTAGTTACATTAACTGTATTTACATTTATTGAAATTGCAATTTCTATGCTTTTAGAAGGAAATTACCTTCCATTTACAGTCGCAGTTGTTCTGTTGATATTTTTTGCTCTTTCTAAAGCTACTTTTGTAGGTGGATTTTTTATGCACATATTTTACGAAAAAAAACCATTTACAATTTTTATGATTGGGTTTGGTTTTCCCATGCTAATAGTTACTCCAGTTACTTTAGTAGCACTTACTATTTAGCTTGAAAATAAATCATCTCCCTTTTTTAATTTCCAACTAATAAAATTTTTAAATTTTTTTATTCAATCAATAATAAACGAAACAAAATCTGTTCTGTATAATAAACTAATATTTTTGTTTGATTTAGTCCTCTTGATTGTGCTTTTCTTTCTAGTCTTCGTCGATGTTCTTCGGCTTTTTGGTCTACCCATTTGGTCCAGGTTATCACTATATAAAAACGAGCGAAACCAAATGTCCATAAGGTAATTAAATGTTATTGGATTTATTTTCCACGGAGAAACAAGCAAATCTTTTGAATATCTAAGAAATGATATAGCTATTGCCTGTTGTTGTATTATCAGCCTTCTATCCGGAAAAAATGCTGAAATAATCCATTCAGCACCTGGACGGAGACCAAAATAAATAATGGCTCGGTTTTATTTTTTCCTTT
>CAWELS010000065.1:0-45968 GCA_963809945.1 Bryobacterales bacterium | reverse complement strand
GCTCTTCGTCAGTTGGCACCTATACGGTAGCCTCCCGAACGCCCAATATCCTCCCGCGGGCAAGCTGTCCGCCGGCAAGGCCTTCGTGTCGATGAGTCGTCGGCTGGACACCGCCCAATCCGGGCCGATGTTTCTCCGGGAGTCCGAGATTGCCGTCGTCGTGGTCGAGTCGTTGTTCCAGGGAGCGAAGCTAGGCGGCGCCCCCGGTTGGGCCGTTCGTCGTCATGCCGACCACGTTCACATACTCCTGCTCGCGCTGGTCCCGCCAAGCCGCTTGTTGAAGGCTTTGAAGGGAGCCGCGAGCGCGAGGCCAATCGGCGGCTCGGGCGGACAGGGGAGCCGTTCTGGCAGCGGGAGTCCTACGATCATTGGGTGCGGGATCAAGCCGAGTGGAAGCGAATCGCGACGTACATCGAGGATAATCCGGTGAAGGCGGGACTGGCGGTTCGGCCGGAGGACTACGCGTGGTCGAGTGCGAATCAGGGCTGGGCGGAACGAGCACAGGCATTCACACAAGAGTGAACGCGATTCGGCCCGCCGTCGTGGCGTGTGCACTCTTGCGAGCCGCGTTCACACTCTTGTGAACGCGGACGGTACGGCCAAAAGGCCCCGCATGCTCCTGTCTGGCAGCTCGCACCGAGAGTAGCCGTGGTCGAGTGCGGACCTGCGCTCGCCGAACGAACACAAGCGTTCACCGACGTGGGAATCCGACTCGGCCCGACGTGGCGTGCGCACTCTTGCGAGCCGCGTTCACACTCTTGTGAACGTCAGCGGTTCGGCCAAAAGGCCCCACATGCTCCTGTCTGGCGGTTCGTGCCGAGAGTAGCCGTGGTCGAAAGCGGACCTGCGCTCACCGAATGAACACAAGCGTTCACCGACGTGGGAATCCGACTCGGCGCGACGTGGCGTGTGCACTCTTGCGAGCCGCGTTCACACTCTTGTGAACGCGAGCAGGTCCGCCCAAACGGCCCCGGATGCTCCTGTCTGGCAGCTCGCGCCGAGGGTACCCGTGTCGAATGCGGACCTGCGCTCGCCGAACGAGCACAAGCGTTCACACGAGTGTGAACGCGGCTCGCAGGAGTGCGCACGCCACGAGGCTACGTCGGAGGAAGAATGGGCCGGGCGGATCGAATACCTCCCACTCGGCTGAGTACCGAGGGGCTGGTCTGGCGGCGGATTGGATTCCGCTGAAAGGGCCGGCCTATCCACCTCTACGAACCCCGTGCACTGCGGGGACGTTGCGGGCCCTTGTCGGAACCCTCGAAGTACCTGCCGCAGCAGCGTCCCCCCCAACCGAAACTGATGCCGAGTCCGTGGGGCGCGTCCGGCTTGGCTGGTTCTCCGGAAAATGGTGCCAGAGGTGACTGACCCTGCCGCCCCGCTCAGCGACTAGGCCGCAGGTGGCCGCCAGCCTCTTTAAGAGAGATTTACAGGCGATATGATCTTTCCGAAGAGTTCGTCGGGCAGGAGCGCTATCACTGCCTTTCGTGCCAAATGTGCGGCGTTGCTGGTCGGAGCCGCACCCAAGAAAGTCCGAAGGCAGCCAACCTTGCTTTCAGCCCCAGAATGCACTGAGGTATTCGGCATGATTGTGCGGATGAAGTCAACCGGGATCTTCCGAAAGGTGCCGACATCAGCTGAGATTCGCTTTACCGTGCGGGACAGACGCGGCTTGTCTGGATTCTTCGCGTAGAAGAAGTGAATATCAAAGTCGTTGACCCCATAGCCTCGACTTAGATACTGAAGAGCGGCTCCTTGGCACAAAGCAGCTGCAACTAGACGTTCCCTATAGTAGTCGACCAAATGCGGATTCCTTGAGAAGAAGTTGTCCTCCTCGGCCCTTGCCAGAGATGCCAGTTCTTCCAACTCTGGCTTTCCAACCTTCTGGTGTATGTAGTGCTTGGTCATTTTGGGTGATGAGTCCAGAGCGACAAGGACGGTGTCGAAGACATCAACCTCCACGGATCTCAACTCGAGTTTCGAGAACAGGCCCCGGGTCGCCTGCTTCGCGCATCAGCGCGCCGCAACATCCACATACCGGTCCCGCTGATACAGCAGAATATGATAGTAAGCCTGCCAGCTATTCGCCTGGACCGGGATCGGTAGCGACGTCCAGGGGTCGTCCAGGTACCGCAGGAAGCTTTCGATCATGTGGCGGGAGTGGCGCATTCCGGTTAGCCATTCGCCGCGGTACCAGTTCTTCCATTTGCCGTACTCGGACTCGCGCTGGATCTCTTCGATCTTGTCGAGGGATTCCAGGCTCTGCTTCATCGACGTTCGGGCGGCGTCGGGGTGGCCGTCGCGGTAGTCGAGGATGCCCTGCGCGACGAGGTGGAGCATGCGGTTGCTCTCCTGCTCGATGGCGATGGTGCTCAATACGTAGGCTTCGTAGTAGGGCAGACGGTCCTCGGCGACGGTCTGCCTGGCGGCGTTGGCGTGGGCCCAGACGGCGTCCCAGGCGGGTTGGGCGGCGGCGGTGACGTCGCGCTCCATCTCGACCGACTCCCGCCGCAGCGGGATCATCTTGCCTTGGCGGTTGAGGCCCAGGGTGTTGGCCGGGGTCCACTTCGGGTCCTGGTCCGGGAGGTGGAAATAGGGCGGGTCGATCATGGTGTCGCGGAGCATGTCCTGGACGATCCAGTGGTAGCCCTGGTCGCCGTATTCGTCGCCCGCGCGGGGGTGGCCGGCGGGGATTTTGGGGATCGCGGCGAAGTATTCCTTCATTACCGCGCCGACCTCGCCGGCGGCTTTCTCGCCGAACTGCTCGCCCGCCCAGTCGCGGTAGTATTGGGCGCTCGCCTTGGCCGGGGAGCCTTCGGGGAGGCCGCCCCAGACGGCGTCCATGATGGCCTTGGTGGTCATGGTGACGGGGCGGAGGTCGCTCGTGTTGATCAGCATGTAGTTGGTGGCGCCGGCTTTGATGAAGCGGCCTAGCTCGGAGTAAATGCGCTCGACGGGGACCATCTCGGTGAGTTGGTTGGCGTGGCCGTTCATCATGGCGACGTGATAGTAGATCCCGTCACCGGCGGCGACGTCACCGCCGTCCTGGATGTGGCCGAAGCCGCGGTCGCCCCAGACGCGGCCGACTTCCTTGGGGATCTGCAGCACGCCCTCGCGAGCGAGCGCGGCGCCTTCGCGCCAGAAGCTGGTGACGAACTTCGCTTCGGGGTAGCGCTCCCGCGCGATCCGCATCTGCGTCGCGATCGCCTTGCTGACGATCATGCCGAAGCGCTGGTTGTTGCCGGCGACGCTGGGGTCGAGCGTCGCGTAGGAGGTGTCGGAGAGGCCGCGCAGGCCGACCGACCAGAGGACTTCCTGGTTCGGGTCATACAGGTTGACGGCGTTGCGCCACGCGTTTTCGAGGATCTCGGGGTGCGTCGAGTAGTTGTAGGGCGTGTCGGCCGGCCAGCGCGCGACGTTCATGCCGAGGGCCATGGCGTGGTGGGTGGTGACGATGAGTCCGCGCTTGCCGACGAGCTTGACCTGCGGATCGTCGGGGAAGATCCAGGTGCCGGGGACGACCAGGTTGCCCTTGAGGCGCAGGATGGTCTCGTAGATCTTGTCCATCACGTCGAGCGAGATGGACGCGCCGTCGTCGAGGCCGGGGGCCCAGCCGGTGAGCAGGTCCTCATCATTAATAAAGAAGCCGCGGTAGTGGAACAGCGGCGCGGGGAAAGTCTTCGCGAGGCCGGCCGGGACTTCGATGCGGTCGTGACGCGCGGGCTCCCGGTCGGTCCAGTAATACATCGGGTCGACGCCGAGGTAGTCCTGGGAGAACTGATAGATGGCGTAGATGGCGCCGCGCTTGTCGGGACCGGTGAGGACGAGGGCACGGCCGGTCGGCGTTTGGGCGGCGGAGATGGCGAAGCTTTCGGGCGCGGTGGCGCCGGCCGGACGGAGGCTTTCGGGGAGTAGGCCGCTTTCGCCGACGACGATGGTGACGGGGCCGGCGTCGGCGAGGCTCGACACGATGCGGGGGGCGTTACCGAATACCTTGACGAAGTCCTCCTGCAGATCCGCGACGGCAAGTTGGACCGCGCCGTTCGTCTCCGGCGGCTGGAAAATCGTGACGCTCGAATCGATCGCGATGGTGTCGGCGGACTGCGCCCGCGCGGGTGGCGCGGTGCCGAGCAGCGCCGCCGCGGCCGCGAAAAGGAGAAGCATGGTTCTGGTCTGGGAGTGGTTGCGCCTGGTGGTCAAATCCATCGTCCTCGCCTTTCTGTCTCGCTACCGTGGACAAGGCGGTAGCCGCGAATTCCTGTCCGGGATCCCGTGCAGCCCAGTGTACAGCGGTTGCCACCGGGGGCGAGAAATTCCTGATACAATCCAGCCGTTATGACCATCCGGGACAGACGTGAGTTCCTGAAGGCCGCGACAGCCGGCGGCGGCGCCGTTGCTGCCTCCACCTGATGTCGTGCAGTTCGCCGGCAGTGGTTCATCGGGAGGCAACGGACTACTCAGCGCTCGATGCGGCGCTCAGCCAGCCGGTGCTCAAGAAAGAGCTGTTTCCAGAACCCGTCATCATCGATTCGCTCGAGTTGCTGCGTGATCGGAACAACACGATCTGCCGCGTGCGGTCGAAGGACGGCGCCGAGGGTGTCTCCATCGGACACCCGTTCATTTCGAAGACAAGCTACCCGATGTTCGTTCATAGCCTGCTACGGCCACTTCGCGGGCAAGGATGCGCGTGACCTGGATCTGCTGATGTTCAACGCCGCCGAGCGGAATATCAAGGTCCAGGGCATTCCGCTTTGCGTTCAGATGGCGACTGTGGAGTTCGCGATCCTCGACATGCTGGGTATCATCGCCAACAAACCCGCCGGCCAACTTCTGGGCGAGCTCCTGCACCCGGAGGTTCCGATCTACCTGGGAACACGGCTGCCCGAGCTGCGCGCCCTGGAGCCGGAAGAGTCGCTGGCCCTGGTGGAGCAGGACTGGTTGGAGACCAAGGCGAAGGCGATTAAGATTCGCGCGGGGCGGGGTGACAACCTGGCTTCGGACATCGACAACGCGCCGGGGCGCACGGAGAAACTCATCCGTATGGCGCGCGAGAAATTCGGCGACGGCATGGTGCTCATGATCGACGGCAACGGGTCGTACTCGGTGAAGGAGGCCATCCGCATCGGGAAGATCCTGGAGGAGTACAACTACTACTTCTATGAAGAGCCCGTGCCCTGGAATTGGTATGAGGAGCAGAAGCAGGTAGAGCAGGCGCTCGACATCCCGATGGCCGGGGGCGAGGAGGAATTCAGCGTTCATGGCTTCCGCTACCTCATCGGCAACGAGGTGTTCCAGATCGTGCAGCCGGACCTGTTCTATTACGGAGGCATGATTCGCACGATGCAGGTGGCGCGGATGGCCGAGGCCGCCGGGCTGCGGATCACGCCGCACATCTCAGGTGGCGGATTGGGCTACGTCTATGTGCTGCAGATGGTTTCCGTCTGCCCGGCGGCGGCGAAGTACCACGAATTCAAGATGTTCGAGACGAAGGACGCCAACGGCACGATGGTTCCGGTGGAGAGCAAGGCGGCGCCGTTCGAGAGCGTGGATGGCGTGATCAAAGTTCCGATGGGGCCGGGGCTGGGCGTGAAGATCGACCCGGCGTACATCAAGACGCACACGCCGGTTACGGGCTGACTTCCGGAAGGAGCGCGCCTAAGCGCTGGATCCGGAGGTCGTGTCCCGCCAGCGGGGCGGCCAACTGGAGTGGGTGACTAACTGGATCACGGAACGAAGATCCGCCCCCAGGGTGTAGCATGTACCAACGGAGGTATTGAATGAAGACGGCTGTTTCTCGACGAAGGCTGATGCAACTCGCGCTCGCGCCGGCGGCGGTGGCTGCAGCGCAGGTCGCCGACCTTCCCCCGACCGTATCCAGGGTGTTTCCCGGTACGGACGGCAAACTCGTTTACGCCCCCGACGAACAAGGAAACACCATCCTCGACTTCTCCCACGCCGGATACGGAGGCGGGGGGGCGCCGATTCCTTCCGTACCCACCAAGGAGACGGTCTGGCCGGTTGCCGGCGACAACACGGCGAACCTCCAGGCGGCCATTGATCGTGTCTCGGCCCTGCCGCTCGACCAGAACGGTTTCCGCGGCGCCGTGCTGGTCAAGATGGGTTACTACAAGATGGAGACTCCGGTCCGGATTGAGGCCAGCGGCGTGGTGCTGCGGGGAGAGGGTATGGGCGATACGGGCACCATCCTCATTGGTACGGGGACTCCCGCCCGCGGCCGTGGCCGTGGCTCAGCCACCCTCGTCATGGTGGGCGGGGCGGCCGGTTGGACGGAGCGGGAGGATACCAAGCAGACCGTCGTCGACGAGTATGTGCCGGTTGGTGCGAGGAGCTTCCGGGTGGCCTCGGCGTCGGGTTTCAAGCCGGGCGACACCGTCATCGTGCGGCGGATCGGGAACCAGGACTGGATTAACGAAGTCGGAATGAACCAGGAGAACCCGCGCTATAGCTGGCGGCCGTTCGACATCGAGTGGGACCGGGTCGTGACGGGGGTCGAGGGGGATACGATCACCATCGATGCGCCGATCACATGCGCCATTGAGACACGCTGGGGCGGGGGAGACGTGTCCAAGTACGACGACCCCGCGCGCATCGAGAAGGTCGGCATCGAGAACCTTCGCGGTATGTCGGAGTATGACCAGACGGTGCGCACCAGGGAACACGGCAACATGGACCGCGAGCCTTACCTCGGCGAAGAGTATTACTCGGACGAGAACCACTACTGGAACTTCATCTCCATCGATAACGCAAAGAACGCCTGGGTGCGGAACGTGACCGCCCTCCACTTCGGCAACAGCCTGGTCGCGGTGCTGCGCGGAGCCAAGTGGGTCACCCTCGAGGACTGCGTGTCCCGCGAGCCGGTCTCCATGCGGTGGGGCGCCAGAAGGTTCACGTTCCGGCTGTCCGGCGAGCTCACGCTGGTGCAGCGCTGCACGTCGGACAAGGGGCGGCACTCGTTCATGATGGGGCGTCCGACGTCGACCGGAAACGTGTACCTGGATTGCTCGGTGACGCGACCGTTCTCATCGAGCGAGCCGCACGAGCAGTGGGTGACGGGCGGTCTCTACGACAATGTGCACGCGCCGCTGACGGCCCGGTTCTGGAAGGACATCTCGATTGGATGGGCGGGGGCGAATACCGTGTTCTGGAACTGCGAGGGGCCCTTTCTCATCCAGAAGCCGCCGACGGCCCAGAATTTCGCTTTCGGCCATATCGGCGTTCACATGATGTCGTTCAACACGGTGTTCCAGGACCTGACGAAGGAGAGCGGACACATCGAGTCGTGGGACAGGCACGTGACGCCAAGGAGTTTGTACTTGACCCAGTTACGGGAGCGGCTGGGGGAGGCGGCGGTGCGGAGTGTGGCCGGGCCGGATCAGCGCACCTGAATAAGTCCACGCCCGCCGGTTGCGCCAGCAGACTCCGCTCCCTTCGGTCACGGCTCGCAAGGGAACGTTGGGCGTCGCCCGTCCCGATCACGCTCAGAGTTCGCCGGGGCCCTCGCGGATCTCGATGCCGCCGGAATCGGTGGCGAGTTCGAGTTGGTGGCCGCCGGAGCCTATCCGGCCGTGGACTTCGTTCTTCTTGATCGTGCCGCTGACGGTGATGGGCGGTCCCACGGAGATGCCGCCACTGTCGGCCGAGGCATTGACGTCATAGCCGGCGCCGGATGGAACGCTGACGTGGATGCCGCCGCTGTCAGCCTTTGCCCGGATGTCGCCCGCCGCGATCTGTTCGATGTGAATGCCGCCGCTATCGGCCTCGACATCGACCCGGCCTCGGACGCCGCTCGCGTGGATGCCGCCGCTGTCGGCATGAGCGACAAAGTCCCCGTCGACGCCGTTGGCCTCGATACGGCCCGAGTCAACGTCGAGCTTCACGTTGCCGCCGATGTCGCGGACGCGGATGCCGCCCGAATCGGCGGAGGCGTCCACGGGACCGGTGATGCCCTCGATCTCCTGCTCGCCGGAGTCGCAATTGCTCCGCAAGCTGGTATTGCGCGGGGTCCAGATCTCGTAGCCGATCGAGACATGGCGGAGGTCAAAACCGGAGAGCACTTCACCCACGCGGACCCGGTTGCCCTGGCCCTCGACGGGCGGGTTCTGCTCGATGCGCCTCACCCGGTCCATTCCGTCGGATCGCCGCCAGCGGTCCGATATCCAGATGCGGCCGATGATCCGCACCTCGCCGTCGCGGCCGCTGTGGACGGTGATTCCGCCGGAGCCGGTGGAGACCTCGAGCTCGACGTTCCGGCCGACTTCGAGGGTCTTCTCAAACTGCCCGTCGGGATCACGTCCGAGTACGGTGGTGGCGCAGGCCAGCGCCAGCGCTACCAGCAGAAGATCGCGTCGCTTCATTAGATAGAAGTCCTCCTCACCCCAGACATACGGGGGGAGGGCGGGGAGTGTTCGAAAAAAGTCGGATAGAGTGCCGCGCGGGCTGCAGCGCCGTGCGATCTATCTGAAACCCAACCCGCATTAATGGACAACGGTGGCCAGGCAGATCGTGTTCGGAGCTTCCGTTGCGGGGACACTGCTGCGGGGACACTGCTGCGGTAGGTGCGTAACAGAAGCCCGCAATGTCCCCGGTGAGGCGGCAGCATTTGGTAGTCTCCGTCGCGCGCGTAGCTGGCAGAGGGCCGACCTGGAGGTCGGCCGCGGACGGGACGTCCGCCTTACAACGCCGCCGTGACCGCAAAGCTCAGTGGCAGACGGGCTGAGAGCTGACCGCTTCCTAGGTCTTGTAGCTGTTGTAGATGGTCTCGATCCAGCGGCTCTCGTTGATGAAACCTTCGCCCCAGCCGTCCCACTTGTCGGGTAGGCCTGCCTCCTGGATCTCCGCGAGGCTCTTGCCCGCGTCCATCTGGCCGCGGACATGGCTGACGGTCTCCTGTAGCATGTTATGGAAGGTCTTTAGGTCGGCAAGCGTCGACAGCTCGCCGTGGCCGGGGATGATCTTCACGTCATCGGGGACGCTGGCGATGACCTTGCCGACGTTCTTGAGATAGCCGTCCACGGTGCCGCCCGAGCTGAGGTCCACAAAGGGAAAGCCTCCGGCAAAGAAGTCGTCGCCCATGTGGATGACGTTCGACTGCTTGAAGTAGACCGCGGTATCGCCGTCGGTATGTCCGGCGGGCAGGTAGGTGAGCTCGATCTCCTCGCCGTTGAAGTAGAGAGTCATCGAGTTGGGGAAGGTCACTATCGGCAGCGCCGCCGCGGGCTGATCGGCCAGGCGCTTACGGACGTTGGTTTGGGCGATGATGGTCGCCTCGGTGCCGAACTCCGCGTTGCCCCCGGTGTGGTCGCCGTGATGGTGGGTGTTGATGAGAAACTTCGGCGTGCCTTCGGCGAGCTTGGCGATGGCGGCGCGGATCTTCGGCGCCAGCGGTGCGAACTGGTCGTCGATCATGAGGATCCCGTCGTCGCCCACCGAGACGCCGATGTTACCGCCGGCGCCGCTGTTCAACACGTAGACCGTGCCGGCGACGTGGGTAGTCTTGAATTCAACATTCGAGAAATCGCGCTGCGAGACGGCGACGTGAGCCACCAGCAGAAGCGCCGCCGCGCCGAGTACCAGTTGTGTCCGTTTCATAAGTGATCCCCTCTTCCCGGCTATGATCGCACATGGAGCCGGCCGGCGTTATCTTCGGGCGACAACGGCCGCTCCGGCGATCATCAAGGTTGCGCCGGTTGCCTTGCGGACCCGCTGGTGCAGGCCGGTGGAGACGAAGTATCGCGCCGACAGGCCGGCGAGACGGGCGTACGCCCCCAGCACGATCAGCGAGACGATGGCGATGATAGCCGCCAGTCCGGCGGCATCGAGCGCCGACATCTTCCGAATATCGAGGAACGCGGGCAGGAAGGTGAGGTAGAAGAGAATCACCTTCGGGTTCCCCAGAGTAACTCCAAAGCCGAGAGCCAGACTCTTGGGATAGGAGCCCTCGCGGCGCACGGAGACCGATGATTCCTCCGTCCCGCGCTGCCGCAGGAGCTTCCAGCCGAGATAGACGAGATAGCAGCCGGAAGCGAGGCGTATCAGGAAGAATAACTCGCCGAACGCCTGGGCGATGGCCGAGACGCCGATGACGGCGCACAACATGTATAGAATGTCGCCGAAGACGAGTCCGACGATGGCCGCGACGGCGTGCGCGAAGCCCCGCTCGAAGGCCACGCCGACCACCGTCGCGACGCCGGGCCCCGGCGATACCGCGAGGGCGAGCATCGCCAGGGCAAATGCGAGATAGGCTTCGATCGTCATCTGTAGCCGGACGAATGCCGGTCTGTCGGGCTTAGCGTATGTTCGGCACCGGCGGATTCCGGTCGCCGGCGAACTTCTGTTGGTGCCAGTACGGGTAGGGGACGGGCGTCGCGCTGGCTTCGTCGAGGCGGGCCATCTCCTCGCCGGTCAGGCTCCAGGTGGCCGCGGCCAGGTTGTCGCGCAACTGCTGCTCGTTGCGCGCGCCGATGACGACGGTGTCGACGCACGGCTTGCGCAGCACCCAGTTGAGCGACACCTGTGCGATCGAGACGCCGCGGCTCTTGGCGATGCCGGCGAGCGTGTCGAGGATCTTGTCGAGACGCTGCGGGTCGACGCTCCCGGGCGCGTCGAGCTTGTCCAGGCGCGACTCGCCGGACTTATCCTGGCCGGGGCGGTACTTACCCGTCAGAAGGCCGAACTGTAGCGGGCTCCACGACATGATGCCGACCTTCTGATCGAGCCCCGCCGGGACCAGCTCATGCTCGACGTCACGGGCGAGCAGCGAGTAATTGATCTGCTGCGAGATATAGCGGGAGATACCGAGCCGGTCGGAGATACCGAGCGCTTTCGCCAGATGCCAGCCGGAGTAATTGGAGCAGCCGATGTAGCGCACCTTGCCGGAGCGGACGAGATCGTCAAAGGCGTGCAGCGTCTCATCGAGCGGCGTGAGCGCGTCGAAGCTGTGGGCCTGATAGAGATCGATGTAGTCAGTGCCGAGACGGCGCAGGCTGTCCTCGCAGGCCTGGATGATGTGGCCGCGCGAGAGGCCGTTCCGATTGCCGCCCGGCTCGAGCCGCATGAAGACCTTCGTTGCGAGCAGGATCTCCTTGCGGCGCGCGCCCAACGCCTTGCCGACCACCTCCTCGGACTTGCCGAACGAGTACATGTCGGCGGTGTCGATCAGGTTGACGCCGGCCTCGATCGAGATCTCCAGCAGGCGGCGCGCCTCCTCGACCTGTACGTTCCCCATGGCGGCAAAACGACCCTCGCCGCCGAGCGTCATCGTGCCGAAGCTCAGGACGGAAACTTCCAGACCGCTTCCGCCCAGGAATCGAAGTTCCATGTTTGGTTCCACTTGATCAGGATACCCAAGCTTCCCGGGGGCGCGTGTGGCCGGCGGCGCGGATTGCGAGGCGAGCGCCGGTAGCCGGGATCAGCCCGACTGGCCGGGCGCCGCCTGCCTGGCGTTTTCGTATTGCTGCACCTGCTGAAACGCATTGTTCCAGTCGGCCTCAGTCCTCAGGTTGTCTATCTTGTAGACCTCGCCGCCCTTCGGATGAAGCACCGTGACCGAGCCGCTGCCGGAACCCGGCTTGTGCCCATGGACCATGGTCCCGTCTTCGAAGCGGAAGACCTTGTCCATGGTGAGATCGCCCTGCTGGCTGCCGTGGTTGTCGAACCGCCCCTGGAGACGGGTCACGTTGCCCTGCTCATCGGTGAGGTAGCGATTTCCCTCCGTGATCTGATAAGGGCCGGTGGGATCGAGCGGCTGTTCGAATCGCCAGTCGGTTGATTGCCCCTTGCCCGGCGCGCCTCGCAACACGTCGTACGCTTCATTCCTGGCCGCCTCTGCCGCCGGTCCGGTGAGGGCCTCTCCCGGCGGTTTGAGGTCCGTGTTCTGGGCGTACCGCGCGACATTCTCCGGCGCCTCGGAGGCGCCCGCCTTCCCGGAGAAGGCGGCCTTCGCCATGTCGCTATCGGCCCGGAACCGGGCACGCGCCTCGGCCGGGTCGGCCGCCGGAGACTCGGCGGCGACCGGGCTCTCCGCAGCCGCCGGCATCGACGCGCCGGTTTTGGATGTCCCGCCCGGAGGCGCCAGGTTCTGTATCTGCATCGCGGAATGCGGATTCATTTGCGAGATCTTCATGGGTTCCCTCTCCACCCTATTTTCGGCGCGGTTTCGGAGAAGTTGCGTCGAGTGGGTGTCTCGGATGTTGATGACCTTTGAGGCGGCCTGCGAGGCCGCCGCGGCCGGGGCGGCTGCCCCACACCACCGACGACTCCAGTGGCCAGAGTCCAGGGACATCTGAGACAGCACACCAGGGGAGCAAACCGACCGGGCTGTTTCGGTTATCTGGCCGCGCCGACGGAGTTCGAGCAGTCAACACCCAATGGGCAGGTGAAACGGCCTGCCCACTGCGCGACACTAACATCCATCCGCGGGGGGTTACTGGACAGACATTACGACGGCGGGACTGACGTTGTTGCCGATGCGTAGCACGACCGGTACGGCGTTTCCCGTGGCGGCGTTCTCTGAGATGCGGGCGTTCACCTGGAGCAACCCGACATAGCCCGGCGCGGAGGCGACGAACGTGATGGCAGCCTCGGCGCCGCCGATCTACACCGCTCACCGGCAGTTCGGGGTCGGCAGGGGCAGTTGGCCGGGAGCCGGTACGCCGGTGGTGCTCGCGGGTATCGTGACGCCTTGTCCAGTGGCGTAGATTGTCACCACGCGGCCGCGAGACTCCGGATTCGCAGCCGAGTTGATCGAGTTGTCCTGGTTAACGACGACGGCTCGCCCGCTCCCGTCGAGGAACATGAAGATGCCCGGGGCGCTCCCGGCAACCGGCACCGTGACCGTGCTCGACGGCGCGCCGCGATAGACCACCTGGACCGACGCCGAACCGGAGCCCCGCACCTCATACGGCACCTGCAGGTTCACCTGGTCATGCCGGACGAAGAAGAGCGGGGCCGGCACGCCGTTGAACAGCACCTGCGTCTCCTGCACCGTAGTGGGCAACCGTCCGGCCCCGGTGAGAATCGCCTCCACACCGTCGGCGGGACCGACGTTGGAGCCATAGATAGTGACGATCTCGCCGGGCGCGACGGCGCCGGCAACCTGGGTGGCCCCATGGACCACGGCCCCGATCTCCGGCGGTCCCACCGGTGCGGTTTCCACCGTCGCGGTGACCTGGGCATCGACGTTCACCCCGCGGGTCCATACGACGAAACCGATGTAGTAAGTCCCGGCCTGCAGGGCGGGGACGCTGGAGGTGTCGACGACGACCTGTTCGGTGCCGGTCGGCGAAGTGGAGCGGTAATCGGCGATCACTTCGCCGCCCTGGACTTCGGGCGCCTGGCCGTACCGCACATAAAGGTCGATATCGGCGAACTGTGTCGTGGTCGCGAGGTCGACGGTGAGCTTAGTAGCATCGCTCGGGACCACGATCTGATAGATCGAGTTGGTGAACAGCGTGGGCACGTACACGGCCTGCAGGGAGAAGTCGCGCGGCGTGCCGGACGTGAGGACGGCTCCGGCATCCACCGGCGGCGGGACGATCTCCTCGAGATAGTCGCTGACCTCGGGATAGAGCGCCGAGAAACGGGCGTAGCCCGAGTAATACGGGTTAACCTGACACGCCGTGGTGCTGCGCTCGATAACCGGCCCGAAGCTCAACGAGCCCACTAACAGGTTCGGTTCCGTGAACAATCCCGAGCCGGAAGAGCCCGACTCTGTCCGGCCGTCGGTCTCGCGCACGATGAGGTAGGCGTCGGAGGCGCCGTAGGGGTCGAAGCCGACGGTGGTCCCAAACGTGATCCGCGTGTACTCCCCTTCGGGGTGATGGATGCCGGCCACCGAAACTCCGGTCGACGTCGGGTTCGGGTCCCATCCCGAGAAGACCACGCCGTCGGGGACGTCGGCGAGGAGAAGGAGATTGAAGTCGCCGCGCGGATCGTTGAAATCGCCGTATCGGCGGACCTGGGTCGCGCCCAGCACTGAAGATGCCCTATTGATGTCCGGCGCCGGACCGTTACAGGTCGAGCTTTGGTAGAGCCAGAACGCTTCCACCGTGTGGGCGACGCTGTTGCTCTCGACACAGTGCGCCGCAGTCAGGAAATAAGGGGTGAAGCTGTTGTCGCGCGTGTTCAGTAGCGTGCCCGAGCACTCGTAGGTGGCGCCCTGCGATTCAAAGACGATCAAGGCGACCGATGGGGCCGTGCCCGCCCATTCGGGATAGCAGCTCACGTCGAGCTGGCAGGAGCCGGCTTGCGCGAGTGGTGTCAGGGCGGCCTCCACCGGCTCAGCCGGGGCGCTCCAGAGGTGAGAAATCTCGAGGATGGTGAAGGGGACCGAGTCGACGGCGGCATCCGGGGAGGCGGGTTCGTACTCGACGACGGCCGTGTCGGAGAAGACGACCGGGCTCCAGAAGTCGCCGGTACCCCAGGGGCCAAGTCCGGTGTACGATTTGTCGCCCACCCAGACCCGGCCCTCGCCGACCGAGAATCCGGTGAAGTGTACGCGAACCGCGACTGCTCCTTCCGAGCTCAGCGCCAGGCGCCAGACGCGGGAGCCGTCCGGAGATACGATCCAGGCGCCGGCCACGGGCAGCGTGGTCTCCTCGAGGCTGCGATGCACGCCCAACTCGCCGGCGCCGGTCTTGACCGACACCTTGTCGAGGTCGCCCGAGTCGAGACGCGGCAGTCTCACCGATTGCGGCCGGGGTAGATGGAAACGCTCGCCCGGAGGAGCCGAGGACACCGTTCTCTGGCCCGGCGGCTTCCGGTACACGGTCGGCCGGACCGGATCGATCCGTTGCGCGAGCGCGAGGCCCGCCAGCAGATGGAGCAGGAGAAGTCCCGTGGAAACGACTCGTTTGTTTCTCGGCATCCGTATGGTCCTGTCAACTGAGACGTCGCGATGTGGGGTGACCGATTCCGTCTTTTTTGCCGCTGGCAGGCGGAACCACCCAATGTTACTCGTTTCGCGGCGAAGATCGGGGCTGAAGCCCTTCGCAAGCTGAAGCTTGCCCTACTTTGCCGACGACGTTCCGGTCCTGAGAGGAGGCTGTTACCGACTCTTTGGGGCGGACTTTCCCTTGCATTCTAACGGGGATAGCCCCATATACCAGGAAATTAGCCAGAGCAGCGCAACGGCTTTCCGCTGGGGCAGCTCGCAGGCAGGGATCCGGTGCGGGAGCCAGACGATCGATATAGCGTCAGGTTGTTCGTATCACACCTGAAAAGCGGACCGCAAACCGAACGTCGGGCGAGGAAGGAGAATGCTATTTTAGGACATTTTTCACTTGTTTGAAAGAACGGCTTCCATTATGCTGATGTACTGCTCACTATGCTTGTCCAGTCGAGTCAACGTACCTGTGGAAAGGATCCCATGCGCCCCTATTTTCTAGCCCCTGTCGTAGCCATACTCATAGTACTGTTCGCCGTACCTGCAAAGTGCGTGGATTGGAGGGCCGTTGACCCGGCGGAACTCCAACTGCGAGAGCCGAAGCTAGACGCCGCGGCCGATGCCGAGACGCTGCTGTGGGAAGTGTGGGTGGAGGATCATCTGCTGGGGAACCAACAGCCCCAGATGGTGGTCACTAACTACATCCGGGTCAAGGTCTATACGGACAAGGGTGTCGAGGAATACGGCAACGTGGAGCTAACCCGCTCGAACATTGCCCGCCTGAACGACCTCAGGGCGCGTACGATCAAGCCCGACGGGACGATCGCGAGCATCGACCGCGCCCAGATCTTCGAGACGGAGGCGGTGCGGGCCGGTGATCTCAAGGTGAAGACGAAGTCGTTCGCGGTGCCGAATCTCGCACCGGGGGATATCCTGGAGTATCAGTGGCGCGAGTCCTACGACGATACTTTCTCCCACTATGAACGCTTTCGCGTGCAGCGCGACACGCCGGCATGGAAGATCCAATATCATATCAAGCCGCAGGATCTGAGTGCGCTCGGCTATCGGATGAGCGTGCAGTTCTTCAACGCCGAGCAGCTTCCGCTGCAACCTGAGCCGCAGGGTTACTACGGTATCTCCTACGAGAATGTCCCCGCCTTCAAAACCGAGCCGAACATGCCGCCGGAGGACCACTTGCGGTCATGGCTGATGCTGTTCTACACGAAGCATCGCGAGAACGTTCCGAAGAAATACTGGGAAGAGATTAACAAAGAGTACTACAAGGAAGACAAACGCGATATCAAGGTGGACAACGACATCAAGGAGGCCGCGGCCGGGATTGTGGGTGACGCGGCGAGCGACACTGAGAAATTTCAGCGGATTCGCACTTTTTGCCTCACGGAAATCACCAACGTCTTCCAGGATCGTTTCAGCGTTTCCGCCGAGGACCGCGAGAACCGTGAGCAGAATAAGAAGCCGTCCGACACGCTGAAGCACAAGGAAGGCAGTAGCCGGGAAGTGGCCAATCTCTACGCGGCCCTGCTTCAGGCGGCGGGGCTGGAGGCTCGCCTGGCGCGCGTGCCTGGACGCGACGACAGCTTCTTCAATCCCAATTTCCTCGATCCGTATTTCCTCAACCGGTACAATATCGCGGTCAAGATCGACGGCCAGTGGCAGTTCAGCGACCTTGGGAACCCATACCTCGAGCACGGGATGCTCGATTGGGCCGAGGAAGGAGTCCAGGCGTTGATCTCCGATCCCAAGGAGGCGCTCTTCGTCCCGACGCCGATGTCGGGTCCGGAGAAGACCGTCACGCGGAGGAAGGGCGATTTCACGCTGGATGCCGCGGGCACGCTTGAGGGGACGGTGACGGTGGAGATGACTGGTCATGCCGGCAGCGCCCGGAAGGGGATCGACGACGGGAAGTCGGCCGAGGAGCGAGGACTCGACCTCAAGGAGCAGATCGAGGGACGCCTGCCCGGCGCGGAGATCACCGAGATCGAGATTGCCAACGTGACCGACCTCGAGAAGCCGTACACCTACAGCTATCGGATCCGCGCTCCGGGCTATGCGATGGCGACCGGCAAGCGCCTGGTTCTGCAGCCGGCCTTTTTCCAGCGCGGCGTCGGACCGCGCTTTAGCACCACGGAGCGCAAGCATGACGTCTACTTCCACTACGCCTGGTCGGAGTCCGACGAGGTGACCATCCAACTGCCGGAGGGCTTCGTGCTGGAAGACGCCGAGGCGCCACAGTCGATCCAGTTCGGTCCGGTGGGCCACTACAAGGTCTCGCTCAGCCGCGGAAACGGCACTAACGTGGTTCAGTACACGCGAGAGTTCGTCTTCGGAAACGAGGGCAAGCTGCTCTTCCCGGTGACAACCTACGCCGCCCTTAAGGCGGCGTTCGACCGGCACCACAACGAAGACAACCACTCGGTGATGCTGCACCGCGCGGACTAGGTTCCGGAAGGAGGAGTCCCGTGCGCTGGATCGCGATCCTGATGATGACGAGTGTGGCCGCCATGGCCGCCGACAAAGCTCCGGGCTGGCTGCAGGAGCTGAGTAGCCGGGCCATTCCGGAATATGAGGACCATGTCTCCGCCGTTGAGCTGCTGCGGGAGCGGACGGTGACGGTGGAGCCGAACGGCCGTATCACGACCCGGACCCGCGGCGCCCTCAAGGTGCTGGAGCCGGGGGGACGAAACAGGGCCTACATCTCGGTGCCGTACCGCGAGGGCAGCAGCAAGGTAGTTGAGCTGAACGGCTGGCTCATCCATCCGTCGGGCGAGGTCCGCGAGTTCAAGAAGAAGGACATCGTGGACGCCTCGATCGCGGACTTCGAGCTCTACAGCGAGTCGCGGATGCGGCTTGTCAGTGCGGCGTCGCAGGCCGACCCCGGGGCGGTTTTCGGCTATGAGGCGGTTGAGGAAGAGCGTTCGATCTTCACCCAGGTCACACATCCTTTCCAGGGCGATCTGCCGGTGCTGACGTCCCGCTTCCGGCTGGAGTTGCCGGCCGGGTGGACGATGGAACCGACCATGCTGAATCACGGCGAGGTAGCCGCCCAGCAGAGCGGCTCGTCCTATCTCTGGCAGCTCACTCGTCTGCCGCCGATTGTCGATGAGCCGAGCCGGGGGACGCTCACGTCTCTGGTTCCACGAGTGGCGATCAGTTACTTTCCCTCGGAGGCCGGCGACGCGGGTCCGACGTTTCACGATTGGGATGATGTGGGCCGGTGGCAGTACTCTCTTTACGAGCCGCAGATGGGGGCCGATGACGCGCTACGGGCCAAGTCCGGCGAACTCGCCGCGGGCGCGGGTACGGACCTGGAGAAGATCCGGGCCGTGGGCAAGTATGTGCAGGGAATCCGCTACGTTGCCATCTCGATCGGTCTCGACAGCGGCGGCGGCTATACACCGCATGCCGCCGCGCGAATTCTGGCCAGCGGGTACGGTGACTGCAAGGACAAAGTAACTCTCGTGCGGGCGCTGCTCGCAGAAGCCGGGATCCGCAGTTATCCGGTGGCGGTATATTCCGGTGATAACCGTTTTGTCCGCCAGGAGTGGCCGTCGCCGCACCAGTTCAACCATGTGATCGTCGCCGTGCCGGTGGCGGCGGACGTGGAGGCGCCGGCCGTGATGGAGACGGAGCGGTTCGGGCGTCTGCTGTTTTTTGACCCCACCGACGAGTACACGCCGGTCGGCGAGTTGCCGGATCACCTGCAGGGCGGCTACAGCCTGATCATCGCCGCCGACGGAGGAGAACTCGTCAAGGCGCCCGCGGTGCCCCCTTCCGGCAGCCGTCTCACCCGCACCGTCACGGCGCAGATCGATCCGACCGGCGCGGTCGCGGTGGAACTCTCCGAGTTCTGCACTGGCGCCTCCGCCTCCTACAATCGCGGACTCCATCGCCGCATGACCTCCGCCGAATACCGGAAGATCATCGAACGGTGGATCACCGCGAGCGCGCCCGGGGCGGCGGTGGACACGATCGAAGCCGGGGAGGCGCAAGACAATGGTTTCTCGGTGGCTGTCGCCTTCAAGGCGGACCGCTATGGACAGTTGATGGGCAACCGGCTACTGATGTTCCGTCCGGCGATGGTGGCGCGGCGGGGGGCGACCAGCTTCCCGGACCCGGAGCGCAAATACCCGGTCGAGCTGGACGCCCACGCCTATGCCGAGACGGCGACCATCGCGACGCCGGCGGGCTTCGTGGTGGATGAGCGTCCGGAGCCGCTGGTGCTCGAGGCGGAGTTCGCGCGATACCACGGCGAGGTCGAGGAACTCGAAGGGCAGCTCGTGTTGCACCGCGAGCTGGAGGTGGAATCGGCCGAGATTCCGCCGGAGCGCTACGAGGAAGTACGCACGTTCTTCGGGCGGATTACGGCGTTCGAGGAGTCGCCGGTGGTGTTGCTGAAGAAGTAGAGTTCTGCAGGCGAGTGTGCGCCGGAGGGAGCCAAACAGACCTGAGAACGATATTTGCCGGGCGCTGTCCCGCATGTCTGCGACAGACACGTAGGGTTTGACTCGGGTTCTTTCTTGCCGTTGACTTCTGAAACTTGCCGCAGTGGAGAAGTGTGCGGAGCTGAAGCGCCGCGTGCGCTGGCCTGAGACCATTGCGCGTCGACGAGATACGGGCGAGGGAGTCGCATTCGCGGGTCCCGTTGCGGGGGACAGCGCTGCGGAAGGTTCATGGTGGTTGCGTGAAGGTAGCCCGCAATGTCCCCGGTGAGGCGGGTGGCGGTGTTCGGCGCGGCGGATCAATCGAGCCGCCGCGGGCCGATTGGCCCGGCCCCCATAGGGCTCGGCCCGTTCCACTCGCGTCCCCCAGGGTTTGCGGGACCTTTTGGGCGGCTTCCTATTTCTGCCCTTCCTGGCCGGCCGGTGTCTCGGCCGTGGAGATCGACGAGTCCACGGTGAACTTCCCGTAGTCGTGGAATTCAATCGTGTTGCTCGTGCAAGCGCCCGTGCCGCGAGCACAGGAGAGGTTCTTCGATTCGACCGGCAGCATGTACTCTGTCCCACCGATTTCCACGGGGCCGTAGTCGACGCTGACCTCGAGCTTGTCCAGCGGATAGTCGGCCGGCAAGTCTGTCGCCTGCATTGCGAGCCGCACGACGCGGCGGGTCGCGGGATCGATCCAGGCGGTTCCCTTGAAGGCGAGCTCGGAGGATTGGCTCTCAAGGGTCACCAGCCAGTGGGAGTCCTCCTGCCTGACCGCGAAGTCGTAACGGCGAGCCTGCACGCCGTGGAACTCCTCTGTTCCGGCTTCTTTGAATCCGGCATCGTCCTGCCAGAGGAACACGTCCTGAAGCCACACGCCGAACTCGCCGCTGGTCCAGGCGCCGGTCTTCTCGGGCGAATCGACCGGGACCCCGTTGCGGCGGATGTTCCGGTATTGCTCCTCGTTGTCGATGATGAGGACGTCGGCTTGAATGCGGTCGATAAGCCGCCAACCTTTTCCTTCCGGGAGGTTCTCGTAGCGCCGGGTGAACTGGGTGCAGGTGAGGTCGGGAAGATTGGCCGAGAGCTCACTCACGTTCTTCCGCACCTGATCGAGGAAGGTCCCGTCGGTTTCGTCGCCGCCGCGACGCTCGGCGGGGCGGTCGCCGGGACGGTCACCGGGGTCCGCTATCGTTTTCGTGGAGACACATTCGACCGCTGTTCGCACGGTGTCCGACTCTTCCGTCTCACTCGACGGATTCCTGGTCAGGCGCGGCGGACGTTCGTCGGAGTCCGGCGCCGGAACGGCGATGTAACCCGATGGGCAGGGGTTATCGGCAGGCTCGTATTCGGTGCCGGATGCGCGCTGCGGGACGGAGTTGTCGCGGGTGCGGCTCGGCTGGTCGCGTTCAGTGGGGCGCTCGGCGCCGGACCGCCGGGGCGGGATCTTGATGGTCAGCGGGCCCTGGGTCTGGGCCATCAGGACGGCCGGCGCCGCGACCAGGACGGCGGCCAGACCCCCTCCGAGCACCCAACGGCGCCAATCGTGGATTCTCTCCATCGTTGTTCCGGACGGACCACCGCCCCATCCTGTTACAGGATAATGTTTGGCGATGCGCGAGCGCCTGGAGCGGTACTTCGAGTTTGAACGCCTGGGTACGCGGTGGAAGACGGAGATTCTGGCCGGCTTCACCACGTTCCTCACCATGGCCTACATCATCTTCGTCAACCCCTCCGTGCTGCAGGCCGCCGGGATGCCGTTTACCGCTGTGCTGGCCGCGACGTGCGTGTCGGCCGCTTTCGGCAGCATCCTGATGGGCGTCGTGGCGCGCTACCCGGTGGCGATGGCGCCGGGGATGGGGCTCAACGCCTACTTCACGTACTCCGTCGTCCAGGGCATGGGGCTACCGTGGCAGGTCGCGCTCGGGGCGGTGTTCCTTTCCGGCGTGATCTTCGGCCTGCTGACGGCGGGCGGGATACGCGAGATGATCCTATATGCGATCCCCCGCGAGCTGTATGCGGCCGTCGCGGTCGGTATCGGACTCTTCATCGCGCTACTCGGACTCATCAACGCCGGGATCGTCCGGTCCGACCCCAACACGACGCTCGCGATGGGAGACCTGCGGGAGCCGATGACGCTGCTCGCGCTGTTCGGCCTGTTGCTAACGGCGGCGCTGATGGTGCGCGGGGTCACTTCGGCGATGGTGATTGGGGTGCTGGCGACGACGGCAGTGGGCGCGGCGTTCGGGCTGCTCGAGTGGAGTCCGCAGACCTACAGCCTCGCCGACATCACGGCGACGGCGCTCGCGCTCGACATCCGCGGCGTGCTGCGCGTGGGCCTGATCGACGTCGTGCTGGTGTTCCTCTTCGTGACGCTGTTCGACGACATCGGGACGCTGGTCGCGGTTGGCAAGAAGGCCAAGCTGTTCGATGAGAGCGGACGGATCCCGCGGGCGAACCACATGCTCGCCTGTAGCGCGGCGGCGACCACGGTCGGCTCGCTGACCGGCACCTCGACGGTCACCTGCTACATCGAGAGCGCTTCGGGCGTCTCCGTGGGCGGCCGTTCCGGGGTGACCGCGATCGTCACCGGACTGCTGTTTGTCCTGGCGCTGTTCGTCGCTCCGGTCATCGGCGCGATCCCGGCCGCGGCCACCGCGCCGGTGCTGATTCTGGTGGGCTCTCTCATGATCGGCCACGCCGCCGAGATCGACTGGGACAAGCCGCTGGTGGCCATCCCCGCCTTTGTCACCGCCATCTCGATTCCGCTGACCTTCTCGATCGCCAACGGCATCGGCCTGGGCTTCATGCTCCACACGGTGTTGCGGGTGGTGAAGGGCGAAGGCCGTCAGGTACCGTGGCTGGTCTATCTGTTGACCATGCTGTTCGCCGCACGGTTCTTTGTACTAGGCGGGGAGTAGCCGGTGGCTGGTGGCAGGTGGCTCTCCACTGACTCAGCGCACACTGCAGCGCCGGCGCGAGTGAAGTCAGTGGTTTCCATGGTCGCCCCGTGCCGCGCCGGGCGCTGTGCGCTGAAAGCTGGCCGCTGAGTGCTGACTGCTTCCCGAGACCCCATTCGATACACTCAAATATAGATGCGTGTTCTCCTAATCTTCGTTCTCTGCGCGATCAGTGCGGCCGCGGCTAACTACGATTGGCTGTTCCGCAACGCGCGGGTCGTCGACGGGACCGGGAACCCCTGGTTCTACGCCGATGTGGCGGTCGCCGACGGCCGGATCGCCGCGGTCGGCAGGCTGACCAACGCCGACGCGGACCACATTGTCGACGCGGCCGGCCGGGTGCTCGCGCCCGGATTCATCGACGTCCATACCCACATCGAGGGCACTGTCGCGAAGGTCCCCGGCGGCGACAACTTCGTGCTCGACGGCGTCACCACCGTCGTCACCGGCAACTGCGGCAGCTCCCGGACCGATCTGGCCGAGTGGTTCGACGAACTCGAACAAATGGGCCTCGGACTCAACGTCGCCTCGCTGATCGGCCACAATTCGGTGCGGGCGCTGGTGATGGGCGCCGTCGACCGGGACCCGACCGGCGAAGAGCTCGATCGCATGCGGGAGCTGGTCGACGCGGCGATGGACGCGGGTGCGGTCGGCCTGTCGACCGGACTCATCTACCTGCCCGGCCTCTATGCGAAGACCGGCGAAGTGGTCGCGCTGGCGAAGGTGGCCAGCAGTTATGGCGGCGTCTACGCGACCCACATGCGCAGCGAGGGTTCGGGGCTGCTCGACGCGATCGAGGAATCGATTCAGATTGGGCGGCAGGCCGACATCCCGGTCGAGATCTCGCACTTCAAAGTGGACGAGAAGAAGCTCTGGGGCCTCAGTAAGACATCGATTGAGATGGTTGAGAAGGCGCGCCGGGACGGCATCGACGTGGTGGTGGATCAATACCCCTACGACCGTTCCTCGACCAGCCTCCAGTCGCGGCTCCCCGGTTGGGCGCTCGAGGGCGGCCGGGACGAGATGGTGAAGCGCATCCAGGATCCGGAGACGCGCACGAAGATCGTCGCCGAGATGGCCGCCGACCTGACCAAGCAGGGCTTCGCCGACCTTTCGTTCGCCACCATCGCCGGCTTCGAGCCCGACACGAGCCTGGAAGGCAAGACCATCAGCGAGGTCAACCTGCTGCGGAAGCGCGAGCCGACGCTCGAAAACGAAATCCTGACGGCGCTCGAGATCGTCAACCAGGGCTACGCGCAGATGGTCTACCACACGATGTCCGAGGAGGACGTCGATCGCATCATGCGCTATCCCGACACGGCCGTGGCAAGCGACGGCGGCACGCGCGAGTTCGGCAAGGGCCGGCCACATCCCCGCTCCTACGGCACCAACGCAAGGGTGCTGGCGCGATACGTCCGCGACCGCAACGTGCTGCGGCTCGAGGACGCCATCCGGCGGATGACCTCGCTGCCGGCGCGCACGTTCCACTTTGACGACCGGGGGCAAATCCGCGTGGGCGCGGCCGCCGACCTGGTCCTGTTCGATCCCGATGAAGTCAACGACAACGCCACGTTTGAGGACCCCCACCGCTTCTCGTCGGGCTTCGGCCTGGTGCTGGTCAACGGGAGTTGCGGTGGTCGAAGACGGGAAGCTGACCGGCCGGCGGTCGGGCGAGGTTCTGCGCCTCCATCACAATGATTCAACTGACTGACGCCGGCAAGCACTTCGGCAGCCGCAGCCTCTTCGAGGGAGTGAGTTGGCTGATTGGCCCCAAGGACCGCGTGGGGCTGGTGGGCGCCAACGGCACTGGGAAGTCGACGCTGCTCAAGATTCTGTGCGGCATGGAGTCGCTCGATGAAGGCTCCGTCGCCCGCACGCGCGGCATTACGGCCGGCTACCTGCCGCAGGAGGGGCTGCAGCCTCCGGGTCGTACGGTGTTCGCCGAGTGTCTGAGCGTCTTCGAGACGCTGCGCGATCGATCGAGAAAGAGCTCGAGACGCTCACGCGGCGGATGGCTGAGATCGACCCGGAATCGGCCGAGTACGAGCAGGTCGCGGAGCGGTTCCACGACGCGGAGTCGGAGTTCCGGACGCGGGACGGCTACGCGATCGAGGCGCAGGTGGGCACGGTGCTCTCCGGGCTGGGCTTCTCGAAGGACGACTGGGCGCCGGCCGACCGAGGAGTTTTCCGGCGGCTGGCAGATGCGGCTCGCGCTGGCGAAGCTCCTGCTCGAGCGGCCGAACCTGCTGCTGCTCGACGAGCCGACCAACCACCTGGATCTCGAGGCGCGCAACTGGCTCGAAGTCTACCTGGACGACTATCCACACGCCTATGTCCTGGTGTCGCACGACCGCTTCTTCCTCGACGTTACGGTGAGGCGCGTAGTGGAGCTGTGGAACTCACGGCATACACTTCTACGCGGGTAATTACTCGAAGTTCCAGGTGCAGAAGGCGGAACGGCGGCGCAGCTCGAGGCGGCCTACCGCAACCAGCAGGAGCGCATCCAGCAGCTCGAAGCTTTCATCACCCGCTTCCGCTACAAGGCCACCAAGGCGAAGCAGGTGCAGAGCCGCATCAAGGAACTCGAGAAGATGGACCGGATCGATGATCCCGTCGGCCGAGAAGACGGTCCACTTCAGTTTTCCGCAGCCGAAGCCGAGCGGGCGGATCGTGGCGGAGTTCGAGAAGGTGGCGAAGAGCTACGGCGAGAAGCTGGTCTTCTCGGACGTCGACGTTCCTCATCGAGCGCGGCGATCGCATCGCGCTGGTGGGGGTGAACGGCGCCGGCAAGTCGACGCTGATGAAGCTGCTGGCCGGGGTGGAGCCGCTGACGAGCGGTGAATACCGGTTGGGCCACAATGCCGAGCCCAACTACTTCGCGCAGGACCAGTACCGCGAGCTCGATCCGGAAACAACGCTGCTCGATGATCTGGCCGACGTCGCGCCGCGCTGGACCATGACGCAGCTTCGCACGCTGCTCGGCTGCTTCCTGTTCTCCGACGACGATGTGCACAAGCCGATCGGCGTGCTCTCCGGCGGCGAGCGCAACCGCTACGCCCTGGCGCGCCTGCTGGTGTCGCCGTCGAACTTCCTCCTGCTCGACGAGCCGACCAACCACCTGGACATGCGCGCCAAGGAGGTGCTGCTGGCCGCGCTCGAGAAGCTACTCGGGGACGGTGGTGTTCGTCTCGCACGACCGCTACTTCATTGATGAGCTGGCAAGCCGCGTCTTCGAGGTCGCCGACGGCACATTGACCGTCTATGCGGGTAACTACGAGAGCTACCTGCGGCAGAAGGAGGGCGCTGCGCTGGCCGCCGAGGCCGCCGAGGCCGAGGCCGAAGCCGATTCCATCGATACGGAATCCGAGCCGGAGTCCGAACCCGTCGCCCCCGCGAAGCGCATGAACCCCATCAAGCAGCGTCAAATGGAAGAGCGCCGGGAGTCGATCGAGGAGGAGGTCGCGCGCCTGGAAGCCGCGATGGCCGAGACCGAGGGCGAACTGGCCGTCTTCAAGAGTGCCGAGGAGACGCAGCGCCTCACCGATCTGCTGGACCTTCAGCGGCGGGATCTAGAGTCACTCACCGAGGAGTGGGAGACGATCACCCAGACGATCGATACGCTGTAGGGGCATTGGGCCGTGGACCGTTTGGGGTACGATGCGGGCCTGCTCGTTGCCTGGCTCGCCCCGATCCCGCCCGCCCGTCCAGCACAAGCGGGCGGAAGGGCTGTAGTATGATCCCACCATGTCGTACTGGAATCGGCGTCAGTTTCTGCGGACAGTGGCTCCGGGCGCGGCCGCGTTGCCTTGGCTAACCTCGTGCGGTTCGACGAATGAAGGCAGCCCCGCCGCTCAACCGAACATCGTCCTCATGATGGCCGATGACATGGGCTACTCCGACATCGGCTGCTACGGCGGCGAGATCGAGACGCCCAACCTGAACCGGCTGGCTTCCGGCGGCATTCGCTTCACGCAGTTCTACAACACGGCCCGCTGCTGCCCCACCCGGGCCTCGCTGCTCACCGGCCTCTACCCGCACCAGGCGGGCGTCGGCCACATGATGGAGGACTACGGCCTGGACGGCTATCGCGGCGACCTCAGCCAGAACGCGGTCACCATCGCCCAAGCCATGAAGCCGGCCGGCTACACGACGTTGATGACGGGTAAGTGGCACGTGACGCCGGTGGAGAAGCCGACGCACGAGAACTGGCCCCGGCAGCGCGGCTTTGACCGTTACTTCGGCACCATCCACGGTGCGGGGAGTTTCTATGACCCCTTTAGCCTGACCCGCGAGAACGAGCCCGCCGATCCCGGTCCGGGCTTCTACTACACCGACGCGATCGCGAACCAGGCGGTCGATTACATCAATGAATATAGTGCGGGGCCGGCGCCGTTCTTCATGTACGTGGCCTTCACCTCGCCGCACTGGCCGCTCCACGCACCCGAGGAAGCCATCGCGAAGCACCGGGGGCGCTACGAGATGGGTTGGGATGAGCTGCGCGATCGCCGTCGCCGGCGGATGATCGACATGGGCCTCATTGACGAGCGCTGGCCGCTGACGCCTCGCGATCCGCGGGTTCCGGCCTGGGCCGACGCCGAGAACAAGGCCTGGGAACAGCGCCGCATGGAGGTCTACTCCGCGCAGGTCGACATCATGGATCAGGGCATCGGCCGGATCCTCGCCGCGCTCGAGCAGCAGGGCATTCTCGAGAACACGCTGATCCTGTTCCTGGCCGACAACGGCGGCTGCGCCGAGGAGATCCTCCCGACGTGGACGGGGCCGCACTTTCCCAAGAAGACCTATGGCGGGGAGCCGGTCCAGCAGGGCAACGATCCGTCGGTGATGCCGGGACCGGAGACGACCTACCAGAGCTACGGGTATCCGTGGGCGAACGCTTCGAACACGCCGTTCCGGCTGTACAAGCACTGGGTCCACGAGGGCGGGATTTCGACGCCGCTCATCGCGCATTGGCCGGCGCGCATCAAGAACGTGAATTCCATGACGGATGCGCCGGGCCATCTGATCGACATCATGGCCACCTGCTGCGACGTTGGCGGCGCGACGTACCCGGCCGAGCACGACGGTCACCAGATCACGCCGCTCGAGGGGCAATCGCTGGCCCCGGTTTTCGATACCGGCACGCGTCCCGGTCACGACGCCATCTACTGGGAGCACGAGGGCAACCGCGCCGTGCGCCAGGGTAAGTGGAAGCTGGTCAGCCGCTGGACACCCGGCGGCGGGCAGTGGGAGCTTTACGACATGGAAGCCGACCGGACTGAGATGAACAACCTGGCCGAGGCGGAGCCGGATCGGGTGGCCGAGATGACGCGCATGTATCAGGCGTGGGCGGAGCGGTCCGAGGTTGTGCCGTGGATGTCGTGGCGGAAGGGAGGGTAGCGGCAGGGAGACCTGCCCAACACTCCCGGAGGACATACGTGATGATACGTACCATTCTCTCTCGGTCACTCACGATGGTGACGCTCACAGTGTTATCGCTTGGGGCGGCGGACTTCCACTGGCCGGTACGACACCTCGAGAGCCTGGAGTACCCCGTGCTCTCTGTGCTTGCCGGTGAGTCGGGAACGATAGTGGTTCTATGTCGCATCAATCGATTCGGCGAGGTTAAAGGGGCAGAGGTCGTGGAGAACACCGGCCCGCGCCGCCAGGGCTCATTAATCGCGAAAGCAGCCGTGGAGAACGCGCTGAAGTGGCGTTTCCAGCCTCCCGCTACGGAAGAGGTCCGGGATGACGGTTCAGTCACTCTCCGATACATCTTCGTGTTGGAAGGAGTGTGCGAGGATCATCGTTGTGCAAGCCAGTTCGTGTTTGACGCTCCGGACACTGTTCATATCCTGGCCCAATTCAGGCGCATGAACGGGTAGGGAGAGGATGGCGACCAAGGGGTGCGGCCGGCAGCCCGCTTCTCGTCGGGAAGCTCTTCCGGATTTCGGAAACCGGATAGTCGTGTGCCGGTGTCTAAGGGGACATGCGGGTACTGAGTTATGCCTTCTTCGCGCTGTCCCTGGCGGCTCAGGTTCCACTGCAGGCGCCGCCGCCGCAGCCACAATGGTTGATCGATCTTCAGGGAGTTCGCCAAGCCACCCAACCACCCAGCCAGCAAGCCGAGCTCGGCTCTCTTGACGGGAAGGTCGAACGGGCGTGGCAGGCTGCCTTGCAGGAACCGCAGCATCCTGAATTCCAGATGGCAGTGCAGATGGCGTCGAGCTACTACGAATCTCAGGGTTACGGTCTCAAAGCCGAGCAGGTTCTTCGGCAGGCGCTCGCGGCGGCGCCGGCGGCGGACCTTCCGACGCGGCGGAACCTGAGGCTCCAACTGGCCGGCCATTTCGAAAGTGCCCAGCAACTGGTGAAGGCATTGGCGATTCGGGAGGAACTGGCGAACGAGCCGCCGCCGGCAGGTAACAGCTACACGCCTCCGAGCAACGAAGCGAGCACGCTCGCCAACCTATACGAGCGAATGGGCGAATTCGAGAAGGCGGAAGCGGCGTGGAAGAAGGTCGTGGCTCTGAAAGCAGCCGAGGGCCCGCGAGAAGGTTCGGGTGTCGGACTAGGGGTGGGCTTATTCGTGTTCGGCTATCGGAGCGGCGGCCAGAACGAACTGGCGAGCTTCTACGCCCGGCATGGCCGGCCGGCCGAGGCCGAGAAGGTCTACAGCGACGCTCTCGCCGAAGCAGACCGGAGCAGCTCAGCCGACGAGTGGAGCGCGGTGGCGGACGGCTACATCGACTTTCTCGCCCAACAGCGCCGGTTTGATGATGCGGTGGAACTCAGCCGCCGGAGCATTGCCCGTCTCGAGGGCTCCTCGGATCCCCAGGCCGCCCGGATGCTTCTCGGCAGGCGCCAGCGTCTGGCCAGCCTGCTGACCCAGGCCGGCCGCAACGAGGAGGCCCTCGCGGTGCAGACACAGGCAGTCCAGGCGGAGGAGGCCCGTGGCTCCGGCAATTCCCAATACCCGCAGGCCTTGGCGGCGCTAGCGGAAACGCTGATCCAGCAGAATCGTTTGGAGGAAGCAGAGAAAGCCGTGGCCGCGATGCGCGCGGCGGGCGCCGGCGATGCGCAGGGTGCCCGATTTCACGAGTCGATGGCAGTGCAGATGCTGGCTCGCATTCGGGACTTGCAGAACAAGCCGGAGGAGGCGCGCAAGCTTCGGGAAAGCGTAGGTGTCCCCGACGTAACTGGGGCGGGAGGGGGGCGCACGGTGGGCTCCGTTGTGGGTCCCGCCCAGCAGGCGGCCATCCAGGGGAACGTCGATGTCGCTGTCCGGACGGCCGACGAGGCGCTGGCGCTCGCCGCCGAGCATGTGCGGACGAATCCGCGGGAGATTTCGTCGCTCATGAGCCTGGCCAGTATGCTGGTGAGCACGCAACAGGAAGGAGCGGCGCGCCGCATCGCGGTGGAAGCACTGGCAATGCTGGAGCGCGCCCCGGATCACCCGCGGGTCGCGGAGGCGCTGGGCTCCGTCATCTCCACCATGGCGCGGCTGGGGATGGGAGCGGAAACCGGGCGAGCCATGGAACGCCAGGAGAAGATCCTGCTCAGCGCGAAGGGCGCTGGCAGCCTATCGCTCAACTCGATTGGCGAGGAGCGAATCGCTCTGCTACAGCACGATTCGGACTCGGCGGGCGTGATCGAAGAGCGGAAGCGGATCCTCGCCCGGACAGAGAACGCGACCGGACCGAAGAGCCGCGAAAGCCTCTTTGCGCTACGTGAGGTGGCGTGGGCTTATACGCCCGTCAACAATTGGCCAGACGAAGAACGTGTTCTGGCGACGCTACGCGAGCGCACCGCGAGATTCTTTGGCGAGTCCAGCGTGGATTACGCGCACATCCTGGAGCATTCCGCCAATCGTGCCGGCCAGAATCGAGATTTTGACGAGGCGCTGGCCTGGATGGACCAGGCGATCGAAATCGCTCAAGCGCTGCCGAATGCCGGCATCCAGGTGAAGGGCATGATGCAGGAACGGGAGCGGATCGTGCAGATGAAGGAGGCGCCCCCGGGAGGGCCGTTCTACGGACCTTCGCGAACGGGCGGCCGGTGGTTCGATACGAACGGTGCCCAAGGGACCGATGGCTCAGGACCGGTGCGGGCGGTGATCTCGGACCACCCGTTCGTCGTCCGTCAGGCAACTCCAAATGCCACAGTCGCCCAGCCTGTTCCGGCTCCACCGCCCGAACAACCGAATCCGTAGACGAGTTTTGTGGGTCGACCAAGGGTCTGAATCAGCCGGCGGCCCGTGCTCGGACTCGCAATGGCCCGGCGGACGGCCCATATCGATAGAAGCAGCACCGGGCTCGAGAGAGCGTAACACTGGGATCAAGGTGCCCTGTGCCGCCCCCTCTGGTCACGGCTCGCAGTGGGCTGAACGCTCATGTACGAGCCGTGACCGAAGGGAGCGGAGTCTCGAGCCCACGCTCCGACGGTCGGCGCGACTTTCAACAGAGAACCTCTGGCACTTCACCATTTGCTCCGATTCTGGCTCGCACCTATTCGGAAGCAACGAGCCGAAGCTCCACGGACGATGACTCTCGAGGGCCGCTGGCGACAGTAATCCGGGCGGAACCCGGTTGCAGGCCGTAGGGGAGGCGGGCGTTGATCTGGCGGAGTCCGTTGGCGTCGATCACCGACAAGTAGGCCGCCGGCAGGTCGGTGCCGTTGAGACGGACAGTGACATCGCCGCGCTCAGCCTGTTCGGCCAAGCCCGCGACCCAGACGCTGACCCAGGCACCGGCGCTGAGGCGTACGAGGTTGGGCTCCCAGGTGACCCCGTCGGTGACGGTCGCGATCCGCAGGTCCGACGCGTCAGGCGGTGGTGCGGCGGCAGCGTCCACGCCGATCCGGACGGCGTTGCTCCAGGGGCTGGCCGGCGTGCGGAGACGGACTTCGTGCCAGTCCGGATCGAGTCCCGGAGGGAGCTTGGCCACCACGTGCCAGCCCGCTTCGGCCGTACGTTCCACCATCACCGGGCGCGAGCCGTAGGCGCCTACCTGCGGCTGGATCGAATCGCGGTCCAGTGTGCCGGCGGCTTCGAACCAGATGCCGATGTAGTCGTCGCGGGCGGCGGAAAAGCTGTGGTCGAGGCTGACGCTGTTTTCGACGCAGAGGATGTAGGGCGCCGGGTCATTTCCCGATGGCTCGGGCCAGCGGCGGTGACAGGTGACGTGGGCGCGGTGGTCGGCGACCGCGCCCAACTCGACGCGGGCGAAGCCAGCGGTGCGGCAGAGCGCCGTCAGGCAGGCCGTGTTGGGGCCGACCCAGTTGTCGAACTGGCCGCGCAGCTCGGTGGTTTCGTAAAACTCCATGCGGGGCGTCGCGGCGGATTCCGAACCATCGTCGGTCACGTAGGACTCGACGCAAACCAGATCGGTCGAGAGCTCGCAGACGCGCTCCAGCGCGAGCAGCGGGTGCTTGAGGTGATAGAGCACGCCCAGGAAGAGCACGATGTCGAAGCGGCCGAGGCGGTGCGGATCCAGGCGGCAGACGTCCTCGATGACGTATTCGGCCTTCGAGCCAAGCAGGCGGCGGGCTTCGAGGAATCCGGGGCACTCGGTGGAGTCAGCGGCGACGACCGTGGCGCCCCGGCGTTCCATCTCGAAGGTGAACCAGCCGTCCCAGGCACCGATGTCGAGGACGCGCTTGCCGGTGAGGTCGGCGGGGATCGGGAACTGGGCGATGCGCCAGCGGAGACGGTCGAGGCTTTGGTGGCCAGGGGTGACGCGGCCGTCGGGAAGCTCGATGCTGTGGTACCAGTTCACGGGCGTGGCCGGGGCGTTGCGTCCCAGGTTGAATCCCCGCTCCCTATGGTCACGGCGCTGATTCGTCATTGAGCCGCGGCCACAGGGAGCGGTGGTAAGTCAATCGCTATCCGAGGCCTTCGATGAGGCCGTAGATGGGGCGCAGCGACGGGTAGAGCGCCTTGTAGACTTCGTAGCCGCTGCGGTAGAGCTGGGCGTTCGTGCGCGTTCGGCTCGACCGAGCTGACTACCTTGACGGCGGCCTTGCACGCCTCCGGGCACCGACGCGTACTCGCCCGTGCCCGTCATCGCCAGCAGCGCGGCGCCGTAGGCGGAACCTTCCTGCGTCTTGAGCACCACCACGCGCTTGCCGAAGACGTCGGCCAGCATCTGGCGCCAGAAGGGACTCTGTGCCCCGCCGCCGGAGGCGCGGACCGATTCGACCTTGACGCCCATGCCCTCGATCAGCTCCAGACAGTCCTTCTGGCTGTAGGAGACGCCTTCGATGACGGCGCGGATCAGGTCGGCGCGGGTGTGCTTGGCGGTGATGCCGACCCAGCCGCCGCGGGCGCTGGCGTCGAGGTGCGGCGTGCGCTCGCCCATCAGGTAGGGGAGCCAGAAGAGGCCCTGCGAGCCGAGCGGCGCGGTGGCCGCTTCGGCCGTGAGGTCGTCGTAGCTCGGTCTCCGGGCGCAACTGGTTCCGGAACCACTGGAGGCTCAGTCCCGGCGCCCTGCGTGACGCCCATCACGTGCCACTTGCCGGTGACGGCGTGGCAGAAGGTGTGGACGCGGCCGGCCGGGTCGTAGTTGGCCCGCTCCAGGTGGGCGAAGACGACGCCCGAGGTGCCGAGCGTGCACGGAGACGATGCCCGGCTCGACGATGCCGTTGCCCACCGCGCTGGCCGCCTGGTCGCCCGCGCCGCCCACGACCGGCGTGCCGGCCTCGAGTCCGGTGGCCTTGGCCGCCGCGGCGGTGATCGTGCCGGTCGACCTCGCTCGACTCGACCACGCCGGGCAGGATCGACGCGTCCAGGCCGAGCCGCTCCATCATCTTGTGCGACCACTGCCGCATCACCACGTCGAACATCGCCGTGCCGGAGGCGTCGGAGACGTCGCTGTAGAACTCGCCGGTCAGGCAGTAGCGGACGTAGTCCTTCGGCAGCAGCACCTTCTTGCAGCCGCTCGAAGGATCGCGGCTCGTTGTCGCGCACCCAGAGCAGCTTCGGCAGCGTGAAGCCGGTCAGGACGGGATTGGCCGTGAAAGCCAGCACGTTGTCCTTGCCGACCTTCTGGTTGATGGCGTCCACCTGCGGCTGGCTGCGCTGGTCGCACCAGATCAGCGCCGGGCGGATCACCGCTGCCCGCCTCGTCCAGCATGACGAGCCCGTGCATCTGGCCCGAGAGCCCGACGCCCGCGACCTGCTTGCCGTCGACGCCGGCCTCCGCCAGCACGCCGCGGATCGCCGCCTGCGCGGCGTCCCACCAGTTTTCCGGACGCTGCTCGGCCCACAGCGGCCGCTCCATCTTCATCTCTTCGTGCGGGGCGGTGAAGCCGAACCGCACCTGGCCCTTGCTCGTCGACCAGCAGGGCCCGGGACCCGCCGGTTCCGATGTCGATTCCTAGCCAGTACATGAAAGCTATCCTCGCTTTACTAAGTGTTCGAATGATGAGTCTGAATGGGCAGGTAGGCCGCCCCGTAGAGGCCGGCCTCGTTGCCCAGCGCCGCCTTGCTCGATGCGGGTCTTCGGTGTGCCGGTAAGGTGAACGATGCGGCGCTCCACCTCCGCGAGCATCGCCGGGGCGAAATAGTTTCCAGGCCGGCAGCACGCCGCCGCTCAGCAGGTACAGCGGGAAGTTGAACATGTTGATCAGCGTGGCCAGCGCCATCGCCGAGCGCCACGCCCATGCGCTCAAAGACGCGCTGGCGCATCCTCGTTGCCGAGGCACGGCCATGTTCGAAGACGTCGCGCGAAGTCAGACTGTCGCCGAGTCCCATCATGGCGGCCATCCCCTCGACCGCGGTGGCCGAGGCATGCTTCTCGAGGCAGCCGATGTTGCCGCAGCCGCAGGGATTGCCGTTCGGCACCACCGTCATGTGGCCCACCTCGCCGGCCATGCCCACCATGCCCCGGACCACGCGGCCCTTGTGAATGATGCCGCCGCCGATTCCGGTGCCGAGCGTCAGCAGCACCAGGTCGTCGACGTCCTTGCCCGCGCCGATCCACGTCTCGCCGAGGGCCGCCGCGTTGGCGTCATTTTCGAGGATCACCCGCGTGCCGACCGTCGTCTCAATCTCGTCGCGCACCGGCACGCCCTTCGAGTTCGGGCAGGTTGTTGGAGCCGACGACGATGCCTTCGTCCATCCGGATGAAGCCGGGAACGCCGATGCCGACACCGATCAGTCCGTCGGCGCCGACGCGGTCCCGCAGTTTGCGGATGCCGTCGGCGATGTCATCGAGAAGGGGGTCGTGCCCCTCCTCCAGGTCAGTGCTTTCAGAGATCTTATCGATGAGCTTGCCGTCGATCGAGATGGCCGCCGCGCGCAGATTGGTGCCACCCAGATCCACACCGATGGAGTATTCCGGCATGAAGCCGAATCATAGCAGAAAGCTCGGTCCGGAGGCAGTTGGCGGGAGTTTTCGAGAAGCCTCGGGCGCGGGCCGGCATCGAAGGCGTAGCGGCCCATTATCCGTACCCGAAGTGACCTATATCGATCCTGTCCTCGAGCGCCCGATCCACGGACTGGAGGCGCTGAGCACGCACTACCATGGCCTCCCCGCCTGCGAGCGTTCTTCGGGGGGATGAGCGACGCGAACGTTCAGGTTGCCGGCGACGTCGCCGTGCTGACGTTCAACTACGAATCGACGACCGAGAAGAGCGGGCGCGTGACTCGCTGGAACTCGACGGAGGTATATCGGCGGACGCCGGATGGGTGGCGGATCATCCACACCCACTGGTCGTATCTGAAACCGCGGTTGGCCGACTCGAAGTGAGAGATTGCCCGGCGGGGCGGTCCCGCCGGCTCCTCACGCCGGTCGCCGGGTCACTCGCGGAAGAGGCCCTCGAACAGGACCGTGCTCAGGTAGCGCTCGCCGGAGTCGGGCAGGATCACGACGATCGTCTTGCCCTCCATTTCCGGTTCCTTGGCCAGCCGCACGGCCGCGGCCGCGGCGGCGCCGCAGGAGATGCCGGAGAGGATCCCTTCCTCGCGCGCCAGCCGGCGGGCCATGTCCATCGACTCTTCGTTGGTGACCTGCTCCACACGGTCCACCACCTCAGGTCCAGGGTGTCGGGGATGAATCCGGCGCCGATGCCCTGGATCTTGTGCGGACCGGGCTTGAGCTCTTCGCCGTTCGCGTGTCTGCGTGATCACCGGACTGCCGTCCGGCTCCACGCCGACCGAGACGACGGCCTTCCCCTTCTTGCTCTTGAGGTAGCGCGAGATGCCGGTGATGGTGCCGCCGGTGCCGATGCCGGCCACCAGGACGTCGACCCCGCCGTCGGTGTCGTTCCAGATCTCCGGCCCGGTCGTGTCGAAGTGGATCTGCGGATTCGCCGGGTTCTTGAACTGCTGGAGCAGCACGTAGCGGTCGGGCTCCGATTCGGCGATCTCCTCGGCGCGGTCGAGGGCGCCCTTCATGCCCAGCGCTCCGTCAGTGAGCAGCAGCCGGGCTCCGAATGCCTTGAGAACCTTGCGGCGCTCGATCGACATGGTCTCGGGCATCGTGAGCGTCAGCGGGTAGCCGCGCGCGGCCGCCACGATAGGCCAGTGCGATGCCGGTGTTGCCGCTGGTGGGCTCGATGATCTCCTTGCCCGGCCCCAGGACGCCCCGCTTCTCCGCGTCCCAGACCATTGCCGCGCCGATCCGGCACTTCACCGAATAGGCGGGGTTGCGGCCCTCGATCTTGGCCAGCACCTTCGCCTTGGCTCCCTCCGTGACCCGGTTCAGCCGCACCAGCGGCGTCCGGCCAATACTCTGTGAATTGTCGTCAAATACCATGACGGGTTTCCGATCCTACTCCCTAGATTTCCCAGTTCGGCACGTATGTGCTTTGCTTGTCCTTCCATTCGCGAGCCAACTCCGCGAATGTCGTGTTGTCGAGCACGTCGGAGACAACCTTGTCGATCTTTCGCCACATTTCGCTGAACGGTGTCTCGCCCTGCCGCTTGGCCGCAATCTTGTTCGATCGCATGCCCTCGACAAAGCGAAGCACCTGGCCGACAGTGATCTGCTCCGCCGACCGGGCCAGCATGTAGCCCCCCTCCGCGCCACGACGCGATTCCACGAATCCCCCCTGCTTGAGCCCCGCGAGAATCAGTTCCAGGAACTTCTGTGGAATTTTCTGACGTTTGGCGATCGAAGCGATCTTCGTCGGCGACTGCGTGTTCTGCACTGCCAGGTCAAGAATAGCCTGCAGCGCATACTCACCTTTCACCGAGATGTTCAATGGGCCCAATATGAATCCCCCTCAATCTACTGGAGAATACCTAAAATGAGTGCGGAAGTCAACCTTGATCGGGGGCGAATCTTGCCCCCAGAAACCGGCGGGAATACGTTACACTAAGGACCGGTGGAGCAGATTGGGCGCTATCGAGTCGTTGGCGAACTGGGCCGGGGGGCGATGGGTGTCGTTTATCGCGCCGAAGACCCGGCCATTGGCCGTACTGTGGCGATCAAGACCATCCGCCTGGGCGACCTCAGCGATTCCTCCGAACGCGACTTCATGCGGGAGCGCCTGTTGCGGGAAGCGCGTTCCGCCGGGATCCTTTCCCATCCCGGCATCGTCACCATCTACGACATCTTTGAAGAAGGCGACACGGCGTACGTCTTCATGGAGTTCGTCAACGGCGACCCGCTTGAGAAGGTCGTGGCGCAGGGCAAGCTGCTCGACAAGCAGCGCATGTTCGACTACTTCCGCCAGACGGCCTCGGCGCTGGACTACGCGCACGGCAAGGGCATCGTCCACCGCGATATAAAGCCCGCCAACATCATGATCAGCCTGGACGGCCAGGCCAAGATCACCGACTTCGGCGTCGCCAAGATCCTCTCGCAGCAGATGACCCAGACACGTTCGGTGCTGGGGACGCCCTACTACATGTCGCCGGAGCAGATTCAGGGTGGGGAGATCGACGGCCGGTCCGATCAGTTCGCCTTGGGCGTGATCGCTTACGAGCTGATGACCGGCGAGCGGCCCTACGCTGCGGACACGCTGCCGACACTGCTGTTCAAGATCGTCAAGGAAGATCCGCCGTCCCCGGAGCGGGTGAATCCGTCGCTGCCGGGCGACGTCGGCGGGGTATTCCGGAAGGTCTTTGCCAAGACGGCGGCGGAGCGCTATGCGACGTGCGTCGAGTTCATCGACACGCTCGCCACGGTGGTGAACAAGAGCCCCGATTGGCAGCCTCTGCCGCGCGGCGGAGCCGGAGACATGCAGACGGTGGTCTCGGTCAAGGCCGACCGTCCGCCGGAAGCCGCGCCGCCGCCTGCACCCGAACCTCCCGCCTCGTCGGGTCACGACCAGACGGTAGTGGCGGTCCCGAACCCGGCTCCGAGTCATGACCAGACGGTGGTGGCGACTCCAACTCCCGGCCCGGCTCCGAGTCACGACCAGACCGTAGTGGCGGCGAAGGCGACTCCGCCTCCGGCGCTGCCTCAGATTCCGCACCGGCGCGAAGAGATCGGCGACCGAGAGGACACGCGCGAATCGAACTTGATGCGCAACGTCCTGGCGGCCGTGCTGGCATTGGTCGTGATCGGCGGCGGTATCTACGCGTATCTGACTTACTTCCAGCCGGCCTCCGGTTCGCCGGCATCCGACAGCGGAGCGGCGATTGCCGAGGCGCAGGCCCCGGCCGGGGAAGCCGAAACCGCTTTGCCGCCCTCGGCGGGAGCGGCCACGCCGGAATCGGTGTCAGGGGTCAACAACGGTAGTGTGGGCGGTGCGCCGGCCACACCGCCGGCCGCGGCAACGGAGACGATCGCCGCCCCACCGGCGCCTACTCCGGCGGCGCCGCCGCCAGCTCCGGCCAAGGTGGCGCCCAGGAAACCAGTCGTGCCGGCCCAGCCCACCGAACATATGGTGCAGGTCCGCTCGGACCCCGCCGGCGCCACGGTGACCGCGGATCGCGACTCCGCGCTCAGTTGTGTGACTCCGTGCGAGCTCGAGCTTCCGACCGGCCGCCACGTGCTCAACCTCACGATGGCCGGGCACCGCCTGACTCCGAGGATCATTCAGGTTCCTGACATCACGGATATCAGTGTCAACCTGGACCAACTCGCCGGGACGCTGGCGATTTCGTCGGAGCCGCGCGGCGCGACGATCTACCTGAACGGGCAACTGCGCAGCGAGAAGACACCGGCCATGATCAAGCTTCCGGCCGGCACCTACCAGATCCGCCTGACGATGGCCGGGAAGCCGGACTACGACGACAAAGTCGAGGTTCGGGACCAGGTGATCACGACGGTCAATATCGGCTGGTAGGGAGCGGAAGTCTGCCCAGCTTTCGAGGGTGCGCACGCCACATCGGGAGCTGACCGCCTAGTAGTCCAGCAGCCGCTCCATCTCGGCGCGAACGTCTTCCACCTGCGGCAGAATCTCGGTTTCGAGCGTGGGACTGTAGCCCACGTACGTATCGAGCGACCCCACGCGGCCCACCGGCGCGTCCAGGCAATGGAACAACTCGTCGGCGATCCGCGCCGCGATCTCCCCGCCGTAGCCCCAACTGCGGTTGTCTTCATGCACCACCAGGGCGCGGGTCGTCTTCCGGACGGACTCGGCGATCGTCTCCCAATCGTAGGGCGAGAGCGTGCGCAGGTCGATCACCTCGACTTGCCAGTCCGGGTGGCGGTTTTCAATCTCGGTGGCGGCGAGCAGGGACTTCTGCACCAGCGCACCGTAGGTGACCACCGTCAGGTGCCTGCCGCTCTTGACCACCTTGGCCTTGCCGAACGGGATCATGTAGTCCGGCCCCGGGTACGGCGCCCGGTTGTAGGTTTCGCGATACAGTTTCTTGTGCTCGAGGAACAGCACCGGATCATCGCAGCGGATGGCCGTCCGCAGCAGCCCCACGGCGTCCTGGGCGTTCGACGGCATCACGACGCGAATGCCCGGGATATGGGCGAACATCGATTCCCCGGACTGGCTGTGATAGATGGAGCCGCCCGTCAGGTAGCCGCCGATGGCCGTGCGCACCACCAGCGGGCACTTGAAGCCGTTGTTCGACCGCCAGCGAATGTTGGCCGTCTCGTCGCGGAACTGCATCATCGCCGGCCAGATGTAGTCGAAGAACTGGATCTCGACCACGGGCTTGGCGCCGCGGGTGGCCATGCCGGTGGCCCGGCCGACGATTGCCGCCTCGGCCAGCGGCGAGTTGAAGCAGCGCCGGGAGCCGAACTCCCGCTGGAGCCCCAAGGTGGCTTTGAACACGCCACCTTTTCCCTTCACCTCTTTCAAATCTTCTTCCCGGCTGCAATCGGCGACGTCTTCGCCGTAGACGACAATCTTGTCGTTGCGCCGCATCTCATCGTGGAGCGTGCGGTTGATCGAATCGACCATCGTGATGGGCGGCCCTTCGGGTTGGGGCTCGGTGGCGAAGTCGCTCGAGGTCGGATCCACCGTGTCCGAATAGACGTACAGCGTGGCCGAGCCCTTCTTGGGCGGCGGCGCTTTGAGAACCCGTTCGGCGGCCTGCTGGACTTCCAGGTCGATTTCGCGGCCCATCTCCTCGAGCTCCCGCTCGGTTACGATGCCCTCGGAGACCAGGAACTCGGCGAACCGCCGCACCGGGTCCCGAGCCTGCTCGGCCTCGCGTTCGGCGGCGGGTTTGTAGAGCCGTTCGTCGTCCGAAAGCGAGTGCGAATAGGGTCGCGTGCAGTGGGCGTGCACGAGCGCCGGACCGAGTCCTTCTCGACAGTACTCGGCGGCTCGCGTCATGGCTTGGTAGGACGCGATGAAGTCGGTTCCGTCCACCTCGCTCACGAACAGGCCGGGGAAGCTGGACACCAGCCGGGAAATGCTGCCGCCGGCCGTCTGTACATCCACCGAAGTCGAGATCGAGTAGCCGTTGTCCTCGATTAAGAAGATAATGGCGAGCCGCTCCAGGCAGGAAGCGTTGATTGACTCCCAGAACTCGCCCTCGCTGGTATGCCCGTCGCCGCCGCAGACGAGCGTGACCTCGTCCTTCTCCGGATGGAGGTAGCCGGCAGCCGTGCGCGCAGCCCACCGAGGGGAGAAACTGCGTGCCGGTGGTCGATGACGTGGTGACGATGTTGAGTTCGGGACTGCTCCAGTGGGTCGGCATCTGCCGTCCGCCCGAGGCCGGGTCGTTGGCCGATCCGACGGATTGGAGCAGCATCTCCTCGGCCGTGACGCCGAGGGTGAGGCACAGCGCCCGGTCGCGGTAGTAGGGGTAGAACCAGTCGTAGCCGGGGCGCATGGCCATCCCCGCGGCCGTCTGGATTGCCTCGTGGCCGGCGCCGCTGATCTGGAAGTAGGTCTTTTGCTGCCGCTTGAGGAGAATCTCCCGGTCGTCGATGCGCCGGGACATATGAATCATCCGCCAGGCGCGAATCAGATCCTGCCGATCGAGTCCGCTGTCATCGAACTCGCTGGTGAGCTGTCTGCTGGCCGGTGCCGCCATGGAATCAGCCTCCATGTTCAAGTTTAGCCAAGTGCCGGAGAGTCGAAAATCGACACAAGTTCCAGTTTACATCCCCGGGAGGCGGATTTCGAGCAGAATCGGCAGGCATGGCGTCAGTTCCAGCCACCTGCCTCTATGCGACAACGCTATGAAAACAGGTGTATTACCTTACCTGGAGCCCGGGTCCCCGGCACCCGGCAGCAGGTTGGCGGATCTACTCCTCACCTGGAGCCCGGGTCTCCGGCACCCGACAGCAGGTTGGCGGATCCAACGGATTGGCCAGCAGTTGGCGATGCGCAGCCGATCGCCCTTGGACGACCACCCGCACGGCCAGCGGAAGGCCACCGCTATTGGCCACCGCGGCTTGCAACTCCTCGGCAAACAAGTTGAGCACGGCGTCGCCGTCCTCGGCGCCTTCGGCCGAGATGCGGCATGTCTCCCAGCGAAACACGTCCAGCGGATGGAACTCAAGGCTGACGCGGTGGCGGTCGTCCACCTCGGCCAACAGGCAGCCCTTGGCGCCGGGTTCGCGAATATGCCGCCCTTGGATGTTGCCAGAGAAAATGACCGGCGGCTCGTCGCCGACGCTATGTACGCCGCGCTGGTGGATGTGCCCTAGGGCCCAGTAGTCGTACTCCTTGGAACGCAGGTCGTCGAGCGTACAAGGGGCGTAACGTTCGTGCCCTTCGGCGCCGGCCAGGCAGGTGTGCAACAAGCCGATGTTGAACATGCCGCGGCTGGCCGATGGGTAGCCGATCGCCAGGTTGTCGGTCTCGGCCGCCTTGGCGAAACTGCGGCCGTGAACCGCGACGCCCAACGCGTGCAGCTTTTGGGCCTCAGCGGTCTGGGCCCGCTTGGTGTCCAACCGTTGGACATTGTCGGGCAGCCGTAGCGATTTTGTGATCTTGCTTTCCGCGTCGTGGTTGCCGCGAATCAAGACCACGGGAATTTCGGCCTCGCGCAGCCGGTTCATCTGGTTGACGAAGAACAGGCCGGTGTTGTGGTCGGGCCAGTCGCCGTCGTAGACATCGCCGGCGATCAGCAAGAAATCGACCTGCCGTTCGAGGGCCAAATCGACCAGATTCTCAGAGCGCCCGGCACATGGCGCCGCGAATTTCGTCAACCGGCGCCCCTCGTATCGCTCCAGCCCTTTCAAGGGGCTATCGAGATGGATGTCCGCGGCGTGAAGAAACGTGAACATCGCGATCGCTCCGTTTTGTCATCGGCCGTTTTGGCGCTAGCCACGGTTCCCGCCGCCTTCAATCGCGGTAAGCGGCTTGGCCGCCGCCAACCAATTCTCAAACTCCTCTTGATCGGCGCGGTGGACAATGGCCACGCTACTGAACTCTTGTCTATAGCCCAAGCCGCGGCGGTTTGCCAGAGGGGGTTGGACACAAGTTCGCCAAAAGGGGTGCGCGCACCGTCAGCGCTTGCCGGCCTTACGATCGCGGTCAAAAACTCACAACCAACCTTCGGGCCGGCACATCGTCTGGGCGTGACCGCCGCGCCGCCGTATTCTGTGTCTCGATCGCGGAAGCGACACGCCATTCAATCGAAACGCAACGGCGAAAGGCTACTTCTCACGCCGTCGGTCAGCGGGTACGATTGAGGCTTGGCGTTTTGACCGGGGGATCCCGTTCCAGTCCAATCCGTTGCGTCCAACTCCGTTGTGTCCATTGGCGCCGCGGGGTTTGGCGAATTTCGATACTTCTCGCTGGCGTTCAATCGTTGTTCCATGCCTGAGACTCCACAGCCAATTACCCGTGCGGAGCCTGAACGCCTGCCAGAGAACATCACCGGTGTCCAACCGGGCGGTGGGTTCTGCTACCGCCTGGAGTTGGCCTGGGGCGTCTGCCGCCGTTGGCGTTTGGCCCGGTTTCGCCGCGGTTATCTGCGCCGGATGGAAGCATCTCGCCAGGGCGAAACCAGCGGCACTCCGCACGCCGTGCTCGATCCGCGCGATCTGAAGTATTGCCGCAATCTGTGTACGGCCGACTGGCGTCGGGAGGACGATCCGTTTGTTTGGCGTGAGCGCATTCCTTTCGCGCGCTGGGGGCTGGCCGAGTTGCAACTGATGAGCTATCCGCTGCTAGCGGCCACCGTGGCGCTGGGGTTCTTGCCGTTTCCGTGGAGTTTGACGGCGCTGGCCGCGGCGGTTCTGCTGGTGTTGATTGTCTGGTTCTTTCGCGATCCTCCCCGCCGCGTGCCGCGAGAGCCCGGCCAGGTCGTGGCGCCCGCCGATGGCAAAGTGGTCGAGATTGTCGAGTTGGAGCACGACGCCTTCGTGGGAGGTCCGGCCGTTCGGATCGGCATATTTTTGTCAATTTTCAACGTACATATCAACCGTTCGCCCTTGGCGGCGCGTTGTATCCGCTTTGAATACTCGCCTGGAAAGTATCTGAACGCCTTGAATCCGCAAAGCGCCCTGGAAAACGAAGCGATGCTGATTGGCATGGAAGAAGACGAGCCGCCGTTTCGCCGGTTTGTGGTGCGTCAGATTGCCGGGGCCATTGCGCGGCGGATTGTTTGCGCGGCGCGGCCGGGCGAGAGGCTTGCACGCGGCCAGAAGTTTGGCATGATAAAGCTCGGTTCGCGCACGGAGTTGATTCTTGCTAACGACGGCGATTTACAGATCGTGGCCCAACTCGGGCAGTGTATCAAGGCCGGTTCAAGCGTGCTGGCCCAATATGCGGCGCCTGAAACAATCGCCGATTCGCTGCCCGAAGGTTCCACCGCCTCTGGAGACGCTGCTGAATGAAACCAATCCGCGCTGTCGCCGTGCTGCCCACGATGTTCACGCTGGGCAACCTCGTATGTGGCTTTTTTGCCATCGTGGTCGCCGCCCGCATCGATAAACCGACCGAAGACGTCTACTATGTGTTGCCCGACGTCACCAACTTGATGATCAGCGCCTGGCTGATTTTTTTGGCCATGGTGTTCGACGCTTTGGATGGCCAGGTGGCGCGGCTTTCGCGGGCGACCAGCGATTTTGCGCGCACAGCTCGATAGCCTGTGCGATTTGGTTTCGTTCGGTGTCGCTCCGGCGTTTTTGCTGGTGAAGATGTGTCCGGAATTCACCGTCTGGCATCGCGAGGAAGTTTGGATTATCGCGGCGAGTTTCGCGGCCTGCGTGGCCTTGCGGCTGGCTCGGTTTAATGTCGAGACCGGCGACGAGGACGACCACATCGGCTTTAGCGGCTTGCCGTCGCCGGCCGGCGGCGCGGCGGTGGCGAGTTTTGCCTTTTTGTTCTATGCCCTGCGACAAGAATCCAACACGCTGGTGTACGCCGGCGCGATTGACGCGGCCCTGCAACGCATCCTGCCGTTCTTCGCCTTGTTGACGGCCCTGTTGATGGTTTCACGTATTCCCTACCCCCATGTCGCCAACCAACTGGTGCGAGGGCAGAAGAGTTTTCGGCATGTCGTGGGGCTGGTGTTCGCCTTGGTTGTCATCATGATCGTGCGCGGCTATTCCGTACCGGTGCTCTGCGCGGCGTTCGTGCTGGCCGGCCCCGCCATGCACTTTTGGCGCGAGGTCGTACGCAAAGAGGCGCAGGAAGAACCGTTGTTTTGAATTTAGAATGAACCCACCATGAACCACACAACCGAATCGAAGCTCGTCAAGAAAGATAACGTGGGGCAGGCGTTGGCCAGCGCGCTGGACGCCGGCGGCGGCCTGCTGCGGCTTGACCCCGACCTGGGTGCCGCGCAGCTTTCTGCATCCCGGGCAAGCGGATCAAGCTGCACCCGGACGACTGGTACGCCTACGGCGCGCATCGCGGCGGCATCGACGAGCGCTGGTTCGCCAGCACCACCGAAGCCGCCAACGAGGGCCGCGTGCTGGACGAAGGGCTCAGCTTCTGCGTCGTTCGAAGGGCAGCAGTTCCTGCTGAGCGACGCCGTGGCGGAGGCCGGCGCGCCGGCTGATCGGCAAGGCGATGTTCGACAAGTACAACCGCTGGCCGGTCTACTCGAAGTTCTTCGACAACATGGGGCCCATCCCCCATCACATGCACCAGAGTTCGAGCACGCCAAGCTCACCGGCCAGGAAGGCAAGCCGGAAAGCTACTACTTCCCGCCGCAGTTGAACAACGTCGACAACAACTTCGCCTACACCTTCATGGGCCTGGAGCCGGGCACGACCAAGGCCGACGTTCGCAAGTGCCTGGAAGATTGGAACAAAGGCGACAACGGCATCCTCGACCTTCTCGGGCCTATCGGCTGAAGCGCGGCACCGGCTGGCTGATTCCCGCCGGGCGTGCTGCACGCCCCGGGTTCGCTCTGCACCTACGAGCCGCAATGGGGAAGCGACGTGTTCGGCATGTTCCAGTCGCTGGTCGAAGGCCGCGAAGTGCCCTGGTCGCTGCTGGTGAAGGACGTGCCCGAGGACAAGCACCAGGATCTCGACTTCATCATCGGGCAGCTCGATTGGGAGAAGAACGTCGACACGCACTTCAAGCAGAGCAACTACCTCGAGCCGATCGTCGACGCAGCGCGCAGCGGCGACGGCTACACCGACCGCTGGATCGTCTACGGCCGCATCGACGGCGAGCAGCTGTTCAGCGCCAAGGAGTTGACGGTCGAGCCCGGCGCCAAGTGCACGATCAAAGACCCCGGCGCCAGCGGCTGGATCACCGTGCAGGGCAAAGGCCGGATGGGCAAACTCGAACCTGCAGACGCCGGCCATGATCCGCTTCGGCGAGGAGACGGAGGACGAAGTGTTCATCACGCACGAAGCGGCCACGGCGCGGCGTCGAGATCGAGAACACCGGCAGCGAGCCGCTGGTGGGCCTGCGCTACTTCGGGCCCAACACGCACGACAGCTTGCCGACGTCGGCGATGCCTCAGTGACGTCTAGCGCCGGACCATCCCCCAAGGAATTCTGATACATGAGCGAGCAGCACAAGAACACAAGTCCGAAGCTGCACAACGCGGCCTGGCCGGGCGTGGTGGGCAAGGGCGACGACGGCGAGCCGGTGATCCCGCTGGAGACCATGCTGGACCTGACCGCCGCGGCGGAAGTCGATGGCGTGAAGTTCGACGGCGTCGATATTTTCCTGTTCGATCCGCACGTGAGCATCGATGCCAGCGACGACGAACTGAAGCGCTCGCCGAGAGCATCCAGTCGCGCGAACTGGCCATCGGATCGGTCGTGGCGCCGGTCTGGCCTCCCACCGGCGGCGGCTCGGCCATGGACGAAGGCGTCGGTCGCGAGAGTTTTTTGCGGCAAGTCAAAAAAGCTTGCCGGATCGCGCGATTCTCGCGCGAGC
>CAWELS010000064.1:0-76600 GCA_963809945.1 Bryobacterales bacterium | reverse complement strand
CATGGGACCGTCGATGCTGACCCGGGCGCCGCCACGCGACAAGAAGATCCGCTACGACGCCGGCGCGCTGGCGAAGCTCGATCCCAAGAAGGAATACGCCGCCGCCAGATCATCACCGGCGCCATGAAGGTGTTCGCCCGCGACAGCCGCGTAGTTTCGATCGACGCCGACCTGGCCTCCACCAGCGGACTGGAAGCCGGCGTGGCCTCCGTGGATCAGAAGCGGGCGCTGAACGTCGGCGTGGCCGAGGCCAACATGATGCTGATGGGCGAAGCCTTCGCCGCCCTGGGCCACAACACCTGGATCAGCACCTTCTGCCCCTTCTTCGACTGGAAAGTGCTGCGCCGTATCGCCGTCGGCCAGCAGGAACGCATCGAGGCCATCGAGGCGCCCGACTGGCTGGCTGAGCGAGGGACATGGCCTGGACTTGACGTTCCTGGCCACCGCCGCCAACTTCGAGACCCGCACCAACGGCGCCACCCACATGGGCAACGACGACATCACCATCTTCGATGCCGTCGGGCAGCTCAAGATCGTCGACGTCTCCTGCCCGCAGCAGATGCTCTCCATCATGAAGTGGATCATGGAGGGCAACAGCGGACTGAACTACGTGCGCGTCATGCGTCACCGGTTCGGCGGTTCTTTACGATGCCGATTACACCTTCGAATTCGGCAAGGGCTCCGTCCTGCGCGAGACGCCGACGACATGCCGCGGTGATCATCAGCAGCGGACGCGGAGTCCACGAGGCGCTGGCGACTGCCGAGGAGTGCGGCGAAGCGGGCTTTCGGTCGGCGTCGTCGACATGCCATCCATCGACCACGATGCTCTGCTGAAGCTCTTCGACTCCGGCAAGCTCTTGCTTCGCCGAGCAGAACAACGGCTACCTCTGGCAGGAACTTCCGAAAGGTTTTGTTCCGCCACCGCGATCAGATCGACACGAGCCGGGTAATCGCCGTCAATGCCCTCGACAAGAATGCGGAACCGCAGTTCATCCATTCCGCCAAGTATGGACAACTGATCAAGGCCTTCGGTCTTACTCCGGCGCAGCTCGCCGAGACCATCAAGAAAGGGGTCAAGGGATGAGTGTACCCGTCATCAACGAAGACGACATTGAAGAACTAGACCTGCCTGGACGCCATCTTCGGTGGCTGGTGAACGACGAGCGGCTGAACGCCCAGCACCTGTCGGTCTGTGTGATTCGGTTGCCCCGGGTGAGACCGTGCGGCCCGCTCACAGCCATCCGAACGGGGAAGAGGCCATCTACATCATCCGCGGCTCAGGCCGTGTGATGGTGGACGGCGAGATCGACGCTGTCAGAGAGGGCTACCATGGTGCTGTTTCCGCAGGGCAAGGTGCACATGCTGCAGAACTCCGGAACAGAAGAGATGAAGGTGATCTGCTTCTTCGCCCCGCCCTCTGATCTGGGGACCTACAAATTCTTCAAGGACGTGGATTTCCCGAGTGAACCGCCACGGCGGGGACGTCCGCCACAATCGAACGATGAATCGACACGAGTCGCTGATCGTACTGCAATCGGCGACTCGTGTCTCCTGTATGAAAAGAGCCTGAACTGATGCCGGTCAATCCCATTGACAATTTCGAACTGGACAAGTCCATCATCAAGTACGTCGGTCACGATCTGCAGCGGCCCGAATGCATTCTCGCGGAGCGAAACGGCGACCTCTGGGCGGCCGACGCCCGCGGCGGGGTGACCCGAATCTCCCCCGATGGCAGCCAGCTTACCGTGACGCAGAAACGGTCCGAGGCCTTCGCCGCCGCCGACACCGAAGCGACGCGGTTCCTGACGGGAACGCTGCCCAACGGCCTCGCCTTCGCCAAGAACGGCGACTTCCTGATTTCTAATTTCGGCACCGACTGTCTCGAGATCATGACCCGGGACGGCGACACCAAGGTGCTGGCCGACAGCGTCGACGGCGAGCCGATCGGCAAGGTCAATTTCGTGTTGCGGGACTCCAAGGGCCGGATCTGGATCACCGTCACGACCAAAATCAAGAATTGGATGCACGCGCTCCGGACCGACCTGCCGGACGGCTACATCGTTCTCTACGAGAACGGCACCTTCCGCATCGTCGCCGATGGCTTCAAGCTTCACCAATGAAGTCCGCTTCGATGCGAACGAGGAGTGGATCTACATCGTCGAAACCACCGGCGGCTGCGTGAGCCGGATGCGCGTCGACGAGAAGAACAACCTGAAGGACCGGGAGGTGTTCGGACCGCGCAACCTGGGTAAGGGCGCCTGGCCGGACGGCATCGCTTTCGACACCTTCGGCAACCTGTGGGGGACGATGGTCTACTCGGACAAGCTCTTCGTCCTGACGCCGGAAGGCGACCTCAAGGTGCTGCTGGATGAAGGTGACCCGGAGAAGGTCGATCGCCTGGAACAGCAGTTCTTCAAGGGCGAGGTGACCGAAGACGTGCTATTCGCCACCGGGAACGGGATTGCGCCCTGGATGGCCAGCGTCACCTTCGGTGGACCGAATCTGGATACGATCTACATCGGCTCGTTGAAGGGCAAGCGCATTCCGTGCTTCCCCGCGCCCGTACGGGGCCTGCCGATGGTTCATTGGAACGACCCGAGGCCGTAGCGTCGGCTTCCGCTCCCGCTGGGCGGGATCGCTGACTTTGGGGGGCCGGCTTGGATGCGCCGGTCCCTGGAATCACTGGGGTAGTCTGGATGCGCTTCCCACCGAGCCGGCCGAAACAGGCCGCGCGCGCCGTGCCATGCGGTGCGTTCATTGTCGGTTCGTCGCACCTCTCCGGCGCCGCGACGCATCTCACTATTAGGAAAGACCGGGCTGAAGAATCCTTTCCGGCGTTGCGCGGCCCTCACGCTGCACGCAGTCGCGGGACTTGGTTTTCTCGCAGACTCCGGGCTTTTTTCCGCCGGACGCGAAACCAATGGCCAGACAGACAACGCCTCTATACTTGAGGGGCTCCCGCAGTTCGGTGAGCCAACAGGGCATGGGAGCGAACTGGTGACGCTCCACTCCACTTTCTGGGCCGATCACATTGCAGCGAGAAAAGATGTTCAATTGCCCTCGTGGCAAGTGCCCGGCGGGCACTCTCGCACGTGTGGATCTCCGCTGGAAGCTTCTCTGGAAGGGAGCGTTCGGAGCTGCCGGACGGCCGGTCCGACTCGATTTTCCGTGGCATGACGACTGACAACGAATCGCTGAACTGGAACATGTGCTTTCACAAACGCACCTGCAGCGATGATTCGGGGGGTAATGAATGAAACGCTCTTGCTTGCTGCTGACCGCGGTATTTTGCCTACTGCTACCCGCGGCCCACGGGCAGACTGACTGGCCGAACTTCGGCAACGATCCTGGCGGGATGCGGTATTCGCCGCTGGACCAGATCAACACGGGGAACGTGACTGACCTGAAACTCGCCTGGACATATGAAACCGAGGCTCCGATCACGCGTGAAGCGCCTCGGCCCGCGTTCCGTCGACCCCCGCGGCCAGTGGAGAGCGCGGGCGCCAACGCTGCCCCAATCACGCCTCCTCCTCCCCGCCGCCCACGCGGACCGCGCGCCCGGATATCGGACTCGACCCCGCTCGTGATCAACGATGTCATGTACGTCAGCACGGGCTACAATCGCGTCCTGGCGCTGGTTCCGGAGACGGGCAAAAAGATTTGGGAATACGAGTTGGCCCATACGCCCGCCGGACGCGGTCTCTCGTACTGGCCCGGCGACGACGAAGTCGGTCCCCGGCTCGTCATTGCGACCAGCGACGGCTATCTGATCGAGATCGACCCGAAGACGGGCCAACCGGTCCCGGGATTCGGCAAGGACGGCACCGTTAACACACGGGACGTCCTGCCCAAGGACGTCGAGATTCGGTTCTACGGCTATTCGTCCCCGCCCGCCATCTACAAGAATCTGATCGTCACCGGCGGCCGTTCCGGTGAACGGCCCGAGCGCGGCGCGCCCGGGGATATCCACGCCTGGAACGCGCGCACCGGTGAGTTGGCCTGGACCTTCCACACGGTCCCGCGGCCCGGCGAGCCACACCACGAGGATTGGAAAGACGGTGAATGGGAGAATCGCGCGGGCGCCAACGCCTGGGGCCTGATCACCGTCGACGTGGAGCACGAGATGGTCTTCGTGCCGCTTGGTACGCCGAACCTTGATTTCAACGGCAACGCGCGCCATGGCTCGAACCTGTACGGTTCGTCGCTCGTGGCGCTCGACGCGAACACGGGCAAGCTGAAGTGGTTTTTCCAGACGACGCACCACGATAACTGGGACTACGATCTGGAGGCTCCGCCGGCGCTCATCTTCGTCGAACGTGGAGGCAAGAAGATCCCCGCGGTCGCCCAGATGACCAAGCAGGACCTGCTGTTCATCTTCAACCGGCTGACCGGTGAGCCGATCTACCCCGTCGAGGAGCGGCCGGTGATCTCCGACAACACGGTTCCGGGTGACGACCCGTGGCCCACGCAGCCGTTCCCGGTGAAGCCGCCGCCACTCGGCCGCGTTGCTTTCTCGCCCGACGATGTCGCCAAGGTCACGCCCGAGCACGAAGCGTTCTGCAAATCACTGCTCGAGGCCGAAGGCGGCGTGCTGACCGGCGGACCCTACGCGCAGTACGGACCGAAGATGCGGGTGATCTTCCCCGGCTGGACCGGCGGCGGCAACTGGCCCGGCGTGGCGTTTGACCCCAATCTCGGCTATATCTTCACCAACGTGAAGAACCTTGGCATGTACAACAAGCTCGTCAAGCGCGAGGATGGCACCTGGTCCCGCGTCGGTCCGGATGAGCGCATTCCCAACAGCAGCACCGATTTCTGGGATACGGCGAAACACTGGCCCTGCCAGGCGCCACCCTGGGGCGAGCTGAGCGCCGTCAACGCCAATACCGGCGACATCGTCTGGAAGGTGCCTCTCGGCGTTCACCCTGAACTCGAGCTGATCGGCGTCCCCAAGACCGGGCGGATCAACATCGGCGGTCCCATCGTAACCGCCGGCGGGGTGTTGTTCATCGGTGCCAGCACCGACGGGTACTTCCGCGCGTTCGACTCCCGGACCGGGGAAGAGCTCTGGGCTACCAAGCTCAGCGCCTCCGCCCACTCCGTGCCCATCACATATCAAGGAAAGGACGGGAAGCAATACGTGGCTGTCATGGCCAGCGGCGGGCATTCCGGCTCGCCCGCGCGGCCTGGCGTCCTCCATGTGTTTTCGCTGCCATAAGGGTTAGGGGACAATGAAAACAGTGCTAAACCGTTACTGGATTATGGCCGCCTTTGCCTGTCTTGCCATCGGCTTGCCCGTCAAAGCTCAAGTGACGCTGCCGGCTGGGCCCGGCAAGCCGGTGGTCGAGCGTATGTGCAAGACGTGCCACACGCTGGATATCGTCGTCAAAGACAAGAGGACTTACAATCAATGGTCCACCGTGGTGAGTTCCATGGTTGGGCTCGGCGCCCAGGGGACCGACGAAGAAATTCGCCTGGTGATCGAGTATCTTACCGAGCACTTCGGTGTCGATAACCGGTCGGCGGCGGAGATCGAATCGACGGCCATGCAGGGCGATAAGATCAATGTCAACCTGGCCACCGCCGCCGAGTTAGTTAAGGTCCTCGGACTTACTGAACACGACGCCGAGGCGATCGTAGCCTACCGGACAAAGAACGGAGATTTGAAGGAAGTCCTGGACTTCAAGAAGATCCCCGGGATCGATCTGGTGAAGATCGCGGACCGCTTCCACCTCATGGCGTTCGAGCAGGCGGACGAGGCGGGCGACGACGGTCCCTGAGGCCGAGTGGAACAGAATCCGGCGGCAGGTTTGGCGACCTCGCCGCCGGTGGTTCTGTTACACTGAAGTTTCTTCATGAGATTCGGCGTCGTCGTCTTCCCTGGCAGCAACTGCGATCACGATGCCTGGCACTCGGTCACCGCGGACCTGGGGCAGCCGGCCGAATTCCTGTGGCACGAGGACACCCAGCTCGGAAACGTTGACGCGGTCATCCTGCCCGGCGGTTTCTCCTACGGCGACTATCTCCGCTGCGGCGCCATCGCGAAGTTCTCCCCGGTCATGGCCGCCGTCCGGCGTTTCGCCGCCGATGGCGGGCTGGTCATCGGCATCTGCAACGGGTTCCAGATCCTGGCCGAATCCGGCCTGCTGCCCGGTGCGCTGGTCCGCAACCGCGGGCTGAAATTCATCTGCCGTGAGCTGCCCCTACGGGTGGAGACCACCAACTCGCCCTTCACCCAGCGGGATTGAGAGGGCCAGGTCCTGCCGCCTCCCGATCGCCCACGGCGAGGGCTGCTACGTGGCCGACGAGCGCACGCTCGACGAACTCGAAGCCGAGGACCGCGTCGCCTTCCGCTACCTGGACAACGCCAACGGCTCGCTGCGCTCCATCGCCGGCATTCTGAGCCGGGAGCGCAACGTGCTGGGCATGATGCCGCACCCGGAGCGCGCCACCGATCCGCTGGTCGGATCGACCGACGGCCTCGCCATTTTCCAGTCGATGGTGGGCGCCCTGGCCGCACGCCTATGAGCGCGATCACAGCCGATATCGTCAAGGCCCACCAGCTCTCCCCGGACGAGTACGACAAGATCGTCTCGCTGCTCGGCCGCGAGCCCACCATCACCGAGCTCGGGCATCTTCAGCGTCATGTGGAGCGAGCACTGCTCCTACAAGAGCTCGCGCCTGCACCTGAAGAAGCTCCCGACCCGAGAGCCCGCTGCGTGCTGCAGGGGCCGGGCGAGAACGCCGGCATCATCGACATCGGCGACGGCTACGCCATCGCCTTCAAGATCGAGTCGCACAACCACCCGAGCTTCATCGAGCCGTTCCAGGGCGCGGCCACCGGCGTCGGCGGCATCCTGCGCGACATCTTCACCATGGGCGCGCGGCCCATCGCGGTGATGGACGCCCTGCGCTTCGGCCCGCTGGACGACCCGGAGGTCGGCGCGCGCAACCGCCGGATCCTCGAGGGCGTCGTCGAGCGGCATCGCCCATTACGGCAACTGCTTCGGCGTTCCCACGGTCGGCGGCGAGACGGTTTTCGATCCCTGCTACAACGGCAATCCGCTGGTGAACGTCTTCGCGCTCGGCGTCTTCCGGCACGACGAGATCTTCCTGGCCCAGGCGTCCGGCGTCGGCAACCCGGTGATCTACGTCGGCGCCAAAACCGGCAAGGACGGCATCCACGGCGCCTCGATGGCGTCGGCCGAGTTCACCGAGGAGTCCAAGCAGAAGCGGCCTAACGTGCAGGTGGGCGATCCGTTCATGGAAAAGCTGCTGCTCGAGGCCTGCCTGGAAGCGATGAAGACCGGCGCCATCGTCGGCATCCAGGACATGGGCGCCGCCGGGCCTGACCTGCTCCACCTGCGAGATGGGCAGCCGCGCCGGCACCGGCATCGAGATCGACCTGGACCACGTCCCGCAGCGCGAGACCGGCATGACGCCCTACGAGATCATGCTCTCCGAATCGCCAGGAGCGCATGCTGCTGGTGGCCGAGAAGGGCCGCGAGGACGAGGTCTTCCAGGTCTTCCGGAAGTGGGGCCTCGACGCCGTCACCATCGGCCACGTCACCGACGACGGCAAGCTCCGGGTGCGCGACCACGGCGAGGTCGTGGCCGAGATCCCGACCCGCGCCCTGGCCGACGAAGCGCCGCTCTACGACCGGCCGCATGGCGTCGACGCCCTACCGGCCGGCGCCGATGGAGGCGCCCGAGTTCCGTGCCAGCGCGATCTGCAGGCCGATCTGGTCGACGCTGCTCACCTCCGGCGATATCTGCTCCAAGCGCTGGATCTGGGAGCAGTACGACTACATGGTCCGCACCAACACCACGCGGGGTCCCGGCGCCGACGCGGCCGTCGTGCGCATCAAGGAGACCGGCACCTCCGTGGCGATGTCGCTCGACGGCAACGAGCGCTACTGCTACCTCGATCCGCGCGAGGGCGCGCGGCTGATGGTGGCCGAATGCTGCCGCAACCTTTCGACGGTCGGCGCCGAGCCGGTGGCCGCCACCAATAACCTGAACTTCGGCAATCCCGAGCGTCCCGAGATCATGGCGCAGCTGGTGGAGGCCATCGAGGGCATGGCCGAAGCCTGCGAGTTCTTCGGGACGCCGATTACCGGCGGCAACGTCAGCCTGTATAACGAGACGCTCGGCGAGCCGATCCATCCGTCGCCGGTGATGGGCATCGTCGGACTGATGAAGACGGCGCAGCCGCGTGCCGATGGACTTCCAGAACGCCGGGCGGACGTGATCCTGCTGCTCGGCGGGCTGGGTGACCTGCGACGCGACCCGCTTCGGCGGCACGCAATACGCCAAGGCCGTTCTCGAGCGACGCTGTGGGGACTGCCGCCGGCGCTCGATATGGATCTACGAGAAGCGCGTGCACGCGGCGATGCGCGAGATCGTCCGCGGCCGGGCTTGGCCGAGTCGGCCCACGACCTGGGCGGCGGCGGCCTGGCGGTCGCGCTGGCGGAGTGCTCGTTCGGGCCGACGATCGATCGGCGCCGATGTCCAGCTGGACTCCGGACCTGCGGAGCGAGTTCGCTGCTGTTTCGACGAGGCTCCGTCGCGGATCCTGGTCTCGACGACGGACGCGGATGCGGTTCGGGCCGTCGCGGCGAAGCACGGGGTGGAGGCGCCGGTGATCGGCGTTACGCAGGACGGCTGGCTGACGATCGGCGAACCGCGGGGATCGCCTCGTGCACCTGGATGTGCGCGAGCTTCGGCGGACAGTGGGAGAAGCGCTGCCCGCAGCTTGGGGAATGCCAGTCGAAGACCGACGATCGCAGGTGAGAGAAGCGATGTTCGACAAATTCCACGAAGAGTGCGGGGTCGTTGCCATCCATGGCCATCCGCGAGGCCGCCAACCTGGCCTACCTGGGCCTGCACGCCCTCCAGCACCGGGGGCAGGAGAGCGCCGGGATCGCCACGTCCAACGGCCGGCACGATCACCTGCCACAAGAGCGATGGGCCTGGTCGCGGACATCTTCACGCCGGAAGCGGTGGGTCGCCTGCCCGGCCACATGGCGATCGGCCATACGCGCTACTCGACCGCCGGCGATACCAGCCTGCTCGGCAACGCCCAGCCCTTCTATGTCACCTGCAATAAGGGTCCGCATCGCGGTGGCCCACAACGGCAATATCACCAATGCGCGCGAGCTGCGCAACGACCTGGAACGCGACGGCTCCATCTTCCAGGCGTCGAGCGACACCGAAGTCATCCTCCACCTGATTGCCCACTCGCGGGAGCGCACGCTGGCCGGCGCGCTGCGCGAGGCCCTGCTGCAGCTCGACGGCGCGTTTTCGCTGGTCTTTCTGGCCAAGGACCGGATCATCGTCGCCCGCGACCCGCACGGTTTCCGGCCGATGTCCATGGGCATGATGGAACTGCCCGGCGGCAAGCTCTGCCACTGCTTTGCCTCGGAGACCTGCGCCTTCGACCTGATCGGCGCCACCTACGTGAATGAGGTGGAGCCGGGCGAGATGGTGATCGTCGGGCCGGAGGGCATGGCCCGCCAGCGCTACACCGTTCCCAAGAACCGGTCGCACTGCGTGTTCGAGCACGTCTACTTCTCGCGTCCGGATTCGATCGTCTTCGGCCGTTCCGTGCAGATGTCCCGCGAGATGATGGGACGCCTGCTGGCGCTCGAGCATCCGGTGAACGCCGACGTCGTCGTTCCGGTGCCCGATTCCGGCGTGCCGGCGGCCATCGGCTACTCCGACGAGTCCGGGATCCCGTTCCGCCAGGCGCTCATCCGTAACCACTACGTCGGCCGCACCTTCATCGAGCCGTCGCAGGCCATCCGCGACTTTGGCGTGAAGCTCAAGCTCAATCCGGTGCGCGAGCTGCTGGAAGGCAAGCGAGTCGTGCTGGTGGACGATTCCATCGTCCGCGGCACCACCAGCCAGAAGATCGTCCGCATGGTGCGCGACGCCGGGCGCCGCGCGAGGTCCACCTGCGCATCTCCTGCCCGCCGACGGTCTCGCCGTGCTTCTACGGCGTCGATACGCCGCGAAGCAGCGAGCTGATCGCGGCCAACAACTCGGTGTCCGAGATCGAGAAGTTCGTCGGAGCCGATTCGCTCGGCTACCTGTCGCTATCGGCGCTCCGCAAGGCCGTCGACGACGATCATTCGAGAAGCACTGCTACGCCTGCTACACCGGCGACTACCCGACCGAGCTGGTCAACATCGAAGCTCTCTCGACCCCGCGCCGTGACTGAACCGATGCCCCCGCAACTGTCCTCCTCCGCGATGGCCGTTCCCCATTCGCGCATCCGCGAACTCGCGGAGATCGCCATGGGCATGGACGGCGTCCTCAAGCTCTACTTCGGCGAATCGAACGTCCCGACGCCTGAATACATCAAGCGCGCCGCCATCAAGGCGATGTCGGACGGCTACACGTTCTACACCGAGAACGCCGGCCTGCCGTCGACGCGCGAGGCGCTGGCCCGGCACTACGATGAGCGGCACGGCGTCCAGCTCGATCCGATGCGCGACATCGTCGTCACCGCGTCCGGGGTCCAGGCGCTCAACGTCAGCATCCGCTGTGTGCTCGATCCCGGCGACGAGGCGATCCTGCTGACGCCGGCCTGGCCTAACGCCTCGTCGATGGTCGCAATGAGCAATGCCAAACCGGTCGAGATCCCGCATCCGCTCGTGGGCGATCGCTACACGGTGGATTTCGACGTGCTCGAGGCGGCCGTCACGCCGCGCACCCGTCTGCTGGTCTATACGTCGCCCTCCAACCCGCTCGGCTGGGTGGCAACCGATGAAGAGCAGACGAAGCTGCTCGAATTCGCCCGGCGGCATGGCCTCTGGCTGCTGGCCGACGAGGTCTACGAGCGGCTCTACTACCGTACGGAGAAGATCGGCGAGCCGGTGCCGAGCATCCTCAAGAAGGCCACGCGCGAGGATGCCCTGATCGTGACGCAATCGTTCTCGAAGAGCTACTGCATGACCGGCTGGCGCCTCGGCTGGGTGGTGGCGCGCCCGGACCTGGTCGCCCGGGCGACGCAGCTCAACGAGTTCATCGTTTCTCACGCCCCGAGTTTCACCCAGCGCGCCGGCGAGACAGCCCTGCTGTGGGGCGAACGCACGCTCCGCGAGATGGTCGCGATGCTCAAACTCAACCGCGACTTCTGCCTTGAGGCCTTGAACAAGATGCCCGGCGTGACGGTCCCGCGCCCGGATGGTGCCTTTTACGTCTTCCCGAAGATCGACGGCTGCACGGACTCCTTCGAGCTCTGTAAGACGATCCTCATGGACACCCAGGTCGGTCTGGCCCCGGGCGTGGCGTTTGGCGCCGGCGGCGAGGGGTCGATCAGAATCTGCTACGCCTCCGAGCGCCCGATTCTGGAACAGGCGATGCAGCGGTTGGGCGACTTCTTCGAGAGCCGTCCGCGCGGCTGATTCCGCGGTTGCGGTCCGTTTAGGCTTGCACCGGCGCTATCTTCGTGGCATACTTCCCATAAATCAATTATGGGAAAGCCCGACAAACCCGGCGACCTGGTGCAGGGGACGCTGGACATGCTCATCCTGAAAACGCTGACCCGCGGCAAGCAGCACGGCTACGCGATCGCCGAGTGGATCCAGTCGACCTCCGACGGCGTCCTGCGGGTCGAGGAGGGGGCGCTTTACCCGGCTCTCCACCGGCTTGAGCTGCGCGGGTGGCTCGCCGCCGAGTGGGGGCTGTCGGACAACAACCGGCGCGCCAAGTACTACAACCTCACCGCGGCGGGCCGGAAACGATTGGCTGAAACCAGCGAGCGCTGGGACCGGATGACGGGAGCGATCCAGCGCGTCATGCAGACCGCTTGAGGCTTGCCTGGCTTGGCGGTGCGGGGTTTCTGCGCCTCTGCCGCGCGAGGTTCCGACCTTCTTCTAGCCGCCGATCCGATAGCAGACCATCTCGCGCGCATTCCGGACCAGCAGCCGGCCGTCGGCCAGCGCGGGCGTATTCCATGTCTTGCCGTCGACCGCGCTGAAACGCGCGATCTCCTGGTGGGACTCCGGCGTCGCCTTCACGAGCGCCACGTCGCCCCGTTCGCTCGTGATGATCAGATGGCCGTCGGCCAGCAGGACCTGCCCGTACCCATAGCGGCCGCCCTTCCATTTCAGCTTGCCCGTGGCCGCGTCAAGGCAGGCGAAGATCGCCTCGTCGAAGCCGTAGATGTAGCCGTCATAGAAGACCGAGCTCGAGAACTTGTTCTTCATCCGGTTGGTTTCCCAAACGCGGCTGGCAGTGAAGCCGTCGCCGTCGCGCGTCACCCGTACCAGCGTCGCCCCATGGCCATAGCCGGCCGAAAGGAAGACGGTATCGGGTCCGGTGATTACAGGCTGGGCGGCGTTGACGTCGAAGCTGGTACGCCACGGGTACTCCCAGAGCAGCGAGCCGTCCTCGACCGTCAGCCCCACGGCTCGCGACGCGCTCACGACGATAATCTGACGCTGACCGGCTAGCGTGGCGAGCATCGGGGCGGTATATGCCTGCTGGTCGCTGAGCGCTTTCCAGACGGCGTCGCCGGTGCCCTTGTCGTAGGCAACCACCGAGGCATCCCGTCCGCCGGGCAGCACGATGACCTTGCCGTCGACCACCAGCGGTGAAGCGGCCATGGCCCACTCCGCGTTCTGCGCGTTGTTCTCGCGCAGGATGTTCCTGCGCCAGATGGTGGCGCCGGTCGTCGCGTCGATGGCCCGCAGCTCACCTTCGGCGCCGAGGGCGTAGACGCGGCCGTCGCTCCAGGTGGGTGTCGCCCGCGGCCCCGGCCCACCCTCCGCATTCCGGAAGTTCGCGTCCCAGGCGTTTGTCCAGAGCTCACGGCCGAATTCCATGTCGTAGGCCGCCACTACCTCCTGGTTGCGCCGCTGCTCGATGGTGAAGGCGCGGTCGTCGGCGACCACGAACGACGCGTAGCCGCCGCCCACGGGATGACGCCAGAGCTCTTCGAGCTTGCCTTCGGGCCAGTCGGTGAGGATCGGCGTCTGAGTGTAGTGGCCATCGCGCTGGGGGCCGCGATAGTCGGTCCAGTAGGCGCTATGAGCCGGCGGCACCGGCGGATCGTTTTCGATCACGTCCGCGACCAAAGCAGCGGTTTCCGCCACGGGCGCCGGCTCGGTGGCGGCCGATTCGGGGGGAGGAAGCTGTTCGACTTGCCGCGCCCGCTCCGCTTCCAACTGTGCGTACTGCGATGCCCGGTCGCCGAAGTAGAAGATCGGCTGGGTGGCCGCGCCGTCGAGTTCGACTCGCAGCCCCCAGAGGAAGTACAGGTGTGCCACGGCCAACACGAACATGGCCACAGTTCCCGCCAGCCTGGTCGGGATTTTGGCGCCGGGCCGGGTCCAGAGAAGGACCAGACCCAGCGGCGGAAACAGGACCGCCGCCAGCCAGAAGAAGCGAGTCGACTGGGCCCAGGACATGGAAGACATGATCTCCCGACTATTGTCCCCCACGCTCCATTGAAAGTCAGTCGCCCTGGAGCGGAGCTGAAGCTCCGCGCCCGCTAAAGTGCGCCTTCCGAGCCGCACCGGAACATTGGAAGGCGGGCTTCAAGCCCGTTCAGGGCTTCAGCCCCGACTCCCCGCGACTTTCATTCTCATGGGCTGCCCGCGGCGGGCCAAGGGGACTCCGTTGGAAGTTGCGCCATCGGGTCGCAATGTGGGCGGCAGACTCCGCTCCCCTGAAAATTACCCCGCTACAGGCACCTCCGGCGACCTCTCCCGTCCCTCGCCGTTTCCAGCCTACACGGTCCGCGGCCGACATTTTCATCCATATCGGTGGACCGCGGGTCCATCTCTACTCCCTTTGGTCGCGGCTCCTTGTGAGCGTTCGGCCGACTGCGAGCCGTGAACGTAGGGGGCGTTGCAGGGTGCTTCGACTTCGGTGTTACGCTCTCTCGAGCCCGGTGTAGCTTGCATGATGGGCGGGTAGCTGGGCCCATCGCTACTTCTCCAGATGTGCGGGGAGCCGTCTGGTCAGACCAAGCGACGGTAGAGGGCGATGAGATCGTCGAGCGAGAGCTGTTCGGCTCGGAGACGGTGCGCGGGATCGCCGTCGATCGCCGGGTACGACGCCTTCAGATTGCCGCGAAGCGTCTTCCGCTTCTGGCGGAAGCACCGGCTGGCGAAGCGGAGGAAGTCGCCGGCGTCCTCCACTGGCGGCGTACGCGGTTCCAGTAGGACGACGGCGGAGTCGACCTGCGGCGGAGGACGAAATGCCGAGGGCGGCACGTTGAACAGTCGCCGCGGGCGGCACAGAAGCTGGGTCTGGACCGTCAGGTAGCCGAAATCGCGGGAGCCGGGCGCGGCGGTGAGCCGGTCCGCCACCTCCTTCTGGATCAGGAAGACGGCGCGGACGAGGTTCGGTCCCAGCGCGAGCACCTTCTCGAGAATCGGTGAAGTGATGTAGTAGGGCAGATTGCCGGCGACCACGGCGGGCATCCATCGGGAGAGGTCGGAGTCGAGAATATCGGCCTGAATGACGTCGAGGTTGGCGGCGGAGGCGAATCGCTCGCGCAGCGGACCGACCAGTTGATCGTCGATCTCGATCGCGGTCACGCGGGACGCGCGCGGCAGAAGGAATTCGGTGAGAGCACCCCGGCCGGGCCCGATCTCAAGGACCGGCTCGGGCTGGCCGGGAAGCGAGGCTTCCGCGATCCGGCGCAGAAGCCCGCGATTGTGCAGAAAGTGCTGTCCGAGTTTACGAGGCACACCGCGGGGGTCAGCCCCGGACTTCGACCTGATTTCCGCGAACCGTGATCCGGATCCGGCCGGATATCGGCTGACCGAAGCTGGTGGCCGGGGTGAACTGCGTGCAGAGGAGAGTGTTCTCGATGCACCGGCGCAGATCGGGGTCGTATTGCCAGACCTGACCGCGAGGCACCGAGTAGTCGATCATGCGCCCGTTGCCGTCGACAAGAACATCCACGACAACGTCGTTCTCGAGCAGTCCGTATGAGATCGAGGAATGCTTGAGCGCCGCTTTGGTGGAGAGGATCGTCGGAACATCATGGCCGATGGTCGCATGCACGCCGAACACCGGCGCGATCATGCTGAACAGAAGCACCGCCGATGCCAGTCCGCCAGCCGCGGGGAGGGCAAAGGGTCGCATCAAGTTGCTGATCCAGATTCGGACAACGTCCCGCCAATAGCCGGTTGTGGCGCGCAGATCCGAGTTGCGCCGATTGCGTGCCGCCTCCTTGGAGGCAATCACCCGCAGACGCGTCGTGAGCCGCGAAGGCTCCCGCGGGGAAGGAACCGACTGCAATGCCGTTTTTAAGGACCGCAACTGGTGCGCGTGCAGGGCGCAATCCGGGCAGCCATCAATATGCTCTCTCAGATCCGCAAGCTCCTCGCGAGCGGTGCGACCGTCCATCGCGGAGGAAAACCTGTCAATCACCTCTCGGCACTTCATGTCGAGCCACCTAGTCCTGCTCGGCCGGTTGCGCTTCCCAGGGGAGTCCCTGATTCCGCTCTAGCCGGCTGAGCAACTCTGTCCGCAAGGCCTCACGACCCCGGAGAATCCTGGATTTCACGGTTCCCAATGACACGTGAAGCACCTCGGCGATCTCCTCGTAAGCGAGGTCCTCGATATCTCTGAGGATCACCGCTTCGCGGAACACGGGCTTGATGCAACTCAAAGCCCGCTCCACTAACGCCATGGTCTCCCCGTGCAGGGCGAGATCGAAGGGAGACTTGCCCTGGTCGGGCAGCTTCTCCCCATAACAGACTCCTCCGGGCGCGTCGTCGTTTTCCATGCCAACTTCGCGCTTGCGGTGGCGGCCAAACCACCGCCGATGGTTATGCGCCTCGTTGACGGCGATGCGGTAGATCCAGGTCTTTAGACTGCTCTGCCCCCGGAATGACGCAACATTACGAAAGACCTTGACGAAGACTTCCTGAACGATATCGCAGGTATCGGTATGGTCTTCGACCAGACGACAGACCAAGCCGAATACAGGCTGCTCATATTCGGCAATCAAGCGCTCATAGGCTTCCTCGATTCCCAATTGAAGCCCTTCAATCAGCACCTGTTCGGCGCGAGACGCCCCGGTAGCGTTCTCGCCCGACGGGGCGAGGGAATCGAAGTCAAAGCTTACGGTTGTGTCAGCCACAACGTGCCTCTCAACCCGATTGTAACCGCAACTACATCTATATTGCGATCCCCTACACTGATTTGGACGCCGAGGGTGGCGGGAAAGTTCCCGGGGTGGGCGGGGAAGGGGAGAGGCCGTATATGAACGTATGTGAACGTATATGGCTAGGGCGTTCCCCTCAGACGGGGCGCAGCCGTTTTTGGTGGTGCTGTACGGGAGCCGCTCCGATTAGAGGTTGGACTGTCAGCCCTGCTTTAGGTGCCCCCCACGAACGAGAGCAATGTGACGCCGAACCCGGACACCGGCCCAGCTTTGCGCCCTCCGGCGAACGAAAACAACGAAACACCCATCCCCTATATACGTTCACATACGTTCATATACGGCCTCTCCCTTTTCCTCACCCACAGAACCGCGAGTAGTACTCCTCGTATTCGGGGATCAGCAGCGACGCACAGAACCGGCTGGTGGCGGTCTTCCGGGAGGCGCTCGAGATCCGGGAGTAGAGTTCCTGGTTGGTGAGCAGCTCGATGGCACGCGCGGCCTGCGCTTCCGTGTCGCCGACCTCCTCGAGGAAGCCGTCCTCTCCGTGTGCGATCAGCTCCCCGAGTCCTCCCGTCCGAGTCGCCACCGGCGGGACTGCGCAAGCCATGCCTTCGAGCGCGGCCAGTCCGAACGACTCGAGCTGGCTCGGCAGCAACAACACATCGGCGTGCGGGATCAGCCGCTCCACGTGCGTCTGCTTGCCAAGAAACGTCGCGTGTTCCTGGACGCCCAGCTCTCGCGCCAGATTTTCAGCCGGGCCGCGCTCCGGACCGTCGCCCACCATCCAGAGCTCGGCGTCGACCTCATCCAGCACGCGCTTCAGGATACGGATGCAGTCGAGCGGCCGCTTGACCGGACGAAAGTTCGAGATGTGGAGCAGTGTCTTCTTCTGCTGGGCCTTCTCCTCGGCGGGGTGGTAGAGGTTGCAGTTGACGAAGTTGCGGATCACGTGGATATCTTTGGTGACTCCAAAGACCTCGATTGTGCGTTGCTTCAAATACTCGCTGACGGCGGTGATCCCATCGGACGCCTCGATTGAAAACTTGGTGATGGGAAAGTAGGAGCGGTCCACGCCCACGAGCGTGATGTCGGTGCCGTGGAGCGTGGTCACCACGGGGAGGCGCCGCTGGGGTGCGATCATCTGGCGGGCGAGCTCGGCCGCCGTCGAGTGGGGAATCGCATAGTGCACGTGAAGCAGGTCGAGTCCGTAGGAGGAGGCGACCTCAAACATCCGCGAGGCCAGCGCCAGCGTGTACGGGGGGAACTGAAAGAGCGGATACGTGGTGACCTCAACTTCGTGATAGTGGATGCGTTCGCTCTCCGGGTCGAGCCGGATCGGGTTGGCGTAGGTGATGAAGTGGACTTCATGGCCCCGCTGGGCGAGTTCCTGGCCAAGCTCGGTAGCCAGAATGCCCGAGCCGCCGAAGGTAGGGTAGCAAGTGATACCGATCTTCACACCGCCAGCGTAACACTGCGGACCGTCAATAGACGTTAAGGAACGTGAATGGATGCCGCCTCGGTGCGCGGGCGTCCGCGCCAGCCGCCAGCCGCCCGCCACTTCCCACCAGCCACTACACTAAGTCAATGATCCGATCCCTCCCGGCACTGCTGCTGATCGCCGGAGTGGCTCACGCCCACATGGTGAGCATCAGTTCCGGAGAGCTGCGGGTGGACGGCGAGCGCGTCTATTATACGCTGCGCATGCCGCTCTACGAGGTCGAGCAGATCGACGACCCGCAGACCACGCTATTCAAGCATTTCCGGTTGTCCAGCCGGGGAGAGGAAGGACGGCGGACGGCGCTCGACTGCCAGGATGACCCCGCCCGGGACCAGTACGTCTGCCAGTCCGAATACCAGTTCTCGCGAGCGGTGGAGCACGTCGATGTCGAGTGTACTTACTACGAGGTGACCATCCCGAATCACGTCCACGTCCTGCACGCCGAGCGCGGCGACTTCCGCGACCAGGCCCTGTTCGACTTCACCTCGACCGAAGACGAGATCGACTTCGTCCCGCCGCCCTGGTGGCGGGGAGCGTGGCGGCAATTCGAAGCGGGAGCCACCCGGGCGGTGGGCGGATTGGCGTCGTTGCTCTTCCTGGTGGCGCTGGTCGCGGCGGCCCGGGGGCGGCAGGAGCTTTACGCGCTGGCCGGTATGTTCGTGGTTGGGCAGGCTGTAATCGCGGCCGGCGCGCCGGTGGTGGGCTGGTATCCGGCCCCCCTGTTCGTCGAAGCGGCCGCGGCGTTGACCATCGCCTACCTTGCCGTCGAGATGCTCGTGCTTCCGAAGGCCGGTCAGCGATGGCTGGTAGTGGGCGTGCTGGGCGGGTTCCACGGCCTCTATCTGGCAATGTTCCTGCGTGAGACCGGTTTCCATGCTGGCTGGGTGCTAAGCGGCGCGATGCTCACGGACCTGCTGTTGCTGGCCATGCTGGGGGCGATCTGGGCATTCGCCGGCCCGCGGCTCGAGCGCGTACATGGCACCAAAGTGATCGCCGGGGGCCTGCTCGCGTTCGGCCTCTTCTGGTTCCTCTACCGGTTGGGGCGATAATTTAAGTAGTGATTAATCGCGTGGTGGGCTCCGTCAAGACGTCGCGGTTCAGCGGCACGCATCGGACGCCCAGTCTCCGAATGTCGCTCGTCTGGGCGCTTCTGTTGACCACGGTCCTGATTTCCGGCGCCACCGCGGCGGACGGGCCTTCCCAATGGACCGCGGCCCTCAATTCCATCACCGCCGGCTCGCTCGAGGGGGATGTTTCATTTCTGGCCTCCGACATCCTGCGGGGACGGGACACGCCATCGCCCGGACTCGATGTGGCGGCCGTCTACATCGCCTCGCGGTTTCGGGCGGCGGGCCTCGAGCCGATTGGCGACGATGGCTATTTCCAGACCGCCGAATTCCACTTGGTTCACGAGCATCAGGGCGACCTGACGATCCGCACCGGCCATCGGGTGATCCGCCCGGCGCCGTTGGATGTCATCATCGACGCGGAGACGAGCGTCGATTTGACCGACAGCGAAGCCGTGGTGATGGACCTTGACCCGGAAACGGCGATCGATGCCGAGTTAGAGGGCAAGATCGTCATCCTGCTGGTGCCTGGAGACAAGGACGGCGGGACCCCGGATTCCGAGGATCTGCTCGAGTCCTACTACCGGGTGCGGCGACAGTTGCAGCCGGAGGGCTACGCCGCGCTGGTCGTGGTCGACCCCGAACAGCGTCTCACCTGGACGCTGCGGCGGCCGCGGCTGATCGATCCGCAAAAGCCGCCCGAGCCGAGCGCGCCCACCATCGCCGTGACGGACCGAGAGGTGGCCACGGCGCTCGAAAGGGCACTTGACGAGTCGGTCCCGATCGGGATCCAGGTCGCGTCTCCGGCGCCCGCCGAGGAGCCGGTTCGGCTGCGCAATGTTGTCGGACTGCTGCGTGGCAGCGATCCCGCCCTCAGCGACACGGCGGTCCTGCTGTCGGCGCATTACGATCACGTCGGCATCTGTGCGGCCGGCCCGGACCGCATCTGCAACGGGGCCAACGACGATGCCAGCGGGACGGCGACGGTGATCGAGGTCGCCCGCGCCCTGGCGACCCATGAGCAGCGGCCCCGGCGGAGTCTCGTGTTCGCTGCCTTCTTCGGCGAGGAGCGCGAACTGCTGGGCTCCCGCTACTATGCGGCGCACGCTCCGTTCCCGCTGGAGAAGACCGTCGCGGCAATCAATCTCGAGCAGATGGGCCGCACGGACTCCTCTGAAGGACCCCAGTTGAAGCGCGCCGCGGTGACCGGCTACGAGTTCTCCGACGTTGGTGAGATCCTGCGCGAGGCGGGCAAGGCCACGGGGATCGAGGTCTTCCGGCACAAGCGCAACAGCAAGCGCTATTTCCCGCTCAGCGACAACATTGCACTGGCCGAGCGCGGCATCCCGGCGCATACTGTCTCGGTCGCCTACCAGTACCCGGACTATCACCGGGCGGGCGACGAGTGGGACAAGATCGACTACCAGAACATGGCCGCGGTCGCACGAATGGTGGCGTTCGGCATGGTCCTGATCGGCGACCGGGACCAGCCGCCCCGCTGGGACCAGACCAGCGACGACACCAAGCCCTATCGCGAAGCGCGTGCCGCGCCGGCCGCAGGTCAGTAGCCGGACTGCCACGGCGGGTATCGCCGGAAGGATCACCAACGTGAGCGCCGCCCCGCGACGCTACTCCCAACCGTTGCCCGAACCATAGGGCAGTATGAACCCGTTGGCTTCAACCTCATGGATCTGGCCGCCCCAGATCTTGAACATCTCGCCCGCCTGAAAATTGAACGGACCGGTCTCGCGGGGGTACTTCTTGACTCCGGGCACACCGACAACATCGACGATCCGGACGACGCCGCGATGGACGAACGTCGGGAAGCCGTAGACGATGCCGAGCTCCTCATCGACGATCCACAGGCGCCGCGGCCGAATCCAGGTGATGTAGCTCATCACCTGCGTGTCGAGCTGTTTCGAGCAGCCCAGCGACCGGATCGTCGCCCGGGCGAAACGTAGCTGGTCGGCGTCGGAGGGGCCGTAGTCATCCGGGTTTGGCGGCGCCTTGGTGGTGGTCTGGACGCCGTTCTCGATCCGCGTGCAGTCGTCGGCGAACGGCGCGACGCTGCCCTTGTCCTGCTCGATGGCGTCGAAGTACGAATTCGCGATGCATAGCATGTCCGCCCGCGAGTTGCGCTTTTCGGGCGGCACCTTTTCGAGGAGCGCCGGCCGCGGGGTGACGAGATTGGGCATTCCCTCTTCCGTCAGGTCGCGGTCCAGAACGTGCTCGATCTCGGTGATCTGGCGGTTTACTACCTTCAGGCGCAGCGCCAGCAGGACAGGGTCGCCGAACTCCTTCAGGACTCCGAAGAAACCCACCTGTCCCGCCTTGGGGTCGGCGACGTAGATCCTGAACGTCGTCGGCAGGTCGGAGGCGCCCACCCACAGGCCGTCGCCGATCGAGATGGTCGCGGTGTTCTCGGTGAACTTCACTTCATTCGCCAGGGGCAGCCCCGCCGGATCGTGCCGGACCAGGGCATCGAGGTACCGATCAACGAATCCGATGAGACACTCGCGATCGCATGGGGCCCCTTGAGCCCGCAGTAGTGGCGCGGCACCGGTGGCAAGGACTACCACCGCGAGAATTGCGACGAGTCTGGACTGGGCACGCATGGAAATCGACCACCTGAATCTTCGGCTGCAGGTATGAGCATACCCTTTGTCTGAGGCGCTCGCCGAAGAAACGTTCCGGGAACATTCGCCAGTCTTGTCCGTACCTATCTAACGAGATGCGACGCTTAGCACTGCTGCCGGCGCTCGGAGCCATGATCTTCCCGGCCTGCGTCATTCAGACCGGCGACACCTTTGCGGAGCCGCGGACCTTCACCGAATCCGTCCCGCTCGAGCCGGTCGAGGTGGTGCACACGGAGATCCACATGCCCGCCGGGGAACTGCGCGTCTCGGGCGGTACGGCCGACCTGATGGACGGCGAGTTTATCGTCACCAGCGAGAATCTCGAGCCCACCGTTCACTACGAATCCTCCGGCGTCCAGGGGCACGTGGTCATCGAGCCGCTCCGCCGCCGGGACCATGGCGTTGGCTACAACGGCACCAACCGGTGGGTCGTCCGGCTGAACGACGAGGTCCCCACGGATCTCGACTTGCAGATGGGCGCCGGCGACACCCGGCTCGAGCTGGCCGGCATGACGCTCCGCGAGGTGAACATGGAGATGGGCGTCGGCAAGTGCGAGCTCGACCTGGTCAGCGAATGGGATCGCAACCTGGACGTGCGGATCAAGGGCGGTATTGGCGAACTGAAGGTCCGCGTCCCAAACCACATCGGCGTGATCGCCTCGGCCAGAGGCGGCATCGGGGAGATCAACGTCCACGGCCTGAAAAAACGCAACGGTAAGTACGTCAACGACGCGTACGGCGAGTCGCCGGTGACCATCAGCCTGGACCTCCAGGGCGGCATCGGCGAGATCTCCGTCGTCGCCGTGGACTGAGCGCCCGGTCGTGGGCGACGCCGCCTCGGCGCGGGAGAAGCCACCCCGCTCCGCGCCGGACACCGGGGCCTGCGCTACCCTGGTTTCCGTGACCTCCCTGGATGCCCTCGAGCGGCGGGTGATCGCGTGCGAGACGTGTCCGCGCCTCCGCGCCCACTGCGCTGAAGTCGCCCGCGTCAAACGCCGCGCCTTTCGCGAGTGGACTTACTGGGGCCGCCCGGTCCCCTCCTTCGGAGATCCCGCCGCCCGCCTCCTGCTGATCGGCCTTGCCCCCGCCGCCCACGGCGCCAATCGAACCGGCCGCATGTTTACGGGGGACCGGTCCGGCGACTTTCTGTTCGATGCGCTCCACGCCACCGGTTTCGCCTCCCAGGCGAAGTCGGTTTCCCGTGACGACGGTCTCACTCTCACCGACTGCTACATCACCGCCGCCGTCCGCTGCGCGCCGCCGGACAACAAACCGCTGCGGGAGGAGGTGGCTAACTGCCGCCCCTACCTCGAACAGGAACTCGAGCTTCTCACCGGCGTTCGCGTCATTGTCGCTCTTGGACGGCTGGCTTTTGATGTTTACTTGTCGATTCTAGTGAGCCAGGGCCGAATTCCCAGTCGCGCCGCCCTTCCCTTCGGCCACAACGTGGAGCACCGGCCGGCCGGCGACCTGCCTCTGTTGATCTGTTCCTACCATCCGAGCCAGCAGAATACATCCACCGGCCGCCTGACCATGTCCATGTTTCGGTCGGTCTTCGAGCGTGCACGCCGCTATCTGGCGGGGGTTGGAGGCAAGCCATGAGTAATTTCGGATAGTGCTCTCCGCAACGTACCGCTTGTTTCACTCCGGTGCGCGCCGACTCTTGACTTACGTGGCGCGGACTAGCCACCGCTTGTCTCCCGATCCATATTTTTGGTAAGTCTGATATATATACAAGGAGCACATATTCGCTCGCTGACAGCGTGGGAGAAGTTCCGCGCATCGGCGTCGTAGCAATGACCGATGACGACTCCCCATAGCAAGGAGGAAGCAGCTCGCCTTGTTGCCGTACAGCGGTATGCCAGCCTGGATCCGCTTCCTGAGGAGGCGCTCCATGACCTGGTGCTGGCGGCCCGCGCGGCCTGTCGGTCCGCCGCATCGGCCATCACCTTCGTTGAACGCGACCGGCTCCGGATCGTCGCCCGCTCCGGGTTCGACATGGCCGAGGCTGCTCGCGACGATTCTTTCTGCAGCACGGCCATTACGCAGCCGAACGTCATCTTCGAGGTCCCGGACGCGGAGCGCGACACCCGGTTCGGGAACAACATCTTCGTCCGCGGTAGCCGCTATTTTCGGCACTATGCCGGAGTTCCGCTGCTGGTCGAGGACGGATGCGCGCTCGGCACCCTGTGTGTGCTCGACACCATTCCACGATTGCTCCATGACGGCGCCAGAGAAGTGCTCACGACGCTCGCCAGACAAGTCGTCGCGCAGCTCGATCTCGAGATCCTGAGGCGGCGGCCGATTTCGTTCCCGTACCTGGGGGCGGGCGGTCTGGACGATTTTAATCGTTTGGAGTTAGCCGTCCGTGAAAGCCTGATCGGGCTCTGGGAGTGGGACATCCCCTCCCGCACGGTCCTATTGGACGAGGAGTGGGCACGAGCCAATGGCTTCGAACCCGCCGTTCTGGGAGGAGATCTCGAACGCTGGCTCGAGGCGCACCACCCCGACGACATGGGGGTGATCTGGGAATCGATGAGCGCCCACCTCGAGGGCGCCACGCCCTCCTACGCGGCCGAGTACCGGCTGAAGACGACGGCGGGAAAGTGGAAATGGGTGTGTAGCCGCGGCCGTGTCGTCTCCCGCGATGAGCAGGGCCGCCCCCTCCGGGTTATCGGCGGCTTTACCGATATCGACCAGCGTAAGCGCGCCGAACAGAAGCTACGCGAGCAGGAGCGCTTCCTCTCCACTCTGCTGAGCAATCTCCCGGGATTGGTGTACCGCTCCCGTAATGAACCATCCTGGCCTTTCGAGTATGTCAGTGAAGGTGTCATCGAACTTACCGGTTACACTCCTGAGGAGTTTCTAGCCGGGAAGATTAACTTCGGCGACATTATTCATCCGGACGACCAGGACTTCGTCTGGAGGGAGGTCCAGTCCGCGGTGGAACGCCGCGAACCCTTCGAGCTGAACTATCGGATCCGCAGCGCGACCGGAATCTGGAGATCGGTATGGGAGCGGGGGCGAGCCATCCCGGACCGCTCGGGAGACTCGGTTGTCCTCGAGGGATTCGTCACCGACGTCAGCGACCGGAAGCGAGCGGAGGACGAACTGGCCGCCCGCAACACGTTTATCGAGGCGATCCTCGATAGTCTTCCGATCGGCGTCTCCGTCTGGAAGATCCCGGATCTGGAATTGTCCTACGTCAATCGGAGCTTCATCGATGTCCACGGCTGGCCGAAGGAAACCATCGCCGACTGTAAGGGGTTCCTGCCTTCCCTCTTCCCGGACCCCGGCTATCGCCGCCGCGTCTTGAATCAGATGGAACGGGACCTGGCCAGCGGCAATCCGGCCCGGATGCGCTGGGAACCTCGCATCGTGACCGCGGCGGGGGCGGAGCGTCATATCAGGCTTGCCGCCTTTCCGATTCCGGACCTGTCGCTTCGGATCCTCACCGCTGAAGACGTCTCCGACCGCCGGAAGGCCGCGCAGGCGCTGCGCGAAAGCGACGAGATCTACCGCCAACTGGCCGAGAACGTGCGCGAGGTGTCGTGGATCTTCGATCGGGATTCCAGGCAACTTCTCTACGTGAGTCCGGCTTACGCGGAGGTGACGGGCCGCAGCGTGGAGGCCCTGATCGAGGCCCCCGGCCGGTGGCTGGAGCTGATCCACCCGGAAGATCGGGACAGCCTGCGGCAACTCGATCCCCCGTTCGACCTCGAGCACCGGATCATCCGGCCGGACGGAGGCGTGCGTTGGATCCGGACGCGGGCCTTCCCGGTGCGGGACGGCACCGGCCGGGTCTACCGCGTCGCCGGCGTCTCCGACGATATTACGGAGCGCCAGCTCGCGCTGCGGAAGCTCGAGGAAGCGCGCGTCGCGGCCGAGCAGGCCTCGCGTCTCAAGAACGAGTTTCTGGCCAACGTCAGTCACGAGCTGCGCACGCCCATGAACGGCGTCATCGGCATGGCCGACCTGGTGCTCGATACCATTCTCGACGAGGAGCAGCACGATTATCTCCAGACGCTGCGCGGCTCCGCTGAATCACTGCTCGAGCTAATCAATCAACTCCTGGATTTTGCCCGGATCGAGTCGGGCCGCATCGATCTGGAGCCTTCCGAGTTCGAGTTTCCGAAGGTGCTCGAGGACGTCGTCGAGCTGCTGGCCGGAGAAACGGTCGCCAAACAGGTCGACCTGGGCTGCTACATTGATCCGGCACTGTTCGCCCCCATCAAGGCGGATGCCACCCGCCTTCGCCAGGTCCTCATCAACCTCGTCGGGAATGCCGTCAAGTTCACCGATTCGGGTGCGGTCATCGTCCGCGCCCAGCTCGAGAACCGGGACGCCGGCGGTGGGCTCCTCCGGATCGAGGTCCAGGATACGGGCATCGGGATCGGCCCCAAGCAGCGTCACCGCCTGTTCCAGCCGTTCTCGCAGCTCGACGCTTCCACCACCCGCCAGTACGGCGGCACCGGGCTCGGTCTGGCGATCTCGGCGCGGATCGTCGAGGCTATGCGCGGCGAGATTGGGGTGGAGAGCGAGGTCGGTCAGGGATCCACGTTCTGGTTCACCGTCGCCGTCGGACTCCGGGACGTGGAGTGGGCATTCCCCTGGCGGTCCCTGGCCGCCAAACGGGTCTCGATCGTGATGCGCGAGCCGCCGCTCCAACAGACAATCGCCCGGCAGCTTGCCGATTGGGGGATGCTCATTTCCACTCCCGCGACCGTGGAAGAGGCCATCATCCACCTGAGTGCCGGAGTGGCGGTTCCGGACGCCATCATCCTTGACGGAAGGCTGTCTCTAGCGGAGAGGAATCGGCTCGTTGATACGGTGCGGGACGGCGTGGCCCGTGGGCGCGCCGCGATCCTGCTGCTGGGTGCTTTCGGACGCGGCCGTCCCGCCGACCCGGACCATGCCGCCGATATCTGCCTCCCTCGGCCGCCGCTACCTTCCCGGCTCGCCTTCGGCCTGCGCCAGGTTCTCCAAGGCTCTGGCTCGGACTACGGGGCCGGAACCGCCTAGGGATAAGCGGCCAGGCGCCGTCTTCCTTCGGTCAGGTCCGGGAAGCGATTTGTCACCGCCGCTGGCAACGAGGGCAGTAGTGTGTGCCCCGCTGTCCCACGACGATTCGACGGATCGGCTCCCCGCACCCCGGGCAAGGTTCGCCGGCGCGCCGGTAGACCCGGTGCAACCGCTGAAACCGTCCCTTGCGGCCGTCGGCATCGACGTAGTCTGAGATCGAGGAGCCGTGGTGCCGGATGGCTTCTCCCAGGACTTCGCGCATCGCCTCGTGCAGTCTCGCGAGCCGGGGACGGCTGATCCCGGAGGCGACCGCCGTCGGATCGAGGCCCGCGCGAAACAGAATCTCGTCGACGTAGATGTTGCCCAGCCCACGGAGGAACTGCTGGTCGAGCAGCAGCGGCTTCACCATCCGCCGCCGCGCCCGGACCGCTTCGATGAACGAGTTGGCGTCGATCTCGAGCGGGTCCGGCCCCAGCCCGTCAGGTGGGCCCTCCCGGTAGCGGATCGAGCCGAACTGCCGGATGTCGTCGAAGCAACAGGCGCCGTGGGCGAATTCCAGGCGGGCCCGCGTGTAGGCTCCGGTCTCGGCGCGCCAGAGCAGCAGACCGGTCATGCGGAGCTGGACCACCAGCACCCCGGCATCGAGCTCGATCACGATCTGCTTGCCGTACCGTCCGACCCGCCGGACCCCTCGCCCGGCCAGGTCCGGTATCGGCCCGCCGCATACCCGTCGCGTGAAAAAGCGGGCCGAGAGAATCCGCCGCCCCTCGACATGGGGCGCCAGCGTCCGCGCGATGGTCTCCGCTTCGGGCAGCTCCGGCACAGCTCCAGTGTATTGCGCCGCCGGCGCTGCCAAGTGGGGCGGACGGTTTCGTCTGCCCTGTCCTCTCAAGGCGCCCCCTGGCTCTGCCAAACTGAAGAGCGTGCCCCGGACGCCGCGGTTCACCACCAGACTTGATTCCGACACCCGTCCGAACCGCCTCAGCCGGCTGCTCGCGGAGCGGCGGCGGGCCGGCCAGCCGGTTCTCGATCTCACCGAATCGAACCCGACACGCGCCGGGCTCCCCTACGATCCCGGAACGATTCTCGGGCCGCTCGCGGACCCCGCCGGACTCGAATACGATCCGCAACCCGCCGGCATCGTCGCCGCTCGCGAAGCCGTCGCCGGATACTACGCCTCGCGCGGCCTCCCGGTGGATCCGGCGCGCCTTGTCCTCACCGCCAGCACCAGTGAAGCCTACAGCTACGCCTTCCGGCTCCTTACCGATCCCGGTGACGACGTCCTCGCACCCGCGCCCTCCTACCCGCTGTTTGACTACCTCGCCCGCATGGACGGCATCAGGCTACATCACTACTTCCTGCACTACGACGATGGTTGGTGGCTCGACACGGCTTCGGTTCGGACCGCCCTCACGGACCGCACCCGCGCCATCCTCGCCGTGCACCCGAACAACCCGACCGGCTCGTTCCTCAAGCGCCGGGAGGTCGCCGAACTGGTGTCGATCTGTGAGCCGCACGGGATCCCGCTCATCGTCGACGAGGTCTTCGCCGACTACCGCTTCCGCGACGATCCCGAATTCGCCGGCTCCCTGGCCGCGCAGGATGACTTCCCGGCAATCGTGGTCAGCGGGCTCTCGAAGGTCACCGGACTGCCGCAGATGAAGCTCGGCTGGATGGTGATCGCCGGGCCCGCCGACTGGCGCGACGCAAGCGCTCGGCCGCCTGGAAATCATCGCCGACACCTACCTGTCGGTCTCGACACCGGTCCAACTCGCCGCCGGGCATTGGCTCGAGCGGCGCGGGCCCTTTCAGTCGGCGCTCCAGGCCCGCCTCGACGGCAATCTCGCGCGGTTGCGGAAGACGTTCGAGCACACTGCCTGCCGCCTGCTCGACGTCGAGGGCGGATGGTACGGTGTTCTGCGGCTGCCCGGCACGCGCTCCGAGGAGGAGTGGGTCCTCGCGTTTCTCGGGGATGCCGGTGTTCTGACGCAGCCGGGATATTTCTACGATTTCCCGGGCGACGCCTACGCGGTCCTCAGTTTGATGACACCGGAAGAGACCTTCGCCGAGGGCATCGAACGCATGGCCGGCTGCGTGGGGCAGTAGCGGGATATTATGGATCTATGTCGAAGCGAACGCTACTGGTCGCTCTCGCCGTGGTGGGAGCGTTCCTGGCCGGCCGCTGGGTCTCCGACTCGACCGCGGCCGCATCGAGCAGAGTCTATGAACTGCGCACCTATACTGCCACTCCCGGCAACCTGGACAATCTCCAGGCGCGTTTCCGGGACCATACGCTGCGCATCTTCAAACGCCATGGTATGGAGAACGTCGGCTACTGGATACCGACGGATCCGGCCCGGTCCGGGAATACGATCATCTACCTGATCGCCCACCAGAGCCCTGAGGCCGCGGAGAAATCGTGGCAGGACTTTCGTGCGGATCCGGACTGGGTCGAAGCGAAGGCCGCCTCGGAAGCCAACGGTCCCATCGTCGACCACGTCGAGAGCGTCTTCATGACACCGACGGATTTTTCTCCGCTGCGGTAAGGGTTAACGCGTCCGACAGAGGCGAGCCGGTCAGCTCGCCTCTGCCAATCAGCCTTGCCATTGAGGTTACTGCTGGAACGTTCCCTCTATCTCCGCCGTCGCCAGAGCAGCGCCGGTCAGCGGTAGCGTCTGGACCAAGGCATTGATGATGAGGGGGTCCGCCCCAGGATCCAGACCGAAGTCGTTCCCAAAGCTCGCTGTGTTCAGCGCGAACACTCGAATCCGGTAGGTGTGCTGGCTACCGGCCGACGGGCAAGGCCCACTATAACCGACCGTCCCCGCGTCATTCATCCCCGCTACCCCAACGCCCGCGGCGCCCTGCGGCAGCGTCGTGGTGTTCCCCGGAATGTCCCACAGTGACCAATGCATGAAGTTCCGCGCGGGTCCGAGGCCTCCGGCCTGGGCGTTGAGGTCATCCATGACCACCAGGAAGCTCTGCGTCCCGGCCGGTACGTTCTCAAACGTCAGCGGCGGTGACTGGTTGGCCGGGCACGCAAACGTGGCCGGAATCGCCCCGCCGTTGGCGAACGCGGTGCTCGAGACGGTGAAGGTTCCACCGCCGTTGCCGCCGTCTCCGCCATCACCACCGTCTCCGCCACCGTTGTCGGGTACCTGGATGTGATAGCCGACCGTCTTGAGCGCCATCGACGAGCTGGTGATCAGCCCGACGTCGAGGCCCGGAGCGTCGAAGTGTTCCGGCTCGGTGAAGTTGCCGACAGCGAGAATGCCCGTCGGGAAACCCTCCACCAAGGCGCTGGGCGGCAGCGAGTCGATGACCCACGCCGGAATGCTGAACTGTCCGGCCGCGGCATTCTCGACGCAGAAGAAGCCGGCGCCCATGTCGGCGTTCTCCTCGGCCGAGGCGCCAAACATGACAACGAACCCTTCTCCCCCGGACCACTGGATCAACAGATTCTGACCACTGGCGATGCTACTGATGTCGCCGCGATTGGTCCAGTTCAGCGGCGCGGGGAAGTTCGCCGTCTTCTGGAAGCTCCCGACGTCGGTGCCGCCGTTGCCGTTGTCGACTGTGACGGCCCCGTTGAGGAACAGCGGCTGCTGCGCGCCGATTCCATTCCCGCCGAGGCTGGCCGAGTACTGGCCCTTCATGATCTTGGCGAGCGTCCGGGCGCCGTTGCTGTTTTGCAGGTTGATGGCCGCGCCCGCGTCCAGGTACGTGGTCGCCTTCACTGGATCGAGCTCGCTCGGGTCGCTGACTCCGGGCTCCTCGTTGCTCTGCTGGTTCTGATAGACGATGCAGGCGCCCGGGGTGAACAGTCCGGACGCACTCTGGATCGAGTAGATCTGCGAAGCTTCGTACTGCTCGAAGGTGGCGGTTCCCGAGTCCTGTGTCATATCGAGAATACCGCCGCCGATCGGATTGGGTATCTGCAGGCTTGTCCGGCTGAGCGAGATCGTGCCCAGGCGGATCCCGCCGCTCGATTGGGCGTTGGCGATCTCTTCGGAGGACAGACCGTACGGATCGGAGCAGACGGCGCCCGAGTCGCTGATCGACATCGTCAGCGTATTGCTGGGGACCCCGTTCACGACGATCACCACCGGGCACGTAGCAGCCGGTGATGCCGGCGGGAATCACGATCTGAATCTGATCGAGTCCGGCGCAGCAGCCCGACCGTCCCGCATAGCGGACCTGAGCCTCTTTGCCGCCGACGTAGACATGGATGTCGTAGTTGTACGGGGCCGCCCGGAAATCACCCGACACGGGAGGCTGCGCTTCATTGCCGTTCATACCGCCGAGGCCGGTCGCCCAGATGTCCCAGAACTCACCAGGCGCAGCCGATGATGTTACCAGGTTGATCTGCAACGGGACCTTGACCGCGTTCGTGAAGACGCCCGGCCCGCTGCCCTGCTGGTTGATCGCGTAGATGCCCGGCCCGTGCTCGATGATCTTCACGTTGTACGGCGCCGTGGTCTGCCCGACGTTGCTGTTGGTGATCGTGACCGTGGCGGCGCCGAGCGCGGTCGCCGACGGGATGAGCGCGGAGACGACGTTGGTGCCGAGCGAAGGCACCGGGACCACCGTCAGCGGCAGGGCGTCGTACTGCATGCCTCCGGACATGATCTTCACCGAGACGCCGCCCAACTCGGTGGACAGAGGGAATGTGGTGGGCTGGCACGAGGGCCGTGAGCTGCAGATTCGTCACGAGAAATGTGGCGATGCTTCCCCGCGCCAGGCCGCCGTTCGGCAGGTCCTGGGAGGCGTAGCTCGCGGAATTCGAAGCCTGGGTGATCACCGGCTGCGCGAAGGCGGCGGCCGAGATCGTGAGTACCAAAAGCAGCACAAGCAAAGACCGGTTCATTTGTTCTTCTCCCCAACCAATATCGCCCGCGAGAGGGCATTTCTTAACCCATCCGGCGGGCGGCTTTCCAATCTCAGAATGTACGAGGGGGGACCCTGTCTCCAGACTGTAGCATGGAACGCCCAAGCCTCCAAGAGCAGGTGCGTGGGCCCGATCCTCACCGTCCCCGGGCGCGGGACAGGCGCCCCATGAACGGCTTTTCGATCAGCACGAACAGCACGGCGGTGGCCGCATAGATCGGAACCAGAAGGGCGACGAACATCAGCACCATTTCGGTGCTGGGGCCGAAGCGACCGCCGACGATCCGCATGGCCGGTCCGAACGTCTTGCCGATGACGAGGTTGTGATAGAGGTAGGTGGTGTAGCACATCCCCCCGCCGATCACCACCCAACGCCGGGTGACGAACCACCGCAGCAGCCGCCCGCGGAACGCGGCCGCGTAGGAGACCAACACCAGCCACGGCAGCAGGAATGCCAGCGACGCCCCGATCCACGGCTCGTGTAGCCACCACGGCGGCCGCGGAACGTACACCGGACGCACGATCAGCAACGCGCCCACGGCGGCGGCCGCGATCCCGGCAATGTCCCAGCGAAAGGGATGGAGGGACCGCTCGTGCCGCCACTCCACCAGGTACAGGTCGGCGAGCAGGAAACCGGCCGTGAAGTACGGCAACTGGTTGAGCAGGCTCATGCGGACAGCCTCCGGGACCGCGGGACTGTCGAAGAAGAGCTGAGAGGCAAGTCCGGCCACAAAAGTCAGAATGACAACGCGCCACCGCCGCGTGCGCTGGTCGGTACGGAACAGCAGAAACGCCAGCAGCGGCATCGCGACGTAGAACTGCGCTTCGACTTCGAGCGACCACGCGACGGCGAGAATCGAGCTGGCCGACCCGAAGATCGAGCCGTGCAGGTAAAACATGCTGGCGGCGAGATGCCCGACAAGGTGGCCGAGCGGCGTGCCGTGGCCGATCAGCATTCCAAAAGAGATCAGCAGCGCGATGGTATATGGAGGCTCGAGCCGGACGAGGCGTCGCAGGAAGTAGCGTTTGAGATCGGGTGAGGGCCGGACCTCGATCGCGGCGCGGAGAAACGGCAGGGAAAGCACAAAGCCGCTGATGACGAAGAAAAGCTGTACGCCGAAGCCGGCATGCGACACCAGTCGGATCAGCGGGTGCGAGGCGCCCTGCCGCCACCAGTCCCCCGGCAGATCAACCGGACCGTATGGCTGCACCACGATCAGATACGTGGCCACGACGTGATGGAGGATGACCAGCAGGATGGGAATGAAACGCAGCCCGTCGATCTCGGCGAGATAGGGCCCGCCGGAGGTGACTCTCGACAGACGCGCCGCCAGCCAGTCGGCGACCGTGGACACGACGTCCCACGCACCCCCCAGGAGTCGCATTGACCTATTGTAGTCTTCCGGGCCGCGCATTCCCGGCTGGCACGCCCTCGATCAGGGCTTGCCCCAGAAAGCGAACAGGCCACGGTCGGTCGCGGTGATCACATCGACGGCGCCATCGCCGTTGACGTCGGCCGCCAGCACGTCCGAGCCGGCGCCCGAGCGGTTATGGATCAGCTCCGGCACGAAGTCGGCGCCGCCGGGAGCGTTCGGGTTGCGAACGGTCCGGAACCAATAGAGGACTGGCGCCCCGTACGGGTCCGGGTCATGGAAGTTGTCCAGGTGTGACCAGTAGCGCTTTCCGATGACGTAGTCCTCGATCCCGTCGCCGTCGATGTCGGCGGCGGCGGAGCCGTGCATCTGCGTGAAGGCCACGCCGCCGGCGTTGTCGGTGGTGTAGTCGTCCACGATCATGTGCTCGACGAACGAGATCGCCCCGGCCGCATTCCGCTTCTGCTCGAACCAGGCCAGTCCCACGCCATGGGCCGTCAGGCTGGTGACGACGTCGTTGAGTCCGTCACCGTTCACGTCGTATACTGCCATCTCGCTGCCGCCGGGCGAACCCCGGAGCCATCGCCCGAAAGCTACCGAGTGGTACTTCCACGCGTTCTGGCCGCTGCCGGCCGGTAGCTGCTCCCACCAGCCGTACGGATTCAGGATATCCATGCGGCCGTCGCCGCTGATGTCCCCGGCCCCGATACCGTGCGCCGATGCGTAGCCCGGCGCGGAAATATCGTGGACCACCCATGGTCCGGTGGGATTCGCCGGATCCGGCTCCGCATAGCGGACCCGCCCTTCGGCCGCGTAGATCAACTCGGAGGCGCCATCGCCGTCGACGTCCGACATGATCGTGACCTCCGCGGAAGCCGGCGCGACCACTTGATAGTGGTCCCAGCGCCGGAGTTCGTTCCCCGGATTGACGTACAGGGTGACGTCCTCTCCGGGAGTGTGCGACGTGGTCAGGACGTCGGGCCAACCGTCGCCCGTGAAGTCCCCGGCGTGTACTTCCCAGCAGGACCTCGGGTACTCGGTCGACGGGCTGTAGCTGATGCCGGGATAGATCTCCCGATAGGTCCGGTAGTCGGGCCCCAGGTAGTAGTAGGCGCCGGAGACGATATCCGTGATCCCATCGCGGTTGATGTCGGCCGCGGCGGCTGACCAACTGTAATAGAAGTCGTTGAGGCGCTCCATGCGAAAGTGATTCGATACCTGCTCTTCGGGCAGCGTCCGGCGAGCCAGGTCTTTGTACGCCAACCCCTGGAATCGCACTTCGCCCGATCCGCCGGCATAGAGAGCGATCGGCCCGTACCGCCCCAGTGCATCCTCGGCCGCGCCGCCCATGACCCAGGCATCGTTGACGTACGCCCGGACGATGTCGACATCCGCCAGTATCTCGATCTCGTTCCAATCATTCGGACGGAGATCGGTCGACGGCTGCGGGATAGGCAGTACCGGTCCCGGCGGTGCTTCCGCCCGAGCCGAGCGGGCGCGATTGGCCGGGGCATCCGGTTCCGGTGGGGGAGCGAATCTGTTGGTGCCGCCGGCACGTCGTAGCGGGCTGCGCTCGAGGATGCGGCCGCTGGAGTCGAGCTTCATGCTGTAGGGCCGCATCTCCCCTTTGTTCAGGGACCAGTAGACGCCCTTCATTCCGTCAGGTGTCTTTTCGATCCGCAGCAGGACGCCCGTCTCGCAACCGTCGTCGCAGCGGAGGGAGGCGTACAGGCCGACGTCCTGAAAGGAATGGTCCAGTACGAGCCAGCCACCGTTTCCGTCCGGGGTCGCCTTCCCGACGATTTCGCCGTCCTGAGCGTGCCAGTCGGCGGCGCCAAGCACGTGCCAGCCGTCGAGCATGGAACCGCTGAATGTTGCGTCCGGATGGAAGGAAGGTCCAGCGCCGAAGGCCGGGATCAGCACCAGCCAAGCGGCGACCGCAACTACCAGAGAGGCGCCTCTTTGAAACATTCGAATACCCCCTACTCTCGGATCGAGAGTCTCGCGCCCGGAATTCGCTTTTCAGGCCTGGGCACTCCGGATTATATCTCCGGCGGCCGCGTTTGGAACGGTCTGCGTCTTTCGGGGAGGTGGTGAGCTGCAATCAACGGAGTCCACTTGGCCCGTGCGGGCCACGCATATCGACGAAAGTCGTGCGGGGCTCGAGGTGGCTTGCCAACGCTCCCTATGGTCACGGCTCGCATGGGGTCCCGCTAGGAGCCGTGACCGCAGGGAGCGGAGTCCGCAGTCCACGCCACGATAGGAACCGCGAGCCGGGATGGGGAGTGGCGCCGGTTCAGACTGCCCCGCGAGAGGTCACTTTGTCCTGGCCAGGGCCGCCGCCACCGGCGGGCCGGAGCCGGTCGAGGCGTCGGAGCGGCGGTAGAGAACGGCTTCGGAGTCGCGATCGACTGTCTGCCAGCCGGAGTCCTTGCCGAGAAGCTCGTCCAGGGCCCCATTTGGGGGAATCAGGATGGTATCCACGCCGTACTCGTCGAGCACATCGCGCCATCCCGCGCTTCCCTGGCCGACCTCGACGTATTGCCGGGCGACTCGTTCGGAGAAGAAGTCGCTGCGCCCGTCGATGAAGACCCGCTGCTCGGGGTAGTTGACCCAGAGCAGATAATCGCCCCACTGGTCCGGCGCGAATACCCGGGATTCGGCCAGCAGCGGCGCGTGCCGGTGCACCATGTCACGGGGGAAGTACTTGGCCGACAGGTCCCGCGGCCAGCTCTCCGCGCTGACGATGAGGGCGACGGCCACGAGCGCCGCCGGAGCCCAGACGCTGATGGGACCGAGCCGCCCGGACAGATTCTTCGACATGTCACCGAGCACCGCGATGGTGGATCGGGGCGAGCACTTGGCGGCGACGCTGTCCAGGACCTCGGTGAGCGCCACGGCGATCTGCGGCACCGCGATGACCAGAAATAGCGGGATGTGGCGGGCCGACATGAGCGAGCCGGACGCGAACACAAGGACCCACAGGAAGTCCGGCCAGCGGCGCGTCGCCGCCAGCCGCCACAGTACGGCGGCGGCGGCGAACAGCAGCACCATGTAGTAGTACTCGGGCTCGGAGCGGAACCCGGGCGCTTTGTACTCGCTGACGTTCTGCATCAGCCAGCTATTGCTGAGAAATTGCCGGACGTGCAGGTGAAGCTGAATGCCATTGGGATTGAGCAGTGTCGCGCCGAGGCAGCCCCCCAGCACGAGCCCATAGCGGACAAAGCCGGCCTTGGTTTTGGAACCGGTGTACCGGCCGGCGAGCGTTCCCACCGCCAGCAGCCCCAGCGATGCCAGCAGCACGGGGAAGCCGGAGTGGATGTTGACCCACAACACGGTCAGCGGCACGAGCAGCCAGATGCGCCACGACGGCGACTCCCGGTCGCGCGCGATCAGATAATGAGCCACCACCAGGAACAGAATCGTGAACAGATGCGGCCGGGCGTGCAGATGGATGACGCTGGCGTTGACCGCCATGAGAGTCAGCAGGAGCGCAATCATCCCGTTGGCGCCGCGCCGCACCATGTCGCGCAGCAGGATCGTATAGGTCAGCCCCGTTGCCAGCGCGCACAGAAGCAGGATGCCCTTGAGCCCGGCCCAGCGATTCAGGAGGGCGAACACCAGCCCGGAAAGCCACTGCAGGGCGAACCAGCGGTCACCCGGCAGGGTGAAGGAAAACGGATCCTGGGTCGGCACGTTCCCGTGGTCGAGAATGTAGTCTCCGATGCGCGTGTGCAGCGCCACATCGCCGTCCCAGACCAGGCGATCCCAGCCCATCGGGTCGGCCACGAACAACCAGACAATAATGACGAAGAAGAAGACGTCGGTCAGCGACAGCCGCAGCCAGCCGAAGCGCCTGGCCGGGTCGCCGGGGCCCGCCTGGACCGGGATGTTGGATTCGACCGAACTGGAGTCGTTCATCTTTCGCGGGCCTTCCGGAGCAATTCTGGCCGGTGAGAGACCGTAAGTAAAAAGGCCTGCACGAACCCAGGCATTTCCACCGACTTCCTAAAGGAGCATCGACCGGATGTCGATGGAACTTTAGCGAGGGCGCATATGTCGCGAACCAACAAGAAAGCTGAACGAAAGTTGTGGAAACAGGTCGTCAAGGTGGTCCTGCTCACTTACATAGTCGGCCAGATTCTGGTTTTGGCCGGGATCGCCTTCTATCCGCCGGCGGTGGCCGTGGGGATAATTCTCGCCGGCCGGGGACCGGATTGCCCGAAGATTGAGGCAATTCAGGCGTTCTACCGTGACTGGCGGAACCTGTCCAACCAAGAGGAGACGGCCGCCGCGTCCAAGATTCTGGAGGAGGACGACGACGGCTTTCAGCTTGTCGACACGCCGTGGGGTAAGTTCTGGGAACCGATTGTCGGTGGCTCCGCGGTGATGGCGCAGATCTCGGAGATGCAGGCCAAGTACGAGAACAATCCGAACAAGCCCATTCATCCCGGCGACATCGCGTTGGATTGCGGCGCCAATGTCGGCATCTCCGCCCGCCAGATGCTGGACTTCGGGGCCGGGCTGGTGGTAGCCATCGAGCCGTCGCCCAAGAACCTGGAACCCCTGCGGCGCAATCTCGCCAAGGAGATAGAAGAGGGTCGCGTCATTATCTACCCGAAGGGTGTCTGGGACAAAGACGACGTGCTCGAGCTGACCGAGAACAGCGAGACCGACGCCATGGACAGCTTCGTTATCCGCGATGCGCCAAAGGGCGTCGTCACGGTTCCGGTGACGACCATCGACAAGCTGGTCGCCGAACTCAAACTCGATCGTGTGGACTTCATCAAAATGGACATCGAAGGCGCCGAGAAGCAGGCGCTCACCGGTGCAAAGGAGACGCTCCAGCGGTTTCAGCCGCGAATGGAGATCTCGGTCAATCACCTCCCTGACGACCCCAAGGAGATTCCGGAACTCGTCCAGAAGATCGAGCCGGCCTACAAGTATCAGTGCCTCCTGTGCGGCGGCGAATGGGGGCAGTGGCGGGTAGTCTCGCAGATCCTGATGTTTCAGTAGATTCTCGGTGTGGCGATATTCCGGGTCGAGCAGGGAGCGTTTCAAGCGACTGAAGCCACCTGCCCGGCTCGAACCGGCGAGCTGCTGTCGGTCGTCTGGAGTGGCGGGGCTGACGCCACTCGGGCAAAGATTTCAGTGGCGAATCCAGGGTAGTGTCGTGCCTTCGGTCGCCACTTCCCGGAGTTCGGCTCCCCCTGTCGGCGCTGAGGACGAGCGCTGAGGCGTGGGCTTGGACTCTTGAAACTGAAGGTCCTCATCGGGACTACACCAGTGGGCGGGTGGTCTCATGCCGATGGGTAACAGTGTCTTCGCGTCACCGTCCGCGTGGTGCAACTGTTCCGGTGTCAGCCCTCGAACCATCTGGAGATTCGCTCCGCGAAGTATTGTCCGGGCCATCTTCGCCCCAGAGAGATCCGCGCCCCTCAACTCGGCTCCCGTGAGGTTGGCATAGCGAAGATCGGTCATTTCCAGCAGGGCGCCCGCGAAGTTGATTCCGGCCAAGTCAGCACAGGAGAGGTTGGCGCCTTTCAGATCGGCACGTCCCCGATACGTCGCGTTGTACCAGATGTTCCAGGCTTCTTTGCCTAACTTCAAGATAGTGAGGTACTTCTCACTGGCCATATCCACGCTCCATGAGTTGTGTATCGTCCTGCCGGGCTTGTCCGGCCATCGGCGAATCAACCCAATTGGGATGGTACCTCGATCCAAGAAGTACTGGTAAGGAGGCTTGTCAGGTACTAAGTAATCTGCCTTAGATGATGCGGGGGTTGCCCCGGACACGAGAGAGTCTGTCCGAGTCTTCGGAGGCGTGCGCTCGGTGGCTTCCCACCCCGTGAATCTTCCCACTTGTCTCAGGCCGAAGTCGGTTCGACGTTGCGTCTGATGACCAGAAAGTCCTGCGTGCACGAGAAGTGATAGCTCCCGGACGGCAGGCGGAATTCGCGGTCGACGTACGACTCCAAATCCGCTCGCCTCACCAGGGAGCCGTCCGGCCGCGCGTTGACGATGAATCCCGCCACCTCGTTGTGCTTCGGGGAGGCATGGGAAGGAAAAAGACTGAGGCTGTAGCGGAGCGTCTGGCGCGTATTCCGCGCGATGAGGCGCGTGTCCTCCTCGCAACTGGCAAGTACATTGGCGAAGGCTTCGACGATCCACGTCTGGACACGCTGTTCGTAACCCTACCCGTATCGTGGCGTGGGACCGTGGCTCAATACGCGGGGAGACTGCACCGGCTCTACGAAGGTAAGCGCGAGGTGCGGATATACGATTACGCGGATCTCGAGGTACCTATGCTGGCGCGGATGTTTGATCGCCGCTGCCACGGGTACGAGGCTGTCGGCTACACTATCGTCCTGCCGGCGGGAGCGGTTCCGGGATGGCCTGCCGACGTTCCCCTCCCTGCTGACCCTTCTTGGAAGCGCGACTACGCAGCGAGCGTGCGCAGGCTTGTTCGGGACGGTATCGACCCGCCACTGGCCACCTTGTTCGTTGAAGCGGCGCGGCCGCTCTCTCCCGATGCGGAGGGTGTGGAGCGCGCGCGCAGCGCAACCGAGGCGTTCCTGTACCGGCGGCTTCAGACACTGGCTGGCACCGCGGGCCGTTTTCGGTTGAACGCGGGACTCTCGATTCCGTTTGACGGATCGAGCGGCATGGAGGTCGATCTGTTGTGCGGCGACTCACGCGTGGTCGTCGAACTGGATGGCGCGCAACACCTCGCCGACCCGGCTGCCTACCGGCGCGACCGGCGTAAGGACCAACTCCTGCAGGAGAACGGCTATTTCGTCCTACGCTTCCTGGCGGAAGATGTTTCGAAGGATCTGGACACCGTTCTCGATGCGATCCTGCGCGCGCTCGCGAATCGCCGGCAGATCATTTCATCGAGTCCGCACCCATGCCACATGAATCCCCCGACAGTAAGCTCAAGAAAGTTGCAGTATTGTGTTATGGCCCAGTCTCACCGGGAAGCCTCGCGGCGGCTCTTCGAGGTCGCCGAGCAGCAGCAAGGCTTCTTCACCACCAAACAGGCGAAGGCGGCCGGATTCGCTGAAAACACGCATCCCTAACATGTGCGGGTCGGGAACTGGATTCGTGAGTACCGCGGCATCTACCGGCTCGCGCTGTTTCCGACGATGGATCGGCCCGATCTCGTCCTGTGGGCACTGTGGTCCCGGAACCGGAACGAGGAGGTGGAGGGTGTGTACAGCCATCAAACGGCGCTCAGCCTTTTCGACCTTCCTTTCCTGGATACAGATAGCAAGGCGCATTCGCCAACTCGGAATCCGTCGCAGGCGTCTAGCAGTATGTGGCGCCTGCGGGATCTTGACAGTTCGAGCGAACTGGCTGCACAAAGCCGGGGCGGGTAATATACTTGTGACTCGGTTAGAACTTTACAGTACCGTATAGTCCAGAGCAATGCAGTCCGCCGGCCCCAAGCGGACGGACCACGTTGCGATTTCGACCGGATAACTCAAGTGCTAATAACAGAGAGCCGGTGCCCGCTTGATAAGCCACACACGGGGGTGATATGCTCCCTGCGTCGGTACCCGTTTGGGCGACGGCGGAATTGCCATGGCCCAAAAGATGTTGCCTGCAGGTAGATAAGGAGAAGACGACGATGAGGAAGCTATTTGGCTTAGCATTATTCGCGGCGGCCGTCGCGACCGCTCAGACCGGGAATACGCAGCCCGATCGGATCGCTCTGACCATCGACGCGAGCAAGACCGGCGAGCCGATCTCCCCGTACATCTACGGACAGTTCATTGAACACATCGGCGACTTGGTCAATCGCAGCTTGTGGGCCGAGATGATCGACGACCGGAAGTTCTACTATGTCATCGACTCGCAACCAGAGCCGCCGCCCGCCCGAGGTCAGGGCGGCCCCTTCAGACGCGGCCGGAGCAAGCCGTGGCGGCCTATCGGACCCGACGAGTCCGTCACCATGGACACCTCCGCCCCATACACCGGCAAGCAGAGCCCGCGCATCGAACTCGCCGGCTCCGCGGCGCGCGGCATCTCGCAGGACCGTCTCGCGCTTGAAAACGGACAGGCCTACAACGGTCGAGTGGTGCTGGCGGGCGATCCCGGCGCGAACCTCACGGTGACCCTCGTCTGGGGCGACGGCCCGAATGACCGCCAGAGTGTCCCTATCAAGGGCCTGCAACCCGAATACTCCAAGTTCCACTTCACGATCACCCCCCTTGCGGATACAGACAACGGCCGGATTGAGATCGCCGGCACGGGGCAAGGGGCGTTCCACGTCGGGGCCGTGTCGTTGATGTCGGCCGACAATATTGGCGGCTTCCGCGCCGATACCACCCTTCTGCTCAGAGACCAGCATTCCGGCATGTGGCGCTTCCCCGGCGGCAACTTCATCTCGGCCTACGAATGGCGCGACACCATCGGGGACATCGACAAGCGTCCGCCGCGCTGGGACCCCGTCTGGAATGCGCTGCAGCCGAACGACGTCGGGGTCGACGAGTGGATGCTCATGTGCGAGCTTCTTGGGGTCGAGCCTTACATGAATGCGAGCGCCGGTTTCGGCGACGCGCACTCGGCCGCCGAGTTGGTCGAGTACGTCAACGGCTCGGTCGATACACCCATGGGCAAGCTGCGCGAGGCCAACGGGCACGCCGCGCCTTACGGCGTCAAGTGGTGGGGCATCGGCAATGAGATGTGGGGCGATTTCCAGTTCGGCTTCATGGCTCTCGATCAGTACGTCTATAAGAACAACCTGTTCGGCGAGGCGATGCGCAAGGTGGACCCCGACATCATCCTGGTCGCCACCGGCAGGGCGGCCGAGGCGACCGACCAGTTCGGGACCGATAAAGACTTCACCGGCGGCCTGTTCAAACATTCCCTCCCGTACATCGACGTGATGTCGGAACACTACTACGCCAATGCGCCTCCCGATACACCGGCGGCCGAAGCGGTCTGGGCCGCGGCGAACACGGTGCGCGCCAAGGTGGAAGCCTACGAGGAGTACTACCGCACGATTCCCGGCCTCGCGACCAAGAAGGTACCCATGGGGATTGATGAGTGGGCCTACACAGGCGGACGCGGTTCTGGCATGCGCGGTGGTCTGCAGAATACCCTTGCGGATGCTCTCGCCTTCCACGAGATGTTCCGCCATACGGACATGATCGCGATGTCCGCCCACACGATGGGAACCGCCTCCATCGCCTTCAACGCGCACGAGGCGGTGCTCAATACCACCGGCCTTCTGTTCAAGCTCTATCGCGATCATATGGGCACGATACCGGTCGCGGTGGACGGCAACTCCCCGCCGCCGGCGCCCAAGCATTCCGAGCCGGACCGCCTGCCGAAGGTCCACGCCGGCAGCCCGACCTACCCGCTCGACGTCAGCGCCGCTCTGAGCGCGGACGGTAAGCGGCTGGTCGTCGCCATCGTCAATCCGACCGAATCGGCGCAGAATCTCGATGTCACCATCCGGGGCGCGCAACTCCACGGCCCGGGCCGGATGTGGCGCCTCACGGGACCGAGCCCGACTGCGGTGACAGACCTGGATCACCATGAGGTTCAGGTGACGGAAGCGCCGGTGAGCGAAGTGCCCGGCACGCTGCAGGTCTCGCCAATCAGCGTGGAGATCTACGAGTTCGAGAAGATCCCATAGGAGGCCTTCGGGAATTTGTTTGACGTGCTCTTCTGCCGGGGCGCTCGGTGGGCCCCGGCAGAAGAGGAAGACCCACACAGTCCTACTCGCGCCCTCCGATCCGCGTGCGAACTGCATAGAGCGAGCTGCGCGCCGTGATGAAGAGCGTGCGGCCGTCCCTGCCGCCGAACATCACCTGCGTCGGCCGCTCCGGAACGTCGATGGTCCCGGTCCTCTTGCCCGATGGGTTGTAGACGTAGACCTGGCCAGCGGCAAGATAGACGTTCCCCTGAGCGTCGATGGCAAGACCTTCGCCGCCGAGGTAGACGAAAGGCTCGAAGTCGGTCACGTTGCCATCGGGTTCGACGGTGACGCGCCAGGTTGTCTGGTCCCAGTCGCCGGTGTAGTAAAAGGGCTCTCCGGCGGACGCCTTGGCGAGTCCGAAACTGCGCAGCAGGTCCGCGGTCTTCACGCCCCAGCTCGTTGCGCCGGTGGCGAAATCCTCTCCGGAGGAGATGAAGGTCGTCCCGTCCGGAGATAAATACTGGTAGGTCCGGCGGGGCGGGATCCCGGTCCCCCGGTTCCGCTGCAGGCGATAGTCGTCGGTTGGCAGCACGACGGTCATGCCGGGCCGGGGCTCGGCGGCTACTGGTTTGAGTATCTCGATCTGGTCCATCGGCGTGCCCGGTTTGAATGAGTACACCGTTCCATCCCCCGCATAGGAAACCACCATCAGGTTGCCGGCCCGATCGAATGCCAGGTTGATCGGATCAAGAGGACTGTCGCGCACCGTCGACAGTTGATGCTCCTCCGCGGACCACTTATAGATTCGCTGCCAGTGGGCATCGACAAAATAGAAGTTGCCGTCAGGATCGACGGCCCCGCCCGAGATATTGTAGAAACCGCCGGCCAGTCTCTCAACTTCGGTCCCGGCCGCCAGCACGGCAGAAGACGACTCCGGACGAGCCTTGGGTGGACTTCCCGAAAGCGTGAGCCAGGCGAATTCCCTTTGTCGATGCTCGACGTCGTGCGTCTGGTCGTAGACGACCGCGTCGAATCCAACCTTGCTGTTGCTGTAGCAGTGCACGTTCCGGAAACGGATGTTCCGTGAATTCGACACCTTAACGGCGTACGGAAACGGCTGGTAGGAGCTGATGACGCGATAGATATGGAAGTTCGCGATCGTGATGTCGCTCGAGTTGTCGATCTCTAGCGGCAGCGCGAAGCCCCCCTCCCCACGTTCCTCCTCGGTCTGCAGTGCGTAGATCTTCCAATTCGAGACATTCCGCAGCTGGACCTCGTGACGCACATGGTGCTCGCTGGACATCTCGTAGATGCGCCCTTCGGTCGATGTATCGGTGACGAGCATTCCGGCCTGGGCGAACGTGCTGGGCGTCCAAATGTCGAAGAACGTCCCCCCGCCGCCGTCGGTCACCCAGAGGCTGGGATACTGTCCGTCCCAACGCCGGTTCGGATCCGGATCCCCGGTGCGGTTGTTGTTGTAAGGAGATTCCCGTCCACCGCCGCCGATCTTACCGGTGCCATGGCCGCCCAGGAAACGCACGTCGTTCATCATGGAGTGTTCGCCGGCCATCCACTTGGCGGCCATTGCGCGCGGATTGATGCCATTGGTGTAGAGGCCGATGCCGATCACGATGTTGGTTCCGCCCTTCGGAGCCTCAATCATTGGCTTCGGAGCGCCGACACCCTGAAATGCCGGAGTGCGATCCAGCAGATCGATCTGCGTCTCGTTCGGATGCAGCCCGATCAGCACCGTATCCGGCTGGAGCTGAAGCGTATCCGAGATGACGTAGTACCCGGAGGGCAGGTAGATTGCTCTGTGCGCGGCGATCGCCTGCCGGAACACCTCGGTGTCGTCGGTGACACCGTCGCCCTTCGCGCCAAGCTCGCGTATGTTCACCCATGTGTCGCCCGGCGGGAGCGGAAACAGGTCGGAGGAGATGGGTTCCGGCATGGCGGAGAGTGAAACAGTCTCGAAGATGTGCCGCGTCTCCGGCTCGGCCCCGATATCGGCGTAATACAGGCCGTGCGAGAAGGTCCTCACCTCGTACATCTCCGCCGGGCCGGCCGACTCCCGCCCGCTTTCGCGCACGGTGGCGAACACCGGGACCTGTCGGCAGACCACGTTCTCCATATTGATCTCATTATTAGGAGCGTGTTCCAGGCCGATGATCACGGCGGGACCGCTAATCTCTTCCATGCGGCCGTCCTTGACCCAGAGCTCATCGGGCTGGCCCTCATCGATGGAGATTGCGGTCGGCACCCTGTGGAAATGGGGACGGATCAGAGTCAGACCGGCGCGGTTGTCCCGGATGGCCGCCTCACGCTGTCCCTCGAAGTAGGCATCCACCGCGGTGAATTGCCAGCCCGGTGACGGGGTGCGGGTCCAGATGCCGTACTGCCCGCCAAAGAATCGCACGTCTTCCATGACATTGCCGGTGTCATGAACGCCGGCGATGCCCCCGCCGATGTGGAAGTCCGCATGCGCCAGGAAGGAGTGCTGCGCGTAGGTGCCGCGAACGCAGACAGCACCTGGGTTGCCATCGCCAACTTCAAAGTCGATGTTGCTCAACGCGGAGTAAAAGGTTCCCGGACTGGCGTCACGGGGGCGATCGTCACTCGAAGCGGCTCCCGCCGGTCCTCTCGCCGGACCCCGGCCCCGGAATGCTCCCGGCCTCCCACCGGCGAAGAACACCATGTAGCGTTCGTTGTCCTTGTCCTGATATCCGGGCGTGTTCTCGGCCAGCACGAGCACCGGCCGGTTTGCGCCATACCCGATCAATCGAACGCCAGGCCAAACATTGATGGTCTTGCCGAGCCGGTAACGGCCTTCGGCAATAAAGACGATTCCTCCGCCGGTGGTCTCCTGTACCTGATCAATTGCCCTCTGGATGGCGCCGCTATCATCGGCGACACCGCCTCCTCCCGCTCCGGAGCGACCGGGAGCCAAGTAAACCGCCTTCTCATCGTTCAGGCGGGCTGTGTAGTAAGAAGCCGGCCACGCCTGCGTGGCCGCCAGAACCACTCCAATAACGAGAAGAATTCTGCCTGACATCGACTAAACCTCTCAGCTGTGTAATGTATCGTCCGGATACTTTTCGGATTGTCCGAGCAGCCCCAGTATACACTCGCGGTCGCCGAACTCCCGCAGGCTTTGATGAAGATGGCGGCATCGGAATCGACGGCCTCATCGGCGACACCCTCAGCGCGTCACAAGCGGTTTGCATGGGGATTTGCGATTGTGATAATAGTGACCGCGTGAAGCTTGTTTCAAGAGCCGCGTGCATATTGATTGTCTCGCTGCCTTGGCTGGCTCTAGCGGCGCAAACAGCTCAGGATGTTCAACAGAAAGTCGAAGCGCTCGAAAAGCAAGTACAGAGCCACCTTCAGCAACAGAACCCAAAGCTCGCCATTCCTTTGCTGCGCGAAATCGTCTCGCTCGATCCGAAGAACCTCAATGCCCAGGGAAATCTCGGCGTATTGCTGTACTTTCAGGGCGAGTATGCCGAGGCGCTCCCCCACATGCGCGCCGCCCTGCAATTGCAGCCCGATCTTTGGCGGATTGAGGCACTGTTGGGAATCGCGGCGAAACGCGCCGGAGATCCACAAGAGGCACAGGGCCACCTGGAACGTGCGTTCCCCAATCTCACCGCCCCCGCCATCAGGACGCAGAGCGGTCTGGAACTGATCGAACTCTATTCTGCATCCGGGCATCTCGACAAAGCCCTGTCGGTAGCTGTGAAGCTGCAGGAATTCGGCTCCCGAAAACCCGCAGATTCTCTTTGTTACTCATCAGATTTCACGGCACCTGATGAACCAGAGCTTGCTGAGCATGATGGTGGTTGCGCCGGATTCCGCTGAAATGCATATGATCATGGCCGGCGAACTCGGGCGCCAGGGGGATCAGACTGGTGCTATCGCGGAGTATCGCGAGGCGATCAGGTTGAATCCGAATCTTCCCGGGGCGCACTTTGAGCTGGCGGAGCAACTGAGGACTGCTTCCGATCCCGAATTGAACGCGCAGGCTGAAGATGAATACAAAGCCGCTATCCAGGTGAACCAGTACGATGCGAAGTCCTGGTGCCAGCTCGGCGCAATCATGGCTGGGAAGGGTGATTTCAAAGCAGCGGAAGAGCATTATAGAAAGTCTCTTGCCCTGCGGCCGAACGACGCGGACGACAAAGACCGGTTTGGCGATCGCCTTGATTTCCATGAATCAGACGGATGAGGCTATTCCACTTCTGGAAAGTGCGGTGAAGGACGATCCGACGAACGTCGTGGCACATTACCGTCTGAGTGGGCTCTATCGGCGTGCAGGCCGGACGGAGGACGCTCAGCGTGAGTTAGACGCCTTCAACCACTACAAGGAACTGAGAGAGACACTGGAGAAGGTCTTCAAAGAACTCGCCGGAGCCGTGCGCTAGGAACTGCCGCCTTGATCACATCAGTCGGGGCGAGCACCGATGCAAGCTCGGGGGTGCTCGCCGAAAAGTCTCAGCGTCTAAAGCCGCAGAGCGCCCCACAACCGGGATAGCAGCCGGCCCTTACGCCTCAAACCACGGGTCGCTCTGCGGCTGCATGCCGCGGACGGCCTCGTCGTCCATCTCCAACCCGATTCCAGGACGGTCCGGCGGCGTAATGTAACCTTTCTGGATAATGTCGCCTTCCTTGACATACCGCTTCCAGTTCTCCCAGCGACGGGGCGGGTGGCTCCAATGCCATTCGTAGACCAGGAAGTTCGGGATGTTCACCAGCATGTGACAGGCGGCCATCGCTCCCATTGGTGAAGCCTGGGCGTGCGGGGCCATCGGGACGAAGTACGTGTGGGCCATATCGGCGATCCGGCGCCCTTCAGAGAGCCCGCCGCACTTGTGGATGTCGGGCATGATGATGTCGGCGGCACGCTTCTCGAGCAGTTCCCGGAACCCGTGGCGCAGGAAAAGGTTCTCTCCGCAGCAAATGGGCGTGTGGGTGGACTCGCGCACGTCGCGCATGGCATCGATGTTCTCCGGAGGAACTGGCTCCTCGAGCCAGAGCAGTTTGAAAGGCTCCAGTTCTTTAGCCACCCGCTTCGCCGAACCGAGGTCATAGCGCCCATGCATATCGACGGCCAGATCCACGCGTTGCGGTAGCGACTCCCGCATGAAAGAAACTTTGTCGACCATTTCATCGATCTCGGCGTTGCTGGCCGTCCAGTTCACCGCGTCCCAGCGGTTCGGACTGCGGCGGTCGTCAATGTCGATCTTGGCGGCGGTGAAGCCGTTGTCAACGATCTGGGCGAGATATTCCTTGGCCCTGGGATCATTGCGGTTATTGGTGCCCGAGTCACAATAGATGCGAATACTATCGCGCATCTTGCCGCCCATGAGTTGGTAGATCGGCATGCCGAGAGCCTTACCAGCCAAGTCCCAGAGTGCGATTTCGACGGCGGTCAGCGCGGCCACGTACTGGCCGGCCTGAGCACCCTCAAAGATGCCTCCGGTGCGGATCCGCTCCCAGATAGCGTCCACGTCTAGTGGACTTTGTCCGACGAGGTAGCGGCGGAAACTCTGGATGATGGGTACCGCTCCGGTCACCGCGTCTACCGCCTCTCCGTGACCGAACAGTCCTTGGTCGGTGTAGAGGCGGACGTGCACTCCATTGGGAGTCGCCGTCCGGACGTCGGTGATCTTCAGGCTCGGACGCTGATACGGGGATGTGGATGTTTGTATAGCAGCCGATAGCGCCCGCAGGCTGAAGAGGCCCGTCGCAGCGACGCCAGCGTTGCGGAATAACGACCTACGACTCAATGAAGTCATGGCTCTCCTTTTATCACAATCCTGGATGGCAGGTGGGGTGGGCCTATCGGCGCCCAATAACACGATTCAGCGGCGGGAAAAGCTGGACGGTGCGCGAATTCGAGCAGCCACGCATCGGATCGTAGGAACAACAGGTCTGGTCAGTGGCGAATTCGCAAAGCTGCGGGGCCATCGCTGATCGTGAGCGGATCGCAGCGTTGCCCATCTTGGGTCCGAAACCAACATGGCGCTCCAGCCACTTGCTGCGTGTCTTCCGTCTTCCGGTTAATCCTGGATGCCCGGCTCAGCTCGGCGCAACTCGACTCCTGCCGGTGCCACCGCTCGATGAATCGAAATCTCTCTTCCTCCACACGGTCGTTTTTTAGGGCATCGCCCAAAGTGTCATCCATGTGCCCGGTTTCACTGCTCCCTATCTGCCCGGTTTGTACCCCACGCCGCCAGCATCCCTCGCCACCCTCAGCGGACAGATCACGTGCTAATTCGAGCCGACATCTCATATGTCAACGACAGCCCTGTCGCTGGCACGGGCTGCCAGGCGTTTGGGTGTATACTGGGCGAGTCCGGAAGGGCAAGATCTGGAACTTGAGGTATTCTCTGTAACACTCTGTTACTTCGCAATGCCGATACTGCATTAGGGTGGTCAACGGTTTTCAACGAGGCCAGGAACGAGCGGAACATTCGCTGGCGCTCAAGCGCAACTTCTGATGGTGAGGTATTACGTAATGTTCAATACACTCTTGAAGCTCATTCTGGTGGGGATTGCTCTTGCTGTCGGCGCAAGCGGACAGAGCAATGCACCTGCAAAGCGTATCGAGGTAGTCATCGACGCGAGCAAGACCGGCGCTCCCATCTCCCCTTACATCTACGGCCAATTCATCGAGCACATCGGTGATCTTATCAACCGCAGCGTCTGGGCCGAGATGCTCAATGACCGCAAGTTCTACTATGCCGTCGACTCAGAGCCTCGCGAGCAGAGACAGATGCGCGGACCCATGCGCGGCAGAGCGCCAAGCCGGTGGTTGCCCATTGGGCCGGATGAGTCAGTGGACATGGATCGTGAAGCTCCCTATGTCGGTGAGCACACTCCGCTGGTCAGGCTGGCGGGCACGGCGCCTCGCGGCATCCAACAGGCCGGGCTGGCGCTGCGCGCCGGGAAATCTTACGAGGGGCGGGTCGTGCTTGCGGGAGCGTCCGGCGCCGAGGTTACCGTCAGTCTTGTATGGGGCTCGGGCGCGGCCGATCGGCAGACCGTGCCGATCACCAACCTGGATACTTCTTATGAGAGATTCCCCCTGAAGTTCACTGCCCTGGCAGATACCGACGACGGACGGATCGAGATCGCCGGGACCGGCCAAGGTTCGTTCCATATTGGAGCCGTGTCGCTGATGCCGGCGGACAACATCTACGGTTTCCGCGCAGATACGACGCTGCTACTGCGGGAGCAACGCTCCGGCATGTACCGGTTCCCCGGCGGCAATTTCCTGTCCGCGCACGAGTGGCGCGACGCTATCGGCGACCCTGACAAGCGCGCGCCGACCTGGGATCCCGTCCGGTCCGGCCCACAGCCGAACGACGTCGGCACCGATGAGTTCATGACCCTGATGGAGTTGCTCGGGGTAGATCCGTTCATCAGCGTGAATTCTGGTTTCGGTGACGCCTGGTCCGCCGCGCAATTGGTCGAATACGCCAATGGCTCCGCCGACACGCCGATGGGCCGGCTGCGCGCCGCCAACGGTCACCCGGAACCCTACAACATCAAGTGGTGGGGGATCGGCAACGAGATGTACGGCAGCTGGCAGTTCGGCCACATGGCACTCGACCAGTACGTGGTCAAGCACAACATGTTCGCTAAGGCGATGCGCAAAGTCGACCCCTCGATCACATTGCTGGCAACCGGGGCGACGCCCGACGAGATGACCATCTACGGTCTCTCGCTCGGGATGATCGGCAAATTGATTCCGGAGTTCGGATCCGACGCCGATTGGACCTGGGGATTGTTCACTCACTGCTTCGACAACATCGACGTCATGTCGGAGCATTTCTACAGCTACGCTGGGCAGAGATTCGATCACTCGTCGGGCGTCCGCCCCGGGCCTTGGCGCCGAGCTGATTACATGGTGGAGGTCGACGAGCCGCTGGTTGAGTGGGCTCGGCGGCCGGCAAACCGCGTGCGCAACAAAGTCGAGGCCTACGAGGAGTATTACCGACGCATTCCCGCTCTCCAAACCAGGCGCATACCCATGGCGATCGACGAATGGGCTTATACGCGCGCCGGGAACTTGAAAGGTGCCCTGGCGAACGCCATGGTGCTCCAGGAGATGTTCCGGCACTCGGATCTCATCGTGATGGCCGGTCACACCATGGGGATGTCGTCGATCGACTATAACGCAACCGAAGCGGCTCTCAATACGACCGGACTGCTTTTCAAGCTCTATCGGGACCACTTCGGCACGGTGCCCGTGGAGGTCGGAGGTAACTCACCCGTACCTCCTCCGTTGTATCCAGTAGGAGCCGATCAGCCGAAAGTAAACGCCGGCAGCCCGACTTACCCGGTGGATGTGAGCGCTGCCTTGACTGCGCGACGGAAAGTACTTGACCCTGGCGGTCATCAATGCGAATGAATCTGCCCAAGAGCTCGCGCTCAGCTTCAGCGGGATCCAGTTCGCGGGCAAGGGCCGCCTTGGCGGATGACGGGGGACAGCCTAGAAGCCTCGACGGGCCTCGGCCGGGATGAAGTTCAGGTTGTGGAAACGCAACTGAACGATCTCCCCGAGGTCCTGGAGATCATGCCGATAAGCATCAACATCTACGAGTTTGAGAGGCGGTAGCATAGTCGAAGGGTGAATCGTCAACTGCGATTTGTGGGAGCTGTCTCGTCTCTGAGGCCAGAGGTCACTTCAGCCGCAAATAGCGGGTGCAGTGAACGGTACGTGAAAGTATCCGCTGTGCCCGATCAAAAAGGAGACGCAATGTTGTTTTCATTCATCAGCCAGAACTGGCGGGGGACACCGGCGTTTCACCCAGAGACGCACGGGTGCGAAAGGCAGTTCCCAGGAAGTCAGATGAATGTATACTGTTTTGGGGACAGGGGAAGCCCGAGTCACAGGTGGGTTTTCCCGCAGGGGAGTTGCCAGGGCTGGGCAGCCCGATGTGAGATGAGGTCACAAACCGGTGCCACCGGCAACCCTGTGTCAGGCACAAATCTATAGAGAGCTGAATCCAAGTGCGTGTCGCCCTTTGTCTTGCCACGGCCATTCTCGGCGTCTGTCTTCAGGCCCAGGAGGCAGCGCACGATACTCCAGTCGCTGGAAACGCGGCACAGAGCCAGGCCCCGTCTGGGGCTATGCTTCCCGAGCTGGTGGATATCACTGCTTCGACGGGCATCCATTTCCAACATCTTGCTTCGCCGGACAAGAAATACATCGTCGAGTCCATGAGCGCCGGGGTGGCTCTGATCGATTATGATCGCGATGGCTGGCCAGACATCTACTTCACCAACGCGCCGGACGTGGACATGCAATTGGCCGGAGAAAAGTCCCGAAGTGCTCTTTTCCACAATAATCAGGATGGATCCTTTACAGACGCTACAGACAAAGCGGGCGTCGGCTACCCCTGTTGGGCGAACGGCGCTGTGGTCGGCGACTTCAACGAGGATGCCTGGCCGGATCTATTGGTGACCTGCTTTGGAGGTGTGGTTCTCTACCGCAACAGCGGCCAGGGAACATTCACCGATGTCACCGAGGAAGCGGGACTCGGAGACAACTCTTATTGGGCGATGGGCGCCGCTTTTGGAGATTATGACGACGACGGCCTGCAGGACCTGTTCGTGTCTCACTACGCCGACTTCGATTTGGATGACCTGCCTGCCTTCGGTTCCATGGTGAACTGCAAGTATCACGGGATCGAGGTCCAGTGCGGGCCCAACGGACTGCCAGGTTCACCGGACAACCTCTACCACAACAACGGCGACGGAACCTTTAGGGACATTTCAAAGCAAGCCGGCGTTGACGATCCGCAGAAACTGCTCGGCCTGACCGCGGTGTGGTCAGACCTCGACAATGACGGAACCATCGAGCTCTTTGTGGCCAATGACGGCGCACAAAACTACCTTTATCAATACGATGGCGAGGGCAAGTTTGCCGAGGTGAGTTTCCAGGCCGGGGTGGCTTTGGATCCAAACGGGAATGCCCCGGCAGATATGGGGCTGGCCCTTGGCGACTATTTGCACGCCGGGCATTTTTCCATTGCGGTCACCCATTTCAGTGAGCAGTACCTGGAGCTCTTCCGCAATGACGGCAATCTGATGTTCACCGACGTCTCGTATGTCTCACGAATCGCACCCTCGACCACTCATTACGTAGGTTGGGGGGATGCCTTCTATGATATCGACAACGACGGATGGCTGGACCTCATTGCGACCAATGGTCACGTGTATCCACAGGTCGATGAGGCGAAGATCGGCGTTCACTATCGGGAGCCGGGCCTGCTGTTCGTGAATCAGCGTGATGGCACGTTCCGCAATGCGAGTGACGAGGTAGGGGAGGCCCTGCAGGTTCCGCGAGTGGGGCGCGGCCTGGTTTTGGGGGACCTGTTTAATGATGGGACCCGCGAAGTCGTCATCGAAACCCTGGACGGCGAGCCGGTAGTCCTTAGTCCCTTGGGTGGGCCGCCCAATCACTGGATTAGCTTTGAACTCGGCGGGACCAAAAGCAACAAGCTGGCGCTGAACGCGCGAGTGAAGGTCACCGCAGGCGCGCTTCAACAGATTGATGAAGTGAGGAGCGGAGCGAGCTATCTCTCGCAGCACGACCTGCGACTGCACTTCGGCCTGGGTGAGCATTCTCAGGCGGATCAGGTGGAGATTGCCTGGCCATCCGGAGAGGTCGAAGTGTTAGCTGACCTTGAGGCGGACCGTTCCTATTGCATCAAAGAGGGCGCGGGCGTTGTTCCTTGTGCCAGCATCCGACCCGCGGCTGTTCCGACATCGAACTGAGCGACCCGGCCGGGAAACGATTCTGATAGTTTGAAAGAGCTATCATGTTGGCGCGCCGACAGTCACTCACGTTTATCATCGGCAGTGACGCTTGTCCTGGTAGCCCTCGCTGGCATGCCGCTCCGTGGGCAGAACCCAGGTCAGGCAGTTCCCATTCATTTTTCGTATCGCCCGATCGCCTTCACCTTGGATAACGGTGAAACCGAAACCCGGCACGTTCCGGAGACCATGGCCGGAGGGGTGGCCGTTTTCGACTACAACAATGACTGCCGGCTGGACATCTTCTTTACGAACGGCGCCGAGATGCCGTCGCTCAGAAAGACATCGCCGAAATACTGGAACCGGCTGTTCCGGAACAACGAAGATGGCACCTTCACGGACGTGACGGAGAACGCGGGACTGGCCGGCAGCGGCTACGATGGGGGTGTTGCTGTGGGCGACTACGACAACGATGGAGACGAGGACCTCTTCGTCGGGGGCGTTCATCACAGCGCCCTATATCGAAACAACGGCGATGGCAGCTTTACGGACGTGACGGCACAAGCAGGACTGGACAAGCCGGATGTCGAGTATGGTCCGCTTTGGTCAGTCGGTGGAGTGTGGCTGGATGTCAACAACGACGGGAACCTCGACCTCTTCGTGACCAACTACCTGAGCTGGAATCCGGACAAGGAACGGACCTGCCTAGTGTACGGCAAACGGGATTACTGTCATCCCAGGTACTACGGGAGCACACCCAATCGCCTATATCTTGGCGACGGAAAGGGTACGTTTACCGATGTGTCTGCTGCATCCGGAATACGAGCGCATCCTGGCAAGGGGATGGGAGCAGCGATGGCCGACTTTGACGCCGATGGCTGGATGGACATCTTCGTCACCAACGACAAGCTGGCCAATTTCCTCTTTCACAACCTGGGGGGAGGGAAGTTCCGGGAGATTGCGGTCGAGGCGGGTGTCGCGTACCCCGGGGATGGGTCGGATGTCTCCGGAATGGGAGCGGAGTTTCGGGACGTTGACAACGACGGCCTTCCCGATATCGTGTTTGTCGCCCTGCCCAACGAGACCTTCCCGCTGTACCGGAACTCGGGTAAGGGGTACTTTGATGACATCAGCGCTTCCAGTCAACTTGACCGGCTCAGCCGGACCATGGGTGGCTATAGCCCGGGTATCTACGACTTTGACAACGACGGCTGGAAGGATCTCTTCGTCTCCAGGGGGCACGTCCAGGTGAACCCGGGGGCGGGTGAAGTGATCGATCAGCACAGCTCAGTCTTTCGCAACCTCGGAGATGGCACCTTCGCGGCGTTCACCGCGGAGGCGGGCCTCGCAGAACAGCCGCCGCGGCGGCATCGTGGGGCCGCAGTTGGCGACCTCGATGGCGACGGCCGTCCGGACGTGGTCGTCACGGCGTTGAGCGCGCCCGCTGAGATCTGGATGAACGACAGCCCTGCGAAAGATCACTGGCTGGAATTAAAGCTCGTGGGTGCCGCCAGTAACCATGACGGGATCGGCGCGACCATAAAAGTGACTTCGAAGCACCTGGTCCAGTACAACCATGTAACGACTGCAGTGGGCTACGCCTCTTCCAGTGCCGGGCCGGCACATTTCGGCCTGGGAGTAGACGATCAGGCGGACTTGATCGAAATTCGCTGGCCCTCGGGTACGATCCAGCGGCTCACCGAGGTGCAGTGCGATCGTGTAGTGGAGGTGACGGAGCCGGGTCCGGTGAATGAATCCGCAACTCCCTGATGGAGTCTTCATAGCGGCCCCTGTCCCCCTTGACCGCTCTCGGACAATGGCCGTCGCTATCAGCCTTCAGCTCGTGCGTCGACGGGGTGGTCTTTTCGTTGGCTCGCGGACAACCGGTGGTATGACTGGCCCGGCCAACCTCACGGTAGGCTGAGAACGATCACAGCTCGAGTTTCCCCTGGTAGACCATGTTTTTGAGATTGAACTTCTGCTTCAGATGGAGGGTGTCGGTCTCGACGATTACCTGCACTTCCTTGTCGTCGAGAGCGATGACATGGGCGCCGGGGTCGGTCTTCGGAAACACCAAGTAGAGATCTGCTCCACGTCCCACCTGCTGGAGGTCCGCACCGACGGCCTGTATCGGAGGCAGGTTCTTTATGACCAACTGCGCACCGGCAGCAAACTCCTCCTTCTTGCCGGCTGCCACGTACGGAGGCAGGCCGATCACCCCGACAATATAATTGCGTTCTTCCCGGTTCAGGAGGGCCGCGGCATCCGGCGAGGTCTCCACCTCGTCCCGATATCGGGAAAACGCCGCCATTTGCTTGATGGGCAGTGCCGTCTGCCACCTGACAACGGCCTCCGGCCCCCGAGCGACTTGCGGGGCCATATCGCCGCCACCGCGCATGCCGCCGCCACCCATGCCGCCGCCCATGCCGCCCATGCCGCCACCGCCTGGGCCGCCGCCGCGCATGCCGCCTCCCATGCCCTCGTCCTGGGGCTCAGGAGACATCCTGCCACCACCCCTCCCGGCACCGCCCTTTACCTGCACGGTCGTCTTGTGGGCCCATGGCGAATCAGTAAGCATCTTGTTGATCTGGCTGTCGGACCACTCCGTGAACTTCTTCGTGTCCCAGAAGTTCGCTGCCAGCAGAGCGGTGGCTCCGAATCCGAGCAGTACGAGAATGCGAATGGATTGATTTCTCATGACACACCTTGTGCTGGCCCAGGATCGGCGGGCTCGGCTTCCCGCCGTCCTGGACGCCCACAGTATACACCCAGCAGGCTTACTCTGAATAACCTTGTGGCAGGGGGCCAAGGCCTTCCGGAACACCGGCGGCAAAGTCGTCTTCGACCAGCCGGAACGAAAGTCTGACTGGGTATGCACAAAGTAGCCGTGGAGCTGGCGGGCTCCACGGCTACTTCGTGATCCTTGATGCTGTTGTGTTCCGTTCTCAGAACCTGAGTTTGAGAATCAGCTCTATTTGACGCCCACCTACGGTTGTTCTCGTGATCTTTCCGACGTGACCTGGGCCAATCAGGAGGTCCGGCTGGGAGAACGAGGGATGGTTAAGCCAATTGGTGGCATTCCCCTGTAAGTCGAACCTGATTCGTTCCGTGAAGTTGAACGTCTTGCGGAGAGATACGTCCGAAGTGACGAGCCCCGGTCCGAACAGGGTATTTCTCCCCATGTTTCCGAATGTTCCGGGCTCAGGCGCCACCAGGGCGTCGGGATTGAACCAGCTTTCGATGGTCGGATTCGAGCGCTGCCAGTCTCCGGCAACGTTCGGATACCAGGCAGCTCCGTTACCCGTCGCCAGGGAGTAACTGTTGTTGGTTTGCATGTACGGGGTGAACGGATTACCACCTTGAGCAACAAAGGTGCCCGTGATTGTCCAGCCTCCGATCACCTTGTCGAGAATCGCGTTCTCGCTCAGGAACTGGCGGCCGATGCCAAAGGGAAGGTCATAAATCGCGTGGGCCTTGAACATATGGCGAATGTCGAAATTCGAATTCCCATAGTTCGCCGCCGGATCATAGGCCCTCTGCCATGGATTGTTGCCTTGCTTTGAGCCCCACCCCGAGGAGTCCTGGGTAGACTGCATGTGAGACCAAGTGTAGTTCATGTCAAACTGCAGCCCCTGGTTGAATCGGCGCGTAAACTGCAGTTGCAGCGCGTTGTAGTTCGAGATGGCGTCCGTCGTGTATCCGGTGATGCTCTGGAATGCCGAGTACGGACGGAACTGTGACGAATTCGGCCCGAGCTTGTCTTCGGGCACCTGATTGAGGTCGGTCCGGAAGGGCAGGTTCGTTCCGTGGCTTCCGATATAGCCAACCTGGACCACCATGTTGGCATTCAGTTGCCGTTGGACGTTGAAATTCCACGAATGCAGCAACGGAACCGGCTGGTCGTATTGGACATAGCCGACGGATTGCCCGTTATAGGCGTCCGGGGTATCGGGATTGACAACCCAGAAATCGTTGATGCTACCGCTATTAGGTCCCTGGAAGTTCGTGTTCCCGCTATCGGAGAGGGTGACTACAGGCTGAACGTTGTTGGTGGAATCGCTCAAGTTACCGGAACTCTGAAAAGCCTTCCCCAAAGAGCTGCTGGCGTACACGTCCACGTTCCACGGGTAGTTGTAGAGGCCGTAGCCGCCACGCAGGGTCGTCTTGTCATTGATCTGATAGGCGAAGCCGACTCTGGGCAACCAGCCGTTCCACTGCCCCTTCTGCACACTGTTCCTGCCATTCTGTGGCGCGTACCACATTGCGCCGGGAGTGCCTGTCGCAGGATTGATCAGGTTCGGATCCCACGCACGAATATTGTTGTATATGTCTTTCCATCCAGTTCTGCCCTCCCACCGTAGGCCAAGGTTCAGCGTGAGTCTTGGGTTTACCTTGAAGTCATCCTGAACGAAGACGCCCGGATTCTTCTGGCGACCGCCATACTGCGGCGAGAAGAGAGCTGACCAGGATTTCGCATAGCCCAACAGAAAGTCGGCATAGGGGGCGCCGGAATTCGATGCGAGCGGTCCACTGTTGCTGCCCGCGGTGTAGACGCCCGTGAACTGGAGGTCCGCCCCGATGGTATTGCCCCAGGCAGTCGAATCAGCGCGCATGGACATCAGTTGGCCGCCGAGCTTGAGGATGTGGCGGCCGCGGACAAGGGTTACGGTATCCGAGACATCGATCAAATTCTCCTGGTACCAGACCACCAAGCCGGGGTTGAGATCGTAGATATTGCCGGATACGGTGATGCTCGGGAAGATGTTTGCTTTCGAAAATTGCAGGCCCAGTTTGTCTGGCCAGCCCTGATCGAGAGTCGCGGACGTGATCCGATCATATTCCCCCATAAACCCGATACGAAACTCGTTGATGGTTGTCGGGCTGACGGTCCAATAATCAGAGAGCTGATTATTAGTGTTGAAGATATTCAGGTCTGTACAGCCGATCGGGCAGAGGGGGCCGGTCGGAGCCCGCCAGCGGTCATTCCAGGCTGCCGAGCCGGAAATGCGATTGTTCGGTAATATGTCCGCGTCAAAGCGCCCAAAGTACTTGATCGATGGGCTGGTGCTCGGTAGCGAATAGTTCCAGTTGTCCCTCGTCACACCATTGGCAACTGTCCCCGCGAGGTTTGGTTGCGGGTAGATCGCTTGGATGTTCTTGGCCACCTGGTCCAGCATGGTCGCTGGAATCATGTTGCCTGCGAACGGCTGCCGGGTCACGATCCCCGTGGCGGGATCAACGGTCTGCGTCGTCGGATCGAAAATGGGGTTCTGCCCGGAGAAGTCTCCCTGACGCTCCGCGATGGTAGGCAGTGTTTGAAGGTTGTAGCTTCCGGCGCCACGGTTGATGGGTCTTTCCACGCCAAAGAAGAAAAATACCTTGTTCTTGATGACCGGGCCGCCGATGTTGCCGCCCAGGCCATTGTAGTGCACGATAGACCGGTCCACGTCGAGGCCGAACTGAAAATCAGCGGCATTGAATGCGGTGTTCCGGATATAGTCATACCCCATACCGTGGAACTCGTTCGTTCCGCCCTTGCTGATCTGGTTGTAGAAAATGCCCCCCGTACCGTATTGTGCCGAGAAAAGCGAATTGCTGACTTTCACTTCGGCGATGGAGTCGAAGATCGGAGTGGCAATCACGTTGTTGCTCATCGGCGAGCTAACCGTCACCCCGTCCGTCTGTGCGTTGGAGTACGGCATGCTACCGTTTACCGACACGCCTCCCATCCCGGGGTTCGAGGTGCTATTCCCACCTTGCGGCGTCCCTCGGGTGCCGGGCAACAAAACAAGGAACGACTGCCAGTCCGGAGTTCCGGACTGGGGCAGGAGGTCCAGGCTCCTTCTCTCTACCGTCGACGAGAGCTCAGCAGTCGCCGTCTCGAGCAAGGGCGCAGCCTCTGTCACGACCACGGTTTCTGCCGACTGTGCCAGGGTCAACTGCACGTTCATCCCCACGGTGCCGGTCCTCAGCGCCATCGGACCGCGCTGCTGGGTAGCGAAACCTTCCTTTTCGAAGGTGAACGTGTAAGTGTCCGTGGAGGGCAGCGAGCCCGTGGTGTAAACGCCTGCAGCATTTGTGGCGATCGTGCGCTCGGTCCCCTTATCAAGATTACTGATCGTGATTGCTACGTCCGGAATCACGGATCCCGTTGGATCGGTCACGCTACCGGTGACCTCAGCTGAATTCGTTGATTGACCCCAAACCATACCGATGGACAGGCAGGCGAGGCAGGCAAGGGACAGTACAGATCTAGACACATTCATAATTGACCCCCCAACATGGCCGATTACACCTTCAAAGACCGAAGACTCCATCGGCCCACAAATTCTCTAGCAATACATCGCCAAAGTAAGCAGAATTGAAATCCTCGGGTGAAATCTACCATAGGATTGTCATTGTGTCAACGCTCAATGAGCGAAATATACACTTTTATGCGACCTCAACGCCCGTGCTCCCAATGTCAGATGCAGCGATCGCGTCCATGGACAAGGAACTGCCTCGGTTGTGGTTCGCTGCTTCGCTGTGTCTCCTCTGATCGCCGAGGCTCCATGAAGCTTGTTGGAGGCCGGAAACACGCGCCAATGAAGGGCAGTCAGCTCTCCTTTGGAGATCGCCGAAACATCGCGATAGCTTCGATCTCGACCAGGAGTTCCGGCCTGCACAACTGCGCCTGGATGCCGGTGGAAGCAGGGAGAGGGTCCAGTTCCTGTTCTCTGTAGAACCGTGTTCGCTCCTCGTTGAATTCGCGGTAGTCTCGGTCTATGTCGCGAAGGTAGCAGGTGGTTCTCACCACATCCTTCCAAGTAGCGCCTTCGCTTGCCAGGAGGTAGGTGATGTTCGAGAAGGTGCGACGGCATTGTCCGCGGAAGTCGCCCACATTCGTGGTCTGCCCTTTCTCATTCACGCTGGCGGTTCCGGAGATGAGAAGGACGACCAGGTCGTTGCAGTCGATCCGCAGACCGCGGGAAAAAGCGCTCCCATATGCCGGAGCATCATTCAAGGCTTCTGGCGCGCGGATCGGCTCCACACTCAGGTTCGCTCGCGGGAGATTGTGGAACAGATCGTCAAGTGCTGACATTTTCTCACCTCGGGTTTCTCTGACGGAGTTGGGCTTCACATCTTCTATCACGAATCATCCGTTCCTGGGGCTAAACTTGACCTCAAGTGCCCATTTGCCAATTGCACGGCGTCCGGTGTACTATTCTCACGCGGGTATGACGTGGCGCGGAGTCTGGTTCGCTCGGGGCGTGACAGCCGTTGTTGCCGCCATCGCGGCAGCCGGAGGGGCGCCTCTGACTCATTCGCTCGTCCTGACGCAGGTCTCTGGCGAGCGGAGTCGACTTGTGCGCCTGGCTGCGGATGGCAGGCTGCATCCGCTGACCGAAGGCTTTCATACCGCCCGAGATCCGGACATTTCGTTTGACGGCCGCCACATCTTGTTTTCTGGCAAGCGGGGCGCAGGTGACCCGGCACAGATCTTCGAGATGAATGCCGACGGTTCCGCGCTTCGCCCGGTAACCCAAGAAGTGATGGACTGTACTCATCCCGTGTACCTTTCCACCCTCTACGTCATAACGAGCGACGAGCCCTGGTATCAGATCGCGTTTGCCGGGGCTCCGCCGGGCCGCAATTCAAGCCTCTACACCGCCAAGCTCGACGGCACTCAGGTACGCCGGATTACCTACAACCCGTATGGGGACGCCGACCCATTCCTGATGCCCGATGGGCGGATCCTGTTTGCCGGCGAGCAGCGCAATCGATTCAACTCCGAAGCCGCCGACCGCATGCCAATCTTCGGAGTGAACCTCGACGGAACTGACTACGCGATCTTCTCCAGCGATGAGGGCGCTCCGTGGAAGCAGACGCCGGTTGTTACGGCCGGCCGTTTGGCTGTGTTCGTGGAGCAGGACCATCGCATGGAGACCGCCGGCGGTTGGCTGGCTGCCGTAGCCTTGAGACGAAACCTCCATTCGTATCGCCGGCTGACGCAACCGGAGGAGGGTTTGTTCCAGTCACCTTCGCCGCTGCCGGACGGACGGCTGATAGTCTCCTTTCGACCACCTGGAGCGGAGACCTACGGACTCTGGTTGTTCGACCCGGTGACTGGCGCCCGCGAAATGCTCTTCGATGACCCCGATGCCGATGAAGTGCAGGCCAGATTGTTGAGCCCGCGGCCCGAGCCGGATGGGCGATCCTCGGTGGTGAACGAGGAGGACGCCAATGGTCTCCTGTACTGTCTGAACACCTCCATCAGCGATCTTCCGCCGGAGAGCTGGCCGTATCCGGGGGCGAAGCGCCTTCGGGTGCTCGAAGCGCTTCCAAAAGGGGATGGACGTCCGGCTACCAAGGTGCTCGGCGAGGCACCGGTGGAGTCCGATGGCTCATTCCACGTCAAGGTGCCGGCCAACGTCCCTCTATTGCTTCAGATGCTTGACGAGAAAGGAGCTGTGCGACGGTCCTGCTCGTGGATCTGGGCCCGGAATCGCGAGTCGCGCGGCTGCATCGGCTGTCACGAAGACGGGGAGCTGACGCCCGAGAACCGCATGGTTGATGCGCTCCGCCGCCCTGCCACCGACTTGACCGTTCATCGCGAAGCTCCGCACAGGAAGAGGCCGGTCCAATGAGACTGACGCTGGCTATCTGCCTATGCTTTGCCGCTTCCGCGGCTGCCGAGGAGCTGCCGGTCTTCGCCCATGTCACGGGAGAAGCCGGAATCGCATTCGAGCACAGCTACGGTGACGACCACCTGGATAACATTGTCGAGGGCACGGGGGCGGGCGTCTGCATGTTCGATTACAACAACGATGGGCTCCAGGACCTCTATTTCGTGAACGGGGCATGGACCACCGGAGTCAGCAGCAACCACTCCCGCGATCTGCGCGGCAAGCTCACCAACCATCTCTACCGCAACGATGGCAACGGAAAATTTACAGACGTAACGGCCGCGTCTGGAACCGGCGACAAGTCATTCAGCACGGGGTGTTCGGCCGCCGACTACGACAACGACGGCGACGTCGACCTGTACGTTCTCAACTACAAGGCCAACGTTCTTTACCGCAACAACGGCGACGGTACCTTTGGCGACGTTACCGCCGCGTCCGGCCTGGCTGTCCCCCGCTGGAGCCTGCACGCCGTCTGGCTCGACTACGACCTCGACGGCTGGCTGGATGTCTACGTCGCCAATTACCTCCGCTACGACGACGGCAAGTTTCGCGATTTTTACCCCGCCCAGGGATACCCGGGGCCACTCAGCTACGCGGGCGAGCCGGATGCGCTGTTCCACAACAACGGCGACGGGACCTTTTCAGAGGTGACCAAGGAAGCCGGCGTCTTTACCGAAGATGGACGCGCGATGAGTGTCACCGCCGCCGACTTGCGCAACACGGGGCGGCCCGGCATCTATGTCACCAACGATGCCATGGAGAACTACTACTTCGAGCAACGCAAAGACGGCAAGTTTGTCGATGTGGCTGTCGAGTGGAACTTGGCATACGGAGAAAATGGCCAGAATGTTTCGTCAATGGGACCGTCGGTGGGTGACATCGACCGTAACGGCCTCCTCGACGTCTTCATCCCCGATCTCAACTACTGCACGCTGCTCATGCAGAACAAGCGGGGCTTCGAATATAGGACACAGACCGCGGGCCTCGCCGTCGTGATGGGCCAATACACCGGCTGGGGACCGGCGCTGTTCGACTACGACAATGACGGCTGGCTGGACCTGTACAACTCCCATGGCGACGCGCATCATGAGTACGTCCAGGAGGACACGCTCGTTCGCAATAAGGGTGACGGAACGTTTGAGGACGTCTCCGAGAGGTCGGGGCCGTACTTCAAGGAGAAATACGTGGGTCGCGGCGTCGCCTACGGTGACTATGACAACGACGGAGATTTGGACCTGGTCGTCGTAAACCTGAACGACCATCCCAATCTGCTCCGCAACGACGGCGGAAACCGGAATCACTGGCTCAAGGTGGTTCCCCGTTTGAAGTTCGCCACCGGCGAACGCGACGCGATCGGCGCCCGGGTCACGGTGACCGCCAATGGAATCTCCCAGATCGAGGACATGATTCCGATGCGGGGATATCTGTCGCAGTCCGACTCCCGCCTCCACTTCGGGCTTGGCGACGCCGAATCCGCGGACGTTGAGATCCGCTGGCCTGGCGGGGTCGTCGAGAAGCGGCGCGCGGTCCGGGCGGACCAGGTACTCAAGATCGTTCGCGGAGCGGACCGATGACCGCCAGGCTCGTAGCAGTCCTGCTGGCGTTGCTCTGCAGTGGCATCACGGCCGCTCAGCCTACCGAACCGGTCTACGTCGGCGTCCGGGTGTGCGCCCGTTGCCACTCCGGCGCCGGTATGGGTAACCAGTTCTCGGTGTGGTTCGACTCCGCGCACAGCCGGGCCTATGCCGCCCTCGCCAGGCCGGAGGCCAGAGAGATCGCCCGGCGAAGCGGGATCCGGGAGGATCCGCAGACAACGTTCACCTGCCTGGGCTGCCACTCTTCCGGTGCGCAAGCCGAACCCTGGCAGAAGGACGAGACATTCCATGTCAAGGATGGCATCCAATGCGAGAGCTGCCACGGACCCGGAAGCGAGTACATGTCGGAGCAGGTCATGCGCGATCCCACCGTTGCCATGATGGCGGGCCTGCGGATGCCGGACGAGCAATGGTGCATGCGGTGTCATAAGGAGAGGGGCTCGCACGACGCCGTCCTCGGACCGAGGGAGTTCGACCCCGTGAAGGCGATGGCGCGAATCGCTCATCCTCAGCCGGTGAATCCGGTGATGACCGGCACCATGGACCCGCATGACATCGAGGAGGCCCTCGAAGCCAGGATCGAACGGATCCCCCCTCCGGGCGAGTTGCCCGAAGGCCCCGCGGAACCTCTCTATAAGACCCCGCTGAATCTTGCGCTGAGCCCTGACGCGAAGCAGCTCTTCGTCACCTGCTCCGGATCGGACTCGGTCGTCGTCGTGGACCCGGCGAGCCGCACTCGAATCGGGGAGATCTCCGTGGGTGGCCAGCCACATGGCGTCGCCTTCACCCCTGACGGCAAGCGCGCCTTTGTCTCGAACATGTTCGACGATACGATCTCCGTCATTGACGTGGCCGGCATGTCGGTCACCCGGACGGTTCCCGTGGGCGACGAACCGCACGGCGTTCTGGTCGACCGCCAAGGCCGATACCTGTATGTTCTCAACGCCGCTTCCGATGACATTTACGTTCTCGACGCCCAGTCCCTTCAGCGAGTCAAGACCCTGAGCGCGAGCCGGCGTCCCTGGGCCGTGTCGATGTCCCCCGACGGCAGTCAGATCTACGTGAGCCACGTCCTGTCGCGGTTCGTACCCTTCCGAACACCTTCGTTGGCCGAGGTCACCGCGATTGACACCGGGCGCGCCGTCGTGACCGACCGACCCGTTCTTCCGGGAGCGAATCTGCTGATGGGCATTGACTGGCATCCCAGCGGCGAGTTCGCCCTGGTCACGATGAACCGCACGAAGAACCTCGTGCCAATGACGCGGCTGCTGCAGGGCTGGACCATCACCAACGGCCTGGGCATCGTTTGGAAGGACGGCACGGTCGATCAGGTCCTACTCGACGAGCCCGACGTCAGCTTCCCGGACCCGACCGGACGTCGCCATCACGCCGGACGGCCGCTATGCGCTGGTCACCAGCTCGGGCTCCGACCGCGTTGCCGTGGTCGACGTGGAGAAGCTGTCTCGACTGATTCGCCGGGCCTCGGACTATGAACGCGAGCACGTCCTTCCGAACCACCTCGGGAAGCCGACGGAGTTCGTCGTCAAGTACATCCCGGTCCGCAACAGCCCCCGCGGACGTCCTGATCATGCCCGACGGCAAGACGGCCTTTGTCGCCAATCGCTCGGACGATTCCCTGTCGGTCATCGACCTGGAACGTCTGGAGGCGACCGCCCGCATCGACCTCGGCGGCCCGAAAGAGATCACGAAGGCCCGCTACGGAGAGCGGCTCTTCCACAGCGCCAACATCACGTTCCATCGCCAGTTCTCCTGCCACACCTGCCACCCGGACGGGCACGTCGACGGCATTACCTACGACATCGAGCCGGACGGCATCGGCGTGAACCCGGTCGACAACCGCACGCTGCGCGGCATCCTCGACACCGCCCCGTTCAAGTGGGAGGGCACGAACCCGAGCCTGTCGCCGGCAGTGCGGGCCGCGGCTGGCCGTCTTCTTCACGCGCATCCAGCCGTTCAATCCGGAGGAGCTCTCCGCCGTCGACCTCTACATCTCGACGATCCTGCGGCCGCCCAACCGTTACCGTCCCCTGGGGGCCGACTATACGCCAGCCCAGCGCCGGGGAAAGCGTGTCTTCGAGCGCAACTGGACGAACGACGGGCGGCCGATCCCCGAGAACCACCGTTGCGTTACCTGCCACTTCGCCCGCCGTACTACACCGACCGGAGCATTCACGACGTCGGCACGCAGCAGGAGTTCGACCAGCGAGACTGGTTTCGACGTGCCCCACCTGAACAACATCTACGATTCCGCTCCGTACCTGCACAACGGCATCGCGCAGACGCTCGAGGAGATCTGGACGCTCTACAATCCCAACGACACGCACGGGGTCACGAACGACATGACCAAGGACCAGCTCAACGACCTGATCGAGTATCTGAAGACGTCTGTAGGAGGTCCATCGATGAGGTGGCGTCAGACAATTCTCTGAGCCTGCCTGGCGTCCTGGCATTCGTGGCCTCGGCGTCTGTCCGCGGAGGACTTGCCCTACGTCTACACGAACTGGAAGCAGTTCACGGTCGAAGGACGGCCTGCCGAACGACCACATCTTCGCCGTCAAGGTCGATGGCCCGCGGGTCTGGGTCGGCACCGAGGACGGCCTGGCCATGATCGACAAGCGCACCGGTCAGCATCCGAAGCTGGAAGGAGGAGGACGGCCTGCCCTGGCAGGTCGTCTCGGCAATCGACGTCGATCACGAAGACGGGCGACGTCTGGCTGGGCTTGTTCGGCGGCGGACTGGCCCGATTCAGCGGCGGCCGCTTCGACCACTGGCACCAACTCAACAGCGGCCTGGTCAACGATGTCGTCTACGGCGTGGCCGTCGAGAACGACAACGTCTGGGCGGCGACCACCGCCGGCGCCAGCCGCTACAACACGGTGACCGGCGAGTGGACGATCTTCACCGAGAAGAACGCCCCGATGGAGGAGATCTGGAACTACGGCGTCACCTACGACGAGCGGCAAGGTCTATCTCGGCGTCTGGGGCAGCGGCGTGCTCGAGTTCGACATCAAGACCGAGCGATGGAAGGACTATCTCGATCCCGGACGGCGAGATGGAGATCGACCTCTACCGCGACGACGGCATCGTCCATGTGATCACCACCGGAGTCAGCTACGTCGGACAACATCCTCTGGGTGAGCACGCTACTTCGGCGGCTCCCGCTACGACGGCCGCCACTGGCGCGGCTACTTCAACCAGGACTCCGGGCTTGCCCAGCGACTTCATCAACTTCGTGAAGGCCCGCAGCGCCAACGAGGCCTGGTTCTGCACCGACAAAGGCGTCGGCGTGGTCACCGACTTCGCGACCAACACCTGGGTCGTCTACACGCTGGATCCGGAGAAGCACACGGGCAAGGCCGTCGTCATGCGCGACCGCGAGGTGCTGAAGGACGGTTGACACCGGCGTGAACATCCCGCACAATTACGCGCTGGCGGCCGATCTCGACGGCAACGACGTCTGGGTCGGGACCTCAAGGGGCTGGCCTGGGGCATCGGCGGTAGGACTATTACGCGGACTCAGCGAGCGAAGCCTGACGGCAACCGACTCGGCTGGAGGTGCGGAATGAGATGAAGACCGTCGTGATCGCTGGTACTCGCCGCTCTGGCGGCGGCTCGGCGCGTGATGCTGCCGCCGCCGGCGAGACTGCACGCCGAGAAAGCTCGCCCCGCGCTCGATCGACTGACGTCGACACCGCGGAAGTGCTGCGCCGGATCAACGCGGTCAACGCCTACGAGGTGCCCGATCTCGATCTTCGCAAGGACGACAACTATGCACAGACGTCCGAGGACGTGGAGCCGTTCGGCGGCGTCAAGCCGTACAAGGAGCACTTCCTGCTGCAGATGGAATACACGGGGCCCGGGCCGGGCCATCCCCGAGCCGGAGCACGTCGATAGCGTCAAGTTCGGCTTCATCGGCCCGATCATGTCGACCGTCTCCGTGGCCACGGGCGGCACGAGTCACGAGGAAGCCGCTCGGCATCCAGATGCTGCAGGGCGCCCGGCTGGCCATCGAGCAGGCCAACGCGCAGGGCGGCTACTTCCGGCGCGGCATCCCCTTCGAACTGGTCGTCAGCAACGACAACGGCCTGTGGGGCGCCTCCGGCAACGAGATCGTGAACATGGCCTACAAGGACAAGGTCTGGGCGCATCCTGGGCACGATCGACGGCGCCAACTCGCACATCGCCATCCGCGTCGCCCTGAAGGCGGAGATCCTCGATGATGAACACCGGCGACACCGATCCGACGTTCATCGAGACCAACATCCCCTGGGTGGCCCGCTGATCGGCGACGACCGGCAGCAGAGTTATCTGCTCGTCGACTACATGTCCGCAAGATGGGCTACGAGCGGATCGGCATCATGCGGGCCAGCAACCGCTACGGCCGCTTCGGCGTCCGCGAGATCAAGGACAGCTGCCGCCGGCTCGGCCATCCGGTCGTCGCTCGAGATGGCCTACAGGCTCGGGCAGGACGACTTCTCGCTGCAGCTGGAGCGGTTGAAGGCGGCCAAGCCTGGATGCGATTGTCCACTGGGGCGACGCCGGGGACGGCGCCGCCATCCTGAACCAGATGCGGGCCATGGGCATGAACCAGCCGTTCTTCGCCTGCGACCGGGCCGTGTCCGACGAGTTCGTCGAGATCGCGGGCGACGAACGCCGAGGGCGTCATTTGCGGCTATCCCTGGAATCCCGGACCGCCAGGACCCGAAGCTCGAGAAGTTCCGCAAGGCGTTCCGCGCCCGGTTCGACGACGGAGCCGGAAACCTACGCCGCCCACGCCTACGACGGCATGAACATGCTGATCTGGGCGATCCAGGTGGCCGGACTGAACCGCGCGAAGATCCGCGACGTGCTGGCCTACCGGCCGAAGCCCTGGCCCGGCGTCACCGGCGACATCCCGTCTGAGCGCTGCCCTGGACGATCGTCGGCGAGGTCTTCCTGGCGCGGCTCGAGAACGGCCGCTGGAACTACTACTCGCGCGAAGATCTGGGCATTCCCCGCGGCTACATCCCGAGGCGTGATCGAATCTCCCGGTCCAGCCTGCCGGCAGATGAGCAATGAGGCTCGTCGCGATCCTCCTGACGGCCGCGGTTCTGTCGGCCGCGCAGCCGCCGGTCCGAATCGGTTACTTCGGCCCCGCCGACGGAGAACACGCCACTGGCGGCACACTCTGGCTCGGCGTTCAGCTTGCCGTGGAGGAAGCCAACCGCGAGGGTGGTTTTGAGGGCCGTCCATTTCAACTGGTTCCCGTCTGGGACGAGAACCCCTGGACCGGAGGACCGCGGGCAGTGGTCCGACTCGCCTACGAAGAGAAAGTGTGGGCGATTATCGGCGGGACCGACGGCGCGTCCACGCATCTCGCCGAACAGGTGATCGCGAAAGCTCTCCTACCACTCGTCGACCCGGCCAGCACGGACCGCTCCGTCAACGCCGCTTTTGTCCCTTGGGTGTTCTCGCTGATGCCCGACGATCGCGCGCTGATGGCCCCCATCGTTCAAGATCTGACCAGCGGCCCCACGACGAGAACTACGTCCTTGTCAGCGCAACGGACCACGATTCCAGGGCGACGGTGTCGGCGTTCCTGGCCTTGCTCGACGAGAACCACAGCCGGCCGCGCCGGCGCTTCGACTTCTCGAGTTCCAGCCCCGAGATGGCCGAAATCGCCGGACAAGCGGCTGCCGTATCTGCGTCTGCCCTCGTGCTTCTGGCCGGCGTCGAGGACAGCGCCGCGATGCTCCAGGCGATTCGGGCGGCCGGCTTCAGCGGCGCCGTCTACGGTGGCCCTTCGATGGGTCGCCAGTCCTTCCTCGATCGGTGCGGCGATACAGCCAATGGCATTCTGCTGCCGCTTCCCCGAACGGCGCTTCTCGAGAATTCCGCCTTTGCTCGCCGGTATCATGCCCGCTACGGAGCTCAGCCTGACTATGGAGCAGTCTATGCGAACGATGCCGTAGGCCTGGTAGTGGACGCAGTCCGGAAGGCGGGCCTGGACCGCACCGCCATCCGTGATGCGCTCCAGCAAATCACACCGTGGCAAGGCGCCTCGGGGACCGTCCGCTGGGACAAGATTGGACGAAACAGACCGCTGGTCGCGCTCCATGAAATCGTCAACGGACGCCCTCGTCCGCGCTGACGATAGCGGGCCTCGGCCTTGCTTGTGTCCTCGCGCCGATGCGAACGGCCAGTTCCAGAAGGAGTTCTTCCTCCCAGGGGCGGGCGATGAGTTGAACGCCGACCGGCAGGTTGTCGGGACTCATCGCGATGGGCGTAACGATGGATGGCAGGCCGAAGAGGTTTGCCGGCACCAGCGGCTCCATCGCTTCGTAGTAATCGATCGGTCGTTCCGGGGTTTCGAAACTGCGCTGGCCGTGGCGGAAGGCGGTCACGCTGGCGGCGGGCCACAGCAGGACCGGGCAGTTCTCCATCTCGCGCATCAGCGCCGCGCGCATCTTATCTCGCGTCGCCAGCTTTTCGAGCACCACCTTGCCCGACGGCTCGGGCTGATCGAGAAAAGGGTCCCACAGCTCGCGGCCGGTCCAATGGGTCTGCGGACCGATAAAGTCGCGGACCACGGGGATCGGCAACTCCACGAAAAAGAAGCGCCAGAGCAAAGCGGCCGCTTCCATGTTTCGGGGAGTGAACTCCTCCACCGCGAAACCGAGGTCCGTGAGATGAGAAGCGGCCTGCCTGACCCCCTCGGTGATCGCGCGCTCGGCGGGCACGCCGGGGAAATGATCCATAACGCCGATGCGAAGGTTGCCGAGATCCGGCGTCCGCAACGGCACCGGCGCCGAGAACGGATCTTCCGGATCGTGGCCGGCAAGTACTTCGAAGAGCAGCCGCACGTCTTCGGCGTCCCGCGCCATGGGACCGCCGACGCCCAACAAACCGCCGGGATGGGCGATCTCCGGAAAGTGTCCCGTGGCGGGGCACCGGCCCGGCGTCGGTTTCAGGCCAACGATACCCGTGCAGTGGGCGGGAAAGCGAATGGAGCCGCCGCCGTCGCTGCCGATGCCGCCGGCCGAGCAGAACGCGGCGATGGCCGCGGACTCGCCGCCGCTTGATCCCCCTGGAGTGCGGTCCAGGGCCCAGGGATTGTTGGTTCGCCCGGTCAGGTGGTTGTCGGTCTCGTAGTTCATGAGGAACTCGGGACAGTTGGTCTTGCCCAGAATGATGGCTCCGGCACGGCGCAGGCGCGCGACCGAAGTCGCATCGCGCGCGGCACGGTGGTTCTTGCGGAGCAGGCTGCCGCACCACGTGGGCAGACCTTCGATGTCGAAGCTGTCCTTGACGGTGATGGGAATCCCATGGAGCGGGCCCACGGAGGCGCCGCGAGCGAGCGCATCGGCCGCCTGACGAGCTACCGCCCGAGCCTCGTCGGCCAGCACGAGGGTGAATGCATTGATCTTCGGATTGAGAGCTTCAATCTGGCGGAGATGCGCCTCGACAAGATCGACCGGAGAAAGCCGGCCCGACAGGATCTCCGTTCGCATCCGGGCGAGCGATAGGTGGTTTGGCATGGCTCGGCTACTCGGCGGGCTCATCGACCGCGAGAAACTGATTGGCGCGAACCTCCTGGATCGTCTGCCGGATGCCGCTAGGCCAGTCGATCTCAACCGTGGCCTCGTTATCCTGGCCGAGTCCGAAAGTGACGGCAAGCTGGCTCTGCGAACAGTAGCTCGAGCCGCTCTTGACCGACTCCCACTGCTGGCCTGAAGTACTCTTCACCCGGACAACGGCGCCCAGGGCGCTGCGGTTCGATTGCTTCCCGCTGAGCTTCAGGGTAAGCCAGTTGTTGGCGTTCCCTCCGTCGTTGCGGAACAGGCGGGCCGGGCCGTTGTTGGTCGAGACCAGGATGTCGAGATCGCCGTCGCGGTCGTAATCGCCGTACACAGCGCCGCGAGCGACCATGGGCCGGGCAAAATCGGCGCCCGATTCGGCCGTCACCTCACGGAACTTCCCGTTACCGAGATTTCGAAACAGGTGCGGCGGCTCGGCGAACCGAACCTTTGGCTGGACGTTGGCGATCTCATCCTCGATATGGCCGTTGGCGACGAAGATGTCGAGCCAGCCGTCCAGATCGTAGTCGAAGAAGAACACACCAAAGGCCAGCGTGAGCAGGCTGTCGCGGCCGACGCTCGATCGGGGCGCCTCGTCGAGGAAGAGCGAATTGCCCTCGTTGTGGTAGAGGCCGATCATCTGATTGGAGAAGTTGCCGATGACGAGGTGGGGCCGGCCGGAGCGGTCATAGTCGCCGGCATCGACGCCCATCGCGCCGCGGGCCACGCCGGATTCGCTGTATGCAACGCCGGCCCCGAGACCCTCCTCGACGAACGTCCCGTCCCCGTTGTTCCGGTAGAGCTTGTTGGGCTCGGTGTCATTGGCGACGAAGAGATCCGGCCAGCCGTCGCTGTCGAAGTCGAAGACGACGATCCCGAGCGACTTGCTATCGGGATTGGCGACGCCGGCGCGCTGGCTGACATCCTCGAACTTGCCGCCGCCGAGGTTCCGGAAGAGCTTGGACGACACGCCCTTGTAGGACTCCGGTGTGCAGTACGACTTCGTCTGCCCGTCCAGCGAGCACCAGAGGTCGCTTTCCGGCGTCCATTGAACGTAGTTAGCCACAAACAGGTCAACCAGCCCGTCTTTGTCGAAGTCGAGCCAGGCGGAGCTAGTGGAGAAGGCGTCGTTATGTATGCCCGCGGCCCGGGTGACGTCGCGAAACTTGCCGCCACCCTCATTGTGGAAGAGCCGATCCCCGCCCAGATACGTGATGTAGACGTCGTCGCGGCCGTCGTTGTCAAAGTCGGCGACGCTGACGCCGAGGCCATAGCCCTCGACGTCGAGGCCGCTATCCGCCGTCACGTCGGTGAACGTTCCGTCTTGGTTGTTTCGATACAGGCCCGGTAAGGACTTCTTGCCTCGTGGCTCCCAGTCTTTCGCGTTGATCAGAAGAATGTCGAGCCAGCCGTCGCCATCGGCATCGAGAAACGCGCATCCGGAGCCCATGGTTTCCGGGAGCCATTTCTTCCCGGCTTTGCCGGCGTTGTGGGTGAAGTGGATCCCGGCCGCGGACGTAACATCCACGAAACGCACCGGGGCGGCCGTTGCCATCGCAGCGGCGAGAAGCAGGCCGAGCGCGATAGAGGCGACACCGGAGGACGCCCAACCACTAATTAGAGATCGGCACGCTGACATGATCGTGGATCTGCTGACGCTCATTGTTGTCCTCCGGGCTCAGACGGCGGCGGATGGCGGTGATGCGCTGGGACGCCTCATCGGCCTTGAAACGGTTGAACAGTTTCTGTTCCCGGGCGGCACCCTCGGCATCCCCCATTCCCCGGCACGCCAGCATGAGCGTGTAGTGGGCCTGCAAGTCCTCGGGGTCGATCTCGAGCACCCGGTCGAGCGCGCGGATGGCGCCCTCGTAGTCGCGCATGAGGAAGCGGACCCGGCCGATCTGGTTGAGCACCACGCGGTCGCGCGGATACATCGCGGATGCGGTTTCGAGGGACTGAAGAGCGGCCTCGTAGTCGCCGTCGGATTTCTCGATCAGCGCCTTGAAGAAATGAATGCGGGCTAGCTTGGGATTGATGGCGAGCGCCTTGGCAATGAAGGGCTTGGCGGCCTCGGTCTCACCCTCTTGAATCAGCGCCCGTGCCACGTTCAGCCAGCCGTCGGGGTATTCGGGCTCCGCCTCGGTCACTTTGCGGAAGGCATATTCGGCTCCCTTGAGATCGCCCTGGAGCAACATGCCGATACCCCAGTCATTCCAGCGCTCGCGGTCTTCGCGGCGAACGACCGGACGCCACACCGTATCCGTCGTCTTGTCGCCCACCTCGAGCTGCGCTTCCGCTTTGGCAAGCGTGATAATCGGCAACTCCGGGATCGTCCCTTTGATCTGCCCGGAGACGTTCCCGGGGATGTTGGCTTCGCTAAAGTCGTATGCGCGGCTATCGTAGCTCTGGTCCGCGTCGTCCCCTACAGCCTTGCCCGCATAGGCAAACTCCGTATAGAAGTGGGTGAACTTCCGGTAGTTAAGCTTCGCGCTGACTGTGATGGGACCGCGCGCATCCTCGGGGATCTGCAGCCGGTAGTGGGCCACGTCGGCCGCTCCCGGCGGGATGAGCCGGACGTAGAGGACGCTGCGCGCCTGCCACGCGTTCCGCTTGTCGATCGGATTGCCGGCGGCGTCCAACATATAGGACTTGTAGAAATGCGCTCCCGGCTCCACCGGGCCGCGCCCGCCGTCCTCGACCTGGCCGCTCCAGAAGATCACCTTCCCCGTGGCGTCGCGCGCTTGCACCTCGAGCCAGACGTCGAACGCGTCCACGGTGCCGGCTGGAAAGGTGTGCCCGATCGTCCGGGTGCGGACGACAAGATCCAGACGGACGGTGGAACCGGGCCGAAACACCGCGCCGGCCTTGTCGATCGGCGCGGCGACGTCGCCGACCTCGCGGATGACCACGTTCCCTCCCTGCTCGGCTTCTTCCCCGACGGCGAACCCGGTCATCAACTGAAATCCCTCGCCCGCCCGCCGCATCATTGGGAGTCCCGCCTGGTCCTTCGCCGGTGTGGCCGCAAATATGTCCAGCGTGATGAAGCCGGACTCGAGAAACGCACGGACATCCCGCATCTGCTCCTCATCGCGATTCACATATGCAAGGGCTGTGTTAGCGGCCGCGAAACGATGGGAATGGACCATGCCATTCCGATTGCCGGGATCGTTGGAGGCGACCAAGGGCATATGGCAGTCGGCACAGACCTTGGGTTTGTCGGGGTAGTAGAACGAGCGTGCTCCCTGGCCTGAGACCCCGCTGGCCTGCCAGTTGTCATAGTCGTCAAAGCCGCGGAACCACCGGTAGTTATTCACTGCCGTGTCCAGGTGGACCTTATGGCACGCCGAGCAGAACTCCGCCTTGTCTTTCATGAACGGCTTCAGAAAGGTCCGTTTGTGTGGTTCAGGATCGGCATAGGTCACGAAGTCGTGAATCTTGCGCACGAGCGGGCTTTCGTTGGCGATTAGTGGGTGCAGTTCCGGGTACTCGATGGTGAAACCGCCGTTCCCCATGGTGCTGTCGACATGTACAATCGCGTGGCAGGAGACGCAGCCGAGTCCGGCCTGCGCTTCGCGGGTGTCGATCTGTTCGATGGCCGGGGTGTCGAACTGTCCGCTGAAGAACATGGCGTGGTCGTGGCATCCCGCGCACCAGCGGCTGCTCTTGGTGCCGTTGAGCGCCTGCATGTGCTCGATGGCCTTCCGGTAGAACTGATTGTTGAAGGAGGAGAAGTGGTGTGCCGAGCTCTTCCACTGACGGTAGATATCTTTGTGGCACTCTCCGCAGCGCTCGGACTGGATCATGAAGTCCGACGGCACGGTCCCGCCAATGTTCGTCTGAGCGGAGGAGGGCCAGAAGGGCGAATCCGGTCCGGCGCCCTCCTCTTCCATGGATGCCGGTGTGACGCCAGGATTGCGTATACCGCTCGAGGCGGCGGCAAATCTATCCTGGGTGACCATCGCGACCGCGAATAAGGCACCGATGGCCAGAAGGGCGCTTAGCAGCCGGGCATAGTTCGCCGCCACCCGCGCAAGGTAAGGCAGCAGCGCGATACTCCCGCCCACAGCCGTGGCGATGTGGCCCCACAGCACCCAGCGGGTTCCGTACAGATTCCCGGCCGCGATCAGATAGAGCCCCAGAAGAGTGGAAATCAGCAGCAGGACAGCAGGTACCGCAACCTCTCGACGGAGGTTAACACGCGTCACCAGGAACCAAACCGAGCCGAGCGCCACCGCGGCGCCGAGGACGAGATGCGCAACGACGTTGGCTACATAGAAGATCGTTGGCGAGGCGTACGCTGCCAGGTAGGCGGAATTCACCACCAGTACCAAGAACCCGGCTGCGACCCAGAAGCCGAGAGTCTTTGGTCGGATACTGCTACCTCCTTGCTAGCGGCCGGAGCAACCGCAGAGCCGGCCGCGTGTTGTACTTCTCCATGTACTCCTTATGAAAGGCGTCGCCCGGATACTGCTCGCGCGGCGGGTACGGATAACTGCTCATGCCGTGAAACGGAAGCGGCCCGACTGTCTGCGAGTAGGCCGTATTCGGATCACGATCTTTTGCCCAGCCATCGACAAGAAGGAGAAAATCACGGGCCCAGCCACGCGAAACCGGCGGCAGCGAAGCCGCATCGAACAGCAGCCGCGCCTCGTCGCCGGAACCCATAATAACAAACCGATCATCAACTGTGTCCAGTAATTCGCCCACGTCGCCGTACCGCGTGTAGTTGCCCGGTGTCGGATTCCACATAGACGTTGGGCGCGGTTCCGGATAGAGAAACCGCTCGGGTTGCCCGCGCGCGGGATCGATAAGTGCCTTGGAGAAACCGCGGAACCGGAGTTCGGTCGACACTGTGGGAACGGGCCTCAGTTCCGCCGGTGGATCAGCAGCACCCTCGGCGAGGAAGATCTCGTCCCAGAACACGCAGAGGTTAGTAACGATGCGGACCTTGCGCGAACGCGTCAGGAACTTCCCCGCCAGGTCGACGACGATCGTCTTTGGCTTGCCGGCGGGAATTCCCATGTCTTCAATTACAGTTCGCCATTCTCCGGCGTCGTCGAGCACCTGAAGGTACGGCATCACCAGCCCGCCGTCGGCTTCCTGGGCGCGAGCGAGGAAGGTGCTCCCGTCAGCCCAGTCGACCCAGCCGCTCATGACCATGACGGCGTCGTTCCGCGCGTCGGCATCCCCGAAATCCAGCTCGAGTGAATGAAGCCCCGCAACGCCGAGCCGGCTGCGATCGAATCCATCCGGATAGCGGCGGTCCTTGGCGACGAGGCGGGAGAGCACGTCCCGCGCTCCGTCCCCGCTGGCGGATATCGGATACAAACGCCGGCGCACGCCGAAGAGCTTGAACTCCGGAAAAGGAGGACCCTGGAACTTCTCGTTCGTGAAGATGGCCACGTCCAATGGGTGGTCCACCGCAATCAGCTTCACGTGGTCGAGGTAGGACACCTCGCTCAGCTCTTCGGTAATCCTGATCTCGTAGCGGCCGTTTTCGGCTACCAGGGAATCGCCCGCGATCTGAACGTATTCGTCGTGGTCCGTCGGGAAGTAGGTGCCATCTCCGGCCGAGGCCCCGAGCGGCGCCACCCCGAGAACGTCGGTGATGAATTCGAACTGTTTCCCGTTCCAGGTCCAGATGGTGGGGCAGGATCCGGCGAGACGCTCGGCTTCTTTGTACACGTGTGCCCGGTCAACCGGCTGGTTCGTCTCGTTCTGCATCAGG
>CAWELS010000063.1:0-13486 GCA_963809945.1 Bryobacterales bacterium | reverse complement strand
TAGCCCGTCTCTCCGTCGGACACCACTTCCCGCAGCCCGCCGACGTTGCTCGCGATCACCGGAACACCGGCCGCCATCGCGAGCAGCGCCCCGGAGCCGAGGCCCTCGGATTCGGTCAGGTAGACGAGGAAATCGGCCGACTTCAGATCCCCCGGCAGATCGCGGGAGAACCGCAGCTCGACTCCGGCCAGCGCGGCCGCCTCCCGGGCCAGCGCCGTGCCTTTTCGGGGATCGTCGGAGGCCGGCGCGATCGGTCCGCCGCCGGCGCTCGCCGCGAGCAGCGGAACCCCGTCGTACACCACCGCGATCCGCTCCGGCGGGACTCCAGCGTCGAGCAATTTCTGCCGAACGAAGCCAGAGACGGCGATGTAGCGGTCCGCGTGCGAGTATTTCCAGCGGGACGCCACCCCGCGCTGGACGGAGAAGGCCACCCGCCGCGCCACCACCAGCGGCCGGGCGCCGGTAAGGGCCGCGAAGGTGTGGGCGCGGCCGCTGTGGGCGTGCGTGACGTCGAAGCGTCCGGCCCGCGTGAGCAGCGTTCCCAGACGCAGCGCTTCCGCATCCAGGCCCTCGGCCCTCGCCCTTGCGAGCAGTGGGGAACCGGCGGGCGCGAGCAGCAGGCAGAGGTGCCCGGCCCCGACGAGGCCGTGCAGTAGCGGCAGGACCTGCCACTGTCCCCCTCGCATTTCGCGCCCGGTATCGATGTGGAGGATGCGCACGGCCCTTACCGGTGCGGGTTCATGAACTTCGCCTTGGCGTATTTGACGAAGTTGTAGGTGGCGGCCATGTGACAGATGGCCACTCCCTCGAGCCCGTCGAGGAAGCCGCGCCGGATGAAATAGTCGCGCACGAAGGTCCACGGCGGGTCGACCAGCAGGTGGCGCCACCCGATGCGGACCTTCTCGGCCACCAGTTGCTGGGCGGCCAGCGTGGTGTAGCGGTTCATTGTCTCGAGGTGCTCGGAAAGCGAGTCGCAGGTGTAGTGGAGAAGGTTCGCTTCCAGGTGCCCGATCCGCCCGTTCACCTGCACGCTTTCATGCACGTAGTTGCCGGTCCAGGAGGCCCGCCGGCGATCGTAGAGGCGCACTTTGCGGTCCGGGTACCAGCCCGAATGCAGGATCCAGCGCCCCAGGTATTGCGCCAGGCGCGGCATGGTGTAGGCGTCGTACTCGGGACCGTTCTTCTTGAGCTGCCAGATCTCGGCCTCGAGCGCCTCGCTCAACGACTCGTCGGCGTCGATCGAGAAGACCCAGTCATGGGCGGCGCTCTCGGCGGCGGCGTTCTTCTGCTTGGCGTAGCCCTCCCAGGGATGCTCCACGATGCGGGCGCCCAGCTTCTCGGCGATCTCGACCGTGCGGTCCACCGACCCGCTGTCCACTACCACCACCTCGTCGCAGCAGCGCAGGCTTTCGATGGCCCGGGCGATGTTCTTCTGCTCGTTGAAAGTGATGATCGTGGCTGAGATCTTCATCAAAACCCTTCGCGGATCCCGACCGGAGTCAAGGAGAAGGAAAGCAAAAAGATCAACAGGGCCAGCAAGGCGAGCCAGCGGCGTCCGCGCCCGATCCGGTAGCTGTCGTGGATCGACGGATGGCGCATCCCGAGTAACAGCAACAGCAGCGCCCAAACCAGCCAACTGTAGGAGAAAAAGATCCCGATCGGGACCAGTGCCGCCACGAACAGCCGCGACAGCAGCTTGTGCCACCGGCCGATGAGCGAGTAGAGAATGTGCCCGCCGTCCAGCTGTCCGATGGGCAGCAGGTTGAGCGCCGTCGCGAGCACCCCCACCCATGCGGCCCGCGCAATCGGGTGCAGGTAGATGTCCGACGGGTTGACGCCCGGGAACACCAGGGCGTCGAGCAGGTGCTGTAGCGGTGGGATGCCGAAGATCAGCTCGCCGCGGTCGGCGATGCCGGGGATGATCTTCGAGTAGGCCAGTCCGATGGCGAGCGCCGGCACCACGAAGATGAACCCGGCGAGCGGGCCCGCAATGCCGATGTCGAACAACGCGCGGCGGTAGAGGATCGGCGCGCGAATCCGGATGAAAGCGCCGAAGGTGCCGATCAGCGTGGGCGCGGGAATGAAGTAGGGCGGCGTGGCGTCCACGCGGTAGTAGCGGCAGGCGACGTAGTGCCCCATCTCGTGCGCCAGCAGGATCGTCATGAGCGTGATGGAGAACGAGAGTCCGTCCAGGAGCTGCATTCGGATGATGGAAGATCCGCATCAGCACCGTGAAATCGCCGGACGTGATGGTGGGCAGATTATGGTCGAAGTTGAACGCCATCCGAGCGCCCACGGCGGTGGTCGTCGCGAAGGTCACCAGGAACAGCAGGACGCTCAGGGGAAAACGGCGCTTGGACCGCGGCCTTCGGGCAGCAGGACGCCAGGATCCATCCATTGGCTCGAACGGGAACGGGGCCGGGGGGGGCCCTGCGTGTTCACAGTTTCCGATCCGCCCGCTACCGGAGCTGCTGGAGTTCCTTGCCGGGCTTGAAGCGGACGGCCTTGCCGGGAGGGATCGCTACCTCGGCGCCGGTCCGGGGGTTGCGGCCGATACCAGTTTTGCGGGGCCGGACGTTAAAGATTCCGAAGCCGCGCAGTTCAATCCGTTCGCCCTGGCCGAGCGCCCGTTTCATGCTCTCGAAAACGGTCTCGACCGCCATCTCCGCTTTCGTCTTGGTGATGCCCGTGCGGTTGACAACTTCGTTGATGATATCGGCTTTGATCACAACACCCTCCTCTGTTCTTACGAGAAACGCGGGCCGCCAGTCTTAATTACCGTGAGGTAACTTGCGTTCCTCATCATTCGGAGTGGCGGACGTCCGACGTGGCGGTAGCGCGGGTCCGCTGCTCGAAAATCCAGGATATGGAGCAACTTACGTTGTTGTCAACCCGGCCCCCCTGGTCCTCGGGACGGAACCTGCCGGCCTCAGCCAACGAGCGCTCCGGCGGCGGCCAGGGCCGCTTCGTAATTCGGATGGTCGGAAACCTCCGGAACGTACTCGACGTGGCGAATCACATCGTCCGCATCCAACACGAAAATCGCCCGCGTCAGGATCCTCATGTCCGGGATGAGAACACCGTAAGCCCGCCCGAAGGAGACGTCGAAGTGGTCCGACAGCATCCTGACGTCGTCGGTGCCGAACGTGTTCTGGTACCGATGCTCGGCGAACGGCAGGTCGGTGCTGATGCTATAGACCCGGGCGCCGTCGAGCCGCGGAACGGCGTCATTGAAGCGTTTGGTCTGCATGTCGCAGATCGGCGTATCGAGCGACGGTATCACGCTGAAAATCCGTACGTGGCCGGAAGTATCGGCCAGGGTGACCTGACGAAACGTCGTATCCGTGCAACAAAAATCCGGGGCGCGATCGCCAGGGGCCAGTTTCGGTCCCACAAGCATCTTCGGCTTACCATTCAGGGTGACAGCGCCGGCTCTTTCCATACGTTCTCCTTATCCCTGCCAGTGCGATTGGCCGGCCCCTTGAAGCCCCTTATCCGGCGGTCTGGACAGCTATTGTAGCAAGTCTTCGATGGCCGGCACGGCGGTTACCGGAAGCTGGCAGGCGAAGTTTTCGCAGACATATGCGGCCGGCTGTCCGTTGGCCGGTTTCATGTCGCCGACGGCCGGCTGCCAGGCCGCGAGCTTGTCCCGGGAGGCCGAGTCGGCAAGCAGCAGAAGCCGGTGCGGCAGAAAGTGTCGCCGCACGGCGCCGAGCAGGGCCCGGGTCGCCTCATCGCCGGGCTCGCCGGCAATGATGATCTGTTTGGGCGTCGAGTGCAGCAGGTCCAGCGCGACCAGCATCTGGGGCGAGCCGACGGCGGAGGACTTGAGCGACCCGGAGAAGTACTCGATCGCCCGTTCGGCCACTTGGCGGAACTCGTTCCGTCCGGTGACGTGAGCTAGCCGGAGCAGCGCCAGCACGGCCATCGAGTTGCCGGCCGGCTCGGCGCCGTCGTAGTCGTCCTTGAGCCGCATGACGAGGTCCGCGCTGTCACCGGCGGCGCTGAAGAAGCCGCCCTTGGCCTTGTCCTCGAAGCGCGTGACGATCTCCTCGGCGAGTTCGACGGCGACCTCGAGATAGCGCCACTCGAATGATGCCTCGTAGAGATCCACCAGCGCGTTCGCGAAGAACGAATAGTCGTCGAGAAAGCCCGGAATGGCGCCCTCGCCGTCGCGGTGCCGGCGCAGTAGCGTGCGCGTGGCCGGGTTGTACATGCGCTCGAGAATGAAGTCGGCTGCGCGGCGGGCGGCGGCGGTGTACCGCGGCTCGTCCAGGGCCTGGGCGGCGGTCGCGAGCGCGGTGATCATGAGCCCGTTCCAGGCGGTGAGGATCTTGTCGTCGAGGTGCGGCCGGACGCGCTTGCTGCGGGCTTCGAAGAGCTTGGCCGACGAGCCGGCCAGCGATGTCTCGATCTCCTCGACCGGGGCGCCGAATTCGGCGGCGGTCTGTTCGACGGTCCGCGCCCGGTAAAGGATGTTCTTGCCCGCGAACTCTTCGTGCGGATCGGTCGAGGGATTGACGTTGCCGTTCGGCAGCACGCCGTAGCGGTAGCAGAACCGCTCGGCCGCAGGCTCGCCCAGCAACGCGACGATCTCGGCGTGGGACCAGATGTAGAAAGCGCCCTCGCCCTTGCGCGCCGGTTCCGCCGGGTCGATCACGCTGTCGGCGTCCTCGGCCGAGTAGAACGCGCCGCCCGAGTCGGTCATATCGCGCAGCACGTAGTTGCAGATGTCGCGGGCCACGCCGGCGAAGAAGCCCTCGCCGGTGATCTGGTAGGCCTCGGCGTAGGAGACCGCCAGTTGTGCCTGATCGTAGAGCATCTTCTCGAAGTGCGGCACAAACCAGTTCGCATCGACGGCGTAGCGGTGGAAGCCGCCGCCCAACTGGTCGTTCATCCCGCCGGCCGCCATCTCGCGCAGCGTCTTGAGCACCATCTCGCGCGCGTCCTCGTTGCCGGTGCGGGCGGCGTAGCGCAACAGGAAGTTGTGCGCCACCGGACGGGGGAACTTCGGCGGCCCTCCGAAGCCGCCCATGCGCGCGTCAAACAAGCGCCGGAAGATGTGGTAGCCGGCCTCGAGCACCGAATCGTCCAGCCAGCCGCCGGTGCCCGGTTCGCGGGTCGAGTGTTCCTGAAGCTGGCTGAGTACCTTGTCGGCCGACTCGGCGACGCGATCCCGATCCTTCTCCCACGCCTCTGCCAGCCGGTTGAGCACGGTCACGAAACCGGGCCGCCCGTAGGCGTCGGTGGGCGGATAGTAGGTGCCGCCATAGAAGGGTTTGAGCTCCGGCGTGAGCCAGGCCGACAGCGGCCAGCCGCCGCCCCCGGTCGCAGCCTGCACGAAGTTCATGTAGATCCGGTCGATGTCGGGCCGTTCCTCGCGGTCCACTTTGATCGGGATGAAATGCTCGTTGAGCACGCGCGCGATCTCCTCGGACTCGAAGGACTCGCGCTCCATCACGTGGCACCAATGGCACGTCGAATAGCCCACCGACAGGAAAATCGGCTTGTTCCCGGTCCGCGCCGCGGCGAAGGCCTCCTCGCCCCACGGATACCAGTTCGACCGGATTGTGCGCGTGCTGGAGCAGGTAGGGGCTCTTCTCATGGACGAGTCTATTCGTATGCATGGCTGTTGGTTTCCTCCGATGAGCCGTGTCGATCCGCGCGCCGCGACCGGTCTTGCCGGTAAATGGCCCAGCTCTCCCAGGAGACAATCGAGAAGGGCTCGGTGCAACACCATCGTAACGTAACGATGCGGGATCCCGTATTAGGTTGGATACTGGGAGAGGGGACTCACGACGCTGGCCGGAAGTCGACCGACCACCGGCCCAGCGACTCCGTGAACGCCACCCGATCACACAACATGAGCTATTTCGACGACAACCGAAAGCGTTACCTCGAGGAGCTGAAAGAGTTCCTCCGCATCCCCAGCATCAGCACGGCGCCCGAGCACCGGAAGGACATTCTGGCGGCCGCCAACTTCGTCCGCGATGCCCTCACCGCCGCCGGTATGGCCAACGCCCGGCTTATCGAGGGCGACGGCAATCCGCTCGTCTACGCGGACTGGCTGGGCGCGCCCGGCAAACCCACGCTACTGCTCTACGGGCACTACGACGTGCAACCGCCGGATCCGCTGGACGCTTGGCTCTCACCGCCCTTCGAGCCGGCCGTCCGCCACGAGAACATCTACGCCCGCGGCGCCTCCGACGACAAGGGGCAGGTCTATATCCTGATCAAGGCCGTCGAGGCGCTGCTCGCCACCAACGGCGAGCTGCCAGTGAATGTCCGCTTCCTGATCGAGGGCGAGGAGGAGGTCGGCGGCGAGCATATCGAAAGCTTCGTCCAGAGCGGTTCACCGCTACTGGCCACCGACGCGGCCATCATCTGCGACACGGAGATGTTCGCCCCTGAGCTGCCCACGCTCTGCGTCGGTCTGCGCGGCATCGTCTACGGCGAGTTGGTCGTTGACGGCGCCCAGCATCGACCTGCACTCGGGCGTCTACGGCGGCGTCGCACCGAATCCGCTCCAGGCCATCGGCGAGATCCTCGCGACCGCTCAAGGATCGCGACGGGCGCTTCCGGATCCCCGGATTCACCGACAAGGTCCGGCCGCCGACCGACGCCGAGCGTAAGGCCTGGCAGAGCCTGCCGTTCGACGAGAAGGCATACCGCGAGAACGAAGTCGGCGTGCGCGAGCTGGTGGGCGAGCCCGAGTTCGACATCCTCGAGCGCCTGTGGGCCCGGCCCACCATCGAAGTCCACGGCATCAGCGGCGGTTTCACCGGCGAGGGCGCCAAGACCGTGATTCCGGCCCGTGCCGTCGCCAAGATTAGTGCGCGCCTCGTGGCCGACCAGGATCCCGCCGAGGCCGAGGCCCAACTGGTCCAGGCCATCCGCGACGCCTGTCCCAAGGGCGTCAGCGTCAAGTGGAAGCCGACCCATCGCGCCGTCCCGTCGCTCGTCGACACCGGCAACCCCTTCCTGCAGGCAGCGGCGAAGGCCATGGAAGAGGTCTTCCAGCATCCGACCGTCTATATCCGCTCCGGCGGCTCCATCCCCATCGTCGGCGTCTTTGACGAGCAACTCGGCATTCCGAGCGTCATGATGGGCTTCGGCCTGCCCGACGACAATCTGCACGCCCCGAACGAGAAGCTCTACCTGCCGAACTTCTATCGCGGCATCGAGGCTGTGGCCCGGTACTTCGAGGTCCTCGGCGCGCAATAGACCGTCGCGGCGGTTGTCGCGAATGGCGAGGAGGCTCGCCTCCCATGTCGCTTGACCAAATCCGGACCGCCATCGAAGAGGCGCCGGCCGGGGATCATTTCGATCCCGCCGAGGTGGCTGCGCTTCCGGAACCGGCGCGCCGATACCTGACGCGTTGCGTCGTCGCGGGGACTCCCCTGTCCACCTGCGCCGAACTTGAGATGGAGGGCCGGTTCCGCACCAGTCCCAACGCGAAGTGGATGCCGATGCGGGCGCGGGAGGTCCTCTCGCGTCACGGGTACCTCTGGACGGCCTCAATCGGTGGTTTGGTCCGCATCTCCGGCCATGACAGCTACGCCGGGGGCCAGGCCGAAATGCGCTGGAAGCTGTGGGGATTGTTCTCCGTCATGCGCGCGACCGGGGACGATCTGGCGCGCTCGGCTCGCGGACGGCTGGCGGCTGAACTGGCCAGTTGGGTTCCGGCGACCTTGCTGCCTCGATTCGGAACCCGGTGGGAGGCGCTTGGAGACAATAGCGCGCGTGTGACGCTGACCATCCACGGCGAGACGATCCCGGTGGATCTCGACTGGACTCCCGCCGGTGACCTGGTCCGGGTGGAGCTTTCCCGCTGGGGCAACTACGGCACCGAAGGCGGCGCCTACGAACCGATCCGATTCAGCGGCCGTTGTGGCCGGTCTCAACCATTCGGCGGGTACACGATTCCGGCGGAGATTTGCTGCGGTTGGCGGCCTGGTTCGCGCGCCGGGTTCGAGTTCTTCGACGCCACGCTCCGCGCGGTGAGGTTTCGATAAGATCACAACCTCTGGGACAATGGAATTCATATGATCGTCGACGTGGAGGGGGTACCGATTCACCTCGGGCATCCCGATGAGATTCCCGTGACCTGGGTGGGCCAGGAAGAGGTGATGCGGCAGTTGCTGGCGGCCTGGCTGGTGATCGATGAGTTGGACCTTCCGATGAGTCCGCGGCTCATCGGCAAGCCCGGCGTCGGCAAGACGACGATGGCCTATGCCGCCGCCAAACGGCTCGGCCGGGAAGTCTATATCCTGCAGGCGACCGTCGACACCCGCCCCGAAGACCTCATCATCATGCCGGTAATCGAGGGCGAGGGACGGCTGCGTTATGTCGCCTCGCCGCTGGTGACGGCGATGCTCCGCGGCGGTGTTTGCATCGTCGACGAAGGCAATCGCATGAGCGAGAAGAGCTGGGCCAGCCTGGCGCCGCTGCTCGACACACGCCGCTACGTCGAATCGGTCGTTGCCGGGATCAAGATCAAGGCCCATCCGCTGTTCCGCTTCGTCGCCACCATGAACGACGACGCGTCCACCTTCGACCTGCCCGAGTACATTCACTCGCGCCTGCAACCGCAGATCCTGATCGACTTCCCCGAACGCGATGAAGAGTACGCCATCCTGCGTGAGAACCTGCCGTTCGGCACCGAGGAGATCCTCGATTACGTCACCGATTTCCTCCAGCAGGCGCATGCCTCCGACGAGCCCTTCACGGTGCGCGACGGCATCAACATCAGCCGCTTTACGATGAAACTGCTGGGCGTGCCGGAGGCGAAGAGCGAGACCCGCGCGGCCCTGCGCACGGCCATTATCCAGATCCTGGGAGAGGAGGCGCTGCGCTATGCCGGGCGGCGCGGGTGAGCTAGACCTACCGGATTTCCACGACCTGCGCCGCGGCCATCTGACCTACTTCCCGGTCGCGCCGGGCCGCCTCGAGTTCGCCGCCGCCGTCCGCCGTAAAATTCTCTCCGAGCGCCCGCGCGTGGTGGTCGTCGAACTGCCCGGGTGGCTCGAACCGCAGTACCGCCGCGCCATTGAGCGGCTGCCCCAGATCAGCGTCATCGTCTATCAGGACCCGCTCGACGACGAACGCGGCATCTACGTTCCCATCGAGCCGGCCGATCCGTTTACCGAAGCCGTGCGCTCGGCGCTTGAGATCGGCGCCCAGGTCATCTTCGCCGAGCCCGACATCGGCGAACGGCCTCACCTCACCGACTTCTTCCCCGATCCGTACTCGGTCCGCTTCATCGGTCTCGACAAGTACGTCGAGACCTATCGCATCCATCCGCCGGAGCGGACCGATGAGGTGGCCGCGCACGCCGCCGGCATGGCCTGGAAGATCCAGGGCGCTGATCCGTTCGCCGAAGTGCTGGTGGTCCTCTCACTCAACATGCTCGACGCGGTGCTCGACGCGATGGAGGAGCCGCGGGAGCCGCCGCCCAAGGGACGCGCGTTCCGCGAGGTCGACCTCATCAACCCCCATCCCGACAGCCTCGCCGAGATCACCATCGAGTACCCCTTCCTGCAGGAGCGCTACGAGCGCTTCCGCGATCCGCTCGGCGACGATGATGACGTGGACCGCCGCCGCGTCCAGTACGCCCTGTTCAAGGAGGCCGAGGGCGACTACGCCAAGAACACCGGCGAAAAGCTGTCGCACTGGCAGCGCCGCATGCTCGCCCGCTACACGCGGAACCTGGCGATGATGAACCGCGATCTGGTGGCCAGCCTCTTCGACCTCACCGTGGCCGCCCGCTCCATCGTCGACGACAACTACGCCTGGGAGGTCTGGAACACGGCCAGCCGCTACTTCGCCCAGCGCGAGGTGGCCGACATCCGTACCGAGAACCTGTCCGGCGAGGAGGTCTGGCTGCAACACGCGCCGGTTGCGGCTGCGGCGCCGGCTGCCGCGTCCCAAACAGCGCCTGCGGCCGGCGAATCTCAAGATGCGGAAGAAGGAGAAGCGGCCCGGCGAGTGGGCCGAGCGGCTCGACGGCAATGCGATCTGTTCGTACCCGCCCGAGGACCTCGTGATCGAGGACTACGGCCGTTTCCTCAAGCAGAAGGCACGCAGCATCGTCTCCGAGGAGCGGGTACGCGTCGAGCCGTTCACGACGACGATCCTCGACGGCATCGACATCCGCGAGACCATCCGCAACTGGCACGAGCGCAAGATCTACGTCCGCCAGTTCCAGAAGCTGGCCGGCGAGGTGGGCGCGCTGGTGGTCATCTTCGACGAGGACCGGAGCAACGCGTTCTACTACCAGACGACCTGGCTCGGCGAGCACCAGAACGAGTCCGACATGGCCTTCTACTCGACGCACCCGTTCGACCGGATCGGTGGGTCCGGGCATCGGCCGGGCCGAGTACGGCGGCTTCCTGATGACGCTGCCGCCGCGCCGTCTGCTTCGACGTTTGGGGCGATCCCGACTACGACTTCGCCGAAACGAAACCCGAGCGGCTACTGCATGGCTGGCGATCGACTACTCGGTCCACCGCACGTGGTCTATGTCGCCTCCAAGCCGCCGCGTTCGATTTTTCGCTCGATTGCCGCGCCACCTGGGCCGCTCGATCCTGTACATCCCGATCGGACAGTTCAGTCCGACAAAGATCAAGAAGATCCGCGTGGTCCATGTGCTCGACAGTCACGCCCGCCGGGAAGAGGCGAGGGACTACATCTGGTGAGGGTTCCTTGGGGAGCGCGCTTCAGCCGGGCCCCGAGGGAACGCGAGTGGAACAAGGAGGAGCCCCACAAAGGCTGGATATTCGCAGCGGATCGACTGATCCGCCTCCCCCGGTCGACGCCACCCGCCTCACCGGGGACATTGCGGGTTTGCTTCACGAATCCACCCCGACCCTCCCGCAGCAGTGTGCCCCGCAACGGAAGCCCCGAATTCTGCCCGCCCGTATCGAACTGAAACAGAACGGGGTCTCAGATGAGCCGGCACGGAGCTTCAGTTCCGCTCTCTCTCGCACCACACCCGACGGGATAGGATAATGAACACACATGGGGGGCAGCAGCCTCAAACGCGGCGTCCTCATTGTCGGTGCGTCGCTTGCCGTCGCGGCCCTCGCGCTCTCGCAGGGTTGGCGATTCCGGGTTCCCGATGGGATCACCGACGTCGGGCCGAACGCCGAGTTCTACTTCCTGCGCATGGAGTACACCGACCGGGGCGGAGGGCGAGGCCGCGGCTTCGGCCGGGGATATAGCCGGGGTTGGTGGATGCAGGACTTCCCCCGGGCCGAGCTCCACTTCAGAGAGGGCGTCGAGCGCCTTACCCGGATCGACATCGGCCAGGGCCGGCACGCGTCGCTGACCGACGACCGCATCTTCGACTACCCCTGGATCTACGCCACCCAGGTCGGCTACTGGGTGCTGAGCGACGAGGAGATCGCCCGGCTCCGCCAGTACATCGACCGCGGCGGGTTCCTCGTGGTGGACGACTTTTGGGGCCCCTACGAGTGGGAGGTCTTCGCGGACTCGATGGCGCGGGCCTTTCCGGGACGGCCGATCGTCGAGCTCCCGCTCACCGACCCGATGTTGCACGTGCTCTACGACATTAACGAGTGCGTCCAGGTTCCCGGGCTGCGGCACCTTCGCCGGGGTCCCGGCGGGGCGATTGTCGCCCCGTTAGAGGGCACTCCGCCCCACTGGCGGGCCATCTACGATGACAAACGCCGCCTGATCGTCGCCATCAACTACAACATGGACATCGGTGATGCCTGGGAGGAGGCGGATGTCCCCGAATACCCCCTCTCGGCGACCACCGCCGCCTACCGTTTCGCCATCAACTCCATCATCTACACCATGACCCACTGAAGCCGCCCGCGACCGGCGGCGCGCTCGAGGCGCACAAATCGAACGGCGCGTGCTAAGCCCTTGTTACACTAAAACTAACTAACCAATGACAATCCCCGCCACGAATCGCGACATAGAGGCCACTACGCTCGACAACGGCGTCCGCGTGATCACCGAGTCGATGAGCCATGTGCGCTCGGTCGCGGCCGGCATCTGGATCGGCACCGGCGCCCGCAACGAGACACCGGTGACTAGCGGCATCTCCCATTTCATCGAACACATGGTCTTCCAGGGCACCGAGAAACGGTCGGCCGAGGATATCGCCCGGGCGGTGGACTCGCTTGGCGGCCACCTCGACGCCTACACCGCCAAGGAACTGGTGAGCTTCAACACCAAGGTGCTCGACGAGCATCTGCCCGTCGCCTTCGACATCCTGGCGGACCTGGTGCTGCGTCCGCTCTTTCGCGACGAGGATCTCGCCAAGGAGAAGAGCGTCATCCTCGAAGAGATCAAGATGGAGAGCGACAGCCCGGAGTACGTCGTACACGAGCTGTTCTGCCGGCGGTTCTGGGTGGATCACGGGCTCGGCCGCCCCATCATCGGTACTCCGGAGACCGTCGGCAGCTTTGACCGGCGGGCCGTTGAGGACTGCTTCCGGTCCGTCTACACGCCCTCAAACATCGTCATCACCGCCGCCGGCAACCTGCGCCATGGAGACCTGCTCGAGCTGGTGCGGCGTGACTTCGACCATCTGCCGGCGTCGCCGCCGCCGCCGTCCGACGAGCATCCCGAGCCGCGGCCGCACCTGCAGCTCCAGAACAAGGACTCTCTTGAACAGGTGCACCTGTCGCTCGGCCTGCCGGCCGTGCCCGTGAATCACGAGACTCGCTATGCCTGGTATGCCCTCAACACGATGCTCGGCGGCGGCATGAGCTCGCGGCTGTTCCAGAACATCCGGGAGAAGCGCGGCCTGGCCTACTCGGTCTTCAGCGAACTGAACCTCTACCGCGACGCCGGTTGCCTGCTCGTCAATGCCGGCACGTCGCTCGACTCCGCCCGCGAAGTGGTCCACCTGACGCTCGAGGAACTCCGCCGTTTGAAGGACGAACCGACGCCCGACGAGGAGCTGCGGCGCACCAAGGACCAGTTGAAGGGATCGTTGATGCTGGGCCTCGAGTCCACCGGAGCACGCATGGCCAATCTGGCGCGGCAGTACCTCTATTTCGGGAAGTTCTTCGACCTGGACGAGATTCTCGACGGCATCGAGGGTGTCACTGCGGACGACCTGCAAGCCCTGGCGACGGAGTTCTTCCAGAGCGACAAGCTGGCGCTGACCGTCCTCGGGTCGCTCAACGGCCTGGAAATCCCCGCGGCCGAACTGGTCTGCTGAGACACCATCGCCGAGGCAAAGAAGGCTCCGCAACACCTTGGAGGGCGTGCTTTAGTATCCTCGGTGGATCGACCGGCCCGCCTCCCCGAACACCTCCACCCGCCTCGCCGGGGACATTGCGGGCTTCTGTTACGTAGCCTGCCCCGGCACCTACCGCAGCAGTGTCCTCCGCAACGGGACCTCCGAATGCAACTTTCCCGCCCCTCGGACGAGTGGGCCGAGTTCGTCAGATAAACTCAGTGACATTGGGCGAAACCGGCCCCCCGGCTGAGCCGCGGCCGAAGA
>CAWELS010000062.1:0-11216 GCA_963809945.1 Bryobacterales bacterium | reverse complement strand
TGGTTCGTAGCGCACTAATCATAATCAGGTTCCATTTAGGGCGATCGCAATCGCGCCGGTAACAATCAGGTTCAGCAGAGCCAGGGGTAACATGATTTTCCAGGCCATGCTCATGAGCTGGTCGAAGCGTGGTCTCGGCAACGCGGCGCGCATAAGAACGATGAGGCGCGATGAAGAACAGCATCTTGAGCAGCGAACCAGACGACCGGCGGCAGCACCGGCCCCAGCCATCCGCCGAAGAAGAAGACCGTCAGGAAGACGGAGAGCAACACGACGCCCAGATACTCGCCCACGAAGAACATGCCGAACTTCATGCCGGAGTATTCGGAATGATAGCCGGCGACCAGCTCACTCTCGGCCTCCGGCAGATCGAATGGAAGGCGATGCATCTCGGCCAGTCCGGCGGTCATGAAAAGGATGAAGCCCGAGAAACTGCGGAACGACAAACCACATTCCCCGCTGGGCATCCACGATGTCCTTCAGGTTGAAGGAGCCGGCCATCAGCACGGTCCCCATCAGCGACAGTCCCATGAAGACCTCGTAGCTGAGCATTTGGGCCGCCGCGCGCAGGCCGCCGAGCAGTGAGTACTTGCTATTCGAGGCCCACCCGGCCAGCACCACGTTGTAGACGCCCAGCGACGACATCGCCAGGAAGAAAAGCACGCCGATATTCAGGTTCGCGACCACCGCGTGCGGACCGAACGGAACGACGGCGAACGACATCAGCACCGTGATCATGACGATGGCCGGCGCCATCACAAAAACCGGCCTGTCGGCGAACGACGGGATCCAGTCTTCCTTGGTGAGAATCTTGATGGTGTCGGCGAGCACCTGCATGAGGCCGAACGGACCCGTCGCGGTTCGGCCCATAGCGGTCCTGCCAGAGCGCCAGCAGGCGCCGCTCCACCCAGATGAGCCCGGCGGCGGACGACAGCGCACCGAACAGTACGATCGGAATCAGCAGGAGTGTCTTGAGGTCCGGCATCATCGCTTCGTCACCTCACTCCAGGCAGGCAGGCCGTGTGTATCCACGAAACCCACCGGGACTCCGGCCACGCCTTCCGGCAGGCTGTTCTCGATGGCCGCCGGCAGTTCGGTGACCTCTCCACACACGGTGAACTGAAGACGGTCGCCCGCGGCCACGCTCAGTCGCTCGGCGTCCCGTTCACTCAGCGCCAGTGCCGGCGGATTCGCGGCCTTTTCGATGGCCGGCGAAAGGCGGCTGAGCTCCTCGGAGCCGAAAACGCGATGGAGCGACACGAACAGATACTGGCCGTCCCGGCGGGCGAACGCCGGCGGCACGTCGTCGAAGTACCGGGATGCTCCGTTGGCCGCGGCGATCAGATGGACACCCGACGGCCCGGACCGCAACGGCCCGCCGACCTCCTCCTGATACTTGTTGGCGGCCTGGATCGAATTCCAACCCGGCGACCAGAAGAACGGCGTCAACGCGGCCGGCGGCTGCTTCGGCGATCCCTCCATCGAGAACGACAGCGGAGAATCCTTGTCCTCGGCCGGCCTGATCTCGTGGACATCGATGTCGGCGTGCATGGCCGTACGCCCGCTGTACCGGTACGGTGCCCGCGGCACGCGCTCGCCAGCGATGCGGAACCTGGATGACGGAGCGGCGTCACGAACCGCCGCGAGGTCTGGCAGTTCCGCCGCCAACGCTTCCAGAACTTCATCCAGCCCGCTCCAACCGTCCACCTCGTTACGACCGGAGGCCCTCATCGCATCCCGTAACCAACGCCAGCCCTCGCGCACGCCGTCGCTGGGAACGAAGACCTGGAAGAAACGCTGCGCCCTCCCCTCATTGTTTACGAGCGTTCCGTCGGACTCGGCGAAGGTGCCCGCCGGCAGCGTCAGGTCCGCCTTCTCCCCGGTGCGGTGCGCGACGTGATCGATCACGATGACGTGCCGGGCCTCGTCGAGGAATCGGTCCACGGTGGATTGCCCCGCACGCTGGTAGAGATCGTTCTCGAGGACCACGATGGTGTCCGCCCCGGCGTCGATGGCCTCATTGAGCGACCGCTCGGCCAGCAAGGCCAGTCCACATGTGTTGGACTCGGACATGACGAGCGCCAGCCCGCTGTCTGCCTTCTGGCTCGACAGCGCCCGGGCAACATTGGCCGCCGCCTGGATCACCGCTTCGCTGCGGCATCCACTCCCGGAGATCACGAGCGGGCGATCCGCCGTCTTGAGCGCTTCGGCGACCCGGGACGCCAGCGCGCGCCGTTCCTCATCCAACTCCGGGACCGGCGGGGCGCTGTCATCCAAAGCCTGGGCCACGGCAAAACCGAAACGCGCGATGTCATCCGGTGCGCCATGAAGGGTCGCCGTGGCGATATCGTCGAGCCGCGTCGCGGCGGCGGTGGCGAGGAAGAGCGGACCCTTCTCGTCCTGGATGATCTCCCGGACGGCAGCGTCGTTCCAGTCGGGGACGTTGAGCTTGCCAGCCTTCCGCCGCGGCTGCTCGAGCACCGACTGGCGCAGGCTCAGGGCCATCCGCGGCGCCGTGTTGTTGACGTCTTCTCCCAGCACGAGCACCGCGTCGGCCTCCTCCACGTCGTGGAGCGACGCGATACGGGCCGGCGTTGTGCGCAGGACGTCCACCGCGAGCCGGGCCAGGCGATGTTCGCGGCCGGAGACGCCGGCATAAAATCGGTCCGCGCCGACGGCGGTGCGTAGCGCGAAGTTCGCTTCGAGCGACGCCCGCGGAGAACCAATGCCGATCACCCGCTCCCCGGACGCCAGCCGTTCGCCCACAAACCGCGCGGCCTGCTCCTGGGAGACAGGCTCTCTCTCACCGTGCCGGAGCAGCAGCGGCTGGCGAAGGCGGCGCTCGCTGTTGACGAACTCGTAGCCGAACCGCCCGCGGTCGCAGAGGAAGTAACCATTGACCTCGTGGTTATAGCGATTCACGATGCGGCGCAGGCTGCCGTACCGCTCGCCCGCGGAAACGTTGCAGCCCAGGCTGCAGTGCACACAGATGGAAGGGGCCATCTGTAAGTCCCACTTACGCGTGTAGTGCTGCTTCAGCGTGGCGTCGGTAAAGACCCCGGTGGGACAGATCTCGACCAGGTTGCCGCTGAATTCGCTTTCGAGCGGACCCTCCTCGTGGCGGCCGAAAAAGACCGTATCGTGGAGGTGGAACGCGTGCAGGTCTTTCCCGCCGGCGTAGTCGCGATAGTAACGGACGCAACGGTAGCACTGGATGCAGCGGTTGATCTCGTGGTTGACGAACGGGCCGAGATACTGGTTCCGGAACGTGCGCTTGGCAAAGTCGTACCGGCGGTAGTTATGGCCGGTCATCACGGTCATGTCCTGGAGGTGACACTCGCCGCCTTCGTCGCAGACCGGGCAATCGTGGGGGTGGTTCTGCATCATCCCCTCGATCACCATGGCGCGGAACTCGGCCGCTTCCGGATCTTTGATGGAGATCCGCACATCGTCGTCCGCCGCGGTCATGCAAGCCATGGTGAGCTTGCCCTGGTCGTCGTTCTCGTCGCGGAACTGCTTGACAGCGCATTGCCGGCAGGCGCCCACCGATCCCAAAGCCGGGTGCCAGCAGAAGTAGGGCAAGTCGAAGCCCAGCGACAAACAGGCCTCGAGCAGGTTCTGGCCCTCCCGAACCTCGTAGGTCTTGCCGTCGACGTGGATCTTCTTCATGCGTCCCTCCACGGGCAGCGCTGGTCGTCGATGTGGCGCTGAAAATCGTCGCGGAAGTACTTCAGCGCGCTCTGGAGCGGCTCCACGGCGCCTGGCGCCAGCGCGCAGAACGTGTGGCCGATCCCCATGAACTTCGTCATCGAATCGAGCCGCAACAGGTGGCCGGACTCGCCGCGGCCCTGCTCCATGGCCCCCAGGATCTTCTCCGTCCAGCTCAGCCCGCTCCAACAGGGCGTGCACCAGCCGCAGGATTCCTGGGCGAAGAATCGCTCCAGGTTCCACACCATGCCGACCGGGCAGGTGCGGTCGTCGAGGACGATGATGGTGCCGGTCCCCAGACGGCTGCCCGCCTTCTGCGTCTCATCGAAGTCGAGTTTGACGTCGAGGTGCTCCTCGACCAGGAAGTCCGTGGACGCACCCCCGGGGAGGGCGCCGCGGAACTTGTAGCCGTCCTGCATGCCGCCGGCGTGCTCCATCAGCACCTCGCCGAGAGTCGTGCCCATCGGCAGTTCCCAAAGACCCGGGTGGCGCACCCGGCCGCTGGCGCCGTACAGCTTCGTGCCGCCGTTCTTGGTTTTGCTGAGCTTCATGTACCAGTCCGACCCGTGAGTCAGAATGTGCGGCACGTTACACAGCGTCTCGACGTTCTGCACGACGGTCGGCTTGCCCCAAACGCCGGACGTCCCGGGAAAGGGGGGCTTGGCGCGCGGATTCGCCCGCCGGCCCTCGAGGGCATTCAGCAGGCCGGTCTCCTCACCGCACATGTAGCGGCCCGCGCTCACGTGCAGGTACATATCCAGACGCCGTTCCGATCCCAAGGCGCCGGGCCCGAGAACGCCATTCTCATAGGCCTCCGCGATGGCGCGCTCCAGTCGCTTCTCGGCCAGCTTGTAAGCCGAGCGCAAGAAGAGAAAGATCACCTCCGCTTCGATTGCATGCGCCGTAATCGCCGCCCCCTCAATCACTTGGTGCGGGTCCTCCTCGAGCAGCAGCCGGTCCTTGAAAGTCCCCGGCTCCATCTCGTCAGCATTGACGACGACATACTTCGGCCGGGGCGCATCCTCGCCCATCGGCACGAAGCTCCACTTCATTCCGGCCGGGAACCCGGCGCCGCCCCGGCCTCGCAGGTTGGACTCCTTGACCATCTCGGTTACTTTCTTGGGCTCCAGTTCGAGAGCCTTCCGAAGCCCTTGGTAGCCGCCCGCGCGGACGTATCCCTGATAGTCGAGCGGTCCCCGGCTCGGATCGATGTTCTGTGTTAGCGGCTTCTCCATGGGCGGGTTTAGTGGTAGTCCTCCAGGATCCGGTCGATCTTCTCCGGCGTCAGATCCACGTGCAGGTCGTCGTCGATCATCATCACCGGCGCCTTGTCGCAGGCGCCGAGACAGACCATGGGCAGCAGGGTGAAGCGCCCGTCGGGGGTGGTTTCACCGACTTCGATTCCCAGCTTCGACACTAAGTGGGCGCGAAGCCGGTCGTAACCCACGATCCAGCAACTCACGCTGTCGCAGATCAGGATGACGTGCCGGCCGACCGGCTTCCGGAAGATCAGATTGTAGAAAGTCGCGGTGCCATCGATCTCTCCGGCCGGGACGTCGAGAAACTCGGCGATCTCCTTTACGTTCTCGTCCGAGACCCAGCCGCGCCGCCGCTGCACGATCTTCATGGCGTCGATCGCCACGGCGCGCTTGGTCGGGTACTTCGGGAACTCGGCTTCTATTTCTTGTTTCTCCTCCGGGTCCAACATACTTTCTCCTTACCGATCCACGTCCGCCAGGACGAAGTCTATGCTCCCCAGAATCGCCAGCAGGTCCGGCACCATCAGCCCGCGGCACATGAGTGGCAGCGCCTGTATGTGCGCGAATGACGGCGTGCGAATTCGGGTCCGGTACGAGTTAGTGCCGCCGTCACTGACCACGTAGTAGCCGTTATTCCCCTTCGTCGCCTCGATCGCGCCCAGCGCCTCGCCGGGCGGAACCACCGGGCCCCAACTCACGCCCAGGAAGTGCGTGATGAGGCTCTCAATGTCGTGCATCGTGCGGTCTTTCACTACCGGCGTCGCCAGCGGATGCTCGGACTTGTACGCTCCACCGGGCATGTTGTCGACACACTGCTCGATGATGCGGAGGCTCTGGCGCATCTCTTCGACCCGCACCTCCGCCCGGGCGTAGCAATCGCCCTGTTCCGCGGTGGGTATATCGAAGGTGAACTGCTCGTAGCCCGAGTAAGGCTGCTTCTTGCGAAAGTCCCATTCGAAGCCGCAGGCCCGCAGGTTGGGGCCAGTGAAGCCCCAGTCGATCGCAGTCGCACGATCGACGGCGCCGACGCCCTTGGTCCTCGCCCGCAGAACGCTGTTTCGCATGATCACCTTGTCGTACTCGCACAAGCGCGACGGAAAGAAGTCGATGAAGGATCGGAACATCTGGTCCCAGCCTCGGGGAGATCAGCCGCCACGCCGCCGATGCGGAACCAGTTCGGGTGCATGCGCGCCCCGCAGATCGCCTCCACCATCCCGAAGGCCCGCTCGCGGTCATTGAAGGTGTAGAAGACCGGAGAGAGCTGGCCGAGGTCCTGCGCGAAGGTGCCGTACCAGACCAGGTGGCTGATGATACGGAACAGCTCGGACATCATCACGCGGATCGTCTGCGCGCGCGGCGGCACTTCGATTCCGGCCAGTTTCTCGATGGCCGTCAGGTAGGCGAGGTTATTGACGACGCCGCCCAGATAGTCGACGCGGTCGGTATAGGGGATATAAGTGTGCCAAGTCTGCCGCTCGCCCATCTTCTCGGCGCCGCGGTGGTGGTAGCCGATGTCCGGGACCGCATCCACGATCTCCTCGCCGTCCAACTGCAGGACCACGCGCAGGACACCGTGCGTGCCCGGGTGCTGCGGGCCCACGTTCAGGAAGACGAAGTCGACTCCGTCGCGTCCGGTCTCCATGCCCCAGGCCTCGGGCCGGAACCGCAGGGCTTCCTGCTCGACGGCGAGCTTGTCGTCGTCCAGGCTGTAGGGTTCCATCTCGGTCGCCCGGGCGGGATGGTCTTTACGGAGCGGGTGGCCGTCCCAAGTGGGAGGCATCAGCAGCCGCTCCAGATGGGGATGGCCGTCGAAGCGGATGCCGAACATGTCCCAGACTTCCCGCTCGTACCAGGAGGCCGACGGCCAAAGGCTGGTGATCGAGGGGAGGCTGGCGCCGTCGGTGAGGGGCGTCTTCAAACGTACAGTACTCGTTGCGGTCAAACGACAGCAGGTGATAGACGACCGTGAAATCGGACGGCGGCTGGCCGTCGCGATGGACGCGCTGGCGCTCGTCGATGGCAGTCAGATCGTAGAGCATGCGATAGGGCTGGGTGACTTCGGTCTTGAGAAAACGCAGCGTGCGACCCACCGCCTCCGGCTTCACCCAGAGGGTCGGGACGCCGTCCTGGGTCCGCTGTTCGCCCTCGGCGGTTCCTCCCAGGTGCTGCTCGAGTTCCTGAATGATTCCCATACTCAGACGTGTACTCAGACGTGGTCCGGCGTGCGCAACGTGGTCAGGTGCTGGCGGGCTTCGCGCTTCGAATCCCTCACCGCGGGCCGCGGTCCCCTTATCACTTCCTGGTCGCCCACTACCCAACTCAGGGGCCGCTTCTCGTTGCCGACGGCCTCGCGAAGCAACAGCAGGCCTTCCATCAGCGAGTCCGGACGAGGCGGGCACCCGGGAACGTAGACATCCACCGGCAGAAACTTGTCAACGCCCTGAACGACGCTGTAGATGTCATACATCCCACCGGAATTGGCGCAGGAGCCCATTGAGATGACCCAACGCGGCTCCATCATCTGTTCGTACAGTCGCTGGATGACGGGCGCCATTTTGCGGAAGACGGTGCCGGCGATCACCATCACGTCGGCTTCCCGCGGCGTGCCGCGAATCACCTCCGCGCCGAAGCGGGCGATGTCCCATTTGCTGGTGAGGCTCGTGGCCATCTCGACATAGCAGCATGAGAGGCCGAAATTGAAGGGCCACATCGAGTTCTTGCGGCCCCAGGCCAGCAGATCCTCCAGGCGTGACAGAATCAGGTTCCGCCGGACCCGGTCGGTCACCTCGTCCGAGCCCGGATGAATCAGCTCGTCTTGCGCAGGGTCCGGCCCACCCGCGGACGCAGGCTTCGTGATCCACCAGTTCATCCTCGCCTCACCTCCTGACTCTTTCTCGTGCCCCAGTCGAGCACGCCGTTACGCCACTCATAGACGAGCACGGCCACCAGGACACCCACAAAGACGACCATGCCCGCGAAGCCCGCCCATCCCAACTCCTTGCCGGCGACGGCCCAGGCAAACAGGTAGACCGCCTCCAGATCGAAGACGAGGAACGACAAAGCCACCATGTAGTAGTTGATTGAGAAGCGCACCCGCGCCGAACCTTCGGAGACGATGCCGGACTCGTAGGGCGAATCCGTGCTGGGCTCCCGGTGGCGCTGTCCTAGAACGTAAGAAAGCGCGAGCACAACTGTCACCACCAGGAGCACGGCGCCGAAGTAGAGAGCAAGAAGCCAGAATTCCATACTTGTCGTCCGTGAGCGTAGCTAACGGATAGACCAGCACGGGCGGATAACGTTGCAGACAAAATGCTCTACTGTCCCGGACACGGCCGCCCTCCCGGACGGGCAGGATGCGGAAAAGCGAAGAAACGAGAAGTGGAGAAACAGTCGGCCCCCGGGCCCGTCCCCTCGACGAAGGAAGAACAAAATGAGCAACAGACGAACAGTTGGCAACACAGTGATGATCTTGACCGGGCTCACTGCGGGCGGCGTGACCGGGCTCCTACTGGCCCGCCGAAACGGGCGCCGGACCCGCCGCGAGATTGCCCAAAGGATGGAGTCCGCTCAGGGCTATGTTACTGACTTGGGAGAGGAACTGATCCGGAGGGGGCAAACGCTCGTCGAGCGCGCTCGCGAAGGGGTCGGGTAGCAGTTGTGCCGGGCCCGCCGAACGGCGATTCAGGCCCGTTCGCCATGCCGATTTGGCAACAGCGACAAGCCTGAAACTTTTCGGTCGGATGAAGCGTCTGTCCACTCGCAAGGAGGGGTCCGATGAAAGGACTAAAAAAATACAAAGAAGAGTTGGAGCAGAGGAAAATCGAACTGGAAACGGCGCTTCGTAACCGCGAGGATATCGCCATCGAACAGGCGCCGGACGAGCTGGACGCCACGCAATTGGCGGCCATTCGTGAGCAGGCGATCAACGACCTGGATCGGGAATCGAGACTGCTGCAGGAAGTGAAGGCGGCACTGGCCCGGATCCAGGATGGCGAGTATGGGATCTGCGAAAACTGCGAGGAAGAGATCGCGAACAAAAGGCTCGATGCTATCCCCTGGGCGCGCTACTGCATACGCTGCCAGGACGAGATGGACAGGGAGGGATATGCGCAGGCCGCGTAGCCGGAGCGGGCCGGTGATGTCCGGCCCGGAAACGGAGAGACAGGATGGCAGTTCACCTGACTGACGACATCATCGCGCGCGGCAGTCTGACACCGCCCAATCCGGAGGAGGTCCAGGGGACCGGGGAGCCGGATATGGTGGCCATGTACCTGGATGATGACGAGGTCTATCGCTGGTATCACGAGGATGGTACACCGACCGACGCCGCGGCCCCGACGATCCAGTCGGCGTTCGCCACCGCTCGGGTGACGTGGCCAAATTTCGAGTTGGTCGAGTACCGCGACCAGTTGATCCAGTCGGAGGGCGAGAGGCGAATCGCCGATCGTAGCGCTGCCGACGAGAAGGACGAGCTGAGCCGTGAATAGTGTCGCCGGGCGAGCCTATTCGCGCCTCAGCTCTTCGCGCAGTTCCCTGGCGTTCCGCACCGCGTATCCCTGGGCATCGTTGTTGTAGTAGAGATAGACGGTCCGCCCGTCGCCCAGCCATCCACGGATACGTTTCGCATCCGACCTGATCTGAGAACGGCTGTAGCGGCCCGAATAGCGGCCACCGTGGGATCCGTGCCGCCGGACATAGACGAAGCTCGCCTGGTTCGGTTCGGTGGTGACGGCCTTGCCGGCCATGTCGTGGAGGCAGATGGCGGCGCTCTTCTCGTCCAGCAGCCGATAGACCTCGTCGCACAGCCATTCCTCATTACGGAACTCGACCGCGATCTTCCAGCGCCGGCCGGCGAACTGCTTCAGGGAATCCAGGAACGACCGCAGACGGTCCACATCCTTCTTCTGGTTCGGCGGCAACTGAACCAGGAGCGGAGCCCTCTGCCGGCCGTCCAGCTCCCCGGCGATGCCGAGGAAGTTGTCCACGTATTCCCGGCAGTCCTTGAGCTTCTTGAAGTGCGTGATGCCGCGCCAGAGCTTCACCGCAAACCGAAACCGCCGCGGGGCTTCGTTTGACCAACCCTCCATCACGTGCCGGTCCGGGATGCGGTAGAAGGAGTTGTTCAGCTCGACGGTGTCGAATTCGTGGGCGTAGTGGCGGAGCCACTCCTTCTGCGGCAGGCCCGACGGGTACAGAACGTCGCGCCAGGAACGATAGTTCCATCCGCTTGTTCCAATCCAGGCCCGTGAATGTCTCGACATCACCTTCTTTGATTACCGGGGCCGCTTTGATTACCGGGGCCGCCGCCCGCGCTCACCGTTGACAGTTCGGACAGTAGTAGGCACGGCGTCCCCCGACCCGTTTCGTCTTCACCTTGCCGCTGCACTTGGGACACGGGGCACCTTCCTCCCGGTTCCGTGTCAGATAGGTTCGGGGAAGCTGCCCGGGATCGGCCTGGTGGCGGATCACCGTCCTCAGGACCCGTCGCATCGTGCTGTACAGACGCTTTCGGTCGGCGCCGTTCAGATCGTCTCCCTGTCTGGTGGGCAGAATGCCGGCCTGGAAGAGGATCTCGTCCGAGTAGACGTTGCCGATGCCGGCAAGATGACGCTGATCCATCAGGCTCGCCTTCAGGCCCCTCCTGCCCTTCAGGGCGGCATAAAAGGCGTCGCGGCTCACCTCGAGCGCATCCGGGCCGAGTTCGTTCTCTTCGGCAAAGTCGTCGACATCGTCGATCAATCGAATCTCGCCCAGCCGTCTTCGTGAGTTGTACGCCAGGTGGTAGCCACCGCGGAACGTCATCACCAGTTGGGCATACCGCGGCTCGGCTTCCGGGTTCCGATAGTAGGCGAGGTCCCCGGTCATCCCGAAATGAAGGGCCAGCGCCGACCCGTTATCGAGGATCGCGAGGAGATGTTTGCCGTGCCGCCGGCTGGAGGCGATCTCCGTGCCGCCGAGACGTGATGCCAGCTTGCGCGGGCCGATGCCCTCCAGCAGGCGGCGGTCCCGCACCTCCACACCGGTGATCCGTTGATGGAGCGAGGTGGCATCGAGGTATTGCTTGAAGACCGCCACATCGGGGAGTTCGGGCACGATATTCCTCCTCATGGTGGTGACCGTGCAAGTGCTGCCGGCGTTTCCGCCCCGCCGGCCGGACGGCTGTAACGACAGGATCGTGCAGGGGTCAGAACTAGAGGAGAAGAGCCTGACGGCAAGCGCGGAATGTTCGGGAGCCGGGCGGTTTGAGAG
>CAWELS010000061.1:0-90230 GCA_963809945.1 Bryobacterales bacterium | reverse complement strand
GGCAATGGTTAGCACAGATGGTCGATTCACGGCGAGGTGACCGACAGATCCGGCGCGCCGATACTGGGTGCAGTGGTCACGGTCACGGGCGCCGATGGCAGTTCGCGCGTCACAGTGACCGACGGGCAGGGTGCGTTTCGGATCTCGTCGTTGACACCTGGCAGGTACAGCGTAAGGATTTCCGCCAGTTCCATGACTGACTGGAGCGCCTCGAACGTGCGTGCCTCGTCCGAGCCGGATTCGAAACCATTGCAGGCGGTCATGCGCGTGGAGCCCGCCGTCACGTCGGTGACGGTCGGACTGCCTCCGGAAGAACTGGCGGAGGTGCAGTTGAAACAAGAGATGGAGCAGCGGGTTCTGGGAGTGCTCCCCAACTATTACGTCGTCTATGGAGACAATCCCGCCCCGTTATCATCCACGCAGAAATTCCGCCTGGGCCTTCACCTGCTGCGCGATCCCGTGACGTTCGCCAACGTCGGGATTCGGGCCGGCATCGAGCAAAAGAACAACAGCTACTACCAATATGGCCAGGGTATGGAGGGGTACGCCAAGCGCTTCGGAGCGGAGTATGCCTACACCGCCGGCGGCGTCCTGTTCACGTCCGTTATCGCCGCATCGATTCTTCACCAGGACCCGCGGTACTTCTACAGCGGCGAGGGAACCGTGCCGCAGCGTGCGTGGTATGCGCTGAAGTCGGCGTTTCGCTTGAAGGGCGACAACGGACAGTGGCAGCCGCCGTACTCCCGCGTGATTGGCGCGGTGGCCACGGCGGAAGTTGCGCAGTTGTACCATCCGGATTCGCGGACTCAATACACGCTGATCGGCAGAGCCCTGATGTTCCGCTTCATGAGTCAGGTGAGCAAGAATCTGATCCAGGAATTCGTGTTCAACAAGTTGACGAACAACGCCCCGGAAGGTGAATCGGCGAATGTGGTTCTGCTGCGTGAGGGGAGACCGGTGAATCTGCTTGCCGTCGAGGGTTTTGGCCCCGACGGGGCGATCACCGGCCAACGAGTGACATTCGTTCTGGCCGAGGACTTGACACGGAACGGCCAGGTGCTGGTAAAGGCCGGGGCCGTGGCATCGGGGCGGGTGACCCCAGTCGGTCCAGACAACACTCCCGGTGGCGCGAGCGAGCGTTGTGCTGCAATCGGTGACCCTCTCGGCGGGCAAGGTGAACGTACCGCTGCGCAGCAGTCAGGTACAGGGCGCCGACACCCCCATGCAATACAGAGTACTGCCGGAATCGGGCAAAGTGGAAGTCACGTTATTCGTCGCGGCAGACGTGGAATTTCCGGAGACCCGATAGGCGGGTTCTCTCGCCCCCGCAGACTCCAAAAACTGTTCCGGCCCCTCGGTCCCCAGTGGAGCGGGGTCACTGCAGTCACCTCGTTTCCCGACGCCCGTAGATCAATCGGCCGGGGGGCAAGATTTGATTCCCCCAATCCCGAACGGGCCAACATTACCGGCCACGAGGTCCCCATCAAGTCCGCCATGCAGGAGGCGCCCGCATCACCCTCAGCCGTCCAGTGCCTTCGGGGCTCCCGAGTCAGGCATGATCGGCGGGCGTTCCGGCGCCGGGCAGCAGTCTTCCGGACAGACGTCGTGGCTGGGGCCGTGGCGGCCGATGGCGCGCCGTTCGGTGGTGAGGCCCATGCGCTCGCGGATCAGCTCGCGGATCATCTCGATGAACTTGGGATGCGTTCCCACCGTCGCTGCCCGGACCATCTTCAATCCGAGTTCGCGGCTGAGCGCCTGCGCCTGGGTGTCCAGATCGTAGATCACTTCCATGTGGTCCGAAACGAAACCGATCGGGACGACGCACACGTTGCGGGCCTGGCGCCGCTCAGCCAGTTGGTGGAGGTAGTCGCAGATGTCTGGTTCGAGCCAGGGCTGCGACGGCGGTCCGCTGCGGCTCTGGTAGACCAGATTGACGCTGTTGCGGTTCAGCCGGCGCGTCACCAACCGGGCCGCCTCCTCGATCTGCTCGACGTAGCGCGACTCCCGGGCCACCGCGACGGGGAGGCTGTGGGCGGTGAAGAGGAAGTGGATCGTGTCGCGGAAGATGGCCGGGAACTGGTCGAGCGCCACCTCCACGTTTTCGACCAGAGCGTCGATGAACAGCGGGTGATTGTAGAAGACCCGGAGCTTGTCGATCGCCGGGGCGCCGCTTCCGACGCGCTCCCGCGCGGTGGCGATGTCCTCGCGGTACTGCCGGCAGCCGGAGTAGGAGCTGTAGGCCGAAGTGACAAATGCGAGCGCGCGCTTCACCCCGTCGTCGCGCATCTGGGTGAGCGTCTCGGTGAGCGTGGGATGCCAGTTGCGGTTGCCCCAATAGACGGGGAGGTCCGGACCCTTCTCGTGCAGCAGTTGCTGGAGCTTTGAAACCAGTTCCCGTGCCTGGTCGTTGATGGGGCTCTTGCCGCCGAACTCATAGTAGTGTTCGGCTACCTCGAGCATCCGCTCGCGCGGAATGCCTTTTCCGCGAAGCACATTCTCGAGGAACGGGATGACCTCTTCTCGCTTCTCGGGTCCCCCGAAGGAGACCACCAGGATTGCGTCTGGTTTTGTGGCCGGGGCTTGATCAGTAGTCACGTCTCTACTATTAGGATGCCCCGGCCCCGGCCCCGGAAGCTACTCGCGCCCGGAATCGGGGTACCAGTGGACTGTCGCCGGGAAATCGTTCCGTTGAAAGTCGCACCCTCCCGTCGCTCGGTTGGCGGCAGACCCCGCTCCCTTCGGAGGTGTCCAGAAATACCCTGGGGACGGTCCACGACGACTTCGAAGATCCTGAAAAGATTGAGGTACGGTGGGACAGTCCCCGGGGCTTTCACAGACCCTATTGGTCCCGCAGGCTGAGGTAGAAGTCCTTGACGTCGTAGTCCTTACCCTTGTGGCTGAGCCGTTCGGCGACCTCTTCGGCCGTCTTCGGGGGCGGCACCACGACCTTATCGCCCGGCACCCAGTTGACCGGCGTCGCGCAGGCGTGCGAATCGGCCGTCTGCAGCGCCTTCGTGATCCGCAGGACCTCGTCGATGTTGCGCCCGGCGTTCAGCGGGTAGTAGATGATCGCCCGGATCTTGTGCTTCGGGTCGATGACGAACACCGCCCGGACGGTGACGGTGGCGCCTTCGCCCGGGTGGATCATCCCGTAGAGTTGGGCAACCTTCGTGTCGAGGTCGGCGATGATCGGGAACGGCAGGTCGACGCCGAGCGTCGTCTTCAGGTTCTCGCGCCAGGCCAGGTGCGAGTGGACGCTGTCGATGCTCAGACCGATCAGCTTGGTGTTGGCGGCGGCGAAGTCGCCCTCCCGGCGGGCGAACTCGGCCATTTCGGTCGAGCACACCGGGGTGAAGTCGGCCGGGTGCGAAAACAGGATTGCCCACTTGTCGCCCTGCCATTCGCTGAACTTCATGGCCGGGGAGTGGGTGGTGACGGCAGTGAAATCCGGTGCGGGATCACCGATCCGCGGCATGGTGGATCCGGAATTGTCCGCTGACATTGACATGTCCCTCCTTGGCAATCTCCAATTTCCCAGTGGAGAACTATGATTCTCCCACGAATCGAGTCTCCCAGCAACGGACGTGTTACAGGGAAGCGGGCAAGGGAGGCGGGCGCGGGGATTGGGCGAACCGATCCCGTGGTGCGCTATGGCGTGTCGGGATCGGCGGCCTCCCAGGGCTGCGGATCCGGATTGTCGGAGAAGGCTGCCCACATCGGCGTGGCCGCGGCGTCGAATTGGGTCATCGGCGCCAGGCCCAGGATCAGCTCGATGGTCCGCAGGACGGAGGCGGAGTTATACATAGTGCTGTCCACCGACCCCTGGCGGGTGTAGGGGGAAACCGCCAGGGCAACCGAACGGTAGGGATCGACATGATCGGAACCGCCGGAGGCGTCGTCCTCGACAACGAAGATCGCCATTCGGGGCCAGAAATTGCTCCGAGAGCAGGCTTCGACGATCATACCCAGGGCGCGATCGTTGTCGGTGACTGCCGCGGGGATCGATGCCCGATCGCCGGCGAGGCGCATCACCATCAGGCGTGGCATCTCGCCGGTCGTCTCCATTGCTTGCAGGTCGGCGAGGAAGGCCTTGGCGCGATCGACGTCCGGGTAGTCGACGTCGAAGCCACGGAAGGTGCCGACCGTGACCTGGTCGAGAGCGGGGTCGAGCACGCGTTCCACGTGCAGGCGGCCGGCCTGGGGTTGGGCGCGGTTCCGGACAGCGAATCCATAGTTGCGCAGCGGCAGTCCGGCCTGGAGCGCCTGGTTCCAGATGAACCCGGCCGGGGGGGCGGCGGCGAGTGTGTATTCGTTCAGATCGCGATCGAGACGACCGGCGCGGGCGTTCGGCAGCAGTCGCTCGATGTAGGCCGGCGCGATGGCGGCGGTCGACCACATCCGTCCGTCGGCATTGGTATCGCCCATCGCATAGAAGTTGTCGAACAAGGCGAACTCACTAGCCAGCTTGTGTTGGTTAGGCGTGACGTCTTTGCCGAACGTGGCGAGCGATGGGTCGCCATCGCCTTTGCCGAGGTCGCCCAGCACCTGATCAAAAGAACGGCTCCCTTTGACGATATAGAGGACGTGCTGGATGGGCGATCGCATCTCGTCGGGCACCCGCGGCCCCGGCGGGATCGGATTGCCGTCGGGCGTCGGGTAGCCGATCATTCGCTCATCGGTGTAGGGCGACAGGCGCAGCGAGGTCTTGGTGTACTGAAACAGCGCCGGGGCGTCGGCGGCGTCGATCAACGAGGCGGTGCCGGGGCCCGTTCCGCCGCCCTTTCCGTTAAGCACGACGATCCGGCCGTCGTCGAGCGGCGCGACATCGGTCGGGTACCAGCCCGTGGGGATGAAGCCGAGCACCCGGCTGCTGACGCCGGATACGTCCACGACGGCTACGACGTTCGCGTCCGAGCAGACGACGTATAACCGGCTCTGGTCCTCGCTCAACGCGAGCGCCGACGGCGTCATGCCCACGGGCTGCTGGGGCCACATCGAGATCCGGATCGTCTCGAGCTGCGTCAGATCCGCGTCGCCGGAGGAGCCGAGCACATAGATCCTATTACTGCTGGAAGCCGCCACGAACAGCCGCGCTCGCCAGGGCGGCGGCGCCTCGTTTTCCTCGACCGCGGGCGGCTGGTCCTGCCAGACCATATCCATCGGCTGCAGTGCCAGGCGCCACCGGTTGAGTTGCGTTCCATCCGACGCCGACAGGCTGTCGAGCGATCCTTCGGCCCAACTGGTGACCAAGAGCGACGTGCCGTCCGGATGGGGCAGGACCCGGTACGGGCGCCGTGCCGTGTCGAGCCGCTCGATCACCCAGCCGGATTGCGGATTGATCACCAGCACCTGGTTGCGGAACGGGGCGACGGCATAGAGCAGGCGTCCGTCGGGCGAGAAGCGGAGGTCGCCGACGAAGTCGTCCGCGGTCGGCGTGGCGCCTCGATCGACGGCCTGGAACGTCCGGCGCCGCTCGAGCCGGCCATCGTCGGTGAGGTTGAACTCGTAAACATTGGCGCTCGCCCCGCCGCTCACGTAGAACACCCGGCCGCCAGGCACGAATGCCATCCCATACCAGGCGTCCGGAAGTACCACCCGGTCGGTCTGCTCGAACGTCCCGGTGTCAAAGACGAGCAGGGACGGCTCCTCCCCGCCGGAGTTGACCACCAGCAGGTGGCGTCCGTCGGGCGAGACCGAGGTTTGTATTGGAAACGCGCCGAGCGGAACCTGCCGTCCCGCCGGCCGCAGTACCCAGCCCGTGTTCAACAGGTAACTGCCGTCGAGCAGAGGGCCGACCCGTTCGGTGGGTGCCGTTTGCCCCAGCGCGGCCGTCGCCAGCAGGAGCGTCGCCAATAGGAGCGTCGCCAGTCGCAGTGCCAGACAGGCCGGCCACGGAGTGCTTCGATCGATTCGGAGGTGTGTCACTCGGAGAACCTTTGTGCGATCGGGAGTCGGCGTCCCATGCCGAATGCCTTGCTGGTGACCTTCAATCCGGGCGCCGCCTGCTGCCGCTTGTATTCGTTCTTATCCATCAGGCCGACGACCTCGCGCACCAGCTCGATGGGCTGGTCCGTCCGCTGCGCGATTTCGTCCGGCGCCAGGTGGTCTTCGACGTACAGCCGGAGGACGGCGTCGAGAGTCTCGTAGTCCGGCAGCGAGTCGCTGTCCTTCTGGTCGGGACGCAGCTCCGCCGAGGGCGGTTTCGTGAAGACGTCCTCCGGGACGGCGTCGCCGTGACGGCGGCTGCCGAGCCGCGCCAGCTCGTAGACCAGCGTCTTGGGCAGGTCGCTGATGACGGCCAGGCCGCCGCACATGTCGCCGTAGAGCGTGCAGTAGCCCACCGCCAGCTCGCTCTTGTTGCCCGTGGTGAGTACCATCGCGCCCCATTTGTTGGAGAGCGACATCAGCGTGACGCCGCGCAGGCGCGCCTGGAGGTTCTCTTCGGTGACATCGCGCGGACGTTCACCGAATACCGGGTCGAGCTCGGCGAGCATGGCTTTGTAGGGATCGCCGATCGAGACCGTCTCGAAGCGGATCCCGAGGTTCCGGGCCAGCGCGCGGGCATCGCGGATGCTTCCTTCCGATGAGTGGGGACCCGGCATGGCGACGCCGGTGACGTTCTCCCGGCCGACGGCGTCGACGGCGATGACGGCCGTCAGCGACGAGTCGATGCCGCCGCTCAGGCCCAGCAGCACGCGGGTGAAGCCGCACTTTCGGATGTAGTCACGGGTGCCGAGCACGAGCGCTTCATAGACGGCGTCGTTCTCGTTGGTGAGGTTCTCGTGCCGGTCTCCGATGCCGGAGTCGGTGTCGACCATCACCAGGTCTTCTTTGAACGACGCTGCCGAGCCGATGACGTTGCCGGCGGCGTCCATGGCGAAGCTGGAGCCGTCGAAGACCAGTTGGTCGTTGCCGCCGACCTGGTTCACATAGACGATGGGGATTTTGTGGCGCTGGGACGTGGTGGCGAAAATCCTTCGCCGGAGCGCACGCTTGCCCATGTGGAACGGCGAGGCATTGACGCTGATCAGGATCTTCGCCCCGGCGGTGATCAATTCATCCACGGGGTCGCGCTTGTAGAGCCGCCGCTCCCAGAACTGCTTATCGTTCCAGGCGTCCTCGCAGACGGTGAGGGCGACGCTCGTCGAGCGGATCCGGCAGGGTTCCTGGCTGTCGGCGGGCACGAAGTAGCGGCCCTCGTCGAAGACGTCGTAGGTGGGCAGCAGCATCTTCTGCTGGATGAAGGTCACTTCGCCGTGCTCGAGGACGGCGGCGAGGTTGACGGCGGGCTTGCCGGTCGAGGTGGCCGAGGAGGCCACGGTGCCGTAGACGATGGCGAGGTCGAGCGATCGCGTCTCGTGGGCCAGCCGGCGCTCTTCGGCGGTGGTTCTGGCGAAGAAGCGGGGCTTCTCGAGCAGATCGCGCGGCGGATAGCCGGTGACGGCGAGCTCCGGGAAAGCAACGAGCGCGGCGCCCTTAGCGGCGGCCTGTCGCGCCATCTCGATCATGAGGTCCACGTTGCCGGCGAGGTCGCCGACGGTGGTGTTGATTTGCCCGATGGCAATCTTCATGGAAACCACTATTCTACAGTGGGGTGAGGGCCCAGTTTTCGAGGGCGTCTGCGCCGCCACTCCCGGAACTGCCAGTTGACGTTTGACAGCCGTATGAACCTGTGGCATCCTAGGAGAGTTTGGCGAGTGATTACTCTGCCCCTGTGCTACCACCCTCTGCTTGCTCTCGCGCATCCAGTATGCGCTGAGCGTCGGGAAACCGGCTAGGAGGATCCGGCCAGGAGCCGGCCCCGAGGTCCCGTGGGACACCTCTAAGACAGCGTCTCCGGGGCATGGGCTTGTCCATGAAGTAACAACTTCGCAATTCAATCAGTCCGCTGTGTAGCCGTGTGGACGGCGAGCAGCGTATAAGGCGTCCCGAAAGGCTAGCGGGCGTCTGGCCGGGACCGTGGTTCTCTGCTGTTTTCGGGGCCCGGTTCGGTGGGGGCGGTCCGCAGTGCATCCGGCGGGGATGCGCAGGCCCAATTTTGGGATTGCAGGTGGACCGAAAGCGCGGTTAGGCAGCCAGGAGACAAGAACGTGCCGACTTTCAATCAGCTTGTGCGCAAGGGCCGAAAGCGCCCGCGCTACAAAACGGCGAGCCCGGCGCTGCAGTGTTGTCCGCAGCGGCGCGGCGTTTGCACGCGCGTTTATACGACCACGCCCAAGAAGCCCAACTCGGCCCTGCGGAAGGTGGCTCGTGTCCGGCTGACCAACGGGATCGAAGTGACCACGTACATCCCCGGTGTGGGCCACAACCTCCAGGAGCACTCGATTGTGCTGATCCGCGGAGGCCGCGTCAAGGACCTTCCTGGCGTGCGGTATCACGTCGTTCGCGGCACGCTCGACACGGCCGGGGTCGATGGCCGCAAGCAATGCCGCTCCAAGTACGGCGCCAAGAGGCCGAAGAACTAGGAGGTTAAATCCATGTCGCGCAGAAGAAGCGCTGAGCCCCGAGAGATTGCCGCCGATCCGGTCTACAACTCGACCCTGGCGGAGAAGTTCGTGAACAACATGATGTGGGACGGCAAGAAGACGACCGCTCGCAAGATCTTCTATACCGCCATGGACAAGATGCGGGAGGCCAGCGGCGACGATCCGCTCAAGCTCTTCAAGAAGGCGGTGGAGAACTGCCGGCCGATTTTCGAGGTCAAGACCCGGCGCGTCGGCGGCGCCAACTACCAGGTGCCGATCGAAGTACCGCAGAACCGCCGCACGAGCCTGGCGATTCGCTGGATGATCTCGAACGCCCGCAGCCGTCCCGAGAAGAGCATGGCCGAGAGGCTGGCCGGCGAGCTGCTCGACGCGGCCGCCCTCCGCGGCGGCGCAGTGAAGAAGAAGGACGACGTACATCGCATGGCGGAGGCCAACAAAGCTTTCGCTCACTATCGGTGGTAGGCGCTCATCGGTCATTAACACAGTTCATGCCACGAACCACACCAGTTCATCGAGAATGCGCAATATCGGCATCGCCGCCCATATCGATGCCGGTAAGACCACCACCACGGAACGCATTCTCTACTACACCGGTCGCACTTACAAGATCGGCGAGGTGCATGAAGGCACGGCGGTCATGGACTGGATGGAGCAGGAGCAGGAGCGCGGCATCACGATCACCTCGGCCGCGACGACCTGCCACTGGCGGCGAGACGACGATCAACATCATCGATACGCCCGGGCCATGTCGATTTCACGGCTGAAGTCGAGCGGAGCCATGCGGGTGCTGGACGGCGCCGTGGCCGTGTTCGACGCCGTTGCCGGTGTGCAGCCGCAGTCGGAGACGGTCTGGCGCCAGGCCGACAAGTACAAGGTCCCGCGGATCTGCTTTATCAACAAGATGGACCGCGTCGGCGCGGACTTCTTCCACGCCGTCGACACGCATCGTGGACCGGCTCAACGCGCGTCCGGTGCTGGTGCAGATTCCCGTCGGGGCCGAGGACAAGCTTCAAGGGCATCGTGGACCTGGTCACAATGAAGGCCCGCGATCTGGCACGACGAGACGCTGGGGGCCGCAGTTCGACGACGTCGACATTCCCGACGGACCTGGCCGACGTAGGCGCAGGAGTAGCGGGACAAGCTGGTCGAGGCGGTCTCCGAGCACGACGAGGTCCTGTTCGAGAAGTATGTTCACGGCGAGCCGATCACCAAGGAAGAGCTGGTCGCGGGCATTCGCAAGGCCACCGTGCGAGCTGAAGATCTTCCCGGTGATCTGCGGTTCGGCGTTCAAGAACAAGGGCGTGCAGAACCTGCTGGACGCGGTGGTCGACTACCTGCCTTCGCCGCTCGATGTCCCGCCGATTCAGGGCACGTCGCTCGACGGTCAGGAGAGTCATGAAGCGGCCGGCCGACGACAAGGCGCCGTTCGCGGCGCTGGTCTTCAAGATCATGACCGACCCCTTCGTCGGCCAGCTGGCTTTCATTCGGGTTTACTCGGGGCGCCTGCTGGCGGGCGACAGCGTCTACGTGGTGGCCAAGGGCCGCAAGGAGCGGGTCGGCCGCCTGCTGCAAGATGCACGCCAACAAGCGGGAAGAAGTCAAGGAAGTCTATGCCGGCGACATCGTGGCGGTCGTCGGGCTGAAGTCGGTGACCACCGGCGATACGATCTGCGACGAGCAAGGCGCCGGTGATTCTCGAATCGATCGACTTCCCGGAGCCGGTGATTCAGCTGGCGATCGAGCCGAAGACCAAGGCCGACCAGGAGAAGCTCGGCAACGCGATCGCCAAGCTGATGCAGGAAGATCCGACTCTTGCATGTCACCACCGATCCCGACACCGGGCCAGACGATCCTCGCCGGCATGGGCGAGCTGCATCTGGAGATCATTGTCGACCGCATGATGCGCGAGTACAACGTGCAGGCCAACGTGGGCAAGCCGCAGGTGGCGTATCGCGAAACGATCCGGCGGCCGGTCGAGTCGGAAGGCCGTTTCGTCCGCCAGACCGGCGGCCGCGGCCAGTACGGCCACGTGAAGATGCGGATGGAGCCCCTGCCGGCGGGTGGCGGGTTCGAGTTCGCCGAACGAGATCGTCGGCGGCGCGATTCCGAAGGAGTTCATCTCGGCCGTCCAGAAGGGCATTGAGGAGGCGCTGGAGGGCGGCATCCTGGCCGGTTATCCGATGTCGGATGTGAAGGTGATTCTTTACGACGGCAGCTACCACGAGGTGGACTCCTCGGAGATGGCCTTCAAGATCGCCGGTTCGATGGCGAGTCAAGGAAGGCGGCAGAAGGGCCCATCCGGTGTTGCTTGAGCCGATCATGAGTATCGAGGTGGTGGTCCCGGAAGAGTACATGGGCGAAGTGATCGGCGATCTGAATTCGCGCCGCGGCCGGGTCGAGGGGATGGAGCTGCGCGGGACGTCGCAGATCATCAAGGCGATGGTGCCGCTTTCGGAGATGTTCGGTTATGCCACCGACCTGCGGTCGACGTACCCAGGGGCGAGGCAGTTTCACGATGCATTTCGGGCGCTACGAAGAAGTGCCCGCCAGTATCGCCGAGGAAATCATCAGCAAGGTGCAGGGGAGAGCAGTCCCCCCAGGTAGACAGTTCACAGGAGAATCCAAGACTATGGCGAAGGAAAAATTCGACCGGAGCAAGCCGCACGTCAACATAGGGACGATCGGGCACATCGATCACGGCAAGACGACGTTGACGGCGGCGATCACGCAGACGCTGGCGAAGAACAACCCGAAGGTGAAGTTCCGGAGTTTCGACTCGATCGACAACGCGCCGGAAGAGAAGGCGCGGGGGATCACGATCGCGATGGCGCACGTGGAGTACGAGACGCCGAACCGGCACTACGCGCACGTGGACTGCCCGGGGCACGCCGACTACATCAAGAACATGATCACCGGCGCGGCGCAGATGGACGGGGCGATTCTGGTGGTGGCGGCGACCGACGGGCCGATGCCGCAGACGCGGGAGCACATTCTGCTGGCGCGGCAGGTGGGCGTGCCGTACATCGTGGTGGCGCTGAACAAGGTGGACATGGTGGACGACGAGGAGCTGCTGGAGCTGGTGGAGCTGGAAGTGCGGGAGCTGCTGACACAGCTACGAATTTCCGGGCGACGATGTGCCGGTGGTGCGGGTGAGCGCGCTGGGGGCGCTGAACCAGGAAGGCGAAGTGGGAAGAAGGGCATCTGACGAGCTGATGGAGGCGGTGGACAACTACGTGCCGCTGCCGGAGCGGGCGGTGGACAAGCCGTTTCTGATGCCGATTGAGGACATCTTCTCGATCCAGGGCCGGGGGACGGTGGTGACGGGCCGCGTGGAGCAGGGGATCGTGAAGGTCGGCGAGGAATGGAGATTGTGGGATTCCGGCCGACGCAGAAGACGGTGGTCACGGGCGTGGAGATGTTCAAGAAGCTGCTGGACGAGGGCCAGGCGGGCGACAACGTGGGACTGCTGCTGCGGGGCATCGGACAAGGACGACGTGGAGCGCGGGCAGGTGGTGGCGAAGCCGAGGTCGATCACGCCGCACACGAAGTTCAAGGGCGAAGTATACGTGCTGAGCAAGGAAGAAGGCGGGCGGCACACGCCGTTCTTCAAGGGCTACCGGCCGCAGTTCTACTTCCGGACGACGGACGTGACGGGAGTGGCGACGCTGCCGGAAGGCACGGAGATGGTGATGCCGGGCGACAACGTGACGGTGACGGTGGAGTTGATCACGCCGGTGGCCATGGACAAGGGCCTGCGGTTCGCCATCCGCGAAGGCGGCCGCACGGTCGGCGCCGGCACCGTGACCGAAGTCGTGGAATAACGGCCGGCGGCGAGGCGGCGGGCGTGCTTGGGCACGTCCCCGACCCGGCCGGCAAGAGAGACGAAATGGCTGCATCGTTGAGAGAACGAATTCGCATCCGCCTGAAGGCCTACGACCATCGGGTTCTGGACCAGTCGACGACCGAGATCGTCGACACGGCCAAGCGGACCGGGGCTCAGATCGCCGGGCCGATTCCGCTGCCGACGATGAAGAACCGCTTCACCGTTCTGCGGTCGCCTCACGTGGACAAGAAGTCGCGGGAGCAGTTCGAGATCCGGACGCATAAGCGCCTGCTCGACATCCTTGAGCCCACCCAGGACACGGTGGACGCGCTGATGAAGCTGGATCTTCCCGCGGGCGTGGATGTGGAGATCAAGGCGTTTGGGAAGTGAGGCGAGAAGCCAATCGCCGGAACGGGTCGGCAGGCCAACGTTTGGCTGGCGCCGTCCGGTGTCGGGCGATCCGGTTTCGGGCTGACGAGCGAGAGCGAGGAAGGAGGCCGAGACGGGCAGTGAGTTGGCGGCAGCAAGGTGAATCGTTCCTGATTCCCGCTTCCGGCTTCTGTTTTACGGCTCCTTGAGAAGCATTATGGGCCCAGGAATTCTTGGCAAAAAGATCGGAATGACGCAGGTGTTCCGTGAGGACGGACAGGTGGTCCCGGTGACGCTCGTGAAGGCTGGACCCTGTGTGGTGGTGCAGCGGAAGACCCCGGCCAGCGACGGCTACGACGCCGTGCAGTTGGGGCTGATGGAGTACATCAAGCCGAGCCGCATCAACCGGCCGACGACCGGGCGGCTGAAGAAGGCGGGCGTCGACGGCGTGCGCTATTGCCGCGAGCTGCGGCTCTCGCCCGGCGACGACGACCTGAAGACCGGCGACAAGGTGCTGGTCGACGGAGTTCAAGCCGCGCGATCAGGTGGATGTCGATCGGCATCAGCAAGGGCCGCGGCTTCGCGGGCCTGGTGAAACGGCATCACTTCCGCGGCGGCGACGCCACGCACGGTTCGATGTTCCATCGCCGCTGCCGGCTCGATCGGCGCATCCAGCTATCCGTCGCGCGTCTTCCCGGGAATGCGGATGGCCGGGCACATGGGCATACAGCGCGTGACGGTTCGCAATCTGGAGATCGTCGAAGTGGACGACGAGGACAACGTGCTGATGGTGAAGGGCGCCATCCCGGGCCCGAACGGCGGCTACGTGGTCGTCCGGAGGGCAAAGAGGAGATAAGGCCATGCCAAATGTGGACGTAGTCGATCTGAACGAACAGCAAGGTCGGGGAAGTCGATCTGCGATGACAGCGTGTTCGCCGCCGAAGTGAACGAAGCGCTGCTCTACGAAGCGGTGCGGCACTACCTGGCCTGCCGGCGCCGCGGCACTGCCAAGACGAAGACCCGGGCCAACGTTTCCGGGTCGGGGCGCAAGCTCTGGCGGCAGAAAGGCACGGGCCGGGCCCGTGTGGGCTCGATCCGATCCCCCCTGTGGCGGCACGGCGGAACGGTGCATGGCCCGCAGCCGCGGGATTACAGCTACCGGCTGCCGCGCAAGATGCTCCTGGGCGCGCTGCGCTCGGCGCTGAGCGCGAAACTGCGCGACGGTGAGTTGACCGTGGTCAGCTCCTTCGCGCTCGAGGATCACAAGACTCGTACGGTTCGCGCGGCGCTCGATTCGCTCGAAGCCAACCGCACCGTCCTGCTGGTCGACAACCCGGAGGACAACAAGCTCGAGCTGGGCTCGCGGAATCTCCCCGGCGTCACGCTCCAGCGGAGCCGGGATGTCAACGCCTATCACCTGCTCGGGCATGAGCGGGTGGTGATGTCGGAGGCCGCGGCCAGGAAGCTCTCGGAGGTGCTGGCGAAATGAACAAGTTCCAAGTAATCCGCCGACCGCTAATCACCGAGAAGGGCTGTCGAGAAAAAGGACGAGCAGGCCACGCTGGTCTTCGAGGTGGCGCGGGCCGCCAACAAGACGCAGATCAAGGCCGCCGTCGAGGACCTTTTCAAGGTGAAGGTGGAAGAAGTGCGGACGGCCAACCTGGCCGGCAAGCTCCGCCGCCGCGGCCGCTTCCAGGGCTATCGGCCGACTGGAAGAAGGCCTACGTAAAGCTCAAGGCCGGTGAAAAGATGCCGGAGTACGCAGACGTCTAGGAGTCTTTAGCCATGCCAGTCAAGAACTATCGCCCAACGACGCCGACACGGCGGTTTCAGACCGTCCTCGACCGCAAGGCGCTCACCAAGGAGACACGCCGGAGAAATCGCTGACCAAGGGGAAGCAGCGGCGTGGCGGGCGCAACAACCACGGCCGGATCACCATCCGTTTCCGCGGCGGCGGCGCCAAGCGTGCCTACCGCGAGATCGATTTCAAGCGGGACAAGTTCGGCGTGCCGGCCAAGGTGGCCGTCGATCGAGTACGATCCGAACCGCTCGGCGCGCATCGCGTTGCTGCACTACGCCGACGGCGAGAAGCGGTACATCCTGGCGCCGGTAGGCGTCGAGGTGGGCCAGACGCTGATGTCCGGCCCCGAGGCCGACATCCTGCCGGGCAATGCGCTGGCGCTCGAGAACATTCCGCCGGGCACGGTGATCCACAATATCGAGCTGCGGCCCGGCAAGGGCGGCCAGATGGTGCGGTCGGCCGGTGTCGCGGCGCAGTTGGTGGCCCGCGAGGACAAGTACGCGCTGGTGCGGCTGCCATCCGGCGAGGTTCGCAAGGTGCTGTCCGACTGCATGGCCACGATTGGCCAGGTGGGCAACGTCGAGCACGAGAACATCTCACTCGGCAAGGCGGGCCGGACGCGCTGGCTCGGCCGGCGGCCGCACAACCGCGGCGTCATGATGAACCCGGTGGACCACCCGCACGGCGGTGGCGAGGGCACGTACTTCCGGCGGCCGGCATCCGGTGACGCCGTGGGGGCAGCCGACGCGCGGCTTCCGGACCCGGAACAACAAGCGCACCGAGCAGTTCATCGTCAGCAAGAAGTCGAAGAAGAGAAGGTAATCCATGGGCCGTTCACTGAGAAAAGGACCGTTTGCCGACGAGCACCTCGTCAAGAAGATCGAGGATACCGGCGATACTTCCAGAACGTAAAGTCATTCGGACCTGGTCCCGGCGTTCGACGGTCCTGCCGGAGTTCATTGGGCAAACCATCGCCGTCCACAACGGCAAGAAGTTCATTCCGGTGTATATCACCGAAAACATGGTGGGCCACAAGCTGGGAGAGTTTGCCCCGACCCGGACGTTCAAGGGACATGCAGGCCGTTCGGAGAAGTCCTCCCGAGGATAGACGGCGCTCGACAGAGGCTCCTTGGCAAGGGAGTTGGAGAGTCAATTATGGAAGCAAGAGCGGAAGCCAGATACGTTCGGGTCTCGCCGCAGAAGGCGCGGCTGGTGGTTGACCAGATTCGCGGCGAGTAGGCCGAGAATGCGCGCATCATTCTGCAGTTGACCAATAAGGGAATCGCGCCGACCGTCCTCAAGGTGCTCGAGTCGGCGATTGCCAACGCCGAGAATCGGTTCGATGATCTGGACGTCGACGAACTGATGGTCACCGAGGCTTACGTGAACGAGGGACCGCGCATGAAGCGGATTCGGCCGGCGCCCATGGGCCGGGCCTACCGTTACCAGCGGCGGATGTCCCACATCGTGGTCGGCGTGGGCACGCCGGGTGCGGGCGAGGAAGAAGAGGAATAGATGGGTCAGAAGGTTCATCCCTACGGATTTCGGCTGGGCGTCACCAAGACATGGCGTTCCCGCTGGTACGCCAAGCACGACTACTCCAGGCTCCTCGAAGAGGACTTGGCGATCAAGAAGAATCTGCGCCAGCGCCTGAAGTCGGCCGGTGTCAGCTCGATCGAGATCGACCGGCCCGGCAACAAACTGCGGGTCACCATTCGCACCTCGCGCCCGGGCATCATCATCGGCCGCAAGGGCAGCGAGATCGAAAAGCTGAAGAAAGAACTTGCCGCACAGACCAAGCGCGAAGTCTTCATCGACATCCAGGAAGTTCACAAACCGGAGCTCGATGCGCAGCTCGTGACCGAGTCCATCGCCCTCCAGCTCGAAAAGCGCGTGGCCTTCCGCCGGGCGATGAGGAAAGCGGTCGACAGCGCCTTGCGCTTTGGCTGCAAGGGAATCAAAGTGCGGGTTTCCGGCCGTCTGAACGGCGCCGAGATCGCCCGCAGTGAATGGTATCTGCAAGGACGGCTGCCGCTGCACACGCTGCGCGCCGATATCGATTACGGCTTCAGCCAGGCGTTCACGACCTACGGCACCATCGGCGTGAAGTGCTGGATCTACCGGGGTGAGATCCTCGACAGCTCCTGGCACCCAACACTCAACCGCGAGCCCGAGCCGCGCCGGCTGCCGCGCCGCGACCGTCCGGCCCGTGAACGCGATCGGGACCGTGAACGGCGTCCGCCGGTGCAGGCGGCCCCGGTGCCGACCGAGGCCCAGGCACCCGCCGGACCTCCGGTCCAGGCCACTCCGGGTGACCTGCCGCGGCCAACGCAAAAGACCGTGCAGGCGCCGATCATGCCGCCGCTAGCGCCGCCCAAACCGGCCTGGAAGCAAGGACTCGGTCCGGAAGCGGCCAGCGAACCGGCTGCCGCGGAGCCACCATCCGGCGCTCCCGCGGGCGAGGCCATTCCTCCGGTCGAGGAACCAAAACCCGCCGCGGAGGTGCCGGTGCAAGCCGCGGGTGAGCAGCCCGAGGCAGGCGCGCCTCCCGAAGCGCCCACGGAAGAGTCCGCCGCCGCTGCCGAGTCGTCCGCCGACGAGGCCGGTGCGGAGAGCGAAAAAGACGAGAAGGAATAGCCCAAACGGAGATTCAGTGCCATGTTGATGCCAAAGAAGGTCAAGCACAGGAAGGTTCACCGGGGCAAAATGCCGGGGAAAGCCTGGCGAGGCTCCACGCTCGCCTTCGGTGACTACGGCCTCAAGTTGCTCCAGTGCGGATGGATCACCGATCGGCAGATCGAGGCAGCCCGCGTGGCCATGACCCGGCACATCAAGCGTGGCGGCAAGGTCTGGATTCGCTTGTTCCCGGACAAGCCGATCACCAAGAAGCCGGCTGAAGTCCGCATGGGTAAAGGTAAGGGAAACCCCGAGCAGTGGGTCTGCGTGGTCCGGCCCGGAAAGATTGCCTTCGAGATGGAGGGCGTGGACGAGTCGATTGCGCGGGAGGCATTGCGGCTGGCGGCGCAGAAGCTTCCGGTGCCGTGCAAGATGGTCGTCCGGCGGCCGTTTGACTGAGGCCGGCGTCGCAGAGGTGACAACGACATGAGAGCTGAAAAGGTTCGCGAACTCGATGAAAACGAACTCCGGGCGCAGGACCAGGAGATTGCCGACCAGTTGTTCCGGCTTCGCTTCCAGATCGGAATGGGCCAGCTCGACGGGTTGAAGAAGTACCGGGTGCTCAAGAAAGACCGTGCCCGCGTCCTCACGGTGCTGCGTGAACGCGCGCTCGAACAGGCGGCCGCGGCGCAGCAGAAGGAAGGGAAGTAGTCCATGGCTGAGACGAGTGCCAAGAGCCGGAACACGAAAGTCGGTGAGGTGGTGTCCACCAAGATGAACAAGACGATCGTGGTCGAGGTCACGCGCCGGGTCCCTCATCCGCTCTACCGGCGGATCGTCAACCGGCGCAAGAAGTTCCACGCCCACGACGAAGAGAACGCCTGCAACGTCGGCGACTTCGTCCGCATTGTCGAATGCCGTCCCTTGAGCCGCACCAAGCACTGGCAACTGCTGGAAGTGATCCGGCGCGCCGTGCTCGTGGGCAAGGACGGCGGATAGAGAGCAGTCCGGGCGAGCGCCGGCCGAGATCGTAGGCCGGAGCCCGGGGGGGGCGTAATGCCCTCGCGGTAAGCGGATTGGGTAGGAGATCGAGTCAGTGCAAAGCGTCGAGCGCAACGGCGGGCCAGAAAGCAAGCGCCGTGCGGTGCTCCGTTTTGCGTGATGTTCAGTTAGGAGAAGCGCGATGATCGGAATGCGAACCATGCTGGAGGTGGCCGACAACAGCGGCGCCCGAAAGCTCCAGTGCATCCTGCCGCTCGGCGGCGATGTGGGCTCCCGCGCCGGGCTCGGCGACGTGGTCACCGCCGCCGTCAAGGAGGCAGCCCCGGATTCGAACATCAAGAAGGGCAAGGTCGTCCGTTGCGTCATCGTACGGATGCGCAAGGAGACGCGCCGGCGGGATGGCACCTACATCCGTTTCGACTCGAACGCGGCCGTCGTCATCAATCCGGATGGCGAGCCGGTCGGCACTCGCGTCTTCGGTCCCGTGGCCCGGGAACTGCGCGACAAGCGGTTCATGCGCATCGTTTCGCTGGCTCCGGAGGTGATCTAGATGGGCAGGCATAATGAAGAACGAAAGCGGGAAGCGCTGCGGACCCGTCTCCACATCCGCAAGGACGACACCGTGATGGTCATCTCCGGTCGTGACAAGGGAAAGACCGGCCGGGTGCTCGACGTCGACCGTGTCAAGCAGCGCGCCCTCGTGGAAGGCATCAATATCGTCAAGGTGCATACGCGCCCCAACCCGGCCAAGCAGATCAAGGGTGGGATCGCCGAGCGTGAGAGCGCCATCCATATTTCGAACCTGATGCCGGTGGCGAGCGACGGGAGAGCAACCCGGGTCGGCTACCGCGTGGAGACGATCGGGGGCAAGGCGCGGCGTGTCCGGATCTCCCGGCGTACCGGCGAGACGCTGGACAAGAAATCGGCCAGCTAAAAGACGGAAGCGGCATCGGGCCGCCCACGGCTGGTGGTGAGTTTTTCTACAGGCTAAGGAGGCCGGCGGTACAAAGCCCGCCGGCGGGATGAACATGGCTGAGAAGAAGAAGGCTGAGAAACAGAACGAGGCATCGGCGGCCGGCGGCGAGAAGCCGAAGGCGAAGGCCGCGGCAAAGCCGCACGAGAAGGCCAGGCTTCGCGTCGCCTATCACGAAAAGGTGATCGAGGCGCTCACCAAGGAGTTCCAGTACGGCAACGTGATGGCGGTGCCGCGGCTCGAGAAAGTGTCCGTGAACATGGGGCTCGGCGAGGCGTCGCAGAACTCGAAGATCCTGGACACGGCGGTCGGCGAGCTGGGGCAGATTACCGGTCAGCGCCCGGTGATCACCAAGGCGAAGAAGTCCATCGCGGCGTTCAAGCTCCGCGAGGGCATGTCGATCGGGTGTGCCGTGACGCTTCGCGGCGACCGGATGTATGAGTTCCTGGACCGGCTGTTCAATATCACGCTGGCTCGCGTTCGCGACTTCCGCGGTGTCTCGACGAAGTCGTTCGACGGGCGCGGCAACTATACGCTAGGAATCAAGGATCAGTTGATTTTCCCCGAGATCGACTACAACAAGGTCGACAAAACGAAGGGGATGAACATTTGCATTACGACCACGGCGAAGACCGATGCCGAGGGGCGCGCACTGCTCCGCCACCTCGGGATGCCCTTCGCGAAGTGATGGAAGCGCCAGCCGTTCGCGGCCGGCGTCGAAGACGAAAGGGAGTTTGATGGCAACCAGCGCCAAGATCGCAAGAGATCGCAAGTTGTTGAAGGCCAAGCTCGCGCGGAAGACGAAGCTACGCTGCCGCCACAGGAACCGTTGTTTCCGGTGCGGCCGGCCGCGGGGCTATCTGCGGAAGTTCGATCTTTGCCGGATTTGTTTTCGTGAGCTCGCCCTGGCCGGCGAGATTCCCGGCGTGATCAAGGCGAGCTGGTAGCGGCTCGGTCTGTGGCGGGCCCTTCGCGGTTCCCGTTGCAGGCGAGGAGCAAGCCCGGCCGCCGCCGGTGAGAGGGCAAGTTTCTCGGTAGTCGCAAGTGTCGAGAGGTTGAGCATTATGCTGACGGATCCCATTGCCGACATGCTGACGCGCATCCGCAACGCGCTGGCGCACGCCACCCAAAGGTGGACGTGCCAGCCTCGCGATTGAAGATGGAGATCGCCCGCATCCTGAAGGATGAGGGCTACATTCTGAACTTCAAGCCGGCCGAGGAAGGCCCCAGAAAGCTGATCCGGATCTACCTGAAGTACACGCCGGCCAACTCGCCGGTGATCTCGCGGATCGAGCGGGTCTCGCAAGCCTGGGTGTCGCGTCTATGTGGGCAGCAGGGAGGTCCCGCGAGTGCTGGGTGGTCTCGGGGTAAATATTCTGACCACGCCGCAGGGCGTGATGACCGGGAAGCGCCGCACGCGAAGCCGGTGTTGGTGGCGAGGTGCTCTGCCAGATCTGGTAGGCGCTCGGACGGTGCTGGGCGAATCGGAGTCAAGCCATGTCGAGAGTTGGAAAAAAGCCGATCCCGCTCCCCAAGGGAGTGAAGATCGCGATCGGAGACATGCTCGAGGTGGAAGGGCCGAAGGGCAAGCTCACGGTGCCCATCCCGAAGGGCATCACCTCAAGCAGGAGGACGGCGAGCTCACGCTGAGTCGTGTCCGGATCAAGTCAGGCCGCCGTGCACGGGCTGGCCCGCGCTCTGGCCGCCAACGCGGTGATGGGCGTCAGCGAGGGCTGGACGAAGGAGCTGGACATCGTCGGCATCGGCTACCGGGCCGAGGTCAAAGGGCACCTGGCTACGTTCATCCTCGGCTACTCGCACCCGATCGAGGTGCATCCTGCCGGACGGCGTTGACCTGACGGTCGACAAGCAGACGCATCTGGTCGTCAGCGGTCATCGACAAGCAGCGGTGGGACAGGTGGCCGCCGACATTCGCTCGCTTGCGCCCGCCGGAGCCTTACAAGAACAAGGGCGTCCGGTACACCGGGCGAGAAGCTCCGCAAGAAGGTCGGCAAGGCCGGCGCGGGAGGGCGAAGTGAGAGCCATGATCCGCAAGGAATCCAAGAACAAGCATCGCCAGCGGGTCCACCGGCGCATCCGCCGAAAGTTCGCCGGCGACCGCCGAACGTCCGCGGCTGTCGGTATTTCGCAGCCTGAACCACATCTACGCCCAGGTGATCGACGACCGCGACGGGGCGGACGCTGGCGGCGGCCTCGTCCGCGCGAGCCAAAGTCGCGGCTCAGCCCCGGCGGCAATGTCGCTTCGGCGGTCAACGGTCGGCAAGCGGATCGCCGAGCGCGCCAAGGAAAAGGCATCAGTCGGTGGTCTTCGATCGGGGTGGCTACCGCTACCACGGCCGTGTCAAGGCGCTGGCCGACGCGGCCCGCGAAGCGGGACTGGAGTTCTAACCGCATGACCGATACAGCCATGTATGAGCGGATCGATCCGCAGACGCTGAACCTCAAGGAACAGGTCGTCGCCATCAACCGTGTCACCAAGGTTGTCAAGGGCGGCAAGAACCTGAGTTTCACCGCGCTGGTGGTGGTTGGCGATCCCGATGCAGCACTACGTCGGCTATGCCTCCGGCAAGGCCAAGGAAGTGCCGTCGGCGATCAAGAAGGGGATCGAGGCGGCCAAGAAGAACCTCCGCAAGATCCACGTGCTCGAGACCACGATCAAGCACCGTGTGGTCGGCCGGTACGGCAGCCGGCCAGGTGCTGCTCAAGCCGGCCCCGGCGGGCACCGGTGTGATTGCCGGCGGGCCGGTGCGCGCGGTCATCGAAGCTGTGGGCATCCCGAATGTGCTCACCAAGTGCATCGGCACGAACAACCCGCACAATGTGGTCAAGGCGACGATCGAACGCGCTCGAGCAGTTGCGCGACAAGCGACGAGATTGCCAAACTGCGCGGCCTGCAATCGGAGAACGTGCGGTAGCGGTTGCCGGGAAGAGGGATCGATATGGCGGAAGCAATGATCAGGATCAAGCTGGTGCGGAGCACCGATCGGCAGGCCCGAAAAGCATAAGAAGATCGTGCGCAGCCTCGGGTTGAGGAAGATGAACCAGGTGGTCGAGCGGCCCGACACGCCGTCGTTCCGCGGCATGGTCGCGAAGATTCCCCACCTGTTGACGATCGTCGACGAAACCCCGTAAGACGGAGAGAGACGATGAATCTCAGCGATATCAAACCACCGGCAGGACAGACCCACAAGAAGAAGCGTGTGGGTCGGGGCATGGGATCCGGCCTGGGCAAGACATCGGGACGCGGTCACAAAGGCCAGCACTCGATCTCCGGTTTCAGCCGTCAGCGCGGCTTCGAGGGCGGCCAGATGCCGTTGCACCGGCGCCTGCCCAAGCGCGGCTTCACCAATATTTTCCGGAAGGAGTACGCCATCGTCAACGTCGGCGCCCTCGACAAGCTCGAGGGGGACACCTTCGACGTGGCTCGCCTGACCGAGCTCGGCCTCATCAAGAAGAACCGGAAGGACGGCCTCAAGGTGCTCGGCGACGGAGATCTCACCCGCAAGATCGAGGTCAAGGCCCACCTGTTCTCCAAGGCCGCCGAGGAGAAGATCACAGCTGCCGGCGGCACCATCGAGAAGATCGAGAGCGCTCCCCGGCAGACGGAAGGCTGAAACGGCGGTCCCGATTGCCGGGACCGGTCCATTGAGAGCGGATTATGAATAAGTTCTTCGAAGCGCTGGCGAACATGTTCAAGGTTCCGGACCTCCGGAACCGGATCTTGTTCACGCTCGGGATTCTCGCCATCTACCGGCTGGGAGCCTTTATCCCGACGCCCGGTATCGATACGGCCCGGCTGCAAGAGTTCTTCGACCAGAACCAGGGGACCCTGTTCGGTTTCGTCAATCTGTTCTCGGGCGGCATGTTCCGGCGCATGACCATCTTTGCGCTGGGCATCATGCCCTACATCACGGCGTCGATCATTCTGCAGTTGCTCACCGTCGTGATCCCGACGCTCGAGAAGCTGCAGAAAGAAGGCGAGCTCGGCCGCCGTAAGATCACCCAGTGGACGCGCTACCTGACCATCGGGCTGTCCATCATGCAGTCGCTCGGTATCGCCGCGGCGCTGCAGGGCTCCCAGGGCGGTTTCGTCGTCAACCCGGGTATCGGCTTCATCCTGATGACGGTGCTGACGCTCACCACCGGCACGGCGTTCATTATGTGGCTCGGCGAGCAGATCACTGATCGCGGCATCGGCAACGGCATGTCGCTGATCATCTTCGCCGGCATCGTGGTGAGCCTGCCAGCCGCTGCGGTCGAGATCTACACCAGTGCGTTCGTGACCCGGCAGTGGAACATCCTGCAGGTGATCATCATTCTGGCGATGATGATCGCCGTGGTCGGCTTCATCGTCCTCGTCGAGCGCGGCGAGCGGCGCATTCCGGTGCAATACGCCAAGCGGGTCGTGGGCCGGAAGATGATGGGCGGACAGCAGACGCACCTGCCGCTGAAGGTCAACGCCGGCGGCGTCATTCCGGTGATCTTCGCCTCGTCGCTGCTGGCGTTTCCACAGACGCTGCGCCAGGTCGCTGTTGTCAGGGACAGTCCATGGTTGAGCGGGACGCTCGACACGATCAGCCACGGCCAGCCGCTCTACTACTTGATCTACACCATCGGCATTATCTTCTTCTGCTTCTTCTACGTTTCGATCATTTTCAACCCGAACGAAGCGGCGGATAACATGCGCAAGTACGGCGGCTTCGTCCCCGGCATCCGGCCCGGACGCAATACCGCCGAGTACATGAACAAGATCCTCACCCGGATCACGATGGTCGGCGGCCTGTACCTGGCCCTGTTGTCCCTGTTGCCTGAGATCATGATCTCCGGCATCAAGCTGCAGACACTGCCGCTAGTCGGCAACTTTATCGACAACCACTTCCCCCGCTGGCTGCTCGACGGCCTGGGGGTCAATTTCTATTTCGGCGGCACCTCGCTGCTCATTGTGGTCAGTGTCGCCATGGATTTTGTCAACCAGATCGAGGCGCAGTTGATCATGCGCCATTACGAAGGGTTCACGCCACGCTCCGGTCGAATTCGCGGCCGCCGAAGCGTGTTCTAGAGATATGGAAGTTGCCGCGGACAACGGGAAGGCTTTGCGTCCCGGCGGACGGGACCGCTCATCGGATAGAATTGAAGTAATAGCGCCCGTCGCCGGCCCAAGCCAGATTGATCGATGATAATTCGTAAGAGCCCGGCAGAGCTCGAGAAGATGCGCGCCGCCGGCCTGCTCGTCTACAAGATTCTCTCGCGAATGAGAGAACTGGCGGTCGAGGAGGCGACGACGATGGACTTGGAGGTCGAGGCGGACAAGCTCATTCGGGACGCCGGCGCCAAGTCCGCGTTCAAGGGTTACTATGTGCCGGCGGTCGGCTCACGGTTCCCTTACGTGCTTTGCACGTCGATCAACAACGAGATTGTTCACGGAATGCCCTCGGCCAAGCGGAAGCTCAAGCAGGGCGACATAGTTTCGATCGACACAGGCGTGCAACTTGACGGATACTACGGCGACTCGGCGATCACGGTGCCCATTGGCAGTATCAATGGCCGGATTCAGAAACTGGTCGAGGTGACCCGCGAGGCGCTCGAACGTGCCATCGAAAAGGCAACGCCCGGAAACCGGCTGTTCGATATCTGTGGCGCCGTCGAGAAGTGCGTCACTGACAACGGTTTCACCATCGTCCGCGAGTACGTGGGACATGGGATCGGCACGCAGTTGCACGAGGAACCGCAGGTTCCGAACTACGTGGATCGAAGCAACGAAAACCCGCGGCTCAAAGAGGGCATGGTGCTGGCCATCGAGCCGATGGTCAACGAAGGCAAGGCCGGCAGCAAGCTGTCGGCGGATCGCTGGACGGCGGTGACGAAGGATGGTTCGTTTTCGGCCCATTTTGAGCACTCCGTCGCGATCACTAGCGACGGCCCATGGGTGCTGACGCGCCCATGAAGTCCGTGCACCATGGATATCGAGCCCGACAGGCCGAAAGCGGAGCCGGGAGTCGACGCGACTGTCGTCGAGCTCCTGCCGAACGCCACCTATCGGGTTCGGCTGGACGACCGGCGGGTGGTTCTGGTGCACGCGGCGGGTACGGGTCAGAAGAATTTCGTCCGCCTGCGGGACGGAGACCGGGTTAGGGTGCGATTGTCGCCTCACGACCCCACACGGGGGCGCGTGATCCGGCTCCTCTAGCACCGGCGAAGCGGCATGACGAAGTCCGCCAGGCGGACATAGGTTTTGGAAGGTTTGGAAAAATGAAAGTACGGGCCTCAGTCAAGAAGATCTGCGACAAGTGCAAGGTCATTCACCGCCACGGCGTGGTGCGGGTGATCTGCGAGAACCCCAAGCACAAGCAGCGTCAGGGGTAAGAGGGAGAATTGTATGGCGCGCATTATTGGTGTTGACCTGCCGAACAAGAAGCATGCCGAGATCGGGCTGACCTATATCTATGGGATTGGCCGGACGAGGGCCCGCTCCATTCTGCATCGGGCAGGTGTCGAATTTAGCAAACGAATCGGGGACCTGGAAGAAGACGAGATCACCCGCATCCGTCAGATCCTCGAAGAGGAAGGCGCGGTCGAAGGCGATCTCCGCAAAGAGCTCTCGTTGAACATCAAGCGGCTCATCGAGATGGGCTCCTATCGCGGACTGCGCCACCGGCGCGGTCTTCCAGTGCGCGGCCAGCGAACCCACACCAACGCCCGCACCCGGAAAGGCCCGCGGCGAGCCACCATCGCCAGCAAGAAGAAGGGCGGCAAGAAGTAGGCGGGAAGCGAATGACGGGCGGGAGACAGGCTAGCTATGGCGAAAGCGACTAAAGGCAAGAAGAAGACCTTCAAGAAGAAGGAAAAGAAGAACATCCCCGAGGGGGTTGTTCACATCCAGGCGACGTTCAACAACACGATCGTCACCTTCTCCGACCCGAAGGGCAACGTGGTGGCGTGGTCGAGCTCCGGTTCTCTCGGTTTCCGGGGGTCTCGCAAGGGAACGCCTTTCGCCGCCCAGCAGGCGTCTTCCACCGCGGCCAAGAGGGCGAAGGAATGCGGCATGCGCGTGGTCGAGGTTCGCGTCAGTGGTCCGGGCTCCGGTCGGGAGTCGGCCGTCCGTGCGCTGTCCAGCGCCGGCTTCCTGGTCCGCGCCATCCGGGACCGCACCCCGATCCCGCACAACGGATGCCGTCCCCCGAAGCGCCGCCGCGTGTAAACAGACAGGCCGTGAATGGACGTTAATGCCGATTTCCGTTCGGCAGCGGTAGCATTAAGGTTTGGAAGGCGTCACACCGCGAACAGGTGTGAAGGATGAAGCAAGACGAGGAGCGTCGGCTCGGTATCTGAACCATATACGTTCACCTACGTGCATATACGGCCTCTTCAACCAGGTAAGGAAAGCAGGACGAAGGCTCAAGCTCAGGCAACTGCCAGTGAATCAACGTACCCCATATTTGCGTTCATTCACGTTCACTAAGGGCTTAGTCGTAAACTGCACGTGATCAGGAGGATCATTCTTTGGCACGTTATATCGGTTCCGTCTGCCGGCTTTGCCGGCGCGAGGGCATGAAGCTCTTCCTCAAGGGAGAGCGCTGCCACAGCGAGAAATGCGCGGTCGACAAGCGTAACATTCCCCCGGGTCAGCACGGCCGGGGCCGCCGGCCCAAGAAGATGATGGGCTATGGCATCCAGCTTCGCGAGAAGCAGAAGGCCCGCCGCGTCTACGGCATCCTGGAACGCCAGTTCCGCCGCTACTATGAGAAGGCCGCGCAGATGAAGGGCATCACCGGTGAAAACCTGCTGGGGATGCTCGAGCGTCGCCTCGACAATGTCGTCTACCGCATGGGTTTCGGCACCAGCCGGAATCAGGCCCGTCAGTTGGTGCGCCACGGACACATTCAGGTGAACGGCCGCAAGGTCAACATTCCATCGTTCCAGGTGTCGCAGAACGACGTCGTTGAAATCAAGGAAAAGAGCCGCAAGAATTCGATGATTCTGAGCGCGCTCGAGGCAACCGCCCATCAACCCACGCCGAGCTGGCTCGAAGTGGACCGGGATGCGCTGAAGGGCCGGGTCATCGGCGCGCCTAAACGGGATGAGCTTGTGCAGATTCAGCTCAACGAGCAGCTAATCGTCGAGTTGTATTCGAGGTAAGTAAGGAGATCGCGATGTACATCGGCTTCCAGAAGCCCAAAAGACTCGTCGCCAATACCGAGACGCTGACCGAGCGCTACGGCATGTTCTATGCCCAGCCGTTCGAGCGGGGTTTCGGAACCACCATCGGCGTCGCGCTGCGCCGCATCCTCCTCAGCTCCATCGAGGGCGCGGCCATCACGGCCGTCCGCATCGAAGGAGTCGCTCACGAGTTCAGCCCCATCCCGAACATCACCGAGGACGCCACGGACATCATCCTCAACCTCAAGCAGGTTCCGTTCAAGATGAGTGGCGAGGGCGTGCGGACCGCGCGCATCCAGGTCGAGGGCGCCGGGGAGATCACCAGCGCTCAGATCGAAACCGAGGGCGACGTGGAAGTGCTCGACCGTCACCTTCATCTCGCCACCGTGGGTGAAGGCGGAAAGCTCTCCATCGAATTGCGCCTCAAAATGGGGCGCGGCTACGTCAGCGCCGACCGCAACTACGACGAGGACCTCCCGCTCGGCTACATCCCGATCGATTCGGTGCATTCTCCCGTGCGGAAGGCCAATTTCAGCGTCGAGAACGCCCGCCTCGGTCAGATGACCGACTACGACAAGCTCACGCTCGAGGTCTGGACCAACGGCGCCGTCTCGCCGCAGGACGCCATCGGACATGCCGCCAAGCTCCTCAAGGACCACACGGCGATCTTCATCAACTTTGAAGATGTCGAGGAACCGGAGCCGGAGCCGGTGGACCGCGCCCTCAACCAGATGAACGAGGTGCTCAACCGCTCCGTCGAGGAGCTCGAGTTGAGCGTGCGTTCCTACAACTGCCTGAAGAACGCCAACATCCAAACCATCGGCGACCTGGTCCAGAAGACCGAAGCCGAGATGCTGCGCACCAAGAACTTCGGCCGCAAGTCGCTCAACGAGATCAAGGAAATTCTCGGCAATCTAGGACTGCAGTTCGGTATGCGCTTCGATTCCGAAGGTCGTCTGGTGACGCCTTCCGGACAGCCGGCCCTGATCGAGCCGCTCGGCGATGCGGGCGCCTCGAGCGGATTTTAGCGGCGCAAGGAGAGTATCGCGATGAGACACAAGAAGGCCGGATACAAGCTACAGAGAGACCCATCCGCGCGCCGGGCGCTGCTGCGCGGCCTGGTCACCAACGTGATCGAGCACGAGCGCATCATCACCACCGTAACCAAGGCCAAGGCGGCGCGCCCGCTGGTAGACAAGATGGTCACGTTGGGTAAGCAGGATACGCTCCACGCGCGGCGGCAGGCCGCCGCGTTCCTCAATACGCCCGCCACGGTGAAGAAGCTGTTCGATGACCTCGGGACCCGCTTCGGGACCCGGCAGGGCGGCTACAGCCGCGTCGTTCGCATCGGTCCGCGTAAGGGCGACGGCGCCGAACAGGCGTTGCTCGAGTTGGTCGACGCCAAGCTGGTCAAGCGTGCGGCCGACCGTGCCAAGCGCAAGGAAGAGCGTCTGCAGGCGATCAAGGAAGGCCGCGAAGTCGAGGGCGAGGAGTAACTCGCTCCGCCGGCCAGGTAACATCACGGCAACTCAATCGGTAAGCGGGGCTCCAGGCCCCGCTGCCGGACCCCGTAATACCGTTCCCCGCGAAACCCGTCGTTGGGGCAAGCGGTTCCGCCCGCCAGTGTAGGTTTTCCCTTCCCCCGAGTGTCGCGCCGAGTCCACGGGCATTCAGCCCGGCCGAACCCCACGGCTCACCTGCCCCGCACCGCCTCCCTGCTCCAGCCGTAGCCGTATCGCCACCGTCGTCCCCTCGGCCGGCGCGCTTCGCATCTCGATCTCGCCGCCGTGCTGGCGGACGATCTGGCGGGCGCCGAAGAGGTTCCAGTTGCAGGCGCTGATCCGGTTCTCGCGCACCCGGAAGCTGGGCTCCATCGCGTGTTCGAGTTCTGCCGCCGACATCCCCGGCCCGTGATCGGTGATCCGGACCGTCGCCCAGTCTCCCTCGCGACGGCTCTCCAGCTGCACCTCCGTCCCCTCCCTGCTGGCCTCGACCGCGTTCTGTAGCACGGCTGAAAGCACCGCTGTCATTGCCTGGGGCCGTAGTTCCATGTCGGGCAGTTCCTCGAGGTCAAGGGCGATCCTCACTCCTCGCTCGGAGGCCGCCGTCACGATCTCGGCCACGTCGCGGACCAGAGCATTGAGGTTCAGGGGCATGACGTCCGCGCGGTCCAGGTTCGTGAACCGCTGCATGCGCCGCACGGTCTCCTCCAACCGTTCGATCGAGCGCCGCGAATTGTCGCACAGCTCCAGGCGCACCTTGGCCGCCGCGGCCCGCTTCTCCGGTGGCAGGTCCCTGGCCTCGGCGGTCAGCTTCCGCACCAGATCCACGTTACTCTTGAGGACCCCGAGGGGATTATTCAGCTCGTGACTGAGCGCCGCCGCCAGGCGCCCCATCGAGGCGGCGTTGTCGCTGAGCAGTATCCGGCATTGGGTGTCCCGCAGCTCGTTGCTGGCCCGCAATTGCGCCTCGTACATTCGATGGGTCTCGAGGATCTGCCGATACTGGTTCGCCGCGATAACGGTGGCCAGGAGATTGACCATGCACAGAAACACCAGGTTCAGATCGCCGCGATGATCGTCCGGCAGCAGCGTCCATTGAACTGCCAGCCGGTGGGAGACAAGGAAGAAGACCTCGGCCGATAGCCCGACCACGAGAATCTGAATCGGCTTGAACGGGACCGCGATCAACGCAATCAGCAGGATCAACGCCAACTGGGCGTTCACCAGATAGATGAGTTCGGGCTGGATCACGGCCCGTAACAAGGTGCTCCAGGTTACACAGTACGAGACCACCGCGGTGATGACGCCGGCAATCAGGCGGCTGTGACCGTACAGGGCCCCGGACTGCCGGACGAGCAGCGCGGCCGCCCCCGACGCGACAATGCACAGCGCCAATCCATTCGAGCCGGGCGGCGCCGGCACAAAGGGAGCCAGCAGGCGGACGGCGATCAGCATCCCCGCCGGCACCACGACCATCGCCCCGCCGACCAGGCGCAAGCCTTTCCAACTCCGTCGAAGGATCTCCTCCCGAAAGTCGTTATCCGACTCCGCGTTGGGCCGGAACAACCACTCCCGGGCCGCTTCGATCGCTCTCGTCATGGCCTCGTGTCTTGCGCCGGTATCCGGACAGCCCATCGACCGGTGCCGGCGACCCCGTCTACCAGAACTTGAGTGTAAGCCAGACGGAAGGCGCTCCGCGCTTTGGGACCGTCGGCGTTATCCAGCTCTCGTACCGTTCGGCCCGATCGTTCCCTGCCGCACTCCGGTACGGCTCACGCCCACCGCCGCCGAGGTCGAGGGGCGCCGGTTGCGGGCTGAAACGGACCTTCCCCCTACCTCGTCGGTGATAATAAGTACTATGAGGCTCCTTACTGCTGCGATTGCTGCCTTGGCCGGACTGGCGCTCCTGGCCCCCGGCTATGCCCAGGACCCCAACAGCGATAATCCAAAAGACCGGATCAAAGCCGCCAAGAACCTCCGCGAGCAAGGCTCGGCGGCGATCCCGACACTCGAGAAGCTTCTCTCCGACCCGGATACCAAGGTCCGGCGGGAGGCCGCCGGCTCGCTGGTCGAGATCGGCACCCAGCACAGCCTGGATCCGCTCGTTCAGGCGACCCGTGACGCGGATTCGGAGGTGCAGATCACCGCTGTCAACGGACTGGTCAACTTCTACCTCCCCGGCTACGTCAAAACCGGAATCGGCGGGGCCCTCAGCAACGCCAGCACCTCCGTGAAGGGCCATTTCACGGACGTCAACGACGCTGTGATTCCGCCGGACATGGAGGTCGCCCCGGCCGTGATCAGCGCGATCGGCAAGGTGGCGAGCGGCGGTTCCAGCATGGAGTCGCGGGCCGCCGCGGCGCGGGCCGTGGGTGTCCTTAGAGGCCAGGCGGCCGTTCCCGATCTGTTGGAGGCGGTCCGCTCGAAGAACACCGGCGTGATCCTCGAGTCGTTGATCGCACTCAAGAAGATCCGCGATCAGAGCGCCGCCAAGGACATCACGTTCCTTCTTCGGGACCTCGACGAGGACGTGCAAATCGCAGCCATTGAGACGACCGGGCTGCTGCGGAATTTCGACGCTCTGCCCCAACTCTACGACGTGCTCAACGATACCCGCGACAAGGACGTTCGCCGAGCGGCGCTCACCGCCATCGCGATGCTTCCCGACGAACGCAGCCGCAACTACTACGTCCAGTACCTCATCGACAAGGACGCGGACACGCGCGCCGCTGCCGCCGAAGGTATCGCCAGGCTCAAGAAACCCGACGATGTCCCCATGATGCAGCGCTACTTCGAGGCTGAGAAGAAGATGAACCCGCGCTTGTCGATGGCCTTCGCATTGGTGACCCTCGGCCAGACCGAGCTCAGTGAGTTCTCGCCCCTGCAATACCTGATCAACACTCTCAATTCGTCCTACTTCAACGGTGTGGCGCAGCCGTTCCTGATCGAGTTGGCACGCGATGAGACAGTGCGCGAGAAGCTGTATCAGGCATTGCCCGGCGGAACCGCCGACGAGAAGATCAAGCTGGCGCAAGTGCTCGCCCGCAGCGGTGATCAGGAGTCAGTCCCCCATCTGGAGACACTGACGCGAGACCCGGAAGCGGAAGTCGCCGCCGAGGCGTCGCGTTCGCTACGCATTCTTCGGGCGCGATTGCGGTAGGGAAGGGGAAGAAAAAGCCGGGTAGGAACCGCGCCTCCGCGTGCCGGAGGCGCGGGCGAAAGATCTGGCTACCCTCTCTTCTTCTGCTTCTGCTGACCGACGCGGACCTTGGTGTGCAGCTTCTGTGCCTCTTCGTGAGCGGTCCAGTCATGCCGGCTGGAGGCCTCGGCGAGGTACGCGCTCACGTCGCTGTTCTTCGGCAGTGCGGCCATCACCGTGGCGGTGTGCCGGCCATCCGGGCTGCTGATCCGGTAGCGCTTTACGTTTGGAATCCCCATAACATCCTCAGTTTACCACGGGCCGCCCGGCCCATCGGGCCGCTATGACAAGCGCCGCGGAGATCACGAACGCCATCGTGGCAAGGCCGCCCGTCGTGGTGAATCCTGCCACCAGTTCCCGCACCGAGGACGGGAGAACGGACGAGCGGAGCGTCCAGAAAAGAATCAGCAGCAGGGCCGTCCAGCGAACCCGCTGCGCCGCCTCCTGTGCCGTGTTGTTCTTACTGATATACCGCAGCGCCCACGCGCCGGCGAACAGACAGACCGAGAACGCGAGGACCAATGCCGCGAGCAGGGCCAGCGGGGCGGGCAGCAGTAGGGTCCCGTGCCAGAAGCCGGCATTCACCATCCCGATGCCGAGCCCGATCAGGAGGGCGGCGTATCCTGCGCCGGCGAGCCCGACGCGCCTCGGCGCCATCGGTAGCATGGCGCTGGCACAGAACAGCGACAGAACCGCATAGGGGATGATCACCAGCGGATCAAGAAAAATGAGCCCCATCTTCCACGGAAGATACGCCCCGGCCGCGGCTGCCACCAGCGAGAGATTGACCTTCCCAGCGGTCGTCATAGGTTTCTATCGGCCGCCGGCCGGAGCCTCTTCACAATCATCCGGAAGCCCCCGGCGAGCCGCACGGCCAGATCGACACCCAAAGGCCTAGACTTCCACTACAGTCCGCCGGTCGATCTTCGCCTCGTCCAGCTCGATGCCGAACCCGGGCCGCTCGGGCAAGGCGATCCGGCCGTTGACCGGCGCGGAGCGTGCTTCTCGAACGTAGTAGTAAGCTCCGCATCTTGTCGATCAGGTACTCCACCAGCGGGCAGGTCATCGGCGACTGGCTGGCCACCACGTGCAGCGCCGCGTGAATGCCGTGCCCGTGCGGAATCACCTGCGCGTCGTAGAGCGAGCCCAAGCGCGCAGATCTTCACCAGCTCGCTCACGCCGCCGCACCACTCGGGGTCCGCCTGCACCACGTGAAGGCGCCGGCCTTGAGGTAACTCGTGCGCCTCCCAACGGTTGTAGAAGTGCTCGCCGGTGGCGACGGGGATAGAGGTCGCGCGGCGCAGTTCGGCGAAGCTCTCGATCTTGTCGGCACGCGAAGGCCTCCTCGATCCAGCGCGGCCGGTACTGCTCCACCTGCCCGGTCCACATCACGGCTAGTCGAGGTCCCAGCCCATGAAGGCGTCGAACATGATGTCGACCTCGTCGCCGAGCGCCTCGCGCAGGTTCCGCACCATGGCGACGTTCTTCGCGAGGCCTCCATTGCCGCTGCCCGGACCATAGGGGAGAAACCACTTCTGGTGCAGGAAGCCCTGCTGCTTGAACTCCAGGCACCGCCGGCGCATCGGCCCGGGCTCGACGCTATGGCCGAGCGCGGAACCGTAGGCGCGCACCTTGGCCCGCGTGGGACCGCCGAGCAAACGGTAGACGGGCGCATTGTAGTACTTGCCGCGCAGGTCCCAGAGCGCATTGTCGATGGCGCTGATCCCCATGATGAAATGGCCGCGCGCGCGAGTGACGGTTGAGCCGGTACATCTGGTCCCAAAGCGCCTCGCCGGCCAGCGGATCCCTGCCTATCAGGAAGGGCCGCAGTTGGCGGTGGATGACGAGCGACAGCTCGGGGTCGATCGGCCCGTAGAGCCCCTCGACTCCGCCGTCGGTACCGATCCGCAGATACAGGCGGTTTTGCCGCCGAACTCCCGTCTTCAGCACCGTATCGCCCTTGATCGGATCCGGGCGCAGCTCGTCGTAGACGTCGTTGGCGTGTACCTGGAACTGCGACGGTTCGAGCCAGGTGGTTTCGAATTCGCCCTCGATCCGAAACAGCTCGACGGCAGTGATTTTCAGCTTGCCACGCGATTCTTCACTCTGAGCCAAGGCCGGAACAACCGGTGCGGCACCGGCCGCCGCCATCATGGAAAGAAGGGAACGCCTGCGCATGCCGGGATTGTATCAGAGGGCATCTAAAGCCGTGGCAACCGGATTGACGCCCCGCAACGGGACCCTCGAACACGCCCTGCACAGTGTGTCCGCGTTCGCAGGGCCGTCACCGCGGCGACCGGGCCACAACACACGCCCACTCACCACGCGCATCCGTGCCCAACGTGTCGAAGCCGCCGGAGGCGAACGCCTCACACAGATCAGCCGTCCGGGCTGGCGGAAAGCCGCTCAGCACGGCAATGCCCCCGGGGGCCACGCACCGGCGGATTTCGTCGCGCAGCTCAATCAACGCCTCGGCGCTGATGTTGGCCACCAGGAAGTCGACCGCCGCATCGGCGACCGCATCCACCGACCCGGTGAACAGCAGCACCGGCGTCTCGAATCGCTCCATGTTCTCGGCGGCGGACTCGGTAGCCTGCGGATCAGTGTCGGCGGTCACCAGGCGCCCGGCCCCAATCAGCCGCGCGGCATGGGAGAGGATCCCGGACCCGCACCCCAGGTCGAAGAACCGGTTCCCGGCCTCGAAGTACCGTTCCATCGCCTCGAGGCACATCTGCGTGGTCGGATGATAGCCGGTGCCGAGCGCCACGCCAGGACGGACCTCGAGCCGCAGGCGTCCCGGCGGCGTCGGATCGCTCCTCCAGTCGGGTACGAGGAACCAGCGCTCACCGACCAACACCGGATCCCAGTCCTCCATGATCTTGCGGGCCCAGTTCGTTTCATCGGCGGGCGTCCACTCCGCCCCATGGGAGGCGAACTCGCCGGCCTCGAAGGCCTGGTCGAAGAAGGCCCGCAACTCGACGCGCTCGCCCGGAAGGTCCTCTTCAACGATTCCGCGCGTGTCCAGCTCATAGAGCCGGGCGATCAGCAGGTCTTTGTCTTCCGCCGCACACTCGATAGTCAAAACTTGCATGTAGCCTTCTTATCGTTGGCCTGACCAACTGCGCCGCCCTGGTGACTCATGCTCCTCAACGGAGCGGAGCCGGACAATTCAACGTTCGCGATGCACTCTACTCAAGACACCTTCCGGCGAGCCCGGGGCTATCGTTCGTTTGGGGCGACGATCGGCGTTCACACGAGTGTGAACGCGGCAGGCACGAGTGCCCACGCCACCAGTACCTTGACTAACCCTGGACCCGCCTGTCCCTCCCTTTCCAGTAAGTCTCCTTGAGGTCAAGCTTCCGGATCTTCCCCGTGCCGGTCTTCGGCAGCGGTTCCCGTCGAAACTCGATCAGCCGGGGAATCTTGAACTTCGCCAGCGTGCCCGACAGGTGCGCGCGGATCTCCTCGGCGGTGATTTCCGCGTCCGGCTTGACGACGATGATGGCCGCCGGCGTCTCGCCCCACTTGTCGTCCGGGGCGGCAACGACGGCGCACTCGAGCACCGCCGGATGCGAGAAGATCGCGTTCTCGATCTCCACCGACGAGACGTTCTCGCCGCCCGAGATGATGATTTCCTTCTTGCGGTCGACGATCTGGATGAAGCTCTCCTCGTCCCAGACAGCCATGTCGCCGGTATGGAGCCAGCCGTCGCGGATCGCCTCGGCCGTAGCTTGGGGATCGTTCCAGTAGCCTTCCATTACATGGTCGCCGCGGACGATGATCTCGCCGATGGCCTGGGAGTCGCGGGCGACGTCATTGCCATCAAAGCCGACCACACGAATTTCGTTGCCGATGAGCGGCCAGCCCGTCATGGCCTGACGGCGATAGCGGTCCTCTTCGGACGCAGGTTCGACGCCAGTCTTCGGAATCGCCGCCGCCAGGATGGGACTGGTCTCGGTGAGGCCGTAGCCGCCGTAGACGTCGCAGCCGAAGGCCTTCTCCATCCGTTCGATGAGTGCCGGCGAGGCGGCATATCCGCCGACCATGATGCGGCGCAGGCTGAACGGCTCGGCGGTTTTGAGTTCCGGCGCGTTGAGCAGCATGTTGGCCATCACCGGGACCAGATACATGTCGGTGGCTTTGTGCTCGGCGATCAGCTTGAAGACGGTCGCCGGATCGAACTTGCCGACCATTACCTGCTTGACGCCAAAGTAAGTGGAGGCCTGCGGATGGCCCCAGCCATTGGCGTGGAACAGCGGGATGGTGTGGAGATTCACCATCGTCTCGACGTCCTGATAGACGGTGTAGAGCGACAGGGCGTGGAGATAGAGCGTCCGGTGGCTGATCATGACACCCTTCGGTCTGCCGGTGGACCCGCTGGTGTAGAAGAGCTCGGCGATTGAATCCTCGTCGATCCGGTAGATATCGGCGCGTTCGCTCCGCCCGGCGTCGATGATTTCCTCGTAGCCCATGTCGGCCGGCGCAACGGCTTCGTCGCTCAAGCTGACCGCCGTCTCGATGGCCGGGCAATTCGGCCGCAGGGCCTCGACGAGCGGAGCGAAGATAGGATCGAACAAGAGCATGCGGGCGCCGGAGTCACTGAGAATGCCGCCCAGCTCCGGCGGGGTGAGGCGCACGTTCATCGGCATGACAATCGCGCCGGCCTGGGGCACGCCGAAGTAGCCTTCGAGCAGCCGGTGGTTGTTGAGGCTCAGGAAGGCGACGCGATCACCCGGCCGGATGCCCTTCGCGGCCAGCCCGGTCGCCAGGCGCTGGCACCGTTCACCGAACTCACCGTAGGTGAATTGCTTGCCGCTGCAAACGACGCCGGGTTTGCCGGCAAACAGATCGATGGCTCTATGCAGGCAGCGAAGCGGTGTGAGAGGCGTCTTCATCACCGGCATTGTCACACAACGCCCCCAACGTGGAGCAAGTTGCTATACGAGCCGCGCCGGCCCGACGCGGAGTTAACCCCCAGGCATGCCACGCCGGCTCCGTCCGAGGTGGAGCGAGCCGCGCGGTTTGCCACGGCGGCAGTCATGCCGGCGGCTGGCGCACAATACCGGCAAACCCGCCCGTCCTGAAGCTATGCTGAAAACCACGTGACCGGACTCGATCTCGAGCACATCCTGCTGGCACTGGTGATTGCGGTGGTCATCTACGTGATCCGCGAGATCCATCGATGGCGCGTCACGGTGCGGCCGCGGCGCCCCGACCTGACCATGGAGGAGGCGTGGCAGCAGTGGTCCGGCGCCCTCGTCCGGCACCCCGATCGCGAGTTCATCCCCGACGGCCTCACCGTCGAGGCGCTGCCCGAACACGTACGTGCCGACTGCGAACGGAACCTCGCCTTAATGGGACGCCAGGCAGAGGGAGCCGATGAGGCCGAGCGGATCGTGATTCGCCGCTTCATCCTGTCGAACGCGACGCTCGCCGCCCTGCTCGATGCGATCGGGCAGCAGGACGAAGACGCCCGCCAGGCCCTAGTGAAGGGTTATCAGGCGGGGATGGACGCGCTTCTTCGCGATGCCGTCACCAGCACCACGGTCAAATGGATCGTGCTGCGCGAGTACGCCCGCTGGAAGTTCGACGACGCGGTCACCGACGACTGGTTCCATCACTACCTGCACACGGCCCGTCCGTACATCCGCGAAAAGGTCCGTCTGGCCCGCGTCCACATGCTCGAGACCGATACGGGCGCCGGGCAATTCGTCGCCGTCTATGACACGCTGCTCGAGGAGCTGCGGAACCGCGTGCTGCGGGCGAGGCCGAAGCGGCGGTTCGTGAGGCCGGACCTCGAGCCATGAGGGCCGGCGCGAAGGGAAGCGATCCGGGGACTGACGTGACGCGGAGTGCACGTGCCTGCCGCGCACACACGCACGGCAACGCTTGACCGGTGGGGGGCGGATCCGTCCGGCGCTATTCGTTCACATGACGCCGCATCGCTTCGAGCGACTTCGTCATGGGCGAGATTTCCAGCTTCGGAACGTCGGTGTCGCCGTCGGTGCGGAAGTTCTCGCGCATCTCCCGGAAGAGGGCGACCAGCTCGATGTCGCGCCAGCCGCGCCGGGCTTCCGCTTCCATGGTCTCGAAGGCTTGCTCGGAAGAGAGAGCGTCCTTGTACGGCCGGGCGGTGGTGAGCGCGTCGTAGACGTCGGCGATCTGGAGGACGCGGGCCAGCAGTGGGATCTCTTCGGCCCCGAGCCCGTCGGGATAGCCGGTTCCGTCCCACCGCTCGTGGTGATGGCGGATGATGGGCAGCACCGGGGCGAGGGTCTTCATCGGCCGGCAGATCGTTTCTCCCTGGACCGTGTGGGCGCGCATCACCTGCCACTCCTCGGGCGTGAGCGGGCCGTCCTTGAAGAGGATCGCGTCGGGGACCCCGATCTTGCCGATGTCGTGCAGGTAGCCGCCACGATGGAGCGCGAGTAGTTCGTCGTCTTCCAAGCCGAGAGCCTGGCCGAGCGCGACGCTGTATTCGGCCAGGCGCTGGCAGTGGCCGCTGGTGTAGGTGTCGCGCGCCTCGATGGCCTGGGCCAGGGCGAAAAGGATCGCCTCGGCTTCCTCGAGGGAGTCGATCGCGGTCTTGTTCCGCAGTAGGGCCCGGATGCGGGTCCGGACCACCTCCGGGTGCAGGGGTTTGGTCAGGAACTCGTCGGCGCCGGCGGCGATGCCTTCAATCTCGTTCTCACTGCCGCCGACGTTGGTGAGCATGAGAATCGGGATGAGCTGCGTGCGACGGTCCGCCTTGACGCGACGGCAAAGCTCGGCGCCGCTCATCTCGGGCATGACCAGGTCGATGATGATCAGGTCGATGTCTTCCTGTCGCAGAACCTCGAGGGCATTGCTCGCGCGGGTCGCCTCGAGCAGGCGGTAGGACGCTGTCCGGAGCATCGCCTTGAGCACCCGGCGGCTGATGTCCTCACTGTCCACGATCAGGATGGTGTGCTCCGAGCGGGCCTCACGGCCGGACCGGGACACAATGGACGGGCTCGCGACGTTCTCCCTCCGGACTGTGCCTGCCAACGTCTTGGTGATCGGTGTTTCGTGAGCCGCCATTTCACCTCTCCGGAGATAGAGCGCAGCACTGGGCGCCGGGCCTCAAAGTATTCATCGGCGGACAGATAGCGGGAGTTTAGCGGCGTTTTCCCGGGAGCACTGGATCGAGACGGGTCCGGGCGGCGGAGGCGCGAGCTTCCGGGCCGGCGCCGGCATGACAAAGGCCGGCGAGTCCGGCGGATCATTCCACTTCAAAAAAGGACCGCGGCCCAAGCCTCGAGCGAGCGCCAAAGTCCGCCGGATGCGGTTCGAAAGGTGGTGCGCCGGACGTCCCTGCTACTGTGCCGGGGGCTCGATCGAGCCCAGGATGTCGCGGACGTAGTTGATGGTCTCGGGAATCGGCGGGAGGCCGCCGTATTGGTCCACTCGCTTCGGGCCGGCGTTGTAGGCCGCCAGCGCGCGGGCGGCGTCCCCCTGGTAGCGGTCGAGCAGCTCACCCAGGTAGCGGGCGCCGGCATCGATGTTCTGGTGCGGGTTGAACGGGTCACTCACGCCCAGGCTGGCCGCCGTCTCCGGCATCAGTTGCATTAGCCCCTGGGCGCCCTTCGAGGAGACCGCGCACGGCAGATAGCTGGACTCCCGGCGGATCACGGCCCGGAGCAGGTCCGGTGTGAAGCCTTCGCGCTGGGCGATGCGGCTGACGTAGCCGTCAATCTGCTCCGGTTGTATGCGCGAGCAGTCAATGTCTTCCAGAGAGGCCAAGGGCGCGATACCGTCGCTCGACGGCGGATCGACGAACGAGATCGACGCGAGCCACGGGGAGGTGAAGAAGCCCTCGCGGGGCGGCTTCGCGGACTCCGCCTGTCGCGCGATGGAGGCGTATTGGCGCTCGATGGAGCTCTTCTGCGCATCGGAGGCGGTCGTCTCGGCGCCGGCGGTGGCGGTCATGATCGAGAGCAGGAGGGCAAGATACCTCACACCTTTCCTGATCGGCAGCCCGGCGCCGATCCTCCATAGCCCCGAGGCCGGCGAGGCTGATTCCGGGGCCGGACCGCGGGGGCGGACGGCCGCCGCTTGCCGACGATCGAAAAGCCGGAGGCCTCACAAAGGGGAGCGCGCCGCGCGCCCGCCGGCGATGTGGCACGATGGTGACGTGCCGGACCTCGTGACGCCATTCGCATCGCAAACCCTGCTCGAACACTACCGGCGGGCCATCGCCGAGCAAGGGTTTCCGTTTCCCTATTCGGCCCGCCTGGGCTTTCGCCTGGTCGCGGTGGAGCCGGGCCGGGCAGTGGTCGAGCTGGAGTGTACGGAGGCCCACTGGAATACCACGGGGACGGTCCACGGCGGGGTCTACTGTTCGGTGGCCGACACGGCGATGGGCGTGGCGCACGGCAGCCTGATCGGCGCGAAGGAAATCTCGACCACGGTGGACCTGCAGACCTACTTCCTGCGGCCGATCAAGACCGGACTGATGCGCGCCGAGGCGACGGTTATCCGCCACGGGCGCACGCTGTCGCTGGTCGAATGCGACGTGCGCGACGGCGGCGGCACACTGATCGCGCGGGCGTCGTCCAACTGCATGACGCTCGCCGGCGAGCGTCGCCCGCCGGTTCAGGCGTAGCTGGTGAGGGCGCCCCGGTTGGCCTCGGCGCGTTCCTGTTCGATCTTCTGCTGGTAGCCGGTCTCGCGGTAGGCGAGCAGCGGGTTCTCAGGGAGCCCCTTCGAACGCCGCCAAGCCTCGATCACCGGCCGGACGTCGGTGGCGAATGCCGCCTTCAGGCACTCCTCGGCATCGATCAGGTTGGTGCTGTCCTGGTGGCGGGCGAGCGTCTCGTGATCCACCAGGGCGGCCTTGGCGTAGAGCTCCTGGGCCGTCATCACCGTCTGGATCATCGCCTCGATCTTCGGCTTGAGGTTGTGCGACTGGTCGACCATGTAGGCGATCTGGCGGCTCGCGGCCGGTTTCCCAGCTGTAGTCGTGGATCTCGTGGAAGATGCGGAAGACCTGGTAGGGGTCGATCGCTGCCGAGGGTCAGGTCGTCGTCGGCGTAGTGGCGGTCGTTGAAGTGGAAGCCGCCCAGCATGTCCTCGTCGCAGCAGCCAGGCGACGATCTGCTCGATGTTCTGGCCGTGGTAGTGATGGCCCGTGTCGACCAGCACCTTGGCCTGCGGGCCGGCCGCCTGGGCCAGCAGCAGGGCCATGCCCCAGTCGGCGATGTCGGTGTGGTAGAAGGCCGGCTCGAAGGGCTTGTACTCGATCAGCAGCCGTTCGCCCTGGACGAGGCGGTCATGGGCGGCGCGAAGCCCTTCTTCGAACCACTCGCGGCGGTGCCGGATGTTGGCCGTGCCGGGGTAGTTGGAGCCGTCGGCGAACCAGAGTGAGACGTCGCGGCTCCCGACATCGATGGCGATGTCGATCGATTCGATGATGTGGGCGAGCGCGGCCGCGCGGACGCGCGGGTCGGGGTTACCGAGCGAGCCGTGTTTGTACTCCTGGCCCTGGAAGAGGTTGGGATTCACGCTCCCGATGCGGATGCCGTTCTGCGAGGCCAGCGCGGCCACCTCCCGGGCGCTTTCGAGGCCCTTGGGGAAGTCCCACAGAACGTGCACCGCGATCGACGGGCAGCAGCCGGTGAGCTTGTGTACCTGGCCGGCGTCGGCCATCTTGTGCTCGATGGTGACGGCGGCGCCGGGTTGGATGAACTTCCCGAAACGGGTGCCCGTCTGGGCGAATCCCCAAGAGGGGATCTCGATGGCGAACCGATCGAGAATCTTCCAGATGATTTGTTCCTGGTCGGCGGTCATAGTCGATAGTCCGGTTGGGAATATGGTACCCCAGACGCCACTGCGAAGGGCCGGTTCTGCCTACGGGTCCGGGCGGGGCCGGCTGCCGGGGTTGGAGGAGTGATTGTCATGGAGCACGGTCTTCATAATCTGATACAGTAATCAACAGGTCCTCGTGTCACTTCCGGGCACTGTTGTCGATCTATTCTGGTAGAGGCTGCATTTGTTCCATCGTTTACTTGTCGTCGTGCTTCTGGCGGGCGCCATGGTGTTGCCCGTCACGGCCGAACCTGCGCCCAAGTCCAAGGCCGGCGAGGAGGCTCTGGAGCAGTTCCTGGAGCACAGCCGGGAGAGCCCGCCGGTGCAGCGGGACGTCTCGATGAAGGTCGACATCCGGGCCAATCTGCCGGACCTCAAGAAGACGGGCGTGATGCAGGCGCTCCGCAAGGTTTCCTCGCTCGGCAAGATCACCTACAAAGTGCTCGGCTTTGAGGGCGACAACATGGTCAAGAAGGACGTGATCGCTCGCTACATCAAGGCTGAAATGGAGTCCGCCGAACTCGACGGGCGCGACAGCATGGCGATCAACTCCAACAACTACAATTTTGAGTACTGGGGACAATACGGATCGGGCGACTGGACGCTGTATCTGTTCGAATTGAAGCCGAAGAAGAAGAGGGTGGGGCTGTATCGGGGTTGGCTTTGGATCAATGCGGCGACGGGGCTGCCTGTCCGCGAGTCCGGACGGCTGGTGAAGAGCCCGTCGGTGTTTCTGAAACGGGTCGATTTCGTGCGGGACTACACCGCGAGAAATGGCCAGGCGCTCGTGACGAGGATCGAGAGCGAGATCCAGACCCGGGTGGTCGGACCGGCGCGGATCGAAATTCAGTTTCGTGACTACTCCTTCGGCGACGATGCGACGCAACTGGCCCGAGCCAAATCCGGCTCGCAGGGCTCGTCTCAATAGGCCGTTAGCTCTGCAGGCACGGTTCACAAACCCGAGGGAACTTCCAACATGCGCACGCTGTTTCTGAATCCCCCATCGTTTGAGAACTTCGACGGTGGTGCGAGCTCCCGCTGGCCCGCGACACGCGAGATCGAGTCGTACTGGTATCCGGTCTGGCTCTGCTACCCGGCCGGCATGCTGCCCGACAGCAAGGTGGTGGACGCTCCGCCGCATAAGATCTCCGTCGACGAGACCGTCGAGATGGCCAAGGACTTCGAGCTGCTGGTCCTGTTCACCTCCACGCCGGGCTACCACCAGGACGTCGCGATGGCGGAGATGATGAAGGACGCGAATCCGCGGCTCAAGGTCTGCTTCGTCGGTCCGCCCGTCACCACCGAGCCCGAGCGCTGCCTCCGCGACACCAAGGCGATCGACTTCGTCGTGCGCAAGGAGTTCGACCACCAGATCGTCGCCTACGCCAACGGCACGCCGGTCGAGGAGATTCCCGGCGCGAGCTACCGCCGCAATGGCGACGTGGTGAACAATCCCGATGCGGCGCCGATCGAGGATCTCGACGCGCTGCCCTGGGTTACCAAGGTCTACCAGCGCGACCTCGATTTCCGCCGCTACAATGTCCCGTTCCTGCTCAATCCGTTCGTCGCGTTCTACTCCTCGCGCGGCTGCCCGGCCATGTGTACCTTCTGCCTGTGGCCGCAGACGCATTCGGGGCACCGCTGGCGGCTGCGTTCGGCCGAGGACGTGGCCCGCGAGGCCAAGTGGGCGATGGAGAACTTCCCCGGATTGCGGGAGGTTTTCTTCGACGACGACACGTTCAACTACAACAAGCGGCGCACGCTCGACATCTGCCAGCATCTGAAACCGCTGGGGCTCACCTGGTCCTGCACGTCGCGCGTCACCACCGATTACGAGACGCTCAAGGCGATGAAGGAAGCCGGCTGCCGGCTCATGATCGTGGGCTACGAGTCCGGCGATCCGCAGATCCTCAAGAACATCAAGAAGGGCGCGACCGTAGAGATGGCCCGGCGGTTCACGAAGGACTGCCATAAGCTGGGCCTCAAGGTCCACGGCGACTTCATCGTCGGCCTGCCCGGCGAGACCCGGGAGTCGATCCGGCGCACCATCGACTTCGCCAAGGAACTCGACACCGAGACCATCCAGGTGTCGGTGGCGCACCCCTATCCGGGCACCGAGTTCTACAACTACGTCCAGGAGAACGACCTCATCACCATCGATTCGATGACCGACGAGGGCGGGCACCAGCTTCCCAACATCATCTATCCGGGCCTCGACCGCGGCGAGCTGATGGAGTCCGTCGACCGCTTCTACGACGAGTACTACTTCCGCCCGAAGGCCGCCTGGCGCATCGTGAAGGGCGCCATGTTCGACGCCTCGGACCGCAAGCGGCTCTTCAAGGAAGCTCGGGAGTATCTCTCGCTGCGCTCCAAGCGCATGAAGTTCGTCAAGGATCAGAAATCGTCCCAGGCGGTGGAGGAACGAATCGGCCAATGACCGGCGGAAGCCGTCTGGGGCCGAAGACCTGGCTGCTCACAATCGTCGTCGTCCTCAGCAACGTCCTCGGGAACTTCTCGCTGAGTCTCGGGATGAAGACTGCGCCCGATTTGGGCGGCTTCCTCGGACTCCTCGCCACCATCTTCACGCCCTGGGTGCTGTTCGGCATCGCCCTGCTGATCCTCTGGCTGCTGACTCGCCTCACCCTGCTGAGTTGGGCCGACCTGACCTTCGTCCTACCGGTGACGGCCATCGGCTATGTCCTCACCGCGCTCGTCGGCAAGTACCTGCTCAATGAAGTGGTGAGCTGGCAGCGGTGGGCCGGCACGCTGTTGATCGTGGGCGGCACGGTGCTCGTGGGCACCACCTATCCGCGCACCGTCGCGACCGAAGAGGAGGAAGTGTGACCGAGTGGCTGCTGGTGGGCGCGGTGGTCGGCTGCACGGTAATCAGCGACCTGCTGCAGAGCCGTGAGATGAAGCTCCACGGCGAGATCGACGAGTTTCACCCGAGCCGCTGGGGCCGGATCATGGCGGGCGTGCTGCAGCGGCGGTTTCTGATCCTGTCGATCGCCTTCATGGCGGCCTCGTTCTTCGCGTTCCTGATGCTGCTGAAGCTGGCGGACCTGAGCTTCGCGGTCCCGGCGACGGCGGCGAGCTACGTGGTCGAGACCGTGCTGGCGAAGCTCCTGCTCAAGGAGAAGCTGAGCTGGCGGCGATGGGCCGGCGCGGGGCTGGTAGCTTGTGGGGTGGCGCTGCTGTCGTTGTAGGGGGGCCCAGCTGTCAGCTTTCAGCCTTTGTCCGTTGAAAGTTGCCCCGTCCCGCTGCCGCCTGGGCGTCGCGTTGCCAAGACACCTCGGCCCTTGTGCTGCGCTCCGGTTTCTCCGTGATCTTCTCCCCTCACGGCACCATCAAGGCAATCGAGCCGTCCGTCGCCTGATCCCCGATTTGAAACTCGCCGACGATCTGGTTGGTCTGCGTGTCGATGCGCGTCACTACCGGCTCGAGCTCGTGGTTGACGAAGAGCGAGCCGCCGTCGAAGGACAATGCCAGCCGGTTCAGACGTGGATTCCCTGCGAACTCGATGGTATCGGCGACGGTGCTGGTGGCCGTGTCGATCACGGTTACCTCGTTGTCTTGCGGGCTGGCTTTACGTGGCCTGCCCGGAACCTCCCGCAGCGGTGTCGCCCGCAAGGGGACCTTCGAATGCGGCTTGCTCGCCCGTATCTCGTTGATACGGTGTGGGGGCTCAGACGAACGGGCGCGGAGCTTCAGCTCCGCTCTGCTCCACAATGGCTCGAGGCACTACACTGATGTACTGCGCCGCCTGTCATGGACTACATCGCGCTGGTACCTGCTCTGGCCGCACTGGTGTACCAGGTCATCTCCATAATCGCCGCCATTCGGCATGTGGCCGGCCGGGACCCGGACTCCGGTCCGCTGCCGGCCGTATCGATCCTCAAGCCGGTTCGCGGGCTCGATCCGCAATTCCGCCGGGCGATTCGGTCGCACGCCACCCAGGACTATCCCGACTTCGAGATCGTGTTCGGCGTGACCGACGCCGCCGACCCCGCCATCGCCGAGATCGAGCGCCTGGCCGCCGAGTTCCCGGACGTCGAGATTCGCTGCGTCCGTTGCACACCCGATGCCCCGAACCACAAAGTTGGAACGCTCGCGGCGCTGGCCGCCGAGGCCCGCTACCCCGTGCTCCTGGTCAACGACAGCGATATCGTCGTCCCGCCAGGCTATCTGCGTCAGGTGGTGGCGCCGCTCGCCGACGCCGGCGTCGGCATGGTGACGTGCCTCTACCGGGCGGAGGCCGCACGGTGGCCGGCGCGGCTCGAGGCGCTCGGCATCGCCACCGACTTCGCGCCCAGCGTGCTGGTGGCGCCGCTGGTCGGGGTGCGCGGAATTCGGACTCGGCTCGACGCTCGTCTTTCGCCGCGCGCAGCTCGATGCCATCGGGGGATTTCCCGCCATTGACGACTACCTCGCCGACGACTACGAGTTGACCAGGCGCATCACCGGGCAGGGCTATCGGGTCCACCTGTCGAAGACGGTGGTCGCCACCGCCCTCGGCGCGGCCACGTGGAGCGACGTCTGGCGGCATCAGGTGCGGTGGCATCGGACCATCCGCGTGGCCAAGGGCGGCGCTGCCTATGCCGGCCTGATCGTGACGCAGGCGACGCTCTGGGCCCTGGTGGCCGCCGCATCCGGCTGGTGGAGCGTGGCCCTCGTCACCCTGGCCGTCCGGCTGGCGGCGGGGCTCGCCGGCGGGGTGTTGGTGCTGCGCGATCCAATCACGGTCCGCTGGTGGTGGCTGATGCCCGTCCGCGACCTGATCGGGACCGCCGTCTGGGCGGCTGCGCTCACCGGACGGACGGTAGATTGGCGGGGGCGCCGGCTGCGGCTGAGCGCCGATGGCCGCATCACCGGAGCGACGGCCTCGGACGGCAGCTAATCCCGAAAACCCCGCCCGCCGGAAAGGGAGATGGTACCTGGACGGTCCTGTGTATAATAAAGGGGAGGATACTGTCCCGAGCAAAGTGGGCTTGTGCCCACTTTTTTCATGTATGGAGAAGACCGGCACCAAGCGGGAAGAGGTCGTCGGGCGAGTTGTCGAGATCGCCGAGAGGGTCGGTGCGCCGGAAGGAATCGACATTGTGGACGTCGAATTGAAGGGCGCGGGCAACAGCCGGCTGCTCCGGATCTACGTCGACAAGACCGCAGGCGTGACTCATGGCGATTGCGAATTCATCTCCAAGAACGTAGGCACGATCCTCGATATGGAAGACGTAATCCCGGGTGGCCAGTACAGGTTGGAAGTCAGCTCACCCGGCGTGGAGCGGCCCCTCAAGCGGGCGCGCGACTACGAGCGCCACGTCGGCCATAAGGTCAAAGTGCTCCTCAGGGAGCCCGTCGCGGAGAAGCGGCGCTGGGAAGGTATTTTGGCCGGCTTTTCTGGCGGAACGGTGACCATCGAGCCGGCCCCGGGTGAGTCCGTTCAGTTCGATATGCGCGACGTCGAACGGGTGAACCTGAAGTTCGAGTGGTAGAACTCCCGACAAACGGAGCAGATTCGAGGTACGAGCTTGGCAAGTATCTATCAGTCCATCGAGATTCTGAGCAAGGAGAAGGGCATCGACCCGCAGATCGTGTTGGAAGCGGTCAAGGATGCGATGCTCGTCGCGGCCCGGAAGCACTACCGCATCACCGGTGACCTGGTGGCGGAGTTGGAGCCGGTGTCGGGCGCGATCCGAATCTTTGCCCTCAAGAAGGCTGTCGAGGTGGTGGAGGACCCCGAGACCGAGATGGCGCTTGCGGAAGCGGTTCGCTACAACCCCGACGCCACCGTCGACTCGGAAGTCCGGATTCCGATGGCGACCGAGGGTCTCGGCCGAATCTCGGCGCAAACGGCCAAACAGGTGATCCTCCAGAAGGTGCGGGAAGCCGAGCGCGAAACGGTTTACATCGAATTCGCCGATCGCGTAGGCGAGTTGGTCAACTGCAGTGTCAAGCGGGTTGAGGGTCCCGACCTCGTGGTCGATATCGGGAAGACAGAGGCGCGGCTCCCCAAGAAGGAGCAGTCCCGCGCCGAGAGCTTCAGCGTGGGGGACCGGGTCCGTTGCGTGGTCAAGAGCGTCGAGAAGACGGGCAAGAACGCGGGGGTGATGGTCTCGCGGGCCGCCCCGGAGCTCGTCATGCGCCTCTTCGAGCAGGAAGTGCCGGAAATCTACGACGGGACAGTGGTCATCAAGGGCTGTGCCCGCGAGGCGGGTGAGCGCACCAAAATCGCCGTTTCCAGCCGCGACCGCGACGTGGACAGCGTCGGCGCCTGCGTCGGGATGAAGGGCTCCCGTGTACAGTCGATCATCCGGGAACTGCGCGGCGAGAAGATCGATATTATCCAGTTTTCCGATGATGCGGTCGATTTCGCCACCAACGCCCTGAGTCCGGCGAAGATCACCCGGGTCGCGATCGTCGATGCAACCGAGCGGCACATGGAGGTGATCGTCGACGACTCGCAGCTCTCCCTCGCCATCGGCAAAAAGGGACAGAACGTCCGGCTGGGGGCCAAGCTGCTCGGCTGGCACATCGATATTAAGAGCGAGGAAGAGAAGCGGCAGGAAGTGGAGTCCGAGATGGCGTCACTGGTGGTTCCCGGTGCGCCGATCTCCGTGCTCAAGGACCACGGGCTGCCGGACGAGGTTGTCGACGGGCTGGCCGATGCGGGTGTCGGGACCGTAGAGCAGGTCGGCGCGATGACGCCGGAGCAGCTCGAGGCGATTCCTGGGATCGGTGTGGATCAGGTGGAAACGATCCAATCGGCCGTGGTCGACTACTACGGGCAGTTCGAGGTGGACGTGGAGGGCGAAGCTCCCGCGATGGCGGAGGAAGCGGCTGTGGCTGAGGAAGCCGCTCCGGAAGCTGAGGAAGCCGCTCCGGCTGAGGAAGTTGCACCGGCTGAGGAAGTTGCACCGGCTGAGGAAGTCGCACCGGCTGAGGAGGTTGCACCGGCTGAGGAGCCCGCTCCGGAAGAGCCGCCAGCCGCGGCCGAAGAGCAACCGGCGCCAACCGAAGAGCAGCCGGCGCCAACCGAAGAGCAGCCGGAAGAGCAGCCGGAGGAGCAGCCGCCAGCCGTCGAGGAGATGGCGGGCGAGGCCGGGGAGCCGGAAGCCGAGGATGCGGAACGGGAAGATTCGGCCGATGAAGTGGTCCCGCCGGATGAATCATCTTCTTCCCGCAACGATGTTGCCGGCGGTGAATCTGATACGATAGAAGAACCGGGCCGTACTTCGTGAGGTCTTGTTATCTCGGGTTGTCGCACGATGAGGTGGATTATGTACCAGTAGCATGATCCTGGTCGGTTAGCGGTGCCGCCGGAGTATAGGCACGCTTTAAGCAATATGGGAAGAATTCGCATCAATGAACTGGCACGTGAGCTCGAGGTCAAGCCGGGGGTCATTCTTCGGCTCTTGCCGTCACTCGGGGTCACCGAGAAGAAAACCCATTCCAGTTCGATCGAAGTAGAACAGGCCAATCAAGTTCGAAGAAAGTTGGGTCGGCTGCAAGGGGTGACGGCGGAGGAGGCCAAACCTCGGGCAGCGGCCACCAAATCTATGCAGGCTTCGCCGGCGGCGACCGCCGCGACGGTTGACGAATCCGCTCCCGCTGCTGGTGAGGGCGCCTTTTCCGGGCCAAATCCCGCCGCGCGACGGCGTTTCCCCATGACCACCGCCGCTTCTCCTGTTCAGTCCGAAGAAGAAACAGGTGCCAGGGAGCCCGAGGTTCCCCAGGACAAGCAGGCGGAACCGCCACCGCAAAGGCGCGCCGTGCGGCCCCTGCGGCCACCTCTCGCCGTGGGTAAGGGAAGCGGCACTGTCGCTCCGCCACCGCCGCAGCAGCGGCCACCGCAGGGTGCGCCGCCGCCGCAGGCAAAGAGCGTGCCCGTACAACCGCCGACGGCAAAGCCGCGACCCGGGCAGATCCTGAGCGGTCCGCGCCAGCCGTTGCCTCCGGGGCTCGAGATGAGGCCGGCGGCCGGTCCCTCGCGACCGTCCGCCCCTTCCGCTCCCCGTCCCCCGGCGCAAAGGCCGGCACGGCCTCAGGCGGGAGTGCCGAGATCAGTACAGCCGACGCAGAAGAGACCGTCCGGTCCCATCGTGGGGCAGCCCGCCGAACGTCCGGTGGTGCCGCCGCGTCCGGACCTCGTGGCGCGCCTGCAACAGCAGGCGAAGATGCCCGGCCAGCCGCAGCCGCGCCCGGGCGCACCGCGCCGCGGACACACGCCGGTTCCCGGCCAGCCGATCTACCGCGGTCCGATCCGTCCCGGCCAGCCTATCGTCAGAGGGCCGGCGCCTCCGGGTGGCCGCCGCCGCGGACAGCATCCCACTTCCGGTCAGGTTCCATCGCCGGCCGCGCCCATGCCGCCGGCGGCGCCGGGCCGCCGTCATCAGGCCAAGCCGAGCCGTGGCAAGCAGCACGAGCGCGACCGCGACCGCGAGGGCAAGCTTCGCGCCCCGATGCCGCGGCGCCACCAGCAGGTGTTTGCCCCGAACCGGGAGATCACCGTGTCGGAGGGCATCACCGTCAAGGAGCTTTCCGAGCGGCTGGGCATCAAGGCCAGCCTCGTGATCAAGAAGCTGGTGGAGCGAAAGATCTTCGCCACCATCAATCAGGCGTTGGACGCCAAGACGGCGGAAGATTTGGCCAAGGTCTTCGGAGCGTCCACGACCGAGATGAGCTTCGAGGAAGAGTCAAGCCAGGAGGTCGAATCGTCCGAAGGCGTCACCGATCAGGTCACGCGCCCGCCGGTAGTCACGGTGATGGGCCATGTCGATCACGGTAAGACCTCGCTGCTCGACGCGATCCGCTCGACCCGGGTGGCCGAGCGCGAAGCCGGCGGCATCACCCAGCACATCGGCGCCTACCACGTCGAACACGCGGGCAAGAAGATCGTTTTTGTCGATACGCCGGGTCACGAAGCCTTCACCCGCATGCGCGCCCGCGGCGCCAAGGTCACCGACATCGTCATTCTCGTGGTGGCGGCCGACGATGGCGTCATGCCGCAGACCATCGAGGCTATCAACCACGCCCGGGCCGCCGAGGTGCCGATCATCGTCGCCATCAATAAGGTGGACCGGCCGAACGCCAACGTTGATCGGGTCAAGCAGCAGCTCGCCGACCGCGACCTGCTCGCCGAGGATTGGGGCGGCCAGACAGTGACGGTCCCGGTCTCGGCCAAGTCTGGCGAGAACCTGGAACTGCTACTCGAGATGATTCTCCTGGTGGCCGACATCCAGGACCTCAAGGCGAATCCGGAACGGCCGGCCGTCGGGACGGTGCTCGAAGCGCAGCTCGACCGGGGCCGTGGTCCCGTGGCCACCGTACTGGTGCGCAACGGCACGCTCCGGGTTGGCGATCACTTCATCTGCGGCGCCGTCTTCGGACGCGTGCGCGCCATGTTCGACGATCGCGGCGATCCGATCAAGATCGCCGGTCCGTCGATGCCAGTCGAGGTGCTCGGTCTCGAGACGCTCCCCGACGTCGGCGACACCTACCAGGTGGTCACCGACACGGTGAAAGCCAAGCAGATCGTCATCTACCGCGAAGGCAAGGCGCGCGACGTGGCCATGGCCAAGGGTTCGCGCCTGCGGCTGGACCGGCTTCACGAGCAGCTTCGCGAGGGCGAGACCAAGGAACTCAACATCATTCTCAAGGCTGATGTGGGCGGCTCCGCCGAGGTGGTGGCGGACGCGCTGCAGAAGCTCACGAGCGATAAGGTGAGGGTCCGGGTTTTGCACTCCGGCGTGGGCGCGGTGACCGAAAGCGACGTTCTGCTGGCGACGGCCTCCGATGCCATTGTCGTCGGCTTCAACGTCCGCCCCGAGCGCAGTGCGCTGCATCTCGCCGATCAGGAAAAGATCGACATCCGCCTGCACACGATCATCTACGAGCTCACCGACGAGATCAAGAAGGCGATGTCCGGTCTCCTCGAGCCGGTCTACAAAGAGGTGTTCAAGGGCCGGGCCGACGTGCGGGACGTGTTCCGCGTCTCCAAGGTGGGCACGATCGCCGGTTGTCTCGTCCAGGAGGGGTCGCTCTCACGCGACAGCCGCGTGCGCCTGCTCCGGGACAACATCGTCATCCACACCGGCAAGATCTCGTCGCTCAAGCGCTTCAAGGACGATGCCAGTGAGGTCAGGAGCGGCCTCGAGTGCGGCGTGGGCATCGAGAATTTCAACGATGTAAAACCCGGCGACGTCATCGAGGCGTTCGTGATGGAGCGGGTCGCCGAGGAGGCCCTAGTCTAACCTCGGCACGGATTCATGCCGACCATTGGTGTCATCACCCTCGAGATGCGGCTCGAGGGTGCCCATTCGCTCAAGGATAAGCGCCACTACGTGAAGGGGCTGAAGGACCGCCTGCGCAAACGGTGCAATGTCGCCGTGGCCGAGATTGACTACCAGGATCTGTGGCAGCGCGGGCTGGTGGCCGCTGTCACCGTCGCCAGCGACAAGACGGCTGCCGAGCGGACGCTCGCGGCGGCGGAGAAGGAGGCCGTGGCGACGCTCGGGCCCATTCTCGTGGATACGACAATCGAGTGGCTGGAGTAACGAATCACCGGGCGCGTCCATCAGTGCAACAGGAGACCTTTTGGGCGGTTGCCCGTCGAGGGTCGCGATCGCGTGGTCGCGAGGCCCCGGCGGAGGAAGTGTGGAATTGAAGCTCCCCGCCCGCTCATCTGAAACCCGCTTCCGTATCCACGAGATATGGGCGAGCAAGTCGTATTCGAAGGCCCCGTTGCGGGGACACCGCTGCGGAAGGTTCAGGGTGGATGCGTGAAGGTACCCGCAATGTCCCCGGAGTGGCGGCGGCGTTGGCCGGGGAGGCGGATCGGGGCTCCCTGTGCGCCGGACTTTAGTCTGATCGGGGCTTCAGCCCCGGTCTGTTCTGCGAATACTGACTGACATCGGGCGTAACCGCCATTTGAGGCCGATATGGACCCACGGCGCTCGGACCGGGTCGCGGAAACGATCCGGGAAGAGCTGGAAGAGATTCTGAACTACGAGCTGGACGATCCGCGGATCGGATCGGTGGACGTGCTCGAGGTCGTGCTCCGGCCGGACGGACGCCGGGCGGTGGCGCGAGTCGCATTCGCGGATCCGTCGGCGGAGGCGCTGGCGGCTCTGGTCGGCGCGCGCGGGCCCATCCGCCGGATTCTCGCCGAGCGGGTCGACCTATTCCGGGCCCCCGATCTCGATTTCGAGGCCGCCATCGACCCGGGTTCCGCCCCCAAAATGAAAGGTTTGCTTCGAAGAGTCCGGAAAGGACGGCCGAAGGAGTGAGCCCGTTCGAGCGCGGCCGCCGGCCTTCCGGTACCACTCCGAACCCCGCCCCGGCATGGTACCGGCCCGTAGCCCCTCGAAGGCAAAAAAGTCCCCTGTAATGAAACGCTGTGTGCTACTTTTGGTGTTGGCGCCTCTGTTGGGGTTGGCGGCGGAGCCGTTACGGATCTCCTCCAGCCTCGACTCGATGGGGACGACGTTCACCATCGTGGCGTACGACGAGAGTAGTGTTCGGCTGCAATCGGCCGTGGACGATGCTTTCGCCGAGGCAGCCCGGTTGAATGACTTGCTGTCCAACTACCGGCCGGACAGCGAATGGAGCCGGGTAAACCGGGAGGCAGCCGAGCGGCCGGTCAAGGTCAGTGGGGAGCTGTTCCGTCTGCTCGAAGCCTGCATGGAGTACAGCCGGTTGAGCGATGGAGCGTTCGATATCACGGTCGGTCCCCTGCTCAAGGTGTGGGGTTTCTACCGGGGCACCGGGAGGCTCCCGCACCGCGCGGAGATACGCTCGGCACTCGCGCGCGTCGGCTACCGGAAGGTGAAGCTCGATCCGGAGAATCAGACGGTTCGATTCACTCGAGAAGGTGTGGAAATGGATCCCGGGGGGATTGGGAAAGGGTACGCGGTGGACCGCATGGTGCATGTCCTGCGGACCGACGGCATCCAATCTGCGCTAATCTCCGCCGGCGGCAGCAGCATCTATGGCCTGGGGTCGCCACCGGAGGAAAAGGAGGGATGGAGGGTGCGCATCCGCGATCCGAAATCTCCCGGTAAGACGGTGGAGGAGGTCCGGTTGCGGGACATGTCGATGTCAACCTCGGGCGATTATGAGAAGTTCTTCTACGCTGGCTCGAAGCGTTACAGCCATATCTTTGATCCACGAACCGGGTACCCGGCGGAAGGGGCGCTCTCGGTTTCCGTGGTCGCTCCGTTGACCCTGGACAGCGAAGCGTGGACGAAGCCTTTGTTTGTGAATGGCCGCCACTGGGCGGTCCGCCACAAACCTGAGGGATTTGACGTCTATTACTGCGAAGACGGACTGAAAGCGGAATGCGCGTGGCTCCAATGAGTAGTCGATTTCTGGACGCCTGCCGGCGGCGCCCTACTGATGTACGCCCGGTGTGGTTCATGCGGCAGGCAGGCCGATACATGCGGCAGTACCGGGACATACGTGCCAAGCACAGTATCCTCGAGATCTGCAAACGGGCCGATCTGGCGGCGGCGGTGACGCTGCAGCCGGTGGAGGTGCTCGACGTCGATGCCGCCATCATCTTTGCCGACCTGCTGCTGCCGGTCGAGCCAATGGGACTGAAGCTCAAGTTCGTCTCGGGCGAGGGTCCCGTCATCGAGAACCCCGTGGCGACCTCCTCCGACGTCGACACGCTCTCCATCTCCGACACCGACGACCTCGGCTACGTGAGTGAGGCCATCCAGATGGTGACCCGCGCGCTGGCCGGCAAGGTGCCCGTCATCGGCTTCGTGGGCGCCCCCTTTACGCTCGCCAGCTACATGATCGAGGGCGGCGCCTCCCGCACCTTCCTCCAGACGAAGCGCATGATGTACAACGACGAGACCCTGTGGCGGCGCCTGATGGGCAAGCTTGTCGACGTGCTCGGCTCCGTTCGCCTTGATGCAAATCTCCGCCGGCGCCCGCGCCATCCAGGTCTTCGACAGTTGGGCCGGCGCCCTCGGCGCGGACGACTACGTCCGCTACGTCGCCCCGTACTCCCGCGCGCTGATTGACCGGATCCGCTCGGGCTCGGTCCCCGTGATCCACTTCTCCACCGGCACCGGCGGCTTCTTCCGCGAGCTGCACGCCGCCGGCGGCGACGTGCTCGGCGTCGACTGGCGGATCAACATCGACCAGGCCTGGATGGACATCAGCTACCGCTCGGCCATCCAGGGCAACCTCGATCCGGCCGTGCTGATGGCTCCTTTACCCGAGATCCGGACCCGCGTCCAGGAGCTGCTGAAGCGCACCGGCTCGCGGCCTGGCCACATTTTCAACCTCGGTCACGGAATCCTGCCGGAGACGCCCGTCGAGAATGTTCGCGCGGTGGTCGAAATCGTGCGGGAGCATCAGCTCTAGCAGGGGGGAGGGCAAAGTCGTGCTCCCGGTAGCGATCGTCGGCGGAGGCATCTCGGGCCTCTCCACGGCCTACTATCTGCAGCAAGCCGGCATCGGCGGCGCGCTGATCGAACGCCGGGCTTACCTCGGGGGCGTCATCGTGAGCGAGGTCGTCGATGATTGCCTCATTGAAGGCGGACCCGACAGCTTCCTCTCCGCGAAACCCTGGGCGATGGAACTGATCACCGAGCTTGGTCTCGCCGATCAGGTCATCGGCTCGAACGATCATCTCCGCGTTACCTACGTCGTCCGCGGCGGCCGCCTCATCCCCCTGCCGGACGGCCTCATGATGATGGTGCCGACCAAGATCCGGCCCATGGTCACCACCTCGCTGCTCGGTTGGGGCACCAAGATCCGCATGGGCCTCGAATTGTTCCGGCGGAGCAACGGCGGCGCGCCGCCCGACCGCAGCGTGGCCGACTTCATCACCGACCATTACGGAAGCGAAGCCGTCGACTACCTGGCCGAGCCGCTGCTCGCCGGCGTCTACGGCGGCAGCCCCGAGCGGCTCAGCGTCAACAGCGTTCTGACGCGATTCGTCGAGCTCGAGTCGCGCTACGGGAGTCTCACGCGCGGCGTACTGGCGACCATGCGGCAAGCCGCCTCCCAGGGCCGGAAGGGGTCGCTGTTCCGGTCGCTCAAGGGCGGTCTCGGACAGCTCACCGGGGCGTTGCAGGATCGCGTGCCCGGGATCGACGTGGTGCACGGCGACGCCGAGTCCGTCGAGCGCACCGGCGACGCCTTCCGGATTCGGGTCGACGGCGATTGGATCGAGGCAGCGCACGTCGTGCTCGCCTGCCCCGCCTATGAAGCCGCCAACCTCTGCCGCGGTCTCGACGCCGAAGCCGCCGAACTGATGGAGGCGATCCCCTACAGCTCGTCGATGACCGTCGCCCTGGGCTACGATCGCGCCAGCTTCGGGCATCCGCTGAACGGCTTCGGATTTCTGGTGCCGGGCAAGGAACGGCGCCGGATGATCGCCTGCACCTGGGTGGGGACGAAGTTCTCCCACCGCGTGAGTGACGACCGCGTCATGCTCCGCGTCTTCCTCGGCGGCGCCGACGATCCCGAGATTCTGGCCGAGCCCGACGAAACCGTCTTTCGGATCGTCCGCGAGGAACTCGGCGACATCATGGGCGTCACCGAGACGCCGGTCTTCAGCCGCGCCAGCCGCTGGCCGCGCTCGATGGCGCAGTACACGGTTGGGCACGAGGCGCGCATCGAGCGGATCGAGGAGCGCATCGCGCGGATCCCGAACCTGCACTTGGTCGGCAACGCCTACCACGGGATCGGGATTCCGGATTGCGTGCGGATGGGAAAAGAGGTCGCCGGCGCGATTGGCGGGCGCACCGAGGCGGTCAGTCTTTCATCTTGATGTCGATGCCGCCCGGCCGGAGCTTGATCCGCTCCACGTTGTGCTCGAGCGCGAACGGCTGGCCGATCTTGGCGTTCTCGAAGTCCGCCAGGATCACCTGCTCCACCAGGAACCCGAGCGTGCGGCCTTCAAAGGTCGCCTCGCCGATGGTCACCGACTCGACGTCCACCGTCGCCATCCCGTCGCCCGAGGTGAGCAGGACGGTCGCCGAAACCGGGCTCGTCCCCTTGAGCACCGAACGCAGCAGGAAGTTTTGCCGCAGATCCTCGAGCTGCGGGACCTTGGCAAAATCGACCATGCCGGACCAGGTGCCGCGGTCCTCGCCGAGCACGACCTTGGGATCGGTGACGCCGTCGATCCGCTGTTTGCGGATCTCGCCGCGCACCAGCGCGTTGACCTCCGCTTCGCTGAGCCGGATCGTCGCTCCCCTGGCCGCCTGATTGTTCACGATCTCGTCCACCTTGCTGCGCGCGTCCTCGTACAATGCGTCGGAACCGGACACCAGGAGGGGCGTCAAACACAGCAGAGCAATAAGAATTCGGCCCATGACTCGATTATAAAGTCTGTGGCCGAAACATTTATAAGATAGGATGTTTTTAGTGCAGTGCGTCGGAGATTCTGCGACATGTGGCCCGCTTGCTGATGCGCGCGGTTCCGTGCTGGGAAACGGTTAGCACAGAACCGCGACCGTAAGGGAGCGCGGCACATATTGGATCAGAAACGCCGACCACCAGGAGGAGCAGGAGGCGCTCATGCTACGTGCAATACTGTTGACCCTGATTGGCGGGACTTTGGTCTTCGCCCAACCGGGATACGAGAAACGTTTGAACTCGACCGCGGAAGTGCTCGAGAGTGTGATGGAGTCCCCCGACCAGGGCATTCCGCAGGGACTGCTCAACAAGGCCGCGTGTGTCGTCGTCTTCCCCAGTCTCAAGAAGGGTGCGTTCATCTTCGGTGGCAAGTACGGCCGTGGGTACGCCACCTGCCGCAACGACGACGGTGTCGGCTGGACGGCCCCCGGGGCGGTGCGGATGGAGGGTTTCAACTTCGGTTTGCAGGCCGGTGGTCAGGAGACTGAGCTGGTTCTGTTGGTCATGAATGAACGGGGCATGCAGCGTCTGCTGACCAGCCAGTTCACCCTCGGCGGCGACGCTTCGGTGGCCGCCGGACCGGTGGGCCGCACCGTCACCGCCAACACCGACGCGCTGCTCACCGCCGAGATCCTGTCGTGGTCCCGTTCGCGTGGCCTCTTCGCGGGCATCTCGCTCGACGGCGCGACCCTGCGGCAGGACCGTGGCGTCAACGGCAAGCTCTACGGCGCGCCCTACCGTAATCGCGACATCCTCGACGGGAAGCTCCCCACACCGGCGGCCGCCGAACCGATGCTCTCGGTCCTAAACCGCTACTCGAGCCGCGACGGCAGCGCGGTAGCGCGGCGGTAGCCACGGGTTCCCCTGCGGGGGGTCGAGGCGAGCCGATTGGCTCGCCTCCTCGAACACGAATCCATTTGCCACGGCGGATCAATCGATCCGCCCCTGCGACCGTTGCCCCCGCCCCGCCGGGGACATTGCGGGCTACCTTCACCCAACCCACCATATGCCTCCCGCAGCGGTGTCCCCAGGCAACGGGACCTCCGAATACGCCCTGTCCGGCCTGCCCGCATCTCGTTGACACGGAATTGGGGGCTCAGATCTTCCCCGGCGAGATTCAGTTCCGCCTCCCCCTCTCCCTTCAACGGCCACACCTCCATCCACCCCCGCTTTGACTCACATTTTGGACAATGGTATACAGAACTCGGACCAGTCCAATGAAAATCAGTCGACGCACGATCCTACGTTCCACGATGTGTCTGCCAACCCTCGGCGCGCTCCGTTGCAGCCGACCCACAGAGGCCTCGTTATGGCAGGACCGGTGCCAAGCCTACCTCCAGCACGCGAGCCGCGCGCCCTGGCGCAATCCGCCCCACTCGGAAATGGCCAAGCTGACCTCCGGTCCCTGGCAGTGCCTGCACACCGAGATCGCCAAGCTCGCCCTCGGCGAACCCATCGACCCCGAAGCCTTCAACGCCGCTCTCGAATACATCCCGACGCGAGGCGATTGCGCCGAGTTCGCCATGTCCGGCGTCATGCGCATCCTCTATCTCTACGGCGGCGACCCGCGCATCTCCGACGACCTCAAGCGCCGCATGGAGGAGGCCGTCCTCGACTTCCGCTACTGGCTCTATCCCGACGATCCGAAAATCGAAACGAACGCCTGCTACTGGACCGAAAACCACCACATCCTCTACGGCTCGGTCGGCTACCTCGCCGGGGAGCGGTACCCGGACCGCACCTTCGGCTGGACCGGCGAGACCGGCGCCTGGCACGTCGAGCACGCCCGTAAGAACCTGCTCCTCTGGATGGGGACCCGCGCCCGCTACGGCTTTTCCGAATGGCTCTCGCCGGACTACTACTCCGAAGACCTCCTCGGTCTGATGAATATCATCGACTTCGCCCGCGACCCCGAGTTGGTGACCGCGGCCCGGGGCGTGGCCGAGCTCGCGCTGCTCGACCTGGCGCTCCACAGCTTCGACGGCGGTCTGCGGACCACGGCCGGCCGCGCCTACTTCGAGACGCTGAAAGACGCCAAGACGTCGGCCACCGGCGCGGTGATTGCCCTGGCCTTCGACCTCGCGTCGGACGTGCACCCGCTCTCCGGCGCGGCCGTCGCCATGGCGACCTCCCCCTCCTACCGTCCGCCGGTGGCACTCGCGGCCATCGCCCAGGCTCAGCCGGACGAGATTGTCGTGCACCAGCGCAGCGGCATGTCGCCCGAGGAGGCGCTGGCGCTCGACTTCCGACCCGAAGATCCGGCCGACATCTTCACCTACTGGGCCATGCAGGCCTACACGCACCCGCGCATCTTCCTGGGCAATCTCGAAGCGACCGAGCGCTGGAACATCGACCGGTTCACCGCCGAGTCCTGGGACGCCAAGCTCGCCGAGATCGAGCAAGCCGGCGGCGATCTCAGCAAGGTGTCCGACAAGAGCGCGACGTCGATGTTCAGCGCCAACATCGAGACCTACCGTACGCCCGACTACCAGGTCAGCACGGTGCAGGATTACCGCAAGGGCAAGCCGGCGTTCCAGCAGCAGATCTGGCTCGCGAGCCTCGGCGGCGGCGCGTCGGTCTGGACGTCGCACCCCGGCGCCGACACCGAAGACGGGCGCCCGAGCTACTGGATCGGGAATGGCTTTCTGCCGCGGGCGGCGCAGCACCGGAACCTGGCGATCCTGCTCTATCGCGTGCCGGAGGAAGATCCGCGTCCGTTCACGCACGTCCATTTCCCGATGGCGGAATTCGACGAGGTCCGGGAGCAGGCCGGCTGGGTGCTCGGCCGAAAAGGCGCCGCCTACATCGCCATCACGGCGCGTCCGGAGATGACGACGACCAAGCGCGAGGAGTACACCGGCGTCGAGCGGCTCAGCGAGGCCCACGAGTCGATGTGGATTTGCCGCCTCGGGCGCCAGGCCGTCGACGGCTCCTTCGGACGATTCTACGACCGGATCGCCGGGGCCAGGGTCGAGTCCGCCGGCAACCGCGTGAGCTACAGAGAATCGCCGGAGTTGACGGCGACTTTCGGATGGGACGAGGACCTGGTGGTCAACGGCGAGACGATTCCGCTCGCCGGCTACCCGCGATACGACACCCGTTGCGTCGACGCGGCGTGGGGCGACCAGGTTTTCCACCTAGCCTGCGAGGGAGAGCGGCACACCATCGACCTGTCGCAGCTCGAGGTGAAGCCGGTCCGGCAGATGGGCTGAGGACCAGGATTCACCGCGGAGATCGCTGGGGCCGCCGAAGGGGGAGATAGCAGGAGGAACTCCGGTTGTTGTGGCGTCCCGTACAGGAACCGACGCCGCCGCTTCCTCTGATCGCGGCGCAGTTTCGGGATGTGAGCCGTGACCGAACACAGCGGTAGTCAGCGTCCCCGTTCAGGTCGAGTCATCGCAGTAGGGAGGCGGTTTCGCCTGAGACCCACATAGGCCGGATCCTCGCGGCGGATCGACCGATCCGCCTCTCCGACCGCCACCACCGCCACACCGGGGACATTGGGGGCTGGTTTCATGCTTCTACCCCCGACCCCGCCGCAGCAGTGTCCCCCGCAACGGAACCTCCGAATTCGGCTCGCCCGTATCTGGTTGAAACAGAACGGGGTCTCGGGCGAGCCTGGCTTCAGTCTGCACGGGGCTTCGGCCCCGCTCCCCCGGTAACCTCATCTTCTTGCCCGGCTCACTCACGGGGCCAGCCCACTCCGACCCTCGCGGGCGCAATCTGCGAAAATTGTAATTGGAGCCCGGTATTCGCAGGCGGAAGGGAATCGACGGGAACGGGTCTGGCGCGCCAAAAAGAAGAGCAGATCTGAAGCTCCGCGCTCGCCATAGCGCCGTCTTCGACAATCCTTGGCGCGCGCTTGAGCCCGCTCGGGGTTTGAGCCCCGATCCTTCTTCACACGGAACGGCATTAGATGGACAGCGTCTGACCGCCACCACAGCCTCGGCCGCCGGAGCAACTCATCATGGAACGCACTTGTTTCGATCTGGACGGCCGGGTGGCCGTCGTCATTGGCGCTACGTCCGGACTCGGCCGCATCATGGCCGAGGGACTGGCCCACCATGGCGCCGATGTGGTCCCCTCGGGGCGCCGCGAGGAGCTGGTCAACGAAACCTGTCAGGCGATCGAGGCACTCGGCCGGCGGACGCTGCGCCATCCCGTCGACGTCCTTAGCCGGCCCTCGGTGGACGCCCTGCGCGACGCGGTGGTCAAGGAGTTCGGCACCGTCGACATCCTGGTGAACGCCGCTGGACAGACGCTCAAGGCGCGCTCGGTCGACGTGACGGAAGACCAGTGGAGCACGCTGATGGAGACGAACCTCACCGGCGCGCTGCGGGGTTGCCAGTCGTTCTACGAGCCGCTGCGGGACTCCGGCCGCGGGCGGGTGATCAACGTCGCCTCGCTGGGCTCGTTTCTGGCGTTTCACGAGGTGGCGGCTTACTGCGCAGCCAAGTCGGCCTTGCTCTCCCTTACCCGGAGCCTGGCCTGTGAATGGGCCAAGGACGGTATCTGCGTGAATGCCATCGCGCCCGGTATCTTCCCAACCAACCTGAATATCGGATTTCTCACGGGCACCAGGCGCAGTGAGGAAATGCTGATGCGAACGCCGATGGGGCGGTTCGGCAAGCCGGAAGAGCTGGTTGCGGCCACCGTCCTGCTGGCCTGCGACGGCGCCAGCTTCATTACCGGTGAGTGCCTGGCCGTGGATGGCGGGTACTTAGCATCAGGGGTAAACTCTTAAAGCGAGGTGTTGCACTCCATGTCGATCGTTTCCCGCGTTTCCTGGACCAAGACGGTTCTGTGCATTCTTCTACTCACGGTGATGGCGGCGCCGATGGTGCTCCGCGCCGAAACGGGAGCCGATGCGTGGCTCCGCTACCCGGCGATCGATGACGTCCGCGTACGGCAGCAGTTCGACGGCATGCCGGCCGTGGTGGTGGCATTCGGCGACTCCGAGATCATCGGGGCGGCGCGCAGTGAGCTGATGAAGGGCGTCGACGGGATGCTCGGCCGCATCCTGCGCGTGGAAGGTAGTGTCCCGCGCGAGGGCGCCATTGTGCTCGGTACCCTGGACGCGCTGCGGCGGGAAGCGCCGGCACTCGCGCCCCCGGGCGACATCGGCGAGGACGGCTTCCGGCTGAGGACCGTCATTGTCGACGGCCACCGCAACCTCGTCATCGCCGGTGCGAACGACCGTGGCGTGCTCTACGGCGCCTTCGCGCTACTCCGCAAGATCGGCCTCTACCAGGACGTCCTGCACCTGGACGAGACGGAAGTTCCCTATTCGCGAGTGCGCTGGGTCAACGAGTGGGACAACCTCGACGGGTCGATCGAACGCGGCTATGCCGGCCGCTCGATCTTTTTCGACGGCGACAACGTGCGTGAGGACCTCACCCGCGTCAGCGAGTACGGACGGCTCCTCGCCTCGCTCGGCATCAGCGCCTGCACGGTGAACAACGTCAACGCGAACCCGCGCGTCATCACGCCGGAGTTCCTGCCGCAGCTCGAGCGCCTCGCGGCGGCGTTCCGTCCCTGGGGCGTCCGGCTGGCGGTCTCGGTCGACTTCTCCAGTCCGAAGCTCATCGGCGGCCTCGACACCTTCGATCCGCTCGACCCGGCCGTCGCCAAGTTCTGGCAGGACACCATCGACCGCACCTACGCCGCCATCCCCGACTTCGGCGGCATCGTGCTGAAGGCCGACTCCGAGGGCCGCGTTGGTCCGTCCGCCTACAACCGCAGCCACGCCGACGCGGCCAACGTCATCGCCCGCCCGCTCGCCCCGCACGGCGGCCTGCTCTTCTATCGCGGCTTCGTCTACGACCATCACATGGACTGGCGCGACCTCAAAAACGACCGCGCCCGCGCCGCCTACGACAACTTCAAGCCGCTCGACGGCGACTTCGACGACAACGTCCTCATTCAGATTAAGAACGGCCCCATCGACTTCCAGGTCCGCGAGCCGGCCTCTCCCCTGTTCGGCGCCCTCGAGAAGACCAACCAGGCCATCGAGCTGCAAATCACCCAGGAGTACTTCGGCCAGGCGCGCCACATGGTCTTCCTGGTGCCGATGTGGGAAGAGACCCTTAATTTCGACATGCAGGCCAAGGGCGCCGGCACGCCGGTGAAGGCGCTGGTCGCCGGCAAGGTCTTCAACCGTCCCACCGGCGGCTTCGTCGGCGTCTCGAACGTCGGCCTCGACGTCAACTGGACCCACCATCCGATCTCGCAAGCCAACCTCTACGGCTTCGGCCGCCTGGCGTGGAACCCCAACCTGAGCTCGCGCCAGATTGCCGAGGAGTGGACCGAGCTCACCTACAACCACGATCCCCACGTCGTCGAGACAATCGTCGGCATGATGATGCGTTCCTGGGAGACGTTTGAGGACTACACCGGCACGCTCGGCACCCAGACGCTGACCGCGATTGCGGGCAATCACTACGGACCGGCGGTCGAGTCCTCCGAGCGCAACGGCTGGGGCCAATGGCATCGGGCCGACGAGAAGGGCATCGGCATGGACCGTACCGTGGCCACGGGCACTGGCTTTGCCGGGCAGTACAGCGCGCCGGTGGCGAAGATGTACGAATCGCTCGACACCTGTCCCGATGAGCTGATCCTGTGGTTCCACCACCTCCCGTACACCTACGTGCTCCATTCGGGCAAGACGATCATCCAACACATCTACGACGTCCACTACCAGGGCGCCGCCGACGTGCAGAGCTGGGTCGAGGAGTGGCGTTCGCTCCACGGCCGGATCGACAACGACCGCTACTACCAGGTGCTGGCGATGCTCGAGTACCAGGCCGGGCACGCGCAGGTCTGGCGGGATTCGATCAACAACTGGTTCCTCGGCACTTCCGGCATCGCCGATGCGCAGGGCCGCGCGGGCCACTTCCCGAACCGGACCGAAGCCGAGGCGATGACACTCACCGGCTATGAGCCTGTCGAGGTCAAACCCTGGGAGACCGCCTCCGGCAAGACGGCCATCGTCTGCGGCAGCGCATCGGGCGAGTGTACGGCGAGCTTCAAATACAATGGCGACGCCGGCTGGCGCACGCTCGACGTCCAGTACTTCGACCAGATCAACGGCGTCTCCACCTACCAGGTGTACGTCGCCGGCCAGCTCGTCGACCAGTGGAAGGCCAACAACGACATCCCGACACGCACGCCGGACGGCCATTCCTCAACCCGTCGCCGCATCCGGCAGGTAGCGCTACGCCCGGGCGACGAGATCCGCATCGTCGGCCAGTCCGACGAGGGCGAAAAGGCCCCGCTCGATTACGCCGAGATCCTCGCGGCGATGCCGTGACAACCTTGGGAGGCGGGCCGATCGAGTGATCCGCCTCTCCGGAAAGTGCTTGACGCTCTTAGTGGCCAGCCGACCGGCTCGCCACCGGGCAATCCCCCCGACGTGGAGCAAGTTGCCGAGCTTGCCATGACGGCAGTCCGGCCGTCAGCTCTCCGAACCAGAAAAGACCCCGGCACCGCCCACCCGTAAGGCGGGCGTCCCCGCCCGCACGCGACCTCCCGGTCGCGCTCCCCGCCGATCCGTATCAGCCACCCACACCAAGCCGGCCAGCAGGTCGCCCGCGATCATCCCCCCGGCCCCCTCACCCGATCACCCGCAAAGGATCGTGCTCCCGCATCCCCCGCTCGGTCAGTGAATCGAGCCGGACATCTACCAGCCGGTTCGGCTCGCGCGGCCGGGCCAGCTCCACTTGAATGTAGTTGTCCGACAGCGCCCGGCTTCCATCGGCCAGCGTGACCACCCGCAGGCGCCGGCCCATGAAGCGCCGCCGGAAGGCCGCGTTCTTCTCCGCCGCCAGCTCGCGCAGCACCCGGTTGCGCCGCTTCCGGACGCGCACCGGCACCTGGTCCGGCGATTCCGCCGCCGGCGTGCCCGGACGGGCCGAATAGGTGAAGACGTGCAGGTAGGTGAACGGCAGGCTCTCGATGAACCGCCGGCTCTCCTCGAAATCCGCGTCCGACTCGCCCGGGAACCCGACCATCACATCGGCGCCGATCGCCGCATCCGGCATCCATTCGCGCGCCTTGAGGAGCCGGTCGGCGTAGTGCCGCGGCCGGTACTTGCGGTGCATCTTGCGCAGGATCCGGTCCGAACCGGTTTGCAGCGGCGCGTGAACGTGTTTGGCGATGCGCGGCGAGGAGGCGACCAGCCCCAGCAGGTCGTCGGACCAGTCCATCGGTTCCACCGAGCTGAGGCGCAGGCGTTCGACGCCGGTCTCGCCGAGCAGTCGCCGCACCACGTCGGCCAACCGCATTCGGCTTCCCGGCTCCCGCCCCCAGCGTCCCAGGTTGATCCCGCTGAGCACCACCTCGCGGTAGTGCTCCCCCAGATGCCGCACCTGCCGGACCACTTCGTCGGCGGGCATGCTGCGGCTCCGCCCCCGCACGAACGGGATAACGCAGAACGAGCAGCGGTTGTTGCAGCCATCCTGGATCTTGAGATTCGGCCGGGTCCGGTCGCCGGCGGCTTCTTCCACCGGCGCCGCCAGGAACTCGTGCTCGGCGAAGATGTCGCCCACGTGGACCTGCCCGTGATACGGCGTCCCGCTCTCTCCGCCGCCGAGGATCTCGGGGATTCGAGTCTTGTGCGAGTTGCCCACCACCCAGGTGACACCCTCGAGCGCCGCCAACTCCTCCGGGGCCCGCTGGGCGTAACATCCGGTCACCAGGATCCGCGCCTCCGGATTCTCCCGCCGCACCCGCCGCACCGCCTGCCGCACGTCGTCATCGGCCGCCGAGGTCACCGTGCAGGTGTTCAGCACCACTAGGTCGGCTTGGCGCGCCTCGCCGACCGCGGACATCCCCTCGGCGGCCAGCAGAGACTCGAGCGCCGCGCCATCGGCCTGCGTCGCCCGGCAACCGAAATTGTGTATGTGGAATTTCGCCACGTCGCCCGTTGCATCTCCCTATCAAAATGGATTCCTGGAAGGTGTGGAAAAGTCCGGGACTGTCCCGCCGTGTCTCACCCTTTTCCCAGGTTTTCCCGGGCATCAGGATTTCTCCCCAGACACTTCTTCACAACTTCCTGTGCCCCGATTTCCCGCCACCGGGCTATCTCGCAACCCCGGCACGCTTCACCGCGCACGGGAACCGACTGTCCGGTCCCCTTCCGGTCACAGTCCAATATCGAGCCCGGACTGGGGATTCGCTGTTGTCGTCTGAAACTGTTAACCCATTTTATCAGAGTTAGTTAAGAGTGAGCCTCGGAAATGCGGGCACGAAGCCCGCCCGCGCGGCGCGGCTCCAGACGTTTTGCGGGACTGGGGTGGAACTGCTACACTGTAATTGTTACCGAACTGCAAGGTTCATCTGCGCGGTGAGTGCAGTATTTGCATTGTGGTGCACGTTACTGCCAGTGTTTGCAAGAAGGGAGTGTCATGGCCAGAGTTTTTGTTGGCAACCTCGACTTCGACGCAGATGAGCGGGAACTTCGCCAGCTCTTCGAACCACACGGCCCGATCAGGGATGTCCGTATTGCGACTGACTGGGAAACCGGTCATTCCAGGGGCTTCGCGTTCGTTGATATGGCGGACAAAAGTGACGCCAAGAAGGCGATCGCGGAGTTGAAGGGCGTTGAGTTGGATGGGAGGGAATTGACGATCCGATTCGCCCCGCCCGTTCCCCCAACCGGGTTCGACTCCCTGAGCCTCGACGGCTAGCATTGAATTCGCGCCGACTTCGCGCATTGAAACCGGCAAACCATGCCGGTCCTGTCAGATTGGCAGGCAGCTTGGAGCAGGAGGAACTATGGCTCGATCCAGTACATCATTCAAAAAGAGACAAAAAGAATTAGCAAGACTGGAACGACAGCGGGAGAAGGCCGAGAAGAGGGCTGCCCGGAAAGAAGAAAAACAGGGCAATTCTTCCAGCCTCGATGACGCGATTGACTTTGGTGCCAGCGCCTTCGACTTCATCCCGGATGAGGACGTCCCCGAACTAGCTGCCGATACAGAAGAAGAAGAGAACGAGCTCGCAGCCCACGGCACCAGCTGAGTCGCCTGATGTCTGCCGAACATCGGTAAGACATTTGTAATCAATAATATCCGGTTGAATTTCCGGACTCGAAACAGTAAAGCTGCGCCCCCATTCGTCCGATGGACATCTGGAGGTCAACGCTTCCACGTGACTCTGGACCGAGTACTCTCCCAGGAAGAAATCGACAGCGTATTCCGCAATTTGCGGGACTCCGGACAGGATCTCGACCCGGCCAGCAAGGCGCAGCTCTACGATTTCCGGCGTCCGGACCGGATCCCCAAGGACCAACTGCGCGCCATCCACCTCTTGCACGAGAACTTCGCCCGCAGCTTGGCATCCAGTCTGTCGGCTTATCTCCGGGCCTATGTCATCGTGAACCTCGTCTCGGTGGAGCAGCTCTCCTTTATGGAGTTCTCCCAGTGCCTGCCGTCGCCGACCGTGATGATCTCGCTCGGCATGAAGCCCTATGACGGCAACGCCGTGCTCGAGATGAATCCCACCCTCGTGTTTCCGATTCTCGAGATGGTGCTGGGCGGCACCGGCCGTGGTCAGGTGAAGATCAACCGGGAAATCACGGAGATCGAGCAGAGCATCCTCGACGGCATCATTCGGATCATCCTGCATGACCTGCGCGGGGCCTGGCATGCCGTCTCCAAGTTGGCCTTTAGCATCGAGGGGCATGAGACCGAGCCGCAGCTTCTGCAGATTCTGGCGCCGAACGAGGCGGTGGTCGCCGTCAGCATGGAGGTCCGCATCGGCGACAACGTCGGGATGATCAACCTGGGCGTGCCGTCCATCATCATCAAGATGCTGCGGCAGAAGTTCGACCAGCAGTGGTCGCTCCGGAAAACGGACTCGACCGCGGACGAGCAGTTGCGGGTCCTGAGCCTGATTCACGCCTCGAAGGTCCAGTTGGACAGCCGCCTCAGCGGGACCACGCTCAAGGTGGAAGATCTCATGAACCTGGAAGTCGGCGACGTTCTCGCGTTCGACCATCCGGTGGACCGGTCTGTGACGCTCGAGATCAACGGCCGGCGGCGCTACTCGGGCCAGGTGGTCGACAACGGCCTGAAGCGCGCCTTCGCCGTCGGCGATCTCATCCTCCCCGAAAAGGGCGAGCGCACCAACCGCCGCCCGCTCAAGACTACCGTCGCCGCCAACGCCTGACGTGCGGAGAGGGCAGGTGGGTTCGACCGCCATGTAAGGCGGGTCTCCAGACCCGCGGCCGACGTCCCCGTCGGTCCTCTTCTCCTTAGCGGAAGAGCCGGACCGGGAGGCCCGGCGCGGTTGTGAACGACGGCCCTACCGCGCCGACGCAGCTTGCCCGGCCGGCTCCGCCGAGCTGAGCCCCTCCGGACCTCCCGCCACCTCCGGGGCCCGGTAGTCGCTGTACCGGGTCTCCTCCTCGACCCGGTAGTTCTTCACCAGCCCCACCCGTAGTGACACCGTATACCAGAGCCGCTTCGGCGCCCACAGCCCATCGCCCAGCGGAACGTTCTCCACCTCCACCCGCCCGCCCTTGTGCATCCGCACCAGGATCCAGCCGAAGGACACACCGTCCACCAGCTTCGCCTGCACCCGGGCCCATTGGTAGCTCGCCTTGTCGATCCAGAGTTTGCCCTCGAGTTGGGTAAAGAGCTTGGCGCGCCAGTTGATCGGGTGGTAGCCGTGGCGCGGGGTCGCTTCGATCACCCACGCCGGCCGCCCGTTGACCTCTTCTTCTCCGATCAGTCGGAAGTTGAAGGCGTTGGGCACCTCCTGGATGGCCGCACGGTTTTTATCGCGCTTCTCGATGTACTCCTCGATCCGCTTGCGCCGCTGCTCCGGTGTCTCGTTGCGCCGCTCCTCATCGACTGCCTCGCGTTTCGCCTTCTCGGACGCCTCCTCCTCCGGGGACAGCGGCTCGTCAAACCGCGAGATCAGCCGTTTGTAGGGCGAACCGTCGAGGAACTCGACATCGAACGCTTTGATGTCGGTCTTCTTCGGGTCGCCGTCCTTGTCGAGATCGATCTTCTTGACCCACTCGGTGTAGCCGTAGTCCCGGATCCGCACCCAATTCTTCTGATCCACATCCACCGAGCGGCGGACAATTTCATGGGCGTCCGGTGTCTGTCCCATGGCGATGCCGGCGGCGAGCAGCAGGAGAACCGCGTTCCTTCGACAAGTACGAGCCATAAATGTCAATGCGATCAGCAACTTGAATTTCTCATCGTTCGATTGCGGCGGACATCCGCCGTGGCGGTTCACGCCATATTGGATGTGGTTTCCGTTCAACATGTTTCGAGCACCGCAGCATGTGGGGCGGGCGGCCCCGCCCGCGAGAGGCCTCCGGGCCGCGCTGCCCGCTGCCCCCCGGCGTTTGGCGCGGAAGGCCGCCCTGGAGGTCGGCCCCGGACGTAGACGTCCGCCCTACAATGCATTGCCCATCGCCCGATCTCCCCCGATCGTGCGGTCTCGATGGATCACGTCTTCCTCCCCGCCCCGCCGCTCCGCACCGCCACCATACTCCCGCCGGCGACCCGCCGGAACCGCCACCCCGCCGGGATCATCGTCGTCGCGCCATAGTCGGTCACCAACGCCGGACCGGCCATCGGCTTCACTCCGACCGCCTCCCGCCTCCACACCGCAATACGCCGCCAACGGCCCGAAGTGAACACGCGCCGCATCACCGGCGCATCAGCCGCCGCCCTCCCCATCGGGGTCAATCGCGGCCGCTGAGCCTTCACCCGGGACCGCACCCGCACCGTCACGATCTCCACCGCCTTCGACGGACTCGAATACCCATACGTGCGATCATGCTCCCGGTGAAACGGCCGGCCCGGATCGGCGCCGTCCCACGGTACCGTCAACTCGTAACTCTGTCCCGCATAGCGCACGTCCGCCAGCCGCGTCAGCTTCGCTCCCGGACTCTCCGCCATCGCCCGGCGTTCGAGCCGCCGAAACAGGCTCTCCAGGTCAGCGGCGCCGAGCGCCCCGGCGGCATAGTCGCGCACCCGGTCCGCCATCAGCATTCCGAGCGCCGACAGCATCCCCGCCAGCTCCGGCACCACCACCGAGCGCACTCCCAATGCCTCGGCCAGCTCGCAGGCGTGCAGCCCCCCGCACCCGCCGAAAGCCAGCAAGGCGAAGCCCTTCGGATCGTGCCCCCGTTCGACGGTGATGGCCCGGATGGCCCGCTGCATGTTGGCGTTGGCGACCTGCAGAATGCCCGCCGCGGCCCGCGCCCGGTCGAAGCCGAGCTCCACGCCGAGCCGGTCGACCGCCGCCCCGGCGCGCCCTTCGTCGATCTCCATCGCTCCGCCAAGAAACTGGCCGCCGCCGATCCGCCCCAGCACGACATGGGCATCGGTCACCGTGGCGTCGCCGCCCGTCCCGTAGCAGGCCGGTCCCGGATCCGCTCCGGCGCTCTCCGGACCCACCCGCAGCAGCCCGCCCTCGTCCACCCGGGCGATCGAGCCGCCGCCGGCGCCCACGGTATGTATATCGAGCATCGGCACCCGAATCGGGAGCCCCCCGATGGCGGTCTCCGTCGTCTCCCTCGGCGCCCCGTCGATGAGGCTGACATCGGTGGACGTGCCGCCCATATCGAAGCCGATCACCCGGTCAAAGCCCGCGAGGTGCGCCACCTCGAGCGCGCCGATCACGCCCCCGGCCGGCCCCGAAAGCACCGTCCGCACCGAGTGCCGCCGCGCCTCCGCCATCGTCATCGAGCCGCCGTTCGACTGAAGGATCGAGATCTGGTGCCTGCTGGGCTCCTCCAACCGCGCCAGGTACTGGTCCATCAGCGGCCCCACGTAGGCGTTGACGAGCGTGGTCGACGACCGCTCGTATTCGCGGAATTCCGGACTGATCTCGTGCGAGCAACACACGTACCCAGCCCCGGCGAGCAACTCGGCCACCTCCCGCTCGTGCTCGGGGTTGGCATAGGAGTGCAGCAGGCAGATCGCCACCGCCTCGACACCCGCGCGAGCCAGGCGCGCCCGCAGCCGGCGCACCCCGGCGGCATTGACCGGCGCCGCTTCGCTGCCGTCGTGGAGCATCCGCTCGCGAACGCCGAAGCAGAGTTCCCGCTCGACCAGCGGCCGTGGCGCGACGGGCCGCAGATTGTAGAGCTCGGGCCGATTCTGGCGCCCGATATGGACAAGGTCCTCGAACCCCTCCGTGGTCAAGAAGGCGGTCCGCGCGCCCTTCCGCTCGAGCAGCGCATTGGTGGCCACGGTGGAGCCATGGACGACGTCCGCCAGCCCCGCTCCGGCGATCCGTTCGATGCCTTCCAGTATCACCGCCGCCGGATCCGCCGGATTTGACCGGATCTTGAAGCTGCTGAGAGTGCCCTCGGCGTCGACAGCGACAAAATCGGTGAACGTCCCCCCGGCATCGACGCCAATCCGCAGCCTGCGCACCCCCCGATTCTCGCATATCACAGCCCCGCCGCCGCTGGCGATCCCAAGCGAATGTGAACGTATAAGTTACTCATAGCAGGCCACATCGCGCTTGGGTGTCGGCGGTTCCGGCCACCGGACGTGCTATGACTGGATCGAGAGGCTCGAGGGGGCGGGCCGATTGGCCCGCGGCGGATCGATTTGATCCGCCTCCCCGAACACCGCCACCCGCCTCACCGGGGACATTGCGGGCTCCCTTCGCGCATCCACCCTGCACCTTTCGCAGCGGCGTCCCCCGCAACGGGGCCTCCGGCCGCGCCGGAGCCGAAGAACTACGAAACGAACCCAAGTTGCGGTTAACGCGTATGGAATCAGAATCTTACGGCTTGACAACCGGGAACAGGCCGTGGTCGCGCAGAATCCGCCGGCCAGCGGCGCTCTGCAGGAATTCGAGGAACTTCCGGGCCAGCTCCGGTTGCGCCGACCGGCGGAGCGCTCCGCCGGCCTGCCGGATCGGTTGGTGCCACTCGGCCGGGAGCATGACCCCGCCCTGGTCGAAGACCAGCGTCCAGGAGGTCACGATCGCGTCGGCATTGCCGCTCACACCGTACTGGTAGGTCTGCCGGACGTTCTCGGCAAATACGATCTTCGGCTCCAGAACGGTCCATAGCTTCTGGCTCTCGAACGCCTGCCTGGCCGCCAGCCCGTACGGGGCATGGGCCGGATTGGCAATGGCCACGTTGCGCACCCGATCCTCGGTCAGCTCACCCAGGCTCTTGACCGAGCCGTCCCGGGACCACAGCCCGAGGCGCCCTTCGGCGTAGACCGCCACCGTATCGGCCACCAACTCGCCCTTGTCCGCCAACTGGTGCACATAGCGTTCATTCGCTGACAGATAGACGTCATACGGGGCGCCATTTTCGATCTGACGAGCCAGCATCCCGCTGGCTTGGAAGATGAAGCGCGCCTGAGCGCCCGTGACTCTTTCAAAGCCCTGGCTGAGCGCGGCCTCGGCGGCGGAGAGATCGGAAGCGGCGGCGACGAGCAGCTCGGCGGCGTGGGCGCTGGGGATTCCAAGAAGAAAGATGAGGAGGACGAAGCGAAGCAGCCTTGACAACATCACACTAATATTTAATAATAGAGTTGTACTAAGGGCGCGAAGCCGTTCGGCCCCGCCAATGGCACCGGTCAGAAGACCGGATCCCCACCGGGCAGGCGCCCGATGGGCATTAGAGGAGCCCATTGTCGCGTACGGCGCGCTGGGCCAGTGCCGATAGCCGCCCGATGCGGCCGGCAGGCGCCTCGGCAACGAGAACGGCTGGCACTCAAGTTTTTGAAACGGGAGGTTTCCAAACGGAATGAGCAAGATCATTGGGATCGACCTGGGAACAACGAATTCTGTTGTGGCCGTCATGGAGGGCGGCCAGCCGGTCGTAATCCCCAACCAGGAGGGTGGCCGGACCACTCCATCCGTGGTGGCGTTCGCCAAGGGCGGCGAGCGCCTGGTGGGACAGGTGGCCAAGCGTCAATCGGTCACCAATCCCGAGAATACCATCTATTCGATCAAGCGGTTCATGGGCCGCCGCATCGACGAAGTCAACGAAGAGATGACGATGGTGCCGTACAAGGTGACGCGCGGCGACGGCGACACGGCTCGCGTCGAGAGCGAATGGCAAGCCGTATTCGCCGCCGGAGATCTCGGCCATGATCCTGACCAAGCTGAAGGAGGCGGCCGAGGCCTATCTGGGCGAGAAGGTCACCCAGGCGGTGATCACGGTACCGGCGTACTTCAACGACTCGCAGCGCCAGGCGACCAAGGACGCCGGCCAGATCGCCGGTCTGGAAGTGATGCGCATCATCAATGAGCCGACCGCCGCGGCGCTGGCCTACGGGCTCGATAAGAAGAAGGACGAGACGATTGCGTCTACGATTTCGGCGGCGGGACCTTCGACATCTCGATTCTCGAGGTGGGCGAGGGCGTCGTCGAGGTGAAATCGACCAACGGCGATACGCACCTCGGCGGCGACAACATCGACCAGCGGTTGATCGACTGGATCATCGACGAGTTCAAGAAGGAGCACGGCATCGACCTCTCCAAGGACCAGATGGCGCTGCAGCGGCTGAAGGAAGCGGCGGAGAAGGCCAAGATCGAGCTATCGACGCTGCTCGAAACCGAGATCAACCTGCCGTTCATCACCGCCGACGCGACCGGCCCCAAGCACCTGGTGATGAAGCTGACGCGGACGCGGTTCGAGCAGATGATCGAGGATCTCATCCAGCGGACGGTCGAGCCTTGCAAGAAGGCGCTCTCCGACGCCGGGATGACGCCGAGCAACATCGACGAAGTGGTGCTGGTGGGCGGCTCGACGCGCATTCCGCAAGTCCAGACAGGCGGTGAAGGATCTATTCGGCAGGAGCCGAACAAGAGCGTCAACCCGGACGAAGTAGTGGCCGATTGGGCGCCGCCGTCCAGGGCGGCGTGCTAGGCGGCGAGGTCAAGGACGTGCTGCTGCTCGACGTCACGCCGCTGTCGCTCGGCATCGAGACGCTGGGCGGCGTCTTCACGAAGCTGATCGACCGCAACACGACCATCCCGACGCGCAAGAGCGAGGTCTTCTCCACGGCGGCCGATAACCAGACCTCGGTCGAGATCAAGGTCTACCAGGGCGAGCGTTCGATGGCCTCCGACAACCGGCTGCTCGGCGTCTTCCAGTTGGTCGGCATTCCGCCGGCGCCGCGCGGCATCCCGCAGGTCGAGGTGACCTTCGACATCGACGCCAACGGCATTCTGAACGTCACCGCCAAGGACCGTGCCACCAACAACGAGCAGAAGATCACCATTACGTCTTCGTCCGGCTTGAGCAAGGAAGAGGTCGAGAAGATGGCCAAGGACGCCGAATCTCACGCGGCCGAGGACACGCAAGCGGAAGGAAGAGATCGAGGTTAAGAACCAGGCGGACGCGATGATCTACAACATCGAGAAGATGCTCGGGAGCATCGCGAGAAGATCTCCGATGCCGACGCCAAGCAGGTCGAGGAGGCGGTCTCGAGGACACCAAGAAGGCGGTGGCCGAAGGCGGCACGGATCAAGATCAAGTCATCGATGGACAAGCTGACAGCGCCTCGCACAAGCTGGCCGAGGCGATGTACAAGTCGCCGAGACCGCAGGTGCGGCGACCCGGCGCGGACGCTGCCGGCGCCCAAGCTCCTCCATCGGGAGGCGAAAAGCCGGCGGAAGACAAGGATAAGGACGATGTCGTCGACGCCGAATTCGTCGACGTGGACGACAAGAAGGAATAATGAGGAGGCCGCTGAGCGCGGTGTTCGCCTGATCGGGCGCGCCCCGGCCGCCGGTCACACGACGATTCGTCAATGCCACCGCAGCACGACTATTACGAATCGCTGGGCCTGAAGAAGGGCGCCGCCGACCGAGGAGATCCGCAAGGCCTACAAGCGGCTCGCGCGCAAGTTCCACCCGGATCTCAACCCGGGCGACAAGTCCGCCGAGGAGCGCTTTAAGGAGATCCAGGAGGCCTAGCCTCCTCAACGACGCCGAAGAAGCGCCAGATGTACGACCAGTTGGCTTCTACTCCGAAACGCCCAGCCGGGAGGCCCCGGGTGGATTCCATCCGGCAGGGCGGCGGAGCCGGCTTCGATTTTGGCGGATTTGATTTCTCCGACTTCACTTCAGGCACGCCGGCGGCCGGTGCGGGCGCGGGTGCCGGACACGCCGGCGAGCCGCCGTTCGATCGTGGGGCGGCGGTTCGGCGACATTTTCAATCAGTTTTTCGGCAGCCGGCGGGGCCGAGCGCGAGCCGGCAGGCCCAGCCGGAGAAGGGCGCCGATCTCGAGTACGCGCTCAATATCGATTTCTGGCAGGCGATCCGCGGGCACTCAGATCCGGCTCAAGATCAACCGGCAGTCCACCTGCGCGCAGATGCGGACGGCACGGGTCATCGGGCGGCGGTACTTCGACATCTGTCCGGAGTGCGACGGGCACTGGCCACGTTGCGCAGATGGCCGGGGCCATGCGCTTCAATCTGACCTGCCCGCGCTGCGACGGGACGGGCAAACTGCGGAACGCCTGCCCGGCCTGCCGCGGCGACGGGCCGCACGGTCAGCGCGGACAGCGTTGAGGTGCGGATCCCGCCCGGGGTGCAGTCCGGCAGCCGCCTACGGGTCGCCGGGCAAGGGCAACGCGGGGACGCATGGCGCGACCGGCGGGCGACCTCTACATCACGGTTCGCGTCGATGACCCTCATCCGTTCTTCGAGCGCGAGCGGCGACGATATTCAGATCCGCTGTCCCGGTCACCGTCTGGGAGGCGTCGCTCGGAACCAAGATCGAGGTGCCGACCATCGACGGCCGGGCGACTGCTCAAGATCCCGCAAGGTACCCAGCAACGGGCAGAAATTCCGGCTGCGCGAGAAGGGAGTCATGAATGCGCGCAAGAGTCAGCGGGGCGACCAGATCGTCGAAGTCGTCATTCCAGGCGCCGCCAGCCAGGGACGAGCGCACGCGCGAGATTCTCCGCGAGCTCTCGAATCTCTGCACCCGGAGGATCCGCGCGCCGACATCTGGAGCAGGTCGGAGGATAGTCCGGCCGAACTCGAGTGAGTGGAAGTTGTAGTATGCGTAAAGGTCAAAGAAGGCCGCTTACATGATCTCGGCGGTCGCCGAGCAATACGATATCCATCCGCAAACGCTGCGCCTCTACGAGCGGGAAGGCTTACTCAAGCCGTCGCGCAGCGAGGGCAACACGCGCCTCTACACCGACAGGACCTCGAGCGGCTGGAGATCATCCTCAAGCTGACGCGCGACCTGGGCGTCAATCTGGCCGGTGTCGAGATCATCCTCAACATGCGCGAGAAGATGGAGGCGATGCAGCCCCAGATCGAGGAGTTCGTCGCTACCCTCAACGAGCAACTGGTGTCGCGGACGTCGCCCGACGAGCCCTCCGCCGAACATAGCCTCATCCCGGTGATCGAAATCCCTTTCCCGTCCCCCCGCAAAGCCCCGTCCAGAAAGTCGAAGAAGAGTAAGTAGCGGGTAGCAGGCGGGAAGTGGCGGATAGCCAGGCTCCGGTTGCGCCTGCTAACATGCGCGCCGCTGTAACCGGAGTACCGCCGACGTCGAGTTTCTCCGGCCGACAGCCACCAGCCACTGGCTAGTGGTCTGCGTCTCTCATTTCGACCAGTATGCTGCGCTCCCTGACGGTCGTGGTTCTGTGCTAACTCACTACCAGCACTGAACCGCGCGCGTCGGCAGGCGGCTTCCATATGCCGCAGAATCTCCGACGCACTACACTAGTGCATTATTTCCATGAATCCGCCGGTGCTCGCATCGACGAAGACGGAATACGCGCTGGTGGAGACGCTGAAGCCCCACACAATGCGCCAGGCGAGGTCGCGGTGCCGGTCGGTTTGCTCGAGCAGCACCATCACCGGCACATCCGGATTCTTCGCGACATATTCCTTGGTCTCGGGCTGCTCCATGGCCGTCTGATAGGCCGCCTCGGAACTGGTCTGCAGCGCCGCCGGGAGCCACGGATGGGCTAGGCTGTTCGGAGAATAGGATTCCTCGTGGTCCTGGAAGACGCCCTTCCGCAGCTTGCCGCCAACCTCGACCACGGCGAAATTGAACGTGCTCATCCGCTGGCGGCTCGGCGAGTAGAAACTGGCCCGCCAAGCGCCGAACTTGCCGTCAGCGGACTTCACCTGTTCTATCTTGATGCTCTCCAGGCGCAGCCCCTCGGCGTCCGCCGCCCACTGGCGCGCGGCCGGGAACATGCGGAAGAACGCGGCCTGCCCGTCGATCGGCTCCGGTGGCGGCGCCTCTTCCTGTTCCGTGGCGGACGGCTCCGGCGCGCTCGAGCAACTGACGACCGCCGCCGACAGGCCGAGCAGGAAATAGGCAAAGAGTGTCGTGTACTTCATCCGGGGGACTCTTACTTTCATCCTAGCGAATTGCGGGCGCGGCACGCAGATTGCTATGCCATAATTAGGCTAACGCTTTACCAGGAGGTTCTCTCATGAAGAACTCGCGGTTCCTGCGTTGCTGTCTGATAGTCATGTCGGCGGCATTGCTTATGATTCCCGGCGCGTATGCGCAGACTCGGGGTGGGGGCTCGGGCGGCGGCGGTGGTGCCGGCAGTGCCGGTGGTGGCGGTTCCGTGGGGGGCAGCGCCGGCGGCAGCGTCGGACGGGGCTCCGTGCCGGCTCCGGTGCCTTCGACGGACAGCGGCATCCCCTCGACTCTCGATATGCAGCGCCCGGTCTTCCTGCAGGGGAAAGTGGTCTTTGAGAACGGACAGGCGGTCCCGGCCAACGTGGTGATCGAGCGGGTCTGCTCCGGGCGTGTCATCCCGGAGGACTACACCGATACTCGCGGCCAGTTCAGCTTCGAGGTGGGCCGCAACACGCAGGTGCTCGGCGATGCCAGTACGAGCACCGTCGGCGGCCAGACGATGGGCCGGGATCTGAACAGCGTCGGACGAAACTCCAACGCGACTTTCGGTGTGCCGAATCAGGGCGGCATCACGGAGCGGGAATTGATGGGATGCGAACTGCGGGCCTCTCTGGCCGGCTACACATCGACCGTGATCCCGCTATCGGGCCACCGGCTTCTCGATAACCCCGAGGTCGGCACCATCATCCTGCGCAAACTCGGCGACGCGGCGGGGTTGACCATCAGCATGACCAGTCTCGAAGCACCCAAGAAGGCCAAGAAGGCGCTCGAGGACGGCACGAAGCAGATGGAGAGGCAGAAGTGGGACAAGGCACAGGCTGCCTTCGAGTCCGCGGTCAAGGAATACCCCGAATACGCCGAGGCGTGGTATGGCCTCGGCAACTCGTTCCGCGCCCAGCAGCACAATGACCAGGCCCGCGAGGCTTACGAAAAGGCGATTGCCGCTGACGGGAAGTACATGAGCCCTCATGTCCAGCTTGCCATCATGGCGGCCCAGCAGAACCAATGGCAGGATGTCGCCAATAAAACGGACCTGGTGATCGGCAAGAATCCGTACGACTTCCCGCAGGCGTACTTTCTCAACGCGGTGGCCCAACTCAATCTGGGCAACGCCGGCGCAGCTGAGAAGAGCGCCCGGGAGGCCGTCAAGATGGAGTACTGGCGCCAGCAGCCGCAGGTCGAGTATTTTCTCGGCGTGGCGCTGGGGATGCAGAACAACCTGACCGAGGCGAGCGTCCACTTGAAGCGCTACCTCGAACTCGCGCCCGATGCCCCCAACGCTCCGCAGGCGCGGCAACAGCTCATTCAGGTCGAGCAGGTGATGGCCGCCTCGCAGGGCACCACCCCGGCCGCGCTCGGACAGGGTCCGCAATAGCGGCGGCCGGCGCGTCCGTTACCTCGATTGCTGTCGGGAGCCGGAGAAATCCGGCTCCTTTTCCTCTCCCGCCGGCTGGTTGCGAAACAGGCGCCGCGGCGAAGCTCCCCGGGAGCGCTGTGGGGAGCCTTGCTACACTGTGACCAATCGGCTTCTCAATGCTTGTCCGGATCCGCATGAAAGAGGGACCTCTGGTCCGTCCTCGGGACGGCGCGTGGCGCCGTGTGGCGCTGGCGTGCTCCTCTTTGCTCAGCCCCGCATCGCTGATGGCTGCCGCGCTCGCCGCGTGGCAGTTGGCGGTCACCCTCGACTGGGCCGACGGTTTTGCCGGCTCCTCCAGCCGCCTGCTCAGCTGGCAGTATCTGGCCGCGGTGGCCGCCCTACTGCAGTTACTGGCCGTCGCGCTCGACAATCTTTGCCGCGGCCAGCTACTCGACCAACCGGCTCCGGAAACTTACTTGCGCCAGAACGACGGGGTAAATACCACTAACGCGGTGAAGAACTCCAGCCGCCCGCAGACCATGCAGAAGGCCAGGACCCACTTGACTAGCGGGTTGAAGTGACCGTAGTGCTCCACCGGACCGACGTCGCCCAGTCCGGGGCCGATGTTGAACGTGGACGCCGTGACGGCGCCGATCGAAGTCAGTACATCGACGCCCGTCGCCGCCAGTATCAGACAGGCCGATACAAACACCGCGAAGGCCAGAAACAGTAAGTTGAGCAGCACGCGGACCGTGGTGTCGGGGATCACCTGCCCTCCCAGACGAATCGCGAAGACACCGTGCGGCTCGACGATCAGCCGGAACTGTCGATGCACGACGCGGTGCAGCAGCAGGAACCGCGAGACCTTGAGTCCGCCGGCCGTCGACCCCGTACACCCGCCGACGAACATCAGCACGAGCAGCAGCAACTGGGCGAACGGCATCCATTGCTCGAAGTCGGCCGTCACGAAACCGGTAGTGGTGACGATCGAGCTTGTCTGGAAGGCGGCGGCCCGAAAGGCCTCCCCGGGCGAGTAGCCGGTCTGGAAGATCAGCGTCGCCGTAATCGCGAGCGTCGCCACCAACAGGATCATCAGGTAAGCGCGCACCTCGACGTCGGAGAAGAACTGCTTCACCTGCCGCTGGCGCCAGAGCCGGTAGTGCAGCGTGAAATTGATCCCGGCCAGAATCATGAAGACGATGATGATCCACTCGATGAGCGGACTCTCGAAGCCGCCCACGCTGGCCGAGCGCGAGGAGAAGCCGCCGGTGCCGAGCGTCGAGAACGAGTGGCAGGCGGCCTCGAACGGGCTCATTCCGCCCCACAGCCACAGCAGCAGGAACTCGGCGACCGTCAGCAGGAAGTAGATCCTCCACAGCGACAGCGCCGTCTCCGTGATCCGGGGCTTGAGCTTCTCGGACTTGGCGCCGGAGAACTCGGCACGATACATGTGCATGCCGCCGGTACCGAGCAGCGGCAGGATGGCGATACCGAGCAGCACGATGCCCATGCCGCCGAGCCAGTGGGTGAAGCAGCGCCAAAGCTGCAGGCCGCCGGTGACCACCTCGACGTCGCTCAGGATCGTGGCGCCGGTGGTGGTGAAGCCGGAGGCGGCCTCGAAGACGGCGTCGGTCAGCGAGTCGAAGTGGGGCGAGAACAGAAACGGCAGTCCGCCGAAGAAGCAAGCGCAGACCCAGACGAGCGCCACCAGCATGACGCCCTCGCGGATCGACAGCTCCGAGTCCGGGCGCTTGGTGCCCAGCGAGCAGCGCCACTCCGCCCGCCAGCGTCACCAGCGCTCCGTAGAGAAGCGGCGACGGGTGGTCGCCGGGGTTCAGAAACGCGTAGGCGAGCGGGAGCACCATGGTCCCGCCGAGCACCAGCAGAAAGACGCCGATGACATGCAGGACGGCGCCGAAGCGGACTACCAAAGGGATCTCCGCTTCTCGGCGAGAAAGGCCGATTCGAGCTGCGGCACGACGCGCTCGAGCGCAAAGAAGATCACCCGGTCGCCCGCCTCGATCTTGGAATGCCCGCGCGGCACCGTCACGCTGCCGTCGGGGCGCGCCACCGCCCCGACGATGGCGCCGCGGGGCAGCTTAATGTCCATCAGCTTCTTGCCCACGTAGCGGGAACCGCGCGGAGGCCACCAGCTCGATGGCTTCCGCCTCCTCCTCGCGAAAGGTGGTTACGGAGACCACCTGGCCCTTGCGGACGAACTGCAGTATCCGGTCGACGGTGGCGAGCCGCGGGCTGATCGGACGTATTGATTCCCAGCCGCTGCGCCATGGGCAGATAATTCAGCCGGTTGATCAGCGCGACCACTTTGTTGGCGCCGAGCCGGCGGGCCAGAATCGCGGCGATCAGGTTGTCCTCGTCGTCGTTGGTAAGCGCGAGGTAAGCGTTGACGCCGCTCGATGTTCTCCGCCATCGAGCGTGCCGGCGTCCTTGCCGTCGCCGTTGACTACGATCGTGTCCGTCAGGATCTCGGCGATCTTGCGGCAGCGGTCGGGGTCCCGCTCGAACAGCTTCACGCTCACCTTCTGCCCCTCGAGCTCCTCGGCGCCATCTGGATGCCGATCTGCTTGCCGCCGAGAATGAAGACCCGTTCGAGGCTCTCCTGCTGCTGCAGGCCGACGAATTCGAGACGTCGCTCAAGCTCCTCGTCGCGGGTCACGATGTAGATGTGGTCGCCGAGCCAGGATCTTCTCGCGTCCGTTCGGGATGATCACCTCCGAGCCCCGGAAAATCATCGCCACCAGCGAATTCGGCGGGGCGCCCGCGCCCGGCGATCTCGAACAGCGACTTGCCCACCGTCCAGTGGTCCGGCTCGACGTTCATGCCGAACAGCTTCACCTTGCCGTCGGCGAAGGCGACGATGTCGGAGACGCCGGGCACGCGCAGCACGGGCAGGATGCGGTCGACGGCCATGCGACTCGGGGTGGATGATCAGGTCGATCTGGAGGCCCGGTCGTTCGCAGATCCGCCGCCAGTGGTCCACCTCATGGGTCCGCACCCGGGCCACCTTGACCTTGACCTTGAGTCGGCCTGGGCGATCAGGCAGGTCAGGAGATTGATCTCGTCGGCGCTGGTCACCGCGATCAGCATCTCGGCATCCGCTGAGGCCGGCCTGCGTGCAGCGTCTTGACGCTGGCCGCGCTGCCCTGGACGATCTTGGCGTCGAGCGCCTCCTCGAGTTGCGCGCACCGGTCGCGCTCCTGCTCCACGATGATGATTTCGTTGCCCTCACGGACTCAGCCGTTTAGCGATATGTGTGGCGACCTCCCCGCCCCCGGTGATCAGGATCCGCATGCGTAGGTAATCCCCCGAATCTACCATAGCGTTCCTGATCGGCCGGGTTTCGCCGAGAGACCGGCATCGCTCTCGAACCGGGCCGTCAGTTCTCGCATGATCGGACGGCTTGATCCCGTAGCTCCGGTGGATGTCGTTCAGGGTGAGCGTGCCCACCAGTTCGTTGATGTTGGCGCGGCTGGATACCGGCAGGATCGGCATGGCCGGCGATCACCTTGAGGAGCGTTGTCAAGCCGAATGTCGGATAGAGGCCGGGTGCCGGTCCGCGGCGGACGACGCGCTCGAGCGGCAGGTCCCGCCGCCCTCCTCGACGCCGCTTCGAGCTCCTTGAGGCAGATCCAAGACCACTGCCCGTGTCCCGTCTTCACCAGCCGGAAGTGTCGCCGGCGTCGCGCATCAGTTCAGTCGCCGGCATCCACGTGGGTCCGTGGACCGAACACCGCCCGCGGCCTCCGCATGGCGTCCTCCACCCGCAGCCGGCGCATTTCGCGTTCTGCTTCGACCGAGGGCAGGTCCAGCCCCTCTTCCTTGGCGTGCATCTGGAAGAACGGCACCCGCTGCAGCCGCCGGGCCACGCCGTAGGCGATCGTGTTGGCGACGATCACCGGCAAAATGATCACGTAGTTGGCGCTCACCTCGAAAACCATGAACACCGACGTCATCGGCGCGCGGAATACGCCGGCGAAGAACGTCCCCATGCCGACGAGCACGTAGGCGTCGGTCGGTCCGGTGGGGAACCACTGCAGGTGCTGGGCGATCGCCCCCAGGCCGCCGCCGATCATGGCTCCGGCAAACAAAGTGGGCGCGAACATCCCGCCCGGCGTCCCGGCACTGAAACAGAGCAGAGTCACCACGATCTTCAGCCCGCCCAGAATTAGCAGCACCGACCACGGAAAGCGGTTGTGCAGCGCGCTGTCAATCGCGTCGTAGCCGGCGCCCATGACCTCCGGATACCAGATGCCGACCACGCCCACCATCGCGCCGGCGATACCAGGCAGCGCGTACTTGGTCCACGGCGGCAACCGCTTCTGCTGTTCCTTGAGCAGCGGCGATGACCTTCATGAACGCCGCCGCGAGCAGCCCCCCGGCCACGCCGATCAGCGCGTAGACGACCAGTTCCATCGGGTCGCGCAGTTGGAACTCCGGAACGTCGAACAGCGGATCATTGCCGAGGAAGGTCCGGCTGACCACCACCGCCGAGGTCGCCGACAGGACGATGGATCCGAGCACGCCGGTGTGCCAGCCGACGACGACCTCCTCCATGACGAACAGGACCCCGGTGATCGGCGCGTTGAAGGCCGCCGCGATCCCGGCCGCCGCGCCTACCGGAGCCATCATCCGCATCGTGTCGCGCGTCACCTTGAAGCCGCGGCCGAGCAGCGAGGCGATGCCGGCGCCCATCTGCAGCGCGGGGTCCTCGGGACCGAGCGAGTTGCCGCTGCCGATGGAGATCGAGCAGGCGAGAAACTTGCCGACCACGGTGCTGAACGGGACGTGCCCGTCGTAGATGTACACGGCCGCCTTGGTCTGGTTGACGCCGCTGCCGCGCGCCCGCTTGAAGACGAACCAGACGAGCGCCGCCGCCACGGTGGCGCCCAGCGCGGGCGATAGCACGGTGGCGAAGTCCGTCTTCTCGGCCAGTGTGCCGACCGCGTACCAGCCAATGAAGTCGATGGCGATATGGAAGCAGACCACCAGCAGTCCGGCGAAGATGCCGATCAAGGTTGACAGCAGCAGGAAGCGCTGCGCTTCCGTCATGCCAATCTGCGGCAGGGGTACTTTCGGTGGAGGGGGCAGCCAGCGTCTCACGGTAGTTTCAGTTCGCCAGTTGTTTGATCACTCGGGTCAACGCCACGTCCGGTACCGGTGGGGCGCCACAATTGAGCTGACGGTAGTCCTCCAATTCCTCGGCAAGTTCGATGTTCTCCTCGACGGCGTCGGCCGCCCGTTGTTTGGTTTTGCTCGCCACCACCTGCTCGGCTGCTCCGAGCGTCTCCTGGAATGCTTCCGGTAGCTGGCTGTGGTCCTCCGGCAGGCAGTAGCCTAGCGCGGCGATGGCCCGCTTGACCAGCGTCCGGCTGCGATCCAGCCGTACCGTTGAACCAAGGCCGCGCGCCATCGGGTTCAGGTCGATGATTTCGGTCGCCAGGTCGAACTGGCTGTGGCTCTGCAGGTCGTCCGGGTTATAGGTGAACGCCCGGCGGTAGGCCGTCCGGGCCGAGTAATAGTGTCCCAGCTCGAACTCGGCGTCGCCAAGGCCGGCGTAGGCTTCCGCGTCGCGGGGCAGGGCTTCTGTCACCTCCTCGAAGACTTTGGCTGCATTGTCATAAGAGCGCGCCGAAAGAAACAGACGCCCGATTCGCTTCTTGAGTTCCGGATCATCGGGCGCCTCGTCGAGCAGGCGCAACAGCTCCGCCTCCATCTCCCGATATCGCCCGCGTTTCTCGAGCAGGTCGACCAGCTCGAACCGGGCTTCCAGACGGCGGGCCGCCGGATCACTGGTCCAGAGGCCGTAGATGGCCCGCTGGTAGTGCTGCGTGGCGCGTTCGGAGTCTCCCTCGCCGAGGTAGATTCGGGCCAGCATGAGGTTCGCCAGCCCATTGGCCGGGTCGGTCCGGATGAGTTGCTGCAAGTACGTCTCGGCTTCGTTGGTGCGCCCCGCCTCGACCAGCGCCAGGGCCAGCGACTGGAGGTAGGTATCCTCGTCGCGGTTGAGCGTGAGCGCTTCGGTGAACATGTCGATGGCGGAGTTGTAGCGCCCCTGCTGCATCATCGCCTGTCCCACCTGATATTGTTGCTCGGCGCGCAGACGCCTCTCACGCCGATAGGCCCTGGTGAGGAAACCCGTCGAGACGAACAGGAGCGCCATCGCCGTGAAGACGACCACGAGCAGACGTGGTGTCGTGCGGGCGAGAAACGGTCCGATATCGTCGGGCGTCATGGGCTACCCTTTCAGGATACATGGGCGTCCGGCCGACGCCGTAGCCGAAGTATCGCCGCCGCTGTGGCCCGCCTATCGATATGGTTGTGCGTTCCACGTGTAGGTGGCTGTCACGGCGTAGTTCCAGACCGTGGAAACAAGGATGCCCGCCAACGCCGAGACGTTCGGCTGGTAGTGCTGCGCGAACAAGAATGACGCCACGCCGAGATTGGTTACGGCGCCCACGCTGCAGGCGAGCATGAAGGTGGCCAGGCCGACCGCCCAATGCCACCCGCGCAGCCGAATGTCGCGATAGGTGAGCAGGTTGTTGATCGCATAGTTGCTCACCATGGCCGTCAGCGTCGCCACCACCTGGCTCGAGAGGAACGGGAGGCCGGCGGCGCGCTGCGCGGTCAGAAAGACGCTCATGTGCACCACCACGCCGAGCGCGCCGACAATGCCGAAGGTCACCAGCCGTACCGGGACCCAGTGCCCGACGGCCTTGTCGAGCAGCAGCATGGAGATGCTCCACACGGCCTGGCTGTCGAGCTTGCTCTCACCCGCCTGGCGCTGCCGGAAGGTGTACGGCAGTTCCTTGTGGCGCAGCGGCCTGGGCGAGGAGGCGAACAGGTCCAACAGGATCTTGAAGCCGAGCCCGGAAAGCTGGTGCGCGGCGCCCGCGAAGGCCTCACGCCGCACCATGAAAAAGCCGCTCATGCGGTCGCTCAGGTCGGCCTTGAGGATGGTCCGGGCGAGGCGGTTGGCCAGCCGGCTCATAAAGGCGCGCGACCGGGTCCAGTCACCGACGCCGCCACCCTCGGTGTAGCGGCTGCCGACGACGATATCGACGTCGCCGGAGCGCAGCTCGGCCAGCATCCGGGGCAGCAGCGACGGGTCGTGCTGGAGGTCGGCATCCATCACTGCCAGGTACGGCGCGGCGCTCGCCAGCATGCCTTCGATACAAGCCGACGACAGGCCCCGGCGGCCAATACGCTGGAGGCACCGCACGCGAGGGTCCCGAAGGCTGATCTCCCGCACCGCATCGGCAGTCCCGTCCGGGGAGTCGTCGTCGATGAAGGCAACTTCCCAATGGACCCCGTCCAGACAGCGGCCCAGTTCCTCGACGACACGGGCGACATTGTCCCGTTCGTTGTAGGCGGGCACGACGACGGTCAACTCGACCGGCGGGCTGGGCGGAGTCTGGATACCGTCAGTCGCGCTCATCTCGTACCCCGCAAATGTATCACGGCAGAGGGCTGGTGGCAGGGAGCTGGTAGCGGAGGGCGGTGGGATATATCACCCAATTGCGATGCGGCGACCGGTGGCCGGCTCTCCGTTGCTGGAGAATTGAGCGAAATCGCGCTATGCTGGAATTGCAAGCTCTTGATTCTTTTGGCTTAGATGAGCTGGCGATGGAATTGCTCTCGAAATGGCATGCACGGACACGGACAAACTGAGGCATATCGTCCGCGGCTCGTATTCTGGGAACTCACAACTGGCTGCAACCTGAGGTGCATCCACTGCCGCGCGAGTGCTACCGAGCTGATGTCGCCTAGCGACCTTAACTACTCGGAGTGCCGGCGGGTGATCGATCAGATTGCGGAATATGCCCCACTCATTCTCGTTCTGAGTGGCGGCGAGCCGCTTTGGCGCCGTGATGTCTTCGATCTGGCGAAGTATGCCGGGGAGAAGAACATCCGCGTCGCGCTCGCGACCAATGGCACGCTTATCGATGAGGCCATGGCGCTGCGCATTCGCGACGCTGGCATTCAGCGCGTCGCGATCAGTCTCGACGGCGTGGATCCAGCCACGCATGACACGTTTCGCGGACATCAGGGAGCCTTCGAAGCTGCCGTACGCGGCATCAAGCTGTTGAAGGAACTGGGCGTATCGACGCAGATCAACACTACCGTATCCCGTCACAACGCTCACGAACTGCCGGAGATTCTCAAGCTCGCCCAGAGCCTCGGTGTCCAGGCCTTTCATATGTTTTTGCTCGTGCCGGTCGGCTGCGGGCTCACGATCCAGGACGAACAGGCGATCAAGGGAGACGAAGCAGAAGAGATCCTCAACTGGTTCTATGATCGCTCGCTCGACTCGAATCTGGAGCTCAAGGCGACTTGTGCGCCGCATTACTACCGCGTCCTGCACCAGCGCCGCGCCGAAGCGCGCCGCGCCGGAGAGGAACTCCCGCCATTGGCGCGCCAGGGCATGCACGCCGTCACCAAAGGTTGCCTGGCGGGTAGCGCGGTCTGCTTTATCTCCCATCGGGGAGAGGTTTTCCCGTGCGGCTATTTGCCGGTTGCCGCGGGAGACCTGCGTGAAACGGCTTTTCGCGATATCTGGGAGAAGGGACAAATCTTCCAGGATCTCCGGGACACTGGAAACCTTGAAGGGAAGTGTGGGATCTGCGAGTTCAAAAACGTGTGCATGGGCTGCCGCGCCCGCGCGTACGGCATGACGGGGGACTATCTGTCGGAAGAACCGTTCTGCATCTACGAACCCAGGAATCTCAATGCCGACCATCACGCAACCTAAATCTGAGTCTTCCAAAGCAGTCAAAGATAACCGATCCACATTTCTCGAGCGGGCCATGTCCCGCCACCATTACTCCGGCGATGCCCTGATCGAGGTCTTGCACACCGCGCAGGAGCTGTACGGCTTTTTGACGCCGGAGTTGCTCAAGAACATCGCCCAGAAGCTCAAGCTGCCGCCCAGCCGGGTCCTCGGCGTGGCGACCTTTTATCACTTCTTCTCGCTCGAGCCGAAGGGCGAGCACTCCTACATCGTCTGCCTGGGAACCGCCTGCTACGTAAAGGGCGCTCTCGGGTTGCTCGAGACCATGGAGCGCCGGTGCTGCAAATCCGGATCCACCAGTCCCGACGGCAAGGTCAGTGTCAGCTCGGCGCGCTGCATCGGCGCCTGCGGCCTGGCGCCCGCGATAATCCGCGACGGTGAAATCGTCGGCCGTCTGAGTCCCGATCAACTGGATCGGGATCTCGACAGCATCGGCGTTGACTGACCCGCAGCGAGGGGAACCTTCCATGACTATTGAAGAACTCAACGACCGCCAGGGAAAGGAACTCGAGCGCCGCAAAGGCCTCGAGAACCGCATCTACTGCTGCACCGCGGCCGGCTGTGTCTCCTGCGGCGCCGGCAGCGTGAAGAAGGCGTTGGAAGACACCGTCAAGGCGTCCGGACGCGAGGGCAAGGTCGAGATCTGCGGCACCGGCTGCATGGGCCTCTGCTCGCACGGCCCGCTCGTCCGCAGCGAGGCCGACGACGCCATCTACGGCGACATTACCCCCGACGACGCTCCGGCCCCCGAGGCGGCTCGGCGACGTCGTGCTCCCCTCGGCCACCCTCGACCCGGCGGAGCGCGTGGGCATCTACCACGACATGTACCTCCTCCGGATGGAGGAGGCCCTCGAGACCGACTACCCGGGCCTCTCCCACTTCCTCGGCCCGAAGCGCTGGTCGCGCCTGGTCCAGGGCTACGTGGAGGCCCACCCCTCCCGCAGCTACACCCTCAACCTGCTGGGGCGCGCGATGGCCGACTACGTCTCCGACGCCCCCCGCCTCTCCCACCGGGGCTTCTGCCGCGACCTCGCCCGGCTGGAGTGGGCCATCACCGAGGCCTTCGACGCCGCCGAGACACCCCTCCTCACCGAGGAGGACCTCTCGGCCGTGCCCCCCGACGCCTGGGAGTCGGCCCGCCTCGTGCCCACCGCGGCCTTCCGGCTCCTGGCCCTCGACACCAACGCCCCGGCCTGGCTCGACACGCTGCGCGACGACGACCACGACCACCCCCTGCCGCGGCGCCGCCCGGCATGGGTCGTGGTCTGCCGGCGCGACTACACGGTGTACCGCGTGCCCCTCACCCGGCCCGGGCACCGCCTGCTCGGAGCCCTCGCCGAGGGGCTGTCGGTGGGGGAGTCCGTGGCGCTGTGCCTGGAGCGCTCGCGCCCCCGCCCCACCGGGGACCAGGTCTTCGCCTGGTTCCGCGAATGGGCCCGGGCGGGGGCCTTCCAGGCCGTCGAGCTGTAGCCGGACACGCTGTTCCCCCTGCGGACACTCCAGACCCTCCAGACGCCAGCTCATTCCCCAGGCGGACATGAGAGAATCGCGCCATGATGGCGCCGGCCAGCCGGAGGATCCTCCTTCACCTGCACGACGGCCGCCGCGTCCCCCTGGAGCCGGGAGAGGTCTTCTACCTGGAGGCCACCGGCGACGAGACCGTCGTCCGCACCCGAGGCCGCCGCCGCCTGCAGGACGTGCGTTCCCTGGGAGAGGTCGCCGAGCGCTTCCCGCCCGGCACCCTCGTGCCGATCCACCGCTCCATCGCGGTCAACGTGGAGCGGATCGCCGAGGTGCGACGCCGACCGGGCGGCCGCGACTGGGAGCTCCGCCTGGAGCCACCGGTCAACAGGGTGCTGCCCATCGCCCGAGCGCGCCTCGAGGATCTCTGGGCGGCATTCGGAGAGCCCAGCCAAGGCCAGTCTTCAGAGTGAAGCCAGCTTCGTTCGCTCGCATGGCCGCGGCCGCGACTCGTCGGCCTCACGCTCGGATCCGAACCACACGCCTCAAGCGTTCCCCCAGCCGGGCAGCGCGGCCGCCTGCCGGATCCACCTCGCCATCTGCGCCTCGTCGAGGTCGTCCTCGTGGACGTCGATCCAGCGCGCGTCCTTGCCCGTGCCGCCGGGGGGAACGGGTCGCAGCGACGTGCCCCGGAAGAAGGTCACCTTCACGTAGCGGGTGAAGACGTGGAACCCCACGAACCAGCCCTGGCCCTCGATGCCGTAGAAGGGCGAGTTCCACCTCACGGCCTTGCGCACGCTCGGGCACGCTGCGCACGATGAGCGCGTCGAGGCGGCGCCCGACGTCGCGCTTCCAGCCCGGCATGGCCGCGATGTAGGCCTGCACGGGGGCGTCGCCGTCGGCCTTCGCGATCTGGGGGTTGCCGCCCGCGAGGAGGGCCGGCCTCGCCGTGACCCGCCTGGCGACGGCCTTCTTCCCCTTCGTTGGCGTCGTGTTGGCCATTGCGCTCTCTCCTTGCTTCGTCAGGGCGGAGCTCTCTGCAGCCTAGAGCAATACGTGGCCATGTTTCTCTGCATGTACTCGTAGACTACGTATTGCTT
>CAWELS010000060.1:0-150770 GCA_963809945.1 Bryobacterales bacterium | reverse complement strand
TCGAGTCAGTTGCCATCGCGCCTCCGCGGTCCGAGTCGGCGGATGCCGAGCTTGCGGCGCTGTCGCTCGAGCTCGTCGTCGTAGCTCGGTTGCTGCGGGTCGGCGGGGCGCTTGCCGAGCAGCATGATGGCCAGGACCACCAGCGCGCCGAGGGCGAACGCGGAGACGCCGAGGGCCTCAGGCGGCATCGGTCGGGGTCTCCTCGGGTTCGGCTGGCTCGGTCCACGCGCGAGCAGGGATGGCCAACCACTGCTCCATTTTGACCGCGGGGCCCACGCTGGGGACCACCGAGCCGGTGAGCCACTGGTGGATGTTCGACCGCGTCACGCCGATTTTCTCCGCCGCGTCTTTCCTGGACAGACCTAGGTTCCGGATGCGCTCGTCCAGGAGCTGCGCGCCGCGGGTGAGGGTAGTCGTGCCATCGCTGGTCAACTGTGGGCGGGCTGTCCAGCGCCGTCAACTGCCTTGGCTAACCGGCCGCGCAGCCTGGCTTGTTCAATGCTTGGCCATGCGTCCGGTGACGATTCTGCGTCCAGATAGTTGGACAACGTGCCCGCGGCAGTTGGTACCTTGCCTCCCATGACGACCAACACCCACGAATCCGCCGCGAGGGCCCGCAAGGTCACCGCCCTCGTCGCGGAGCTATCCCGCCTGTCCGCCGGGCTACCCGCCGTCCCGGTGCTCCACACAATCCTCGGGCTGACCGACTCTCAATGGGCCAGCGCGGCCGTCTGTGCTGCTGTCCGCCCCCCGAGCGCGACTACCCGCCGAGACGTGATCATCGCATTCGCGCGACGGGCCATCATAGAGCTGTCAACCCAGCTCGCGAAACAGCGCGACCTCGGAGAATGGGACGCCATCGCGTGCGCGTGCAACCTGCTCCAGACCGGCGAGCCAGAGTGCCCGGTCGTGGCCGCGCACGACGAGCTGGTGCGCGGATTGCGACGACGAGCTGACGGTGCGGTCCCGCGTGATGTAGTCCACACTCCACCGCTCCAGGTCGTCGGAGCGGATCGCGATGACGGCGCCGTCGCCGACGTCCATGAGGTAGGCGTTCGGCGCGGCCATCACCCACTGCATCTCGCGGCTGGAGAACAGGTCAACGGCCTGCGCCACGAGCTTGCCGCGCACCTCCACGTAGCCCCTCCTGCTCGGCGCGGGCGATGGCCTCGAGGACCGACTCGCCTTCCTTCATGCGCACCTCGGCCGCCTCGCTGCCCAGGAGCGTCGCCATGGAGGCCAGGCCTGGGCGACGTCAAGATGATCGCGATGATCGGATCGTTCCTGGGCCTGCAGGCTTCGCTGGCCGCGATGGTATTGGGTTCGGTCGGCGGTTCGCTGATCGGAATCGCCTACATCCTGATCCGCAGGAAAAACCGGCGCACGTTCCAGTTGCCCTACGGCACCTACATCGCCTTCGGAACGGTGCTGTTTGTGATTGTGCGGGGTTTGTGACACGGGTAGGTATTTGAGGCGGTGCGGTTCCTGGCAGACCGCGGGGAACGCAGAGCCGCGCCGGATGATCAGTCGTCGAGGGCGCGGGAGTAGAGTGTTTCGTCTTTCGGCAGCGCGGTCGGACAGTTGAGGGCCCGCGCAAAACGGGCCAGACAGTCGTCGGTCATTCGGAGATCGTCGCTCGCGAGCTCCGCCCCGGTGAGATGACTACGGGCGACCCCCGCGCGCGTGTGCTTCGAGGTGCGGCAGACGATGTGATAAGCCTCATGCGCCAGCACGCGCGCCAGGGCCCGGCCCAAAGCCACTTCCCGGTCCGGCCGCCGTTCCATCCAGATCTCCGGCTCGATCAGGGCGCGGATCCGCTCGCATTCGATCGTTGCGAACGGCAGAATTTCGCCGTCGCTCACATCCGTCAGACCGAGCGCCGAGGTCGCCGGTGTGAACTCCACCCGAGCGGGCTTGGCCACGCAGGCTCCGTGCAGCCGGGCGACGATGATGTGCTCGAAGACGTCCGTCATCGGCTTTTCGCTGAGGACAGCCCATCGTACCTTCAGGCCGTAAACTCTGATAATGGATTCGAACTCGGCCTGCATGGAGCGCAGGACGGCTCCGGGCAGTTCTCCCTGAGGTTGGATGACGATGGCGAGTTCGCTCGGCAAGGCGACGGTGGCGGTGAGAAAGACACCGAGGACGAGCCGACCGAGCTTCATGGTTAGGGCAATCATAACAAAACTGTTATCATCAATACAAGATATTCGGCTCTTAATTTGAAATTCAGTCACACAGGACAAGGGCGACGGCCCGATCTTCAGCCGGTCGCGGCAGCGGTGGCCTCGCCTCGTCCATGGTGGCGATTGTGATCTCGTGTAGGAAGTGCATGCGAACGTTGAAACTCTCCCTACACTGATCCTATCGGCCAAGATCGGAAAAACTGATACCCGAGGTCGGGGCAATTTCGCGCAGGCCGCTGGAAACAAGATAGAGTTCTGTCGATTTTGAAATGGTTTGTGACCGACCCTCCGTCCCGAGACCTATTTCTTTGGAAGACAGCCCGTTCCCGGATGGCCGGCCGCACTTGGCCGGGGACCGCTCTACCGGTCGCCGTCAGGTACTTCTCCATCCACCGCACCAGGGCCACGGTCGCCCGTATCCGGTTGTGCGTCTTGCGGAAGCCGTGCCCCTCGTCGGGGAACAGCACGTATTTGACCGGTACGCCCCGCGCCTTGCAGGTTCTCCACCACCTGCTCGGCCTCCACCACCGGCACGTTGGTGTCGTTGGCGCCGTGCAGCACGATGGTCGGGGCGATCACGCGGCTCCACCTTGTGGATGGGCGACAAGCTGCTCGCAGCAGTTCTTTCTCGGTCACCGGGTCGCCGTACTCCACCGTGGAGATCGCCGCCATCCACGGCTCGGTGTTGGCGAAGAAGGTCTCGAAGTTGACCACGCCGTACAGGTCGGCGGCGGCGGCGAACAGGTCGGGGTACTCGGTGAGTCCGGCCATCACCATGTAGCCGCCGTAGCTGCCGCCCATGATGCCGATGCGCCCGGCTCCGCCAGGTTCGCACCGGTAGATTCAACCGTCGGCCTCGATGTCCTTGACGCCGTCAAAGCGCAGGCGCCGTTGTCCAGGTTGACGAAGCTTCTTGCCGAAGCCGGCCGAGCCACGGACGTTGGGCGCGAACACCGCGATGCCCCGGCGCATGCAGCGCCTGGTAAGTCGGCGCGGAACGACAGGCCGCGCCTGGCCCTCGGGCCCGCCGTGGAAGCTGAGTACCACGGGCCCGGGACCGCGCGTCTCCGGCGACTGGTACAGCCAGCCGCTCAGCTCGACGCCGTCGAAGGACCGGAACCGCACCAGCCGGGGCCGGGTGAGGCGGGTCAGGTCGACGCCCGCGTGGGGACTGTGGGTGAGCTGGCGAAACTGGCCCGTGTCGCAGTCGAGGAGCCAGACGTCGCGCGGCGCCGCGGCGCCGGAGACGATCAGCGCGAGCAGGCGGCCATCGGCCGAGAAGGTGGGCTCACTGGCGACGGCGGCCGGCAGTTCCGGCCCGGGCGTGGCCTGGCCAGTCGCGAGATCGACGAATGAGAGCTTGCTGCGCCCGGCGACGTTCCAGAGTAGCGCCGCAGTCCGGCCGTCGCCGCTCACCGCGAACTCCTCGAGCCCGGCATCGTCGCGGGCGGCGATCACTTCTATGTCACCGGGTGTCGAGTCGTCGCCGAGCCGGATCCGCCCGAGCGCCAGCAGGTCTCGGTCCTCGTTGGTGGACAGATAGACGGTGCGCGCATCCGGCGAGAAAAACCCGCCGCCGAACTCGGCTGGGGGCTCATGCGGTGTCAGCAGCGTCTCCTGGCGGCTGGCGAGGTTGACGAGAAAGAGATTATTGTCGCCGCGACTGACGATGCGCTCGAGCACGCCCGTCTTCCGGTCGCGACTGATGCCGGTGAGCAGGTTGAAGCCGTCGCCGCGAGCGCGGAGCCGGGTCCTTCCTCGCGCTGGCTCGTAGGTATAGGCATCGATGGCGTCCGGCCGGCGGCGATTGGACGCAAAGGCGAGCAGGCGGCCGGTCGGGCCCCAGTCCCCGAGGTAGTAGTTGGTCTCGCCCCCGGCCGTGATCCGGCGGGGATCGCCGCCGCCCGGTCGGACCAGGTAGATCTGCTGGTTCATGCCGCCGCCGGGCGCGAGGCTGAAGGCCAGCCAGTCACCGGCGGGTGACCAACGGACCATATCCACCGGATCGTCGAGCGCGGTGACCTTTGCCGGCCAGCCGCTCTCGACGGGAACCGTCCAGACCTGCGGAATGCCGGAGATATTGGAGACGAAGGCGATCTGGCCGCCGTCGGGCGAGAAGCTCGGTGAGGCGCTGAAGCCGATTTTGGCCATCAGCGCGACGGTGCTTTCGAGGTCGTCATCCACAGGGGCGGCACGCACGGGCGCGAGCAGGAGGAGCAGGAGCGGGAGCGCGCGCCAGAGGTGCCGCAGCCTCGTCATTTGACGTTGATCGTGCCCCGGCACGACGGCGACCCGCAACGGCACGGAACCTCGTCGACGTCGGCTTCGAAATGGTAGTCGACGGTGAGTTCCTCGCCCGGCTCGATGGCGCGCTTGCTCATGTAGAGGATGTGGCCCTGAATGATCTGCGCGTAACAGTTCGGCTCGCAGCAGTGGTTGATGAACTCCGCACCGCTGCCGCCGACGGCGCCGTCGATGGTCCAGTAGGAGTCGAGCGTGAAGAGGTAGTTGAGCCTCCCCTCGGCGCGGCGCTTGGTTTCGACCCGGCTGATACGCTCGCCGGTGTACTCGATCACTTTGCGGCGCGCCGGGATGCGCTCTTCGGCGTAGATGCCCCAACGATGGATCTTCGACTCCGCCAGCCGCAGATTGAAGCAACAGTAGCGCGGGTCGAGTCGCGGCTCGGGTCCTTTCCACGTGTGGTCGCGGACCGGTTTCGGAGCCGGTGCGCGGCGCCTGGGTCGATGGTTGGTGTCAGGGGAAGGCGTTGCCTTTTTTGGCATCTGGAAATGTAGTCCAGACCCTATCGTACAAGGCTCCGCAGGCGGCGTCAGCAGTTGATAACACATACTGGCGCCAGCGGCCCCTCTGGTGACACGAGGAGCCGTCGCCAGCCCTCGCGCCGGTTGCTGCGCCGTGGTCATAATGAAATCGATGTCCTCAGAGGATTCCCGTATTACCCATATCAGCGATACCGCCCTTATGACGGCCGCCTGCCGTGCCGTCGAGACCCGGCGGACCCATGGATGGATCCAGGATCCGTTTGCCGAGCGTCTGGCCGGCGAACGAGGCATGGCGATCCTCGAGGCCCTACCGTCAAAGGACGTGCTCTGCTTCGGCGTCGGTATGCGGAGCCGGCTGCTCGATGGCCTAGTCGGCGGCGCCGTTTCCGACTACGGGATCCGCACGGTGCTGAGTGTAGGCGCTGGTCTCGATTCGCGGCCATGGCGCATCGAGCTCCCTGGCGATCTGCTGTGGATCGAAGCGGATCTGCCGGCGCTGCTCGACTACAAGTCGGCGATTCTACCCGCCGCGGAGGCGCACTGCCGGATCGAGCGCCTGGTCATCGACATCAACGACGCGGGCTCGCGGCGGGAACTGCTGGCGCGCGCCGGCGACGGTCCGGCGCTGATGATCACCGAGGGCCTGCTGATGTATCTGCCGGCGAGCACGGTGGAGTCGCTGGCGGTTGAGGCGTTTCGGGCGCCCGGCCTCGACTATTGGGTGATGGATGTGTCCTCCAAACTGATGTCCGTCCGAATGCGCCGCCGCGAAACGTTTCAGGCCGTGGACGCCATGCGCGCTCCCGACAGTCCGGATGGTGAGCAGACCATGGATACGATGGCCCGCGCCGGCTGGACAACGAAGAGCCGCCGCACCTACGTGGCGGACGGGATGAAGCTCCTGCACCCGGAGCGTCTCAAGGTAATCATGGCCGCCTACGCCGCCGCCGGGAACAGGGCTCCCCCACCGCCCGACGACGACGCGAGCGGTGTACACCTGCTCGCGCGTGGGTGAGGCTGCCGGTCTGTTTCCCCAGCCTCAGGCCCGAAACCGTGATCCGGTTCGGTTGGAGACCTTCGCCTGCGCTTCTTCGCGCTCCACATGCACGTGAGGAGGCTCCTCCCTGTCCGCCGAGTAGAAGAAGAACCGATACGGGGCCTGATCGAAGGACTGTCGGCGACACAACCAGTTTATTCCCTCGCAACATTAATGCCCCGTCGCGCCGCCGCGCACTGAGTACAATGTAAGATTCCATGCCAGTCCCCGTAGCGGCAACCGAGTTCATTGAAGCGCAGGTCGAACGTCTCCGCCGGCGGCCGCGGAAACGGATCGTTTTCCCGGAGGGCGACGACCCGCGCGTCATCGAAGCCGCCGAACGGCTGTCCCGCGAGGGGCTGGCCGAGCCGATACTCCTTACGGGCGGCCCACGCGATGAAGGCCAGCTTCTGCGATATGCCCGCATCTACCACGAGCGGCGCCGGGCCAAGGGGACCACACAGCAGGAAGCCGAGGAGATCGCCCGTCACCCGCTCTACTTCGGCTGCCTGATGGTCGCGGCCGGCGAGGCGGACGGCTTCGTCGGCGGGGCGCACTACACGTCGCGGGAGACGATCCGCGCCATGCTGCACTCGATCGGCACGCGGCACGACGTGCGCACGCTCACCAGCGTCTTCATCATGGCCGTCCCCGACCGCAGCTTCGGACACAACGGGCTGATGTCGTTTGCCGACTGCTCGATCGTCATCGACCCGACACCGCAGCAGCTGGCCGACATCGCCATCGCCGCGGCCGAAGGCACCCGGCGCCTGCTGGGGGTCGAACCGGCGGTGGCGATGCTCTCGTTTTCAACCAAGGGCAGCGGACGGCACCCGAAGGTGGACAGTGTCGTCGAGGCACACCGCATTGTGCGGGCACGGGCGCCCGAGCTCAACGTCGACGGCGAGCTGCAGTCGGATGCCGCGCTGGTACCGGCCATCGGCCGTTCGAAGGCACCGGGCTCGACGGTGGCCGGACGGGCCAACACACTGATCTTTCCCGACTTGGCATCCGGCAACATCGCCTATAAAATGGTGGAGCGTCTGGCCGGTGGGGCGGCGCTGGGTCCGTTCTTGCTGGGTCTCGCCAAGCCTGCCAACGAACTCTCCCGCGGCTGTTCGGCCAACGACATTTTCGGGGTGGCGGTGATCACCGCCCTGCAGGCTGAAGGCAACCATGGAGAGCGCTGATCGGAAACTTCCGTTCCGGCTCGTCTACCACGACGGCTACGACCTCAACTTCGGTCAGCACGTCTTTCCCTCCATCAAATACCGGCTCATCCGGGAGCGACTGCTCGCGACCGGCGCCGCCAGTCCCGGCGATTTCATCCAACCGCAACCGGCGCCCGAGGAAGACCTGCTCGCCGTCCACGACCGCGATTGGATCCAACGCCTGCTCAAGGGAACGCTCAGCTTCCAGGACATCCGGCTGCTCGAGGTCCCCTACTCGCGCCAGATGGTGCAGGCCTTCGTGCTCGCCGCCGGCGGGACCACGCTGGCCGCCGAATGCGCCCTCCGCGACGGAATCGGCATCAACATCGGCGGCGGCTTCCACCACGCCTTCGCAGGCCACGGCGAGGGTTTCTGCGCGATCAACGACATTGCCGTCGCGGTGCGCTCCCTCCAGCGGCGCGATCGCCTGCGGCGGGTCCTGATTGTCGACTGCGACGTCCATCACGGCAACGGCACCGCCGGGATCTTCGCCACCGACAAAGAGGTCTTTACGATCTCGATCCACCAGTTCCACAACTACCCGGCCGAGAAGCCTCCGTCGACCGTCGACATCCACCTGCCCGACGGTACCGGCGACGAGAAGTACCTGGCACGTCTCGCCCGCCCTGTCGAAGCCGCCATCACCGGGTTCCGCCCCGAACTGCTGCTCTATGTGGCCGGCGCCGATCCGTACTATGGAGACCAGTTGGGCGGGCTGTCGCTGAGCCTGGAAGGTCTCAAGACACGCGACTCCATGGTGTTCGAGACTGCTCTCCAGGCCGGCGTTCCGGTGGCCGTCACCCTGGCCGGTGGCTACGCCGTGGACATCGAGGATACGGTGACGATCCACTCGAACACGGTGCACGCCGCCCGCGATTGCCTCGGCAACACCGGCTGGCGACCCCCGCCGGCAAAGGCGGTCTCCTAGCGCGAGCTGCAGGAATTTGCGGCGGTGATCGTCCATGTAGCGCTGCCGGCCGGCCTGTTCGGGGTCGGTGGGGCCGATGATTTCGCCATCGAAGGCGTCGCGACCGTCGAGGATCGAGAGCGCGGCGCGCAACCGGATCGCGGGTGGATCTGCCCCCCCAAACGCACGGCAGAAACGCTCACGCCGGCATGAATGACGGCTCAAATCCATGAGTAGCCGCGCCGCTTTGCGGCTTGTGAGTAGCGCGACCTCGAAACAGGAGCATTCCACCGGGGGAAGCAGTCGCATTATTTGGGGGAATCCCCTACAATAGCTTCCTGTGACGCTGACGGGGGGCAAGCCGGCGACGGACGTTCGGGAAGCGTTCCTCGATGCGTTTGCGGAGGCCGGCTTTCGCCGTTCGGCGCCGCTTTCTCTCTTGCAGCCCTCCATCAAGACTTCGTTCCTGTTCAGCGTCGGTTTCGTCGACGTGATCGCTGCCGTCGCCGGCCAGACGCCCGAACTCGACGGCGCGGCTACCGTGCAGCGTTGCTTTCGCCACTTCGACATGGATCGCGCAGGCGATGGACGCCACCTCTCGTTCTTCGAAATGGCCGGGGCGCTCGAATCGAGCGGCTGGCGCGTCGCGGATCTCGTCACGCCGCTGGTGCGGTTCCTGACCCGGGACTGCGGCATCGGCCACGGCCGTCTCCACGCCACCTATTTCCGCGGCGGGCGCGTGGCCGGCCAGACGCGGCCGTCCGACGATGAGGCGCGCGAGGCTTACCGCGCAGCAGGCTTTCCCGAGAACCGCATCCACGGCGGGGGGCCGTCCACCAACATCTGGTTCGAGGGGGCGAACTCGGGTACCCCGCGGAGCGGGATCTGCGGTCCGCACAGCGAAATCTTCGTTGCCCTCGACGGCGACGGCGGAGGGCCGCTCGTCGATCCCGACCGGTATCTGGAAGTGTCCAACGTCGTCACCATCACCCACCACGCTCGTCCTGGTGGTCACGGAATCGACCCGCTGCCGCGCCCGCTGGCCGAGCTCGCCGTCGGCATGGAGCGCCTCGAAGCCCTGTGCGCGGGCGCCTCGGACGTTCACTGCTCGCCGAAACTCAGCGCGGTTCGCGGCGCTCTGATGGAGGCCGGTGCGCGGGCGGAGGTCCATTCGCTCGACCTGCGGGTCGTCACCGATCACGTGCGCGCCGCCACGCACCTGCTGGCCGATGGCGGACGGCCCGGCAATAAGGGCCGTCCGAACGTGGTCCGCCGGCTTATCCGGCGACTGTTCGTGGCGGCGGAGGCGATCGAGCTCGACGTCCGGGCATCGTATCCCCGGCTGGCACGGGTCGTCGCGGCGGTGGACGGCGGCATCAATCCCAACCTGGCCGGGAACCTGGACAACGTGATCGAAGCTTTCGATCACGAGGCGCATCGGCGGGAACGCGCGCGCCGCCTCTGAGGTGCCGGAATGAGCGACGGTTTCCCCATGGAGGAACGCGAGCAATCCATCCCGGCGCGCTTTGCCCGGATGGTAGCGGCTGGTCCGGAGCGCGTGGCCTTTGAGGATGGCCGCGCCCGGCTCACCTATCAGGGGCTCGACGGGGCGGCCAATCGGGTAGCGCGTGCGATCGCCGGCCAGCATCGGCTCGCGCCCGCAGCCGGTGATGGTGCTGACGGCGCGCCCGCTCGATCACGTCGTGGCCCAACTTGGCGTGCTGAAATCGGGACACATCTGCGTGCCCGTGGACGTCGCTTTTCCCGCGTCACGGCAGGCGCGAATCCACGAGGACTCCGGAGCCCGGCTCATACTCACCACCACCGAGCACAGGGAAACGGCCGCTGCCCTGCCCGGCGCCGAGGTCCTGGCCATCGACACGCTCGAATCCCTCGCCGACGACCCGCTGGACCAAGACATTCCACCCGGCGCCCTCGCCTATCTCCTCTACACGTCCGGCACCACCGGCCGGCCGAAGGGCACGATGCAACCGCACCGCAACCTCCTCCACGTCGCGATGCTCTATCACACCGACCTCGGCATCGGCGCGGCGGATCGTGTCACCAGCCCGACCTCGCCGGCCTACACCGGCACCATCTGGGCGCTGCTCGGCTCGCTGCTGAACGGAGCGGCGTTCGTGGCCACCACCGCCACCGGGGATCTGCCGCTGCTGGACCAGCTCGCGCGCCACCGCATCACCGTCGCCCAGATCATCGTCTCGCTGCTACGCCAGTTCATGCGGACCGCCGAAGAACCGCTTCCACTGCCGGACCTGCGGCTGGTCTACACCGGCGGCGAGAGCCTTCACCGCGAGGACGTGCGGCAGTTTGCGGCCGCGTTTCCCGAGCAGTGCCGCCTCCTCTACGATCTCGGCTCCACCGAAAGCGGCATCATGACGCATCTGCGCGTGGACCTGGACGCGGCGCGCGGGGGCCACCTCCAGCAGGAGCCCGGCGATCCCGTCTTCCCCGTCGGCTATCCCGTCGCCGACACGAGCGTGCTCATCCTGGACGAGCGCGGACAGCCCCTGCCTTCGGGCGAGGAAGGCGAGATCGGCATTCGCGGCGCTTACATCTCACCGGGCTACTGGAACGCCCCGTTGCTGACCGCCGACCGGTTCATCGCGGACCCCGACGGCAGCCCGCTCCGCGTGTACCGTACGGCCGACCTCGGAAGACTGCGCCACGATGGAGCCCTGCTGCACCTCGGACGCCGCGACTTCGAGGTAAAGGTGCGCGGCCGCCGCGTCAACCTGATGGAGGTCGAGGAGGCCATGCTCGATATCGCCGACGTCGCCGCCGCCGCGGCCACTGCCTCGGACGAGCAGGGCACCATGCGCATCGTCGGCTATGTCCAGCCTCGCGCCGGCGCTGCCCTGAAGGTGGACCGCCTTCAGTCCGAACTCCGGACGCGCCTGCCGCCTCATGCCATCCCGGCGGCCTTTGTCTTCCTCGAACGCTTCCCGATGACCCCCAACGGGAAACTGGATCGCGCCCGCCTTCCCTGCCCGGAACGCGTCCGCCCTAACCTCGACGAGGTTTACGTCGCCCCCCGAAGCAACCTGGAACAGGACTTGGCCAGGATCTGGTCGGAGGTGCTCGACGTCGACGGCGTCGGCGTCCACGACGACTTCTTCGCGCTGGGCGGCCAATCACTCGCCGCGATGCAGATTGTGTCGAGAATCGCGCGCCAGCTCGGGATCGAGGTTCCCGTCAAGTTACTCTTCGACGCACCCACGGTAGAGGCGCTGGCGGCCGAGTTAGCAGTCCGTCGATCCTGATCCTCCGAGGAGTCCGCTCAGCGACTCCATCCTGACCTATGGCCAAGCCCGCTTCTGGCGTGGTGGACCCTGTTCTGCTGGTCCGGGGGTCGGCGGATAGGGCGGATAGGGTCAACGACCTCTGACACCTTTTTCAGCCGGTGGCTTTGAAGGTCATGGATGCGGCCGAACTCGTTGAAGGTGCAGGATGTTTCTTCTTCAACCGTAGCCGGCCACGGGGCGCCGGGCGAGCGCGGACGCCGAGGTCGTGCTCGATGTGGTCCAGGGACGTGTCATCGCCGAGTGGCCAGCCTTTGCGCGTTGCCTCGCGGATGCTCTCGAACAGCAGTCCGTCAGCTAAGCCATTCTCCAGGCAGAGCTTCCAGCTTTCCGGCGTGTGTGCGGCGCCCCACCGGAAGAAATCGCAGATTCCCGTCACTTTGTTGCTTATTTCGTTTCGATATTTCTGCTATTCTAGAAATGTGGCGGCGGCGAAGCAAGCGCGAAAGGCGGAGGTCAGTCGGGCGGTGGAGATGTTCTCGGCGCTGGGCAACGAGGCCCGGGTTCAGATCGTTCGGCTGTTGCTGTCGGCGCATCCGCAGGGGATGGTGGTGGGCGAGATACAGGCGGAGCTGAAGATTCCGAACTCGACGTTATCCCATCACCTGGAAAAGCTGAAATCGTGCGACCTGGTGCGCGTCCGCCGTGACCAGCGGTTTCTCTGGTACACGGCCAACGAAGCGGCGCTCCAGAAGCTGCTCTCATTCCTGTTTGCCGAGTGCTGTTCGCGCAACCACGTGGTCGCCGCCGAGGAGATCGTTCAAATATGCCGTTAGCCAGAGTGCTCGTGTTGTGTACCGGGAACTCGTGCCGGAGCCAGATGGCGGAGGGGTTTCTCAAGTCGCTCGACCCGGAACTCGAGGTCCATTCGGCGGGGACGCGGCCGGCGCCGCGCACCCATCCGGACGCCGTCGCGGTGATGCGGGAGGCCGGCATCGACATTTCGGCCGGGCGTCCGAAGAACGTAGACGAGTTTCTGGAGCGGCCGTTCGACTGGGTGATTACGGTCTGCGGTGACGCCCGTGAGACCTGCCCGGCATTCACCGGCACCGTCGGCCACCATGTGCATATCGGTTTCGACGATCCGGCGTGGGCGGAAGGAACGCGCGAGCAAGTGCTGGGCGTCTTCCGCCGAGTGCGCGACGAGATTCGGGAGCAGTTCGGCGATTTCTATCGCACCAAGATCAAGAATCAGGGAGGCAACTGAAACGCTATGTCAGAGCAATCTGTAAAAGAGACCGTCCGCCGGCACTATGCCGCGGCAGCGTTGAAGGTGGTGGATGGCGGGTCCTGCTGCGGTCCGGTTTGCGGCTGCACGGATGACCCGATCACATCGAATCTCTATGAGCCGGACGAGGCGGGTAGCGTGCCTGAGGAGGCGTTGCTCGCGTCGCTCGGCTGCGGCAACCCGACGGCACTCGCCGAACTGGCGCCAGGCGAGGCGGTGCTCGATCTCGGTTCCGGCGGCGGCATCGACGTGCTGCTGTCGGCCAAGCGCGTCGGACCGGCGGGGAAAGCCTACGGCCTCGACATGACCGACGAAATGCTCGCGCTGGCGCGCCGCAATCAGGCCAAGGCGGGAATCGAGAACGTCGAGTTCCTCAAAGGGGAGATCGAGCAGATCCCGCTGCCGGACAACACGGTCGACGTGATCATTTCGAATTGTGTGATCAACCTGTCGGCTGACAAGAGCGAAGTGCTGCGGGAGGCGTTCCGGGTACTAAAGCCCGGCGGGCGATTCGCCGTGTCCGACATCGTAATCCAGGGCGAGATGCCGGAGTCGATTCGCCGGAACATGGAGCTGTGGTCGGGCTGCGTGGCCGGCGCGCTCGAAGAGCAGGAGTATCGCGCCAAGCTGGCGGCGGCCGGGTTCACGGAGATCGGGATCGAGCCGACGCGCATCTACCGGGCCGACGACGCCAAACAGTTCCTGCGGGCGCCGGAAGAAGAGGTAGGGGCCATCGCCGAGCAGATCGACGGCCGGCTCATGAGCGCCTTCGTGCGGGCCCGAAAGCCGGGCGCGTAGCGGGGATCGGGGCTGAAGCCCGCCGAGCAAGCTGGAGCCCAATGTCACTTAGTTCTTCTGACGAACTCGGTTCTTGAGGCCTTGTTGTGGGTACGAGAGAGAGCGGAGTTGAAGCTCCGCGTCCGCTCGTCTGGGACCCCATTCCGGATCGACGAGATACTGGCGGGCCAGTCGTAGTCGAAGGTCCCGTTGCGGGGAGGCGGATCAATCGATCCGCCTCGGGGCGATCGCCCGACCCCCCATCGAACCGCAGGGGTGTGGATGGAGTTTCAGATGATCGGGCCGGACCGGCAACGCTCGGATTGAATCGGGTGCCCTCTGATGTCAGTATGGGACAGGGGCGTCCCATGGACGATCGCGACAGAAAGAAGGACACCGAGGACTCGAGGAACACCGCCGATCCCTTCGGGACCGTGGGGATGTGGCGTGTCGGCGGTTCGGATGCCGCCGAGGAATCCCCGCCCGAAGCAGCGAAGAACCCCGCCGAGCCGAAGCCGGCCGGACCACCGGACGAAGGTGAGTTCACGCGCATGTTCAGCGCTGGCAGCGAGTCTCTGCCGACTCAGAACGAAATCCCGGCCGCCGAGCCACCACCGGTAGAGCCGGTCCCCGACGAGACGTCCTCGCCGGGCGACTTCACCAGCATGTTCGAGGGCGGTGGCTCCCGCGTGCCGACCAGCGACGAGATCCCCGGGGCGCGCAGTGATCCCCCGGCTCGCGAGCCCGGCGACTTCACCAGCATGTTCGAGGGCGGTGGCTCCCGCGTGCCGACCGGCGACAAGATCCCCGGGGAGCGCAGTGAGCCTCCGGCACAGGAACCCGGCGACTTCACCAGCATGTTCGAAGGCGGGGGCAAGCGTCTGCCCACCGGCGACGAGATCCCGGTAGCGCGTAGCGAGCCCCCGGCCCGCGAGTCCGGCGAGTTCACCCGCATGTTCCAGAGCAGTGAGCCGGAAGAAGCGGAAAAGCCCCCCAAGGAGCCGGGCGATTTCACACGCCTGTTTCGCAGCGCGCAGGCAAGCCGACCGGAGAGCCCGCCGCAGCGCTCCGCCCCCGCAGCGGGCGATTTCACACGGTACTTTCAGTCTCCTCTCGGCGAGGGTTCCGAGAAGCCGACCGACTTCACCCAGCCCGACCTGCCCCCGCCGAAAAAGCGGGAGCCCGAGCCCGGCGAATACACGCGCCTGTTCAAAGCGCCGTCGCCGAAGCCGTCCGGGCGAGGCTCCCAGGATGCGACGCGCGCCTTCGGACCCGGTGAGGTACCCGTTCAACCTCCGTCGCAACCGCGGGTCGAGACCGGCCCCAGCGAGTTCACCCGCATCATACAGGCCACCGGTGGGGACCCCGTGCCAGCGTCTCCCCCGCCCGCCGAGGCGCCCGCACCGACGCCGGCGGAGCAAGCGCCAAAGGAGCCCGCTCCCAAGAAGGGACCTCCGGTCGCCCTCTTCATCGTCTTCGGCGTACTCCTCATCCTGGCCGTCGCCATCATTTTGTACTTTGCACTCAGGAGCTAGCGCGGTGAATTGCCCATCGTCACCGTGCCGCGAACGTCAGCCGCGAATCCGTGCGACTTCCAGCGTTCACACGAGCGTGAACGCGGCAGGCACGCCTGCCCACGCCACATCACCTTCGAGCCGGACGTGGCGCGCGCACTCGTGCGAGCCGTGTTGGCACCTCTTGCCAACACCGGACGCCGGAAAGCCACGGTCCAAAGTCGCTCACCCGGAACGTTCCTCTCAGCCGGCGGCGCGCACCATTTGGCCCGCTGACGTTCGCGGCCCAGTCGACAAAGGACCAGCCCCGACAATCGTTTCGGATAGACAACGCGCACCACACAATACGCCAGGAGCCCACAATTGACACCCCTCCACCTGTCGGACCCCGAAGACTTCCGCCTCGTACGGGAGTTCCTCCGCACCTCGGGCCTCTCCGGACCGTCGATCTGCGAGATGACCGGCGTCGAGCGCCTCGACGATATCGTCTCGGGCAAGGAACCGCCACGGCGTCCGGACACTGGCACGCTGCCTGGCCTGCTGGCACGGCTCTTCGTTCTGGGTGACTACGTCGACCTGGAGGCCTTCCGTTCGATCACCGTCCACGACGCATTCCTCGGGCTGGGCCTCGTCACCGCCGACAACGCGCCGGACGGGAAGTGCTACTCGCCCATCCTGCTCGCGCCGCAAAGCGGACTGTGGCTTGCCTCCGACCGATTCTCGAGCCCGGACCGCTCCGAGTACAACGCCTCTCCCGATGTCGTCTATCCCGGCGTGACCCACGGCGCGGCCACCTTTCTGCGCTTCCTGCCGGCGGCGCCCTGCGACCGGCTCCTCGACCTCTGCTCCGGCACCGGCGTTGCCTCGCTCGGCGCCGTCGCGTCCGGACAGGCGCGGCAGGCCTGGGCCGTCGACGTCACGGCGCGCGCCACGCACTTCGCCGAGTTCAATCGCCGCCTCAACGCGATCGACGACGTGACGATCCTCGAAGGCGACCTGTTCGCCCCGGTCGCGGGCCTCACCTTCGACCGCATCGTGGCGCATCCGCCCTACATGCCCTCCATCGAGCCGAAGTGGGTCTTTCGCGACGCCGGCGAGGGCGGTGAGGCCATCACCCGACGCCTGATCGAATCGGCCCCCGAGCATCTTGCCGCCGACGGGCGCCTGTACTGCCTCACCACCGGGATGGACCGTCGTGACGAGGCCTACGAGCAGCGGGTGGCGCGCTGGCTCGGCGCCGCGCGGGCGAATCTGGATCTCCTCCTGGTCCAACTCGAGTCGTACCGTCCGGACAACCTGGTCTCGCATCTGGCTTACCGGGGCCAATGCAGCGTCACGGACGCTCACCGCCTGCAGGCCGAATTCGAGCGGGCCGGCGTCACGGAATTCTTCCACGGCTTCGTGATTCTGCAGCGGACCTCCGGCGACCGTCCCACCTTCACCGCGCGCCTCTCCGCCACCCCCCGCACGCGCAGCGGCGAGATCGAGTGGATCCTCCGCTGGCTGACCGCGTCCGCCGAGCCGTACTTCGCACAACGGCTGCTCGATCTGCCGCTCACCGCCTCCGAGGAGGCCGAATTGACCATCCGCCAGCGCTTCGAGGACGGCGATCTGGTCGCCACCGGGATCGGACTCAAAACCGACTATCCGTTCGAGGCCGAGTTCGACGTCCAACCGTGGACGGCGCACTTCCTGGCGCATTGCGGACGCCCGCTCGCCGGCCACGAAATCTACGAGCTCTGCCGGCGGGAAGGGCTAGTACAGGAAGCGGTGTCGGCCGAGCAATTTGCGGGGCTGCTCGAAACGCTAGTCCGGAACGGATTCCTCGAAGCCGAAGGCTTCAAGCCGCCCGGGGCAGCAAAATAACCAGCTCGAGCTTCGGATCCGGCAGGTCGGCCGGGACGTAGGCGGCCAGGTTCCGCGCCCGCCCGATCGCTTCCCAAGCCACGCCGGACTGGTTGAGGCTGAAGTACTGATAGTCGAGCTTGACGGGAATCGAGCTCGGCGGCCGGGGCACGTGGGTCAGCTCGACGCCCGGCAGCGCGTGCTTCACCAGGTGGTCGATGTGGTTCGCCGAGCAGACCTTCACGAGCGCCGGCACCCTGGAGATCAACTCCGCTTCCCCCGCGCCCGCCTGCACGGCGAGGTACATCCGCGTGTTGGCCAGGTAACGGTCCTCGTCGAGCGCCGCGGCCCAGATGAGCGGCCGCACGGCCCGTAGCGGCAGTGCGACGAAGTTGGCTGGCACGACAGTCTCGAGCAGTTCGCGGAGCTTGGTGTCGAGGTCGCGGAAGCAGCCGCCAAGATCGTTATGATCGTAGGCCGGCAGATCGCGCGGCTGGATCGCCGTGGAGAACGTGGTCAGCGCGCCGGCGAGCGAGAGCATCGAGGCGAACAGCTTCTCCGGGTGGCCGTGCCGCGTCTCGAAGATGTGCCGCATCAGCGGAAGGTATCCGTTAATCGTGTACAGCAGCCAGAAGTTCGCGATGTCGGAGGCGGTGAAGTCGGCGAGGCTCTGATTCCGCTGCCGCCGGAACCCGGAGATTTGACCGCTCTTGGCGGCCAGGATCTCGACCAGGCGCCGCACGATGGACATCGCAAAATCGCTCCCGCGAATGTCGAGCAGCGGCGGCATGAAGTATGGGTCGGCCTGGAAGGCGCCGGATTCGGTCTTCGAAATCCGCGCCAGGCGTAGCGCCGGTGTCCCGCGCCGCACTTCGCTTTCCTCGAGAATTCGGAAGTTCTTGCGGGCCACTTGCAGCGGTTTCTCGGCGGTGGCGGATAGCTCGTCGCGGACCGCGGTCACCTCGGCCACGAATCGCGTATCCGCGCCGGCGGTGTCGGCCGAGATGTTGAGGCCGCGCTCGCGGTACGGCGGGATCGCCAACGAGAAGACAGCCTCCCGGCCCTCGGCGTCAAAGTAGTGCTCGAGCGGCTTCGGCGGCGGCGCCGGATCGCAGTCCGGGATATCGAACAGCAGCCCGTCGGGAAAGATGCCCGACGCGGTGGCGATGGCGAGGTTCCCGCCGGCGAGCGCCTGTTGGTCCAACTGGACCGTGGAAAAACCCCACGGACAGAAGTTCAGCGCGTCCAGGCGGAAGTTGAGCGAGCTCTCCACGAAGCGATCCTGCACCTGCAGGTGTTGCGGCGTCAGGAAGGTTCCCTTGGACCAGATGACCGGCTGGAGACGCTTCATTACTTCACCAAAAGTAACATAGTGGCCCTGCGACGGGACCGGCGATGTCACCCGAGCCGGTCGCCGGCGGCGAACAACCGCACCAGATCGCTGCCGGTGACCTCACAGTCGTCCACCTCAATCCCATTGACGAGCAGCATGCCGTCACCGATCGCGACATGGAGCCCGGCGGCATCAATGGCGTGGATCTCGCCGGGGGCGGGACTCGGCCGCGTGGCGCCTTCGGCCGGCGCCGTAGCCGTGCCGATGCTCGTGTCCATGCTCGGGTGGCAACTCAGCACGACGATCCGCTTATGGCCGAGAAACGTGAAGGCCCCGTCGTAGGGCCGCGTCAACGCCCGGACCAAATTGCAGATCTCGCGGCTGCCGCGCGACCAGTCGATCTGATTCTCCGCCTCGGTGCGGCGCGGATAGTAGCGGGCGCTCGCTTCATCCTGCCGGCGGGCGCGCAGCTTCCCGGCAGTCAGGTGAGGCAGGCCTTCGCCCAGCAGCCGCACGCCGGCCTGCTTGGCGCGGATCAGCACGGCGGCGATGTCCTCGTCGCTGCCGATTGGGAATCGTGCCTGGGCAAGCAGCGGTCCCGTATCAACCCCCGTGTCCATGTAGTGCAGCGTCACCCCGGTCGTCGTCTCGCCGTTCACGATCGCCGCCTGGAGTCCGTTGGGGCCGCGATACTCGGGCAGGAGGCCCATGTGGAGGTTGACACAGCCGAACCGCGGCGCCTCCAGCATCGGCGCCGTCAGGATCATGGGATAAGACCAGACGAGCCCCAGGTCCGGAGCGAGCGACGTGAGCTCCCGCGACCAGAAAGTGCTCTCGGAGGCCGCCGGCTGCACCAGCACCGGCAGGCCGCGCTCCTCGACGAGCGATCGAGTGCGCTGGACCCGGCGGTCGCCGGCGTGACTCGACGGAAACACGACACCGGCCACCTCGGCATCGCTGCCGGTCACCACCGCCAGCAGCTCCAGCAGGAGCTCATCGTAGCCGAAAGCAAGAATTCGCGGACGGGCCATGTGGTCAATAGTACCGGACGCGGAGCGAGCCCCTAGTCCAACCGATACAGCCGAATCCCGTTCCGCTCGCCCAACAACGTCACCCCCCAGGCGCGCGGCCGCTCGCGGAAGTCCTCTTTGCCGAGATCGTTCGGATGGACGAGTATGTAGTCCACCCCGGCGCGCTTCAACTCGTTCGCCACCATGCGCCGCATCCCGGCCGGCGCCCTGGTGTTCCGCTCGGTGAAGTCATCGGTGATCGTATGCCATTCGCCACCGGGATCGCGGCCCTCGAGACGCAGCTTGATACTCCACTGGTCCGCAGTGCACTGGATCTCGGCGGCGTCCACCACCGTCGACGCCGGGAACTCGATGCCCACGTGCATCCCGCAATGGATACCTTCCCAACTGCGCCACCGGGTTACCGGCGAGTTGTCGAAAGCGCGCTGCACGTCCCACGGGTTCGGCTCGGCGTGCAGGAGCCAATCCGCCTCTCGGGGCAGTTCCTCGCCCGCGTGATAGAGGCGGAACTCGGAGATGCTCCATTGCTCCGGCGCCCCGCCCGCCGTCTGGACCACCCGGATCCCGCTCAGCGGCCGGGCGTCAAACTCGAACCGGATCCGGCGGATCGGGTGCGCCGCCGGATTGAACGGCGTCCAGAGCATGTCGCCCAGAACCTCGTTGAAAGCCCCTTGGTAAACGACCAGCGTCTCCCGCGTCGTGTAGGCGATCGGAATCTGGCTGAAGGTCAGGATCCGGCCCCCGGGCGGCACCTTCTCCTCTACCATGCGCGCCACCGAGTAACCGGGAAACATCCGTGTTAGAAAGCTGTCCTCCGGCTCGAGCCGCAGCGCCGCCCGCCAGCGGACCCCGTCGATGCGCCAGGCGCTGGGGTCGGAGTAAGTACCGATCATCGAGGGCCAGGACAAAATGGCATGGGCCACCACGATCGCCGGAGTAAGCCGCGGCACGCGCAGAAATACCATGGCCATGGCCAGCGACACGTAGGGCAGCGGCGGTATCAGAAACCGCGTGCCGACGTTCGAGGCGTACGGAAGGCCGGCAACCAGCGCGGCCACCCACAGCCAGCGGCCTTCCCGCCAGCGCAGGGCGATGAGACCGATGGGCGCGAGCAGAAACAGCGGTCCGAGCAGTCCGCAGAGCACGTTCCCGCGCAGCGTCACCTCAGCCGGAATGTCCCAGTGGCTCGCGAGGTTGGGATAGTTCCGCATCTGGTGGCGATAGGCTTCCTCGAAGGAGATGTGCGTGTAAGGGTTGGGGAAGAGTTTATTGAACAGAGGCGAGACGGGGTTGTCCAGCCAGACGAGGTCGCGAACCATCCATGGAGCGATCATCAACAGCGCGCAGAAGCCGAGAATCGCGAGGCGCCGCACCGGCAGGCGGCCTTCCCGCAGGTACTTGACGAGCACCACGACACCCACCGCCGGCACCGCCAGGGCCGCTGTGTACTTGACCGCGTAGCAGAAGCCGGCGAGCAGCCCGACGAGGGCGAGCAGCCGGTCAGTGGGATGGTCCCACCAGATACGGAGCAGGTAGAAGACCGTGAACAGCACGGCCGCGGCGGCGACGTCATTGTAGGCGGTGCTCGCGTCCATTCCCACCACCGGACTGAGGAAGCAGATGAGCGCGCCAAACAGCCCGGCCCGGGGCAAACCGAAGCGGCGGCCGTAGTTTACGATCATGGCCGCCAGCGCCGCCAAGAACGCCAAATGAACCAGCGCCGCCGACGAGTGCCGGCCGAAGGCAAACGCAAACACGTAGAGCATCTCGATGCCCTGCGAGAGGTTGGCGTACATGTTCGTCGTGATGCGCTCCAGGCCGCCCGCGCGCAGGTATCGACTTACTAATCCCAAATGGTAAGAGCTGCCGTCGGGGCTCATCTCCGGCGCCAGGGCGTAGAAGAAGTAGAGCGCCCCGAACGCGGCGCAGATCGCCGTCGAGAGCATGCGATCAAAGCGTCCCAGGACGGGGAAGCGCTCGGCCGGCAGCCGGAAGCAGCCTCGACGCCAGGCAAGCCCGACAACGGCGGCGCCCGCCGCGAGAAAGGCCCACCAATGGTAGGCGTGGATCATCCCCAGCGCGAAGACGAGCAGGTTGAGCAGCGCGGCGCCCAGAACAAAGGCGACGGGCAGCCGTTCCTGACGGTTGACGGGCGCGCGGCCCCAGTCCAGGGCGAGCAGGCCGGCCGCCAGGCAGACGGCAATCGTGAACCCGGCCCCGAACAGGATCGAGACGACCTGGATCATCGCTCGACAAACCCGGCCCGGACCAGGATCATCCCGAGCTGGGTCTTGTCCGACGACAGCCAGGCCGGTTTTACCGTCATCTTCACAATCGTGTCGCCGCCGGGCGTGATCCACGCCGGATCGACGGTCTGTTCGATGTGCTTGTCACCGAACTCGTCGTAGTGCTCCTCGGCCGCCACGTGGTCATTCACCTGGAAAGTCACGTCGACCGGTCCGGTGTCCTTAAATGTCGCACCGGCAACGGCGAAGTCGACGACCAGATTCCAGTTGTCGGCCTTGTCGAGGACGAAGTGCAGCGTCGGCTCGGCGCCGGTCCAACGCCACTGCCCGCCCTCCAGGCCGCGGATGTCCTTGACGAAGTAGGACTCGGCGTCGGCATCGTTCATCGCGACAAAGGTCTTCGCCTCGGAGGCCTGCTCGGCGGTCAGCGGCTCGCGCTGCTCCGGCGGCGCATAGCTTTCCGGTTGCGAGCCGCACCCAATGAGCAGCCAGCAAAGCGCGGTCATCGCGGCGGCAGTAAGTGCCGGTAACCTGTATCCCGGCGGCAACGGACGTCCGGTGTGGCGGTTCATAAGGTCTTATCCTTCGCGTAGCAGAGTTCGTCGAGCGGGCACTCGGCGCACTGCGGCCGGCGCGCCTTGCAGAGCCCGCGGCCGTGATGGATGATCTGGTGGGAGAACGGAATCCAGCGGTCTTGCGGAATGATCTTCATGAGATCCTTCTCGATCTTGACGGCGTCCGTCTCACGCGTCAGATCCAGCCGGTTCGCGATGCGGGTGACGTGGGTGTCGACCACGATGCCGGAAGCGATGCCGTAGGCGGTTCCGAGCACCACGTTGGCCGTCTTCCGCGCTACGCCAGGCACGCTGAGCAGAGCGTCCATGTCCCGCGGCACCTCACCCCCGTACTCGTTCCGGATGCGCTGGGCCGCGCCGCGAATTGACTTCGCCTTGTTGTTGAAGAAGCCCGTCGAACGGATGTCGCCGGCCAGCTCTTCCTGCGAAACGGATGCGAAGTCGGCCACGGTGGGATACTTGCGGAACAGCCCGGGCGTAACCTTGTTGACGCGCGCGTCGGTGCACTGCGCCGAGAGGATCGTCGCCACCAGCAACTGCCAGGGATTCTCGTGGTGGAGGGCGCAGGTGACGTCGGGAAACATCCGGTCGAGCCCGGCCAGGATCGCGTCGATCCGCGCCCGGCGCTCGGCGGCCGTACGCGGCCGTTTCACTTTAGTTTGGGGGGCCATGCTGCTTGACCCGTGCCGCCCAAGAGCGGAGTCATGTGACGGGCTCGGAATTATCTAGCATGATAGCATTCCCGCCCACTGCCAAATCGTTGACCGGCGCCGACTCCTGCAATCCGGCTCAGCGCCGCGCGGGGAGGGGACAGCAGAGGCACCGGACGATGCCAGGAGTTCACGAATGTGAACGGGGCAAGCTCTGCGTCCACATGCCACATCGGGCAGCCAATTGGACGTGGCGTGCGCACCCGCCAAGACCGGGCGGAGGCTCCGCTCCGTCGAAAGTCCCGATCGATCAAGGGTTCGGCAAGGGCAGCCTCCGAGGCCTCCGCAGCCGAAGCGGCTGCCCCACTTTGCGCCCCGGCGCCGGGCGCGACTTTGCTTTCATCTCTAGGGGCAATCCACCCGGGCCGTGGGGACTCCCTTGATAGTCAACCTCGAATCAGACGGCCGGAAGGGGGCAGCCCGAGCAGCTGCCCCACATTCCGCCCGTTCGCCACGCGACTTTCATCGCTTCTCGGTGTTAACTATCAGTCTCGGCAGCCCGGCGGAGTCCCGATGAATTCTCGCCGCGGCATCCGGCCGTATCGCTCCCTCAATCGACAACCATCTTCCAGACAGAGAAACACTAGGGCGGCCCGAACTACCTACTTGCTGTGGAGAAGATAGCCTCTGACGTTCTCATTGAAACCATCCACAACTGGGGCGTAGAGGTGATCTTCGGAGTTCCCGGCGGCGGGATCAACGGGATCATGGAAGCACTGCGCACCCACAAAGACAAAGTCCGCTTTGTGCAGACGTGAAAAGCGGAGCGGCAACCGGCTCCGGCGGGCGCACTAAGACATTACTTGATCAAGGGCCGCTTTGAAGCGATCCATGTCATCCTGCGTTCCGATCGAAACGCGCAGCTTGGTTGGCCAGATCGGCCAGATCCTGCCGACATAGACGTTCTGCTTGGCCAGCGCCTCCCAGACTTCCTCAGCCGGGCGGCCGACCTCCATCATGAAAAAGCTCGTCTCGCTTGGGATGTACTCGATGCCCTTCTTCTCCAGGTGTTCGAACGTATCCTCGCGGATGCGCTTGTTAATTGCGCGGCGCTCGGCGACCAGGTTCTTCGATTGCAGACTCGCAACGGCGCACGCCGAGGCCGTCACCGGCACGCGTCCCCGCCCGAAGGGCGACAGCTTGGCGAGCAGATCGGGCCGTCCCATGGCGAAACCGGCGCGGATGCCGGCCATTCCGTAAGCCTTCGAGAAGGTCCGCAGCACCACGACGTCCTTGTCGGCCGCCACCAGATCGGTCGAGGGCACGGCGGTGTCGGAAAAATGGATGTACGCCTCGTCCACCACCACGATGGCGTCGGACGGCTTGTGCATGAGCAGGTAGTCGATGTCCTGGCGGGGCGTCAACGTCCCGGTCGGGTTGTTCGGATTACAGATATAGTAGGCCCCGCCGTTGGGATCGGCCCGGAGCATCGCTTCCACGTCGTGGGTCATATCCGGACGCAACGGAACCCGCACGAGCTTCGAGCCGATGAACTCCGGCGCGCCGCCCCCATAGCCGGGGTTGGCCATCACCCAACTCCGTTCCGGCGAGGTGAATGCACAGGTGCAGCGATGCAGCGGATCGCTCGATCCGGCGTACGGCGTGACATACTCCACCGGCAAGCCCTCGGACTCGGCGATCGCCTTCGCCATCCGGTTAGTATCGTCAAAGGGCGCGTATCGCCCGCCATGGGGGGCAATCCGCGAAATCGCGTCGAGACCCTCGCGGCAGGGCCCCAATGGATTCTCGTTGCTCGTAATGCGAACCGCGTCCGGCGGCAGCGGGCCACGATTTCGCCGGCTCATTCGCTGTTCGGCGGCTTGCGCCATGGAGAACTCGTCGTAGAAAGGCAGCGCGGCGCCGGCGGCGAGAAGCGTAAGAACGCGGCCGAGATGACGCCGCGTGTATCCTTTGCGTAAGGACGAGAGAACTTCGTTCTGGTCGAAAGACAAAGAGAACCTCCAGGGTGTGCGTATCTGTACGCACCGCTAACCAAGTACCCACGGACAGCGGGGGCAAGCATAGTTACCCTCGCAATGCACAGCAGACACTCTTGTCGGGGAGCTTTAATGACGGGGAAAGAAACCAGACTGGGGTCGGTAGCCACAAAGTAACCGGAATTGACGTTTGAGTCAAGTCTTTTCTGCCGACCGCGGCCTGAACACCTCACCGGACGGAGCCAAGCCGACCGCGCGGAGGACAGGCGGGATAACCGGGAAACAGGTGGCGGCTCGCCGGCGGACAACGCCCCGCCGCGAACTGCCCGCTTGCGGCAGGGGTCTACTTGACAGTGATGTACGGCCCCGGTGATGTCGACTTCCCGCCGACGGTAGCCGACACCGCGATGTCGCCGCTGGGCGTCGCCTCCGGGACCTTGACGATGAACTGGTAGAGCCCCGCGCAGCAAGGCGCGACGCCCGCGTAGTAGATGTCCTCGCCGGGCACCGTGGAGTCACCAATCCGGATGGTCAACGGGTTGATGCAACGGGCCTGTCCATCCGTGTCACCGAGGATGGCGGCGGGGATCTCCCCGGCGGCCAGCGGCGGATCGGTAGCGCCGAAGCCGGTGCCGAACAAGGAGACGTACTCGCCCGGAGCTGCCGGTGTCGTCGCGGTGCCAGCGATGAGGCCGGGCGCGCCGACCAAACCGGGACCGCTGCCGTGAAGCGCGGCGATCGGATTGGCTCCGCTGGCGGTATTGACGAAGCTGAAGAACCCAGGTGTTACCTCGGCCACCTTGACGGTCACAGGCGCGCTCGATAGCTCGTCATCCGTGCCACAGCCGGCGATGACAACCACCTCGGCGGTTCCGGGAGCCACGTCCTCGGGAACCTGGATGTTGACCTGGGTAGGAGTCACGGCCAACACCGGCGCGCGGATGCCGTTGATCTCAACGCAGGTATGGGCGAGTTCGGTCTCGACGCGTCCCTCGGCATTGAGCCTCGGCTGGAGCGCCTCGACGCCCGCGGGCACAAAGTCACGTCCGTGGATCGTCGCCATCGCGAGGGGCGAAACTCGATACGTCAGCGGAGTCCCGGTGGCGAGGACGATACCGCCGATCTCCGGCAGCAGCGCCCCCGCCGGGAAGCTCTCCACCAGCAGAGTCACGTCGGAGTAAGCCTGGTAGCCGGCGAGCGTGATGTTCCACTCCCCGGCAGGCGGCTGGGAGATATCAATCTGCTCGGTGTTGCTGCTCCTGGTGGAGGTGGCATCCACCAGGCAGTCGCTGAACACCGCGGACGCCATGGGGCAGCTCGCTATGCCGAGCCTGCGAACCAGCAGATCGGCGTCGCCCGGCCCGCCGCTCGTTCGGATCCGCAGGTGCCCGGTGCCCTCTGGCACCGCCACTCGGAAGTACGTTTCGCTGGTCGACTCACCGGCCAGCCCGCCGACCACCTCGTTCACCGGTATCTCGCGTGGTTCGGGAAAGGAAGCCTCGAGGGCGACGCCCGAGTAGGAAGTCAGCCCCGCTACCTGAATGCCCCACGAGCCGGCATCGGGAGTCACCACCGTGAGGGTGTGGTTCTGGCCGCTGACCGAGGAGCCTCGCTCGTCCCCGAATGGCGAGCGCAAGCCCAGTACGGTCCTGCCATGGCCGCCTCGCAGCGTCACCTGCAGGACCTCTTTGCCCGGCGGGACATCGATCCCCGCAAAGCCATCCGTGTAGAACCCGCCCGTGATCATCGCCGGCACGCCGGGCGCGAGTTCGGTCAACATCGGAATGGTGAAACCGTGAACCACTTCGCCGCCGGCGCCGTCGGAGATGCGAATGCTCGCTCGTTCGCTCAGGAATGACCCAGTCCCCTGAAGAAGGCCGATATCGGGATCGATCGACATCCCCTCGGGACCATCCAGCAGCTCATAAGAGAGCGGGTCGCCGTCAGCATCACTCGCCTTGATCTGATAGACGTAGGGCTGCCCGACGCCGCTCCCCATCGGCGGCACGCTGCCCACCACCGGGTTGCTGTTCCCCGACCACGCCTCCCCCGGAACATCATAGGCGGCATTGAACACGCTCGCCGAGAACTGGGCGCCGTCCTGACCGCTGGCCGAGGCGCCCATTCCAAAGTGGGCGAATGAGGCCCAGATCTCGGGCCAGTGCGCGCGGTCGTTGATGACGTCATCAGCCCGCAGGATCGCGTCGCGGGCGTCGACCATGCTCGGCCGGCACTGGGTGAGCCGGACGCCGTCCATGACCAACTGATCCGTCGTCTGCTGGCCGAGCTTGCGCCGCAGGTCCCACAGGGCTGCTGCCCAGATCTCACCGTCGGCGTGTGGGTCGAGAAAAGCACCGTTGGCGATGTTCTCGTAGGTGTTGCTGTATCCCTCGTAGCTCTGACGACGAATGCCGTGTTCCAGGTTGCCGAGAAAGTAAGCGCCCAGGACCGGGTCGTTCGTGTGGCTGATCGCGAAATAGTCGGACCACCCTTCCGACATCCCATCGGACTGCACCCCGTTCAGACAATCGGCGATCTGCGGACCGGAGATCAGGCGCTTGGTCACGCCGTGACCGTACTCGTGGAAGATGACCTGCGCCGACAGAGCCGTGCTGCGGTCGTCGGTGGGATCGTCGTTGTACTGGGTGACAATCCCGAGGGCCATGATCGGCGGCATCCCCTCGGGCGTCGTACCGAAGAAGGCGTTGTTCTCCGCCTCGGGGCTATGGACGGCGACCGGCACGGCGTCGCCTCCTTCTCCGCCCCGATTATAGTTATTGTCCTGGAAGTTGCCGGAGGGCTCATCGAAGCCGAGCCGGTAGTAGTAATTGTGGGCCTGGTTCACCTGATAGAAGGCATTGGTGATCGCGGCCGCGGGGTAATCCGAAGGATCCATTCCCCGCGATCCCTCGCCGGCGGGAAAGTCGAACACCTGGCTGGCGCTCATCGCGCGGCCGGCTTGAATGTCGGGGCCGTCGAGGAGGTCCGGTTCCAGATCGCCATCCCAGTCGAGATAGGCGTCGGCGTTGTTTCCGGCGGTAAGGGTGCGGTCGGCAGGCAGCCAACCCAGACCGAAGTCCATCATCTCGCGCTCGCCGGCGATCGGCGACTTTGTCCAGACGCGCCCCTTGGCAGCGTCGTCGATCAGGCTGCGGCGGTACAGCAGCGCGCCGCTCGCCGCGTCGACCACCAGGTCATAGAGTCCGCCGCTTCCAGTGTCCAGGATCACTCGATAGCCGGGCCGCCCAGCGGCGGCCGACAGCGGAAAGACCACCCGCTCGACGCGTCGCGTGTTGACAGACGCACTCTCCTCGAGTCTCATGAGTGCAAGGGCACGAGCGACGGCGTCGGCGCCGCTCAGACGGGGCTCTTCCACCGCCCGCAGCTCCGGCGCCAGATCACCGGCCCCGGCCTGGATCACTCGGCCCTCGGCGTCGAGCGCCACCCTCACATCCGCTCCAAACACGGGAACGCCGTCGACCATCTGACGGAAGTCGACGAGCCGGATTCCGCCGCGGCTCGTCTCCCGCAGCACCTGCAGCTCGCGGGTTGTCGTCGCGTCCAACCGGAAGTAGCCCGGGCGATCGGCCAGAAACCGCCGTGCGATGGTGGCCGATCCCTCGCCTCCAGCCCTCGCCGTCAACGGTCCGTCGGCCCGCCGCACCATTCGCGCCAGCCCAAATTCGTTCCACTGGACCTCCAATCCATCCTCCCCCGCAGAGCGGGTAGCGGTGTTCCGCTCGCTGGCCGGCGGTTTGGCATCGTTTTGCGCCCGCCAGCGGACGTCGAAATCCGCGAACATCGGCGGTGATGCCGCCCCCGGTGCGATGGCTACGGTTCTCGGCCTCGGCTGGCCAAGCAGCACGGTGCCCACCAATAGCAGGCACACAAACAATCGGATGAAGGGTCGGGTGACGAAGATGTTGTACATGAGTCGGGATTCCAGCAGGGTGGCCGTGTTAGTCCATCTCGGCAACGGCCGGCGGGCGCGCAAAAACAAGCACTACCGCCTCATTTGTCCATATCGGCCAAGGGAAGGCAAATCATCAGATAAACAGGTCTCCTTTTTGACTATCCTCCGCGTTCCGTCGTTGGACGGTCCGTGGACCTGTTCACCGCGGCCGGCTTGTCACCCTGCTATCCGCCGCCGGGCCTGAGCAGGAAGGATGGCGTTATTCCTCATTCGGCGCGCACTCCCGCCGCTTCCGCGCCGAACCTCGCATCGGCAATCTCGATTCGAATACAATGCAGGGCGATGTCCCGACCAGCTTTCCCCTCGAAGACGCTCGTCGCAGTGCTCGGCGTTACCCTGCTGTTCGCCGGGCTCGGTCCCGGATGCGCACCGAAGTCCGCTCCGCCGAATATCGTCTTCGCCCTCGCTGACGACTGGGGTTGGCCGCACGCCGGCGCCTACGGTGACGCCGTCGTCCAAACGCCCGTTTTCGACCGGCTGGCCACCGAAGGCGTCCTCTTCAACAACGCCTACATCTCCGCGCCGTCCTGCACCCCAAGCCGCGGCGCCGTCATCACCGGCCAGCAGTTCTTCCGCCTCGAGACGGGCGCCAACCTCTGGAGCCACTGGCCCTCAAAGTTCGCCGAATACCCCGCTCTGCTGGCCGCCGCCGGCTACCATGTGGGCAGCTATCGCAAAGGCTGGGGACCCGGAGACCATCCCGGCTCGGACATCAACCCCGCCGGCAAGGAATACCAGAGTGTCGACGACTTCTTCGCCGCCCGCCCCGAGGGAACACCGTTCTGCTTCTGGTTCGGGACGTCGGATCCTCACCGTCCCTATGAGGAAGGCTCCGGCGCCGCCAGCGGCATGGGCCTCTCGAAGGTACACATGTTCCCGCACTACCCCGAATCAGAAGTAATCCGTAGTGACATCGCCGACTATTACTGGGAAGTGCAGCGCTTCGACCGCGAGGTCGGCGAGTTAGTTACCCGGCTGGAAGATATGGGCGAGCTCGACAACACCATCATCGTCATGACCGGCGACCACGGCATGCCCTTCCCCCGCGGCAAGGGGAATCTCTACGACTCCGGCACCCGCGTCCCGCTGGCCATCCGCTGGGGTAACCGCATCCCCGCCGGCCGCGCGGTCACCGACTTCGTCTCCTTCACCGACTTCGCCCCCACCTTCCTCCACGCCGCCGGCATCGAGATCCCCGCCGGGATGACCGGCCACTCGCTCCTGCCGCTGCTTACTTCCAACTCCTCCGGCCGCATTGAAGTTACCCGTGACCACGTCATCTTCGGCAAGGAACGCCACGTTCCCTCCCAGGAAGGTGACGACTCCGGCGGCTATCCCATGCGCGCCATCCGCACCGACGACTATCTCTACATCCGCAACTTCCGTCCCGACCGTTGGCCCGCCGGCACGCCAGATCACGAGGCCTCCTACATCGAGAACATGTGGCTCGGCGACTGCGACAACGGTCCGACAAAGATCTGGTACTGGGAACACCGCGAAGATCCCGACGTGAAGCGCGACTACGATCTCGCTTTCGGCAAACGGCCCGCCGAGGAGCTTTACGATCTCCGCAAGGACCCCGGCCAGCTCACCAACGTCGCCGGCGATCCCGCCTACGCCGACGTCCAACGGAAGCTCTCCGAGCAGCTCATGACGACGCTCAAGGACCTGTCCGACCCCCGCGTCACCGGCGGCGGCGACTTTTTCGACCAGCAGGAGTACATGGGCGTCGGCAACCGCTGGCCGTTCGACTAACCCGCCCCGTATAACGCCCTCCGGGGACATTGCGGCCTACTTTCACAAATCTTCCCTCCACCTCCCGCAGCAGTGTCCCCCACAACAGGCCCCGCGAATACGCCCCATCCACGCACCGTACAACGCCCATCGGGGACATTGCGACCTACCTTCACGAACCCACCCAATACCTGCCGCAGCAGTGTCCACCACCACGGAACCCCCGTATACGCCACACGCAGTCAGCCGGTAAACCCGACAACTCCCCTACACACACCCCTGAGTCGGCCAATTATTTCTCCTAACAAGATATGATTCCCCTTTTTCATGGCATACTCTGGCCATGTTGTTACGTCGGCTGCACGTCGTTTTCCTGCTCCTGGCGCTGGTCTGGACAGGTGGCCTCACTGCTGTCGCGCAGGTCCCGCTCACCGCCTACCGCGTCGGAACCCTCGCCGGCTCCGACCCGCTGAAGGATGGCCAGCCGGCCGCCGCGGCCCTGCTGGACTATCCCGCCGACGTCGCTCTCGCCGCCGACGGCAGCCTTCTCATCGCCGATCAGGAGAACTGGGTGATCCGCCGCGTCGCGCCTGATGGCGTCATCTCCACCGCGGCCGGCGCCCGCCGTACGGATCGATGTTTGAAGGCTCGGCCGCCACCAACGGGGTCTGCTCGAAGTCTATGGCCTCCTCACCGCCCCGAACGGTGATCTCTACGTATCCGAGCTGAACCGCGCCCGTATCATCCGCATCGATCCGCAGGGCGTCGTGCACGAGTTCGCCGGCCAGCTCAACAAGCGTGGCTTCTCGGGCGACGGCGGCCTGGCCGTCAACGCCGAGCTCGACGGTCCGCATGAGATGGCGCTGGCCCCCGACGGCGCACTCTACTTCGCCGACAGCCGCAACAACCGCATCCGGCGCGTCACCCCCGCCGGCATCATCGAGACGGTGGCGGGCAACGGAGAGTCCGGCGACGGGGGCGATGGCGGACCGGCCGCCGCGGCGCAATTCAACATCCCCACCGCGATCGCCGTGGCCCCCGACGGCACGCTCTACATCGGCGACACCATCAACAACAAGGTGCGCCGCGTCGACGCCGGCGGCACCATCACCACGTATGCCGGCACCGGCGGACCCGGCTACTCCGGTGACGACGGTCCGGCCACCGAGGCGCGCCTCTCCCAGGTACGGGATCTGCTGCTGGCGCCGGATGGAACGCTCTACCTCACCACGCTCCGTCGTGTCCGCGCCGTGGCCCCCGACGGGACCATCACCACGTTGGTCAACCGGTACGGCCTGATCGGTTCCTCCGGCGATGGCGGTCCGGCGATTGATGCGTCTCTCCGCTCGCCGGACGGCCTGGCGCTTGACCAGGAGGGCAACATCTTCGTCGCCGACTCGGACGCTCACCTCGTGCGGCGCATCGCGGCCGCCGCCGGGACGATCTCCACGGTAGCCGGCTCCAGCCACTACGCCGGCGACGGCGGCCCGGCCACCGAAGCCAGTCTCTTCTTATCCGCGTAGCTCGGCCGCCGACGACGCCGGCAATGTCTACATCGCCGACCAGGACAACTACACATCCGCCGCGTAACTACGGCGGGGTCATTTCGACATTTCCGGAACAGGAGAGCGCGGCACGCCGACCGGCGGGCTCGCCACCGAGCAGTTACTCAACGTACCGGTCGCCGCGGCCCCCGGCCCCGGTGGCGTCGTCTACATCGCGACATACTCGCCCGTCTTTCACCCCGTCGAGCCGGCTGTACGTTGTCCCTTGGCCGGTGGCGGCGACGACACGGTAGCCGACGGGATTCCCGCCACCGAAGCCCACCTCAGCCTGAACGACGGCATCTACGTCGACACAGCCGGCAACGTGTATTTCTCGGATCGCCACCCCAGGCGAGTTCGTAAGGTCTCCACCGACATCCCGATCACAACCATCGCCGGCCCCGGATCGAGTGGCTACGATGGCGACGGCGGACCGGCCACCGAAGCCCGCTTCGGGCGGCCGGGCGACGTCTTCGGCGACGCCTTCGGCAATCTCTACTCGCCAGACCTGACAGACTGTCCGCCCATCTCCCCGGACGGCCTTCGGCTCCGTTTCGTCCACCCCTGATCACCGATCATTGAATCATGGCACGCTGAATTTCGTCATCGATACCGCGCTCGATACACGCCGGACCATCGAGAACCTCACCACCGGGGGCGGTATCGGTTTCGTGGACGACGGCGCCTCCGCCGCTATACCCGTTCCACTTCCCGTTCATTTCACCACCGTCATCGACACCCGCATCCTCGTCACCGATCTCAACACCACCGCATCCCGTCCTCACCCCGATTCCGTCCTTCACCGTCGACTCTGTTCTCAACCCGCCAGCTTCACCGGTGTCCACTTCTCCCCCGAATCGATCGCGACCGCCTTCGGCTGGACCTCGCCACCCGCTACGCCGTCGCCGGCGCCGATCTGCCTTCCAGCTTCGCCGGCGCCACCGTCACGCTCACTGACTCCACCGGCGCCCAACACCCCGTCCGTAACTTCTTCGCCACTGCACGCAGCGCAACATTATCTCCATCCTCCCAGCGCTGACCGATATACGTTTCGCCCACGGCTTCCATCCTCTCCCTCGCGCCGTGCCTGTTCACCGCGAACGCTTCCGCGAGTGAGTAGCCGCTGCCTGCGCCACGCGCTTCGCCGCCTTTGGTAGCGAGTCCCCCGTCACTTTCTTCGTCTACAACACCGCCACCGCCCGCCTCTACCCCGTCCCCATCTACCTCTGCCCTAAGCATCAGATCTACCTACCCTCTACCCGTCATCCGCGCGAGCGGAGCGCGTCCAGTAAGCCGCCACCATCGCGCGTCGACATCCCAGTCCTGTACGCCGACCTGCAGGTGGCTACATCGGCCTCTACCAGGTTAACCTCTGCCCCATCCCGCTCTCGTTGATCGGCCGCTGAACGTCTCCATCATCCTCTTCGTCGACGGCATCACTACGCACACAGTAACCGTCACCATCCGTAGCGGTCTCGATCTTCGTACATCTACAGCTCCCGCTCCGACCGATATCGTCATTCTCTGTGCTTCGTCGCAGAACAGGACGAGGAGGATACAATCCATGCCAAGTTTCGTAATCGAACGTGAAATCCCCGGTATTGGGACCAAGTCTGATGCCGTGTTTCAGAAGATCGCCGCCAAGTCACGGAAGTACTCCACGGCTTGGGCCCCAGATCCATGGCAGCAGAGCTATGTCACCCGCGACAAGATGTACTGCATCTACATCGCACCGCACGCCGCGATCATTCGCGAACACGCTCGCCGCGGCGACTTCCCCGCTAACAGCGTGCTTCCGTGGCCCGTATGATCTATCCCACTACCGCGAGACGTTCGTCGCCATCTCTCCCGAGGTAGCGGCGCCATCGACTGAACGCTCGGCAGCACAGTGGCAGCAAGCGCAACCAGACCGCCACCGCTCTTCCCGCCCGCCATCTCCCCGCCCACCGCACAGCCCCGCCCTGCCCGCAAAATAGTCCTTCACAGCCTTTCTCAATCCTCCCCCATTCACTCTTTCGTCATCCGCGCCAGCGGAGCGGCTCCAGTAAGCCGACATCAGGAACGCGGCACGCCTTCGGGACGTCCTACTCGCCGGGGGCAATCTCAAATTCAATCCGAACCTTATCGGCGACCGACACCGTGCCGCCGGCGATGCGTACCGGCCGGATGCCGAAGTCGGTCTGCCGGATCACCGCCTCGCCGCGGTAACGTCCTTCGTCCTCGTGCACGTCGATCGAAAGCTCGCGAGTAACTCCGTGTAACTCCAGTTCGCCGGTCACTTTCCAGCGGCCTGCACCCTGGGCCTGGACCTCTCGGGACCGGAAGCGAATCGCCGGATACCGTTCGACTTCGAGAACGTCGGACTGCATGACCTTCTGGATCTCGGTCCGCTTCTCGGGCGTAAGTTCCGGATCGACAACCCGGAGCGCGGCGCTCTCGAAGGACAGTTCCACGGAGGCGCCCGGACCGGTCTCGATATAGCCGCCGGAAACCGGTGCGCTGATCGTATGGCCGTGTCCCAGAAACGAAAACAGCCCCGAATTAGCGGTATAAATGGTGAGCGCGGACTGTTCGTTGTCGATGGCCACCCGTTGAGCTCTGGCCGGGGCGGCGAACAGGACCCAGAGCAGCACCGTAATCACCAGCATCGATCTCATGTTCCTCAGTTTCGCACTACCGTGTTCTCGAAGCCGCATCAAACGATACGGAACGGCGAGCATGTTCCGCCCGTCAGCTCTTGAGAGGATACACTGACCGGAAGTTTCATCAGCGGCAACACACGCGTGCTCCGCACCGAGTGGCTCGGAGCGGCCGATCCCGAACTGGCCGCGGAGAACCTCCGCGATCTGGTCCGAATCAACCGCCGCTTCGGCGTCTATCGCATTCTGTTGAGCCTGCTGCGGGATCTCGTTTCTCCGGGCGAGCGATTCTCCATGCTCGACGTGGGGTCCGCGTCCGGCGACCTCGGGGCATCGGTTCGCGGCGCATATTCACGGGCGGAGGTGACGTCACTCGATCGAAACGTGACCCACCTGCAAACGGCGGCGCAGCCGCGAGTAGTGGCGGATGCTCTCGATCTGCCGTTCGCCGATGGGTCGTTCGATATCGTCGTCTGCTCGCTGTTGCTGCACGAGTTCGCCGACGATGCGGCGTGCCGGCTCGCCGCCCGGCTGTACCGCACGAGCCGGCGAGCGTTGGTGGTCCTCGAGTTGCTCCGGCATCCGGTCGCGTACCACTTCCTGCCCGCCACCAGGTGGCTTTTCGGGTGGGGACGGGTCACGTTGCATGACGGCCCGGCATCGGTGGCGGCGGGGTTTCGGGCTGACGAGTTGCGGCGGCTGGCTCGGCGGGCGGAATTCCCGGAGGTTCGGATTCGGTCTCACTTGCCGTGGTTCCGCCTCTCGCTCGTCGCCCGGCATCACGAGGCGCCCACGGCATGACCGATACGCGCGTCGAGGTGGTCGGAGGAGGCCCAGCCGGTGCGGCGGCCGCGATCTCGGCGGCCCTGCGGGGAGCCGATGTCACGCTCTACGAGAAGGCCCACCTTCCCCGACACAAAGTGTGCGGAGAGTTTCTCTCTCCGGAGGCCGTCCCCGTGCTCGATCGGCTTGGCGTGTGGACGCGGATTCTCGCCGCCGGCGCGGTACCGATCAATCGGTTGGGCCTGCGCTTCGGAAGGGGAAGCATCAATCACCGGCTGGAGGAGACAGCCTACGGGATCAGCCGTTTCACCCTCGATCGGCTCCTCCTCGATGCGGTCGGGGCGCGGGGCGTGGCCGTCGTGCGAAAGAAGCACGTAGCGCCGTCGGCCCCCGCCGTGCTGGCCACCGGACGCCGGTCAGTCCCCGCCGCGCCGGGCGCCGACCGCCTGTTCGGTTTCAAGGCGCATTTCGCGGGTCCTATCTCCGACTCGGTGGTCCTGCACTTCTTCGACGATTGCTACGTCGGTGTCAGCCCGGTGGAGAACAGCGTGACGAACGTGTGCGGACTGGCTCCGGAGTCGGTCCTGCGGCGGGTCGAATTTCAATTCGATGAGCTGCTCGAGCGGTCCGCCGCGTTGTCTGAGCGCCTGCGGCCGCTGTCGCGAACAATGAACTGGCTGGCCGTGGGTCCTCTGTCGATGCGGAACAGCCTGCGGGAAGTGGCGCCGGAAGGATGCTATGCCGCAGGCGACGCGCTGAGTTTCATCGACCCCTTTACCGGAAGCGGAATGTACTCGGCCATGCTCACCGGCCATCTAGCCGGGTTGGCCGCGGCCGCGCGCACGCCCGCGCAACGACTGGCTGGCGATGGTTCGCCGCCGGCTGACGTTTCCGTTCCTATCAGCCGGCCTGATCCGCCGCCTGCTGCACACCCGCTGGGCCCCGCCGCTCGCGCGCCTTGTCTCACCCTCGCTTCTCTACGCCGCCACCCGACCGGCAAGCATCGCGAACAGGCCCGCGTAGCCTGTCACCACGAAGCAGAGGACGCACCGTCCAATAACGCACAGCCTGCCGTAGTCCTCTCCCCGTCCCGATCCAACACTCCACACATACGTTCACATACGTTCATATACGGCTATCCACCACCCCAGCCCGATTCCGCCACAACGACGGATCCACGGTCTCCGCCAGATCGGTCGCGGACGCCTCCAGCCCCAGGAACTCCCGCAGCCGGGCGATCTCCGGCCCCGAATCTTCGACGAGCGCGTTGTAGTCGATCCCGATGAACCGAACGTTCGGCCGCGACTGCAGGTGCGCCATCACCTGCACTAACTGCTGCTCGAGCACCCGGCGCATCCGGGCGTCGTCGATCTTACCGCCCTCCCGGCCCCGGCGCACGAGCATCTTACGCTGCGAGGCAAGCACCTCGTCCATGTCGCGTCGCATCAGGATCACGTCGTAGTGGCGGTCCGGCGGCAGATCGTAAAGCAGCAGGTGGACCATCTTCACCGCCTTGCCCTTGGCGTCGTCGAGCCACTTCGCGTCCCGGCGGGTACGCTTGACCGGTTCGAATTCATAGTAGCCGTTCGGGTTGTCCTCGTCGGCCACGCGGACGCCGTCAGTTAGTATGTCAAGCCCCCCGGCCGCGAGCATCCGCATCATCAGCGAGGTGCCCGAGCGCGGCAGTCCGCTGACGATGGTGATGCGTTCCGCGCGGTCCGCCGCCGCCGGGGGAGCCGCCCGCATGGCCGCTCGCGCCGACTGACGCGCCTGCGCCCGGTCGCCGCCCCTGCGCCGGGTCTTGCGCGCCGCCTGGACACCGACCGTCGCCTCGCCCGCCTGCCGCCGATGCTGTGCCGCCCGCTTCGGATCCTCGAGCCGCTTCTCATAGATCCGCGCCAGCCGCCGGTGCGCCTCCGGGAAGTTGGGATTCAACGTCACCGCCACCTCGAGCGCCTCCACCGCCCGCCGCACGCGGCCCATCCGGTGCAGCGCGACCCCCAGGACGTAGTGCGCCATCGGGTACCGGTACAGCAGTCCGGCGGCCTTTAGCGCCTCCTCGGCGGCCATCCGATTCTTGCGCCGCGCCAGCAGCGCGCGGGCCATGCCGAGGTGCGCGTGCGGGTTGTCCGGATCGATGTGGTAGGCCCGCTGGAAGGCGCCCTCCGCCTCCCGCCAGCGCTCCATCATGAGGTAGACCTCGCCGATCTGGATGTGGAGACCGGGGCGCCGCGGCTCGGCCTTCCGGGCGCGCTCGAGCGAGGCCAGCGCCTCTTTGTCCTTGCCCTCCGCGGCCAGCGCGAAGCCCATCAGGTAGTCGAGCGCGAACGGATTCACCCGGGCCCGGCCCTGCAGATCGCGCAGCTCGCGTTGCTCCTGCTGGGTGAGCAGGGCATCGTCCTCGCCGCCGCCCGGCTTCTTATCCGCGGCTCCCTCCCCACGCTCTCTCTTCCGCTTGGCGATCTCCTTCTTCCATTTGGCGAGCTTCGCCCGCGACTCGATGGCGTCCTGCCGCCGCCGGACGCCCAGCGTGACCACGAGTTCCTTTAACTCGACCGCCCGCTCCAACGCCCGGCAACACATCGCCAGGTGAATCCCGAAGCGATGCTGGTCCGGCTCCTTCTCGTACAGCTCGCGCAGGATCTCGGCCGCCTCGGAATGGCGATCGCAGTCCATGTAGGCCATCGCCAGGTTGTACCGCAGCTCGCGAACCGTGTTTTCGACGGCCTTGTCCGCGTTTTCGTCCGGCTGGTCGATATAGCCAAGCGCGACCAACTGGTCGAGCGCCTCCTTGGACTCGAACGGGTGCAGCGTCCGCTCCGGGGGATGCCGCCCGGCGTTGCCCTCCACCTCGTCCCAGCTCTCGATCGACGGCACCTCCGGCGGCGTCTCCCAAGCCTCCACGAGCGGCTTGCCGTCCATGTCCCGGCCCACCGGCAGGCCGAACAGCGTGAGCACGGTCGGGCAGATGTCGAGTAGGTTGGCGCCGTGGATCAGCTCGTCTTTCTTGATATCCGGGCCGGCAATTACTAAGATGCCGAAGTCCCGGTGCTCTACCGCCGGCCCGGCCGGCTCCAGCGGAATCGCTTTCGGGCGCAGATGGTCCGGATGGAAGCCGTGATCCGACATCAGGATGACGGTCGTCTCCGGCCCGGCGAACTTTAACAGCCGGCCCAGCATCATGTCGTGGAAGCGGTAGCCGGCCTCGATGACGCCGCTGTAGAGATCGAAGTCGCGCACGGAGATCTGTCGCTGGCGCGGTGGATGGTACTTCATGAAGCCGTGGCTGAAATGGTCGATGGCGTCGTAGTAGACGGCCATGAAGTCCCAGGGTTCGTGCTCGATCAGGTGCGTGGCGGCGGAGTGGACGGTCGAGCAGTCGGCCAGGATCCTGGCCATTGAGGCGAGCCGCGGATCCTGCTCCTGATCGATCTCGGCGGCCCTGGGGATAAACGGCAGCAGATCCTCTTCGCCCAGTTCCTCCGGGTGCAGGCGCAGCTTGCCGAGCGTTTTGGACAGCCGCTCCGGGTGGACCGTTCCCGGGCGCATCGGCCACGGCTTGTCCATCGGGGCATTGGCGCGTTGGTAATGGTTCGAGACCATCGCGCCGCGGATCGGCTCGGCCGGATGACTCGGCCACCACCCGATGACGTTCGAGCGGTAGCTCTCCTGCGTGAGGATGTTCCAGATCGCCTTTGTCTTGCGTGAGAGGTTCGTCACCGGCTGCACGCCACGTCCGTCCGGCGTCGGTTCACTGAAGCCCAGCACCCCGTGTTTGAACGGCCGTTTACCGGTGGCGATCGAGGTCCACAGGATCGGCGAAAACGGCGGGTGCAGCGTCGCTAGGCTGGTCATGACGCCTCGATTGACCAGCCGCTCCACGTTGGGCATCTTACCGGCGTCCATCATGGGACTTATTACTTTCCAATCCGCAGCGTCCCACCCGATCAGCAGTACTTTTCTCGAGTTCGTGCGCTCCTGCATGATTCCTGCCTTTTGAGATTATCAATAGAACAAGATCGTCGCGAAAATCCCTCGGGTCTGCCACATTTACTGTCTGCTATGCTGAAAAGCATTGGAGGGGGAATGCTACGAAAGACCACCAGACAGGCAGATTTTGATTCGCGCCTGGACGCCTACAGCCTGACAGCATCCGGCCTACGCGCTGTCAACGCGAAACGCACAAAGAAGCAGCGTGGCATCGCCTACGCGGCAGCCGCCGCGGCCGGAGCGGCGCTAGTCGGCGCCGGACCGGCGGAAGCGACGTTGATCCAAAGCCCGCTGCAGGGCCAGATGTTCTCTGTCAACACGTCGCGCACGGTCAATCAAGCCCAGAGTACCGTGTTCTTCAACACCTACCTGGATATCGACGGCGACGCCATTCCAGATCTCGGACTGCGTCTGAGCGCGGCCGTTTCCACCCAGAGCCGCTCCCAAACCAACACCTTTTCATTTAACCCGGGGTACAGTGTCGGGAAAGCTCATCGAAGCGACTCCGTGGGTGTCTCAGGACCTCAGGGAGCGGCGTTGTCTGCAGCGCTCATCACGAACCTCTCTCGGACCGTCACCGGAACGACGACCGGCGCCGTCGGGTTTTTCGGCGGTGGTGGCGGGGGAACCGTCCCCAACCTCGCGTGGTTCTCGCTGAAGTATCTGTTTTCACCCGGCCTCACGAAGATCACCTTCACCGATTTCATCTACGACGACACTCCCGGCGCCGGTATCCACGTGGGCGACTCGCCCGCGCCCGTGCCCGAGCCGGCCACCGCTGGTCTGATGGGTCTCGGCCTGCTCGCCCTCGGCGCCGCCGGCCTCCGCGAACGCCGCCGCCGTAAGATCCGGACGCAAATCAGTGAATGACCGCGCCGACGCTCCCCGGCTGCGCCCCTTAATCGGACCGTTGCCGCAATAGATCGGCGAGTTATCGCGGGCCAACAAGAGATGGACAACACTCTTATCGATAGCAGACCACCGTACGATGCCTGGCTCCACTGGGAAACATACTCGCCCTGTAACTTCCGTTGCCGCTACTGCGGGTCGGTCAAGAATCCGGCCCGGAAGATCGACATCGACGCCCTGATACGGACGCTAGAGGCCACTGGCCGCACCTTCCGTGTCAGTTTCACCGGCGGTGGGGAGCCGTTTCTCGTGCCCAATCTCATCGAGGCCTGTGTCGCCCTCTCGGCGAGGCATTATCTGTCCTTCAATACCCACCTCACCGCCAGGAGTTTCGATAGGTTCCTGGCGGAGGTCGATCCCTGCCGGGTTGTCCACATTGTCGCCTCGGCGCATATCGAAGAACTGATGCGCCTCCAGCTGCTCAACAAGTTCTCGAGCAACTTTCATGCCGCGAAGGCAAACGGGATCAGCATCAACGTGAACGCGGTCGCTGACCCGCCGCTGCTCAGGAAATTGGACCTGTACCGCCGCGTCTTCGAGAGCAAGAAGATCGATCTGACGTTTCTGCCTCTCGTCGGGCCATTCCAAGGTCGATCCTATCCGGAAGCCTATACGAATGCCGAGCTTCGCGCTTTCGGCATGACGAGGAACGACACCCTACGTCACCTCCCCGAGGGGAGTCTGTGCAACGCCGGCTACAACGCCGTCGTCGCAACCCCGGAAGGCGATGTCTATCCCTGTTTCGATGCCCGGACCGCGGACATGAGATCTCCGACGCCCGGCAGCCGTGGCCTGCGCCTGGGACACGTCTACTCCGGCTTTCGATTCCTGCCGGACCTCATCCGCTGCCCTTACAAAACCTGCACCTGCCCCATGAACAAGAACGACGCGGGCCTGTTCCAGGTGGCTAAAGCGGAGGCAGCTTCGCTTCCGTAGCGCGTTGATTGTCGCCGGACACTGGGTGAGTCGGAGTTCGGCCGGCCACCATATCCCGGCGGGCGCCGGGCAGACGGCGCACCACGCCAGTTACAGACCTGCTATGCCGAGCTCGCCAGCCTAAAAGACAAGGGGTATAATCGGTTCCAATAGCTCCTCACATTGCTATGATCGTTTCTACTTCGCCAACACGCGCCGTGGCCATGCGGCTTATCCTCCTGGCGCTCGCCACCGTCGCCCTCGGCGGCGCCGAGCCGTTCACTATCGTCATGCTGCCCGACACGCAGTTCTACAGCGAGCGGCTGCCGCAATATTTCGACGACCAGACACAGTGGATCGTCGACAACGTCGAGAAAGAGAACATCGTCTTCGTGACCCAGGTCGGCGACCTCGTCGAGCACGGCAAGCTATTCCCCAAGGAATGGGACGTGGCGGAGAAGATGATGCAGCGGCTCAACGGCGTCGTGCCCTGGGGCGCCGCCATCGGCAACCACGACTACGACCGCGGCGAGGACAGTTCCGACCCCGACTGGTTCAAGACTAACTGGTACCGCCGCTTCTTCGGCCCGCAACGGTTCGAGCAATTCGACTGGTACGGCGGCGCCTCCGACAACGGCCTCAACTCCTACCAGACCTTTGAAGCGGCCGGCCAGAAGTTCATCGCCCTGCACCTCGAGCTCGACTACCCCGACGCCGCCATCGCCTGGGCTGAGCGCGTGCTGGCCGAGCACCTCGACGCGCTGGCCTTCGTTTCTACCCACGTCTATCTGTTCAGCAACGGACGTCCCCAGGAGCCCTACCTACTAAAGGACACGGGTAACTCCGCCGAAGTCTTGTGGCAGCGTTTCATCCGGCGCCAACCGCAGATCTTCATGGTCCTGTGCGGACACTACAGCGGCGAAGCCTACCAGATCTCCATGAATCTGGCCAGGGAACCGGTCTACGAAATCATGGTGGATTACCAGGGCCGCGACGAGGGCGGCGCGGGATTCCTCCGCCTCATCCGCATCGACCCCGACCGCAACGAGATGCGCAACGAAACTTACTCCCCCTCCCTCGACCGCTGGGAGGAAGACCACGACAGTAAGTTCACCGTCTACCTGAATCTCGAAGAGCGGCGCGAAGCCCTGTCTACGATGCGTCGATGATGGCCGCCACGCCAATCCGCGCGAGTTCCACATCTTCCGATTCGGTCAGACCGCTGATCGCCACCGCCCCGACTACCGCGTCATCGACGATCACCGGCACGCCGCCGCCCCAGCCGATGTAGCGCCGATCGCCATAATAGGCGAGGTCGAAGCCGCTGACCGGGTCACGCGCGGCTTGGCCGATCTCACGACTGGGCTTCTGCTCGCGGGCGGCTGTCCACGCCTTGTTTGTGGCAATCACGATCGAGGGTAGGCGCGCCCCGTCGAGCCTCAATAGGCCGATCAACTCGCCGTGGGCGTCGGCGACGGCGATCACCGCGGCCAGGCCGCGCTTCACTAACTCGGCTTGAATGGCTTGAATAGCCCGTTGTGCTTCCTCGTGCCCCAGGGTGGCGATTTGGTTCATTCCTTGCTCCTCCGCCATCAGGCTATCAGACCAAAGGCCTGCTCGAGCGCGCGTTTCATCGCCGCCTCGGGCGCCGGCCGTCCCGTCCACATCTCGAAACCGATCGTGCCTTGGTAGACCAACATCGGCAAGCCGGTCAGGGTCCTCAGGCCCTGTGCGCGCGCGGACAGCACCAGGCGCGTCTCCGGCGGGTTCGGGATCACATCGCAGACCAACAGATCGGACCGCGCGGATTTCAGGTCGACCGCGGGCATGGCGTCGACGTCGGGATAGAGTCCAATCGAGGTGGCGTTGACCAGGACGTCCGTCTCCGGCCCGATCGCGACCGTTGCGTTCCACGGTTGGAACCGCGCGCTGGCCCCGGTGCGGGTCTCGAGGTCGGCCACCAACCCCCGCCCGCGCTCGGCGCTACGATTGACGACGATCAGCTCGGCAGCGCCCGCCAGGGCGAGTTCCACGGTGATCGCTCGCGCCGCGCCCCCGGCCCCCAGCACAACGATCCGCCGGCCGCGCGGGTCGACACCGGATTCCCGCAGACCGCGCAGGAAGCCCTTGCCGTCGGTATTTTCGCCGATCAGCCGGTCGCCTTCGCGCCGCACCGTATTCACCGCGCCGATCAGCTTCGCATCGGACGCGATCTCGTCGAGCAGCGCCATCACCGCCACCTTGTGAGGGATGGTCAGGTTGACCCCCCGCATGCCCAGCGCGCGCACACCGCGCATCGCGTCGGGTAAGTCCTCGGACCGGACCTCCATCGTCAGATAGCGCCACTGCAGGCCGAGTTCGGCAAACGCGGCGTCCTGCATGACACAGGTGGGATTCTCCGCGACCGGATAACCCAGAACCCCAACCAGTTCGTATCTGTAATTCACGTTCATCGCTATCCTCCATTCTTGAGCGGGCTGATTTCCTCAATGCCCGGGGGAGGGGCACAACGGAAAGGCACGCGACCCCGCGGCGTCCGGCCGCTCGGCGCTGTTCCACAGTCTACTGTAGTGCGTCACGGATTCTGATCGAGACCCGCATTGGAGCGGCTTCCGCACGCATGCCCCCGGCCGCAATCCCGTACACTACGGCAAAGGACAACCCCACGATGAGCGCCCGCCACCTCGCCACTCTTCTCCCGCTCTGCCTCTGCCTGACAGCCCAGGCAGAGTACGCGCCCACCGATCATCCCGAGTGGAACCGCCCGGTGGAGCCGTTCCGGGTCGTCGGCAACATCTACTATGTCGGCGCCGCCAACGTCGCGTCGTATCTCATCACGACCGACGAAGGACACATCCTCATCGAGACCGGTTTCCGCGAGACGGTCCCGCTGATCGAGGCGAACATCCGCCAACTAGGATTCCAGTCCTCCGACATTCGCATTCTCCTGTCCAGCCACGCCCACTACGATCATTCGGGCGGCCTCGCCGACGTCAAGGCGCGCACCGGAGCCCGGTTTCTGTCGAGTGCGCCGGAGCGGGAAGCCTTCGCTCGCGGCGGCAAGGAGGATTTCGCCTTCGGCGACCGCTACGCCTTCCCGCCCATCCAGCCGGATGCCCTGCTGCAGGACGGCGAGGAGGTCCGGTTGGGCCCCATCACGGTGACCGCGCATCGGACCCCCGGCCACACCAAGGGATGTCTGTCCTTCACCGCCGAGGCGAGGGAGGGGAGCAGGACCTATCACGTGGTCTTCCGGTGCAGCCTCAGTGCGCCGGGCTACCAACTGGTCGGCAACGCCCGTTACCCGGAGATCTTCGAGGACTACGAGCACACCATCGCGAAGCTCCGCGCCCTGCCGTGCGATATCTTCCTCCAGCACCACCGGTCGGCGTTTCGGATGCTGGAGCTATCGAAGTCGCGGCCCGACGAGGACACCGCTAACCCGTTCGTCAACCCGGAGGGTTTCGAGCGCTACCTCGACAGCTCTCTCGCAGCCCTCCGCGAACAGTGCGACGCCCAGAGCGCATCCAGCGCGCCTTGAGTGGCGCGTAATGTTTTAGGGCCCTGGCGCTGCCAGTTATCCGCCGACCTGATATCCTGAGTGCCGATGGACACTCCGCGCACGGCTCCTTTCGGTGAGTGGGAATCGCCGCTCACAACCGACCTCATGGTGGCCGCCAGCGTTCGACTGCGTAGCGTTGCCATCGACGGCGAGAATATCTACTGGATCGAAGGCCGCGCCGCCGAGGACGGGCGCTACGTCATGGTCTGCCGCACGCCCGACGGCACCGTCACGGATGTCACGCCGGACGGCTTCAACATCCGCACCCGCGCCCATGAATATGGCGGCGGGGCGTGCCTGGTGCGCCGCGGCCGCATTTGGTTCTGTAACTTCGATGACCAGCGCATTTACCACCACGAGGTCGGCCAGCAACCGGCGCCGGTGACTCCGCCGGGGCCCTTCCGCTACGCCGACCTGACGCTCGACCACCATCGCAACCGCCTCATCTGCGTCCGCGAGGATCATTCCGGCGGACGCGAGCCGGTCAACGAGCTGGTCGCGGTCGACCTCGTCACCGGCGCCATCACCGTCCTCGCCGGCGGCCACGACTTCTGCTCCTCCCCGGCCCTCAACCGCGAAGGCCGCATGCTCGCCTGGCTCACCTGGGACCACCCGGCCATGCCCTGGGACGAGACCGAGCTCTGGATCGCCCGAGATCCTCGACGACGGCTCCCTCGACGAGCCGCGCAAAGTCGCCGGCGGCTTCGGCAATTCGATCTTCCAGCCGACCTGGTCCCCCATCGGCGGACTCTACTTCGTCGCCGATCCCCGCGGCTGGTGGAACCTCTACCGCTGGGACGGCGACCGCGCCTGGTGCGTCCTGCGGAAAGAGGCCGAGTTCGGACTGCCGCAGTGGCAGTTCGGCATGCGCACCTACGGCTTCGATGCCGACGGCCGCCTGGTGACCGCCTACTGCGGGCACGGGGCCTGGAACGTCGGCCTGCTCGATCCGTCGTCCGGTGTCCTGGAACGTTTGGGCGTGCCCCACAGCGAGATCACGAGCCTCTCCGTCGAGGGGCGCCGCGCCGTCTTCATCGGCAGCTCGGCGCACCATCCGCGCGAAGTGGTGAGCGTAGATCTCGATTCCGGCGACGTCGACGTTCTGCGTTCGTCCGCGCCCGTCGGTCTCGATCCGGGCTACATCTCGACGCCGCGTTCCGTCGACTTCCCGACGGCCGGCGGCGCCGTCGCGCACGGCTTCTTCTATCCCCCCAAGAACCGCGATTTCCGGGCGCCCGAAGGCACGCTTCCGCCCCTCATCGTAATCTGCCACGGCGGACCCACCGGCGCCACCACCACCGGCTTCAGTCCTCGCGCCCAGTACTGGACCAGCCGCGGCTTCGCGCTGCTCGACGTCAACTACCGCGGCTCCACCGGCTACGGCCGCGGCTACCGCGAGCTGCTCAAGGGCAAGTGGGGCGTCGCCGATGTGGAGGACTGTGTCTATGGCGCGCGGTACCTCGCCGACCAGGGCAAGGTCGACAGGAATCGCCTCATAATTCGCGGCTCGAGTGCCGGCGGCTACACGAGCCTCGCCGCCCTGACGTTCCATGACACCTTCCACGCCGGCGCCAGCCTCTACGGCGTGGGCGATCTGGAGACGCTGGTCCGCGACACGCACAAGTTCGAGTCCCGCTATCTCGACGGCCTGATCGGCCCGTACCCGGAGCGCCGCGACCTGTACCGCGAGCGGTCGCCGATCCAGGCCGTCGATCGCCTGTCCTGCCCGATCATCTTCTTCCAGGGCCTGGAGGACAAGATCGTGCCGCCGAACCAGGCCGAGTCGATGGTCGCGGCCCTCCGCTCGAAGGGCCTGCCGGTCGCCTACATCGCCTTCGAGGGTGAGCAGCACGGCTTCCGTCGCGCCGAGACCATCAAGCGCGTTTTCGAAGCCGAGCTCACCTTCTACGGCCGCGTCCTGGGCTTCCACCCCGCCGGCGACTTCGACCCGGTAGAGATCGAGAACCTGTAGCCTATTGGGGCGGCGGGCTTCAGCGCCTCCCGTCTCACCGGGGACATTGCAGGCTTCCGTCACGTAGCCTCCCCCTAACCTTCCACAGCGGTGTCCCCCGCAACGGAGCCTCCGAATTCGGCTCGCCCGTATCCCCTGACACGGGACGGGGTTCAGGCGAACTGGCCCGGAGCTTCAGCTCCGCTCTGCCTTCGAGAAGCACGACCGACCTCCTTGTGCAGTACAGTGTCAGGCGGGAGGACCGATGAACCGACGACACTTCCTCACATCAGCCATCGCGGCCGCCGCGGCCACGCATTCCCCGGCCCGTGCCGACAATGCCCCGAAGTTCAAGCTGAAGTACGCCCCGCATCCCGGCATGTTCCGGCACTCGGCCGGCGCCAGCGCGGTCGACCAGATTCAGTTCGCCTCCGACCAGGGCTTCACGGCCTGGGAAGACAACGACGCCATGAAGCGCGAGCCGGCCGAGCAGGACGCCATCGGCCGGGCGCTCGAGAAGAACGGCATGACCATGGGCGTCTTTGTGGCCCGCGCCGAATTCCAGTCCAACGACTTCATGACCCGTGCCGACGACGAGTTCCGCAACGCCCTCCGCGCCACCATGCGCGACGCCGTCGCCACCGCCCGCCGCGTCGGCTCCAAGTGGACCACCGTTGTGCCCGGGACCGTGAACCAGAACCTCGACACCGGCTACCAGACGGCCCACTGCATCGAGAACCTCCGGGTGATGACCGAGGTCGCCGAGCCGGCCGGACTGGTGATCGTGCTCGAGCCGCTCAACTGGTACCGCGACCATCCGGGCCTGTTCCTGCGCTCCGTCCCGCAGGCCTACGCCATCTGCAAGGCCGTTGACTCGCCGAGCTGCAAGATCCTCGACGACCTCTACCACCAGCAGATCCAGGTCGGGAACCTGATCCCGAACATGGAGCAGGCATGGGACGAGATCGCCTACATCCAGGTCGGCGACAACCCGGGACGCAAGGAGCCGACCACCGGAGAGATCAACTATCGGAACATCTTCCGCTGGCTCCACGAGCGCGGCTCCGAGCTGGTCATCGGCATGGAGCACGGCAACTCCAAGCCCGGTAAGGAGGGCGAAAAAGCCGTCATCGCCGCCTACCGCGCCTGCGATGATTTCTGAGCCCCGTGTGCTATCGTCGTTCCATGGAGACGCCGCGTCGCCGTGTCATTGCGCTGCTTGCGTTCGCCTTGCTGGCGGCCTGCAGCGAACAGGCACCGCCGGCCTCCGAGCCACTGGTCGCGCCAGCGGAGCATTCCCCTTCCTACAACAGCGCCAACCACGTCACGGGTCAGGTCTTATATGTACCGGTTTACTCACACGTCTACCAGAATAAAGAGAAGCGACCTTTCAATCTGGTAGCGACGCTGAGCGTGCGCAACACGGATCTAAGTCAGTCGATCCAAGTTACCAGCATCCGTTACTACAGCTCCGAAGGCAGCCTCGTCAGGAACTATCTCGACGAGCCGTTGGAGCTAACCCCGCTCGCCTCCGCCGACTTCGTCGTCGACGAGCATGATGACCGCGGATCGGGGACCAGCTTCATCGTCGAGTGGGTGGCTCGCCAGCAGGTGTCTGAGCCGGTGGTGGAAGCGGTCATGATCAGCGTGGTGCAGTCCCAGGGACTCTCGTTCACCGAACCCGCACGCCTGATCCGGACCATCGACAATCCGTGAGCGGCACCCCCCGCCGTGTTGCTGAGGCGGCCTCCGCAGCCGTACCCTGACAGCTTACATGCGCGCACGTTCCCATCTCGCCAGCCGGCTCGAGCTGCTGGCGACGGCCATCCTCTTCTCGACCGGTGGCGCCGCCATCAAGGCGACCACGCTGACCAGTTGGCAGGTGGCGAGCTTCCGGGCCGCGGTGGCCGGCGTCATGCTGCTGTTGCTGGTGCCGGCCACCCGCCGCAACTGGAGCTGGCGTACGCCGCTGGTGGGCCTGGCCTACGCCAGCACCATGGTCATGTTCGTCTGGGCCAACAAGCTCACCACCTCGGCCAACTCGATCTTCCTGCAGGACACGGCGCCGCTCTACCTGCTGCTGCTCGGTCCGCTGGTGCTGCGCGAGCCGATCCGGAAGTCGGACTTGCTGCTAATGGCGGCGCTGGCCGCGGGACTCGCGCTGTTCTTCGTCGACCAGCAGGCGCCGCTCGGGACGGCGCCCGATCCCTTCCGCGGCAACCTGATCGCGGTGGCGAGCGGCGTCACCTGGGCGTCGACCATCGCCGGACTGCGCTGGCTCGAGGGCCGGGACGGCGGCATGGCGGCGGTGGTCTCGGGCAATGCGATCGCGGCCTTTGGATGCCTTCCGCTGGCGCTGCCGGTGGTCTCGTCGCAGCCGGTCGACTGGGCCGTGATTGCCTACCTGGGCATCTTCCAGATCGGACTGGCCTACGCGCTGATGACGAGAGCGATGCGGCACACGCCGGCGCTCGAGGCGTCGTTGCTGCTGTTGGTGGAGCCGGCGCTGAATCCGGTCTGGACCTGGTTCGTCCACGGCGAGCGGCCGGGCCCGATGGCGATCGCCGGAGGCTGCCTGATCATCAGCGCCACCGTCGCCGCGATGTTCCGCCCACAGGCCAGCGCCCTGGAAGTCGCCCCGGGATCGAGGGCGCGTAGCACGGAGTCCGCGATACTCCCGCTCCCTCTGGTCGCGGCTCCAATTGGAACGTTTCGCTCAATGAGAGCCGTGACCGAAGGGAGCGGAGTCTGCCGCCCACACGTGGCGTGCGCACTCGTGCGCGCCGCGTTCACACTCATGTGAACGCTTGCCGTCGCCCGGAATTCACGATCCTCGGGGCAGGCTAAACCGCCTGCCCCACTGAAGACTTTCGATAGAACGCAGTCCCCAGTCGCTCAGCCGCGCCGGGGTGTTCGGAATCCGGTTGATCAGCTCGTTGGGCTGCCCGTCGCGCTGGTGCAGCTCGAAGGCGTCGTACACGACACCGCGCGCGGTCCGGGCCTCGTAGGAGAGCCGGTCGCCGTCGACGTGGATCACCTGGAAGAGCTGCGTGTCCTGGGCGGCACGCGCCATCCACTCCTCCTGGTCGTTGCGGTACATCTTCGGACCCGACACCGACACCACGTACACCGTGCCGTGCCCGCCCTCCTGGGCGCTCAGGCCGGTGATGAGGTTGCTGCGGCCATAAGTGTGGTCGTGGCCCTGCAGGACGAGATCGACCCCGTGCCGGTCGATGACCGGTTGCCAGGCGGCGCGCAGCTCGGCGTTATCGCGACCGCGGGCGGAGGAGAAGATCGGGTGATGGAAGGTCAGGATCGTCCATCGGTTCGGGTTTTCGGCCAGGATCTTGTCGAGCCAAACCGCCTGCTCTTCCTGCCGCCGGTTCGAGTTGAGCGACACGATCCGAACGCCCTGGATATCGAGGTAGTACGCGGTTTCCTCGAGACCCTCCGGCCCGTTCCGCGGCAGGGCGAAGGCGGGCCGCCAGTACGGCGACAGCTCGCCGCTGTTGTACTCGTGATTGCCCGGACTGGGTATCGACGAAATCGAGCGGTTGATCCAGCCGGCCGCCCGGAACCATTCGCCCCACTCCCGGTCGCGGTCACCGTGATTCACCAGGTCGCCGGCGTGAATGATGAACCTCGCCTCCGGCGCCTTGGTGAAGCCCATGCGGATAACCCGCGACCACATCGAGTAAATGTCGTTCTGCGCATCGCCGACGTACAGGAAGGTGAGCGGGGCCGGCTGTTCGCTGGTGGTCTGGAACTGGTTCCACTCGCTCCAGTCCTCGCCGTCGCCGACCCGATAGGCGTAAAGCGTCCGCGGCGTGAGGCCGGTGAACTCGACCGTATGGTAGACGGCCGGGCCGTCGTCGGTCTTGACTGTTTCCGACGTGGCGGCCACCTCGCGGGCGCTGTCGGGGAACTTCGGGCCGTCCTCCGATACGGCGATCTCCGCTACCGGATCGCCGGTGCCGGGAGCGGTGCGCCAGGTGACCGCCTGGGTCGTCGCCGGATCGCCGGTCCACGTGAGAATGATGCGATCGGGCTCATTGGATGGAACCGTTGTATCGTCGGCGGCGGACCCTACAAAGTATGCGGCGACCAGCAAACCGCAAAAAATCAGGGAGAACGTGATGCGCCGTCGGGTATCGCTCATTGGGGATCCTCGTGCCGCCCAGGCAGTCGAATGACGTACACCCAGTGTAGTGGATGGAGCCGCCGGAGCCGGGTACCGCCGTGTTACAGTCGCGTTGGATCGGCACGGCGCGTGTGATAATTAGATCGGCTCCGCCCTGTAACGGCTTTGGGAACCGGGGCGAGCCGCTCGGCAATCGATCGGAATGCCGGCCGTTTGGGCCGGCGGAGCGCGCGTCCTGCCGGGTGGCATAGAAAGGAACTATTCGTGAGTCTGACAATCAAAACCCGAGATGTGACCGGCGTTACGGTGATTGAGCTCTCCGGACGCCTCACCCTGGGAGAGGCTACGGGGAGACTGAGAACCACCGTCCACGACCTCGTTGACGGAGGCAAGCGGAAGATCATCCTCAACCTGAAAGCGCTCGACTACATGGACAGCGCGGGGCTGGGTGAGCTGGTGGGCGCCTATACGACGGTCACCAACAGCGGCGGACTACTCAAGATGGTCAACGTCCAGGGCAAGGCGCTGGACCTGTTGCAGGTCACCAGAATGATGACGCTGTTCGAATTCTTCAACGACGAAGCGGAGGCGGCGAAAAGCTTCGCCTAGTTCTCGGGCGGGGTTCCGCCCCGCCCATCGGCACCATGGCACATCGACTGCAGATCACAGGCCCCGCCGGTGAGCGCACCACGCATGTGCTCACCAGCGACAGCATCACGATCGGGCGCTCCTCGGACAACGATCTCGCCTATCCGGAGGACGCCGGGCTGTCGCGCCGCCACCTGACCATCGAGAAGTCCGACGCCGAGTGGCTTATACGCGACCTGGGAAGTAAGAACGGAACAATCATCAACGACCAGCGTCTCCGCGGCGCGCGAGTGCTCAATGCCGGGGACCGTGTCCGCGCCAGCCGCCTCAGTCTCGTCTACGAGGTCGAGGAGATCGACCCGTTCGAGGGCACCGTGATCTTCGACGCCGTACGCTCGTCCGCCGAACGCCCGCCCATGCATACGGTCACGCTCGGACAACTGGTCGCCGGCGGCAGCACCGGACCGGACGACGTCGCGAACTCCCTGTGGGCTGACCCGGTAACCGCCCTGCTGCGCGCCGGACGGGAATTGGTGGCCCGCAAGCCGATGGCGGACCTGTTCAACGACATCCTCGCGCTATCGCTCGAGGCGGTCGGGGCGAGTCGCGGCGTGCTGCTGACGCTCGAGGGCAAGGACCTGCGAGTGAGAGCGTCGCGCGGCGATCAGTTCCGCATCAGCAAGGCGGTTCGCGACCGGGTGATGAATGAGCGGACGTCGCTGCTGGTGGGCGACGTGCAGTCCGACGAGGTGTTGCGCAACCGGCAGAGCATCGTCCTGCACCAAGTCCATTCGCTAATGGCGGCGCCCCTTCAGACCGACGAGCGCGTGCTCGGGCTGATCTATGTGGACACGCCCCACGCCTGGCGCCAGTTCTCGCCGGCCGACCTCAACCTGCTGACGGTGATGGCCAACGTGGCGGCCATGCGCATCGAGCGGGAACGGCTCTCCGAAGTGGAACGCGCCCGCGAGCTGATGGAGCGCGATCTGAATCAGGCGGCTGAAATCCAGCGGCAGTTCCTGCCCGGCGATGCACCGTCGGTCGAGGGACTGGATCTGGCCGGCTACAACAGCCCCTGTCGAGGCGTGGGCGGCGATTACTACGATTTCGTAACGCTCCCCGACGGCAGGCAGTTGGTCGTGTTGGGCGACGTGGCCGGCAAGGGGATGCCCGCGGCACTGCTGATGGTCAACCTGCAGGCGCGGGTCCAGTTGCTGGCCGAGCGCGGTGAAACGCCCGCGGTCATGGTCGCCTCTCTGAATCGGGCGCTTCATGCCATCTGCCCCGACAACCGCTTCGTGACCTTCTTCCTGGCGCAAGTGGACCCAGGCAACGGCCACATCGTCTTTTCAAACGGCGGCCACAATCCGCCGTTGCTCGTCCGCGTCAATGGCGACGTGGAGAAGCTCGAGGAAGGCGGCCCGGTGCTCGGCGCGTTTCCGTCGCTGCCCTTCCGGCAGGCGGAGACCGAGATGGCGCCAGGCGATTCGCTGGTCATCTATAGCGACGGTGTCACCGAAGCGAACAACACCGCCGGCGACGAGTACGGCGAGGAACGCTTCGAGGATCTGGTGGTAGCGGCCCGCGACCGTTCCGCTGCCGAGCTGGTGCAGTTGGTCTGCGACGATCTGAACGTATTTACCGGGGACGCACCGCAGGCCGACGACGTGACCATTGTCGTCGTGCGGCGCACTTAGTTTTCGCGACGAAGATCGGGGCTGAAACCAGCGCCGGACTGCCTGGGCGGGTGCGCTTTGGCGGGCGCAGGGCTTCAGCTCCGCTTTCCTCTGTACCGCCGGTAAGTTTCGAGCATCGCCGTCTCGCGGCGCGAGTGGAACAGGGGTGAACCCCGACGACATTCCCGGTCAGAGGCGGATCGACTGATCCGCCTCTCCGACCACCGCCACCCGTCTCACCGGGGACATCGCGGGCTGCTGTTACGCAACCCACCCGGCACCTCGCGCGGCGGTGTCTCCCGCAACGGGACCTCCGAGTGCGACCTGCCGACCGCGCCGGTATCTCTTTGATACTCGGGGGCTAGGCCAACTGGAAATCCACGGCGATGGCAACGCCGAAGTCGCTTGGTGCTTCCGAATCCTGAGCGCGGATAGGCAAACAGGGGCGGGCAGAGTCTTGACCCTGCTTTACCCGCGTTAGTTGTTATCCCAGCCGGTATCGGAGAGGTAGGGCAGCACCCTCCCGTTGGCCTCGATCTCGTGGATCTGGCCGCCGTATACCTTGAATAGCTCGCCGGCCTGCAGGTTGAACGGGACAATGTTCTTCGGGTCGGTGTCCACGCCGGGCACGCCGGTGATCTTGACCGCCCGGATATCGGCCCGATGGACGAACATGGGGAAGGTAAGGACGATGCCGAGCACCGGATCGGCAACCACGAGGCGCCGCGGCCAGATCCTGGTGATGTACTGGACGTTACCGCAGTCGATATTGGCAGCGCAGCCGAGGGAGCGGATCCGCAGCCTTCTGAGCCTCGCCTGATCAGCCTCGGACGGACCGTAGTCGGCGGGATCGGGCGGCTCGACGGTAGTGGTCTGGACGCCGTTTTCAACGCGCACGCAGTCGTCGGCGAACGGCGCCACGCTACCTTTGTCCTGTTCGATGGCTTCGAAATAGAGGTTGGCGATGCTCAGCATCTCGTCGCGGGAGTTCCGTTGGTCGGGCGGGACCGGTGTCAGCCAGGCCTGGCGCGGAGTCTCGAGCATGGGCATTCCCTCGGCGGAGGGGTTCCGCGTCAGGACCTGCTCGATCTCGGTGATCCGGCCATATTCCAGCTTCAGACGCAGCGCAAGGATGACCGGCTTGTCGAACTCCTTCATCACGCCGAAGAAGCCTGCCTGCTGAGTCTCTTCGTCAGGGATGTGGATCTGGAAGGTCGTCGGGGCTTCGGAGGCGCCAACCCACAGGCCATCGCCGACGGGGATCTCGGCGGTGTCTTCGGTGAAGCGGACGTTCGGGGCCAGCGGCAGGCCGGAGGGGTCGTGCTGGGCCATCGCTTCCAGATACTGATCGACGAGCCCGTTGAGGCAGGCGCGGTCGCAGGGATCGGCCACAGCGGGCCCGGGCTGGTCCGGCGCTGCCGTGGCGGTCACGGCCAAGGCCGTGCTCAGGATTACCATTGCCGCGATCTTGTTGAGCATGTTCTTCTCCTGGCTCCTCGCTGACTCAGCGCACAACGCAGCGCGGGATCGGGTGATGATTGCACCACCGACTCTGCTCGCGGCGAACCAGGTGTGTCCGGTCAGCCCGTGGCCGATGATTGCCGCACTCACGCGCATTCAGCAGAGCAAGGAACCCGATTCTCCCGTACGATGCGCCGCCCGTTTACGCCCGTCCGGCACGGTCGAGGGAGCATATCATCGCTGCTATGCTACCACTCGTCTCCAACTCACTCGGGGGCAGATCGGCGACCAGGCACAAGCTGCCCGGGAGTCCGCTGGTGGCGCCCCGGACGCCGGGAGGGGCCCGGACGAACATTGAGACGGTCCTTGTGATTTGTCCCGGCTTCCACCGACCACGGCGATCAGGCGATAATCACGGAGCAATCCGGAAGCTGGCGTTACTCGATGGCCGCCGTCTCGATGTAGTCCAGTCGCGGGAACTCCTTGGTCAGGTAATCGTTCCCTTCCTCGAGAACCTTCGGGATTTCCGGGTTCGGACCGTAGCCGCCGTAGAGCGATTCGACAACCTCCATGCCTTCAACGATGGAGCCAAACGGCGCGTATCCATGGTCGTCGAGGTAGCCGTTGCTCGTAAGATTGATCCATAGATACGTCGTCCGGGCATTCGGCCGCTCCAAGGGGGTGAACGCTATGGTGCCTTTCCGGTTCGTTCGGGTTGCCGGGTCATCCTTCATCTCCTGTTCCCGCCAAGCAGCATCGATGGCCGGGTCGCCCTTCAGTCCGAACGCCACGTAGGTGGGCATGACGCAGACGAACCGGGCGCCGTTATAGAAGCCATTCTTCACCAGATTGTAGAACCGGTCGACGCCGATGGGAGCCGCGACTCGAGTTACCTCGACGCGGAACACGCCCTTGTTCGTCTCAAACCGCGCCATGAACTGGTCCGGAGCCTTCTCATTGAGCGAGGCGGGATTGAGCAGAGACCTCTCGACGGGGGCGGCCGCCTCCTTGGGTTCCGGGGCAGTGTTCTGAGCGCAGCCGGACAACAGGACGGAAACCAGCAAAACAGTTCCCAGCAGTGACGCGGTTCGCATCCGGAAGCTGGAAGTTGGGAAGGACTCATCGAGGCCGGCTGAACCGCCGCCAACGGGGAACGTGTCGAGATCACGATGAGTCATTGGGGACGCTTGGTAAACGTATTTGGCCATGGGGGACTCCTCTCCCGTGCGGAAGCAGAATATCACAGCCAACAGGGCCTCTAAACCGTAAATTGAGCCGGGGCGCGGTACCGGGCTGGATAACGGAATTCCGGACCTCGGTTCAACCCACGTGCCGGTCCGCAATTCCCTACTTCCGCCGGGCCGTCGTTCGGGTCCGCGAGCCTTCCGATAGCTGCTGTTCGAGCGCGAGCAGCCGTTTGTAGGACGGTTTCGGTTGCAGGTCGCGCGTGAGCAGGCCGCCGTTCGGCATGTAGCCGGGGTCGGTGAAGCCCCACGACGTGATCGCTTCGACCTGCGGCATGCTGTAGCACAGCGTGTAGAACTGCTCGACCCAATCCGCCTGGATCTGCTCGCTCCACTCGGTCCCGTGCCAGACCGCGTCGATGGGGTAGGGGATCCGCTTCCCCCGTTCTTCATAGGTGCTGAGAGTGTCCTTGTTGTTCGCCGAGGGGATGCCGAGTTCCGTGATGTGCATCGGCTTGCCGAGGGCGGCGAAGCGCTCGATATGGCGTTCGATCTCGAGCATGTCGCGGCCGGGGCAGTAGATCTGGAGTCCGATGGCGTCGTAGTCGACCCGCGCGTCGCGGAGCATCCGCAGGTATTCGACCGGTGTCATGGACGGGCGGTCGAGCGGCGGCCGGTCGGCGTTGGACATGCGCGTGGCGACGTACTCGGCCCATAGGCAACAGTTGTTGACGACCCGGAAGGCCGTCGGGTCGGCTTCGCGGGTGGCTTTGGACATCAAGGCCGTCATTTCCACCAGTTGCCCTGGCTCGTATTTCATTTCGTTGGCCCAGTCGTGGGCCTCGTTGATGATGTCCCAGGAGTGAATGCGCGATCGGAAGCGGCCGACGGTGCCGAGGGCGTAGTCGCGGCAACTGGTCTTCATGTCCGGCCATGACTTGGTGGGCAGGAAGTCGGGCATGTTCTGGCGCTTGAACCAGAGCAGCGGGTGGCCCTTGAACAGGAGCGGCGAGTTGACGGTCTTGTCCAATACGCCTTGGGGGCGCGAATAGTCGAGCTGGCCCTCGACGGGCTCGGTGTCATTGCGGTAGAAGGGCAGCGTACCGAAGTTGAAGACGGCATCGAAGCGGCGGGCGTAGTCGTCCGAGCGGGCATAGCCGAAGGCGGCGCACCCGAACAGGAAACCGGGGCGCGGACCGTTCCGCCGGATGCGATGGCGGGCGCGTTCGGCGACGGCCATTTCGCCGGCCCACATCGTCTCTTTGAGGGAGTCGTTCGCGTGCCGCACGCGTGCGGGCAGTTCGCCGGCGGCGGCTGCCCGGCGGAAGGCCGCTTCCCCGGCTTCGAGCCGGTCCAGCAGGGCGGAGCTGAAATCGACGCCCTCGGCCTGGGCTGCCTTCACGTAACGGCGGACCAGCGCCGCGCGGCTGCGGGCGAACTCGTAGTTGAGCAGCACCTCAGGGCCGCGAACGTCGTCGGCGTACAGGTAGACCTCGCCGAAAGTGGGGACGCCCAGCCGCATCATCAGCTGGAAGTTCTCCTTCGGCAGGGGGATGGTGAGGGCGCCTTCTCCCTTGATTTGGGGCAGGAGTTCAAAGGGCCGGCCGTCGGGATTGATCAGGAGCAGCGTTTCCAGTTGCCGCGACCCGGCGGGCTTTCCGTCCGGGCCGAACGCGCGCGCCGTCAGGGTGTCGCCGGCCGCGCCCCATGAGGGGACCGCCGCGAACGGGGCGGCCGCGGCGAGCGCTTGCAGCACGCGCCGACGGTTCAACAGTTCAGTGTGGGGTTTCGTCAAGGTTCACCTCCATGCGCATTCGGAAACAGTTGCCTGCATTGACACGAGCCGGGCCGGGACGCCTAATCGAGCGACGCGAGGAACGGCCGCAGCGCATCGAGCAGGAGTTGTTTCTGCTCGCGGCGGACGTTGTGGCCGGCGCCGTCGATGTGGACGATCTTGCCGTTCCGCAGGACGGCGGCGACCTCCTCGTTCTGCTTCCGCACGTCGCTCGGCGCGTCAGCCTTGAGGATGAGCGTCGGGGCGGTGATCCTGGCGAAGAGCTCCCTCGTGGACGGACGGGCGCCGGTGCTGCGATAGGCCGTGTTCGGGTGGTGTAGCCGCTTTGAGGGGGCCCAGATCTCGCACTCGGTCCGCCCCCACGAGGGGCTGGTCTTCATGCATTCGGCTACCAGCTCGTCGAACGAAGTGTTATCGCGCGCGAGAATCTGCGCCCGGCGGCTTTCGGGGTCCATGGCGGCTCCGGTGGCGGGGCCCCGGGGCGAACGCGGAAGCAGGCCGGGGTCCTCCAGCACGACAGCCCTGGGCACGTCCGGATACTTGGCCGCGAACCAGGCCGCTGCCGAGCTGCCCATGGAGTGACCCATTACAATGGGCCGTTCCAGCTCGAGCGCGCGGATCAGGCCGGCGAGATCCTCCGCTTGCGCGTCGGCCGGATCGGAGGGCGACGGGGGATCCGAGTAGCCGTGTCCACGAGCGTCCGGCATGATGATGTCAAAGTTGGCCTCGAGTTCCTTGGCCAGGGCCGTCCAACAGAGCCCGTTGTCGGAGGAACCGTGAGCCATGATCAGTGGGGGCTTGTCGCCGCCCGTTCGCCAATAGTGGATGCGAATCCCGTTGGCCAGGACCCAACCGTCGGTCCAGTTGTCCGGCGGGGCCGGCGGCCCCGCGGCGAAAGCGGAAACACAGGCCAGCGCGGCCACGACGGCAACCAGCCATCTGTATCTCGAGTGCATGTCAACCTCCTCGATCTGCTGCAAGCAGCCGAAGGGATCACCATCCAGGCGATCCGGTTCGCGAATCAGTATATAACCGACCGCACTCGGATAGCTTCCCGCTTCCTCCATTCCGGGAGCGGCCCGCGCGGAACGGAGGACGCTGTGCCGGGCACGGGATCAGTATTGCGGGGGACCCTGGTCTTCGACGCGAACGCGGTAGACGGAGGTTCTGGCCGTGACGTAGAGCGTCTTCCGATCCTGGCCGCCGAAGGCGCAGTTGGCGGGGGTCTCCGGGAACTCGATCATGCGCACGAACTTGCCCGAAGCGGTGTAGATCGCGATGCCACGGCAGGCGATGTAGAGGTTGCCGTTTTGGGCGACGCGCAGGCCGTCGGGCCCTCCGTCGAGGTCGGAGAGAAAGACGCGCTCGCCCGACGCGTCGCCGTTCGCGTCGAGGTCGTAGGCCATGATCTTCCTGTCCTGGGAGTCGGCGACATAGAGGGTCCGGCCGTCCGGGGACAGCGCCACGCCGTTGGGGCGCGGGAGCTTCGAAACCAGGGAGATCGCACCGTCGGGCGTGACGTGGTAAACGCCGTTGAAGCCCAGTTCCTGGGGTTCGAGAACCGAGGCGGATGCCGGGTCGGTGAAATAGACGTGGCCGTCGCTACGGACCACGACGTCATTCGGAGAGTTGAGCCGCTTGCCTTGCCACTCCGACGCGATGACCGTGATGCTCCCGCCGGGCTCCATGCGCGACACGCGGCGGCCGTCGCGCTCGCAGGAGTAGAGCCGGCCCTGCTTGTCCATGGAGTTCCCGTTCGCCGCGTTGGTGTAGTTGCGATAGATCTCGGCGCGATTGGGGCCGGTCAGCTTCATGATGCGCGAGTTATAGATGTCGCTGACGATGAGGAAGCCGTCCTTGGACCAGACGGGTCCTTCGGAGAAGGAGAAATCGCCGGCGAACTTCTCGACGGGCGGGGTGGGCGCCTGGACGGACGAGGGGCCGTCGGCCTGGATCTCGAGACGCCATTTCCAGCTTTCGCCCGGCGCCAGCCGCACCAGTCCCTGGTTCAGGCCCAGCGAATTCTGGATGCCGAAGAAGGGTTCCGGGCAGAGATAGCCGCGGGCCGGCGAGCCGTAGACGTTGAAGCGGACCAGCGGCTCCGGGAGGGTCGAGCTCGCCTGCTGGGTGAGCCTGACGGAGACCCCTTGCGGGTCGACCAGCCGGGCGTAGGGCTGGCTCCGGTAGCCGGAAAGCGGGAGGGCGGCGTTGGCATCGAAGGAGCCAAGCTCTTCGGGCACCTGGAACGAGCGCGGCTTCTCCTCGCCATTCAGCAGGCCTTTGGCATTGCGGAGAAGCTGCGCGGTGCTCGGCGTTTCAAAGGTCATCTTCCCGGGATCGCTGCCTTCGACGAAGGGCAGCTTGAAGGCGATGTGGTTGCCGATGGAGAAGGGCATCCCGGTAGAGTTCCCGGCGCCCGAGGTGACGGTGTAGTCGATGGTGAGACGACCGCCGGAGAGCTGATAGGTCGCCGTCACCTGGAAAGAATATGGATAGGCGGGGAGCGTGGCTTCCGAGTCGCGCAGTTCCACGGTTACCCGGGCTCCGCCGCGGTCGGCGGAACGCTGGATCTCTTTCCAGGGGAGGTTCCGGGCGAAGCCGTGGCACGGCATGATGTAGGTCTTGCCGGCAATCTCGTAGGGTCCCGTGACACAACTGTTGGCGGGAGGCGCGTCCAGCTTGTATTGCCCGCCGACGACCGGCCACAGGAGCGGGCCTTTTCCCTGAAAACCATCCCCGCCGGAATAATCGCGTGCCCGGTAGAGAAGCTCGATCCACTGGCCGTTCACCTGGATCCGATAGCTGCTGAGCTCGCCGCCCTGTGAGGGCGCGATGGCCGCTTCCGCCCCCGCCGTATGGTCGTGAAGAACAACGACGGCGGGAGTGCCGGGGCCGGCCGCGAGCTCGTCGGTCACGGTATAGCGCGGTTGCGCCGCCAGATTTCCCAACGCGCCGGCCAAGGCGAAACAAAAGAGGAACCGTAGAGGAGTCATGTCCGATTGGAGCCGGCGCTTTGTGCCGGTCCGATAGAGAGTATAGCTCGGGGCGGACGGCCCGAAGTACGATTTATCGGGGCAGGGCTGACGGCCGCAGCTCCAACTCCGCTTGCCAGGCCGGCGGCGAGGCGAAACGGACAGTGATTGACAGCCATGCTCGGAGGTCTATAGTATTTGGGCATTCAGGCAAAACAGCTCCGTAAATCAGCTATAAGGATTGACGATCCATGACCAGCCCGGACTTATCTGCTCGCCAGCCGAGAAATATCGAGGACAGGGAGAAAGAGCGCAGGCAATCGCAGGGCCGTGCCTCGTCGGAGGCGGCGAAAGGCGTCGCCGGTGATAGCGACTTCAACCGCCGGAATCTCTTGAAGATATCGACTCTCCTCGGCGGGGGAGGCTTGATTGGTCAGGCCATGGTCCCGGCGGCCTTGGCGCAGCAGCCTGCCCAAGCGCCGGCGTCCAGTGCGTCCCAACCTGCCCGGCTGACCTTCAACGACGTTCTTGCGAAAGCTCGAGAGCGCCTGTATCCGGCGTGCCGGGTTTGTCCGGTCTGTGACGGTGTGGCCTGTGCGGGAGACGGCGGCGGCATGGCCGGGGCGGGGACGGGCCGGGCGTTCCAGAACAACTTCACGGCGCTTGAGCGCGTGAAACTCCTCATGCGAAACGTCCACGACGTGACCAGCCCGGACACGTCGACCACGATCTTCGGCTGCAAGCTCTCGTTTCCCGCGGTCGTCCGCACCCATGGGACCTGTCGCCACGACCTACGGCAAGGGGATGCCGAAAGAGGAGTGGTTTACCTCACTCCTGGGCGGGTGCGTGGACGCCGGCACCATAGGCGCCCTTGGCGACAGTATTCAGAAGTACCCTGTCGAGGATGTGAAGCGGAATCTGGCCACCTTGGCGAGCTTCGAGGGAAGAGGGTTCTATAACACCAAGCCGATCCCCAACGAGATGATCATCGAGTGGCAGCCTCAGATCGAGGCCGCCCGGCCGGCCTGGCTTTCGATCGACATCGATTCCGGGCCCAAAAGCCAGGCTGAATTGCGCGAGCTGGCGGAGGCATTCCGGATCCCGCTGGTGGTCAAGGGCATCCTGACGCTCGATGATGCGCTACGATGCGTCGATGCCGGCGCCGGGGGCATTGTGGTCTCGAATCATGGTGGCCGAAGGATGGACCACACGCCCGGTACGGCCGAGGTGTTGCCCGCGATCGCCGCGCGGCTGAAAGGCAAGGTCCCGATTTTCACCGATGGGTGCGTGGCCACGGGCATGGACGTTTTGAAGTATCTGGCGTTGGGCGCCGATGCGGTTTTGGTCGGCCGGCACCTGCTGCGCGCGGCGTTCGGGGGCGGCCGGGAAGGGGTCGCGCTCTTCATGAACAAGATGCGCTCCGAGCTACAGAGCGCCATGGTGCTGACGGGCGTCCCGTCAGTGGCGAAGATCGACAGCAGTCTGATCTACGTGTAAAGTGAGCGCCATGCGATTCCAGGTGAGAATCGGAGTATTGGCGCTGCTGGCGGGGTTGTTGCTCTGCCGGTTGCCGGGACCACTGGCGGCGGGCGAGCGCCTTCCTACTCTGATTTATGGCGGCGGCGAGCGCGGCCGGGTGGTCTTCGATCATCAGGTGCATGCGGCGAAGGGTTTTCGTTGCGCGGACTGCCACACCGACTTCGCCGGGACGGGGAAGATCCTTTTCACGACGCGGAAACAAGGGCTCATCAGTTTCGCGGACCACACGACGGGAGCCAGGTGTTTTGCGTGTCACAACGGCGACGGCGTCACCGCCGATCGCAAAGGCGCCTTGTCCAGTGGCGAGAGAGCGTTTAGTGACTGCGACGGCTGCCACCGAAACGCTGCGGGGCGGTAGACAGGGGCGGCCTGCGATGCCGCCACAGCCGGAGCGGCTGCCCCGCACGAGCCATCGAAGCGGCCGCGACAGCCCGCTAGAGCGTCTCGAAGGCTACCAGTTCATCGAGTGCCTTCTTGGGTTTCGGCTCCGGCCAGGCCTCGGGAATTCCGATTGGTGTAATGCAGACTCGTGTGTAGCGTTCGGGGATCGAGAGCGCCTCACGGGTGACCTCCTCGGGGATCGAATCCGTTATAAAAACGGTGCCGTAGCCAAGGGCGCGTGCGGCCAGCAGTAAATAACCCGCGGCGAGCGGGCCATCGTAGTGATTGTAGGACGGGTAAGTGGACTGCGAGTCCGTCAGGACGACGACATAGACGGGCGCCGAAAAGTACCCGTCCATGACCGGCTCCCTCGCCTTCCTCCGGGATTCCTGTTCGGAGGCGGACAGCGATTGGATACGAGCCTCGAAGCGCTCCTGACAGAGTTGTTTCATACGGGCGATCCTGTCGCGGTCCTGAATGACCAGGAATTTCCACGGTTGCTGATTGCCCGACGTGGGCGCGTGGCGCGCGGCGTCGAGAATGCGGCGCAGGTGGTTGGCGGGGACCGGGTTCGGCTTGTAGCGCCGCACCGATTGCCTCCTGGCCATCATCGCGAGGACGTCGGTTTCAGCTGGTGGTTCGGCGGCCTCCGCCACCAGGCTGCCGCCGGCAACGGCGGCGAGGCCGAGACACGCTCTGCGGGTCGTACTCATTGGTATCTCCTTCCGGATCGAGGGGTGCGCGGCTCTCCAACCGGGCCCGATACCATACCTTACGCTCTGGATCTCTTTTTGTAACGCCCACAGGTAAATTGTGATCCCTCCGGACGATCTCTAGACGTAGGTTTCCCGCAGCAGCGTCGCGGCCGATTCATCCAGCAGATCCGCGCGGCGGACCTCTTCGAAGCGGGCGAGCAGGTCGTCCACTCGGAGACGCCTCTTCTCAGCGCCGCGGAAGTCGTGCAGCACGCAGCCTCGATGCATCATGATGAGGCGGTCGCCGAGGTTCACGGCCTGGTGCATCGAATGCGTCACCATCAGCGCGGTCAGCTTGTCGCGCTCGATGATGTCCTCGGTCAGGCGGATCACCTGGTCGGCGCTCTTGGGGTCGAGCGCGGCGGTGTGCTCGTCGAGCAGCAGCAGCTTCGGCTTGATCCACGTCGCCATCAGCAGCGTCAGCGCCTGGCGCTGGCCGCCGGAGAGGCTTCCGATGGCGTTGTCCAGACGGTCCTCGAGCGCCATGCCGAGGTCGCGGATCACGCTGCGCATCTCGTCCTTGAGTCCCGCGCCGAGCGCCCAGCCAAGGCCGCGGCCGCGACCCCGGCGCGCCGCCAGCGCCAGGTTCTCGGCGATCGACAGGTTCGGCGCGGTGCCGCTGAACGGGTTCTGGAACACGCGGCCGATCAGCTTCGCGCGCCGGTGCTCGGGCCAGCGCGTGACGTCCTTGCCGTCGAGTTCGATCGACCCCGCGTCGACGATGAACGTGCCGGCCACCGCGTTCAGCAGGGTCGACTTCCCGGAGCCGTTCGTGCCGATGACGATGACGAAGCTACCCTCCATCGATCGCGAGATCGACGCCCTGGAGCGCCCGCACCTCGTTGGGAGTCCCGGCATTGAACGTCTTTCGGATGCCGCCGGATCTCAAGCATGCGCCACCTTCTTTTGCAGCCCCTGCAGCTTTGTCAGCAGCGTCGGCACAATCAGCGCGACGAAGACGAAGATGGCCGTGATCAGCTTCAGGTCGTTGGGGTTGAGGCCCCACCGCAGCGCGATCGCCACCAGCAGGCGGAACAGCACGGAGCCCATCACCGCGCCGGTAATCGCGTAGCCGAGGTCGTGCGTGCCGATCAGCGCCTCGCCGATGATGACGCTGGCCAGGCCCCAGACCAACATGCCGATGCCCATCTGGACGTCGGCGAAGCCCTGGTACTGCGCCAGCGACCGCCGCCCGAGGTGGCGATCAGTCCGTTGGACAGCGCCAGGCCGAGGATCATCATGTTGCCGTCGTTGACGCCGAGCGCGCGGATCATCTGGCTGTTGTCCCCGGTGGCGCGCATGGCGGTGCCGAGGTCGGTGCGGAAGAACAAGTACATGAGCACGCCGACGAGGGCGATCGCGATTCCGGTGAGCGCCAGCATGGAGGCGTCCCGCGCGGCGACCTCCCAGCCGAACACGTTGATGCTGTCGCCCCGAGACACTTTGGCCGAGCTGCTTCGGCCTGGGTGACCAAGGTCGTTTGCGAGAGCAGCGGCGTGTTGCTCCGTCCCATGATGTGCAGGTTGATCGAGTAGAGCGCGGTCATCGCGAGGATGCCGGCCAGCAGGCCGTTGATCTTGAACTTCGCGTGCAGGACGCCGGTGACCGCGCCGGCCACGAAACCCGCCGCAAAAGCGAACAGCGTCGCGATCCAGGGATTCCATCCCGCCACCAGCAGGGTGGCCGCCACCGACGCGCCCAGCGTGATGGATCCCTCGGCCGTGATATCGGGGAACGAGAAGATGCGGAAGCTCAAGTAGACGCCCAGGCGAGCAGCGCCAGGATGAGCCCGATGGTGAGCGCGCCAATCAGTAGTGTCATGTCTCAGGTCTCCTCGGAAATCACTTCGCTCACAGGGCCGATCCAGCACGCGCCGCGAATGAACTCGCTCTCGCCCGCGCCCACCGCCTCGCGATGATCGGCGAGCAGGTGCAACACGCCCTGCAACGGTCCGGCCTCAAAGACCGGCCGTATGGTCGGCGCCATCTCGATGCGCCCGCGCTGGAGCGATCGGTAAGGGAACGCCGCCGCGTGGAAGTGTCCCGCCGGTGAGTTGTCCGCACCCAGCGGTCGCACAACAGACGACAGCGGACCCTCGGTCGACCGGGCCGCCACGCCGCCCGCCACCACCAGCGCCCGGGAGTGCGCGCGCTCCGCGCTGAAGGAGAGCCACTGGCGGATCTCCGGATACTCGAACGGCGCGCCATTTCCTTCTGACGCGGCCGGCGAGCTCTTGAGCGCGGCTCCCACCAGTCCGCCCGACTCGGCCACGATCACCATGGCTGCTTCATTGGCGCCCGCGATCTCCAGGCCCGCGGCCGCCAGGGAGCTCAACCGCACCGCGCCCGCATCGCCGGTGGCTTCAAACCGCGCCAGGTGACCGAAGGTACCCTCGCACACGACGGCATAGAGCACCTGGATCTCCGGGACGAGCTCGCCCTGGCTGATGAGGTAGTCCGGCACGTTCGAGCCGTCAGTGGGTTGATAGGCCGCCGCGCCCGCGACCGCGAGGAATTCGCCGAAGCGGCTGCGGCAATCGGCGAACCCGTTGCCGAACGCGCCGAGCCCGACGGCCATCGCGGACTCGGGAAACAGCATCGCGCGGCAGTCGCGTTCACCGAAACGGCAGCCCGCCAACAGGTCCGGCGCACCCACTTTGCGGCACTTCAGCCTGGATTCTGGCGAGAAGTCGAACACCTCCACCTTCATGTCAGGCAGGTCGAGCTGGCGTGATGTCTCCGGTTTCGCGGCGGGGGGCGTGGCGGCGGCGGACGGCATCAGCAGATCGCTCAACCCGGCCATGTTGAGGACCTTCCTCACCGAATCGGACGGGGAGACGACAATGAAGGCGCCCTGAATGGCGTGCAGCCGCTTGTAGAAATCGAGCAGCACCCGCACGCCCATGGAGCTGATGTAGCTGATAGCGCCCAGGTTCAACCGGATTTGGTCCGCGCCATGCCGCATCACATCCTCGAGTGCCTTGGTCAGATGGTCAGACCAATAGCCATCGAGGCGGCCGGCCACCTGCACCTCAACAAGGTCTTCGGAACGCTTGGTTGTGATCTCCATAGCTCTTCAGGAATCCTTCGCGGACTCCTCGCCAATCCGTTCGTCCGCGCGGTTCACCGGCGACTTTGGTAGATCGACGCCGAGCTCGCGGGAGGCGTCGAGGATGTTCCATTTCTTGGTGAAGGCGGTGGAGGTGGGCGCCGCGTCCCCTTTGTGATGGGTGCCGGTCTCGTCGACGACGATGTCGGCGCGTTTCATCACCTCGTCGGGAATGCGCCATCTTTCACGCAGGCCGGCGAGCGCGGTGGTGTTGACCGCGATCCGCTCGGGAACGTAGTTGGCCACGCCAATCGTCGTTGGATCGGTCCCGTTGAGTATCTGCGCCGCCAGCATGCCGCTGCGATGGCCGATCTCGAAGAAGTTCGCCCCGACGTCGAACAGCGTGCCGCGCTCCACGCTCGGCGGGATCAGCGAGAAGACCGGAATGCCGCCTTTTTTGGCCGCCGCGACCACGGAGTCCGTCGCGACCAGGACCGTGACGTCGCCGGTGATGAACAGGGCCTGCGCCCCGCGCGCCACCAGGGAACCCGCCGCTTCGAGGACGGCCGAGGAGTTCTCGACGTTCGCTTCCAGCAGTTCGAGCCCCAGCTCTTTGGCCGCCTTGCGCGCGGCCAGCGTGAAGGATTCCGAATTCGACTCGGCCGCGTTCCACGGTAGTCCCACGCGCCTCAACCCGGGCAGCATCTGCTTCGCCACCCGCAGCGCATTGTCCACCGGGAGGAAGCAGCCGACGCCGGTCATGTACGACGGATGGCCCTGCGGCGTGTCGTCGGTGACGCCCACGCCCGCGCGGTACGGATCGGCGACAAGGGTGAAGACGTGCGGCACCCGGGTGCTCTGGTTCGCGTTCGCCACCGTCTGCATCGACAGGGTGCTCGCGGTCAGCACCAAATCGTACTCGCCGCTCACCAACTGCTTCGCGATGGCGTTGGCCGTGGGCAGGTCGTTCTCCGCGTTAAAGCGCTGGATGGAGATGTTCTTTCGGTCGACGAAGCCGCTTTCGCGTAACGCGGCCAGCATCCCATCGACGCCCTCCTCCAGAATCGCTTGCGAGGCGTGCTGTAGTATGGCAACGCGCGCCATCGGTGTCGTCACCCGGCGACCGCTGAGGTCGGAAAACAGTAGTAGCCCCGAGATCGCCACAATCAGCAGGACGCCCAGCCACAGATGGCGCATCATGCCCAGAATGTGCTTCATCAGCCCCCCTTCAGGTTCGCGACCGCCTCCTCCCGCGTGGCGAGGATCTCGAATGCCGACGTCAGTCTCGTGATCTCAAAAACGTGCCGCACACGCTCGCTCAGAGAACAGACAGCCATTCGCCCGGACACGTCCGTCAGATTCTTCAAGGCCACCAGGAGAACGCGGAGTCCGGAACTGCTGATGTAGGAAAGCTCCGCGCCGTCGATGACCAGCAGTTTCTCGCCCCGGCCTATCAGATCGTCGACCTTGCGTTGCAGGACATCCCAGGTCGTGGCATCCAGCCGTCCCACCACCGTCAAGACGACGACGTTTCCGTCCTTCTGCTCAACGACTTTCATTACCCGTTTGTCCCCACGCGTTTTTTCATCACCAGGAGGTTCCTGGCCGCCCTCTCTCCGGTACTCGATGTCGTCCATCACCGCCCGAACCATGTGCACTCCCAGTCCGCCGAGGGGCCTCGTGTCAACCGGACCCTCCAGTGCCGGCACCGGGGCGTCCAGTGGATTGAACGCCACGGCGTCGTCCTCCACGGAGAGCGACACCGTCCCCTCCTGCAGGCCCAACGCGACGGCGATTTCGTGACGCGCTTTGTCCTGGTAGCCGTACTTCACGATGTTGCAGAAGATTTCCTCCAGAGCCAGGTTGAGCTCGAGCGAAAACTCTTCGGGCAGGCTATGCTCTTCTCCGAACTTGGACAGGAATTCACTTAGTCTTTCCAGCTCGCCCAGCTCATTGCGAACAATCAGCCTGTCCTGGGTGCCCATTCGATTTCCACCGAATCATCCCAGGTAATGGAGACCCAACATCGTAAGGTCGTCGAACCGCGGGTAACCCACCCGTGCTTCCGCCTTGAAGCGCCATGGCCCGCGGCGCCGGAACCGCTGCGTAACCAGCCGCTCCAGCTCGGGCTCGTCATCCACAACCAGGATTCGTACAGCCAACTTACTCCCCCGCTTCTTTGAGCAGAGCTTCCGGGAACGTAATGCCCAGCTTCCGTGCGAGATCGTGATTCAGCACGACCTTCTTGACGGCGACTTCCTCGAACGGGATGTTCGCCGGGTCCTCGCCACGCAGCACGCGGGCCACCAGATCCGAGGCCGCGTGTCCGGCCTCGCGCCATCCGATGCCGACCGCCGCGAGCGCACCTTGTTCAACGAACTCAGGATCGTTAATGATGAGCGGCAGCCGAGAGTCGGCGGCGACCTTGGCAATGCCCGCGAAGCCCTGCAGAGCCGTATTGTCACCTGTGATCCACATAGCCTGGATGTTGCGCTGCGCAAGTACCTGGGCAGCCTGGTAAAGCTCACCCGTGCCGGTAACAGTCACCTCTTCCAGCTTGATACCCCGCTCCTTGAAGATACCGCGCGCCACCTCCACCACCTTACGTGAGTTTGCTTCGGAGCTATTGTACAGTGTCCCGACCGACCGGACGCCCGGCACCAATTGCTGAATCGTGTCGACCGTCTGCTCCACCGGCGGAAACGATCCGACGCCGGTGACATGCGCGAGGTGGTCGGTGGCGCTCTTTCCAGCGCCGGCGGCGATCGGGTCATAGACGTAGGTGAACACGACCGGTTTATGGCGCACGGTGCCGCAGGCGGCCGTCAGGCAGGGCGTGGTCAGCGTGACGATGGCGTCCACGTCCTGGTTGTCGTAGTTCTGCATCAACATCGGAATGTTGGCGATCTCGCCCTGCGCGTGGGCGCGCCGCACTTCCAGGTTGTCGCCCTCGACGAAGCCCTTCTCCTTTAGCCCCGCGAACAGGCCTTCCATACACGAGTCCGCACCAGCCTCCGGAGCGAAGTAGATCAGCCCGAGCTTCGACACGGGTTTGCCGGTGCCAGACGTCGTTGAGCCGCCGCCGCAGGCAGCCAGTGACAGCACGGCCGCGAACAGGATCGCTTTCCAGATTTTCATTGGATGGGTCCCAGAGTGGATTTAGTATAACCTGATTCTCACTACATGGTGACGACTCCAGTTGGCTCAACGACGGGCCCGGGAGGTCGTCATCAAGATCGTCCAAGGCGCCAGGTTTTCAGGCCTGCCGAATTCCTCATCCGGATATGTGACCTGCTGTACAGTCGACAGTCGACAGGCGAGAGTCCGCGAAAGTGTCGAATTCTGTCGAATTCTGTCGAACCTGTGGAGCGGGGTGAGCCTTAGATTGAGACAGACGGCAATTCGACAGCCGCCGCGCGGACGCAGGGGGTCCGCTGTCCGCAGGGTAGCATCGCCGGCCAAATGATAGAGCGCTCGCGATTCCCAAGTGATTGAAAGAGGGCGGGAAGTTTTTTTGTTACTCGTGTGACCGGGAAGCGGTGACTCGGCAGGACGTCGAGCGGGCTGCCCGATTCGAGCGTGGCCTGCCGGGCGGCTGCGATCGTTCGGGCTTTCCAGGCCACGCCACTTTGTGTGAAGGCCTCGCTACTGGTCTCGCCAGAACGACAGGTCGAGCCCGGCGCTGCTGGCAAAACCGTAGCTGGACATCGTCTTGTAGAGCTTGCCGTTGGTGTACTCGTTGTACTTCATGATCTCGATGGCGGCGCCAACTGCTGCCGCGCGCGCCTTGTAGGAGTAGCCGCTGCGGGGAAAAGCGGGGGGGTAACCGTCATACGGAATACCGCTGACCTGCATCTCGCGGATGACCTCCGTTCCGCTCTTGGTGCCGATGTCCTTCTGATAGAATTGCGCTGATTCGATGGTGAGTCCGTCCTCGGAGACCGTGCCCGAGCCGGCAATTTGAACCGTGTCGTTCATCGAGGTCGGATAGTAGATGGTGCCGGCATAGTGGAATGTGCGGCCCTCCCATTGGATCTCGACCAACTGTTCACGGAGGCTATCGACGTTGGTCATCATCATCCCCATGAAGCCGCAGCCGGTGTCCTTGCCGGATGCGTCGGTGCACTGCGGCTCGAGACCGCCCAGCCAGATCGAGATGCGCTTGCACTGCTTGAGCAAGGAAACAATTTTGGAGTCCTCGCCGGCTTTGAGGTCGAGCAGAAGCTGGATCGGAGTGACACCGTCGAAGGGCTTGACGGCGCGTGCGTTGATCAGCATGATGACCAGGGCCGAGCCGGTATAGGCAGCCGGGTTGGCGATCTCGAGCGACTCACCGGCGCCGATCTCACCCAGGAACTCAGGCGTGGCGGTACCTATCGTCGTGGTGTCGCGGAATATGCGCGCCGCGGCGGCCGGGCCGCCCTGGGGCAATTTGATGATGAGCTTCTCGTCGTCGGCAAAGGCGTAGTTGAGGTCGTAGCGGACGACGTGAGCGGAGAGGTCGGTGGCGCTCCAGGTGTAGGAGGCCGGGAAGGCTTCCTTGCTGGACAGTGAAATCCGGTTGCGGGCGGCGGCTCGAGCCATCACCTGGGCGCTGTTGGCAAAGGGGTGGGGCTCAAAGTTGTATTCCCCGAGTGACATCTTGCGGCAGAACTCGAGCCACTCTGTGCCGACATTGAATCCGACGCCGCCGAGCACCTCGACTGGGGTCTTCGAGGGCGACCAGGAAGCGTAGACTTCGGGGATCCAGTTGGCGCCGCCCCGCTGCTCGGCCAGATGGTGGACGAACAAGGAGGCGCCGAGTCCGTGGCGACCCACCGGATAGGAGCCCGCGACGCCAACCGCGACGCTGGCTCCCGGGTACTGCAGCGGGTTCTTGTAGAGGAAGTCGGCGAACAGCGGGGCCCAGCCGTAGTACCAGGGATTCGGCACGCCGCTCGAGACGAGAGAGCGCTGGGCGAGGGCCTCTCCCACGGCGGTGTGCCACCACAGCCAGGGAGTCGATTGGACCATGGCGTCGAGACGGATGGTGGTGTCGATCTGGTCCGCGAAGCTTCTCGCCAGGAGCGACACGAGCCTTGCCGTTCTGGCGGCATCCGGAGAAGCGCCGGCGGTCGCCCCATCGATGCGGAGGGTCCATTGACCGGTGGCCGCGTTCCACTTGGTGCTGCCAGGAGAGCCTTCAAATAGGCTCCCGAGTTGAGAGCTGATTGTTGCCGCGATGGGGTAGGTGGTTCCCGCCGGCCAGGAGAATCCGAACGCGAGCAATTGCTGTTCCGCCTGGTCGAGGCTGGCGGCGGTGTTGCCGGCCAAGGCGTCGGAGAACATCGTCGAGTTGTAGTGGAGGAGGAAATGGTGGCTCGGGCTCTCGGCCTGGTGGAGGCCGCGGACAAACTGCAGGAGCGCGAGGCCGGCGTTGGCAGCGTCGAGGACGTTGGCGGCGCGCCGCGTATTGGCCGACTTCGGCGCGGCGGGGCCGGCGGCGAAGTCGATAGTGGCGGTGGCTGTGTTGCCCTGGATGGTGGTCTCGAGCACAGTCTCGCTGCCGGCGCCGGATTCGGTCATCATGACGAGTGCTCCGGAGCCTGGGCTGGACGGGTCGCCGGGGATGGTGACGGTAGCCGTGAGTGTGCCTGTGTAGCCTTCCGGAAGGCCGCCGACGGCGTGGATGAGGTCGGTCGAGCCAGGGGCGAGGGGAGTGGCGCCGGTGACGTTATAGAGGGTGATCGGAGTGGAGGACGAGAGGCCTCCGGCGGGGATCTCCACCTCGAGACCTCCGGAGGAGACAGCGCCGCCAGCGGGGCCGAGGGTCTGCGTGGCCGTCTCGGCGTAGGCGACAGAGCAGCCGAAGCGGACGGCGTCCTGCGAGGATTCGCCGGCGAGGCGGACGACGAGCTCGGCCATGCCGGCCGCGGCTGTTTCGGGGATCTGGAAGTTGACTTGGTAGAGGCCCACGAAGTTCGGTGCGAGTCCAGCGAAGTAGACGTTGGCCGGCTCCCCGTTGACGAACACTTCGCGGGAGCCCTGGGCCCAGCTCAGCGGGTCGAGCCCTCCCGGCGAACCGGCCGCGACGGGGGGATCGACGGCGCCGAGGCCGGTGAGGGAAAGCACGACCCATTCGCCGGCGCGGGCCGGATGCTCGGCGCTGACGAGCGAATAGTCCTGGTGCACGAGGATCGCTTCGCCGAGGCCGTCCATGGTGCGGGTGAACAGACGCGGCGCGGCCGTCGAGACGGTGATCGGTTCTTCGTTGCTCAGGCCGGTCGTGGTTCGGACCCGGACGAGCACGGGGCCGCTGAATGGGCCGAACGGCAGTTGCGCGTTGATCTGGCCGGGCGAGACGAAGAACAGTGGGGCCCGGCGAGCAACGCCGCCGCTCACGACCTCGACGTTGACGCCGGCGAGAGAGTCCGGCAGGGGGACAGTGGTGGCCACGGCAACCGACGGTGCGAGATCCGAGCCGAAGATCGAAAAGATGACGCCGGGAGCGAGCGCCGGGGTGTAGTCGGCCGCGTTCACGACACCGCCGGGGGAGATCGTCGGACTTTCGGCGGCAGTCAGCAGCGGCTGAAGGCCCAGGGCGAGAACCGCGAGGGAGAGGAGGAGGGGACAGGTGGAGGTGCGCATCGGAGTGTCAATTGTAGGAGCAATGCAACAATAATAATAGACCTGAATATCTGTGTTGGTGGCAAGCGGGGACGCGCGATGCTGGAGACGGTCCGGCGCAAAGCGGATATGAAGTTCGAAGAGATGACTCTGCCAAGCGCGAGCCATTTACCGATGACGATCTGGCTGCGGTAGCGGTGGGATACCGGCGTCGGATTGCCATACACTTGGAGCGAATGCGGGGATCACGCCCGCGAACGCCCCCTTCAGGAGGAAGATCTTGCAGACAAAGTTGGTTGCGTTATTGCTGCTGACGCCGGCACTGCTGGTGTCCGGAGACTACGCGGCGTCGGTGGTGACGGTGGACGCAGAGTCCGTTGTCCGGTTGACCGACTCCGCCAATCAGGTTCAGGTCTCCGTGGCGCCGCATTGCGGCAATGTCGCCTATGAGATGAGGGTGAAGGGAACGAACATATTGAACTTCCCCTTCGAATCGCTCGCCGAGTGGCGGAAGAGCCGCCGCATGGTGGGGGTCCCGTTTCTGGCGCCCTGGGCGAATCGCATCGATCGTGGCTACTACTTCGTTGACGGCAACAAGTACGTGTTGAACGACGACCTGGGGAATTTCATCCGTGACGGTAACAAGCTGCCGATGCACGGACTGCTACAGTTCTCCGACAAGTGGGAGGTGGTGAATGTCAGCGCCGGAGACGATTCGGCCTGGGTCACCAGCCGGTTGGAGTTCGGGCGGTATCCGGAGCTAATGGCCCAGTTTCCCTTCGCGCATACGATCGAGATGACGTATCGCCTGGCGAACGGGAGCCTGGAGGTGGAGACCGTGCTTCGCAACCACGCGGCCGAGAGAATGCCGGTGGCGATCGGATTCCATCCCTATTTCCGGGTGACGGATGCGCCGCGGACGGAGTGGATCGTTCGCATTGGCGCTCGCAAGCATGCGATTCGGACCGAGCAGGTTCTGCCCACCGGCGAGCTGGAGCCGTTGCCGTGGCCCAATCCGCTGACTTTGAGTCCGGACGTGCGGCTCGATGACGCATTTGTCGATCTGGTGCGTGACAACAAGGGCCGGGCGGAGTTCAGCCTGTCGGGCAAGCAGCAGAAGGTCACCGTTTTGCTGGGGCCGAACTACCCGGTGGTTCTGGTTTTCGCGCCGGGCAGGGGGAACACGGTCGCGATCGAGCCGATGGCGTCGATGATCAATGCCTTCAACTTAGAACACGAGGGTAAGTACAGCGAACTCCAGTGGGTCGCGCCGGGTGAGGAGTGGCGGGAGAGCTTTTGGGTTGTTCCCAGTGGCTTCTAGCGCTTGTGAGGCGGGGCCGGAGAGACCTGGAGGGGGTGGAGGTGTGGACTCTCCCGGCTCTCTACTTGACCCCTTGGCCGAACTGATCGATTCACACCTCTCGATCCGGGAACACAGCACGGATCTCCAGCCTTCCACCCAACGCTTCGACATACTCGACGAGCGTACTCAGATAGAGATCGGAGCGGTGCTCGATCTTGGACACCTCGCCCTGAACGACGCCCAGAGCAGCTCCCAACTCCACCTGGGTCATCTGTCAGCTCATTGAGCGGCATTGACGCGATGGTGTCCTCGACGCGTTTGGCGATCCGTCGCCGCCGTTTTTCGGGCATCGCGTCGACGAGCTCACGGAACTTCCGAGTTGGCATTACTTGTCACCCTCCTTCCGAATCTCGTTCAGGTGTGCCTCGTACAGATCATCGGCGATGGGAACGAAGCGCTCATACCAGCGGTCGTCACCTGTCTTGTCGCCACCGATCAAGAGAACAGCTATGCGCCGCGGGTCAAACGCATACAGCGTTCGTAACGGCCGTCCGCCGCTGTGTGCGCAACTCTCGCATTTGCGGATAGCGCGAACCAATCACTTTGGAACTGTGCGGGAATCCAAGCGCCGGTCCAAGTTCCGCCAGCAGACCGACCGAGTGCGCCACATCGTCCTGCTCTCGCTCACTAAGGGTCGTCCACCAGTCGCCGAACTCGACTTCCCAGACCACACCTTTAGAATATTCTGTCAACAGAATTCGATATCTGCGTTCTGGCGACAGATTCGGCGAACTCTGGGCACGAAATGGAGTCTCCCCCTCTGCTCAAGTATCGTCTCGTGTTGAATCGATCCCTTTCGCCTGCTGATGTCTGTACCAGAAGATGACCGCCAGGGGACAGAGCAGGGCCGTGGTCAGGGTGGATATAGAGATTTGCGCGGTGGCTAACGGGACCAGGTCCTGCCATGCCCGGGCCTGCTCGGCCGTCATAGTCCCCGCCTGCCCGGCCAGGAAGGCCGCGGCGGCCACGGCTGCCGGTGTGGCGGCCGCATTGCCGGCCGTAGAAGCCTCGGCAACGCCTGCGACCTGACTTTTCTCGCGGAACAACTTCAGCGCCAGGATCCCGCCCGCACCAGTAAGTCCCGTTGTCAGCAAACCCAGGGTCAACCCGGCGCCGACCACGGCCGGATCGAAGAAGCTCATGAAGTTCATCCCCGCTCCCAGGGCGAAGGCGAAGAAGGGGATCGTCACTTGCTCACCGGGTTTCAGGAACCGGCGGATGTCCTCGTCGAGGTTTCCCAGGAGCATTCCCAGAGCGATCGGCGCCAACACGGCCAGGAAGCTGATGAGCGGAAAACTCGAACCGGTGAAGCCGAGGAACAGCAAAGTCAGAAACGGTCCGTCATTGAGGGATAGGACCGCGATGGCGCCGACGTCACTGCGATTTCCGTACTCCCCGGTTAGAGCGGCATACATCCCCCCGTTGCTGTTGGTCATGGCCGCGACAATGGCCATGGTGGAGAGTCCGAGAGGGCCGTACATGGGATCGAAGAAGCGGCCGAAGAGGTAGCCGACCAGGACGCCAACTCCGTACTTCGTGACGGTCAGCAGCGCGCCCTTCTTCATGGCCCTTTCCGCCACGCGCAGGTTCATTTGTGAGGCCGCACAGAAGAGAAACAGACCGATGAGCGTTAAGGCGCCGGTCTTGAAGAGCGCTTCGACGAAGCCCCCCACGCGGAGGAATTCGTAATGCCCCGCCGGGGTCGGCGCAGCCCCCGTCGCCCCGACGATTCCCTCGATGAATGGGAGGTGCGCCTGGTCGACTGTATTGAGGAGGGCGCCGGCCATCAGGGGGACAACCATCAATCCGCCGGGTATCTTCGTAATCGTTTTGAGTATCTTCATGTGCCTTCTTGCCAGGTTCTCCCTCAGTCCCCTGCTGGGCCGTGATCGGGCGGACAACGAACCGGCATAGCGCAACCACTGGGCCGGAAGCAGGAGCGCAACGGCTTCCGATGAATTGTATGCAATCCTGAGGCGGCCGGTCGAGCATGGGCACATTTCACCGAAGGAGCTCTCCCTGAGCCGTTGATTAACGCTTGGGCTGATGCAGTCCTGCCTCGCGCCGGGCGCACCGGCGGTTCTACAAGCTTCAACAGCTTCTCGCAACGTCGCTGGGTGCTGATTGAACCATGCCCAGTTTTTGGCCAATTCCAGGCAAGGACTCCTTCTCTGCGCCGATAAGCCTGTTTGGGAAACGACTGCGAGCCGGGCGTTTCGCCGAAGTGCTCTTTCCGTTTTCTTCAAACACTTATGAGAGCGACTCTAATACTGCTGTCGACTGCCGGCATCCTCCTGCTGGTGTTGACGATCGCCGCTCCCCTCGCTATCTGCCAGGCAACGGCCCCGCCGGAGCGGACTCCGCTGCAGATCGGGTTCGAGCAACGTGTTCGCAATGAGGATTGGAACAACGTGTTCGACATGAGCGGGGAGACGGACGACGAGAGAGAGCAGATCCGGTACCGGACGCGGCTGTGGCTCGACGCTCCGCTGCCGTTCGCGATCGACGCGCACGTGGGGCTCGCGCAGGAGACGAACCAGAAACTCGGGAAGGACAATGCCTTTGACGAGGTTTTCTTCGAGACTGCGTACCTCGAGTTCCGGCGGCTGTTTTCCGACCGCTTGCGGTTGCGCGTCGGACGTCAGAACTTCTTCAAGGGCGAAGGGATGCTGTTCTGTGAAGGCGGCCCGCAGGACGGTTCTCGGGCCCTCTATTTTAACGGCTTCGACCTGAGTTACTCGGCGCCAAAGTGGGAACTGGAGTTAATCGGGATCGCCTCCCCAAAGAGGGACCGTTTTCTTCCCCGACTGAACGACCGGCACCGATTGTTGACGGACCGGGACGAGCAGGCGATCGGGGCGTACTTCACCGGTAACCTGACCGATGGCTCCACCCTCGAGGCGTATTACTTCATCAAGAAGGAGTTGCATGACTATCGTGCGCCTTCGGATCCCCTGTTTCAGCCTGATCGCCGGGTGAATACGGCTGGGGGGCGATTGGTGCAGCGGCTGAACGCGGTGTGGACCGCCACCGGCGAGTTCGCCGTGCAACGCGGCGTGCAGAACCCCGGGCAGACCATCCGGGCGTGGGGTGGATACGGTCATGTCAAGCGAACGTTCACGGGTCGGTTGAACCCGTACGTCAAGCTGGGATACTGGGCGTTCTCCGGTGGGCGCGACCAGGACCGCATCGGCGACTGGGATCCGATCTTCTCGCGCGCGCCGCTGTGGGGCGACCTGAACCTTTACAGCGAGCTGTATGAGAGCACGGTCGGGTATTTCTCCAACCAGAAGATGGCGCAAGCGGAGGTCGGCCTGGCACCATCGAAAAAACTGGACCTTCGGTTCGTCTATCAGCATCTCACGGCCTTCCGGCCGGCGGGAGTGAATCCGCAGATCTATGCGGGGGGTCTTCACCGGGGCGAGAACTTACAGGCGCGGATGGACTTCACACTCAACTCGGCCGTACGCGGGCACGTGGACTTCGAAACGCTGCTTCCAGGGTCGTTTTACCAGGGGCGCGACCGCGCCTACTTCGCCCGGTTCGAGTTGATCTATCAAACGAAAGTCTTACTTCGATCATTCGGAAGGAGCCACTAAGGATGACATTACAGCGGAAGCTCACGATATCGTTTGCGGCATTGGGAATGCTCTTTACCGCTGTCGGGGCGGCCGGGCTGTATAACAGCAGTCGGCTCTCGGCAGAACTGGAAGACGCGCAAATGGCGACGCTGCCCAAAACCGTCGGATTCGCCGAGGCAAACGCAGACGTCTTGAAGGCGGGCCTGGCTGTTCGGGAAGCGATGTACTATGCCGAGTTGAAGCGGTCAGCGGATGTACGAAGTCTCTGTGCACAAGCAGAGGAATCGCTCGACGCGGCCGCGGCTTCGATCGGCCGCATTCGGCCGCTGCTGGTAACCGAGAAAGGCAAGGCCGTGATTGCGGACCTCGCGGGGAAGCTCGACTCTTATCGCTCGGCTACCCTCGAGGAAGCTGCGCTCCTTGACACGGGCGAACTCGATGCCGCCCGGACTCTGGCCGATGAGAAACTGACGCCGATCGGCGACGGGATCACGGGCAGTATCGACGCGTTCACCAAGGTGCAGAACGACTACATCGCGGCCGCGGCTAAGCGATCCTCGGCGGCGACGAAGTTGTCCAACTTCGTATCCATATTGTTTCTGGTGCTGGGGGCGGCATTGTTCGTCGGGGTCGGACTGGTGTTACGTCGAGCGAGCAAGGACCTCCGCGTGATTGCTTCCGAGTTACAGAACGGCGCGAAGCAGGTATCCAGCGCGGCGCAGCAGGTGGGGGCATCTGGCCAGACGCTCTCGCAGGGTGCGTCGGAACAGGCTTCCTCGAGCCAGGAGATCTCGGGTGCAATCACGGTGGTGCATGCCGGGGCCACAAAGAACGGAGATGACGCGCGTAATTGCATGGAGTTGATGGCGGGCGCGAGCCAGATCGGCGGTACGGTGAAGCAGGCGATGCAGCAGCTCTCGTCGACGGTTGAAGAGATCAACCGTTCGAGTGATCAGATCGCCAAAGTGCTCCGCTCGATCGATGAGATCGCGTTCCAGACTAACCTCCTGGCATTGAATGCGGCGGTGGAGGCGGCGCGAGCGGGCGAGGCGGGAGCGGGATTTGCGATCGTGGCCGACGAGGTCCGCGCCCTGGCGCAGCGCTGCAAGGACGCGGCAGGCGAAACAACGGTGCTAGTCGAGGCGAGCGTCGGTTCGGCGAAGGACGGGCGGGAGCGGTTGGCGGCTGTCACCGCGGCCTGGAGCCAGAGCGCTGATGTCCGGGATCAGGTGTACCAACTCTCCGGGGAGGTTGCCACCAGTAGCGCGGAGCACGCCGTGCGGATGCAGGAGATCGAGTCCGCTATCGGGCAACTCAGCGCGGCGACCCAGCACATAGCCGCTCAGGCCGAGGAGAATGCGGCTGCGGGCGAGGAGTTGGCATCGCAATCCGTTTTCCTCACCTCATTGGCCGGTCGGCTGGATCTACTCGTCGGGACATGACCGCAAAACCAGGAGGATGATAAAGAGGGAACCGTCTTGGGGTGATTCCGGAATCATTCAAGCCGCGAACCGGAGGATCTCCACTTCAGCGCCGTTTCGGGCCGCGTTCTCGGCGCGATGCGCGATCTCCTCGGCCGTTTGGTCCGAGAGGTAGTACTCCCCACAGGTCATGCACACCTCGGCCGGCACGGCCTTGATGATCACGGCCGTTTCCCCCCGGGTCAGCGATACCGTAACAAGGCCCGGTTTGGTTTCGCCGTGGCGGCAAATCACGCACTTCATGAATCTCTCCGTTTCTTATACCCAGAATCCCATTGTTCTGGGTCGGGGATGTAGGCCGTGATCACGATACACCGGCGATTGGATTCGTCCCAGGCGGCCACGACGTGCACCGGCCTGTCCCCAACGAGGCCCAACAACAAGCAACTGGGGTGCGGCGAATCGTCTGGATAGTCCTGAATCGTTTCCCCATTCTGTACGACCTGCCGCACCTCCGCAACCAAAATGCCCCTGGCGAAGATCCGCTGGAGTGCGTGACCGCTGAATGTGATCTCGCTACAGTCCAATCTTCAACCTCTTCCGGTTCTTTCTGTCTCCACTGCCGACTGACCCTGCCATTGTATTTGCTCTTCGATTACGGGTGGGCGTGGCGCCGGCGGGCTGAAGCCCTTAGCAAGGTGAACCTTGCCCCACAAGCTGCTATGTGATTTCGACCGCCTTCGCTGTCGCAGCGGCTCCGCGAATGCCCGGGACGCGGGGGTTTCGTTCGGCGCCGAATTTGTGTTGGTGCCAGTAGGGGTAGGGTTCCGGGGTCTGGCTGACCTCGTCTAACCGGGCTACCTCTTCAGCGGTCATTTGCCATTGGGCGGCGGCGAGGTTGTCCTTGAGCTGCTCTTCGGTCCGGGCGCCGATGATTACGGTGGTGACGCCCGGCTTGGACATGACCCAGTTGAGGGCCGCCTGGGCTGGGGTGACACCGCGCTGGGTCGAGATCTCCGTTAGTACATCGACGATGTTGTAGACCTTCTCCATGTCAAATGTGCCGGGGGCGTTGAGCTGGTTCAGGCGGGTCTCCGACGGGCGGGCGTCGCGACGGAACTTACCCGTTAGTAGGCCGTAGTGGAGCGGGCTCCAGGCCATTACGCCGAGGCCCTGGTCGAGTCCCATCGGGATTAGCTCGTGTTCGACGTCGCGGGCCAGTAGGGAATAGTTGACCTCCTGGCTGATGTAGCGGGCGAGGCCGTGGCGCTCGGAGATGCCGAGCGACTTCATGACATGCCAGGCGGAGAAGTTCGAGCAGCCGATGTAGCGGACCTTGCCTTCCCGAACAAGATCATCGAAGGCGCGCATCGTTTCCTCGAAGGGGACGAGGAGGTCGGGGTTGTGGGCCATGTAAAGGTCGAGATAGTCAGTGCCGAGGCGGCGGAGGCTGGCTTCGCAGGCGGCTATCAGGTGCTTGCGCGACAGGCCTACGTCGTGCGTTTCGGGGCCCATGCGCATGAAGGCTTTCGAGGCGAGAAGGACCTTTTGGCGGCGGCCTTTGAGAGCGCCGGCCAGGACTTCCTCGGCGGCGCCGAAGGAGTAGAGATCGGCGGTGTCGATGAGGTTCACGCCAGCGTCCAGGCAGATGTCGATCATGCGGCTGGTTTCGGGGACGCCGAGGTTGCCCATGTTCTGGAAACGGTCCTTGCCGCCGACGGTCATGGTGCCGAAGCTGAGGGTGGATACGCTTAGGCCGCTTTTTCCTAGGAATCGTTGCTCCATGTTTTGCCTCTCTATTGATTAGTCTTGGTGATTCGCCGTGATCGTGTTCTCAGGGGCGACGGAGGCGTTCACACGAGTGTGAACGCGGCTCGCACGAGTGCGCACGCCACGGGGGCAGACGGAAACCTCTGCGCTACTTCAGTATCTCGACTGTGCCGGCGGCGCCGTCTACTCGGACGCGCTGGCCGGTTTGGATGCGCTGGGTGGCGACTGTCGTGCCAACAACAGCCGGGATGCCGAATTCTCTCGAGACGACGGCCGGGTGTGACAACGCGCCGCCGGCGTCGGTGACCAGGCCGGCGATCTTCGTGAATACGACGACCCAGGCCGGGTTCGTCATCTGGCAGACCAGGATCTCGCCCTTGCGGACCTGGTCGAACTCCTCGGCCGAGTGGACGAGGCGGGCGATGCCTTCTACCACGCCGGAAGATGCGCCGAGGCCTCTGATTTCGCCTTGCGGCTGCTTCGCCGCTTCCGCTTCTCGAGTGTAGACGTCGGGCCAGCCCCACAGGCCCTGCTTATAAGGTTCGTCGTGGAGCGACCAGTGGGTGATGGTCCCGGCCCAGTAACGGGCTCGCTTCTTGAAGGCGTCTTCCCGGGCCTGGCGGCGCTCGGCGACCAACTCCCTGCCATCGAAGGCCCCGGGGTTGGCGCTGAAGACGCGCAGTTCGTGATAGCGCATGAAGAGGACGTCGTCCGGGGCGTCGAGGAGTCCCTGCGCGACGAACTTACGGCCGATCGCCATGAAGACCAGACGCACGCGGGCGTAGGTGCCCTGATCCATATAGAAATGGTGGTCGGGCGTGAGCGGCGTCATCTTCAGCGCAAGTTCCAGGGAGCTCTGCAGGCGGTCGCGGTCGGCCTGGGAGCCGCCGGCCGGGAACAGCGACCACATCTCGGCGATGGCCGCCTCGCGGTTGGCGCGGAGCTGGCGGACGTCCTTCTCGTAGTCGTAGTCCTGGAGCAGATAGCCGCGCAGCGCCTCGACGATCGGCGTCGGGTCCTCGCGCCAGGTGGTGAACAGATACTCGTGCGTGTACATCGACTTGTATCCGAACTCCATCTTGTAGTCGTCGATGGCCGCGAGCAGGCCGCGGCCTTCCTCGGACTTGGCGAGGGCTTTCATGACGCCGGCGGCTTTCTCCTGCTCGAAAGCGGCTTTGAGTGTGTCGCTCGACTTTACGCGTTCCTTGATCTTCCAGAGCTCGCGGACGGAGTCCCAGTTGCGGTCTTCGTCGGAGATGAGGATTCTGCCCGTGAGCGGGGCGTGCTGTTCTCCGATGAGCTCGTTGAACAGACCCTGGAAGCTGATGGAGGTCTGGAACTGCGCCAGGTTCAGCACCCAGTGCAGGCGGAAGTGGCGCTCCTGAATGTCGAGCGCGTCTTCGAGCAGGATCATCAGCTCCGGCAGCGAGGCGGACTCCATGTCATAGCCGTCCAGATACTCGAAGTTATGGAGGATCTCCGGGAGAAGGCGCCGTTTCCACCAGCCGAGGAACTTATCGGCGTAGATGGGCATGACCATGTTGTAGTAAGGGGCCAGCTCCGCCTCTTCCTTCGGATCGCGGGGGACGACCGCGCTCATGACGTACTCACCGACGGTCTTGGCGACCCAGTCCTTACCGAAAGGCACGCCAAAGCGGCGGAACATGTAGCCGCAGGTCAGCCACCAGCCGCCGACGTCGAACTACATGGGGGAGATCGGCTGGGGGCAGTGCAGGTCGTCGTACCAGAAATGGAGTTGCTTTTCTTCTTCGCTGGCCCACTCGATGGGAGTGGAAGCGTCGCCGAAGAACTGATCAATGACTTGGTTGCGGTCCGCCACAGGAGTCGCCTTCCTTTCTTAATAAGGGATGTCCCGAATTCAGGGGTTCACGTGTTTGCAGTCATTATCTTGATAAGCCATCCCAGAACTTATCGAACTGTTGCCTCCGAGGACCGTTTCTGCAGGGCGCGCCAGATACGCTCGGGTGTCAGAGGCAGATCCCGAATCGCCACGCCGGTCGCCTCGCGGACGGCGGAGCCCACGGCGGCGGCGACGGCCAGCACGCCGCCTTCACCCGCGCCCTTCGCGCCGAACGGGCCCGGTCCATCGCCATTTTCTATCAGCAGCGAGCGGAGCTCCAGCGGAATATCCTCGATGGTGGGGATGCGATAGTCGAGCGCCCCCAGATTCACGATGCGGCCGTGCTCGTCGAGGATGAGCTGCTCCATGAGCGTGTGTCCCAGGCCCATCACGGTGGAACCTTCATCCTGCGTCTCCACCTGCCGGGGATTCAGTGCCTTGCCGACGTCGCTGGCCATGGCGAGCTTGGGGATCCGAACCAGTCCGGTTTCCGGGTCCACTTCCACCTCCACAGCGATGCACACCGTTTCCCAGAATGCCGGCGCGCCGCCCAGCGGATGCTTCGGGAGGAAACTGCTTTGGTCCGAGCCGATGCTGATCACCTCGCCGCGCGAGGAACCATAGTAAAGCTTCAGGAGCTCGGGGTAGGTGAGCTGCTGGTCGGGCAGCTTGATCAGACCCGCGCGCGACGGTGATCACTTCGGCTGGGAGCTCGAACAGCTCCGCGGCGAGTCGCCGGAGCTGCGCCCTTGATATCCTGGCAGGCCTTCACGATCGCGTTGCCCATGAAGACGGTGGAGCGGCTGGCCGATGTCGAGGAATCGAACGGGACGACCGACGTGTCGCCCATGACGATGGTGACGCTCGCGAGGGCCACGCCGAGCTCCTGCGCGGTGAGCTGGGCGAAGACGGTGCGGGCGCCTTGTCCCATGTCGGAGGTGCCGGTCATGACCGAGGCGCTGCCGTCCCAGTGCAGGCGCACCATCGCGTAGGAGAGGGAGGCCGTGGAGGAGCTCTTGATCCCCATGGCGATGCCGCGGCCCCGGTTCTTTGCGAGCGGTTCGCCCCAGCCGATGGCGGCGGCAGCCTGGTCGAGCGACTGCTTCCAGTCTCCGTCGGCCGGTGTGTCGCCGGGGATGAAGGCCTCGCCTTTTTCGGCGAGATTGCGCCGGCGGATTTCGACGCGATCGATGTTCAGCAGGCGGGCCGCTTCGTCCAGTTGCGATTCCAGGGCCCAGGAATGCTGCGGCGTGCCGTAGCCGCGAAAGGCGGTGCTCGGCGTGGTGTGCGAGAGCAGCGCGCGAGCGGTGATGCGGGCGTGTTGGGTGCGGTAGGGACCGCAGGCGACATAGCTCGACTTGCTGACGACGCGAATGCCGACGTCGGCGTAGGCGCCGATCAGGAAGTCGGCTTCGACGTCCTGGAACACGATCCGGCCGGCGGGGTCGAATCCGGTTCGCGCGTGGATCTGCGCCGAGGCGCGGCGCACCGACTGGAAGGTCTCCTCGAGCGTCAGCACCAGGCGGACGGGGCGGCCGGTCTTGAGCGCGAGAAATGCTGTCAGCGGCTCGAGTTTGGGGTAGCCCTTACCGCCGAACGCACCGCCGGGATCGGGCGCAACGACACGCACCTTCGACACCGGCCAGCCGAGCGTCGAGGCCACCACTCGCTGCAGTATGTAGGGATGCTGAATCGGACTCCAGACGGTGATGCCATTCTCGTCGGGCGCGGCCATGAATACGTGCGGCTCGATCGCGAAGTGGGTGACCATCGGGAACGTGTAGTCGTTCTCGACGATGCACGGCGCCTTTGCCTCCGCCTCGGGCACGCTGCCCCAGCCGAAGCGGTATTCGTTGCGGATGTTGGTGTGGGCGTACGGGTCGTTGGGGCGTAGTTCGGGGTCCTGCACGAGGGCGGCGGCGGGATCGCGGGCGGCGTCGACGGTGAGGACCGCAGGCAGCTCTTCATAGTCGACGCGCACCAGGGCGGCCGCGGTCTCGGCGGCGTCCTCGGTTTCGGCCGCGACGGCGGCAACTGGCTCGCCGAAGAACTTCGTCTCGCCGACGGCCAGCACGGGACGGTCGTCGACGTTGGGACCATAGCGCGGCACGGGCTGCGGCAGGTCCGCGGCAGTGAGGATCAGGCGAACGCCGTCCACCCGTTCGGCTTCGCGGGTGTCGATCGAGTTGATGCGGGCGCGGGCGCAGGGCAGGTGGACGAGCTTGACGTGCAGTACGTTGTCGAGGCGGATGTCGGCGGCGTAGCGCTGGGCGCCGGTGACGCGCTCGATGCCGCCCACGCGTTTTGCCGACCGGCCGATCTGATCGTCTTCCATCACTGTTCCGCCTCGGCGGCCGCGGCCACGGCTTCGATGATGCGGCTGTAGCCGGCGCAGCGACACAGGTTTCCGCACAGCCCCGCCTGGATTTCCGGCACGGTCGGGTGCGGATTGACGCTCCAGCAGATGCTTCGACGCCATGATCATGCCGGGGATGCAGAAGCCGCACTGGACGGCGCCCTTTTCGAGGAAGGCGGTTTGGAGGGGGTCGAGTGTGCCCTCGGAGGAGAGTCCCTCGATGGTCAGGATGTCGGCGCCGTCGGCTTCGACGGCTAGCACCAGACAGGAGTTCACGGCGCGGCCGTCGAGCAGGATGGTACATGCGCCGCATTCTCCTTCCGCGCAACATTCCTTGGTGCCGGTGAGATGGAGTTGGTCACGCAGGACGCGGAGGAGGGTGTGGTGGGGGAGTACGTTGAGGGATCGGGTGGTGCCGTTTACCGTGAGGGTGATGGGCGCTGTGGTCGCTGGTTGGACGGCAGTGCCAGGGGACAGTCGACTGACTGCGGGGGGCGAGGCCGGGGACAGTCCACGACGTTTTCGAGGGTCGGGTGAAGTTTGGGGCGCAGCTGGGACAGTCCCCCCGGATCCGGGCATGCGGGTGATGGCGGTGCGGAGGGTGCGGCGGCTCATTACTAGCAGCATTGCTTGCCGGTAGTCCTGGCTGCCGCGGACGTCGGTGATGGGGCTGGCGTGCGCGACGATTCGCTCGAGGACGGGATTCCATTCGTCGGGATCGCCGCTGGGGTCGGCGAGCACGCCGCTCGCGTCCTCTACCAGGAACGGGCGCGGTCCGGCGGCGCCATAGGCGAAGCGGACAGCTCCGGTGGGCGTCACCAGGCAGGCGAGATTGATGGTGGCGAGGTCGACACCGCGGCGGCGCGTCACCCGGCCGAAGGCGGCGCCGGAGCCGGACGGGGGAAACGGCAGCTCGATCGATTCCACAATCTCGCCGCTCCGTAGCACCGTTTTGCCCGGACCGGTGAAGAACTCGTCGATCGGCACCACCCGCGTACCGTCCTTTGAACGGAGATGAACCTTAGCTCCGTAGGCGAGCAGCACGGGAGCCGTGTCCGCGGCGGGCGAGGCATTACAGATGTTGCCCGCCAGCGTGGCGCGATGGCGGATCTGCACTGAGCCGACAACGCTCGCTGCCTCGACCAGCGCGGGGAAGTGGTGCTGGACGCGGGCATCGTCGATGATGTCCGACATCACGGTCAGTGCGCCGACGCGCAATCCAGACCCGGTCTGGACAATATCGGCACTGAGTTCGGCCACCCGCTTGAGGTCGATCACGATCCGGGGCAGGGCATGGCCCATGCGGAGCCGTACGACAAGATCTGTTCCCCCGGTCAGCAGCTTCGCGTCGGGCCCGTACTCCTCGAGCAGCGCAAACAGTACGCCGGCTGTCTCCGGCCGGGCGTACGCGAAGGATCTCACTGGCGGCCCCTACTCATCGGCTCCGGACAATTCACATTCGAGCGCCGCCAGCCGGCGGTTTGCCTGTTCGAGCATCGGCACTGCCAGTTCCCGCGCCTGGGGCACCTGGATGCGGTCGAGCGAGTGGTCGAACTTCCGACGTACTTCCTGAATGCTGCGCTTGCCCGACCGGACCATACCGAGGAACAGATCGATATTACAGTCGAGAAAGCTGAGGCTATCGGCCGCCTGTACGAGGTTAGCTTCGGGCGTTCCTCCGGACTCATGCAGGCGGATCAGCTCTTCCACTTCCCTGACCTTCCCCTCCGCGGCGCCTTGTTCCCGCAGCCACGCGCCGACGATGCGGGCGCTGCGTTCCGCGTGCGCGGCCATGTAGTCGGGGTCGTCAAAGGTCGTCATCAGTGGCTGATCCGGGCCCGGGAACGCTCGCTCCATATCGTGAGTGAGGGCGGCCAGCCGCACGGACTTCGGCCGAGGCGGGCGCGATCCTGTCCAGCCACTCGAGCGACCGGACAAGGTGATAGTTATTGTAGGCGTACTCCTCCATCACCCAGCGGGTTGCCGCTTCGATGAGAGGCGATTCGGCCATAGAGTATCCTTACAGCGTTGTAATCGGGCGGCTCTGCAACAACAGTAAGTCATCTCCGCGGATGCACCATTCGATATCCTGTGGCGCGCCGAAGACCTGCTCCACGCGGAGACCCAGCGCCCGTAGGTCGCGCAACTCATCTTCGCGCAAGACGCGCATCCCCTTGCTTGGCCGGGCCAACGCATCTCCATTGTTCCACCGCCGTTGCCGTTGTGTACAACCGCGCGGGCCTGCATGGCGATGAACTCGCGCACGAGGGAGCCGTCGCCGCGGTTGACCACGTAGTGGTCCGGCGTGATCAGGCCCGAAACGACCCCTTCGCCCAATCCGTAAACCGCCTCGATCATCATGTGATCGCGCCGCTTCTGCGACCGGGTCGACGGTGAACAGGACGCCGCTCTTGTCGGCGAGAATCATTTCCTGGACGACGACGGCCATGCCCGTGTCGGCCAGCGTTCCCTTTTGCGCGCGGTAGAACATCGCTCGCGAAGTGAAAAACGACGCCCAGCATTCGCGCACTGACTGCGCCACGCACGCCGCGCCCTGCAGGTTGAGAAAGGTCTCCTGCTGGCCGGCGAAGCTGGCGGCCTCGCCGTCTTCGCTCGCGGCGCTGGAGCGGACGGCCACCAGCCGGTGGTCGCCCAACAGGCGGTAAGCGTCGCCAATCGCTTGCTCGATCTCCGGCGGGCAAGGAGTTGGACAGAATCAGGCGCCGGATCTCGACGGAGGCATCTTCAAGAGCGCCGCTGTCGTCGACATCCAGGTCGCGAGTCAGACGGTGGATGAGATCAGCGCCCCTGGTGGCGCTCCAGGAACGCGACAAAGGCCGCGGCGCAGACGACGAAGCCGGGAGGAACCGGAAGTCCGGCGGCCGCCATGCGGCTCAGGCTCGCACCCTTGCCTCCGGCCAACGGGGTCGAGGTGGCGGACTGTTCGTCGAACCAGGCGATCATCGTAACTCTCGTGGCCAGGGCTGACGCCCTGCCCGGTGTCCCGCGCTACTCGTCGAGGATCGCCACGGCGCGAACCGGGGCGCCCGTCGTGTTCACCCACTTCACGGGAAACATGCTGACCTGGAATCCGTGCGGAGGAAGCTGCTCGAGATTGGTCAGGTTCTCGAGATGATAGTACTCGCGCTCTTCCATCACGCGGTGCGCTTCCCAGAACTGTTTGCGCTCGAACATCGCCCACACGGGGGGATCGAAGGTGATCGCGTCGATGCCCATCACTTTGATTCCCTGGTCCAGCGCCCAGTGGGTCGCCGCGGCGGTCATGCCCACGTGATCGGTCAGGTAGGCCTCGCTGTCCTGAATCTTTCCGGCGCCGGTGTGGATGAGAACGATATCGAGCGGCTTGAGGTGTAGTTGATCTTCGGCGAGCGCCGCCTTCATGTCGTCCACGCTGATGCCGGCGCCCTTGGGCAGATGCCGGAAGTCCAGGCAGACGGCGTCCCCGTAGCAGTACTCGAGCGGAATCGACTCCGGCCCCGGCGCGTCGGAGCACATATGGCGCATCGCGTCCATGTGCGTCCCGAGGTGGTCGCCGAGGACGACGAGGTAGGTGGCGGGCAGCCGTTTCACGCCGAACTTCGTGGCGCCGATATGCTCCGCGAACTCCTCCCACGACTCGTACATTGCGATCGAGGGGCGGACCACGCGGGGAAAGCCGACCATGTCGTTATGGACGGCCATGCTGAGATCGATGAGCTTTCTTGCCATTAGTTCAAGCCGTTGCTGTCAAACGAGGATTTCGATTCTGACCCAGGCGCGGGTACAGTATGCAAGCGTGCTGGCGATTCTACCACATCCCTATTGTGATGGAACATGCACCGTTGGTGCGCGGCTGAAGAGCGGCCAGCCCTCAGCGGCCCCGTTGCGGGGACACCGCTGAGGGATGTTCCGGGTGGATGCGTGAAGGCAGCCCGCAATGTCCCCGGTGGGGTGGACGGCGATGGTCGTGGGGCCAGCCGCCCCGCTGCCCGCCCCTCACGTCACCGGCCCCGGATTAAACAACGACAGATCATTGTGGAGCCCCCATCGCTCCGCCCAGGTTTGCTTCCTGCCGCTGGCGACATCGAGAATCAATCGGAACAGCTCCCAGCCGAGCTGCTCGACCGTCGCCTCGCCGGTTGCTACCCCGCCGGCGTCGAGGTCGATCAGATCCGGCCAGCGCTCGGCTAACGCGGTGCGGGAGGAAAGCTTGACCACCGGCGCCAGGGCCAGGCCATAAGGCGAGCCGCGGCCGGTGGTGAAGACGTGGAGGTTCATGCCGGCGGCCAGTTGCAGGGTGCCGCAGACAAAATCGTTGGCCGGAGTGGCGGCAAACACCAGCCCTTTCGACCGGACCCGTTCCCCAAACGAGGCCACCGCCATCAGTGAGGTTGTCCCGGATTTCGCCACCGAGCCGAGCGCCTTCTCTACCACATTGGCCAGTCCGCCGCGCTTGTTGCCAGGCGTGGGATTGGCGCTGCGGTCCGCCCCGCCGGCGGCGAGATAGTCGTCGTACCATCGCATCTCGCGGATCAGTGCCTCGCGGACCTCGGCGTTGGCCGCGCGGGCCGCGAGCAGATGGACTGCGTCGCGAACCTCGGTGATCTCCGAGAACATCACCGTAGCCCCGGCGCGCACCAGCAGATCGGCGGCATAGCCCACGGCCGGGTTCGCGGTCACGCCGCTGAACGCATCGCTGCCGCCGCATTGCAGGCCGACCACCAAGTCCGATAGCGGCCGGGTCTCACGGCGGCGCCGGGAAAGCTCGGCCAGGCGCGTCTCCGCCGCCCTCATGATGGCCGCCACCATGTCGCCGAACCCGCGCAGCTCTTCGTCCTGAAGACGGATCGTGTAGGGGATATCGTCGAGCATCGGGAACAACCGGTCCGGCTGCAGCTTCTCGCAGCCCAGGCTCACCACCAGCGACGGCTGCGAGAGGTTGGGATTGTTGCCGAGGTTGCGCAGCGTGCGGATGGGGACGGCCGCGCCGGGCGCGTCAATGGCCACTCCGCAGCCGTACGTGTGGGTGATGGGAACGACGCCGCTGACGCCGGGATAGCGCGGCAGCAGCTCGTCCCGGATCCGCTTGACGGCGTGCTCGACGGTCGGCGCCACGCATTGCACGGTGGTGGTGATGCCGAGCAAGTTGCGGGTGCCGGCGGTGCCGTCCGGATTCGCGTACCCTTCGAAGCTGTACCCCGCGAGCGGCTCCGGCGCGACGCCCGCGGCCGTGGCGATAGAAAGCGCATCGAGCGATGGCGCGGCCACTTCCGCGATGATCTCCTCGCGCACCCAGGCTCCCCGCGAGAAGGGCCGCGTAGCATGACCGATCACGTGCCCATAGCGTACGATTGGATCGCCCGCGGCATGGTCGCGGAGGGCAACCTTGTGGGCCTGTGGAATCGGCTCGGTGGTCCTGAGCCCGCACGGAAACTCATCCCCGGCGCTCACTCCGTCAGGGTCGGCGATAATCGCTACCGTGTCCTGCTCATGGACCTTGACATATACCGGTTGCACGCTTCCTCACTTCCAGACCGATCGGCCACCAGACTCCGCTCCACTCAGTGTAGTCGCGTCAACGTCAGGAAGCGGCCACCCCTTCGGCCAAACGGACAGGATCGAAACGGCTGGCGGTTCGATCTTCGGTGGTGACCGCGGTCTCGCCGCGTCCCCGGGGTTCCAAGGGAAACCGAATGATCAAGGGTGGTCTTTCCCAGCATTCTGAGATAGACTGTTTCGACCGCACGTAGCGTCGGCCGGAGGTCGGCGGCAGCGTACGGGTGCCAGTGGGCGAGGAGTAGTTGCGCACCATGGATCGGCTTGGCGTGGTCGTTTCCGGGACGTCGACGGGCGTGGTCGACAGCGTAGCTCGAACGGGCACGCGAGGCGCAACGGTGCTCTACGCCGCTACCGTCTTCTTGAGCGCCTTTCTCCTGTTTCAGATCCAGCCGGTGATCGCCAAGCAGATTCTGCCATGGTTCGGCGGCGCGGCGGCGGTGTGGATTATCTGCCTCGTCTTCTTCCAGGTGATGCTCCTGCTGGGGTACCTGTATGCCGATCTGCTGATCCGCATCCGGTCGGTGCGCTGGCAGGGCGGTATCCACGCGGTGCTGCTGGCGGCGAGCGTTCTCTGGCTCCCGCCGACCGCGGCCCCGGCCTGGAAGCCGGTCGATGCCGGACGGCCCGGATTGCACATCGTCGCCCTGCTGCTGGTGACGATCGGGCTGCCGTACCTGATGCTCGCCACCACCGCGCCGCTGGCCCAGGCCTGGTTCGGACGGCGGCACCGGGGCGGCCTGCCCTACCGGCTCTACTCGGTCTCCAACCTGGCGGCGCTGATCGGGCTGGGCGCCTATCCGTTCGTGCTCGAGCCGGCGCTGGCGACCCGGGCGCAGGCGCTGTGGTGGTCGGGCGGGTATGGCGTGTTCGCCCTGCTATGTGCCGCGATGGCGATCCAGACGGCCTGCGGGGAGTCCGCCTCCGCCGCAGTTCGGGTCGGGGAAGCAGAGGGTGGTTCGCCGGCCATGGCTGACTGGCTCTCCTATCTCGCCTTGTCGGCGGCGCCGGCCGTGCTATTACTGACCGTCACTTACTATCTCACCGAGCATGTCGCGTCGGTGCCGCTCCTGTGGCTGCTGCCGTTGAGCCTCTATCTGTTGAGCTTCATCCTGTGTTTCGGCTTCGAGAAGGTCCACCTGCACCTCGGGCATCTCCGGCTGGTCGCGATCGGCTTCGCGGGACTGGCCTACGTGCTGTGGCATTCGGGGATCGCGGGGCACGCGGAACTGGTAGTGGGCGTCTTCTCGCTGGGGCTATTCCTGGCCTGCATGTTCGCTCACGGCGAACTGGTCCGATCGAAGCCGCACCCGCGCTACCTGACAGGCTTCTACATGATGGTGGCGCTGGGCGGCGCGATGGGCGGACTGTTCGTCAGCGTGGTGGCGCCGGTCCTCTTCCGCAGCTACTTCGAGCTCTCGGCCGTGGTGGTCGTGCTGGCGGTGATGACGCTGCTGCTGCTGCGCCGGGCGTCGCGACAGGCGAAGATCCGCCTGTTGGCCGCGAGCCTGCTGCTGGCGGTGATGCTGGGGTTGCTGGTTCGTTCCTTCGTCAACGGTTCGCTCGCCGCCGGCCGGAACTTCTACGGTGGCGTGCGGGTGGCCGACCTACCCAGCGTCCGCAACGGGGAGAAGGTACGCGTGATGGCGAACGGGTCAGTAGACCACGGCCGCCAGTTTCTCACGGAGGAGTTACGGCGAATCCCGACTACTTACTATGGACGCGCCTCTGGAATCGGCCTACTGCTCGAGAACCTGCCGCGCTGGCCGGTACGGGTAGGGCTCATCGGACTGGGTACCGGCACGCTGGCTACTTACGGCCGTCCGGGAGATACCTACCGGTTCTACGAGATCAATCCGCTGGTGGTGGAGTACGCCCGGCAGTATTTCCGCTATCTCGATGACAGCCGCGCCCGGACCGAAGTCGTGATGGGCGACGGCCGGCTGCTGCTCGAACGCGAGCGGCCCCAGGGATTCGACGTGCTGGTAGTGGACGCGTTCTCCGGCGGCTCGATTCCTGTCCACCTACTGACGAAGGAAGCCTTCGGCGTTTACTTCTCGCACCTGAAGGCGGATGGTATCCTGGCCCTCCACCTGACGAACCGGGCCGTGGACCTCACCGGCGTGGTGGCGCGCGGCGCGGTGGAGCTCGGCGCCACCGGCGTGGTCGTGTCGGACCCCGGCGCGGCCGAGAGCGAGACGTTCCAGAGTATTTGGGTCCTGCTCGCCCGCCGGCCACATCTACTGGAGAGCCCCGAGCTGCGCGCCGTCGCGCGGCCGCTGATGGTAGGGGTGGATCTTCGTGCCTGGACCGACGACTACTCGAACCTGTTCGAGGTTCTGCGGTAGGAACGGTTCGGCCGATATGGCGTTCATGTGGCGCTGGAGCACCGGCAGGCGCTCGCGCGGGGTGAGCGACAGCATCCAGCGAATCAGGGCGAGATCCACGCCGTCGTCGCACAAAGCGGGCTTGGGCTCGTCCGCAGGCGCATCCGCCATTCGCTCTATGGTTGCCACAGCCTCCCGCGAGAAGGGCCGCCTGAACCCGGGTCAGTGCGCCGCCGGGCCCCGGCGACGGCTGGTGGGACGTTTCATCAGCAGCAGGAACGGCAACACCGACAGGAAGATGATGCCCAGCAAGCGGAAGACGTTCAGGAACGCTACGATCGCCGCCTGCTGCTGGACCAATCCGAAAGCGACGCCATAGGCTTGATGGGTCGCGCTGGTGATGTCCGCGCCCTGGGCCATCAAGGAGTTTCGGATTCCCTCGATCGCCGCCCGGGCCTGCGGGTCGTAGGCGTTGACGTGCGCGCCTAGCAGGTTGATGTTCTGTTGCTGGTTGCGGGCCACCATCGTCGTCGAGGCCGCGATGCCGATGCTGCCGCCGATGTTTCGCATCAGGTTAAAGATGCTGGTGGCGTTGCCCATCTTCTCGTTCGGGACCGGATCCATCGTCGTCGTGGTCAGCGGGACGAATAACATCGCGAGCGACGCGCCTTGCAGGAATTGGGGCCAGAAGAAGTCCCAGTAACCCGCGTTGAGATTCAGGGCCGCGAATTGGAACAGGCTCACCGAGGCGCCCACCAGCCCCAGCACCAGGACCTTGCGCGGGTCCACACGGGAGAGGATGGCGCCCACGATCGGCATGGCGAGGAACGAACCCAGTCCGCGCGGGGCGAGCGCGAGGCCGGCTTGCAGCGCCGGGTAGCCGATGAGAGTCTGCATCCAGATCGGCACCAGCACCAGGTTGCCGTACAGCACGAAGCCGAGCATCGCCATCAGGAAAACGCCGGCGCTGTAGGTACGCATCCGGAATACGCTCAGGTCGACCACCGGATGCTTCGCCATAGTCGCGTGTATCAGGAAGAGCGCCATGCCGCCGGCACAGATCACGGTCAGCGCCGATGATGAGGTCCGATTGGAACCAGTCCTCCTGCTGTCCCTTGTCGAGCACGATCTGCAGCGCGCCGATGCCGACCGCCAGCAGGCCGATACCCCAGTAGTCGATGCCGTGGCGGGGCCGCCGGATGTAGGGAGGATCGAAGATGAACCGCTGCGTCATCAGAATCGCCATGATGCCGATCGGGCACGTTGATATAGAAGATCCAGCGCCAACTGTAGTTGTCGGTGAGCCAGCCGCCCAGCACCGGACCGAGCATCGGCGCCACCACGATGCCCAGGCCCCAGAAGCCCATGGCCTTGCCCCGGTCCTCGGGTGGAAAGGCCTCGAGCATCACCGCCTGCGAGATTGGTTGGAGCGCGCCGCCGGTGGCGCCTTGAATGATCCGGCAAATGATGAGCGTGGAGAGCGTGGGGGCGAAGCCACAGAGCAGCGACGCCGAGGTGAAGCCCGCCAACGCCGCCATCAGCAGGCGCCGGCGGCCGAAGTAGTTCGCAAGCCACCCGGTGATGGGGAGGATGATCGCGTTGGCGACCAGATAGGAGGTGAGCGCCCACGTCGCCTCGTCGGTTGTCGCCGAGAGGCTGCCGGCGATATGCGGCAGCGAGACGTTGACCACTGTCGTGTCCAGCACCTCCATGAAGGTGCCGAACATCACCGCGATGGCGATGATCCAGGGATTGACGTCCGGTCTGGGCGCGGCTAAGCGATCGGGCATTCGTTACCCTTACTTAGTAAGTATCGTTGCCACAACCGACATGCCGGGCCTCAAAATGTGATCGGGATCCTGGCCCTCGCTGAGACGCAGCCGGACCGGGATCCGCTGCACCACCTTGACGAAGTTACCGGTAGCGTTCTCCGGCGGCAGCAGGCTGAACTTCTCGCCGGTGGCCGGGGCGATGCTCTCGACGTATCCCTGGTAGTCATGCCCGTTGTAGGTGTCGACGCTGATCACGGCCTTCTGGCCGGGCTGCACGTGGGTAAGCTGGGTCTCCTTAAAATTCGCCGTGATCCAGAGGTCGGTGAGCGGGACCAAGGCGAACAGGGGCTGTCCCCGTTCGACGTTCATGCCCACCTCGACCGACTTCTTGCTGATCACGCCGTCGGACGGGGCGCGGATGGTCGTGTAGCCCAGGTTGAGTTGGGCCTGATCGAGCACGGCCTGCTGTAAACGCACTTTGGCGTCGGCGGCCGAGGCCTGGGTCTCGGTCACCTCAACCCGCGCCGGCGCGGTAGCGGCCGCGCGCTCCTCGGCCTTGGCTTGCAGGAGTCTGGCCTGCGCCTGTTCCAGGCGGCTTTCGGCAACGGCGGCGTCCTGCTCGGCCGCGGCAACGCCTGCCCTGGCGGCGTCCACGGCAGCACTGGTGGCGTTCACGGCGGTCTCGGCGGCGTCGAACTGCTGCGCGGAGATTTCGTCCTTCCCAATCAACTGGCGGTACCGTTCCAGATTCTGCGCGGCGTTCTTGTTGTTCGCCTGCGCCTGTTCGAGCTGGGCCTGCGTCGCGGCCGCCCGGGCGAGCGCCGCGTCGATCTCCTTCTGAGCCGTCGTCACACTGGCGGCGGCCACGCTGACACCGGCCTGCGCCGTCGATAGATTGCTGCCGGTGGTGGTGGACGCGATCGGAACACTGGTTCGGGCGCCCTGGGCCGATGCCTGCGCTTGCTCGAGTTCGGCCTGCGCGCGCTCCACGGCGACCTTGTAGTCAGCCGGGTCAATCTGGAGCAGCACGTCCCCCGCCTTCACCTGTTGGTTCTCGTGGACGAACAGCTCCTGCACGGTTCCGGCGACGCGGGGACTAATGGAGACGATGGAGCCGTTGATCTGCGCGTCGTCGGTGGTCTCGCGCCCCGAGTAGTGGCCGTGGACAACATAGGCGCCGACGGCCAGCGCCGCCAGAACCACTAACACCACGAGTAACTTCACCCGGCGGTGCCGCTTGAAAAAGGATCGGTTATTTTCCGAGGGCGCGGCCTCGGCCGCTGTTGTTTCACGAGTCTGAACTGAATCCGGCATTACTGCACCCCCAGGAACGTTTCTGTGGATTTCTCCGCCGCGCCGATGGCTCGCGCCAGCGATGCTTTGGCCATGTTGTAGGCAAACAGGCCGGAGATGAAATTGTCCTCCGCCGTGGCGACGGCCTCCTGCGCCTGCACGACCTCGATGTTGTCGGTCACGCCGGCGGCGAAGCGGTCCCGGGCCTGTTCCAACTGTTGTTGGGCGAGACCGACTGAGCTCTGGGCCACCTCCACCTGCTTGCCGGCGGCTTCCAGGTCGAGGAAGGCGGTGCGGACGTCGTAGTCGATCTGCGCCCGCAGGTCCTCGAGGTCGGCTCTTTTCTGCTGGACCTCCGCGTCGGCACTCATGACGTCGGCCCGGACGCGGCCGCCCTGGAACACCGGGATATCGAGGACCCCGGCGGCGGTGTAGGTGCCGTGCGAGTTGCCGATGGCCGGACCGATGGCGCCATAGTCCGCGGCGAAGGAGAGCGACGGCATCCGTTCGGCCTTGGCGGCGGACCGCGTGGATTCGGCGGCCCGCAGCAGCGCCTGGGCGGCCTGGTAGTCGGCGCGCGAGTCGTAGGCCAGGTTAAGGGCCTCGTCCAGGGTGACGGGCGGCTTCGGCGCGAAAGGTACGTCGCTCACGAGGTCGAAGCGCTGGCCGGCGGGCAGGCCGATGGCCCGCGCGAGCGACAGCTTGTCCTTCTCGAACGCATTCTCGTAGTGGATGAGGCGTTGCTGCTGCTCCTGCAGGACGACATTGGCGCGGAGCACCTCGATTCCGGGGACAAGGCCGGCCGCCTTGCGGTCGGTGGCCTGCTGGAAGAGGGCTTGCGCGGTGTCGAGCTGGGCCTGGGCGGCGTCGATGCGGGCGGCCGCGGTCCGGGCTTGCAGGTAGAGGCCCGCCACGACGACGACCACACTGTCGCGGGCGTCCTGGTAGGAGCGCTGCGATGCTTCGAGGTTTCGTCTTCCGGCCTTCGCCCGGCGCATCGCCGGCAGGTCGAGGATCGACTGCGAGAGGTGGGCGCGCGCGTCGAAGATCGCGAACGGTCCGACGATCGGGTCGACGCCGGGGAAGCCGGAGAAGCCGAAAGCCGCGAGGTTGGTCTGCTGCGAGCGCTCGGTGATCTGGGTGGTCAGCGTTGGAAGAAGGTCGCTCGTGGCTCGCATCTTGCCGGCACGCGCCACCTGGGTTCGCAGATTGGTGCTAAGGAGGCCCAGGTTGTGCTGGAGTCCCCGGTCGATCGCGTCCCGAAGAGTGAGCGGTAGGACCTCCGGGGTGGCCTCGCCGCTGGCGACGCCGCCGAGAAACGGGTTCCGCCGGGAGCTTGTCAGGGCCGATTCCGAATCGGTTTGAGCCAATCCGGGGCCGGAGACAATACTCAAGACAATTGCAAGCAAAAGGAAAGATTTCATTATGGTGCTCAAGGGGGGGAGCAACTGCCTTCCCACCCTCCTCCCCCTATGGGAGTGGACGGAGAACGGCCCCTACGTGTATCAAGACAATTTTAGCGCAGGGAAGGACCGAGAACCGGACCCGTTGCACGGAAAATGTGGCCGAGGAAGACGGATCGCGGCCATGACCAGTGGGTCACGGCCGTGACTCGGTATTGTTTCGCAGAAGGCGGGTTGGCCGGTCAGGCGGCGGACTATTCCGGCTTCGGCTTGGCGGGACGCGGGCCGCGGGGGGCCGGCGGCCGGCCGTAGGACGGGTCCATCTTCTGAATGTCCACCCGATAGGTCACCGTGTTGTTGGTCGGGAAGGTGGACGGGATCTTCTGCGTCACCTTGCCGGTGGCGGCCCACTCAGTGCCGCGCTGCAGCGTGGTGATGAAGCCGACGCCGCTCAGGGCGACGATATCGTGGCCGAGGATCGTATGGAAGATGCGGCCCTTGCCGTAGCTGAGCACCATCAGGATGGGCTCGTCATGGCCGGTGCCCCGATTGTTGGGGTCCGAATGGGCGGTGGCGAGGACGGTCATGTTCTTGCCGGGTCCGCGCATGGTGGCGTAGAGCTCGTCGGGCGTGTGCATCCAGGCTTGCGGCAGGCCCTTCATGATCGGATGGTTGGCGTCGCGGGTTTCGACGAGCATCGGCAGGCGCATTCCGTGCGATCCGGCGCTGCCCGGGGAGGTATCGGAAACCAGCTTGCCGTCCTGGTAGTACCACATCGGACCGGCGTTCTCATTGCGGCCGCGCCAGCCGCCAATGCCGACCATCTCGTTGAACGCTACCCAATCCGGGAAGGCGTTGTCGGCGGCGTGAACGGCGACCAGCCCGCCGCCGTCGCTCATGTACTTCTCGAAGGACGCCTTCAGGTTATCGGGCCAGGTGGGCGAATCGAGATTCATGACCACGACCTGGTAATCGCTGAAGTTCGGGTTGAAGTTGCTGAAGTCGCCGTCGGACGGCGGGGCGGTGACCACGTCCACCTGGAACATCCCCGTTTCCTCGAGCTCCTTCTGGAGCACGGGTGTGGTCAGCTTCCAGGCGTGGTACGGGCCGCCGCTCTCGCCATCGAGCAGCATCACGCGGATGGGGTCCGCGGCAGACGCCGGCGCCGCGAGTGCGACAAGCATGGCCACAGACAAACATGACAGAAGTAACTTTTTCATTTCAACTCCCCACTGCCTCTCGCAGCTATTGGATCTCAGTCTATTGTGCACGACGCTGGAGGTGTGCCGCCAAGGTCAACTCGGCAGCACCTCTTCGCGAATCGGATCGAAGTCGATCTGGCGGTTCTCCTCGTACGCCATGTTGCCGAGGTGCGAAGCCTGCGCCGAGCGGTGGCCGGCGAGCACGTCGCCGTTCGGGCGCTCGCGGCTCTTCACGCAATCGAGGAAATTCTGGATGTGATCCTGGTCCAGGTTACTAAAGCGCTCGACGGAAGCGGTCGGCTTATCGGCCTCGGCCATCTCCTGGCGCATGCGGCGGATCATCGCGGGGTCGGGTCTCTGGCCGGGCGGCAGGTTCGGCATTGCACTGGGCTGGTGCGCCTCGAAGAACTCGTATTTGGCGCGCGAAATCCACAGGCGCCCTTCGGTGCCGCAGAACTCGATCGCCTCGCCGCGGATACTCGGCACGAGGGTCGCCTCGAACGTAACCGTGAATTCCGTCGGGTAGTCGAGCAGCAGGTTGATGGTGTCGGGCGCGGTGCGGCCGTCCTTGTAGTAGTAGACGCCGCCGCTGGCCGAGGCGGAGATGGGGATGTCCTGACCCATGAACATATGGACGACATCGACCCAGTGAGTAAACAGGTCGGTGACCTGGCCGCCGCCGAAGTCGAGATAGGCGCGCCAGTTGAAGTACTGCTGGGGATCGTAGTCGCGCCACCTCACCGGACCCAGGAAGTGCGCCCAATCGAGGTTGGAAGGCTGCGTCTGCAGTGACTCCGGCGCATGGCGCAGATGGTAGCCGTTGCCGTGCCACCACGTCCGCACCAGCGTGATCTTGCCGAGCTTGCCGGTGTCGAAGTACTCCTGCTTGGCCTGCAAGTAGTGTTTGCCGGAGCGCTGCTGCATGCCGACCTGGCAGACGCGGTTGTTGACACGGGCGGCCTTGACAATCTCCGGCCCCTCCTCGATCTTGAGCGTGAGAGGCTTCTCAACGTAGACATCCTTGCCGGCGTTGAGCGCGTCGATGGCGATGGGGGCGTGCCAGTGGTCCGGTACCGCGATGAGGACGGCGTCAACATCGGGCGACTCGAGCAGCCGACGGTGGTCCTTGAACGATTTCGCATTCGGCGCCGATTGCTTGGCCCGGTCGATTTGGGCGGCGTAGATATCGCACAGCGCGGTGACGTCGGTGTTGCCCAGCTCGATGAAGTTGTCCATGTCGCCGACGCCGCGGCTGCCGCAGCCGATCAGGCCGAGTTGCACTCGCTCGTTGGCCCCTAGCACGCGCGAATAGGAGAGCGCGGTGGCTCCAGTGAGTCCGCCGATAAACGCTCGGCGTTGAAGATTACTTGCAGACATTAGGCTTGATACCTCCTCTTGGCCGTCGCCACCGGCAATGCCAGAAAGACGCCGGCCGATACAATTATGATTCCGCTTGCCCACTTATATCAGATATTGGACGGGCATGGGCGCGGGCGGATAGGCCGCGGGCAGCGGGGCCGGGGGCTCCTGTTGAAATCATGTGGAAATGCTGTGAATAATATGTTGATTTTCTCGGACCTCGCAAATGGCCGCCTCGGGCCAGTCCGCCGGCGTGGGATAGTTCCATGCCGACGGCTGCGGACCGTTCCGTGGAATGCCGGCGAAGAGTCAATCGGCATGGAATCCTTACTAAATCGTAACCGGTTCCTTCTTTCGTTTCCGGCCGGATTGTGCGACGCTTAAAGTTGGAACGTGTGGCTGTTCGTGTCTATCCGGCGAATCCCATCAGCCGGGTGTGGGGACATCGCGACCGGCCAAGCGGAGGGTCTATGCTGGCAAGCTTCCTGGTGCCGGAGACAGAGCAACGCGCCAACGGAGAATCAGAGCCGATAGCTCTGGGCGAGGCGCGGAACAAGTTACTCTCTCTCACGTTGGGGATCACACGCATCATCGAGCAGGAAAGCCTCGATGTGGCGATCTTCGGCTCGACCGATGGCGAGCAGTTCAGTGACACACCCTTGATTTCGTTCCCGCAGAAGTTTTACTGCGGTACCTACACGATCCTGCTGGACCTCGGCCGGCACCCGGACGTGACCCACATCAAGGCGACCTGGAAAATGAACCGCTGGGGGCGCGGCGAGCCCAAGCCTCTGTTCGGCTTCTATGTCTTTGCCGAAGAGGCGGCCGGCGTCCGCGCGACCGCCGAGGCGTAGCCGGGACCAAAGAGGCGGATCGGATCTTTCGGGCCGGCCAAATCGCTTGCCGTCACCCTTACTCGTGGCGGAGGGCTTCGGTGGGATTGAGACGGGCGGCGCGGCTGGCCGGAAGAAGGCCGAAGACGAGGCCCACCGCGAACGACACGAAAAACGCCACCACGATGGCGATCCATGAGATCGGGATCGTCAGGGCGTCGACAAAGATTCTCGCCGCCAGCGGGAAGGCCACACCCAACGCCACACCCACCAGCCCCCCGGAAACACTGATCAGCACCGCCTCCGTGAGGAATTGCTGGAGGACGGCCTTGCGGGTGGCCCCCACGGCGAGCCGGAGGCCCACCTCGCGGGTCCGCTCGGTCACCGTAACCAGCATGATGTTCATGATCCCGATGCCGGAGATCAGCAGCGCGATGGCGGCGATCAGGATCAGCACGAGTGTCAGGACGAGCGAGATGCTCTTGGCCGCGTCCAGGATGCCGGTGAGGTTACTGACAAAGTAGCTCGCCCCGGACCGGTGGCGGCTCTCGAGGATCTGCCGGACCTGGGCGGTGAGCGGTTCGACGTCGGCCGGGCTCCGGGCCTGAACGTACATCGGGTCTACGCGCTCATAAGGCACGAGGTAGCGGAAGACCGTCATCGGGATGACGATGGTCTCGCGCGAGAGCTCGGAGAGGCCGAAGCTCTCGGCCTTCTCGCGGAACACCCCGATGACCGTGAACTGCAGGCCGCGGATCTTGATGACCTGATCGAGCGCCTGCTCGGGGGAGCCGTAGAGGCGCTCAGCGAGCCGCTCGGTCGTGAGCGCAACGCGCTGGCGGAGGATGACGTCGCCGGGGCTGAGTCCGCGGCCCGAGATCTGGATGAGGTTGCGGACCTCGCCGTACTGGTCATCGGTGCCGAGCACGAGGACGTCCTGGGGGCGGCCGTTGAGGACGATGGGCTCGTAGAGGGACATGACGCCGGTGGCCGCCCGGATGCGCGAGCCGAGCTGCTCACGGACGGCCTCGACGTCGGCGATCTTGACGAAGTCGTTGGCGACGGTGGTGGCCTCGCGGTTGCCGCGTTCAAAGTAGGCGAAGATGATGTTGCTGCCGATGCCGCTGATCTGTTCGAGGATGTAATCCCGGCTGGTAAGCGAGATGGTGACCACCAGGATGACGGAGGCGTTGCCGATCACCAGGCCGAGCGCGGTGAGAAATGTGCGGAGCTTGTTGGAGCCGAGCGCCTGGACGGAGAAGCGGAGCGACTCGCGAAAGTACAGTCCTCGGCTGCGGCGGCGGGGCATCGAAAGGATAGTCGAAGATGTGCAAGAATCCTGTGGGGATGCCCCCGGCTTCTTTCACACCTTCCTAAAACCAATATAACCGCGATGCGGGAGCTGATTATCAACGCCGACGACTTCGGCCTGGCGACGCCGGTCAACGAAGCGGTGGAGCGGGCGCATGCGGAAGGCGTGCTGACGAGCGCCAGCCTGATGGCGGCGGGGCCGGCTTTTGACGATGCCGTGGAGCGGGCGCGGCGGCTGCCGGAGCTGCATGTGGGCCTGCACGTCGTGGTGACAAACGGGCGTCCGGCGCTGCCGCCGGAGGAGGTGCCGGACCTGGTGGACGAGCGTGGCGCGCTATCGGGAGCGCTGGGCGCGGCGGGCGTCCGCTACTTTTTTCTGCCGCGGGTACGGCAGCAGCTCGAGCGGGAGATCCGGGCGCAGTTCGATGCCTTCCGGCGGACAGGGCTCGCGCTCGACCATGTGAACGCGCACAACCACATGCACGTGCACCCGACGGTATTGGGGCTGATCCTGAAAATCGGGCGCGAGTACGGCATGCGCGCAGTGCGGACGCCGTACGAGCCCGGCGCGATGCCGGTGATCGCGCGGCCATGGCTGAGGGCGCTGCGGCGGCGGCTGCGCCGGACAGGAATCGTGACAAACGACTGCGTGCTGGGGCTACGGGACACCGGCGCGATGGACGAGAATCGCGTGGTCGCGCTGCTCGGGCGGCTGGGTGACGGGATCACCGAGATGTACTTTCATCCGGCGGTGTCGCGGCCCGAGGAACTGGTTCACGCGATGCCGGACTACCAGCACGAAGCGGAGTTCGCGGCGTTGGTGAGTCCGCGGGTGGCGGAGGCGGTGCGGGCGTCGGCGGCGCGGCTGGTGGCGTACTCTACCGTGGGGCATCGTTGACGGCGACAGTACCGGGGATTGGGCGGGAGAGACGGTCCGGGCGACTTCCGGCGTCCACAAAAGAGTAAACGCGGCAGACACGAGTGCCCACGCCACAGGCTGCCGATAACCAGAACGTGGCCTGCGCACACTCAAAAGCCGGGCGAAGACCGCTCCCTCCCGATCGCGGCTCTGTTAGCCGCGTTCAGCCGACTCTGAGCCGTGACCGGGGGGGAGCGGAGCCTGCCGGTTTTCAGCCCCATTCTTGCCTGACCCCAGGCAACGCAACACTCGTGCCGGGCGCGTTCACACTCGTGCTAGCCGTGTTGGCACTTTTGCCAACACCCGACGTCGGACCGTTGTTGACGAGTGTCACGAAGATCCGGTGTACGCTTCCCCGTCAGATCTGACGGGCAGCCCGAAAACAGCTGGCGGGCGGAAACGCCCGTCCCACTCGAATCTTCATGAGCTGCGCTACATGCGGTTGATCAGACTGGCGACGTAGCCGGCGCCGAAGCCGTTGTCGATGTTGACCACCGTGACGTTGCTCGCACAACTGTTGAGCATCCCGAGCAGCGCGGCGAGGCCGTGGAAGCTCGCGCCGTAGCCGACCGACGTCGGCACGGCGATCACCGGACACGAAACCAGGCCGCCGACGACGCTCGGCAGCGCGCCTTCCATCCCGGCGCAGACCACGATGACGCGGGCCGAATCGAGGCGGTCCTTGTTCCCAAACAGGCGGTGGATGCCGGCGACACCGACATCGTAGATCGCATCGACGTCGTTGCCCATCGTTTCGGCCGTCACGCGGGCCTCCTCGCCGACCGGAATGTCACTGGTGCCGGCGCAGACGACGGCGATGGTTCCCTTGCCGTTGACCTTCTGATCCCGCAGGATGCGGAAGGCGCCACTGCGCGGAAAATGCTCGCCATCGGGGAAGCGTTCGCAAAGCCGGGCGGCAATCTCCTGGTCGGCGCGGGTTGCGAGCAGGTTCCCGCCGCGCGCCACGAGGCGTTCGGCAATCGCGATCACCTCGTCCGGCGTCTTGCCCTTGCAGAAAATCACCTCGGGCATGCCGTGGCGCATCGCGCGATGGTGGTCCACCTTGGCGAAGCCGAGGTCCTCAAAGGGCATGTGGCGCATCTGCACGACGGCCTGGTCGATGTCGACGGCGCCGGTGCGAACGTCCTCGAAGAGTCTGCGTAGCTGTTCTGTATCCATGATCGTGATCTACAGGCGGATTCGCGACCCAACCTGGAGGTGGTGCCTCTCAATGCCGCCGGCGGCTAGTTCCAAGACGTACAGTGCCTGCGCCGTGCCGCCATATCTGGGGCATTCGCTGGCCACGGTCCGGCAGGGCGGTGTATTGGGCGACATTTCGACCACCCGGCCGTTCGAGTCCATCCAAATGATATCGAGCGGGATCTCGACCTGGTACATCCAATAGGAATACTTGCCCGGAGTCCCGTGGATGAACAACATGCCGCGGTCGTCGGCGAGCGACTTGCGGAACATCATGCCGCGCATCATGTCCTGGGGGAGCGTCATCACCTCCGCCCGAATCTGGAAGCCGTCGGGCAGGGTGATGGATCGGGTGTTGTAATCCTCGCGCGTCACGGACTTGGTGTCGCTGCAGCCGGCCATCGCGAGCCAGCCGATCAGGGCGGCAAACAGAAGCAGCGGGCGCCGGGTCATGCAATAAGATAGTACCTGGAAGCCGGTGGCCCGTGCACGGGCGTCCCCGGGCTGGGAACAAACAACGCCAGACATGTGGAGTGCGATCAGGAAGGTGCGGCTGACGCTTGAGATGATCAAGTTCGAGCACTCGGTGTTCGCGCTGCCGTTTGCTATGACCGGCGCGCTGCTCGCCATCCGCGCCGAGGGCTTCGCGGTCCAGGGCCTGGCGTGGAAGCTCGCCTGGATCGTGGTGGCGATGGTCGGCGCGCGGTCGGCGGCGATGACTTTCAACCGGATTCTCGACGCCGAGATCGACGCGCGAAACCCGCGCACGCGCAGCCGGCACATTCCGGCGGGCCTGCTCAGCAAGGGCTTTGCGTGGGTGTTTCTGGCAGTAGTCGTGCTGGTCTTCCTGGTGGCGGCGCGGATGCTGAATCCGCTGTGCTTCAAGCTGGCGCCGGTAGCGCTGGTGGTCGTGTTCTTCTACTCCTTCACCAAGCGCTTCACGTCGTTCTCGCACCTGGTGCTCGGCTTCTCGCTCGGCATGGCGCCGGCGGCGGCCTGGATCGCGATCGCCGGTTCGCTCGACCCGCGCATCCTGTGGCTGACCGCGGCCGTCACCTTCTGGACGGCCGGCTTCGACATCATCTACGCCTGCCAGGACTTCGAGTTCGATGGCGCCGAAGGACTGTTCAGCATCCCGCGGCGTCTGGGCGTCGGCGGGGCGCTCTGGGTGGCGCGCGTATTCCACCTGGCGATGCTCGCCTGCCTGGTGGAGCTGGTCGTGAGCTTCCAATTGGGGGCGCTCAGCCTCGCCGGCGTCGGCGCCGTGGCCGCGATGCTCGTCTGGGAGCATCGGCTGGTCCGCGCCGACGACCTCTCGCGCGTCGACGCCGCCTTCTTCACGATGAACGGCTACATCAGCGTGTTATTCTTCTGTTTTTGGGCCGCCGATATCCTGTTGGCGCACCGAGGGGTCTCATGAGGCAACCGATCTTCGACGATCCACGCTTGAAGGAAATCCACGAAAAGGTGGAGGCGGGCACGCGTCTGAGCTTCGCCGACGGCCTCGCGCTGTTCCGTACACCGGACCTGCTCGGCGTCGGCTATATGGCCAACCTCGTCCGCGAGCGGCTCCACGGCAACGTCACCTACTTCAACGTCAACCGCCATATCAATCCCACCGACGTCTGCGTGGCGAGTTGCCGGCTGTGCGCGTTCGGCAAGAAGGTGCGCGACCCGAAGGCCTACACGATGTCGCTCGAAGAGGTCTGGGAACGGGCCCGCGAAGGCTACACCGAAGCGATCACCGAGTTCCACATCGTCGGCGGCCTGCATCCGACGCTCACGCTCGACTGGTATTGCCAGATGCTGCGCGGCCTCAAGCAGCGCTTCCCCCGAGGTGCATCTGAAGGCCTTCACCATGGTCGAGATCGCCTACCTCGCCAAGCGCACCGGCATCTCGGCGCGGGAGACGCTGGAGCGGCTGAAGGACGCCGGACTCGATTCGATGCCGGGCGGCGGCGCGGAGATCTTCAACGAGCGGTGCGCCGCATCATCTGCGATCACAAGATTGACGGCAACGAGTGGCTGGAAGTGGCGCGGGAAGCCCATCGGCTGGGCATCAAGTCCAACTGCACGATGCTCTACGGCCACATCGAGAACGAAGAGGACCGCGTCGACCACCTGGTGCGGCTGCGCGAGTTGCAGGATGAGACCGGCGGCTTCGTGACCTTCATCCCGCTGGCGTTTCATCCCGACAACACGCCGCTCCAGCACATCCCGAAGACCACCGGCTTCACGGATCTGAAGAACATCGCCGTGGCGCGGCTGATGCTCGACAACATCCCGCACATCAAGGCCTACTGGGTGATGATGACGCCGCGGATCGCGCAGATCGCGCAGCGTTTCGGCGCCGACGATATCGACGGCACCGTCGTCGAGGAGAAGATCTACCACGACGCCGGCGCCACGACGTCGCCAGTCACTGCGCCGCGGCGACCTGCTCGAGCTGATCCGCGAGGCCGGCCGTGAGCCCGTCGAGCGCGATACGCTCTACCGCCCGGTCGAGCGGACCGAATCCACTTTCACTGTCCTGGACTCTCCATCTACCGCGCACAACGCGGCCTCGGCGCGCGCGCAGGCAGAAGCTCTGGTAACGCACGGGCCCGCGTCCGGGCGCTGTGCGCTGAGTACCGTGCTCCTTGTCTGCATCCGTCACCTGCCCACCGAGTGGAACGTCCGCGGTCTGCTGCAGGGACGGCGGGACACAGACTTGATCGAGCCCGACGCCGGGACGCTAGCCGGGATTCGGCACGGGCGCGAGCGCATTGACCGCCTGGGACCTTTCGATTGCGTCATCACGAGCACCCTCCGCCGGACCCGCCAGACGGCCGAGCTGTACGGATTCCACGATGGCGTCGCCGAGCCGCTGCTGGATGAATGCGACTTCGGCGAGTGGGAAGGCCGACCGCGGGCGGACATGCAGGCAACGCTCGGGGACCGCTGGATGGGCGATCCACGGGGACTGCTCCTCGGCGAGAGCCTGGACGCGCTGGAAGCACGCATCCGGCAGGCGGCGATGAAGTACTCGAGCTACGACCGTGTCCTCGCCTTCGCCCATGGCTCCTGGATGCGAGCGCTCCGCTCGATCATCGACCGCGGCGACATCCGCGACATGAACCGCCGCTGGATCGACAACGGCGAGCTGCTGGTCTGCGAGTGCGACCCGGAGGGGCGGATTGCCGGGGCATCGGGTTCAGTTGTACAGTCTGCATAAATCATGCATACTAGTGCATATGAGGACAACACTCAATCTTGATGAGGAGTTGCTCGAACGCGCCAGAGAAATCACTGGGATCGAGGGCAAGACGGCGTTGATCCACGAAGGCCTGCGGTCTCTTCTTACCCGCGAGGCCGAGAGGCGCCTGGCGGCCATGGGCGGCACGGAGCCTCAGCTTCGCCCGATACCGCGGCGCCGTAGCGAGCCGAGCCGATGATCCTTGCCGACACTTCGGTCTGGGTCGATCATTTCCGCAACGGAAACGCTCCACTGGCGAAACAGCTCAGCGTGTCGTCGATACTGATCCATCCGTTTGTGGTCGGAGAGCTTGCGTGCGGCAACTTGAAGGACCGGAAGTACAAGTTCGCCTACTTCGCTCTTCTTCGGCAAGCCGAGTTGGCGACGCACGAAGAAGTGCTTCGACTGATCGAGGACCGGAAGCTTTGGGGGCTTGGCATCGGCTGGATCGACGCGCATCTTCTGGCGTCGGCGGGCCTGTCAGCCTGCCACCTCTGGACGCTCGATCAGAAGCTTGTCCGTGCGGCGGCTCGCCTGGGACTTAGGACGTTTCGCGGCAAATAGCCCGATCCTGCCGGGTGTAGCGGTTCGCAATCGTATCGCTCTTGTCACGACTCGGCATCCGACTCCTCCAGCAGATCGGGGCGCAGCGCCCGCCCCCTACTGCACCGGCACCTCGAAATAAAACAGCTCCTGCCCCGTCGAAGCTTCCACAATCCCCGTGATGTACAGCGTCGAACCCGGGTGCGACGCCGAGTTGTAGTAGAAGAACCCCGACGCCGAATCGTGCGGCGGCAGCATCTTCGCCAGGAACGCCCGGCTCTCGATCTCAAACGCCGCCAGCGGGTTCTTGTTGTTCCGCTTGCCGATCTTCGGGATGGGCGACGGGAAGCTCGGCCCCTCGGTCGTCGGCCGCGCGGGGCCGTGCAGGTATTGGACCTCGTCGGCCGGGATCGCCTCCAGCCGGCGATGGTCGGGCCGCAGGTATTCGACGCGCAGTCCCTCCAGGTTCAGCGCTTCGTCGGAGTCGTTCCGCATCACCACCAGCACCGGCAGCACGCCGTAGTCGTTTGGATCCAGCTTGCCGAACGGCAGGCGCGTCTCCTCGCCGGTCGAGTAGGCGTCGACGCCGATGGTCAGCCCGCTGATCGTCTGGTGGTTCGGGAGGGTCTCCGCCGCGCCGGGCCGGAACACGTCCTCGTCCTTGTCGGCGCCCAGAACGACCGATATACTCAGAACAAGCAATAGGCCCTTGCAGAGGAATCTCATATATCTCCTTTACCGTCTTCTACAAGCGGCTGCCTTCCCCTTTCTCGTAGTCTACCTGCTCGTTCGAGGCGTCCGCGAGCCGTCCTACTTTCGCCGGCTGGAGGAACGGTTCGGAATCCTCCCCTCCATTGACCGCGAGACGGCCCATGGCGCCATCTGGTTGCACGCGGTTTCGGTCGGCGAGGTGCTCGCCTCGGTCGGCCTGCTGGCGAAGCTCCGTGCCGCCTACCCCGGACGGCCACTGTTCGTCTCGGCCACCACGCTCGCCGGCCGCGCCCTGGCCGAGGAGAAGCTCGCCGGACTCGCCGACCAGGTCTTCTACGCTCCCATCGACTACTGCTTCGCCGTCCGCCGCGTTCTGCGCCGCCTGCGGCCGTCGCTCGTCATCGTCGCCGAGACCGAGATCTGGCCCAACCTCTATCGCGAGGCCAAGCGGTCCGGCGCGGGGCTCGTGGTGGTCAACGGCCGCATCTCGGACCGCGCGATACCCCGCTACCGGCGCCTCCGGTGGTTTTTCGCGGCGGTCGCTCGGATTGCCGGATGCGATCCTGGCGCAGAACACGGTCGCTGCCGAGCGGTTCCGCGAACTGGGCGCGCCCGCCGATCGCGTGTCGACGCCGGCAACCTGAAATACGACTTCGACCCGGCGAACGTGCCGCCGTCCCCGACGCCTGTCGCCGAGCTGCTCGAGCGACTCGCACCGCGACGAGACCTGGATCGCCGCCAGCACCATGCCGCCCGCCGAGACCGGCGACCCCGACGAGGACGACGTCGTGATCGACGCCTTCCGCACGCTGGCGGCCTCGCGCGATCCCGCCTGCTGCTGATTCTGGTGCCGCGGCGGCCGGCGCGTTTCGACGCGGCGGCCGAGAAGCTCGAGGCGGCCGGGATCCGCTTTCTCCGGCGGTCCGAGACTTCGCGGCGGGGAGACGCTCGAACTGCCCGGTGTCCTGCTGCTCGACACGATCGGCGAGTTGAGCGACATGTTCCCCCTCGCCGATGTCGTGTTCATGGGTGGAACGCTGGCGCGGCGCGGCGGGCACAACATCCTCGAGCCGGCCTTCTTCGGCCAGCCGATCGTCGTGGGCCCGCACATGGAGAATTTCGCCGATATCGCAACGGAGTTCCACACTGGTGGCGGCTTGTTGAAAATCGAAGACCCCGGCGAGCTAACCGGCGTCGTGCGAAGCCTGCTCGACGACGATGCCCGGCGCACGGCACTCGGCGAGCGGGCCCGCCAACTGGCGGAAGCCAAGCGCGGCGCGACGGGGCGGGCGCTCGATGCGGTGGGCCGGCTGAGCGACCGCTCGGTGACGCGCGTCGTTCGTCCGTGGCCCGCGAGAGTGGCTTTGACACCGCTGTCCTGGATCTGGGCGGCCGGCGCGACTTGGAAACGCAAACGGCAGACGGCGGGACAGCGGAAGCTGTTAACGCCGGTCATCAGCGTCGGCGGCATCGGCATGGGCGGAGCAGGCAAGACACCGTTTGCGCTGTATCTGGCAGCAGTGGCAGTGGGGCAGGCGGTTTCGCCTGCCAGTGTTAGAAAAGAGACAACAGGGCGGGGGGAACCGCCGGCCCTACCTCCGCTCCCTGCCATCCTTACGCGCGGCTACCGCCGCCGGTCGGCCGAAGCATCCACCATCCTGCCCGCCGGCTCCCACGCCGGCGTCGAACGGACCGGCGACGAAGCTCAGATCCTGCTTCGCTCAGGAGCGGCCCATCTCGGCATCGGCGCCGACCGCTACCGCACCGGCCAACAGTTGGAGCGCGAGCTCGCCCCCAGCGTCATGATTCTCGACGACGGCTTCCAGCACTGGCGCCTCGCTCGGGATCTCGACATCGTACTCATCGACGCGCTTGACCCGTTCGCCAGCGGTGCCGTCTTCCCGCTGGGCCGCCTGCGCGAGCCGCTCGGCCAGCTCGCCCGCGCCGACGCTTTCGTCCTCACGCGCTGCTACCGGGGCGCTCCGCTCGCCGGGATCGAAGCCGAGCTGCGTCGCTATAATCCGGAGGCGCCGATCTTCCACTCGCGCGTCGTGCCGCGCGAGTGGGTGGATGCGGCGAGCGGCGAGAAGGTCCCCGTCGGAGCCCTGTCCGGCGACGCCGCGGCCTTCTGCGGGCTGGCAAATCCGCAGTCCTTCTGGCGATCGCTCGAGCAGACCGGCTGCCGGACGCGCTATCGCGCGACCTTCGGCGACCACCACCGCTACACGATGGCCGAGCTCGAACGGGTCGCGACGGCGGCCCAGGCGGCCGGAGCCGACGTACTGCTGACCACCGAAAAGGACGCCGTCAACCTGCCCGACGGCGCCGCTGCGAGGCTCGGCCCGCGGGTATTCTGGCTGCGCATCGGCATCGAGGTCGACAATGAAGAGGCGCTGCTCGGGCTCGTCGATCATATGTTCCTGGAACGAGGAGCGGGGCTGAAGCCCAATACTCTTCACTTAGCCCGAATGCGGAGTCGTCGGGCGTGAGGCGGTCGTCCACGACCGCGCCGGACCTCCTGGTCCGGCTTCCCGATGCCCGGAAAAGGCTGGCGGGAACGTCGGCCTGCGGCTCTGGAGACCCTCCCCACCACATAACTGAAGTGTATTGGGCTGAAACCCCGAGCAAACTGAAGCTCGCCCCACAAAAGGTCCCGGCGCCGCCGCCCTCCAGAAGCCATCCCGCGCCCCGCTGTTATAATTGAAGGACATATGAGCCAGCCGATTCCTGCGCCTGAGGGGGGCACTGGGAAGAAGATCATTCTGCTGAATCCTAGGGGATTCTGCGCCGGCGTGGTGCGCGCCATCGACATCGTCCGCCTGGCGCTCGAAGCTTACGGCCCTCCGATCTATGTTCGAAAAGAAATCGTTCACAACAAGCACGTGGTGAATGAACTGAAGGGGTCCGGTGCGATCTTCGTCGAAGAGCTCACCGAAGTTCCCATCGGCGCCCGAGCCGTCTTCAGCGCGCACGGCGTGGCGCCCTCGGTCCGCGCCGAGGCCGCCGAACGGAAGCTTCGCGTCATCGACGCCACCTGTCCGCTGGTGACCAAGGTCCACCTGGAAGCCGTGCGCTTCGCGCGCGAAGGCCGCACCATCGTGCTCATCGGACATCGCCACCACGACGAGGTGATCGGAACGCTCGGCGAGGCCCCCAAGGCCACCGTGCTCGTCTCGAGCGAAGAGGAGGCCGATCGCCTCCAGGTCACCGATCCCGACAAGATCTCCTATCTCACGCAGACCACGCTCAGCATCGATGAGACGGCCGGCATCATCTCCCGCCTGCGCGCCCGCTTTCCGAAGATCGATGGGCCGCCGGCGTCCGACATCTGCTACGCGACACAGAACCGGCAAACCGCCGTCAAAGAGGTTGCCGGAAGGTGCGATGTGCTGCTGGTAGTCGGTTCGCCAAGCAGCTCGAACTCGCGGCGTCTGGTGGAGGTCAGCCGCAAGGCGGGCACCCCCGCGTACCTGATTGACGACGCCGAAGAGGTGGAGTCCGCCTGGCTTCGCGACGCCCGGCAGATCGGTCTCACCGCGGGAGCATCCGCCCCGGAATACCTCGTACAGGAAGTGATCCGGGTCCTCAATGAACACGGCTTCGATGAGGTCGAGGAGGTGATGGTTCGCGAGGAGGACGTTCACTTCGCGATTCCGTCCGAATTGACCGCCATCCGTCTCACCAGCATCGCCACGCGATGAACACGACTGCCAACAGCCTTGCCGGCGGCGACCGGATGGTACGCCAACACGGCCCGGCCGATCTCGAGCCGGCCGGGGACGAGCCTTCCTCGCCTCACGACCGGATCCCGCAGGCCGCCCGGGCCGCGGCCGGCGCGCTGCTCGCCGAACGGACCGAAGCCGGACACTGGCCGGCCGCCCGGCCCTCGCTCACGAGCCTCGACGCGGACGCCGTCCTGTTCGAGCTCTGGATGGATCCGGCGGCGGGCGCCTGGCGTCCCAGAAACCGTGCCGCGATCGACCGGGCCGCCGAATCGATCCTCGCGCGACAGCTTCCCGACGGCGGCTTCCGCGACGCGGCCGATCCCGAGACCGCGCTCGGCGAGGCGGCCAAAGCCTACTGCGCGCTGAAGCTCGCCGGACTCGATGCCGCCGACCCGCGGATGGAGGCAACGCGCGGCTACGTTCTCGAACGCGGCGGACTCGACGCGGCGGATGAACTCACCCGCATCGAGCTCGGTTTCTTCGGCCTCTATCCGCGGAGCCACCGTCCGCTGCTGCCCGTCGCGGCGATGCTGCTGCCGGGGAACGTGCCGGCCTGGCTCCCGGCCCCGGTGCGCGCCGTCGCGGCGCCGCTGGCGCTCATCGAGGCGCTCGGGCCCTCGAAGCCGGTTCCCCAAGGATTCGACCTCGCCGAGCTTCGTCTGACGGAGCCCGGCCGCGTGCCACCGGCACCGCGAAATCTGCTCGGTGTCTGGGGCAGCCTGTCCGCGATGGCGCCCGGAGCAATTCGGAAGCGCGCCCTACGCGCCGCGGAGCGTTGGGTGGTCGAACACCTCCAGCCCACCGGTTTCCCGGCGGCGCTCTATCGCCCGCTGCTGTACTCGGTCCTCGCGCTGGACCTGCTGGGACGCGACCCATCGGATCCACTCCGCGCGGCGGCCGAGTGGCAGTTGCGCTCCCTCCTCTCCGGCGAGCCGTCGAACGACTGGCCCGCATCCGTCCGGCAGACGGCCTTCGCCGCCCGCGCCATCTGCGCCTCCGGCGAGGCACCCCGCGTCGGCTTACATCGCGCGGCGGATTGGATTCTTGAACACCAGGCCACCGGCCATGGGGCGTGGGCTCCGGCCCGGCCGGGGGTCGAGGCGGGGGGCTGGTCCACCGGCTACGCCAACGGACTCTACCCGGACACCGTGACCACGGCTTCCGTTCTGCTGGCGCTCGGCGGGATCGCCGCCACCGACGGTCCGGCGCAGACCGCGGCCACCGGTCGCGCGATCCGCTGGCTGCTCGCTACGCAACGCGCCGACGGAGGTTGGGCCGTCATCGATGCCGATGCCGGTCGCGGTCCCTTCCGGAAAGCAACGCTCGCCGGCAGCGGCACGGAGTTCACCCGCTCGGGCGCCGATGTCACGGGACTGGTGCTCGAAGCCCTCGGCGGCCACGGCTTGAACGATGGCGACGTTACCGTCCGCCGCGGCATCGAATATTTGGCTGGTGCCCAACAGCTCGACGGCAGTTGGCGCGGCGCGCCCGGCGGCGGCTATCTTTACTCGACCGCCTGTGCGCTACGCGGTCTCCGCGCCGTCCAGGTGGACAGCCGCGAGCCGTACGTGCTGCGCGCCGGCGAATGGCTGCGCTCGATCCAGAATTCCGACGGCGGCTGGGGAGAATCGGCCGCGGCACCGGCCGACGGGGAGTACGTTCCCGCCCCCAGCCAGGCGCCGGAAACGGCCTGGGGGGTGATCGGCCTCGTGGCCGGCGGCGACACCGCGAGCGGCTGCGCCCAGCGCGGCATCGACTATCTGGTTGCGCATCAGGATGACGATGGAACCTGGACTTCAGCAGGCGCCGGCAGCAGTCTCCCCGGCGCGTTCGACTTTACCTCCGGCCACGGCCGGGGTTTCGTTCCCCTGCTCGCCCTGGCGGCGTATCGCGAAGAGAACCTTCTGAGAGGCAAGGACACGGCATGAGATTTCCGCTTTCCATGACCGCCGGTATGGCCGGCTACATCGCCCGCAACAAGTGGCATCCGAAGCCGGAATGGCAAGAAGCCCGGTCGGGCGAGGCCCCTAACGGCAACCCGTTCCGGATCATCCACTCGACCACCACCAACGGCGGCGGCAAACCGCATCCGATGCTCAACAAGCGCTTCCCGCTGGTGCTGATGCTCGAGCCGCTGCACGCCTGCAACCTCACCTGCACCGGCTGCGGGCGGATCCGCGAGTACGAGGCCACGATGACGGAGAAGCTCTCCGTCGAGCAGTGCCTCGGTGCAGTGGACGAGTGCGGCGCGCCGGTGGTCTCGATCTGCGGCGGCGAGCCGATGCTCTACCCGGAGCTGCCGCGGCTGACGCGCGAGATCCTCGAGCGCAAGCGCCACATCTACTTGTGCACCAACGGCATGTTCCTGCGGAAGAAGATCCACGAGTACCAGCCGCACCCGCGCCTCTTCCTCAACGTCCATCTCGACGGGCTCGAGAAGACGCACGACATGGCCGTCGAGCGCGAGGGCGTCTTCCGTCGAGGCGATCGAGGGAATCAAGGCCGCCAAGGCCGCCGGGTTCAAGGTCTGCACTAATACGACCGTCTACCGCGAGACCGACATGGACGAGATCGCCGCCCTGTTCGAGTACCTGACGCAGTTCGACGTCGACGGCCACATGGTGTCGCCGGCCTACGGCTACTCGGCGGTCGACGATCGCGAGATCTTCATGACTCGCGACGACGTCTACGAAAAATTCAAGAACATCGACGAGTTGGCCCGCAAATACCCGCTCAACACGACCCCGGTTTATCAGGACTTTCTCAAGGGCGAGCGCGACCTTCCCTGCACCGCCTGGGGAAATCCCACCTACAATATCAAGGGCTGGAAAGGCCCCTGCTACCTGATCACCGACGCTCACTACGAGACCTTCGAAGAACTGATGACCAAAACCCCCTGGCAGAACTATGGCGAAGGCAACGACCACCGTTGCGAGCATTGCATGGTCCACTGCGGCTATGAGCCGTCGGCGGCGCTCGGCATCAATTCCAGGTTGAGCGACAACATGCGGCTGCTGACCTGGGCCATGCGGTGACAAGGCGGTGAAACCGACGCTGGTGACCGGTGCCACCGGGTTCGTGGGTTGGCATGTCGCCCGGGCCCTGCTCGAACGTGGCTTTCCGGTTCGGGTACTGGTGCGCGACGCGGCCCGGCTGCGCGAACTCGAGGGCGCCGAGACGAGGACCGGCGATGTGCGGGACCCGGCCAGCGTCGAGGATGCCGTCAGCGGCTGCGAGGTCGTCTATCACGTCGCGGCCGATTACCGGCTCTGGGTCCGCGACCCGGCCGAAATGTTCCGAACGAATGTCGACGGCACACGTAATGTTCTCGAGGCCGCCCGCCGCGCCGGTGCCGAGCGGGTTGTCTACACGAGTACGGTCGGCTGTATCGGCATCCCGCCGGGCGGGGTGGGCGATGAGACGACGCCGGTGACGATGGCGGACATGACGGGAGCCTACAAGCGGTCCAAGTTCGCCGCCGAGCAAGTGGCGCTCGACCTTCGCCCGCGAGGGCTTTCCGGTCGTCATCGTCAATCCGACGGCGCCGGTCGGCGACCATGACTTCAAGCCCACGCCGACCGGCAGGATCATCCTGGATTTCGTCCGGGGCGCCATGCCGGCGTACCTGGACACCGGCCTGAACCTGGTGGATGTGCGGGATGTCGCCGTGGGACACCTGCTCGCCTGCAACCGCGGGCGCCCCGGAGAACGCTACATCCTCGGGCGCCGCAACATGACCCTCGAGCAGATTTACGCCGCGCTCGAGGCCATTAGCGGGGTGGCGGCGCCGCGGTGGCGGATCCCCTACGCGGTGGCGCTCGCCGCGGGAATGGTGAGCACGGCGCTCGCCTCCGTCGCCGGCGGCGAGCCTCGGGCGCCGCTCGACGGCGTGCGAATGGCCCGAAAGAAGATGTTCGTGAAACACGACAAGGCGGCCGCCGGGCTGGGCTTCGCGCCCGGACCGGCCGTGAAGGGCGCTCGACGCGCGCCGTCACGTGGTTTCGCGCCAACGGATATTGCCAAGATGCAGACGATACTCATGGTCGCCGCTGACCGGTGCGAGTTTGCGGGGATTCCTCGATCATCTGCACGGGCTGGTTCGATTACAATGGCCTGTTGAGTATGCCGTGTCCGCCAGACTGAAGTCACGGCGGTTCATACTGTTGGCACACGGAACCGGTCCGCGTCTGGCGGGCGAAGCCGCCGACGTGGCCAAATCGCGCGCGCCGTTCGATGCGCTGGTGAGCGTCGGGTTCTGCGGAGCACTGAGGGCGGACCTCGAACCCGGCGATGTTTTTCTCGCCACCGGGCTGGCCACGGAGGAGCCGGCGGAAACGGCCGAGATACGGATCCCGGACAAGCATCCGGACTGCCGGGTCGGCACGCTGCTGTCGGTTGACCGGGTCGTGGACACGGTACGCGAAAAGGAGGAGCTTCATCGCCTCGGCGCCGATGCGGTGGAGATGGAGGCAGCCGGCTTGGCGGCGAGAGCGGCCCATTGGGGCATCCCGCTGTACTGCATCCGTGCTGTTACCGATACTGCCCAGGAGGGGTTCTCCTGTGATCTGAATCAAGCTCGCGATGCGAACGGGCGCATCCGTGTCTGGCCGATCGTCCTCCGGGCGCTGCACCGGCCGGTGCGGAGGATGCCGGAACTGGTCCGGCTGGCGCGGCGCGGACGGCTCGCCGCCGGAAAATTAGGAGCGTTTCTTGCTGACTGCCACTATTGAAACACCCACGAGCACCGAACTGATGCGCGCCGCGGTCTATCGCGGACACGGCGAGGTTTCGATCGATCCCGTCCCGGTGCCCGTCATCGGGCCCGGCGAGCTGCTGGTCCGCGTCGAGGCCTGTGGGATCTGCCATACGGACCTGAAGAAGATCGAACACGATCTGCTGCCGCCCCCGCGCATCTTCGGGCACGAGACGGCCGGCGTGGTGACCGCCGTCGGCGAAGGAGTCGAGCAGTTCGCCGTCGGTGACAGGGTAGTAGCGTTTCACCACATTCCTTGTCTAGAATGTTTCTATTGCCACCATCGGCTCTATGCCCAGTGCGAGACCTACAAAACGGTAGGCATTACTGCGGGGTTCGAGCCGGCGGGCGGCGGTTTCGCGCAATACGTTCGAGTGATGGATTGGATCGTACGCCGGGGTGTCGAAAAGATCCCCGATGGCGTACCATTTGAGACAGCGTGCTTGGTGGAGCCCGTGAACACTTGCCTGAAGGCCGTCGTTTCCGCGGACCCAAAGCCCGGCGAGACGGTGGCTATTCTCGGACAAGGACCGATCGGACTGCTCTTCACGATGCTGGTGGACCGTTGCGGGTCGACGATTGCGGCGAGTGACACCATTCCGACGCGTCTGGCGCTGGCGCGGCGATTTGGCGCTACCGTTGCGCTCGACCCGAGGGAGTCGGACCTGACGGCAACCGTCCGCGATCTGTCGAGCGGCCGCGGCGCGGATCTGGTTATCGTGGCCGCCTCAGTGCCCGGCCTGGTCCAACAGGCGATGGAATGTTCTCGTCCGGGGGCCCGCATACTGCTGTTCGCGCAGACCTCGGACAAAGAGAGAATCGACGTCTCCGGAGCCGACATCTGTAAGGAGGAGAGGGTTTTATTTGGTTGTTACAGTGCTTCGGTAGACTTGCAAAAGGAGTCGGCTGACCTCGTATTCGGCGGTCGATTGCCGATTGGCGATCTAGTCTCCCACCGCCTTCCGCTCGATGAGATTCGTTCCGGCATCGAGCTGGCGTTGCATCCGGACGAAGAATCATTGAAAATTGTGGTTCTACCTCAATTGGAGTCATAGTGAACACCAACATGATGGCTGCCGTGCTCTACGGTCGGGAAAACCTGAAAGTGGAGCCGGTGGGCGTTCCCGAAATTGAAGACGGCGATTTGCTGGTCCGTGTCAAAGCGGCACTGACCTGCGGCACCGACGTCAAGGTCTTCCGCCGCGGCTACCATGCCCGGATGATCGTTCCGCCGGCCCTCTTCGGTCACGAGCTGGCGGGCGATATCGTGAAGGCTGGCGCCGCCGTCGAGAAGTTTCACGTCGGCCAGCGCGTGGTGGCCGCCAACTCCGCTCCTTGCGGGCAGTGTTACTACTGCCGGCGGGGATCCGAAAACCTCTGCGAAGACCTGCATCTTCAACAACGGCGCTTACGCCGAGTACATCCGGATTCCTTCGCGGATCGTCGACAAGAATACCTACGAGATCCCGCCTCATGTCAGCTACCAGGACGCGGCGCTCGTCGAGCCGCTCGGCCTGCGTGCTCCGAGGCCTCGAGGAAACCGGGCTGCGAGCCGGCGACGACGTGGTGGTCATCGGCCTCGGCCCCATCGGACTGATGTTCGTGCGGCTGGCCCACGTGATGGGCGCCCGCGTCATCGCCATCGGCCGGCGTCCGACCCAAGTGGACCGCGCCGCCCGCATGGGCGCCGAGAAGCTCCTGCTCAGCGACGGTTCACAGGACCTGGAGGGTATCGTGCGGGGCGCCACCCAGGGCCGCGGCGCCGATGTCGTCATTGAGGCCGTCGGCCTGCCGGAAGCCTGGGAGACCGCCGTGAAGCTGGTGCGCCGGGGCGGGACGGTGAATTTCTTCGGCGGTTGTCCGAACAACAGCCGTATCGCGCTCGACACCGCCATGCTGCACTACTCCGAGATCACCTGCAAGGCGAGCTTCCACCATACGCCGGCGCACATCCGCAAGGCGCTCGAGTCGGTGGCCCGCGGCGACATCACCGCCGGCGATTTCGTCAATGGAGTCGAGCCGCTCACCAATCTGCTCGAGGTCATGCGGCACCTGATGAGCCATAACGGTCACATGAAGACCGCCATCATTCCCTGACGGCTTGCTGTCGCAGGGGCCGGACCGAGGGTGACTTGGACCGCGCGTTCCTCACTCCCAAGGAATTTGTCGACGGCGGGCGCCGGACCGCGGCGTGGGCGCTCGCCGATTCCCTCGCCTACACCCGCTGGCTCGCCCGGCGCCACTACGAGAACTTCCACGTCGTTACCTTCCTGCTCCCCAAGCGCCTCCACCAGGACTTCTACAACGTCTACGCCTACTGCCGCTGGGCCGACGACCTCGCCGACGAGATCGGCGATACCGGGCGCAGCCTCGAGCTGCTCGACTGGTGGCGCGCCGAGCTCGATGCACTCTACGCGGGAAGCGCCACGCACCCGGTCTTCGTCGCCCTCGCCGGCACCATCACCCGCCGCCAGCTCCCTAAACAGCCCTTCGCCGACCTGATCCGCGCCTTCATCCAGGACCAGCAGGTCACCCGCTACCAGACGCTCGACGATCTCATCGGCTACTGCCGCAACTCGGCCAATCCCGTCGGCCGCCTCGTGCTCGGGCTCTGCGGCTACTCCGACGCCGCCCGCCAGCAGCTTTCCGACGAAACCTGCACCGGGCTCCAGCTCGCCAACTTCTGGCAGGATGTGAGTGTGGATTGGGAGAAGGACCGCATCTACATGCCGCTCGACGTCCTGGCCCGCCACGGCTCCGGCGTCGAGGACATCCGCGACCGCCGCGCCACGCCCGGCTTCCGCGCGGCGCTCGCCGAGCTGGTCGGCGTGGCCCGGGACTATTTCCGTCGCGGCCTCCCACTGGTCGCCAGCCTGGACCGCCGCCTCGCCATCGACATCGACCTGTTCAACCGCGGCGGCCTCCGCATCCTCGACAAAATCGAGGCGCAGGACTACGACGTGCTCGGGCGGCGCCCGTCCGTCTCGAAACTCGAACGGGTCTCACTGCTCCTCGCGAGCGTGGTTCGCAATGCGTGGAGCCCGGCCGGGAGATCGACGGACGACCTCGGCGCGAACGGCCGGGAGGTTCGATGAGGTCCCCGTCTCCGAGACGCGCCCCAGGCGCTGGAGGCGGCGTGAGCGCGAGCTCGAGACCTCCTACGCCTACTGCCGCCGGGTGGCCCGCGAGCGCGCCCGCAACTTCTACTACTCCTTCGTGCTGCTGTCGCCGCCCAGCGCGACGCCATGTGTGCGCTCTACACCTTCAACCGGCTCTGCGACGACATCACCGACGAGCCCGCGCGCTTCGGCTATGACTCGCCGCGGCGCGCCATCGACGACTGGAAGCAGCAACTCGAAAGCGCCCTCGAGGGCCGCTACGCCGCCCATCCCTGCTGGCCCGCCTTCCACGACACCGTCCAGCGCTACCGTATCCCCCGGCAGTACTTCGACGAGATGGTCGCCGGTGTCAGCTCCGACCTCGAGCCGCAGCGCGTCAAGACCTTCGAGGAGCTCTACCGCTACTGCTACCAGGTGGCCTCCGCCGTCGGCCTGTCGGTGCTCCACGTCTTCGGCTTCGATTCCAACGAGGCGCTGCCGCTGGCCGAGAAGTGCGGCATCGCGTTCCAGCTCACCAACATCCTGCGCGATGTCCGCGAGGACGCCGAAATGGACCGCATCTACCTGCCGGCCGACGAGCTGGCCCGTTTCGAGGTGGACCCCGCCCTGCTATCGAACGGCGGCGAGCCCACCGATGCCTTCCGTCGCCTGATGCAGTTCGAAGCCGCCCGCGCCCGCAACTACTACCGCGAGGCCGAGCCGTTGGTCGACGCGGTCCACCCGCGCAGCCGCGGCTCGCTGTGGGCACTGATGCGGACCTACCGCCGCCTGCTCGAGCGGATCGAGGAATCCGGCTACGACGTCCTGCGTGGCCGCATTCGGGTGCCGACGTGGGAAAAGATGTGGATCCTGGTCCGTGGCATGGCCGGCCGGCGGTAGGCGCCCCCCAAGGCGTTCCACCCCGCCCCTGCCGCAGCGGTGTCCCCCGCAAACGGAACCTCCGAAGACGAATGGTGTCCCCCCTTTGTGGCTTCGACGTTCTGGCTCCGAATATCTCACGATGGCTCCTTTGAACCCGTGCCAGCCGGCATTGGGGGCGACTCGCCTTCCTATCGGGCCGGGACGCCGACCGTCTATTCCTGAGATACTGCCGAGGAACCCCGTCGGAGAGGGGGAAACACGCATCTTGTTACAACTACGCTCCACCGTCCTCCTGCTGATTCCGATTTTGTCTTGCACCGGACTGCGCGCCGAGGACTGGCCGCAGTGGAGAGGTCCGTCCCAGAACGGAGTCTCCGCGGAGACGTCGCTCCCGACGCGCTGGGGCGTGGACGAGAACCTCGCCTGGAAGGCCCCCATCACCGGCCTCGGCGCCTCCTCGCCGATCACCTGGGGCGATTTCGTCTTCGTCACCTCGCAGACCGGCAACGCGCGCCTCCGCGGCGGCGGCTCCCACCCGATTCTGGCCCGCGACGATCGCAACCTCGGCGTCCATGAGGACCCGATCGGCGGCGAGCGCATGGCCGCCTCGGAAGGCAACGACGTCGATTTGGTGGTGGAAGCCTTCCGGAAGTCCGACGGCACGCGCGTTTGGGAGTTCCGCGCGCCCGCCACCGGCGAGATCCCCGAGCTTCACGAGAAGCACAACCTCGCCACGCCCACCCCGGCCACCGACGGCGAGCGCGTCTACGCCTGGTTTGGCAACGGGCAGATCTTCGCCCTCGACATGAAGGGCAAGCTCGTCTGGACGCGGCACCTGGGCGAGGAGTTCGGTCCGTTCCAGAACAACTGGGGCCATGGCAGCTCGCCGGCGCTCTACAAAGGCCTGCTGGTGCTGCTGTGCGACCACGTCGAGAAATCCTACATCCTGGCGGTCGACAAGGCGACCGGCAAGACGCGCTGGATGGTGGACCGCGGCCGGGAGAAGGTCTCCCACGCGACGCCGAAGATCGTCTCCGGGCTCGACGGCGACGAGATGATCGTCAACTCGAGCGAGCGGGTCGACGTCTTCGATCCGTCGACCGGTGAGCTGCTCTGGTACACCGGCTCGTGGCGCCAGACGCCGATCCCGACGCCGGTCTCCCACGACGGTGTCATCTACATGGCCCGCGGCTACCGGAACAGCGACGTGCTGGCACTCAATTCCGGCGCCCGCGGCGAGGTGAGTGCGGACGACTTCGTCTGGCGCGTGCCGAACGGCGCGTCCTATGTCCCGTCGATCCTGCAGTACGACGGGTTCATCTACATGACCAACGAGATCGGCATCGTGAAATGCGTCGACGCCACCACCGGAGCGCGTGTCTGGCAGCAACGGGTCGGCGGGATCTTCTTCGCCTCGCCGACCGCCGGCGACGGCAAGATCTACATGGCCAGCGAGACTGGCGAGACCTTCGTTCTGGAGGCAGGCCGGAAGCCGAACATCCTGGCCACCAACGACCTCGGCGAGCGCCTCATCGCCTCCCCGGCCATCTCCGGCGGCCGCCTGTACCTCCGCAGCGACCGGACGCTGTTCGCGGTGGGGGAGTGAGGGAGTCCGGAAACAGCCCTGACGATCCACGGTCACCACCAGATCCGAAAGATGTAACCGAGACGAATCAATAACTTAGCCGGAACGGCGAGGCCTTCCCGGCAGAAGTCGCGCTATCCTGGCGACGGGCTGGGCGAGGCCGCCGGGCAAGCAGAGGTGCCCGCTCGATCGCGAAACTACGAAACGAACCCGATTCCGGCTTAAGCCTTCTAGTATCAGTTGATTACAAGGCATTTTGCCAACTGCCGTTCGCCGGGGCGCCAGCCTCCCGGCATCCCCCGCCGAACGGCTCTCTCACTTCACCGCCGGTCGCCATTTGAAACATTTGCGATAGTATATGTTCCGAGGAGCAGACGGCACCGGGACGCATTCCCGCATCGTCGGAACCCCTTCCCGGCCGGCGCGTCAAACCGTGAGAGGATAGGGATTAGGAGTTAAGGGAGGACACGTGGGCCGTCGCAAGAAAGGCCGTGACAAGAAGGCGTCATTCATTCGGAGATTCTTCGGACATCCGGTCGGCAAGCTAAGCGTTGCCGTGCTGGTTGTCGGATGCACGCTGGGTGCGATCGCGCTCACCTACTACTATCTCCATTTCGCCCGGCTCACCGACGAGAAGCTGGCCGCGGGCCCGATCGGACACACGGCGATGCTGTTTTCCGGACAGGACCGCGTGATGATCGGCGACCAGGCGACGGTCGACGAGATCGTGGCGGCCCTCCGCCAGAGCGGCTACACCGACTCGAGAAAGAACCGCATCGGCTGGTACAACGTGCGCCAAGACGCCGTCGAGATCTTCCCCGGACGCGATTCCAACTTCCCCGGCGAGGATGCGGTCGTCTTCATTGAGAAAGGGCACGTCTCGCAGATCATCTCGCTGCGCGACAACACCGAGCGCACCATCTATCGGCTCGAGCCGCAACTGGTCACGAATCTTTTCAATCACAACCGCGAGAAACGGCTGCTGGTCCGCTACAGCGACCTCCCGCCGTACCTGATCGACGCCGTGGTGTCCGCCGAAGACAAGCGCTTCTTCCAGCATGCCGGCTTCGATCCCATCCGCATCCTCAAGACGGCCTGGGTGAACCTGCTGGCGGGACGGATCCGGCAGGGCGCCTCCACGCTCACCATGCAGTTGGCCGGCGACATCTGGCTCGACCGCAGCGCAGCGGACCTGGACACGCAAATTCGGCGAGGTGATGATCACCCTGCATCTGGAACGGAAGCTGACCAAGCAACAGATCTTCGAGTTCTACGCCAACCAGATCTACCTTGGCCACGTCGGAAGCTTCGCGATCCACGGCTACGGCCAGGCCGCCCAGGCGTACTTCAACAAGGACGTCCGCCAGTTGACGCTGCCGGAGGCGGCGCTGCTGGCCGGACTGCCCCGCGGTCCCGGCCTCTATAACCCGTTCCGGCATCCGGAACGCGCGCTCGAACGGCGCAACTGGGTGCTGGCGCAGATGCTCGAGACCGGCAAGATCAGCGAGCGCGACTATGCCGTGGCGGTGGATACGCCGCTCGGCGCCGCGACCGAGGCGGTCGAGGCGGGCGAAGCTCCCTACTTCGTGGACCTGGTCAACCAGTGGCTGCGGCAGCCAGTTCTCCGACCACGACTTCCAGTCCAGCAGCTACCGCGTCTACACCACGCTCGACATGGACCTCCAGAAGGAGGCCGTCGAGGCGGTCCGCGCTGGGCCTCGAGGAGATCGATGAGCGGTGCAAGGCATTGGGCCGGACACCGGAGAAGGGCTGGCCGCCGATGCAGGTCGCCCTGGTGGCGCTCGATCCGCACACCGGCGCCGTGAAGGCGGTGGTCGGGGGGCGCAGTTATGCCCGCAGCCAGTTGAACCGGGCGCTGGCCAAGCGTCCGCCGGGCTCGGTGTTCAAGCCGTTCGTCTACGCGGCGGCGCTGAACACGGCCGTCGAAGGCGGCGCCGCGTGATGACCCCCGCAGACGCGACGTCATGGACGAGCCGACCACCTTCTGGTACGACGACAAGCCGTATGAGCCGCACGGTTACAAGGATCAGTACTACGGCGAGGTGACGCTGCGACGGGCCCTGTCGAAGTCGCTTGAACGTGCCCACCGTGAAGGTGGCCGAACGCGTGGGCTATGACAAGGTCGTCGAAATGGCGCGCCGCGCCGGGCTCAACATGGACATCCAGCCGACGCCGGCGGTGGCGCTCGGCTCCTACGAGGTGACGCCGCTCGAGATCGCCGGCGCCTACACGATGTTCGCCAACGGCGGTCAGGTGCTGGCGCCCTACTTCATCCGGCAAGATCCGGACACCGACGGCAAGACGATCTACGAGACACCATCCGGAGGCGCGTCCCGGCGCTCGATCCCGCGCGTCGCCTACCTGATGGTCAACTCATGGAGGAGACACTCAAGAGCGGGCACCGGCCGTCCGCACCCGGCTGCTGGGGTTCAACCTGCCAGCCGCCGGCAAGACCGGCACCTCGCACGATGGCTGGTTCGCGGGTTTCACCTCGGAGCTGCTGTGCGTGGTCTGGGTCGGCTATGACGACTACCGCGATATCCAGATGGAGGGAGCGCAGACGGCGTTGCCCATCTGGACGGAGTTCATGAAGCGGGCCCATACCTATCGCGCCTACCGGCGCGCCCGGAGCCTTTCGAGGCGCCCGAGGGCGTCGTCACCGTCGATATCGACCCCGACACCGGCAAGCTGGCCGCCGCCGGTTGCGGTGCCGATCCGGTTCCAGAGGTCTTCATCGCCGGAACGCAGCCGGTGGAGATGTGCAACGGATCGGCGAGCGCAGGTCGCCGGCTGGGACCTGGCCTACGATAATTCCGCGGCCCAGCAACAACAGCCCGCGGTCCGGCGACCGCCCACCCTTCCCCGGAAGGAGCCCCGGATAGCGGCCGCCCCGGCACCCGCCGAGCAGGAGCCGGCCCCAAAGAAAAGAGGGCTCTTCGGGCGACTATTGGATATATTTAAGTAAGGAAGGTCGGTTTTTTCCGTGGGAGCCTGGCAGGCTCCGTCACGTGAGGCGACAGTCTCTTTTGGTGTCGCCGGCCGGCCTGGCCACCCGGACTTGCCTCCCGGTAACCCCCAGGGCGGCGGCAGGGAAGCCGCAATAAGAAAGGAGGTCGCCATGGTAACGCGACCCATGCTAGTGATCTTATTGATTTCCATCGGATTGGCCACCACAGTCTGCTTCGCCGGACCCGCGGATACGGCGCAAAGCACCGCGGAGAGCCAGGATGACTCCACCATGAGCGCCTCCAACGTTCCCACCGCGGAACGGTCCACCGCGCCTCAGGAGGAGACACCGTCGCCGGTCACGGCTCTGCAGCGGGGCGACATCCTGATGATAAAGAAGATGTACCGCGAAGCGATCGAGAGCTACAGCCAGGGCATCCGGCAAGCCGCCGCCATCTACAACAAGATCGGCATCGCCTACCATCAACTCCAGGACTTCAAGGCGGCCATCCAGAACTACGAAATGGCCTTGGAGCTGGACCCGACTTACGCCGAGCCGAGGAATAACATCGGGACGGTCTATTACTCCCAGAAGAAAATCAAGAAAGCGATCAAGCAGTATGAAGAAGCGCTGAAGTACGCGCCCCAATCGGCGTCGATTTACAGTAATCTGGGGACGGCCGAGTTTGCGCGCAAGAAATACGACAAGGCATTCGAGGCGTATCAACACGCCCTTGAGCTGGACCCGAACGTGTTCGAGAGCCGTAACACCGCCGGCTCGCTGCTCCAGGACCGCAGCGTCGAGGAGCGCGCCAAGTATCATTTTTATCTGGCTAAGACGTACGCCAAGGCCGGCATGGTCGAGCAGGCGATCGCCTATATTCGCCGGGCCCTCGAGGAAGGCTACGACGATCGGGACAAGTTGCGCAAGGATCCCGACTTCGCCGCCGTGAGGGAAACCAAGGAATTCGAGCAGTTGATGGCCATCCAACCGCGTGTCCTCTAACAGCAGAAGACACGGACTATTTGCCCTCCTGGCAGTCTCGGCACTGCTTGCGGGCTGCCAAGGCGGGCCCGAGAGGCCGGTCGAGAGGCTGGCCATCGTTCGCCTGGAGAATCTGAGCCCGGACGGAACGCTGGGCTGGGTGGGCGCCGCCCTGGCGATCATCCCGGCCGAGCGGCTGACCGGGTCCCCCAAGCTGCAACCCCAGCAGGTGGCCTCCGTCCGCGAGGCGACCGACATCCGCGCCACGCGGGTGTTCGACGGCTACTTCAACGTCGCCAACGGCGAGATCGAGGTCCACGCGCAGCTTCGCGATGCCGCCAGGAACCAGGTGCTCGAGCGCTGGACCTGGACGGGTCCGCTCCCGGACGGCATCCCGTCCATCGCGTCGCGAATGACGGACGCGCTCGGCGATCCCCATCGGGAGTTCCCGTCGACGAACGCCGAGGCGATTCGCGCCTACGCCGAGGGCGTCGTGGCCTCCGCGGCCGACGAGAAGGAAACGGACTTCCGGCGGGCCATCGAGGCCGATCCGTCCCTGGTGGACGCCTCCGTCGCCCTGGCCCAATTGCTCAGCTTGAGTGACCGGCCCGACGAAGCCCGTGAGCTGATCGAGGCGTCCCTCAAACGCGCCGGCGGCGACCAGATCGTCCGGGCGCGGCTCGAGTACCTGCGGGCCACCCTGGATCAGAAACCGGAAGAGGTAGTCGGCGCCCTGGCGAACTACGCCACGCTGCTGCCGGCCGACGCGGGCCTCGCCGAGCGGACCGCGGTGTCCTACCTGCAATTGCACGACTATGCCAAGGCCTCCGAGTGGTACGGAAAGGCCGCCCGGCTCGACCCCGAGCAGGCCGACCTGTGGAACGCCCAGGCATATCCCCGCGCCTACGCCGGAGACTTCGAAGGCGCGGTACGGAGCCTCGAGCGCTACGGGAAAGGGCGCCCGAACTCGCCAAACGTCGCCGATTCGCTCGGGGAGGTCAATTTCCGCTTCGGCCGGTACGAGGCCGCCGAACGTTACTTCCTCGCCACCTATGATCAGGCGCCGGACTTCCAGGACGGCGTGGCCCTGGTCAAAGCGGCCCGGTGCCGCCTGATGCTCGGGGACCTTGCCGGGGCGGACCGCACGCTGGAGCGCTATGTCGCCTCCCGCCGCGAGGTCAACGATCCGGGCGTCGAGTTCCGGCGGGCGCAGTGGCAGTTCTGGACCGGCCGCCGATCGGAAGCGGTCCAGACCCTGCTCCACTGGGCCGGGACGGAGGACCATCGAACGGACCTGGTGGCGCTCGCGCACAGCCAGTTGGCGCTGTGGGCCGTCCTCACCGGCGACCGGGACCGCGCCGAGCAGCATGGCGAGCAGGCGCGCCTGGCCGGCGGCAACCGTCCGCCCTCCGGTGTCTCGATGCTCGGCCAGTTTCTCAGCCGCCCTCCGGCGGGCCCCGACGAGTGGAGGGAGCGGGCGGCGGCGTTGCTGCCGCTTCCGCAACAGGAGCCGCTGCGGGAAGAGATACTGATCTATCCACTGCTGCTTTCGCAGGACTTCAAAGAGGCTGCGCCGCTGATCGAAAACTCCATCCGCCGCAAGCAGGCCTTCCAGTACGATGAGCTGGACGTGGCGCTTGGATGGTGCCGGCTCGAGGACGGGAATCTGGCGGAGGCCGCGCGGCTGCTGGGACCGGAACCGCTCGTGCAGCCCGGCAACGAGTCGCCGCTTTATTCGTTCATCTTCCCGAAGATCTTCTATCTTCGCGGCCGGCTCGCCTATGAGAAGGGCGACACCGAGGCGGCCGCGCGGAACTTGAAGCTTTTCCTCGAGTACTCCGGCGACACCCCGCTCGTATTCGGCGACGAGGACAAAGCCAGGCAGTTATTGGCAAAGCTGGGAACTTAATAGGTGCCCCATAAGGCTCAGGGAAGCCTTGGGAGGCGTGCTCCAGCGGGAACGGGGCTTCAGCCCCGCCCGGCGCACTTAGACGATACCCACCGCATTTAGAAAGACAAACACAATCGCCACCGGAACAACAAACTTGAGCAGGGTCAGCCAGACCCGGTAGAAGACGCCCAATTTACTGCCCGAAAGAAAGTGATCGTGGCGGATCGCATCATCCAGCCGCCAGCCGGTGAACAGCGCGATCCCCAGCCCGCCGAGCGGCAGCATGAAGTTGTTCGTGAGGTCGGCCAGCGCGTCGAACCAATTCAACCCGACCATCGATATCATCGTCTCACCGAAGAACGAGTTCGATCCGCTGATCGCCGACGGGATGCCAATGACGGCGATCACCGCGCCCGAGATCAGTGTGGCGCGCCGCCGGGTCCAGTTCCTCTCGTCGATGAAATAGGAGGCCGCCACCTCGAGCATCGAGATGGCTGAGGTGAGCGCGGCCACCAACAATAGAACGAAGAAAATAACGGCGAGTAACTGTCCCGCGGGAAGCTGTGCTAAAGCTACCGGAACGCTGATGAACACGAGGCCCGGCCCCGCCGACGGCTCCATCCCGTTCGTGAAGATGATCGGAAAGATCACCATGGCGGCGAGGATGGCGATGCCTGTATCGAGCGCGCAAATGGTGATCGAGGCCGACATGATGTCGTCGTCCCTGTGGAGATAGCTGCCGTAGGTCAGCATGGTTCCCATCCCCAGGCTGAGACTGAAGAAGGCCTGCCCGAGCGCCTCGATGAGCCCGCTGGTGCCGAAGTCGTGGGCGTGAAAGCCGAAGATGAAGTGCATCGCCTGGCCGAACCCGTCCAGCATGAAGGCCCGGACCAGGAGCCCGGCGAGCATCAGGAACAGCGCCGGCATCAGGATGACCGACCAGCGTTCGACGCCCTTGGAGACGCCGCCCAGCACGACGCCGATCACCATGAGCATGAACAAGCCGTGCCAGAATACGCTGAGTCCCGGGCTCGACACCAGACCATCGAAGATCCGCTGTGTCGCGTTGGGGTCCGATCGTGCTGATGCCACCCGTGAGCGCGAGCCAAACGTAGTGCAGCGACCATCCCGCCACCACGCTGTAGAACGACAGGATTAGAAATGAGGACGCGACGCCGAGCCAGCCCACTGCGATCCAGCCGCTACGGGTTCCGGCCAGGCGCCGGAACGCGCCCACCGGGGACTGCTGCGAGGCCCGGCCCAGGAGGATTTCCGCCGTCATCACCGGCAGTCCCACAAACAGGACGCAGGCGACATAGACGAGCACGAAAGCGCCGCCGCCGTTTTGACCCGTCTCATAGGGGAACTTCCAGATGTTCCCCAACCCGACCGCCGAGCCGGCCGCGGCCAGGATGAAGCCGGCCTTCGATTGCCAATGTGAACTTTCAGCCAAAGTGTTTTCCTCGTGTTGCCGTCAGGCCGCCGACGTCCCGGAGTGCGCCGTTCGCCGCCACAGGAAATAGACGGGAATCCCCAGCAGACGATGATGAGCCCCGGCCACGTGTAGTTCGGCTTGTGGAACAGCAGCAGGATCTCGATCAGCGCCCGCGGCGATGCATAGAGGAGCGGCACTACCGGATAGCCGATGGCCCGGTACGGCCGAGGCACATCCGGCCGTCGTCGCCGCAGGACGAACACACCCATGATCGTCAGGATGTAGAAGAGCAAAACAGCGAATATAACATAGTCCAGCAAATCGCTATAGGTGCCGCTGAGGGTCAGCAGCAGGCCCAGAAACACTGCACGCCGAGCGAAACGGACGGCGTGTGCCGCTCGCGGGTCGATGCGCCGCGACACGGCGGAAAAACAGCCCGTCACGGGCCATCGCGTAGTAGACGCGGGCCCCGGCCAGGATCATGCCGTTCATGCAGCCGAAGGTCGACACCATGATCGCGATGGCCATCACCTGGACGGCCGAGGAGCCGAGCACCATCGCGACGGCCGCCGTGCCCACCCGGTCCTCCGGCGCGGTCTGAATGCCTTCGAAGCGGGAGCAGGCCGGAGGTAGGAGAAGTTGCAGGCAAGATAGAGCAGCGAGACACGGCGATCACGCCGAGCCCCAGCGCCGAGCGGCAAGTTGCGCTTCGGGTTGCGAACCTCCTCGCCGGTGAAGGTCACGTTGTTCCAGGCGTCGGAGGAGAACAGCGAGCCGACCATGGCGACACCCACCGCCTGGATGGCGAGCCAACCCCAACTCGGCATTCGCCCCAGAAGTTGGTGAAGTTGCGCTCGACGGCTTCCGGATTGGCGGTGCAGGAAGCCGAGAGCGATCAGGCCGAGCAGGGCGCCGGTCTTGGCGACGGTGAAGATGTTCTGCACCATGGCGCCGGTGCGCAATCCACGGGTGTTGATCCAGGTCAGGAAGACGAGCACCGCGATGCCGAGCGACTGCTGCGTGTTGATGCCGAGCGGCCGGCGCCGACGCATCATGTTGTCTTCGGCGAATCCACGGAATCAGCACGCCGGTGAACTTGGCAAAGGCCACCGCCACGGCGGCGATTGTGCCGGTCTGGATCACCAGAAACAGTGTCCAGCCGTAGAGGAATCCGAACAGCGGTCCGTAGGCCTCGCGCAGATAGACATACTGCCCGCCGGCCTTGGGCATCATCGCGGCCAGCTCGCCGTAGCTCAGCGCGGCGATCAGCGTCATCAGCGCCGTCACCACCCAGGTCGATCATCATGAGCCCCGGGGAGCCGGTCTGGCGGGCGATGTCGGCCGCCACGACGAAGATGCCCGAGCCGATCATCGAGCCCATCACGATGGCGGTGGCGTCCGTCAGTCCGAGGCCCTTGATGAGGCCCGGTGTTCACTTCGCGTTGAGACGCTTCTGCCATTCCTCGATTCGCTGTCTGAGAGAAGCCCGCGTCAGCGACCCGGGGTACAGGTCGCCGATCACGGCGACCGAATCGGCGCCGGCGGCGAGCACATCGGGGGCAGTCTCACGGGTGATGCCACCGATGGCGACGAGCGGAACGCCGGTGAGCCGCCGCGCGGCGCGGACACCGTCGACGCCAATCACGGGATCCGGGTTCGCCTTCGAAGCCGTGGCGAAGACGGGGCCGACGGCCAGGTAGTCGACCGGCTCGCTGCGCGCGGCGCGGAGCTGGTCCGTCATTGTGGGTCGAGTAGCCGACGACGGCCCGCTCGCCGGCAATGCGGCGGGCCATGGCCGGCGGAAGGTCGTCCTGGCCGACGTGGACGCCGGCGTCGAGCAGCCGCGCGATGTCGGCCCGGTCATCGATGATCAGCAGCGCGCCGGCGTCGCGGCACAGCCGGGCGATCTGCTCGGCGGCCGCGAAGAGATCCCGCGAGAAATGTGCCTTGTGCCGGAGTCTGCAGCATCCGGGCGCCGCCTTCGAGCACCGCCTCGGCCGCCTCGACGAGCGGAAGGTCCCGCCGTTCGAGGGTCGCGGTGTCGAGGATCGGATAGAGCGGAGGCAGATACATCGGGTCGAAGCCGGCTTCCGGATCGCTCCATGATAGCCAATCACGAGAGCCCGTTCACGATCCGGGCGAGGCTCCGACATCGCGATCTTCCTGATTGGAAGATCGGGTTCCAATTTCAAAGTGACTAGCGATGCAGCAGCCCCGTCTACTGCTTCAGGTACCGGTCAAACCACTCCGCCGTCCGGCGGGCGGCATCGATCCAGGTTTCGTCGCGGATGAAGGCGTGGCTCTCCTCGGGGTAGTAGATGTGGCCGAAATCGCGCCCCTCGTGGATCAGCTTCTCGGTCAACTGGACGTCGTCCTGGAAGAGAACGTTGTTGTCCACCATGCCGTGCACGATCAGCAGGTGGTTCTTCAGCTTGCCGGAAAACGTGATCGGCGAGCTGCGCCGATAGGCTTCTGGATTCTCGGCGGGCGTGTTCAGCCGCTGGGCCGTGTAGCCGGCGTTGTAGTTCTCCCAGTCCGTCACCGAGGCCCAGGCGGAGCCCACCTGGAAGGTGTCGGGCGACAGGAACATCGCCATGTCCGTCATGAAACCGCCGTAGCTGACGCCCCAGATGCCGAGACGGCTCAGGTCGACATTCCCCAACGTCCCGAGATAGTCGACCGCGCCGAGCACGTCGCCCAGGTCCGAGCCGCCCATGTGCAGGTAGACATCACTGCGCCAGTCGCGGCCATAGCCGGTGCTGCCGCGATAGTCGAGGTCCATGATCACGTAACCCTGGTTGGCGAGGTAGCAGTTGAAGACGTAGCGCTGCTCCTGGTAGCTGCCCCATTGCTTCAGGACGCTGGTCGCGTAGCCGGAGCCGTGGATGAAGAAGACCGCCGGCCATTGCTTGCCGCCGCGCGCCTGCGGATCGTAGCCGGGCGGCAGCAGGAGCTTCGCATGAACGGTCGCGCCATCCCAGCGGGACGGGAACTCGACGAAGCGCGTGGCCGGCCAGGGGTAGTCGTCGAAGGCCGGCCGCACGCGGTTGGTCACGCGGTGCTCGCCGACCCAGAGGTCGCCCGGATGGTCGAGGTCGGCGAACTGGCGCGCGACGTAAGCACCGTCCTCGGAGACCGCCGCGGCGTGGACACCGGCCTCGGTGGTCAGCCGTTGCTTGCCGCTGCCGTCCGGGTGGATGCGGTACACCTGGCGCTCATTGGTGCCGCCCTCGGTCGACTCATAGTAGATGTAGTCCCCGATCCACTGCGGCAGCGCCGGCGTGCTCACCAGGTCGAAGCTGAGCAGCTCCGGACGGGCTTCCCAGGCGCCTTCGGTGACCTTCACCGCCTCGCCGCCCGCCGCCGGGACCGCGTAGATGTGGGCCCAGCCATCCTTTTCGCTGACGATAAACAGGTGCCCGGAATCCGGCGCCCAGCCGAACTCGGACTCATATACCCAGCGCTCGTCGGTCTCCTCCCAAACCACGCGGGACTCGCCGGTGGCCGCGTCGGCGACCCTCATCTCGAGCTTCTTCCACGATGGATCGATGGCAACCAGAGCGACGCTCTTCGAATCCTCCGACCACTTCGGCCCCGAAAGCGATCCCTTGCCGCCCCAGGCGCCGAGATCGACGGCCACCGCCTCGCCGCCGGACGCCGGGATAATGAAGATCTCGTAGGTCGCCGGCGTATCCCCGGCCACGCTGCGTGAGAACGGTTCCGCGGTCACGAAGCGGCCGGAGTAGTTGGGCAGCGGCATCTGCCGTCCGGGACCTTCGCGGACCATGCAGGCGAAGTGTCCGCCGTCGGGCGCCCAGTCGCAGCCCAGCAGGCGCCGCGGGCTCTCGACGTCGGTCACCTGCCACAGCCGGCCGTCGTCGAGGTTCTGGACAAAGAGCTGGCCGCCCCGGATCGAGGCCAGCGCCTTGCCGTCGGGCGAAAACTCGGGCGACGATTCCCCGCTCTTCGAGCGCGTCAGCCGGAACGGTTCGGCCGAGCCGTCGGTGGGTACCGTGAACAGCTCGCCCTCGTAGGAGAACGCCACCCGAGCGCCGTCGCGTGACACGGTGAAGTCGCCGATGCCGGACTTGGGCGGCAGATAGAGCCGCCGCCGGCTGTCCTCTTCGGCCGAGCTCTTGAGCAGGTCGTCGGCGAACGATTCCAGATCGGTCAGCCGCACGCGCCGGCCGGAGTCGGGGTGGAAGGCATACAGATCCTGGAACCGGTTCCCTTCCTCGTTCCAGAGGAAGACGAGCGTGTGGCCTTCCTTCGACCATGTCGGCGACTGGGGCGCCGCTCCCCAGATGTAAGGCCGCGTATAGAGCCGTTCGAGCGACCACTCCTGAGCGGCGGCCGGGAAGGCCATCGCCAGCAGGCTCAATGCGAGGAGGAGACCGGCGGCGTGCCGGCAGGCGGGGAATCTGTCTCGTTGGCTACTCATCGGGATAAGGGACGGCGACGCCGGTGCGGTGCGAGATCGGCATCGGGGCGTGCACGCCGCGAAGGTAGGTACCGAGGTCGGCGGAAAGATCCGACACGATCTCGGGACGCTGGGCCGCGAGGTTGGTGGTTTCGCCGATGTCGGAATCGAGGTTGTAAAGCTCCTTGCGCTGGTCCGCGTGCCAGTAGATGAGCTTCCAGGGACCGCGGCGGACGGCGCTCGAGGGGGCGATGCCCACGCCGTCGTCGACCTCCGCGAGACCGGCCCAGGCATGCGGGATGTGCCAGTGCAGCGGCCGCAGATCGGGAGCCGGATGTCCCTGGAGAAGCGGGACGAGGCTGGCGCCGTCGAGGGCGCCGTCGAGGGTCCGTGCGCCGTCCTGGCCGTAGACGGCCCCCTGCTGTCCCTGGACACTCACCTGGGCCATGGTCAAGACGGTCGGAAAGAGGTCTTCGGCGATCACCGGAAAATCGGAGACCGAGTTGCCCGCGGTCACGCCCGGCCAGTGGATGATCAGCGGAACGCGGATGCCGCCCTCGTAGGCGGAGCCCTTGCCGCCTTTGAGCGGGGCATTAGGTTCCGGAACGGAGGGCGCGCGGCTGACGCCACCATTGTCGGACATGAACACGACAATGGTGTTCCAATCTAGCTCCAGGGCGGAGAGCAGATCCAGAATGTCGCCGACGCTTTTGTCGACACCCTCGACCATCGAGGCATAGGCGGCTTCGGTTTCGTCCAGACCGGCGTCGCGGTACTTCTGAACGAATCGGGGATCGGGCATGATCGGCGCCCGCGGCGCATAGTGGGCGAGCATTAGGAAGAACGGACGAGGATCGATGGCCGCGTCGCGAATCGTGCGGGCCGCCTCTTGCGTGAGCGCCTCGGTCAGGTAGATGTCCTGGCCGTAGTACTTTTCGAGATCCCACGCGCGCCGGTCGGTCTCCTTGCCCTGGGCGCCGGCGCTGAAGCTGTCGGTGCCGTAGTAGCTGCCGGCATCCCCGCCGAAGCGTCCGCCGATGCGGATGTCGAAGCCCAGCGACTCGGGATCGGAGCCCGGAGTCCCGGCCGCGCCGAGGTGTCCTTTGCCGATGTGGATGGTGTGATAACCGGCCTCCCGCAGCAGTTGCGGCAGGGGCCGCGCGTAGACCGAGTTCGGCAAACCGGGGTTCGGCTGCAAGCCGTTGTTGCTCCAGGGCGGGATCAGAAGCTGCAGACTGCCTGACCGAGGTGAGTCGTCGAAGTGCATCGAACTCGACACCCGCGTGCGAGCCTCGTTGAGGCCGGTCAGGATGGCAACGCGGGTGGGCGTCGAGACCGGGTCGGCGTAGGCGTTGGTGAACCGCATGCCCTCCGATGCCAGCCGCTCGATATTTGGCGTGTGATAGCGGGCATTGAGCGCTGTGGGCTCGGTCCAGAAGGGGACGGACAGGTCCTGCCAGCCCTGATCGTCGGTGAGGATCAGAATGATGTTCGGGCTTTGGTAGCGCGAGTACTCCGGCGCGCAGGCGGGCGCCAGGATCGCGGCGAGCAGGACGATGGCGAGGATTGTGTGGCGGCGGGATTCGGGCACGCCCGCACGGGACACTTGGGGGTCCGCGCCGGACAGCCTGTTGGTGTAGGAGGTCGGAGCTCGTCGCATGGAATCTGTGCCGGCTTCTCGGGTGTTCCTGGCGTCGGCCGCGGCACAAAACCACCGGCACGCGGCTAACAGGGTGACGCAGAGGAACACTCGGTATTTTACTGCACCGGGGAGGGTCTGCCAGCAACCGCCGACAGCGGCGAGCCGGCCGGGTTCGGTGGGCCGTGCCCGGGGTCAGTAGGAGTGCGTGCCCAGTACGACCCGAATACCGAACTTTTTCTCGAGAGTGGGCTTGAGATCTTCGAAGTCGATGGGGCAGCCGGCCGTGTCCATGGCCATCTTCACGCAGGTGCCCAGGTGCAGCACTTCGACCGGCCGGTCGAGGCCCTGAGTGACTTCGGAGAGCAGCTTGACACGGGGGACAACGAGCCCCGGGCAGTCGCCGCAATCGGTCATCGCGACGAGCTGGATCTCGTCGTATTGGGCGAACTCACCTTGCTTGTCCGCGATGCCCTTGTGGCACTTTGCGCAAGCGATACAGGAGTGGTCCTTGATGCGCTTGCAGTACAGGATTCCAATTCGAGCCATGCGTCACCTCCAGTGCCGGCGCTCCTCCGGCGGCTTCGACGACAGTATATCGCCGATTGCGGAGTTCGGGAGTTTGTAGTCTTATATGATCGACACGGTGTAACAAGGCCGGTGGCTGGTCAAGTGGGGCGGGCCGTTCCGCCTGCCCGGTGATCTCGGGAAGCGGCCCGTTGAAAGGTAGACCATCTAGCGGGGAGTCGGCGAGTCCAGGCGTTCACGCGAGTGTGAACGCGGCTCGCAAGTGAGCGTCCGGCCGATTGCGAGCCGCGACCGAAGGGAGCGGAGTCTCCAGGTTCTCGAAGCCGCGTACGCCACATCAAGAGACCAGTCCGCTCAGGTCGGTCCTCAGCACCTCGAGGAAATGCCCTTCGTCGGTGTGGATGAAGAAATGGCCGCCGGGGAACTGGTGTATCGCGAAGGAGACAGTGGTCTGTTGCCGCCATGCCGCGATGACGTCCGCCGGGAGGCGTGGATCGTCGGCGCCCATGTAGGCACGGATCGGAACCGGCAGCGGATCGTCGTCCTGGTAGACGTAGCGGCGCCCGAGGAGCGAATCGGCTTTGAGGGCCGGCAGCAGGTATCGCAGCAGCTCTTCGTTGTCGAGCACCTCGGGCGGGACGCCTTCAAGCGACCGGATCTCGCGGAGAAACTCGTCGTCGCCCGGCACGGGCCCCGGCATCGGGTCGCGGCGAAACTGCGGCGCGCGGGCGCCGGCCACCAGCAGCGCGAGCGGCAGCGGCCGGCCCTCGTCGCGCAGGCGCCGGGTGAGTTCGAAGCAGATCATCGCACCGAGGCTGTGGCCGAATAGCGCGTAAGGGCGGTCGAGATGGGGCTCGATGGCCGCGGACACGGCATCGGCCATGACGTCGATTCTGTCGATCGGCGTTTCGGCGGCCCGGCTCTCCCGGCCCGGCAGGCGCACCGGCACCACGGCCACGCCGGCCGGCATCCGGCTCTGCCAGGTGCGGAACACCGACACGCCGCCGCCGGCGTAGGGAAAGCAGAACAGGCGCAGCCGCGCATCGCCCGACTGGCTGATGTTCGGGAACCAGAGGTCGCCCTGGGGCACGGCGCTTTCCGGCGTGCGTTTCTTGAGGCGCAGGGCGAGCAGCGCCCGCTTGGCCGGCGACAGAGTGCCCGCTGGAGAGCCACCAGTGGGCGCTCGCGCGGCCGTCTGATCGCGTAGCGGATTGCGCAGCCCGGCCACCAGCCGCGTCAGGTGCTCCTCGAGCGGACCGACGCTCAGTTCCTCGGCGTATCGCACGGCCTTGTCGCGTGCCGTCCGCGACAGCGCCTCGTACCGCTCGCGGCTACCGGTGGCCGCGGCCAGGGCATCGCGCCACGGTCCGACGTCCTGCCGGGGAACGTTCGCCACCGGGACCATCTGGTCGTCGACGCGGGTCTGGTAGCTTTCGATCTGGCGGACGGGCAGCAGATAGTCGGCGCCCATCATCGCCTCCGGGATGCCGCCGACGTCGGCCGCCAGCACGGGCACGCCGCGCAGCATGGCCTCGACGATGATGCGGGAGCGCGCCTCGGCCCACAGCGACGGGACCAGCATCACACGGGTCCGCCGCAGCAGGTCGTCGATGTTATCGACCGGATCGAGAACGTCGATGTTCGGGTGCGCCGCCAGCGCCTCGCGATCCTGCTCGGTGGTGCCCCAGGTCGGTACCGCGGCGAAGCGCAGCCCGGGGAACGCCTCGGCCAATGCGAGGAAGATGGCGATTCCCTTCACCGCGCACGGATTGACGAGCGTAATGTACGGGCTGTCGAAGCTGCCGAGCTCTGGCCACGGACCGGGCTCGAGCAGCGATATCGGCAATGCGATGGCGTCAATGCCGCTCCACCGGCGGATGTAGGCGGCGACATACTCGCTGACGCCGACCAATGACTCGGCACGCCGCAGCAGCTCGGTCTTCTCCTCGCTCGGGAACGCGCCCTCGGGTCCGAATGGCAGGGCCAGCGTCGTGCGGGCCAGGTAGACGACGCGCGCCGGGTTGTCGCCGGTGGCGATCCCGAGCAGCAACTGCGCCGGATCGTCGGTCGAGACGATGGTGACGTCGGGGGTGAAAGCGGCGATCTCGGTCGCGAAGTAGGCGCGGAAGTTCGGATGGGTGGTCACCGCGCGGACATCGACGCCGTTGTGCGGGAAACGGACAACGCCGTCGGCGACACTGATGCCACGGACCTGCCGCACGGCCAACTCATCGAGATACCGGCGGTGCTGGGCTTCGCCGAATTCGGTGTGCACGCGGGTGACGGCCCGGCAGTCGTGCCCGCGCGCAGCCAGGGCTTCGAGCAGCAGCCGATTCGATTTGTCGCCACCGCCGTGGGCCGGGTAGTAGAGCGAGTTCTGAGCGAGAAGAATGCGCATCGGGACGGTCTGGGAGCAGTTCAAGATCAGGTTATCGCATGGCGTCAGGCCAGAGCAGCGGGCAGGTGGTTCCGCCCGTCAGTACAATCTGCGGGCCACTCAGCCGCGGGATCGACTTCGGCGGAGCTTATCGAGCAGTAGGGCGCGCTTCTCCGGCGACAGCCCTTCAAGGACGGGCCGTCCGGTCGCGGACTCCGGGCCGGCGACGGCCCGCGCTTCCGGAACCGCCGGCTCGAGCTCCATCAGAAACTGCTCGAACCGGGAACCATTCACGGTCGGGACAAACTTCGTTGCCGCCTCGAGCGCCGCGTCCGATTCACGACGGTAGAGCGCGGCGTCTTCCATTAGCTCCTCGATGGCGGCCGCCCACGGTTCGAGGTCCTGCTCCGGCACGATGGGGAGCGGCATGCGGTTCTCGTCGAACACCGTCCGATACTTCTCGATCGGCCGCACCGGCAGGACGTAGCGAGTCCCCGCCTTGGCCTCAATCAGCCCCCCCATGTCGCTAGCCACGACAGGGATACCGCGGAGCATCGCCTCGGTCACCACCAGTCCGAAGCCCTCGTACCAGAGCGCCGGCATCAGCAGGACCTTGGTCCGTTGCAGGATGGCTCCGATGTGTCTGGCCTTCGGCAGCAGCTCGACGTTGTCAACAGTGCGCAAGGCCTCGAAGTCGTCCTGCGTCGTGCCCCAGCCGCGGAGCGCGCCGAACCGGTAGTGTGGAAACCGCCGGGCGAGCGCCAGGAAGATGGAGATCCCCTTGACGGCGCACGGATTGATCATCGTGATCAGGCCGCCGGTATCGGCATCGCGCCGCTCCCAGGGTGGATCGCCGTAGACGGGCGGATGGATGACCACCGGCGCCCGGCCGAGGTGCTCCTCGATGTAGTCGGCCGTGTGCCGGCCGATGGCGACGATCGCGGCGGCCTGGGCCACCAGGCGCGCGCCGGCCGGGTTCGCGTTGAGGCTCGCCGGACCGAAGGGGAACATCTGCGGCGTGTGTGCCAGATAGACGACGCGCCCGGGGGCCGCCTTCAGCGCCTCTTGCAGCAGCGACTGCCGGAGGTCTTCCGAGGAGACCAGGACCCAATCGGGCCGGTGCTGGACGATCTTCGTGCGCAGCACGTCGCGCAGGCGCGCCGGGTCGGCCACCGAATAGAACGTGATCTCGCCGCGCCGCAGGACCTCGAAGCCGAGCTGCTGGTCGCTCTTGACGTGGGCGACCTCGATGTTCTGATCCGCCATGTCGGCGCGGATCCGCGCGGCCTTCTCGGCCGTGTCCTCGGATAGCGCCGGAGCCACGACGCGGCAGTCGTGCCCGCGGGAGGCGAGGTATTCGAGCCAGACCAGGTTGCTGCGAGTGGAGCCGCCGCGGGGCGGCACATAGGAGGCATTCGCGGTAAGCAGGATGTGCATCAGGCCGCGGGTCCGTCACCGCTCGGCGTGGTCTCTTCCTGTTCGAGCAGGGCGCGGGCTTCCTCGTCGGACATCCCCTCGAGCTCGGCGAGCAGCGCCTGATATTCGCCCGAGCCCGCCTGTTCGATCTCGAACAGCTCGATGGCCTTGGCCAGTTCGGCGACGCTGAAAACGCCGCTGAAGACGACGTCGAGCGACAGGTCGACCTGGAACTCCTCGCGGACCCGCGACAGCAGTTGCACGGCCAGCAGGGAGTGACCGCCGAGGTCGAAGAAGTTGTCGTTGGCGCCGACGTGCGGGACCTTCAGCATCTCCGCCCAGAGCGCGGCGAGGCGGCGCTCGAGGGGTGTCCGGGGCTCCTGGTAGGGAGCGGTGATCGGAACCTGATCGCCCTTCTCGGCGCGCGCGTGCCGGAGGATTTCGCGCGGGTCGTGAAGCGTGTTGGCGATACGGGCGTAGTCGACCGAGCGGTGCAACTCTCCGGGGGCGCCGGTACCGGGAGCGACGTCGCGCTCCGGCTCGCCGGGGCGGTCTTCCGGACTGTAGGTGACGGCGGCGGCGCGCTCGGCCGTAAGCACGTAGGCCTTCTGGCCGTTGCCGGGCTCGCCGGTCACGCTTTCGAGAAACTTGAGCGCCGGCTTGTTCTTCCCCGAGCGGCGATAGGCGAGCTTCACTGAGGCGAGGCCGCGTTCCGTCGCTAGTTCGCCGAGCCGCGCGAGCAGCTGATGCTCGACGCCGCGGCCGAGCGCGCGGCAGCTCAGCAGGAAGGTATCCACGGCGAGCGCCGCCGCCTCCTGGCGGAACAGGGCAACGCCCACCAGGCCGTAGTCGCCGAAGCGGTCCGAGAGGTGCAACGTGAGTCCCTCGCCTTCGCGCAGGAACTCGTTCACCTCGGCTTCGCTCCGCCGCACGGTGGTCAGGTTGAACTGGTTGGTCCGCTGCGTGAGCTGGGAGACGCGCGGAATCTGGCCCGGCTCGACGGGTCCGATCTCGACGCGCAGCTCGAGCGCGTCGAGGAACTCATTGAGCGTCGAGACGTGATGTTGCAGCCGGCGGCGCTCCAAACGCTGCCCGTACATGAGGGAACGCTTGCGGTCCTCCTCGGTGGCCGTCAGATGGTCGAAGGCCCAGACGCGCCGTAGGAAGTGTTCCACCTCGGCGTCCTCGCGCGGCAGTTGCAGGACCAGCACGTCCGGCGTGCCGGCTTCCACTTCGGCGCACTCGGTGGGGCTGTCGTCGACAAAGATGAAGCTGTCGAGGCCGAGGTCAAGCTCCTTGGCCATGTCGCGGAGGTTGGCCGGTTTGGGATCCCAATTGATGCGCCAGGCGACGAAGTGTTCGCGCCGCAGCGGCATCTCGGGGTGGGCGTCGAAGGTGGCCCAGACGTCCTCCTCGTTGTTCTTGCTGCCGATGGCGAGCAGCATGCCGGCTTCGCGCTGCCGCACCATGAACTCCTGGAGGGCGCGCCGGGGCGCATCGATCCTCACGCCGCGCGGACCGTCCTCGCCGCAGACGCCGTTCCACAGCGTGTGGTCGCAGTCGAGCACGATGACCTTGTAGGGAACGGTCCGGATGGCGTGAATCTTCCGCGCCACCGCGCTCGCCATGGCGGCGAAGTAGTCAGGCGTGTAGGGAACGTGGCCCAGCCGGTCGCCGTGGGCATCGTAGTAGTCGGCGACCGGATAGAGCGAGGCGATCTCGGCGGAACGGATGACGTGGACCGAGGGCCGGCGCACCAAGCTCGTGGCAATCAGCTCCTCGAGCTTCTTCTCGGCCGCCGCGCGCCGCGGGTCCGAGCGGAATTCCTTCGAGGCGGCACAGAGGCCCAGGACAAACGGCGCCGGCGTCTTCTCCGAGGCCGCTTTGAGGGCGGCGACGAACGTCCGGACATTTTCCTCGAAGGCGATGGCATCGAAGGGGTCGGCGGCTCGCGCCCAGTCCTCCAGGCGCACCAGCACGACGTTGATGCCGCTCCGGTTCCGGGTGATCCGTCCCGACGGATCGAGCAGTTGCTGGAAGACCTGGTTGTACGGCGCGAAACGGATGCCGTAGTCGAAGCCGAGTTCCCGGTTCCAGTAGGCGATCACCTCTTCGACCGGCTCGGCCGTGAAGGTCGCCGAGACGACGATCTCGGGCTTGTTCGGTTCCGGCCGCTCGGCGGTCTGCTCCTGGACGAGGCTCGCCGGGAACGGCAACTCCGAAAGCCGGGCCGCCGGCGTGCTCACCGCCGCCAGCAACAGCTCGACGTAGGCCGCCATCAGGCTGCGAATCGTCTCGGCGATGTAGAGGTCGCGGCTGTAGACCACCAGCGCCCGCAGCGTGTCCGGCTCTTCAATCACGTTAACGAACAGATCGAAGTCCGTCGCTCCGCTGCCCATCTCGACCGCCTCGAGGTCGAGGCCGGGCAGCTCGCCGGTCTCGAGCATCGGCCGCACCAGGCTGAACATTACCTGGAACAGCGGCGTGTAGGAGGACTGCCGTCCCGGACGGGCCGCCTCGACGACTTTGGCGAACGGCAGATCCTGGTGGCCGTAGGCCTCGAGCAGCGTGTAGCGCGTGCGCTCGATCGCCTCGTGGAAAGTCGGGTTGCCCGACAGCTCGGTGCGGACCACCAGCGGCGCCGCGAAGAAGCCGATCAGGCGTTCGAGCTCCGGGCGGTTGCGGTTGGCGTTGGTCGTCCCGAGCACGACGTCCGTCTGGCCGCTCGAGCGCATAGCCAGCACCTGAAACGCGGCCAACAGGGCGGTGAACAACGTGATGTTCTCGCGGCGGCAGAAGTCGCGCACCGCGGCGGTCACCTCTTCGGGAAACGTAATCGAGTCGATTGAGCCGTCGAAGCTCGGCTTGTCCGGGCGCGGGCGGTCCGCCGCGAGTTCCAGGCGCGGCGCGCCCTCGAGCTTGTCCTGCCAGTACTCTCGGAGCCGCTCAAGCCGCTGCCCGCGCAACTGGTCGCGCTGCCAGACGGCGAAGTCACCGTATTGGACCGGCAGCGGATCGAAGCGCGGCTGCTCGCCCGCGCACAGGGCCTGATAGGCGTCGAGCAGCTCGCCCATGAAAAGCCGCATGCTCCAGACGTCGGCCACGATGTGGTGCAGCACGATGACGGCGAGGTGGTCGTCGCCGTTCAGCCGGTACAGGCGGATGCGGAACAGGGGCCCGGCCTGCAGATCGTAGGGTCGGCGGACCTCGCTGTCGGCCAGGTCGAGCGCGGTGTCGAGGCGCGCCGCTTCGTCGAGCGAGGTCAGGTCGCGGATCGTGATCAGCGGCTCGAGCGGGGCGACGAAGTCGGTTCGGGGCTCCCCGTCGGCGAGAGTAAAGACGGTCCGGAGCGACTGGTGACGCTCGATCACCGTCCGGGCTGCGCCCTCGAGCGACTTGGCGTCCAGCGTCCCGCGCATCCGGAAGGCGAACGGGATATGGTAGGCCGGGTTGCCCGGCGCGATCTGGTCGAGCAGCCACAGCCGCTCCTGCTCGAACGACAGCGGCGCCTGGCGGCCGGTGCGGGGACGGATGGGAGCGACCGCACGGTCCGAGTCCTCGAGCCGCTCGACGATGGACTCGGCCAGCTGCGCAAGCGTCGCCCCTTCGAGCAGCTCGACCGCCGTAATGGCCACGCCCAGGTCGATTTCGACGCGGTTCTGGATTTCGAGCGCGGCGAGGGAGTCGATGCCGTATTCGTTCACCGGCCGGTCGGCGGCGAGCGTCCCAGGAGCGATCTTGAGCGTCGCGGCGACCTGCCGTTGCAGGTAACCGGTCGCCAGCGAGAGGCGTTCCCCGGAGGCGGCGGCGAGCAGGCGGGCCCGATCGAGTACGGGCGGGGCATCGTCGGGCGCCGCTTCCGAGACCTCGCTGCGGAAGAGCTCGGTGAGCGTACCGTCCAGGTACATCGACCGGCACAGGCGCCGCTGCACCTTGCCGCTCGACGTCTTCGGAATGCCGCCCTTGCGGACGAGCACGAAGGCATCAAGGCGTGTCTCGTGCTTCTCGGCGATCGCCTGGCGGACGCTCCGCGCGACGGCTTCCGGATCTCGCGGGTCATGCCGGCCGGCTTCCATGACGAGGACCAGACACTCGACGCCGCCGGCCTCCACCGAGAACGCGGCGGCGATGCTGGTGGCGACGTCGGGATGGGCGCGCCGCGCCGTCAGCTCGATGTCGTTCGGGTGGTGGTTCAGCCCGCGGATGATGATCAGGTCCTTGAGGCGTCCGGCGATGAAAAGCTCGCCCTCGTGCAGGAAGCCGAGGTCCCCCGTCCGCAGGAAGTCGGTATCGTCGCCGGCCAGCCGCGCGCGGAACGTCGCTTCGGTCTCCTCCGGCCGGTTCCAGTAGCCTTTGGCCACGCCGGGTCCGGAGACCCAGACCTCGCCCACCGCGCCCGGCGCTGACAGCACGGAGGTTTCCGGATCCACGAGCTCCACGCGCGTCTCCCGGCTCGCCCGGCCGCAGCCGACCAGCCGCCGCGCATTGGGTCCGCTCGCCGGCGCCACCCGATTGCGCGCGAGCGCCGCTGGATCGGCATCGAAGACCGCCGCCCCGCTCCCCTTGCCCCCGCCGGTGACCTTGAGCGATGCCTCGGCGAGTCCGTAGGCCGGGTAGAAGGCCTGCCGTCGGAATCCACACCCGGCAAACTCTTCGGCGAACCGCTCGAGCGTCGTTGCGTGTACCGGCTCGGCGCCGTTGAAGGCGACTTCCCAGGAGCTCAAGTCGAGCCCCTCGCGCTGGCCCGCCGGAATCCGCCGGACGCAGAGATCGTAGGCGAAGTTGGGACCGCCGCTGTGCGTGCCGCCGTATCGCGTGATGGTCTCGAGCCACAGGCGCGGCCGCTGCACGAAGGACGCCGGCGAGAGGAAGTAGCACGGCATCCCGATGTAGAGTGGAGCCAGCAGACCGTATATCAGCCCCATGTCGTGGAAGTGAGGGAGCCAGGAGACGGCGACGCTCGAGGCGGTGTGCTCGAAGCCGTCGTCGATGTAGGCGAGGTTGTGGAGGACGTTCGCGTGGGTGATCATCACACCGCGCGGCCGGCTGGTGGAGCCGGAGGTGTATTGGAGGTAAGCGATGTCGCCCGCCGGTGCCGGTGCCTCGAAACCGTCGGCCTCACCCAGCTTGTCGGTGGCCAGCAGGCGCACGCCGGTACCCGCGGCCGCCGCTTCGAGTCCGCCCTCGAGGATCTCGCCGACGCTCAGCACCACCTTGGCACCGGTATCCCGCAACACCAGGGCCAGCTTGTCGAGGCCGGACCGCGGTGTGGGCAGCGGCAGCGGCGCGGCAATCACGCCAGCTTTGAGGCAGCCGAAGAATCCTGCCAGAAAGTCGATTCCCGGCGGGTAGAGCAGCAGCGCACGGTCACCCGGGCGCGCCTGCCCGGCAAGGTGTACGGCTACGGCGCGGGCCTGGCCCTCGAGCCCCGCATAGGTAATCGAACTCGCTTCGGCGTCGTCCTTGATGAACGTGTAGGCCTTACCGTCAGGGTCCTGCTCGGCCCTCGCACTCAATAATCCAGGGAGTGAGGAGAGATCTTGTGTATGATTGCGAGAGCTTGAAGCCATCCAACGCCTGCTGATTGTGCTGCCAGCCCGGTTAGGCCTGGGGGATAGGAAAAAGACCCGGCAGCTCTTATTATCCCGCACCCTTCACCCCGCCGCTACCTCAGGCCTTTGCGCTCTGGAATGAAAGGCTTGCAGCTACTCAGTAGAGACGGTTAACTGCTTCTCTTCGTTACGATTATCACCGGAGGCCCGGAGCGTGAAGGTGGTTGTTTGCTCGAGCGCGACAGTGAAACACCGGCTCTTGCCGGACAATTTCTGGACCGGGGGATCCAGCGTGGCGGTAGTATCGTCGCCGTCGAGCGAATAGCACAGCGTGACCCGGGAACCGGCCGGCACCCGCGTCTCGCTGGCCGAAAAGAGCTGGATGAGCGATCTGCCGCCGAAGCCCGCCTGCCCCTGCACTTCGATTTCGAGCTCCTTCGTCACCGGTCCGCCCGGTCCGGTCGCCGTCAGACGGTAGGTGGTGTGTTCCGACGGCGTCACCGAGAAACAGCGGCTATAGGCCGGCCACAGATCTTCGACCGGCGGGTTGATGTGAACCTCCTTGGCGTCGCTGACGCCGTAGCAGATAAGCGTCGACTCGCCGCGGTTGACAATCGACGGACTGGCGTAGAACTGCAGGATCTTCACCTGCGCGTCCTGCTTGGGCGTGGCGGCCGGCTCCGGTTCCGTCTCCGACTCCGGCGCCGGACTGGCGCAGCCGAACAGGACCAGGGCGCCGGTCAGGATCAACAGCTCAATATGTCGGGAGCGCAATGCGGTCCTCCTTCTGCGTCTTCTTCCCGGGCAGGCGGACCTTGGCCAGGTAGATGGCCGCCTTGCCCTCGTGCGAAGAGTAATAGCTGACCCACAACAGGTCGTCGTAGTAGACGAGCCCGGGATAGGCATTGTCACCACCGGAGGGCAGAGTCAGGAACTCTTCGACGGTACCCGCGTCGGGGTCGAGCCAGCACAGCGAGGTGCGCTGCCGGCCATCGTAGAGGCGTCCGGCGACCAGGAGCCTGTCGTCGGGCAGGCGGATGAGGTCGGGGCTCGCAATCCGCACGCCCAGGTCGGTCCAGTCCCACGCCGCGTACGGCGGACGGCTACGGCCCAGGTACGCGGTGCCGGTGTCCCCGTCACGCCGCAGCAGACACAGGGCCGAGTCGTCGTTGTTGAACAGCAGCGTCGCCTCGGTCGGCTTCGATTCCGGCAGGAGGTGGCCGCCCACGGTCTGAAAACGCATGCCGCCGAGCCCGACGTACATCTGCAGGAATCGCTCCTCGCGGGTGCTGTAGGCCAGGCTGTAGGCGTTGCCACGATGCCACGAGATGCGCCAGAGCCAGAGGTCCGGGTCGCCGATCTTGAACGGCTCGCCCCAGTCGCGCCCGTCGAGCGTGTACCAGGCGAGCGTCTGATAATCGATCTCGGTGGGCGGATTGTAGGCCGCCATGGCGGATAGCATCAGCCGGTTGTCGGGCGTGATGGAGAGCTTGGGATCGCGGATGTCGGCGTAGTCGGAGGCGATCCGGAACGAGCTGGACCATTCGACGCCGTCCGCCGAACTGATCACCCGAACCGCCCCGGCGGGGGAGACGTGCGCCGCCCCTTCCCGGAAGGCGCAGTACCAGCGCCCGTTGAACCGGATCAGGTCAGTGAAGGCGTTGTGGGGAGACTGGTCCCAGATTTTCTCGACGCTGACGATACTGGCGCGGCGCTCGATCCGCGCCGGATCCGCCGCCCCGATCACAGGCGGTTTGCTGGACGGTGCGCCCGAGGCGGACTCCAGGGGATCGATGCCGGGGATGCCTGAAACCGCCGGGAAACGCGGAATTTCCACGCTTGGGGACTGTCCGGTCAGAAGGCTTCCCGCTCCGAGAACCAGCCATGCCCAAGTCGTCAGGATCCGTCGCATCTATATCCTCATTCTAGCGACGGCAGCCGCCGGACCGGCAAGGAATTGTTGGCACCTATTCTTCATGACCGAGTCGTCTACTATTATGGAAAGAGATTCACTGGACGCGGCTCCGGCCGTTCCCTGATCCAAGAGACCAATCGAGGAGTAGCTGATGAAGAACATCATTGCACTTGTCATCACTTTAAGCCTGCTGTTGGCACTGAGTGTACTGGCGGCCGATGCGCCGGACACGATTGTCTTTCAAACCAAGATGGGCAATGTCACGTTCAACCACCAGGCCCACGTCGAGAGGGCCAAGAATGAATGCAGCACCTGCCACGACAGCCTGTTCCCCCAGTCGCGTGAGCCGATCAACTTCAAAGCGGGTATGCACCGGCCGGCCGAAGCCAACAAGACCTCTTGCGGACACTGCCACAACCCGGAAGGGCCGGCATTTGAAACCAAGGGGAATTGCAACAAGTGCCACGTCAAGTAGCCGCGATCTCCGCCGGCTCCGCCCGGGGCGCAGCCCTGCGTCCGCGGAATCGGCAGGTTGCTTGACTCGATTCTTCTGACGGGATGAGACGGCGGCGGGTTGCGACTCGCCGCCGTTTGGCTTTGTCTATCCCGAAAATTCAGGGATGCGGTTCATGTTCCGCCGGCGCGTCGCGGAAAGTGCCTAGCTGCTTCTCGAGGGCGCTGATACGCTTCGTCATCTCCTCGAACGCCTGGCCGATGGGGTCGGGTAGCCGGCCATGCTGGAGGATGTCGTCTTCCGTCTCGAGGGGCTCGCCATGCTGGCGCACGATCCGCCCGGGGATGCCGACGACGGTCGCGTAATCGGGCACCGGCTTGACCACCACGCTGCCCGCACCCACCTTCACGTAGTTTCCGACGACGATGTTGCCCAACACCTTGGCGCCGCTGCCGACCACCACATTGTTGCCCAGCGTGGGATGCCGTTTCCCCTTCTCTTTGCCCGTGCCGCCCAGCGTCACGCCCTGGTAGAGCAGGACGTCGTCGCCGATCTCGGCCGTCTCGCCGATCACGACACCCATGCCATGGTCGATGAAGAAGCGCCGGCCGATCCGGGCTCCGGGGTGGATCTCGATGCCCGTGAAGAACCGGCCGCACTGCGAGATCACCCGTGGCAGCAGCGGAACCCGGCGCTGATAAAACCAGTGGGCCAGGCGATGCAGCAGGATGGCGTGGAAGCCCGGGTAACAGAGAAGGATCTCGATGACACTTCTAGCGGCCGGGTCCTCCCGAAATATCGTTTCTATTTGCTCTTTGATCGCCCGAAACATTCTGCTCCCCATTATCAACGTAAAGCACGCTCAACAGTGGGAAAAGCGGTGTTGAGGCGCCGTTGGAGGGAACCGGTGTTGGTATACTGAAGCCATGCCGGAAGGCTATGTACCCCTCTTTATCTTCGCCGCGCTCGCGATCGCATTTGTCCTGGTGCTGCTTCTGCTGGCTAAGTTGCTGCGACCCTCGTCGCCTTTCCGTACCAAGCTGGAAGCCTATGAATGTGGCATCCAGGCCGCTTCCGACTCCCGGGGCCGCTACGCGGTGCGCTACTATATCATCGCCATCCTGTTCGTGGTTTTCGACGTGGAGACGATCTTTCTGTATCCGTGGGCGGTCCGCTATCACCAGCTCGGCTGGTTCGGCGTGGCTGAAGTCGCCGTCTTTCTGGGCATCCTGATCGTCGGATACGTGTGGGCATTCAAGAAAGGCGCATTCGAATGGGTCTAGTGTCTTCCCGGCTCCTTGTTGGGAGCTTCGCGATATTACTGTGCGGCGGCCTGCTCCAGGCACAGCCGCAGCTTCGACTGTCGACGACAACGGTGGGGCCGGTTTCTACCGTGGCCGGCCAGAACGGCACCCAGCAGGTCGTCGAGGCATACAACGCCGGCGACGGGGTGCTGAACCTGGGTCTCACCTCGACCGTGCCCTGGCTGACGGCGGCCGTCGGAACGGCCACCGGCTGCACGACGCGCGGCGGCACCTGCCTCCCGATCAATATTTCGCTTCAGACGGCCGGATTGCCGGCCGGTACCACCACCGGGTTCGTCGAGGTGCTCGACCCGAACGCCTACGATGCCCCGCAGTCGATCGCCGTGACCGTACAGGTCGGCGGCGGCATACCGGATCAGGTGCAACTCTTTGTGCCGCCGACCAGCGGCGCGAGTGACAACGTGCTGTTCTCGACGAATGCGCAGCCGAGCTTCACCGTCGCCACCGACAACGGCGGCCAGTGGCTGTCGATGGCATTCGAGGGCGCCGGCAGCTTCAATTTCGTGATGCCGTACCGCATTCGCGCCCGGTACCTCGCCGGCATGGGCGAAGGCGTCTACACGGGCAGCGTCAATATCATCAATTCCTCGTTCCAGCCCGACATCGGCAACGTGCCGGTGACGATGACCGTCACCTCGGCGCCGATCGGCGCACTGAACTCCGCTCCTCTCGATGTTCGTCTCGCGCAGGACAGCCTGGCGCTCGACCGCCAGATCAACCTGGTGAATCGCGGACTCAGTACCATCACCCTGTCGGGTGTCACCGCCACTACCGAGGGCAGCGGTGACTGGCTGACGGCCGAGCAGATCGGCACGTTCAACAGCGTCAAGGTCACCTACGACCCGGCGGGACTGGCGCCGGGCCTGTACAAGGGAACCGTGACGATCACCTCGAATGCGGCCAACAGCCCGCACGTGGCTCCGGTCAGCCTGATGGTGGAGATGCAGGGCCCGCCACGAGCGAGCTTCGATGGTGTGGTCAACAACGCGACGTTCCTGCCGGAATCGGTCTCCCCGGGCGAC
>CAWELS010000059.1:0-42796 GCA_963809945.1 Bryobacterales bacterium | reverse complement strand
TCGCCGGAAGAACTCACCCAGGCGCCGCTCGGTGGCCTGGCTCCAGCGGGGATGGTCCACCTGAGGATTCACGTTGGAATAGAAGCCGTACTCGCGGGGGTTGGCCCGGTTCCAGGCGGTGGGCGGCTGCTTGCTCACCAGCCGGATCTTCACGATGGATTTGATGCTCTTGAAGCCGTACTTCCAGGGCACCACCAGGCGCACCGGCGCGCCGTCCTGGGGCGGCAGCTCGGCGCCGTACATGCCGACGCACAACAGCGCCAGCGGGTGCATGGCCTCGTCCAGCCGGAGTCCTTCCACGTATGGCAGGTCGAGCCCCGAATGGCGGCCCGACGGCATCTGCTTCGGGTCGTAGTAGGTTTCGAAAGCCACGAACCGGGCCTTTGACGTCGGCTCGGCGGGTTCCAGAATCTTGCTCAGGGAATAGCCGATCCACGGCACCACTATTGACCACGCCTCCACGCAACGGTGGCGATAGATGCGCTCCTCGAGCGGCGCCAGCTTCAGGATCTCGTCCATACTGTACTGGCGGGGCGTGGCCACTTCACCTTCCACCGAAACGGCCCATGGCGAGGTCTTGAAGTTCTGCGCGTTCTTCGACGGATCGCCTTGCCGGTGCCGAACTCGTAGAAGTTGTTGTAGGTGGTGGCGTCCTTGTAGGCGTTTCCTTTTCGCCCGGGTGCTCAGCGGGCTCTTGACGACATTTGGCAGCTTGGCGGGGGTCGCCGCACCGCCCGGAGGCGAACAGCAGTCCGCCGGCGCCCAGCGCCGCGCCCGGAATACCGGTCAGAAACTTGCGGCGGTTGAAATACAGTTCTTTCGGCGTGACCTCGTCCGAGTCGCGCCAGTCGGCCGGTTTGCTGATCCGCATCATGCCATATCTCCTCGCCTCGATAACCCGGGCGGCCAAGGCGGGGTGATGAACACAATCAGCCGTGACGGCTGGCTCCAAAGGCCGGCTCGTCGCTAGTTCCCGCCCCACGGCCCACTTTGATTCGTCGAGGTCTTTCTTTCAGTCTGCCAGAACGGAACGTGTGTGCCACGTGCCTTCAACCGAATGCTTCGCCCGGACAAGTTGGGAGGTAACGGTGGCCACGCAAGTCTTCTGCCGCACTACACAACTACAGTGTGGCGCCCGGGGATGGTGCCGGTGGCGAACAGGCGGGCTATTGGCATCCGCTGCGACCGATCGCCACCTATTCGACGATTGTGGCTTTGATAATGTAGTCGAGCTTCGGGAAGTTCTCGCTCAGGTAGGCATTCCCTTGAGTCCGGATCTTGCGCTGATCCGGGCGTTCGCCATACTGGGGATTGAGCCTGAACGCGTTACTCCACCCACCAGTAACTTGTCCGAACGTAGCGAACCCCTGGTAGTCGAGGTTGTGATTGTCGTCCAGGTTGATGAAGATCTGCGTCGTGCGTCTGTTGCGTCCGGAAGTCGCGAAGACGACCCGTCCCCGGAGGTTCCCCCTCTTGACGGGCTCATCTTTCATGGTTGCCTTGTCCCAAACTTTGCTCAGGGCAGGGTCCGCCGGCATGCCAAACTGCACGACGAAGTTCGGAACGATCCGGAAGAAACGGCACTCATCGTAGAAGCCGTTCTTCACCAGATTGTAGAACCGGTCCGCGGCCAAGGGCGCCCAAGCCCTCTCGACACCGATTTCGATGTCTCCCCGGCTGGTTTCGAGCTTCACCGTGTAGGTATCCGGAGCTGTTTCTGTCAGCTTCGAAGGACTCATCAGGACCGAATTCGTGGCCGCCTGTTGCGCTGCGAGGGCAACGGTCACGAGCAGCGCCATGAGCCAGAGCGGAGCGGCCGTGCGGAAACGGGATGCCATCGGGCGATTCCTCCAAAGGCACAAGTATGCACCGCTGGCTAGCCACGGAGCAACTGGCCACAAGTAACGAGCGGAGTCTCTGCCTCACCATGGCGGCGATCTGCTGCATCAGTTCAGCTCGCGTCCGCAGATTGGCCGCCTGCCCCGGGGGGTGTCCGCAATGGCGTCCCCAACACTGGTGTAACTTTCGGGTTTCTTCATTGGCCACGTCCTGACAGTTGCGCAAACTCGATGCCGCCTTAGCAACTCGGAGCGCCCCAACACCGTTCACCCCCTGCACCGCCGCCGGGCCGGGCATGAGGTTCCGGTCCGGGCGGCCGTCCCGAATCGCAAGTACAACGTTTCGCACCGGCTGAAGCCCTTCGCAGGCTCATCTAAGACCCCATTGCGCGTCAGTGAGATACGGGCGAGCCGAATTCGGAGGTTCCGTTGCGGGGGACACTGCTGCGGCAGGGTCAGGGTGGATTCGTGAAACCAGCCCGCAATGTCCCCGGTGTGGGGGTGACGGCGGCGGGAGGCGGATCTGTCGATCCGCCACGAGGATTTGGCCTATGTGAGTCTCATCCTCGTTCCACTCGCGGCCGCGCGTGGGACCACGCCGAAGCTTGCCCCACCTTGGCGAGCGAACCGATTACATTGTGATAGCTGTCAAACGGTCCTGCTAAGCCCGCCGAATCCAGATAACCGACGCCGGCGGTAGCTGGGCACGGCGGCGCGGGCCACGGCGTTCGGGCGTCTTGGCGTCCGGCCCCATGTAGAGCTCCGGACTGGCCGCGTTGGGTCCGGCTTCAACCGGCAGATCGTCCTCGCGGTTGATGCGGGCGTAGTTCGGGATCGCCAGCAGTTTGCTGCCGTCGGCGAACTCACCGGTGATCACGGTGACCCCACCCAGCAGATCCGGACGCCACTCGGCGGTAAGTTTAGCGTCGTCGGCAAGCTGCTTCCCGAGGTCCTGATCTACTTTCTCGATGTTATAGATCAGCGGCCCGTAGCGAAGCGCGATCTTACCCTTCGTCGCGGCAATCTTATCGACGGGTTCGATGCGCTGCACCTGCATCGGCAGCTCGAGCTCGACCTTGTCGCCGGCCTTCCAGTTGTGCTGGATCACGGCATAGCCCTTCTCGATCACGGGCTTCACCGACTCGCCATTGACGGCGAGCGAAACCAGCCCGCTCACCTCGGGGGTCGGCCGATAGAGCTTGCTCGTGGTGCGGTTCGGGATGCGCAGGCGTAGCGCGAATGACTTCGCTTCGGCGGGATTGACGGTGACGGCAATCTTACCGCTCCAGGGATAGTCGGTCTCCTGCACGATCTCGACGTCGGTGCCCGCGGCGCGCTCCAGCGTTACCGTGCTGCCGATGTACAGATTCACATAGATCCCGTCCGGAGCCGTGGCATAGGCCCAGGTGGGAACCATCAGCAACGTGCGCGGAATGTTACCGACGCAGCAGGGGCAGCCATGCCAGGAACTACGGCGCATGCTCGTATCGAGCGGATTGGTGTAGTAGAAGTGCTTACCGTCGAGGTCCATCGCACCGAGTAGAGCGTTGTAGATCGTCTCCTCGTAGTTATCCACATAGCGGGCGTCATGGTAGGCCAGGTTCATCTTCCAGTGGAAGAAGATCATCCCGCAACTGGAACACGACTCGCAGTACGCATTATTGCGCAGCGAGTAGTTGGGACCGAAGCCCTCCGAAGTCTCGCCGCTGCCGATGCCGCCGGTCAGGTAATACTTGCGGTTGACGATGTTGTCCCAAAGCGACTTCACGGCGCTCTGATAATCGCGATCGTGAGTCTCGACCGCGACATCGGCCATCCCCGAGTAAGTGTAGGTCGCGCGGACGGCGTGGCCGACAGCTTCGTACTGCTCGACCACCGGCCGGTGGCTTTGGTCGTATTCGTGGCGGTCACGCGTGGGGTTGGCCGCGGCCGTGTAGCGGCAGTCGAGCAGGAACTTCGCCGTCTGGATGTAACGGTCGCCCTTCCCACCGCCTTCCATGTCGTTGACGAAGCGGCCGAACCTCACAAGCGCCTGCTCCATCTCCTGGTGGCCGTCGTACCAGGGCTTCTTCGGCGCCGGACCGAGGTTGCTCGCCCAACAATCAGCCAGCTTCTTGGCCGCGTTGTACATGCGGGCATCCTTCCGGTCCGTCATCAGGTAATGATTGATGGCGGATTCGAGGAAGTAGCCGCCGACGTAACCTTCATGGTCATCGCGGTGGGCCGGATCCCAGTGCCCGAACGTACTGCTTTCGATCACCTCGCCATTGCGATCGATGCGGTCCAGAGTGAACGCCGTCTGAAGATAGCCGTCGGGCTCCTGCGCCGCGAGGATCTTGGGAATCCAGTCCTCGAGCGTCGCGCGGAACCGCTGATGAGCCTGCTCGATCGCCGGATCGCCGCCGGCGTCGATCATGAGCGCGATGCTCATCGCTTCCACGGTCTGATGGACCCAGGCGTTCGAGAAGACGAAGCCCTTATGACGTCCGGCAGGCTCGCCGCGCAGCTTCTTACCGGCTTCGACGAAGTTGTCGATTCCGCCGGGTCCCAGCACCACCTGGTCGCTGTTGATGACATCGATGCAATGGGGAATCCAGTTCGCGATCAGGGCCTTGGCGCGGGCATTCCAGAACTTGCTGTTGATCTTGAAATTCTTGGTGTAGACGGCCTCAAGCTGATGCTCGGGAGGCGCGGCTTCCACTGCGACGTGGAGCGTGGTGGCGCTTTTCGCCTCGCCGTTGTCCGCCGAGAACTGGAGGACGTATTCGCCGAGCTTCGAGAAATCCGCCGTGGTGACGGCCGCCGTCGCATTTTCGAACTTGACGGCGCCGGGGCCAGACACCTTCGTCCACACGGTCTTGAAAGCGGGGCCGGTGGCCGGCTCCGGCTGCGGCTCCGGAGGATCCCATGGTCTGCCGCGTTCGGGATGCGGCGCCTCGCCATACCCCGCCCATCCGCGCAGGTAGGTTTTACCCGGGAAGATGGTGACGCGGTCGATTCCGGCCACCGCATTCAAGAGATTGCTCTCCTCGGCGGGGGAGGCAGAGAGGATGGCGGTGTGCAGAAGCGGCGTTACGGCGGCAATGCCGGCAACCTTGCTGACCCGGCTGAAAACCTCGCGGCGGCTAATTTCATTCGCGGATGTCTTTTTCATGTGTCCGTCCCAAGGAGATTATCTCTCCCGGCAAACGCGTCAGGCAAGCGGTGGGGAGAGCCCATCGACCGCGGGTCGCGACGGACGCGCGGCAAACCACGACGGCGGATCGCTGCCGTTGTGGGGCGGCCACTTGGGCAGCGAGGGGCTCATCGGCCGCCTTCTTCGGGGTTCAGAGCAGGAGGGACCGGACGTCCGCCGTGGCGTTTGTCACATGATCGGGAGATTGAGTTCCGCCGGTGCGAGCCCGGTTCCGTATCGCCGGCGTAGAGCGAGTCGCCGGGCGTGCCGCGCCGGCTTCTCTTGCCGGCGGCCGGCCTACCGGGCGGTGAAACCCGCGAACCGCCCCACCCGGTTCGTCCGGGCCCGAAGGATTGTAAAGACATTGTTAAGTAAATTTCGCGGCCCGCTAACCTTAACTTTTTGCCGACCACTAACCACGCCCCCGGCATCTATCGTCGTTACCAGACAGAATGGGCTGCACACGATACCTTGTCGTAGCGCTTCTGCTCAGCGCCCCGTGGCTCGAGGCCGCCGAGCAGACCGGGACGGTAACCTCGCGGAACCTGCCGATTCCCGGCGCTACCGTGCTGGCGTCAAGGGACGGTGCCAAGGTCGTCACCTATACAAATGAGAACGGCGGGTACCGATTCCCCGACCTTGCCCCCGGCGAGTGGACCATCGAGATCTCCGCCTTTGGGTTTGCTCCGTCCACTCGCACCATCAACGTCGGTGCGGGGGGCGAACCGGTTGCCTGGAACCTGACCCTTGAACCGGAGTCGCCCCCGGCCGCCACGCCTGCGACCGCGCCACAGCCCCCCAATCAGCAGCAGCAACCGGAGCGTTTTCAGCGAGTTCTAACCAACCGCACAGCCCAGCAGGAAATGCTCGCCCGCGTCGAGGCGGCTCCCCTGGCGACTGAATCGAGTTCCTTCCAATCGCTCCGGCAGGATGCCAACGAGTCCTTCCTTGTCAGTGGCAGCCTGAGCCGCGGACTGGGCATGGCCGAGATGGGCGTTGCACCCGGAATGGGCTCCCCCGGGGGACCAGGCGGAATGATGCAGGAATCGACCGTGCCAGGTTTCGACCAGGGCAATGCGAACCAACCTTCCGGTGAACCCGGCATGGAAGGGCCCGGCACCCGCGGTCCTGGCGGACCCGGCGGCGGCCCCCCGATGCGAGGCGGCGGATTTCGCGGTCCCGGAGGTCGCGGTGGAGCGGGCGGCCGGGGTATGCGGGGCGGCCGGCCCGACTGGATGGGCCGCCGTGGCGTCGGCGCTTTCGGCAACCGCCGGCCCCCGGGCGCCGGAGCGATCCGCGGGCAGGCCTTCTTCGCGCTCAGCAACTCGGCGTTCGACGCGAGCCCGTATTCCCTTACCGGCCAGACGGTCGACAAGCCGTCCTACGCCCGGTCGCGCTTCGGTATCGGCCTCGGCGGGCAACTGCGCATCCCGAAGCTGATCGACAGCCCCAATACCTTCTTCTTCCTGAACTACAGCGGCACCCGCAGCCGCAGCCAGTACAGCCGCTTCGGGATCGTGCCGACCGAGGCAGAGCGGCAGGGCGACTTCTCCGCCTCCACGGTCCGCGGCGCTCCGGCCGTCGTCTACGATCCGTCGACGTCGCAGCCGTTCGCGGGCAACCAGATTCCCTCAGCCCGCCTCAGCACTGCCTCGACGGCCCTGGCCGGCTACTATCCACTGCCGAACATGCCGGGAAGCATCCAGAACTACTACTTCGCCACGTCGTATCCGAACAGCAACGATAACTTCTCGGCGCGGCTCAACCACAGCCTGAATTCCAAGAACCGCCTGAACGGATCGTTCAGCCTCCAGCGGCGCGCCTCCGACGCCTACCAGCTCCTGGGCTTCCGCGACGATACCAGCGGCCGGGGCCAGCGGACAGACCTAGGCTGGACCTACGTCTTCACCAGCACGCTGATCAACAACCTCCGACTCGACTTCAGCCGCAACCGCGCCGATACACTCCCGTACTTCGCCTACGGTACCGACGTGGCCGGCGAACTCGGCATCCAGGGAACCTCGCGCGACCCCGCCAACTACGGCCCGCCGGATCTCTCATTTACTAACTTCTCGTCGCTCGCCGACGCCAACCTCTCACGCCGCACGGACCAGTCCACCGGCATCGACAACGGCGTCACCTGGGTGCGGGGCAAGCATAACCTCTCATTCGGCTTCTCTTACCGCCGCACGCTCGCGAACCAACTGAGCGACACCAATGGCCGCGGCTCCTACAGCTTCAGCGGCCTGGTGACCAGCGCCTTCGACGACCAGGGTAATCCGCTGAGCGGCACCGGCTACGACTTCGCTGACTTTCTGCTCGGTTTCCCGCAGTCGAGCACCATTCGCTACGGCACTCCTAGCACTTACTTCCGCGGGGCCATGTACGGCGCCTACGCCCAGGACGACTGGCGCGTGGGCTCCAACCTCAGCGTCAACGTGGGTCTCCGCTACGACTACGCCCAGCCAACTTACGAGAAGTACGACCGCGAGGCGAACCTCGACATCGCCCCCGGATTCACGGCGGTCTCCGTGGTGACCGCTGACGGGACCGGTCCCTACACCGGCGCCTACCCGCGGGCCCTGATCGATCCCGACAAGAACAACGTCGCCCCCCGAATCGGCATCGCCTGGCGCCCGTTCGGCAAGGCGACCACCCAGATCCGTTCCGGCTATGGCATTTACTACAACGGCTCCATCTACAATCAGCTCGCCAGCCGCCTGGCCCAACAGCCGCCGTTCGCCTACTCGAACACGCTCAATACCTCGATCGACAGTCCGCTGACCATCCTCGACGGCTTCTTGAGTTCGCCATCACTCGCCGAGATCACCAATACCTACGCCGTCGACCGCGGCTATCGCACCGGCTACGCCCAGACCTGGAATCTGTCCGTCCAGCAGAACCTGCCCTGGGCGCTGGTGCTCGAAGTGGGCTACCTCGGAACCAAGGGAACCCGGCTCGACATCCAGCGGCTGCCGAACCAGGCCGCGCCCGGCTCGCCCGCCGACTCGGAAGACAGAAGGCTGATCGGCAATGCCGTCGGCTTCACCTTCGAGAGCGCGGAGGGCAACTCGATCTACCACGCCGGACAGTTCCGCCTGATGCGCCGCTTCCGCCGCGGCATCGCCTTCAACGCCCTCTACACTTGGTCGAAATCCATCGACAATGTCTCGACTTACGGCGGCGGCCGGACCGTAGTGGTGCAGAACGACAAGGACCTCGCCGCCGAGCGCGGCCTGTCGAGCTTCGACCAGCGGCAGACGCTGAGCCTGAACTTCAACCTGACCTCGCCGGTCGGCCTCCGCGGCACCCGCCCCGCGGAAGGCCTCGCCGGCACGCTGCTCAAGGACTGGACTCTCAACGGCGGCATCACCGTGCAATCAGGCACCCCGTTTACCGCCCTGGTCCTGGGCAACCGCTCCGACGCCGGCGGCACAGGCGTGGTCGGCAGCGCCCGCGCCGATGCCACGGGGCTCCCGGTCACCGCCGGATCCGGCTTCTTCAATACCCTGGCGTTCGCCGTCCCGGCCGCGGGCGCGTTCGGCGACGCCGCCCGAAACACGATCCCCGGCCCCGGCTCGTTCGCCTTGAACGCATCGCTCGGCCGCTCGTTCTCGCTCGGGCGAGCGCCGGCGGCTGGAGTTCCGCGGCGAGGCACAGAATCTCCTGAACACCGTCAACTACACGGGCATCGGGACGACAGTCAACTCGGCCGACTACGGTCTGGCCACCGGCACGGGCGCGATGCGCAGCATCAGCCTTCAGGTGAGGCTCCGGTTCTGACCATGAAACCTCGATGGATCCCCGGCTTGTTGCTTCTCACGGGCTTGGTCGCCCTGCCGCAGGAGACGGCACGCTTCTCCGTGACCACGAACCTGGTGGTGGTGAACGTCGAGGTCCGCGACCACGATGGCCAGCCGATCGAAGGCCTGACGCGGAACGACTTCGAACTGCTCGAAGACGGCAAACCGCAGCGGATCTCGGTGTTCGAGTACCAGCGCCTGGAAAGCGAGGTCCCCACCCCGGCGCCGGCCGCGACCACTGAGACCGCTAACGAGCCGACGGAGCGGGAAGGCGTGATCGCGCAGTCCAAGCCCGGCGAGATCCGCTACCGTGACCGCCGCCTCATCGTGCTTTACTTCGATCTTTCCGCCATGGGCGTGGCCGAGCAGATCCGCGCGCGGGAAGGCGCCGAGGAGTTCATCCGCACCAGCATGACGCCGTCGGACTCGGTCGCCGTGATCGCCTTTTCCTCGGAGCTGAAGGTGCTCCAGGACTTCACCGACGACCGCGACGCGCTGCTCGCCACCATCGCGCGCCTTCGCATCGGTGAGTCGAGCGACCTGGCCGACTCGGCGACGGTCGACGAGACCAACGTCGATACCGGCGCCGTCTTCACCGCCGACAGCTCCGAGTTCGACATCTTCAACACGGACCGCAAGCTGAGCGCGCTCGAATCCGCCGTCAATATGCTCGCTTCCCTGCCCGAGAAGAAGGCGCTGGTCTACTTCTCCGGCGGTGTCTCGCGGACCGGCGCCGAGAACGAGTCGCAACTGCGCGCCACCGTGAACGCGGCGATGAAGGCCAACGTCTCCTTCTATCCGGTGGACGCGCGCGGACTGGTCGCCGAAGCTCCCGGAGGCGACGTCAGCGTCGGTACGACGCGCGGCTCGGGGATGTTTTCCGGCCAGGCCCAGCGCGGGCGGCGGGAGCAGTTTCTGGGCCAGCAGGAGACGCTATACACCCTGGCAGCCGACACCGGCGGTAAGGCGCTGCTCGATTCGAACCAACTCAGCGCCGGCATCGTGCAGGCCCAACGCGACATCGCAAGTTACTACATCCTCGGTTACTACAGCACCAATCCGGCCGAGGACGGTAAGTACCGGAAGGTGGAAGTCCGCATCCCCGCGCAACGCAGCGCCCGGCTGGACTACCGCACCGGTTACTTCGCGCCCAAGAGCTGGGAGAGGTTCAACTCCATGGACAAGGAGCGCCAGCTCGAGGCGGCGATGCTGCTCGAGGACCCGATCACCGACCTGCCGGTGGCGCTCGAGGTCGACTACTTTCGCCGCGGGCCGGATCGCTACATCGTCCCGGTAGCGGTCAAGATCCCGGGCTCGGAGATCCAGCTCGCCAAGCGCCGCGGCCGCGAGGAGGCGCGCCTGGACTTCATCGCCGAGGTCCGCGACAAGCAGGGGCGGCAGGCGGGCATGGTCCGCGACTTCATCCCGATCCGGCTGGAGGACGAGAACGTCGGCCAACTCAAGGACCGCCTCATCTACTACGACACGGCCTTCACCCTCCCGCCCGGCGGCTATCGCCTGAAATTCGTGGTGCGCGAGAACGAGACCGGCAAGATCGGCACCTTCGAAACGCCCTTCACCATCCCGGACCTCGCTGCTGACAACACGACGCTGCGACTCAGTTCGGTGATCTGGGGCAACCAGCGCGAGCCGGTCCGCGCCGCCATTGGCCGGGTCGGCATGGGCGGCCGTCTCCTGCGCGCGCACCCGTTTGTCCAGGGCGACGAGAAGATCGTTCCGAGCATCACGAAGGTCTTCCACCGGGGCCGGGAGCTGTACGTCTTTCTGGAAGCTTATGAACCGGGCACGGCTGGGAAGAATGGCAGCGTTGATCTGGCAGCGAGTGTCAGCCTGTTCTCCGACGCGGGCAAGGTCCTCGAATCCGACCCCGTTCGCGTCACCGCCAATCGCGACCCGCGCTCCCCTTCCCTGCCCATAGAGTTCAGCGTTCCTTTGGAGAAGCTGGACCCGGGCCGCTACGTCTGCCAGTTGAGCGTCATCGACAGAGCCGGCCAGAAGTTCGCCTTCGCCCGGACGCCGATGGTCGTGCTGCCGGCGCTGGACACTTCCGTGTCGTCTGGAGCACCGTCGCCGACGCCCTGATCGCGCCCGCCTACTTACTACGGCAAGTAATCGTACCGAACCCTCGCCCGCCCCTCCGCCAGCTCGAAGTTCTGCGTCCAGTGCGATTCCCCGGCCAGCGGGGCCGGATCCAACATGATGTTCGCCCCGACCAGAACGCCGCTTGCCGCCGGGCCCGTCAGGCCGACGTTGCCCCCGGACGGCCCCCGCAACCGACTGACAACCTGGTACGCCCCCCGGGCGACCCGGTCCACCAATTCCCGGCTCCCCGGTAAGCTGATCTCCATCACATAATCGACGCCCGGGTAGGGTGTATTGTCGGTCTCGACGTATAGGGCGACGCGGCATGAGCTGGCGTCGTGGTAGACGTCTGAATCCAGGATCTGGCGCGGGAAGGGTATCCGGTGACCGTCACCGGCGGCCAGGTAGCGTCGAATCCCGAGACGAGCCCGGATGGTCTCGCCTTCCGCAAAGGGCGGCCCTCCTGGTCTCGTTCTTGGATCCCAACTGTAGACTCTAGGATTACTAAGCATCGGGAGTTCCTCGTGCGACCGTCGTTCGCCTGGACCATCCCTACGGACAGCCCCCGTTCACGGGCCAGTTTACACCGAACCCCTACTGAAGGAACCCCAAAAAACAGAGAATCAGATCAAATTAAGGCGCAATACGACTCATCTTGTTGGGCAAGAGGACAGGGGGACGGGCAGGAGCACTTCTCCCTCCTCGAGTGTCACCCATGTCGCCGGTCCAAAGTGTCACCCATGTCCCCGGCTGGTCACGGTGAATGTCCGTCCACCAGCATGAACCGCGACCGGAGGGAGCGGCCGGCTGGTCATGAGACCACGTCAAACGCCGTGGTAACAATTTCCCCGCGACGGGCCACTAGTTGCCGACCAGCGTACGCAGGCGCTTGACGGCGCCGCGCATAGCCTTGGCCTGAGAGCTCATCTCCTGGCTCGCCGACGCGCTTTCCTCGGCGCTCGCCGCGGACTTCTGCGTCAGGCTTTCCATCTGCATGATCGCCCTGGCAATCTGCTCGATGCCGCGAGCCTGCTCCTGGCTGCTGGCGTTGACTTCATCGACCATAATCTTGACGCGGGCGGAATCCTCGCTGATCTGGCCGATGGCGGTGGCCACCTCGTCAACGCGCGTCTTCCCTTCCGAGGAGCGAGCCACTGACTCTTCAATCATGCTGGCCGTGTCCTTGGCGGCCTGGGCGCAGCGCTGTGCGAGGTTCCGGACCTCATCGGCGACCACGGCGAAGCCCATGCCGGCTTCTCCGGCGCGGGCGGCTTCGACGGCCGCATTGAGGGCCAGGATATTCGTCTGGAAGGCGATCTCGTCGATCACTTTGATGATGCGCGAAATCTTGTCGCTCGCCTCGTTGATCGAGGTCATCGACTGCACCATCTGTTGCAGCTTCTCGTTCGCCTCCTGGAAGCTTCCCATCGAGCCCTCGACGGTCTCGGCCGCGGACTTCGAGTTGTCGGCGTTCTTCGAGGTCATCGAGGAGATCTCCTCGCTGGTCGCCGACGTCTCTTCGAGCGACGCGGCCTGTTCGGAGGAGCCCTGTGCAAGTGACTGGCTTGCGGAGGCCACCTGCTCGGACGCCGAAGCTACCTGTTCGGCGCTGTCGGCCATTTCGTTGGTAATCCCGCGCAGCTCGCGCGTGGTCTTGCGGACCGCCAGCAGCACCAGCCCCCCGGCCAGCAGACAGAGAACCGTGAGCACTATCGCCAGCAGCTGGCTGAATCCGACAGCGGCATCGGCGTTCGTCGAGGCGGTCGCGAGCGACTCCTCATTCATATTGACGAGCGCCATCGCCTGTTGCTCGACCTGGTCGGCGCTGTCCCCTGCTCGGCTGTACGCCTGGTTGAATTCCTCGGTGAATGTCAAATTACGGCAGGACTCATGAACGGTTTCCGCCAGGCCGAGAAAGTTCTCGAGCTCCGTGCCGACTTTCGCCAGCGTCTGCTTCGCCTCCTCCGAGACAACCATGGAGTTGACCAGATCGATCTCTTGCCGGATTTGGGTGACGGCTCCGTCAAACTCCCGCTGCGCCTGCTCGATGTCGCTCTGTTGCTGCATCATAGTGAACAGCACTTCGCCGCGCAACCCATTTTTCATCTGGCTGACTTCGTAGCGCATCCGCTCGAACGCCATGATCTTCTGCGCGGTCTCGTTGGCCGCCACGTGCAAGTCATCGCCGAGGTTCCTGACCGACACGATATATCCGACGGCCAGCGCCAGCGAGACAGTCAGCATGATGGCAAAGCTGCCGATCATTCTCTTCCCGATTGTCATTTTCGATAGCATTTTTCAGTTCACTCCCCGAGGACCTTCCGCGATGCCCCCAACCCATGGATCCGACGGGAGCGAGCCCGGCTCCGTCTGACAACGGCAATTCGCGGCACTTCCTCGCTCACAAATTCCATGCGGGCAGCCATTGCCGACGGCCTGCTGCCCTGTTGTCCATATCGGACCCGCGGCACCCAATTTGAGCCTGACGTGCGTACTTTTGAACGCTGCCGCTAAGTGCCTGAAGGGAATGTATAATACGGGAGGCGGTGAGATTCGAGCGGCGGGCACCTGTTTGCGTGGTCGTAGTCAACTGGAACCGCCGCGAACTGTTGCGGGCATGCCTTGCCTCCCTCCACGAGCAGACACTCGAGGGATTCGAGGTCGTCGTCGTCGACAACGGGTCCGCGGACGGCTCGGCGGATATGGTTGAGAGTCTGGCTGGCGAAGATCAGCCTTTCTCCTTGCGGCTCATTCGCAACCAGACCAACCGTGGTTTCTGCGCGGCGAACAATCAAGGCATCGCCGCCTCGGACGCCCGTTTCGTCGCATTATTAAATAATGACGCGGAGGCGGCGCCGGAGTGGCTCGCGTCGCTCGTGGGCGCCTTTGATGGGGACGATCGGGTCGGCATGGCCGCCTCGAAGATCCTCGTCCACGAAGATCCGAGCCGGATCGACAAGGCCGGTCACCTGATCTATCCGGATGGCCAGAACCGAGGGCGCGGCAGCGGCGAGATCGACACGGGTCAGTACGATCGCCGGGAAGAGGCACTCTGGCCCGATGGCTGCGCCGCCATGTACCGGCGGCGGATGCTCGACGAAATCGGCTGTTTTGACGAGGACCTTTTTGCATACGGCGACGACGCGGAGCTGGGGCTACGGGCCCGCATTGCCGGCTGGACTTGCCTCTACATTCCGGAGGCGGTGGTCCGGCACCATCGCGGCGCAACGCTGGGGGTCGGCTCGACACGTCGCGTCGAGCTCATCGAGCGCAATCGCGTGCTGCTGGCGGTCAAGCTTTTCCCCTGGAGCCTGCTGTGGCTAAACGGCGCGTACTACCTGGCAAGACTGGCGGCCGGTCTGGTGGCCGCGGCCGGGGGCAAGGGCGAGACGCGGAGGTTCCCCGGAATGGCGGGCAAGCTGCGCCTCGCAATGGCGATGGTACGCGGCGACCTGGCGGCGCTCCAGAGGCTGCCCCGATTCCTGCGGAAACGGCGCGAGATCGAGCCGATCCGCAAGCTGACACCGCGCGAGGTGAAGGCGCTCCTGCAACAGTACCGGATCCCGCTCCGGGAGCTCAACGAACGGGCGATCTGACACCCAACCCCGAACCGGAACCGGCCGCCCCCGCCATCGCCCTCGACGCGGCCGTTTCCACCGATCCGCTCGCCGTCGGAGCCGAACCACCGGCCGAGGAGGAGTTCTGTCCGGCCTGCGGCTCCCGGGAGGCGAAGCTCCTGTTCCGCGCCTCCGACCGCCTCTATCGCACCACGGAGGAGAAGTTCTCCATCGTCGAGTGCCGGAACTGCCGGCTGCTCAGGATCTCGCCGCGTCCCCAACCGGCCGAGATCCCGCGCTACTATCCGAAGGAATACTGGCACGTCCCGGAAGAGGGGTCGGCCTCGCAGATCATCGAGAGTTATCGCCGCTTCGTGCTCTGCGACCATGTCCGCTTCGTGCAGCGGGCCATTGACCGCGCCCAGGTGGACGGCACGCTGCTTGACGTCGGCTGCGGCGGCGGCCTGTTTCTGCGGATGATGCGCGAGCGCGGCTACAAGGGGGTCGGCCTCGACTTCTCGCTGGGCGCCGCCGGTGTCGCCTGGGAAGTCAACGAGGTCCCCACCGTCTGCGGCAGCCTCACGCACGCGCCGCTGCCGGACGAAAGCTGCGCCGCCGTCACGATGTTCCACGTGCTCGAGCACCTCTACGACCCGTCCGCCTACCTGCTGGCCGCCCACCGGCTGCTCAAACCCGACGGACGCCTCATTATTCAGGTGCCGAACGCTGCCTGCTGGCAATTCCTACTGCTCGGCGAGAGCTGGCGCGGACTCGAGGTGCCCCGGCACTTGTGGAACTTCAAGCCCACCGACCTCGAAGTAATGCTCGACCGTTCCGGCTTCGAAGTCGTCCGGACGAAGCATTTCTCGCTCCGCGACAATCCGGCGTGTCTCGCCACCAGCATCGCGCCGGGCCTCGATCCCACGGTGCGCCACGCCCTCGGCGTTACCGAGACGCCGGGACGGAAAATGCTCAAGGATCTCGCCTACTTCGGCCTGGTGGCGGCGTCGCTGCCGCTCACGCTGATCGAGTCCGCCTGCCGGGCCGGATGCACGGTGATCATGGAGGCGCGCCGCAAGTCATGAGCCGGCCGAACCGCGCCGCGCGGCGCGAGTCGCCGACGAGATACGGATCCCTGCAGCGAATGCTGCCGGGACCGCTCCATCGCTACCTGCTCGACTTCGAGGTCCGCATCGAGGAGACCGTCGCGGCCTTCGCCCGTTCGCTCCCAGCCGAAGCCTCCGTGCTCGATGCCGGCGCGGGCGAGAGCCGTCACGCCGCGGCCTTCCCCAGCCAGCGATACGTCGGCGTCGACCTCGCCATCGGCGACGCAACCTGGGACTACAGCCAACTCGACTGCGTCGCCGACCTGACCCGTCTTCCCTTCCCCGGCGGCCGCTTCGATGCCGCCTTGAACATCGTCACCCTCGAGCACGTGCCCGAACCGCACGCCGTTCTCGACGAGATCGTCCGCGTGCTGCGGCCCGGCGGCCGGCTGCTGGTGATCGTCCCGGCGGCCTGGGAACTCCACCAGGCGCCGCACGACTACTACCGTTTCACCCGCTACGGGATGCGCTACCTGCTCAACACAGCCGGCTGCAACGACATCCGGATCGTCCCCATGGGCGGCTTCTTCCGGCTGCTTTCGCGGCGCTTGTTGAGCGGACTGCAGTTCTTTCCGCCGTGGCTGTTCCCGTTGGCGGCGGCGCTGGCGGTGCCGACGGCGATCCTGCTGCCGCTCCTCGATTCGCTCGATCGTGAGAAGATCTACACACTGGGGTATATATGCACCGCACAGAAGCGCAGGGCTCCGTCATTCGCCGAAACCAGTTGAGCGCCGGAGGGGCCGGATCGATTGGCCTGTCGCCAGCCGGCCGGCCGGCACTCCGATCCGCGGGCCGCGTCCTGCTCGCCCTGCTGCTTGTCGTGCTGGCCGCGCCCCCTGGCGTCGCGGCCGACTTCTCCGGCCAGGCGGCGCTCGACCTCACCGGCAAGGTAGTCGCCTTCGGTCCCCGCTATCCGGGCAGCGAGGCCCACGACCAGCTCCAGGCGTTCCTCAAAGACCAGCTCAAGGGGCTCAAGTGCCAGGTCGAGGAAGACCATTTCACCGCCAACACCCCACGCGGCCCCGTCGAGATGACCAACATCATCGCGCGATTCCTCGGGAGTTCCGAACGTACCGTGGTGTTCACTGGCCACTACGACACCAAGTACCTGCCCCAGATCCGCTTCGTCGGCGCCAACGACGGCGGCTCCTCCACCGGCCTTCTGCTCGAGATGGCCCGCGTGCTGTCGGAACGCGATAACCGCCTGACCGTCTACCTCGTCTGGTTCGACGGCGAAGAGGCCTTCGGCGAATGGTCGTCCACCGACGGCATCTACGGCAGCCGCCATCTCGCCCGGAAGTGGCACGATGATGGAACGGCCTCGAAGATCGTCGGCCTCGTCAACGTGGACATGACCGGTGATGCCGACCTCACGATCATGCGCGAGCAGTACTCGACACGGTCGCTCCAGAACGTCATCTGGGAATCGGCCGCAGCGCTCGGCTACGAGAAACACTTCCTCGATGGCGGCATTCCGGTGGAGGACGATCACGTGCCCTTCCTGCGAGTCGGCGTCACCGCCGTCGACCTGATCGACTTCGCGCTCGGTCCCTACAACCGCTACTGGCACACCGCCGACGATACGATGGACAAGCTCGGCGCCGACAGCTTCGAGGTGGTGGGCAAGGTGCTGCTCGGGACCCTCGACCGGCTCGAGCAGCGTCAGTAGAGCCGCTCTTCCTCGTCAAGTTCGAGTCCGGTGATCTTCCACGCTCCGTCGATCGGCTCGATGCTGATCACACCCGAGTAGCGGTTGCGCCGCGCGTGTATGTGTCCCCAGTGGGCCACCGACCCGGCGACGGTCCACCGGGCATTGGTCCGGAAACCGCGGCCGTCCGGCAGGGCCGAGCTGTGCGTCTCCTCGACAGTAACCTCCCGCACCCGAATCGACGCGCCGCCAGTGCGCTCCACCTCGAGCGCCCGGCGCACTTCGAGAAAGGCGTCCCGCAGGTAATCGCCCGAGATGCTCTGGGCCAGCGCATCGTAGATCGCCTCGTCGTCGGGGTAGTCGAAAGCGTGATAGATATTCTCGATCAACCCGCCGACGATCCGCCGCGCTACCGGCTCTTTCGGCACGTCCGCGCCATGCCGCGCCATCGTCACCGCGACCAGGGCGCCGAGCAGGAAGACCCCCATCAGCTCCCAGCGCGCCGGCCCCCGCCCGGCGACCCGCTTCCACACGATCCAGCCGAGCATCAGCACGAGCAGGACGCCGCTCACCGGCGCCACGTAGCCCGGCAGGCGGAGGCCGGGTGACGGCACCACCGGGCGTGGCACGGCCTCCGCTTCGAGCTGCGAGCGCTGCCACCGCAGGACGTTGTTCTGCCGATCGAGCACGGCCGGCTCCATGAAGAAATCCTCGGTGACGGCGGCCGCCAGGCGCGGCAGGTTCTCGGGGAACGCCGACCACTCGAGCTCGACCCGCTCGGGGAGCCTGTCCCGCCGCAGCCGGTAGACCACACCCAGCGTCGACGAGCGCACCTCGTCCGGACCCGGCGCCGCCACCGCCGTGGTCGCCCGCAAGCGGCGCTCGAGGAACTGGCAGCGGTCGAGCGGGGGCCGCACCGTCTCACCGTCCACCGTGAGCCGCCACCGTCCGTCGAGGAAGGCGGTCACCTGGCCTTGAACGGCCGCCGGATCGATCCGCTGGATGCCGAAGTCGATCGGCCGGCCGAGGATCTCGACCCGGACCTCGTACCGGCCGACGTAAAGGAACACGCCGACCGGTGTATCGTAGGTGCGCCGGAGGCGCGGGTCGAGAAAGCGGGACCGCCACGCGTCCTGCCAGTCGAGCACCACCGTCTCCTCGCCCTCGAGGTAATGCAGATCGGAGACCGGCAGCCCGCGATGGTAGACGACGACGGCGATCCGCTTTGGCTCAGCGTTCGGCGGCGGGGCGATGGTGACGCGGTCCGGACGCTTTCCCGCCGCCTGGATGACGAGCTTCGGCTCGGGCTTGCCGTCACGCAGATCCCACTCGACGCGCACGTCGCCGGAGTCGATGAAGACTTCGGCGATGGCCCGCGCCTCGGGGGCGCGATCGACGATCAGAGAGCCCCGCGCCACAGGCACGAGCAGCAGCAGAAACCCCGTCAGGAAGCGTATCGTAACAACGCCAAGCGACTTCCCGTTGCGCTTCCTCACGCGCGCGGCACAATTGCCAGCGCCACCCGTCCTCCGCATACGCCGTGTTTGCGACGGCACACTACGCTAGTAACCTTTCTCCTTATCCACGACGTTCCGCAGCGGCTTGCCGTCGAGGAAGCGGCGAAGGTTGTCCTTGTAGAGGTCCATGCGGCGGCCCCATTCGAGGTCGGACCGGCCGGCGAGATGGGGGGTGATGATCACGTTCGGGAACTCCCACAAGGGGTGGTCCGGGGGGAGCGGCTCGGGGTCGGTAACGTCGACGCCGGCGCCGGCCAGCCGCTGTGAGTCGAGCGCGCGAACGAGCGAATCCATGTCGTAGATGGCGCCGCGTGAGACGGCGATGAAATACGCTCCGCGTTTCATCAGGTCGAACTGGGCGGGCCCCAGCATCTTCTCCGACTTGGCCGTGTGCGGCGCGGAGACAAAGACGACGTCGGCTTCGGGCAGCACACTGTCAATCTCGTCCGGCTTCACGACCCGGTCGATCAGAGGCGAGATGGGGATGTCCTTCGGGTCGACGCCGATCACGTGCATGCCGAACCCCTTAGCACGCGAGGCGATCTGCGTACCGATGCCACCGACGCCGATCACCACCGCGGTGCGACCGAGAAGCTCAGTCGTGGTGGCGTTGCGGGCCCATTCGTGACGCTCCTTGTTACCGAGAAACGTCGGCAGCGCCCGCGTGAGCCCCAGCAGCAGTGCGAAGGCATGATCCGCGATCTCGGGCCCCTGGATGATCTTGCCGTTGGTGAGGACGATGTCGCTATGGCGCAGGGGCGAGTCCTCCGGCAGGAGCCATTGCTCCACGCCGGCGCTAAAGGTCTGGAGCCACTGGAGTTTCTTGGCCTGCGGGATCATCGCGAGTGGGATGCTGCCGATGATGCCGTCGGCGTCCACGATTTCCTTCGCCAGGTCCTCCTGGCTGGGCGTGACGATATTGGCATCGGGCGCCACCGCCTTCAGCTCAGCAACGCGCTCGGGAGTCACTCCCGTGATCACTATCTTCTTCGGCTGCGCCGCCGCCAGACAGGCGAACGAAACCAGAATGAATGCTAGCCGTTTCACCATGGTGTTGCCTCCTGCCCGCATTTCGGGCCATCCAGTTCCGAACCAGTATACGGGAAGATGCAGTTGGCGGCGGCAACAAACCCGCCCCTTTCGGAAACCGGCCGGAGGCGCGGGTCGCTACAATGGAAACCCATGTCGGATCGTCTCTATCTTTCCTACTGGCTGCGCGACTTCACCGAGTTCAACATGCTGCGTCATTTCGAGTCGGCGTTGCGCGTTTTCCCGATCTCCCGGCTGCGGCCGCGCGTCCACCTCGAGGTGGGCGCCGTCGACCCCGCGGAGCCGCCGCTGCTCGAGCGCGAATTCGCCGGGGAGATCGATGTGGGCAAGATCATCGAAGCATGCCGCTGGTTCCGCAATCGCGACTGCGTCTTCAGCGTCGGCCTCGACTGGGACCTGTGGCAATGGGAACAGGAGTGGAGACTGGGACCAACCATTGTGAACGTCGCCTGCTACGCGCCCCTCTTCCCGAGTGAGTACGGCGAACAACTGCGCTTCGAATTCGGCCTCGAAGCCCAGTTCCTGCCACAGCCGCAGCATGAAGGTTCCCTGACACCGGTGCGCCACAACATCCGCAGCCTGCTGCATCTGGTCAGTGACCTCGACGGCGAGCTGCACTTCGACCAGCGCAAGCTCTGGTCCGAATCCGGCGGCAACTTCGCCGAGCGTCTGCAGGCGGCGCTGGGCGAGGCGTAAATCGAGTTAGCCGGGCCGCAGCGCCGCGCTGAGAGTATCGAGCAGCATTTGGGGAAGGAACGGCTTCTGCACATACCGGACGCCGGATCCGGACATCGCATCGAGGTCGGGCAGCGCCCCACTACAGACGATGATCGGGAAGTCCGGCCGCCGGCTCCGGATGCGGCGCACTAACTCTTCGCCGGGCAAATCCGGCAGACTCAAGTCCACAATGGCGGCGGCGTACGCCTGTTCCCCGTCCTGGAACCGCTGCCAGGCCTCTTCCCCGCCCGCGCAAGCGTCGACGGCGTAGTTTGCCCGGCTCAGGTAGCGTGTCAGGAGGCGCAACAAAGATGGCTCGTCATCCACCACTAAGAGACGAGGGAGGTCCATGGCGCGGCCGATCGGGTCAGAACAGCGACAGCGGCAATTCGCCGGGACTGAAACTGAGTCCCACGGAGACGTTCACCCGGTCTCGTGAGAAATTGGTCGCCCCGGCGGCCCCCCGGTAATAATCCACGCCGGCGGAGAAGTGGATAAAACTGATAAGGCGGTAGTTCAGTCCGAGGCCGCCGCCGTAGCTCTCGTACCGGATACCTTGCTGGGTTATCCCGGAGTGTCGCAAGTACCTGGCGTTGAGACCGACATTCAACCGGGAGGTGGCCGTATAGGAGTAATGAGCGCCCAAGCTGTCGGAGGCCGCGATCGCAATGAAGGAATTCCCTTGCGAGACGCCGTGGCTATAGTAAATCGAGGCCGAGGAGCGGCGCATGACGTGGTTCAGTGAGGCGCTGATCGCCGGTCCCCAGTTCACCTGGGAGGTTGGCTCCAGCACCCGCTGCGGACCCAGGAGGGCCTCGAGCACCGGGTCCAGCGCGACGGCGACCAGACGATTGCTGTCGGCCCGGTAAACGCCGGCGGAGAGGCTCGCGCTCCACCCCGGTCCGATCTGGCGATTCAGCACCAGCGCCACACTGTGAGAACGTGTCGTGCCCGCGTCCCGCGATACGGTGAAGCGAGCGAAGCCATAGCTCACCCCCACGCCCGTCCGCTGGCTGACGCTGTACATCAACGATGAGCTGGCGACCAGCCCCTTGGAGTCGAGCAGCGCGGAGGACTGGCGATTGTAGTAAGAGCCGCCTCCCGAGAAAGCCACCGACCAGCGCCGCGATGCACTGTAGGAGAAACCGGCGCGTCCCGTGTAGTAAGAGTTGCGGTTATTGAAGGTCTCGGCCGTGGGGTCGGTCAGGTTGGGAAAAGGATCCGTCGTCACAATCTGATGCAGACCGCTGAAGTTAGTGTAGGTGCCGCTGCTTGCGCTGAGCTCGAAAGCGGTACGGGCCGAAGTCTGCCGGGCGTAGTTGACCCCTACCCTCACATTGGCGCCGTCATACTGCCCGTGATTGGCGCCCGCGTACACGTTGTAGTTACCGTGCAGGTCCACGCCGAGCGAATCGTGGGCTCCCTGGCGGACGCCGTAGATACCGGCTCCGACCGAACCGCCATAGGCATCGGTCCGGCCAACCTGGCCGTTGGCCAAATTGACCGGTGTGAGGTCCGTCGAATAGTGTCCCGCGGTGGTGGCGAAGAAGCGAAAGGAGAGAGGCGCACCGAGATACCGGCCGATCGGCCGGCCGGCCCGGCTAAGCACTGCCGGCCCGGTATAGCCGCCCGAGTCGCTCGAGTCACTCGAGGTGGTCTGACCCAGTCCTGCCGAGCACAACAGCAAGAACGCCGTCAATACGTAAGCTGTCCGCAATACCACTCCTCCTGTTTGCTGCGCCGCGAGCCCGTCTTCGGGGGGCGGGGTCAAAAGCGACCCACGTAAGGCCGGACCGGCCACAATGTTCTGAGTCTTACGCGTGGAGGAATGCGATGTCAAGTCTGACGCCGGGCCCGGAAGCGCCCGGTTGCAGCGATGTACGGCGCGGTGTCGCATACCCGCGCCCGCCCCGTACAACAGCGGTCCGCGAAGCGCCCGCCAGGGCTTGCCGGCGAGGCCTTGTGTTACGCTAACCCCCGATGGCTTTCGACTCGCTATGGGATGCCCAGTGGTGGCAAACGCTACGCCACGACACCTGGGATAGCACGATCTTTCACGTCTTCGTGGTGCTGGTCGCCGCCGGACTTCTCGATTTCATCTCGCGGCGGTTCCTCAGGCGCCTCGAAACTCATGTGGCGGCCAGGACGAAGAACCCATGGGACGACACTCTGCTCGAGGCGCTGCCGGCGCCGCTGTCGCTCTTCCTCTGGGTGATGGGCCTGCGAGTCGCGAGCCTTTTGATCGACGATCCCATTTTCAACGGCCCCGACGCCGAGAACATCTTCTTCGTCGTCGTGATCGCGACGGCGGTCTGGTTCTTAATTCGCTGGATCGCCCGGATAGAACTCAGCGTCATCGCGTTGAGCCACGAGAAAGGGCTGCCGGACGAGCGACTGGATCCCACCACAGTCCACGCCATCGGCAAACTCCTGCGTCTGGCCACGGTGATCACGGGCATGCTGGTGGCCCTCGACACGTTCGAGATCGACATCAGCGCCGTGCTGGCCTTCGGCGGCATCGGCGGCATCGCCATCGGTTTCGCCGCCAAGGATATCCTCGCCAACTTCTTCGGCGGCCTGACCGTCTACCTCGATCAGCCCTTCAAGGTCGGCGACTGGATTCGTTCTCCGGACCGCAACATCGAGGGGACGGTGGAGTATATCGGCTGGCGGCAGACCCGCATTCGCACCTTCGACAAGCGGCCGCTCTACGTACCCAACTCCATCTTCTCGACGATCGTTATCGAGAATCCGCAGCGGATGCAGAATCGGCGCATCTACGAAACCATCGGAATCCGCTACGACGACGTGGAAAAGATGAGCGACATCACCCATGACGTCGAGCAGATGCTTCGCTCGCACCCCGAGATCGATACCGGCCAGCTCCTGATGGTCTACTTCAACGCCTTCGGTCCATCGTCGTGCGACTTCTTCGTCTACGCCTTCACCAAGACGATCAAGTGGGCCTACTTCCACGAGGTCAAGCACGACGTCCTGCTGCGGATCTCCGATATCATCACGAGCCACGGTGCCGAGATCGCCTTCCCGACATCTACCATCCACGTCGCCACCACCCCGGAAATGGCCGAAGGGTCCCCGGCGGTATCCGGCGGGCGGCCAGTCTCCTGATCCGGTGGGGCAGCGGTGGGCCGGGCCTGTCGGCGTCGGACCCGGCCATCGGAGCATAATGAGCGTATGGCACGCGCTCTGCTGCTTTTTGTCCTCGCCGCCGCGCAACTGTTGGCACAGGCCGCGCAACCGCCCGCCTATGACGTCCCGAGCTGGGTGCGGGTGGAGGCGAACATCCTCTACGACCAGTACCCCCAGACGGCGCTCGATATTCTCGAGCCCGGCAAGGCCGCGCTCGGCAAGCGGCCCGGCGTGATCATCATCCACGGCGGCGGCTGGGTGGGGGGCGACAAGGAGTTCATGGTGGGAAACCAGGGCCTCCGATACCTCGAGAAGGGCTTTGTGGTCTGCAACGTGGAGTACCGCCTCGCCGACGTGGCCACCGCGCCGGCGGCCGTCAACGACGTGCTCAAAGCAGCCGAGTGGTTTCGCCAGAATGCCGACCGCTACCGGGTGGACAAGGACCGGATAGTGGTCACGGGCACTTCGTCCGGCGCCCACCTGTCGCTGATGGTGGGGCTCGCCGACTCCTCCAAGCTGGGGCCCAAGACAGACATCGCCGCCGTCATCAACTGGTTCGGCATTACCGACGTCGCCGATCTGCTCGGCGGGGAGCACCGCCGCTCCTGGGCCGTAAGATGGCTCCCGGAACAGGAAGGCCGGCTGGAACTGGCGCGGCTCGTCTCGCCGCTGACATACGTTCGCAAGAACGCTCCGCCGGTGCTCACCATCCACGGAGACGCCGATCCGCTGGTGCCCTACGAACAGGGTGTCGCCCTGACCCGCGCGCTCCGCGACGCCGGGGCGGACGCCGAGCTGATCAGTGTTCCCGGCGGCGGCCACGGCGGCTTCGACGACGCCACGAGCGAGCGCCTCTGGGAGGACATTTTCAAATTCCTCAAGAAGCGGCGTATCATCGACTAAGGGATACGCATCACTACCACAGAGGGTGACCGCGGCGTCTTTCGACAGCCGTTCCGCCGGTTTATGATCCTGGACTCCGGCTCCTCACCGTATCCGACCGAACCGCGAACCGGTCCGGTCCTCTCAGACTGCGAGGCCAATTCCTATGTCAGCTTTCACAGACCACGCCGAAACCCTCGAGCGGCACGAGTTCCAGATGGGTCCGGAGCGCGGGCGCCTGGCGGTCGCCATGGATGTCCTCACCGACGCCCTCATTCTGGTGGGCCAGCACGGGGTCTACTGCCGGAGCGCACGCCAGCCCGGCTCGCCGGCCATGGACGTCCGGATGATCTCGAAATCGATCGAGGACGCCAAGGAGCTGATCTCGAGCGTCATCGTGGATATCAAGAAGCAGAAGAAGCTCGAGGAGGCTCGAGACCCTGAAGAAACGGATTGAAGCGCCGCTCGCGTCCGATGGTGGTTTCCGGACCGTGCCCCGGAATCACGACGGCGTCATCGGGCAGCGGCAGCAACTGCGTGCGAATCGACTCGAGCAATTGGCCCGGATCGCCGCCGGGCAGGTCCGTACGTCCCACCGAATCCCGAAACAACGTATCGCCGGCGATCAGCCGTTGCTCGGAGGGAATCCATAAGCAGCAGCCGCCCGGCGTATGCCCCGGCGTGTAGAGCACGTGGACCTCGATCCCGCCCAAGCGGAGCACGTCACCGTTGGCCAGGTCTTCGTCGATTGTGAAGCCCGGTGGTTCCGGCATGCCGAGCATCGCCGCCTGCGCGTGGATGTGACGCACCATGGGCTGGTCCGACGGATGGAGGCTGACCGGCGCGCGAGTGGCCTTCTGCAGCTCGCGCACCGCGCCGACATGGTCGAGGTGAGCGTGCGTAAGGACGATCCGGACCACGTGCAGCCGGTGTTGCCGGATCAGGCCCATGATTCGGTCCGCCTCATCGCCCGGATCGACGACGAAGGCCTCCCGGCTGTCCTCGTCGCCCAGAACGGAACAGTTCATCTGCAGCATGCCAACCGCCAGCACCTCGTGGATCATAGGACCTATCAGAGCACGGGTGGTGGCGCTGTTTCAAACGAGGGCGCGACGGCCGCCGGCCCGGCCGGGCCTTCCTGACCATGCCGAACATCCGCCGGAACCGTTCTCCGTGGTCGGCCATGCAATGATGGAAGGATCATGGAGACGACTCTCGCAGTCCTGATTCGCTGGCTGCATATCACTTCAGTGGTGGTTCTGATCGGGGGCATTTTCTATGCCCGCGTCATGGGCGCCGGCTATGTGGAACGCTTCCGCGGCTGGATCTGGGCGGCCGTTCCGGTGCTCATCGGTTCGGGCCTCTACACTTTGCTGACCAAGGGCGAGCTGACGACCCGCTATCACATGGTCTTCGGGATCAAGATGCTGCTCGTGCTGCACATCTTCTCCGTCGCGCTGCTGATGACCACGCGCGCGGCCGAGGAAAAGCGGCGGAAGCTGATGAGCGGTGTCGTGGTTACCGGTCTGATCGTGCTGCTGCTGTCGTCCTATCTTCGCTGGATCTCGATGGGGTGACGAGTATGAAGCAAGGGTACAAGGCGCTGCACGAGGGGGCCGCTGTCTTCGACGTGAGCGACCGCGGACGGATCAAGGTGCTGGGAGGGGACCGCGTCCGGCTCGTTCACGCGATGTCGACCAACAACATCGAGGCGCTCGCGCCAGGGCAGGAAACCTACGCGTTCTTCCTCACTGCGCAGGGGCGCATTCTGGCCGACGCCATCATCTACGCGCAGCCGGATCACCTTCTGCTCGACACCGAGCCGGAGGCGCGCTCCACCGTGTTCGAGCACATCGACCGCTACATCATCGCCGACGATGTGACGCTCGAGGACGCGACCGCAGAGCTCGCCTCCGTGGCCGTCGAGGGTCCGCGGGCGGGCATCGTCGTGGCGAGCCTCGAGGCGGCGGTTCCCGAAGAAGGACACATCGCGGCGTGGGGTTCCATGCATGTTGCCCGGGTGAGCGTTACCGGAGCCGAGGCCCTGCGGTTCTACCTGCCAGCGGCCGAGAAGCCGGAGCTGATGGGAAGGCTCGAGGCGTCCGGCGCCGTTTCGGCCGACGCCGATGACGTGCGCACCGTCCGCATCGAGAACGCCCGGCCGCGCTTCGGAGACGACCTGACAGGCGACTATATTCCGCACGAGACGCAACTGCTCCGTGCGGTCAGCTTCAACAAGGGCTGCTATCTGGGCCAGGAGATCGTCGAGCGAGTGCGCTCGCGCGGCCAGGTGAACAAGAAACTGGTGCCGCTGCGTGTCAGCTCGCAAACTCCGCCCGCCGCCGGCGCCAAGCTGGCGGCCGAGGGCAAGGACGCCGGTGTCATCACCTCGGCCGCCTTGTCCCCCGCACTCGGAGCGGTGGTCGCGTTGGGCTACGTCCGCACCGCCTTCGCAAAGGAAGGCCAGAAACTCGAAGTGGACGGCGCCGAGGCGGAAGTGTCCGGTCTGGCCCCAAGGTAGTCGGGGGTCCCGTGGGGCAGGCGGTTCCACCCGTCAGTGGCCCCTGTCAGTAACGACAGTGTCACCCCGACCCGGCCGCGACCGGAGTGGATTCCAGATGGCCCGTGCGGGCCACCCCGGGGATGAACGTCGCATCGGGGGGACTGTTCTTGGAGGCATCGGGCGCCGCCGAGGCCGGCCGGTGGGCGACCGTGAGGGAGCGTAACGCGACCTCCGCGCACCCCGTTGCGCTCCGCTGAAATTCATTGGCCCAGAGCAGAGCTAACCCGGATATCTCACCACAGGGGTAGCGAGAAGCCGCCGAATCTGGCATAAACATAATCGTGACAAAACGTTCGCGCCAGAGAGGAGCAACTTCTCGCTATGACAGAGTGTACCCAAGCCAGCTTTGCCTTCGCCAGTGATACTCAGCGCACCGTCGTGGCGAAGTTCGACGGTGGAACGATCACCACCGAAGGCGGCGGTCTGCTGCTGCACCAAGTCGAGCAGAAGACGGGCATCCTGCGGCAGTTTGCCGCCTGCTTCCGGGATTTCCGGGATCCGACGCGGATCGATCACACGGTGGAGGAACTGGTCCGGCAGCGTGTCTACGCTCTGGCGCTGGGCTACGAAGATCTCAACGATCACGACCAACTGCGGGCCGACCCGCTGCTGGCGATGCTGTCGGGCAAGGCCGATGTGGAAGGGCGCCAACGGCGCCGGCAGCGAGACCGGGGCCAGGCGGGCGCCGGCAAGAGCACCCTGAATCGAATGGAGCTGACACCGGCCGACGCCAACGAGAAGTCGCGTTATAAGAAGATCGTCCTGGACACCGCGGCCGTCGATCGAACGCTGGTGGATCTCTATGTGCAGCGGCAACCGCGGCCGCCGAAGCGGATTGTCCTGGATCTGGATGCGACCGACGACCGGCTTCATGGGCAGCAGGAAGGGCGCTTCTTCCACGGCTACTACGGCAACTATTGTTACCTGCCGCTGTACATCTTCATTGGGGAGATGCTGGTCTGTTCGCGGCTGCGGGAGTCGAACCAGGACGCCTCGGCCGGCGTAGTGGAGGAAGTGGAAAGAATCGTGAAGCGGCTGCGGGGACAGTGGCCCACGGTCCAGATCATCCTGCGGGCCGACTCCGGCTTCTGCCGTGACGAACTGATGAGCTGGTGCGAGCGGAATGAGGTGGACTACGTGTTCGGCTTGGCTAAGAACAGCCGCTTGTTGAAGAGAATCCGCCGACCGCTGCAGAAAGTGCAGCGGCGGCAGGCCGAGACTGGTCAGGCCGTACGACGATTCCACCAGTTCCGGTATCGGACGCGGAACAGTTGGAGCAAGAAGCGCCGGGTGGTGGCCAAGGCGGAATATCTGGAGCAGGGGCGAAATCCTCGTTTTGTGGTGACGTCGCTGAGCGCCGAGCAGATGGGCGCCCGGAGCTTGTACGAAGACTTCTACTGCGCCCGAGGCGAGATGGAGAACCGGATCAAGGAGCAACAGCTCGACCTGTTTGCCGACCGGACCTCCACGGCGTTCATGCGATCCAATCAGATCCGGCTGTACTTTTCCTCGATCGCGTACTGCCTGCTGCAGGGGCTGCGGGAGTTGGGGTTAGTAGGAACGAAGATGGCGAAGGCGCAGTGTTCGACGATCCGGGTACGGCTGCTGAAGATTGCGGCGCGGGTGCGGGTGACGGTGCGGAAGGTGTGGATCTCGATGGCCTCGGCCCATCCGGCGAGGGAACTGTTCGCGGCGGTCTACTGCAATCTCCAGAGACGGATGCCACCGTGGTGTTGAAGCCGGAGTTCGGACCTCAAGTATCACGGGAAGCAGACAGGCCCCGGCAGCGGCCCTGGCGGGAGTATCGGCAAAATCGGTTTGAAACCGTCTTCCCAGCCCGCCCGGAAGCGTTCGAGGCCCCATCGCGGCCCACAAACACCCTGCTGTAACGACAATGCCGGCCAACGACCCGGAAAATCCGTTCGTCCGTCCAAATCAGTGCCAGGTGGCCGGTGTGGTGAGATATCCGGGCTAAAGCTCGGTGCCTTCCCAGCCGCACCGGAATTTGGAACGCGGACTTCGAGCCCGCTCGGAGCTTCAGCCCCGACTCCCCGTGACTTTCATCCCTTCGGACTGCCCGCGCAGGACCATCGGTACTCCCTCTCGGATCGTCCGATTCGAATTCCCTGCTCATCCTGTAACCGCGCCTCGCCCTGAAAGCTGACAACATAGGAAAGAATCCGTGCAGGCGCTATGATGAGGAGGATGTACCGTCGACTCGGGATGGCGCTCATCGCGGCCGCCCTTACCATCGCCTGCGGAGTGCAGTCCGGGACGTCAAGCCCGGTGGTCCGTGAGTCGGATCTCCCCTACGTACGGGTCAGCGAACGCGACCCGCGCTACTTCGAGCTCAGCGACGGCAAGCCCTTTATCCCGATCGGGCTCAACATGGCCTACCCTCGTTTCCTCTACGATGAGGAAGCCGTCTTCCGCAACATCGAGGATCGTTTCCGGAAGCTTTCCGAAAACGGCGGCAACCTGGTCAGCGTCTGGCTGAGCCATCCTTTCTACGAGGTGGAGGACGAGTACGCCGGCAAGTGCGACTCAATGAAGATCCGGCGCGTCGACCGCCTGCTATCAACGGCCCGCAAATACGGAATCCGAGTCAAGTTCACCTTCGACTACTTCCAGACGCTCGAAGAGGAGCCGCCCGCCGAGCCGGGCACCGCGCCGCTCGGCAAACCGGTCTACAACATCTCGCACGGCGGTCCGGCCCGGGACATGACCGAGTTTTTCCGGCTGGAGCCGAGCAAGGAGCGCTACCGGCGCAAGCTTGCCTGGTTCGCCCAGCGCTATCAGAACGAGCCGACGGTCTTCGCCTGGGAACTGTGGAACGAGATCGACAAGGTCCGCGGCAACGGATGGCGGGAGTGGTCCGACCAGATGCTCACGTATCTCCAGGGGCTCTTCCCGAATCACTTGGTGGTACAGAGTCTCAGCAACTACGATCACATCCGCAAGCGCCTCCTGTTCGGGCCCATCTGGAACCTGCCCCAGAACGATTTCGCCGAGATTCATCGCTTCCTGAACCTCGGCTCGGACCTGGAAGCGTCAAAGGGGCCCATCGACATGATGGCCGCCGATTCGATTCAAGTGGTGCTCGACGCAAAGCCGAACAAACCCGCGCTTCTCTCGGAAACCGGCGCCGTCGAGCCCGGCGATTCCGGCCCGTCGCATCTCTACGAGCAGGACCGCAGCGGGGTCATCCTGCACGACGTGTTGTTCGCTCCTTTCTTCATGGGCTCGGCCGGCACCGGACAGATCTGGCACTGGCACGACTACGTCGAGAAGAACGATGTCTGGAGCCAGTTCGGCGCCTTCTCCGACATGGTCCACGGGATCGACCCTCCGGCCGAGCACTTCGAGTCGATTATGCTCGACAATGAGCGCCTGCGGGTCTACGTGCTGCGCGGCGCGCGGACCACGCTCGTCTGGTGCCGGGATAAGAAAGCCGACTGGCGAAACGATCTCGAAGGCCCAGGCGCCACAGTGGTCCCCGAAACGGTAGTCGATCTGAGCTCACTGGGCAACGATGCGCTCGCGGGCACCGTCCGCCTCTTGAATCCCTGGACGCGCAAGTGGAGCAATGCCTCGATCGAGGGAGGAAGCCTGCGGCTGCCGCCGTTCCTGCGGTCCATGGTGATCCGGATCGATCGCACGCAACCGGCGAGCTAAGTGTGGTGTTTCCCTGGGTGCTTGACCGGTGCGGGCCGCCGACAGGAATGAAAGTCTCAGGCCACCGGGCTTCAAACGGTGGCGGCCCGACGTCCGGTGTTGGCAAGAGATGCCAACCTGGGCTCGCACGAGTGTTGCGTTGCCGGCCGCGAACAGAGCCGTGACCGGCACTCGTGTCTGCCGCGTTCACACGCTTGTGAACGCCGGACTTCGGCCCGGAGTCGCGTTTGCCGCCGGTCTCGCCGAGTGACTTTCAACGGCGTCCCGGCCCAAGGGGACGAGACTTCCGAGACACCCGCTATCGCCCCCGGGCGATCAGCAACGTCAGGTCATCCTCCTGTCCGAAATCGGAAAACGCGCCGACCGCCTGCGCGATCGTCGCTGGCAGCGCTTCGATCGTGGCGTCGGCGTGGGCGCGAAGCAAACGCACCAGCCGACCGTCGCCGAACTGCTCGTCAACGGCGTTGCGGGCTTCCAGAACACCGTCGGAACAGACGGCCAGCACGTCGCCGGAGTCGAGCCGGGTCTCCGCGGCGTCGCACGGGCAGGCGGGAAACGCGCCGATCACCGTCCCCGTGGGCTCCAGCCGCTCGAGCGAACCGTCACACCGCACCAGCAGCGGCGCGTTGTGTCCGCAGTTCGCGTAGCGCAGCACCCGGGACTTGTCGTCGTAGTCGGCCAGGAAAGCGGTGGCGAAGTGCTCCGGCTCCGTGGAGGCGAAGAAGAATTGATTCACCGCCGCGGCCAGTTCCGCCGGTCCGGCCACCGGACTCTGGCAGTGGCTGCGCAATGTCGCCTGCAGATTGGCCGCCAGCAGGGCGGCCGAGATCCCCTTGCCGGAAACATCGGCCAGGACGAAGAGCATCCGGCCACCGGCGATGGGGATAAAGTCGTAGTAGTCGCCGCCCACCGCGCCGGCCTGGAGGCAATGGGCGCCCAATTCCAGCGTGTCAAGGCGCGGCATCTGCTGTGGCAGCAGCTTGCGCTGGACGCGGCGGGCAATGGAGAGGTCGTGACTGTCCGGGGTCCGCGGCGCCTCGACGGCGCCCGTCGCCAAGTGCCTCCGAATGGTGTCGAGGAGACGCTCGTTGTCCCAGGGCTTGAGGACGAAATCCCGCGCGCCCTGTTGCATCGCCTGGACGGCCAGGTCAATCGATCCCCAGGCGGTCATCACGATCACGCCCGGCGTGTGATCGATTGTCTTGAGGCGCGCCAATAGCTCGAGGCCCTCCTGCCCGGACGTCGTGTCCCGGGTGTAGTTGAGATCCATGAGCAGCAGGTCGAAGGTCTCAGACCTCACCGACTCCACCACCGCGGCCGGCGAGGAGACCGAGCGGGTCTCGTATCCGGCCGATTTCAGCAGCAGCCGCAGGGCCGCCAGCACGTCAGGCTGGTCGTCCGCGAGCAGAACCCGGGCCGGGCGCATCACATCCACGTTCGATTATTTGGCACGTGACAGGCCACCACGTCAAGCCCCGCAAAACAAGAAGGCTGAAGCCGCGGCGGGACACGCCGTTCGTCCGCCGGCGCGCTTCGGCGTCCCACGAACGGACACTCTGGGGTCCGGTTGCGCGAACAGGATGCCCGCCCATGCGATTGAACCTTCTCCAGACCTTGCCTCTGGTTTAGAATCGGCATAGCCCGCCGTGACGCTTCGCCTGTATTCGCTCCGCTTCACCTTCACCGCCCGGGATGAGATCCGATTCCCGGCCGGCAAGCCCGGCAACGTGTTGCGCGGTGCCCTCGGCACCGTGTTCCGCGACATCGTCTGCGTCCCCGATTGTCCCGGGGCCAGGACCTGCGACCACCGCCGGACCTGCCCCTACGCTCGGGTATTCGAGCCGTCGGCCACGGGCGCCGGGCCGAGCGGGCTGGCCGACTGGCCCCGTCCATTCGTCTTTCGCGCCGGGCATCTCGACGGGACCACGGCCCATGCCGGCCGCTCGTTCCACTTCGACCTCAACCTCGTTCACACCAGCGAGCCCATCATCTCCTATTTCGTTCTCTCCTTTTCGCGGCTCGCCCACGATGGGCTGGGAGCACAACGCGGCCGGGCCGTGCTGACCCAGGTCCGCCAGTTGGACGAGCACGGCCACCTCGGCCGCACGGTCTTTTCGATCGAGGACGACCGGATGCTCGCCCCCGGCCCGCCGCTCGAGTTCAATCTGCTACCGGCCGCGGAACCGGTCTCACACATCCGCGTTCGTTTCCTCGCACCCACCGAACTGAAGGCGGCCAAGAAGCTGGCCGAGAGACCCGATTTCCCGGTCCTGTTCGGGCGCACCCGGGACCGCATCAGCATGCTCCGGACACTGTACCAGGACGGTCCGCTCGAAATCGATTTCAGCGGCCTCGGACGCCTGGCCTCGGCGGTCGCCATGCGGCGGTGCGAAGTCGAGTGGCGGAGCGTCGTGCGCCGGTCAAGCAAGACCGGTCAGGTGCACCCCATCGGCGGATTCATTGGAGAGGCCGAGTACGAAGGCCGGCTGGAGCCCTTTTACCCCTACCTGCACCTGGCGCAGTGGACCGGCGTCGGACGCCACACGGTGTGGGGCAAGGGAGCGATCGCAGTGGATGTGCTCGGGTGAGGGAGAAATCGGCGCTGAATCTGCGCGTCCGCTAAAAGCAGGCCCCACAGGGCGTTTCCGGTCCTTTGTGGGGCGGGCTTCGGCCTGCCCGGAGATCCAGTCCCGATCTGCTTCGCGGAATCCGGCAGCTTAAATCATATACATGCCGCCGTTGATCTCGATCGTCTGGCCGACGATATAGCGGGAGGCTTCCGAGCAGAGGAAGACAACGGCGTCGGCCATGTCCTCGTTGGTCGCGAGGCGGCCGAGCGGGGTGGCGGCGGCGACGGAGTCGAGCATCTCGCGCGTCGAGAACTCCTCGTGGAAGTGATTGTCCACCGTGCCCGGACTGATGGCGTTGACGCGAACTCCGCTCGGCGCAAGCTCCTTGGCCATCCCCCGGGTCATCGCCGAAACGGCCGCCTTGGCGGCGGCGTAGATGGTGGCTCCGTGCCCGCCTCCGTTGCGGGCGGCGATGGAGCCGACGTTGACGATTGAACCCGAGCGCCGCGCCACCATGTGCGGCGAAACGAGCTGCGTAATCCGCCAGACGCTCTTGACGTTCAGGTTCATGACCCGGTCATAGACCGCCGGCGGACAATCGCTCAACGGCGAGCGCCGAAGCAGGGAGCCGGCATTGTTGACGAGGATGTCGCAGCCGGCGGCGGGCTCGCGGACCGCCTCCAAAAAACGGTCGATGCCGGCGTCCTCGGAGAGGTCGGCCTGGATCGCGGAACCCTCGGCACCCGCGGCCCGCAACTGCCCGAGCACCTGCTCGGCTCCTTCCCGATGGGTGTTGTAGTGGATCGCGATCCGGGCGACTCCGGCCCGGGCTAGAGCCACCGCGACGGCCGCGCCAATACCGCGTGACGCACCGGTGACGATAGCGCCCTTCCCCTTGAATTCATCGCTCAACTGCTTTCCTCCTTATAGGCCGAGCATGGCCATCAGTCGGACTTCTCGCTGCCGCTCTCCAACAGCGCCTCGCGGATCATGGGCAGCGGCAGGGCGGCGTTTTTCAGGAACGCCGCGTGGAAGGCCGCCAAATCGTGACCGGCACCGGCGTGCAGGTATTCGTCCCGCAGCCCCAGGATCAGCGTCTTCCCCAGCGACTCGCCGAGGCACAGCGGATCGTACATGACACGTTGCGCTTCGAGCGTGGCCATCTGCTCGCCGACGTAGGCGCGGTCCATAAAAAGCTTGGACGCTTCCTCGAGCGTCATGCCGCGCGTGTGCAGGCGCACGCTCGCGAGGAAGCGGCAGTCGCGGATCAGCGAACGGTGCGCCGCGGTGAGCTCGAGCAGCGGATCGCCGTCGCCGTAGCCCTGTTCGAGCACCATGGTTTCGACGTAATGCGCCCAGCCGTCCCGCGTGATGCGGCTGGACAGGAGCTTCCCGGTCCGCGTGGGATAGCGCAGCCGGTTGAGGTCCTGGAGGAATCGGCCGGGCAACAGCGTGGCAGCCACTTCGAGGCGAAGATGCTGCGGCGTCAGCCGGCTACGGTACTCCTCGGTGACCTCCTCCGGCCAGTTCGTCGGCGGAGCCCCGATCAGCAGGTATCCCGTTCTCGCGTCGGTCCCCTCGAGCGCCGGCATGTCGTAGAAATAGGGAGAGAGCGGCGTCAGCAGATACGGAGGCGCCTCCAGGATGTTGTAGTTCGCCGACTCCTGGAGAGCCATGTCGGCGGGCAGCGTCACCAGGTTGTGCTGGCGCAGAAAAGTTCGAAGCTGGTCGGCCTCCTGCCGGGCGGCGGTCAGCAGCTTGCCGGACTCGATGGGCTGGGCGGCGAGGCGGGCAAGCGCTGCCTTGGGCGGTTCTCCGGGCGCCACCTTGGCGGCAGCCTTCACGAAGGCTTCCGAGTCCCGGTCGAGGTTCTTTGTCGCCAGGCTTTCCAGCTCGCTGATGGTGAGTTCGAGATGCGAGTCGAACAGCAGCTCGCTGATAAACTGCTCCGGCCCCATGGCATAGTCGGAGGTGGCATTGGGCAGCATCTCCTGCTGGAGCCAGTTGATCGACTGCTCCACCGATTGGATGGCGCCTGGTAGGGCCGCCTGCAGGTTCTGCCCCAGCCGCATGTCGACTCCGGCCGAGCGGGCGCCCCACGACGGCAGATAGCCGCGGAGCATGGATTGAAGCTGCCGGAGCCGGTCCAGCGAGGCCTGCGCCAGCGGTCGCGACACCGACGTCACGTTGCCGCGCATGGCCGCCATGACGGCTTCGACTTCATGGATGGTGATAATGAGGGCGCGCAGCCGGTCCGACGGCGACGCATACTGGCGCCGCATAGTCCGGTCGATCGCGTAGAACGGCAAGTTGGCGTAGAAAAGCGGCGATCGTTGCCATAGCAGCTGGCTCCGCCAATCGGCCAGCTCCGCGCGCAGGGCGTACTCAATCAGCGAGCCGGTGATGTGGTCCTCGCGAGTGTACTCCTGCTGTTCGAACATGGCACGCTCCCGGACCAGCATGCGGGCCACCTCGTCGGTGCGCCGGCCGATGGCCAGCTCGCTGACATCGTCGAGGCGGCCGTCGAACTGGTGGACGCCCATGGCGCTGGCAAATGTCGGGCTGTACTGGTAGCGGGCGTCGAAGTAGTCCGTCTCGAGCCTAGACACTCTCGGGGAGTCGCTGGGAGCCGAGGCGCAGGAGGAAAAGACCAGCACTGCCGCCAGCACCCCCACCGATAGGTTCCGCATTCGCATCGCTTCTATTCTAGCGGTACTCAGGCGGGCGGCCGACGAACCGGCGTGTCCAGGTTCCCATCGGTAAAGGCCTTCAGGGTGTCGAGGCTCGCTTGCGACGCTGCTTCCGCTTGCCGGGGACCAGCGGCTCTCCCTGCACTGCCCAACGGCCCAGGCGGAACGAGCGGCGGTAGCCAGCGGTGAGATTGGCGATGGTCACGGTCACTCCGCCGCCGGCGTCGCAGGAATACGTCTCCTCGATCGCCTGCGAGGCGGCCTCGGGACAATGGCGGACGTCGAATTGACTCAGGCTCTGCTCCTGGCTGAGCTCCGGCTGGTAGGGAAAGTAGATCTCATCCCAGACCGTGATCTCGCCCATCGGTTGTCCGTCGCCGGCCCGATGAGAGCACTCCAGGTAGCGGAAATGGCCGATATTGTGGACCGGATGGTAGCGGCGGCCCACCTCGAGCGGCGATTCCTTGGCACCGGGCAGCGGCGTGCCCTTGTGAAACAGCGGGTCGAAAATGATCGTCTGGCCGGCGTCGGCTTCGCGCCACACGCCGAAGTATCGGGTGAAGTTGTCCCGCAACTGGTAGCCAGCCTGCTCGTCGGCCTGGATGGCGAGGCCGATCGCGGTGGCCGAGTGCGTGTAGCTCGACCGCCGCACACGACGGCCGTAGATCTCCCGGAGCGCCCGCGGCACCAGTGGCAATTCGCTGCCTCCACCGGTGACGTAGACGGCGCCCGGGTCCGCATCATGCGCGGCCAGCAGATCGGCGATCGTGTGGATCGTCTCCTCCACCAGGGGCCGGCAACGCTCGTAGAACAGCTCCACCGGCACGCTCACCGATGCCCACCGGGGATGGACGGACTCCAGCTCGATGGTCATCCGGCGCGTCTGCGGATGCAGCGATTCCTTGTGATGGCGGCACTCCTCGTGCAGCCGGAACCAAGCTCGCTGGGAGAGCGCGTCGCGCTCCGATTGGGGGACCCGCGCCTCGTCCATGGCAAGTTCGGCGAGGACCGTGTCGAAGTCGTCGCCGCCCAGCGTGGGAATGCCCTCCGAGGCGATCACGGCGTGCGCACGGTCTTCCGTGTTCACGAGCGAGGCGTCGAAGGTGCCGCCGCCCAGGTCGTAGACGAGCACTGAACCGCGTTTGCTGGCCGGCAGCCGGTCGCCGTGGGCGTGAGTGAACTCGATGGCGGCCGCCGACGGCTCGTTCAGCAGTCCGAGCACCTCGAACCCCGCCCGCCGAAACGCCTCCACCGTCAGAAACCGCTGGTTGCTGTTGGCGTTGGCGGGCACGCCGAGCATCACCTCGAACTTCTCCGACGACGAGACGTCAAGGTTCGACCGCGTGCAGATGGCCTCCCGCAGGGACGCCATCATGTCGGTGAGCAGCGTCAGCATACCCACCGTGTGGCCGGCAATGGCGACACGCGTTTCCGGACCGGCGTCCTCCAGGTAGCGTTTCAACGACCGGATGATCGTCCAGCCGTCCTCCTGCTGGGCCTGCCAGGCCTCCCATCCATAGAGACGCGTGGCGCCGCGGACCGCGACCAGTGGCGGATACCAGTCGCAGCGTTCCCCGTCCGGTGTCTCAAACGTGACCAAAGGGTAGTTGCCCCGGTCAACGACCGCAGTGACGACCCGCGTCGTGCCGAAATCGATCCCAAGCCTCATTAAGGTTAACGATTAGGATACCGCTTGCGAACCGGAGCGTCCTACTCGGGAATCACTTCGATGAGCTCGAGTTCTAGAATCAATCGTTTACCGGCGAGAGGATGGTTGCCGTCGAGCTTGATGGTGGTGCTCGATACCTCGGTGACAAAGGCGTCCGACTCGTGTCCGTCGGCGTGTTTGACGCGGAGCGCGATGCCGGGTTCGAGGTCGATATCGGCGGGCACCTTGTCCCGCTCGATCGTCGCGATCATCTCGACGTGGTACGGACCGTACGCCTTCTCGGGCGGGACGGTGACCGTCTTGGACTCCCCCGGACGCATGCCCGCCACGGCGTCCTGCAGACCCAGAATCACGTCACCGGCGCCGAGGACGAACTCCTTCGGCTCCTTGTCGCGAGTGGTGGCAAACAGGGAACCGTCCTCGAGATTGCAGGTGTAGTGGACCTTGACGGTATCGCCGAGCTTTGCTTCCGGCGACTGCGGTTGACTGCCGTGGGAACTCATAGGATCTTTGCTCGCGGCTCACACAGCGCCGCGGCTCGCTTAACCATCCCATCTTCACAAGCCCCGCTGCGGCTTGTCAAAGATCCGCCCGGGCGCCGGGTTGCGGCGTCCCGGCCGGCATGGTATCACTTCGTGGAACAAGCTGGCCCGTCGGCAGGCTGCGCGGGCGGGTCCGAGGAATAAGATCGAGAAGCGAGTTACGATGAAGCCACGTACCTTCAGTTACACGGTTGTTATTACCGCCGTCCTGTACACCATCGTCCTTACCGTGGTCCTGGGTCTGACGCGGGAGGCGAAGGCCCAGCTCGGCATTTGGACCGGCGAGCAGCGGAAGGAGTTCACTCGCGAATGGAAGGGTGACCGGTTCCCGGACGGCCGGCCGAAGGTCCCCGACTCGATCGTCGAGCGGCTTGGCAACGTCAGCGCCGAGGAGGCATGGGGGGTGCTCCGTGCGCGCGGTTTCGAGCACCAGTTCGAAGGCGGCTGGCAGGTGATCAACCCCGGCGAGAAGCGGTTGGCCGGGCGCGTGGTGACGGCCGTGTTCATGCCCCTCCGGCCCGACGTCGACGCCGTCATCAATGACTACGGCAAGAAGGATGGACGCGTCGCCGGGGGACAGAACTCGTGGGTCATCGATACGCTCGTTCCCGGCGATGTGCTGGTGGTGGACCTGTTCGGCAAGATCGAGGACGGCACCTTCGCCGGCGACAATCTCGCGACTTCGATCTTCGCCAAGAGCGGCACCGGCCTCATCGTCGACGGCGCCGTCCGTGACCTCACCGGCATCCAGAAAATCGAGGGCTTCCGCGGCTATGTGCGCGGCTTCGATCCCTCCGCCATCGCCGGCGTCACGCTGATGGGCATCAACGTCCCGATCCGTATCGGCGGCGTCATGGTGATGCCCGGCGACGTCGTGGTCAGCGATCCGGAGGGGCTCACATTCATCCCACCCCAGTTGGCTGAAGAGGTCGCCGACAGCGCCGAGCTCACGCAGGCCCGCGACGATTGGGGCCACCAGATGCTGCGGGAAGGCAAGTACACCCCAGGCCAGATCGACACCCGCTGGACCGATGAGATGACGGCCGAGTTCCGCCGCTGGGCCGAGCAGAAGGGCCTGAAGCTGAAGTTCCCGTAAGGCGGGCGTCCACGTCCGCGCTCGACATCCCGGTCGCGCTTGTAGTTTTCGTGTCAGACGGCCGGCCTGGAGGTCGGCCGCGGACGTAGACGTCCGCCTTACAAACGGCCGATGAGTTACTCTCGAAGAAATGAGACGACTACTCGCGGGAACGGCCTTTCTCGCCCTGCTCCAGGGCCCCGTGCTGGCGGACTCCTACGTCGATTCGGTCGAGCAGTGGCGGCAGGAACGGGAGGAGAACCTGAAGGCGGACGACGGCTGGCTAAGCGTCGCCGGGCTCTTCTGGCTCCGGGATGGCGCCAACACGATCGGCTCCGGAGAAGGAAACCGCATCCAGCTTCCGCGCGGACCTGAGCGGCTGGGCGTCGTGGAGGTCGATGGCGGCGCCATCACGCTGCGTTACGCCGACAAATCCCAGCACGCGATCCCGATGCTGCCCGACCAGAGCGGTGAGCCGACGCTCATCCACGTCGAAGACCTGACGTTCTGGGTGATCGAGCGCGGCGACCGCCTCGGCATCCGTCTGCGCGATCCCGCGAGCGCGATGCGGCGCGACTTCACGCACTGCAACTGGTATCCCGTAAAACCCGGCTACCGGATTGTCGGCAAGTTTATACCCTATGACGAGCCGCGGACATTCACCGTGCCGTCGGTCATCGGCGTTCCGGAGGAAATGGAGAGCCCCGGTGAAGTCGAATTCGTCATCAACGGCCAGACGCTGCGTCTCAAGGCCGCGCTCGAAGGCGACTCCCTCTGGTTCATCTTCCGCGATTCGACCAGCGGCCACACCACCTACGGCGCGGGTCGTTTCCTGGATGCAGACGCCCCGAAGGACGGTCAGGTCATCCTCGATTTCAACAAGGCCTACAACCCGCCCTGCACCTTCACCCCTTACGCGACTTGCCCGCTCCCGCCGAAGGAAAACCGCCTCAAGATTCCGATAGAAGCCGGCGAGCAGGCGTATGGGGACCCGAATCACTAATTGACACAAGCCAGCCGCGACCTGCAAGAAGCGGAGTAAACGTACACCTTGAAGCGTGCAAAGACTCCGCCCCCTCCGGTCACGGCTCGCATCCGGCCGAACGCTCACAACGAGGCGCGACCGAAGCGAACAGTTCACGTTGGCGATGGGAATGCGTGACAAACAGAGCACCGACCTTGTTCACCCGTGCGGCACAGTAGCCGGCAGCGCCCGTCGTTGCAGAGCGGGAACGTCACTCTCAACGGGTTGAAGAGTTGGTGCGGACGAGAGGACTCGAACCTCCACTCCCTCTCGGGAACCAGAACCTAAATCTGGCGCGTCTGCCGGTTTCGCCACGTCCGCTGATGCGGGAAACGCCCCCAACGCCGGCACAACTGGGACTTCCCATCAGTAGGATAGCATCGGCCGCGCGCGCGTCAACCCGCTGGTTAAGCCGTGGCAGAATAGGCCGGCACGATCTCCTCGTCATCGATCCAAAGATCGGCCAGCCGCGGCGCGCGACTCCCGCATGGACAAGGTTCCGACGTCAGCCGCCCCTCCATGCCGGTGTCGACCAGTTCCAGCGCGCCATCGGCGCCCCTGGCGAGCGCAACGCGGAGCTTACCGTCATCGGGGCACTCACTGAAAACCGCGCCTTCGCCTTCGATGTGTAAACCGCACTGCGCTTCGCACTCACGGGCCAGCAGTCGGCCCGTCCGGTCGCGGAACTCGGCATAGACCGGCGTGCGAAACGCCAGCCAGATCAGGTCGCGATCCTGCATCGTCAGCGGGCGATGGCCGATCCCGGTCAACGCGACAAACCCACGCACCGGCGAGGGCGGCCGTCCCGCCCTGGAGAGCACATCATGAACCACGCGCCGCAGCTCCACTACCGGCGCCGCGATCACGTCCGGCCGAAAGAGCCGGAGAGCGGTGTATTCGGAATCGTCATCCTCAAAGACCGTGGCGCCGGCCGGCGCCGGAAACCACGGCCGGCAAACCGCAACGCGGCCCGGCGAAGGCCACGGTCCGGTGACATATTGACTCTCGGAACGGCACTTGCCGACCCAGGCGCGCGGGGAGAGGTATCGCATCGGCCACTCGAATAATTTCGGACTCATTCGTCTCGATCCTGTCGAGATAGTGGCCCGGACTGGGGAAGTTTCTCACCACGGGTTGGCAGGGGTGGCGCCGACCGTACCATTCCTTCGAAACACACGAGCCGCAGACATTACTGCTGTCAGTGGCTGGCTTATTTCATCGTTCGATGGTGGCGGACATCCGCCGTGGCGGTTCCCAACACGGAGCACGGGAAGGCACGCTTCAGCGGGCGCGGAGCTTCAGCGACGCTCTGTAGCCACCAGCTACCGCCCCCCAGCCACCGGCCTCACCGGGCTACCTTCACGCATCCACCAGGTCCCTCAATCCTTCGCCAACGCCGGGCGTGTCTGCCCGGCCCCGCCCAACAGCCGGGCGAGGTTCCCACCCAGGAGCTTCCGCGCGTCTTCCTCGCTCGTCCCCATCACCGCCAGCAGGTTCGACTGCGTCTCGAAGATCTCGCGATTCCAGCCGCGTGGAAAAAACGAGGAATCGGTTCCGAACAGGAGCCGTTCCGGACCCACCACGTCCAGCGCCTTCTCGAAGACCATGCGCAACTCCATCCGAGAGGGCTGGTATCGGACCCAGCCGTTGCTCGAAGAAGTGTCCAGGTAGATGTTGGGACACAGGTCGCAGACCATCAGTGCCTCGCGGAAATAGCCGGCGCCGAAATGCGGGATGACGAAATTGGCTCCCGGGTGGCGCATGGCCACGCCGTGCAGGTCGACGGGGTTCGAGTACCGCAGGTCGAACAGCGACGGCAGGCCGAGCTTGTCGCGCACCCCCACCGTAAGGACGCCGCAGTGGACAAAGACCACCGTATTCGGGGTCCTCGACGCCAGTTCGAGAATCGGCCGCAGCCGCTCGTCGTCGAGCGAATAGCGGTGCATCGCCGGGAAGAGGCAGATGCCGCGCAGCCCCTCTGACAGCGCCTGCTCCACGCGTTCGACGGCCGCCTCGCTCAGCGGATTGACGAAGAAGTAGCCGTAGAAGCGGTCCGGGAACGCCCGCACGGCGGAGACGACGGACAACTCGTCGCCCGGGAGGCTGGCGATCAGCACCGACCGTTCCACGCTGTGCCGGTCGAGCTCCGCCACCCACCGTTTGGCGAGTTCGACGGGATCCTCCGGGGGCATCTCCCAGCCGAGCAGCGGCTTCATGCTCTCAACGCTCAGGTCTTCGCGCTGCCGCGCCAGCAGCTCGAAGAACCGATGTGAGAGGAAGTGTATATGCGCATCCTGAACAGGCAGATCACCCCAGGCAGTTTTCATTAATGGAGTCCCCAAACTCTGTACGGTAGCCGACCGGGCGCGCCCACCGCAAGCACCGCCTCGGTCCGAACACGGGAGCTGTTCGCCAGTTGCCGACCGCGTGCCCCTACTCTCC
>CAWELS010000058.1:0-222861 GCA_963809945.1 Bryobacterales bacterium | reverse complement strand
TCGACACCCGCACTCTCCGTCCACTTTGAAGGCCCCCGCAACGTGGCCATCGACGACCATGGCAACCTCTTCATCGCCGACTTCGACGCCAATCGCGTCTACCGGGTCTCACCGGCCGGCGTCGTGTCGGTGGTGGCCGGCACCGGCCCCGCGGGCCTCGACTCCGACGGTCCGGCGGCCGACGTCCGGCTCAACGGACCCGCGGGCCTAGCCGTCTCCCGCGACGGACTCTTCATCGCCGACAGCGGGAACAACCGCGTCGTGTTCGTCGAGGACGGGCTGCTATATACGGTGCTCGGCGGTGGGCAGAGCCCGATCGAGCCGCTCGGTCCCACCGGTCTGGCGATAGAGGACAACGACCACCGGACGCTGCTGGTAGCCGACAGCGGAAATCGGAGAGTCCTGATGCGGCTGGTCTCCGGCCAGGTGCAGGTGATCGCTGACCATCTCGACGTCCGCGACGTGGCCGTGGGAGAGAAGGTCTACGCCGGCGGCGGAACGCAAATCTCACTGGTCGATGCCACCGGAACCGCGATCGTGGCCGGCGGCGTGTCACCCGACGCGGTACGCAACGGGGTGAAGGCCGCGGCGGTGCGCCTGGACGGACCGATCGGCGTGGCCACGGACCGCTTTGGGCGCGTGCTGATCGCCGAAGAGGGCCGCCGCCTCATCCGGCGCATCGACGCGGGCGAATGGATCTCGACGGTGGCGGGCACCGGAGAGCCCGGCGTTTCGCGAGACGGGGAACTCGCTGTTCGCACCTGCCTCACGGACCCCGTGGGAGTGGCAGTCGACCCGTATGGCCGGGTCTGGATCGCCGACCACCTGGGCAACGCCGTGCGGCGCATCGAACTCGACGGAACCATCCTCACAGTCGCCGGCAACGGCACCGCGGGCTTCGCCGGCGACGGCGACCTGGCGACGCTCTCCATGTTGAATCATCCGCGAGCCGTCGCCGTCGACTCGATCGGCTTCGCCTACATCGCCGACAGCGGCAACCACCGGGTCCGGGTGATCCGCCCCGATGGCATCATCGACACGGTGGCCGGTACCGGGATCCGCGGGCTGTCCGGCGACCGGGGCCTGGCGAGGCGCGCGGCACTCGATACGCCGGCGGCACTGGCCATCGGTCCCGACGATTCCGTCTATATCGCGGACGCGGGCAACCACACGGTCCGCAAGCTGCGCCTCGATTCGATCCTCATGCCCGTGGCGGGCACGGGCGTCCCGGGCTTCGCGGGCGACGGCGGGCCGGCCTCCAATGCGCTGCTCGACGGTCCCACCGGGCTGGCCGTCGACCGGGACGGCAACCTCATGATCGCCGACACCGGCAATCATCGGATCCGCCTCGTGGACGCCAATGGCACGATTTTGACCGTGGCTGGCGCCGGGACGCCCGGCTTCAGCGGCGACGGGGCGGCGGCTTCCTCGGCGGGCCTCGACTCCCCGTCCGGTCTCGCCTTCGCGCCCGACGGTTCGCTCTACCTCGCCGACGTCGGCAACAATCGTATCCGCCACCTGTTTCAGGCGCAGGCGTCGGAGGTCACCGATGAGCCGGACCCGTGCCAGGTTCTGCACGCGGCCACCTTCCGCCCGGGCCCGGTCGCCCCCGGACAGATCGTCTCGATATTCGGCGATGGCATCGGACCGGACGAACCGGCCATGGGCCAGGTGAGCGCCGCCGGCGACGTGTCGCCCGTCCTCGCCGGCACCGAGATCCGTTTCGGCGGCGTCCCCGCGCCGCTGTTTTTCGCCGGCTACGGCCAGGTGAATGCCCAGGTGCCGGTGGAGGCCGGCGCCTCCGGGACAACCGTCGTCGAGGTGTTCGTGGCCGGGAAGCTGCACAACCGGACCGAGGTGTCGCTCGCGCCGGCGGCTCCGGGGCTGTTCACGCTCGATAACGGGACCGGGCCGGTGGTCGCACTCAACGAGGACGGCACCTTCAATTCTCCCGACCATGCCGCCCCGCGTGGTTCCGTGGTCGTCATGTATGCCACGGGCGCCGGCCTCACGGACCCGCCCGCCGCCACCGGCTGGCCGGCCGTGGCGCCCCTGCCGCGCCCCGTACTCCCGGTCCACGTGCGCATCGGCGGACTGCCGGCCGAGGTCCTCTATGCCGGTGCTGCCCCGGGCTTCGCCGGACTGATCCAGCTCAACGTCCGCATTCCCAGCGGTTTCGCACCGACAGGCAACCTCGCGGTCGAGCTGTTTGTCGGCGGCACGGCGAGCCAGGCGGGGTTGTGGATCACCGTCCGTTAACGCAGCGCCGAGGGAGCAGAGCTCGCAACGGGAAATCCGAAAAGCAAGCCGCCACCTCGCCGCCCGCCCACCGGGGACGTTGAGGGCTCCTTTCACGCCGCCTATCCCAACCCCGCCGCAGCCGTGTCCCGCCGGCACCGGAACCTCACGATACGACCTGCTCGCCCCTACCTCGTAATAAAGAATGTGGTGTCAAATAGCCAGCAAAGGCTTCAGCCCTTCTCTCGATCCACGCCACATCAACACCGCACTTGCAGAGCGACACACCTGCCGAAACGGTTTTCCCCCCTTGACGGTGAGGCTCCCCAACCACTTGCAGCCCCCACTCCGACGCGTGCCTGATCGCCCAGCGGAACAAGCGCTCGCCGCATAGGGCCGTATCCGAACACACTACGTCCGGCCGCCCGAGTGCTTCGACGTCTCCACCGCCCGCGGGTAGCAGCCTAGAACTCTTTGAAAATCAGTAAGTTCCGAAAGATGCCCAAGCGCCTTCTTCACCGGCTCATCATCGGTCCGGCCGTGGAGATCGAGGTAGAAGAGATACTCCCATGGTTTCCCGCGCAACGGCCGCGACTCGATCTTGGCGAGATTGATGTCCCGCAGGGCGAACACACTCAAGACCCGAAACAGGTAGCCGGGCTCGTTGTGAGTGGCGAAAACGAGCGACGTCTTGTAGCCGGCCTTTCCGGCCCGGGGCAGCTTTTTCGCTGCCTTCTTCCCGCGCAACAGAACGAAGCGGGTGAAGTTCATGCGATCGTCTTCGATCGAGCGACGGAGGACCTTCGCGCCGTAGATCGCCGCCGCCACATCCGAGGCGATGGCGGCGGCATCCGGCGGCCGTTCCTCCACCAGCATCTTTACGCTGCCGGCCGTGTCGTAGAACGGCACGCGCTCGAGGTGGGGTCTCTCGGCGAAGAAATCGAGACATTGATTGAGGGCCACCGGATGGGAATAAACTCGCTTGATTTTCTTTGTAGTCATTCCCGGAAGTGCAATCAAGTTATGTACAATTCTTACGTTAGTTTCGGCCACTATCGGAAGTTTATATTTGAGAAGGTTGTCGTAATTCTCATGCACGGATCCGTGCAGCGTGTTCTCCACCGGAATGACCGCCGCGTCCACTTTGCCGCGGGCCAAGGCACTGAATGCCTCCTCGAAACGTTGACAAGGCACCACCTCCACCCGGGCGCCCAATAGCTGATGGACGGCCACCTGGCTGAAGGCCCCGCGCTCGCCTTGAAACGCAACTCTCTCTTTTGATTTCCTCATCCGCCCTCCCAACGCCTGGCCTCGGGATCGGGCACTCCTAACAAGTCCAACACCCGATCAACGGAGTGATCCACGATGTCCATCACAGTTTGTGGCTGATGATAGAACCCCGGGACAGGAGGTACTAAGATCGCGCCCAACTCGGCCAGTGTGACCATTGTACGCAGATGCCCCAAATGAAGCGGTGTCTCACGGACCATCAGGATCAGGCGCCGCCGCTCCTTCAAGGTCACATCGGCGGCGCGGGTCAACAGGTTAGCGGTGATACCGTGCGCAATGCTCGACATCGTCTGGACAGAACACGGAGCGATCACCATGCCGTCAATCGGAAAGGAGCCGCTCGCCAGCCGGCTGCCCACGTCGCCGAGCGGATACGAGTAGTGCGCGAGTTCCTTGAAATCCGAGCTCTTCCTGCCGGTCTCGAGCAGCGCCGTGCGTTCTCCGATCCGAGTGAGAATAAGATGGATCTCCACCGACGGATTTCGCCGGAGCTTCTCGAGAAGACGATACCCGTATACGGAGCCACTAGCGCCGGATACCCCGACGACAATCCGCAAAATCCACCTCCTTGTCTCCGGCTCTGTTCCGAAATCAGAACAAAAATGAACGAACGCGCCTTGATGGCACCATAGCCGAAGGCTATAATTCAGACGCAGGGGATTCCATCCGCGTCAAGGCAACCTAACGCGCGGCGATCCCTGCCACCCGGGAGAAGATCATATCATGGAGGAAGCCGGTCGGAAACTGAAGCAGGCCCGTGAGCGGCTGAATCTGCGGTATCGCGACGTGGAACAAGCCAGCCTCCGGATCGCCGAGCGGCACAAGAACGACGAGTACGCCATCGCGCTCAGCCGGCTGGCGGACATCGAAAACAAGGGGACGGTGCCAAGCCTCTACCGCCTCTACTCCCTGTGCGCCATCTATCGCCTCGATGTTTCCGAGGTGATGAAATGGTACGCCGTCGATCTCTCCCAACTCGCCGCCGATGCCGCCAGCGTTCCCCACGAAAGCACCCACGCCATCGGGATCACGCCAAACGAGCAGGGGGTGATTCAGGTGCCGCTGTCGCTCGACCCGGGGCTCGACATGAAGAAGACTACCTTCCTCACCCGCATGATTCAGCGCTGGGGAACGCTACCGCTCATCCTTCTCAACGGCCTCGATCTCAAAAACCACCGCTACGCCTTCATCGGGACCGAGGACTGGTCCATGTACCCGATCATCCATCCCGGCTCTCTGGTGCTCGTGGACGAGACCCGGCGGAAGATCGCTAACTCCGGTTGGTCCAATGAGTTGGAGCGGCCCATCTACTTCTTCGAGCACCGTGGCGGCTACCTCTGCGGCTGGGCCAGCGTCGAGGATGGCACGCTCATCGTCCTGCCGCATCCGGCCTCGACCCAGGCCCCATCCACGTTCAAATACGCCTCCGAAATCGACCTCATCGGCCAGATTACCGGTGTCGCTATGCGTCTTGATCAGGGACGGCGACGCCGTACTCGTTCTTGAGTAGCGCCAACAGCGTCTCCAGATCGGTCAGGTAGAGCTCGCGCTCGGCCCGGCGGGCGCCGCCCGGAACGAGGTGCCGGTACGGCGTAAGCCGGATCCAGGACTCGATCACCGTCCGCTTGTCATTGCCGAGCGAGGAGAGATAGAGGTCGAGGTCCGCCTTCTGCTGCTCCAGGTTGAAGCCGAGCCAATCGGCGAAAGCGGCGTGATGACTCTCGCGCAACGTCCGGTTCGCCAGGTCGGCGCCGAACATCAGGGTGAAACCGTGGTGTTCATAGGTATCCGAGTTGGAGTCCCTGAGCGAGGACAGGTATACCAGGCGCCCGAAGACCGATGGAATCTGCGAGAGCGTATGACGCCACAGGTCCGCGGCGGCGCTGCGATCGAAGCGCTCGTTTGGAGCCGAGATTTCCATTAACGGCCTGAAACGCCGCGGCGCCTCCCACCGCGGCCCTAGCCCGACTGCCCGACTATCTTACTACACCGCGGCTCATTCCTTCTTCACGTACGCGCTATCCCCTGTTCCGATTGTCGAAAATCTCCGCGGAGTTCCTGACAGGACAGTTCCATTACTCCTAGGCTAGCGAGTGTCGATTTTGACAACGCTCAGCAGAACTTGAGGGAGGATCCATGCTTAAGAAAACTATCATGTTGCTCATCTTGGCCATGAACTTCGCGATGGCCGTCAACTCCATGGCCCAGGACCCGCCGTTCCCGTCGTGCTATCCCTGCCCGCCGCCGGACACTCGGGGTGGCGGATTCTAGCTCTTAACCGGATCCCGGATCAGGCACCGTGACCGGGAACGGCTTCGGGTTGCGCGGCTCTCCGTTATAGTTAGAATGAAGTCGCAACGGAGGCGATCAAACCCTGGATGAGCGTGGCGCAACCTCTCAGCATTGAGAAGGCCCTGTGGATCGCGGCCGTCGCCGCATGGATCGTGCTCCTGTGGCGGCTTTGGTCGACCCGTCTTTTCAAAGTCTATAGGGCCTTCAGTGCTTTCGCGCTCTTGAGTATTGTTCAGTCAGGCGTACAGTTCTCTCTGCCCCGGCTCTCGGACGCCTATGCGATCTCCTATCTGTGCTTCCTGCCGATTCGGGCTATCTGTACCGTTTGGGTCGTATTGGAACTCTATGGCCTTGTTTTGAATGGCTATCCGGGGATCGGCTCGGTCAGCCGCTGGGTCATCTCCGGGGGATTGCTCATCTCGTTCATCGCCTCCGTGGCTTCGATCTATCCCGATTTCACAGGTTCGCCCGGCCAGTATCCGACCCTCTTCTACGTCGGAGTGTTTGAACAGGCGTTCCGATCGGCCCTCCTGTTCTTCTTGTTCCTGATCACCACCTTCCTCCTCTGGTTCCCCGTTCCGCTATCGCGCAATACCGTGCTCCACACCGTCGTATTCGCAGTCTATTTCTCGAGTTCCGCGCTGCTGCACCTCATGCGCAACATACTCGGGATGGAACTCGTCCCGGTTCTCAATGGATTTGTCCTCCTCCTCGGCCTCGCCTGTGGCCTAGCGTGGGTCCTCTTCCTCACGCCGCGCGGCGAGACCGTCACCGTCGCATTCGCATTGCCCTGGCGGCGCCGCGACAGCGATCGCCTGGTCCGGCAGCTCGATGCCATCAACTCCAGCCTTCTCAAAGCCGCTCGCAAGTGATATTCACTGGGATTATTCCTGAATTATCTCGATAATTCGCCTGACAATTATTGCACTACTCCCGATTGTCATGTATTCTCTAGGAAGCAGAGTGGAGGAGGTAGTGCTGAATGAGCGTTGTTATTGGCGCATGTGCATTGACGGCGGCGCTGCTGCTGGTGCTGATCGGAAAGCTGACAGCAGCCACAAAAATCCGTGGCGTCGACCCGGAGTGGCTGCGGGATTTCTCGGTCTCCTCATACCGCCCGATGGAGCGGCTGTTCGATGAGGACGACGTCGCGTTCGTCAAATCCCACCCAGGGTATGAGCAGGGCCTGGAGCGCAAGCTTCGCCGTGGCAGGGTCCGAGTCTTTCGGATGTACCTCGCCGATTTGAAGCGTGACTTTGGACGTCTGCACTACGCATTGCGGCTGATGGCGCTGAACGCACGCCACGACGAGCCGGAACTCGCCAAAACTTTGATTTTTCAGAAATTGGCGTTCCAATACGGCATTGCCATGGTGGAGTTCCGGTTGGCGCTCTACGGCCTCGGCATCGGCCGGGTGGAGGTCGGACGCCTGGTCAGCACGCTCGCCGATATGCGGGTCGAGCTACGGAACCTGGCGACGGCTTCCGCGTCCGCCTAGAACCACACACCGAGCGCGAACGGTGTCTCAGGGACTGGCCGTCCGTGCGTCGTTGGGCGACCAGTCATAGTCGAAATGGTCGACTTTCCACTTTCCTTCGAGGAGTTGGGCTCCGTCTTGCCGGTAGCGGGCGACAAATGCGAGGAGTTCCGCCCGGTCCGCGCCAAAATCTTCCGCGTACCAGTCGAAGATCTTCGATAGCGTGATCCGGCGGCCGACGGGGTCGATTGTCACGTTCTCGGGCCGGTTCAGAAACCGCCGCGTTCTGGCCTCGAGCAGGCTCTCCAGATTCTCCCCCGTATAGGCGTCCCGAGTCAGGTCGGGACAACTCGCCGAGGCGCAAACGAGCGCGAAGTGGATCCGCGGCTCGTGAAATTGCTTGCGGATGATGTCGTTCTCTATTGTCGCCAGCGACAACCGCTCACCCCCCACGGTGAATTTCCGCTGGTAGAAGAACAATCCACGCCCGATAAGGCCCCGCAGACGATCCTTTTTCTCAGGATAATCCTGAGAAAAGGCCCACAGCACCAGGGCGTTATAGGTATTGAGCCAGTAGGCGAGCCGGGCCTCCCGGGTGGCGAACAGCTCCGGGTTCGAGCGGGGGCTCACGATCGCAATCTGGTCAACGAACCGATCCAGATCCTCGCGCCCGTCTCTGAGCTCCGCGTACCGGACGTTGCCGTTTTCGAGGACGTAACGCTTCAGCACCCCGTCGTAGATCTTCGTATCCGGCGCCGTGGCGGCGCTCGCCACCATGACGGCACCCACTGCCAAGATGGCCAGACATCGCCAGGAGTGGCGCGCAAAGCCGTCCGGAGACGGACATGGTTCCGGCTTCCGGTAGCGCCCGGATTCACCCCGGACGTTGTACGCGGGCATTTCAATCCCCCCTAGAGCTTGGTGAGCAGGTCGATCGCTTTCTCGAGGTCGGGAAACGCTTTCTCCGCCTCACGAAAAGCCTTCGTATGGACCCGGCGTTTAGTTCCGTTGTGTTCGGCCGGATGCCGCAGGTGCAGCATTTCATGGTAGAGGACATACTCGACCGCCAGTCGCGGCACATCCTCGCGGTCCATGATCCGGTTGATCACGATGGCGTTGTGGGAGGGATCGTAGTGGCCGAGAATGGTCCGCGACGGGCGTTTCGTCCAGCCGAGCTCCGGCCGGGCCATCAGGCCGTGGAAGAAACGAAGGTTCAGTTCCTCGAACATCGCCTCGAGGTCGTAGAACCGGCCCTTCGGGGGGTCGAAGATCTTGCGGCCGCGGATCTGCCGGATCAGGTGCAGGTTGCGGCGCATGTCCTGGCGGTTCAGGAAGCGGCGGTAGCGGTCGTTGTACTTGGCGGCCACCGGTTTGCGGAACAGCTTCGCGAGCAAAATGAAGGCCAGCGCCTCCCGCACCGGAGCCGGCGCCCCCTCGAGCACATCACAGATCCGCACCGCGATCCGGCCGCCCTCCATCTTGATGAAGCTGTTGGCGTTGGCGAACTTGCAGAACTCGATGGCGAAATCCGGCATGCCCGCGCGGGGCCGCATCTCGCGGTAGACCCTTGCGTACATTTCCTCGTTGGTCTCGAACAGGACCGCGCTGTGGAGTTCCATCTTTCCCCATACCTAACATATCAGGTAGAATTTGTAATTCACTCGCAAACCCGTTTTGGAAACGCCGGTGCGCGGTGCGCAAGCTGCGCGACACTTCCAGGCCGCGCCCGCATTCCGTTCCTTGCGACGCTGATTCAGGAGGCGACTTGCTCAAAGCCAAGATCAGTGCCCTGGGGTGCTACACACCCGCAGGCGTGCTGACAAATCAGGACCTCGAGAAGATGGTCCAGACGAACGATCAATGGATCGTGGACCGCACCGGCATCCGCCAGCGGCACATCGCCGCGCCCGACGAGGCGACCTCGGACATGGCCGCGAAGGCGGGCGCCGAGGCCATTGCCGCCCGGGGCATCGAGCCGGCGGAGATCGATGTCGTGATCGTCTGCACGGTCACCCCCGACATGTTCTTTCCTGCGACGGCCTGCCTGGTGCAGGACAAGCTGGGGATTCCCAAGAGCATGGGGTTTCGATCTGGTGGCCGCCTGCTCCGGCTTCGTCTACGGCCTCACCATAGCCGCCAACCTGGTCATGGCCGGCACGCACCGCCGGGCGCTCGTCATCGGGGCCGACACGATGTCCCGCATCATCGACTATGAGGACCGCGCCACCTGCGTCCTGTTCGGTGACGGCGCCGGCGCGATGATCGTCGAACCGGCTAATGACGGCGAGATCGGATTCATCGACTTCGCCAACGTCGTCGACGGTTCTGGCGGCTCCTACCTCCGCATGCCCGCCGGTGGCAGCCGCCGCCCGGCGAGCGCCGAAACCGTCGCCGGCAAGATGCACTACGTACACCAGGACGGCCAGCAGGTCTTCAAGTACGCCGTCCGGACAATGTACGAAAAGTGTCGGGAATTGCTCGACAAGAACGGCCTCACCGCCAACGACATCGCGGCCTTTCATCCCCCACCAGGCCAACAAGCGGATCATCTGCGCCACCGCCGAGCGCCTCGGGATCCCCATGGACCGGGTGATCATCAACATCGGCGAATACGGCAACACGACCGCCGCGACAATCCCGTTAGCCACCCGCGACGCCGTCACCTCCGGCAGGCTGAAGAAGGGCGACATCGCCCTGATCGCCGCCGTCGGGGCCGGCTATACCGCCGGCGTGAATCTCTGGCGCTGGGAGATTTAGCAGGTCGCACGGCTGAGTCCGCTCGATATCCGCGGCAAACGATCACCAAAGTCAAGACGTGCCGAAACCGTGACGAAGTCCACCCGGCCTTGGTGAGGCCGCCGTCAGTGGGGCAGGCGGTTCCGCCTGCCCCGTGTTCTTTCGGCTCCTTCCGGCCGTGTGATCGATCATTATTTTCAAACGAAGATGGCCCGGTGCGGGCCACCCAAAACAATGAAAGTCACGGCCACCGGCGCGTGGCGTGCGCACCGTCGAAAGTCCGCCTTGGAATGGCGAATGGATAGCGAACAAACAAGGCTCGGCGGACTTCCATCGCCATTCTTGCGCCGAAGGCGACAGCAACACTCGTGCAAGCCGCGTTCACACTCATGTGAACGCTTCCCGGCGCCCAGAGTTCACGACTTCTAACGGAGTCCATGGGGCTCGGTGAGCCGCCGTATCGACGAGCGGCTCTTGTCGCTGGCTCTCCGACGTCCCGTGTTGGCAAGAGGTGCCAACACGGCTCGCATGAGTGCGCACGCCACAGGGCGAGGTCTGCTACCGGTCCCACTTCCCCTCAGCCCGCAACCGCTCGACCTCCTGCCCCGCCCTCTCCGACAGCTTCACGTAATCCGTCTTCGCCACCCGGTTCAGCGGCAGCTCACCCGGCTCTAGAATCACGTAGTGGTGGGGCCGCAGGTAGCCGGTCAGCGACCGGGCGTGCTTCTTCAGCTCCGTGAGCGTCAGCTCCGCCCCGGCCCGCTTCTCGACAAAGGCCACGATGCCCTCGCTGAACAGCTCATGCCGGGCGCCCACCACGCCGCAGGCGGCCACCTGGTCACCCAGCGCGAGGAAGTGCTCCTCCACCTGCGCCGGGAACACCTGGTATCCGCGCGGCTTGATCACCCACCGCGTTCGCCCCGCCAGGTGGAGGCCCGTCGCGTCCCGGTAACCGAGGTCCCCCGTATAAAGGACACCATCGGTCGAAAGCGCGCGCCGCGTCGCCTCCGGATCGTTGACATAGCCGGCGAACGTTTGCGGTCCCTCGAAGCAAACCTCTCCGATCTCGCCGTCCGGCAGTGGCGCGCCGGCCGCCCCGTCATTGGTCATCGGCTCCCGGATCGTCATACGGTACACCGGCATATCGTGCCCCAGGCTCCCGACACCGCATCGGTCGCTGACGTCAGCGGCGTGTAAGTACAAAACCCGGACGCCTCGGTGAGTCCCGAGGCCAGTCGCGATGGTCGGCGCCATCTCGGCCATCCGCTCCAGGAAGCCTCGTGACACCTGCTGGCCGCCGTAAACGGCCGAACAGAGGCTGGTCAGGTCGCGCGACGAGTAGTCCGACAGCCGCCACTCGAGCTGGAACATCGCCGGAATCTGCCCCACCAGGTTGACGCCATGCTCCTCGATCGCGGCCGAGCGACCGGGCGGCGTCGAAGATCTCGAGCACCACCGCCGTGCCGCCGCGGAACAGCGTGGTCATGAGCAGTTCCGCCTGCCCGCCGACGTGTGACGGCGGCAGGTTCACCAGCACCCGCTTGTCCTCGCCAAAGAACGCCGCGCCCAGACACATGTTCTGGACCGTGATCGAACGGTGCGTCAGCAGCGCCGGCTTCGGCGCCCCGGTGGACCCGGTAGTGAAAATCACCTGCGCCCCGTCTTTCTCGGTGACGGCCGCCGCCGCGGCGGCAAAGACGTCACGCAGGGCCGAGCTGGCCTGATCGGCCCTCCTCATCACCTCCGGAAAGGCCTCGGCACCTTCGATGACGCTTTCGGGCGGAGAGAGCTGGATCAGCTCGCGCACGAACGGACAGTGCCGCTGGACGGCGCGACCCAGCTCGCGGAAATCGGCGGCGCGCGTCTCACCCGGGAACGCATAGCCCGCGGCCCGCACCAGCGACAGCGACCGCAGTACCTCCTCCGGCGACAGCCGCAGGTCCAGCGGCACGTGGATCGCGCCGATCTTGAAGCAGGCGTACTCGAGCAGGATGTGCTCGCGCGAGAACGGCAGCGACGTCGCCAGGAAATCCCCCTTGCTGAAGCCGCGCCGGAGCAGTTCCATCGCCAGGTTCGAACTGGCGCGGTCGAGCGACGCCCAGGAGTCCGTCATGCCGCGGTCGTGATGGATGATCGCCGCCGCATCTGGCTTCTGCCGGGCCCAGTAGTCGAGCACCCCATGGAGCAGGCGCCGCTCGCCGATCTCGTTCTCGTACTGGTCAAGGGTGCACTGTGGAATCTGCAAGCCCATAGGTAAGGATTATAGGCGGGGCCGGCCAGTGGCGGGTGGCGGGTAGCTGGTGGACATTGATATAGTGCCCTGATCCTGACCACTAAAGAAGTCGCGGCTCAGTTGCGGCCGAATCCTCCTAACGGAGCCGTGACCGAAGGGAGCGGAGTCTGCAGCCCACATCGCGGCGGAAAGGCGCCTTTCACCGGAGTCCGCATGGCCGACGCGCAGGCCACCCGTGTCCGTGAAGGTCTCGGCGAGCGACTACTTATCGGGGGATCGACCGCTGCTGGGCTCTTGCCGGGCAGCGACCGTAGGGGGGCGCAACGCAGCGTTCGAATCGGCTCTCCATTGCACCCGCCATCGCACGCCCCAAGCACCTGCGGCCTGAACCACCAGCCCCTGCCACCGGCCATCCGCCCCTTGCTACCGTAGGTAGCAGCGTGAACCGCCTCCTCGTCTACCTGCTGCTTGCTCTCCACGTCGCAGCGGTGCTGTCGCTGCCGGTCTGGCCCAGTCAGGACGGCCCCCTGCACGTCTATTTCTCGAGCGTATTCACCGCGCTGGCATCGAACCCGGACGCCTACGGCGGCGTCTTCGTCATCAAGCACTGGTTCCCTCCGTATTCGATTCTGCTCTACCTCGACGCCGCCCTCACCCACCTGGCCGGCCCTCTGCACGCCGAGCAGGTGGTTGTCTGTCTGTACGCGATCCTGTTGCTCGCCGGGTTTCGCTACCTGACGGCAGCGTCGGGTCGCCGGAACCAGCTCGCCACCCTGCTGGTGTTCCCGTTCCTCCTGAATGCCCACGTCTATATCGGCCTGCTGAATTTCGCGCTTGGCACGGCGTTTCTGCTGTGGACGCTCGGTTACTGGATCCGCCACGCCGGCGCCTTCGCCCCGCGGCACCTGCCGGTATTCGCCCTGCTCGTCCTGGTCCTGCTCGCCAGCCACCCGGTACCGTTGCTGTTCGCCGCCCTGTTCGTGGGACTGCACACGGCGCTCCTGGTCCTCACGCGACTGCGTTCCGTCGCACCCGCATCGGTGCTCAAAGCGTGTGGTCCGACCCTCGTCGCCGCCGCCATGCCCGTCGTGGCACTCGCCCACGTCTGGCTCTTCGCCGGTAGCGGCGGACTGCGGGGCCCCGTCCTCGACCCCCGCTACGCCACCGCCCAGTTGCTCGATCTGATGCACCTGCGGATGATCATGCCCCTGGCGAACCCGTTGATCTGGATCGTGATGGCCGTCAGCCTGCTCGCCGCCATCCTCCTGGCCGGCGCCCGCCTCCTCGGCCGCTGGCGCGAGCGCCGCCTCGACGCCGCCAGCCTCGTTCCCGCCGCGGCATTGCTCGCCTTCGTCATCTATCTGATTGCGCCCTACCAGATGGGCAGTGGACTCCAATTCGACGAGCGTTTCGCCTACTTCGCCGCCTTCCTCCTGCTCGCCGCCGCCGCGGCCACGTTGATTCCCCAGCGTATCGAGGCTCCGGCTGCGATCCTGGTCACGGCCGCCTCCCTCGCAGTCCTGTTCACCGGCATTCAAGCGGCTCGACCCCAGGCAACGGCCATTCGTCAAATCGCCCGGGCGCCCGGATTGCGGCCGGACAGCCGGGGCCTCATCCTCGCAGGCAATCGTCAGGACGTGTTCCCGCCGGGCTTCCACTACACCCCCTGCCAGTGGGGCGGGACCTACTACTTTCAGGCGCAACACGCGATCCTGCTCAACACGCCGCTGCTCGATCTCGAGCACATCCCGCTCGGTCGCGGACACACCACCGGCCAACAGGCAGCGGCACGCCCCCCGATCACCGCCGCCGTCCGGTCCCAGCTCACCGGTCCCCCGCCGCCGGAAATCGACGTCCTCCTCGAACCCGTCTGCGGTACAGCCGGCCAATCGGCGCCCGAAATTGAGGCTCTTGCCCGCTGGTACGGCCTGGAGCGTCAACCCTGGAGCAACCAGGCAATCGCCTTCTACAGCAAGCCTCCTCGCTAACCTGAACCGTCTCGTGAAACCCGGCAAAACCCATCGTAATTGCCGGAAATGGCGGACGAATTCCGCGGAACAAATGTGGACACTGGACCTTAATGAATCAGTCCCATCCTGCCGATCTGCGAAGTATGGCTGCTCATCTCGAGGCGCCCGGTCACTGCTCCAATAGAAGAGTGCCGCAAGACGCCGAGGTGGTACACGTGGCGCGCCAACCGATCCTGCGTCCAGACGGCCGGATCTTCGCCTATGAGCTGCTGTATCGCTCGTCGGCGAACAACGCCTTTGACGGCGAGGACCCCAGTGTTGCCACCGCCCGGGTGATCGCCAACAGCTACCTCTCCATCGGCATGGACCGCCTGGTTGGGAACCATCGGGCGTTCATCAACTTCGACCGTCACATGCTGGTGGAAGGCTATGCCCGGCTCCTGCCGGAGCGCACATTGACGGTCGAAATACTCGAAACGGTCGAGCCGGACGACGAAGTAATCGAGGCCTGCCGGAAGATCAAGGATTACGGATATTCGCTGGCGCTCGATGATTTCGTCTGTGCCAACCGATACTCGCGATTCCTTGATGTCGCCGACGTCGTCAAGCTCGACTTCCGCCTGAATACCGCCGAGGAGTTGAGCCCCGTGGCGCGGGAGCTCCTGGATCGCCGTTTATTACTCCTGGCGGAGAAGGTGGAGACGAGGGAGCAGCTCGGCCAGGCCGTGGCCGTCGGGTGCAAGCTGATTCAGGGCTACTACTTCAGCAAGCCGGAGGTGGTCAGCCACCGGCAGATCCCCGCCTACAAGCGGAACTACCTGCGGGTCCTGCGCGCGGCGAATCGCAGCGATCCGGACCTTGGCGAGATCGAGCACACCATGAAGTTCGAGGCGTCGCTGGTGCACGAGTTCCTGCGTCTGGTGAACTCGCCCGTCTTCTGTCCGCGCGGCGAGCTGCGATCCTTGCGGCAGGCGCTGGCGTACTTGGGATGGGTCCAGGTACGAAAGTGGGTGGCGCTGGTCACGCTCGCCGGCGCCGCCGGCAACAAGCCCCACGAGCTCATGGTCGATCTGTTCATCCGCGGCACCTTTTGCGAGGCGCTGAGTGAGCCCTTGGGCCTGACAAAACGGTCGTCGGAGCTGTTCCTGCTGGGCATGTATTCCGGTCTCGATGCGCTGCTGGACCAGCCGATGTCGGCGGTGATCGCCGAGATCCAGGTGGCCGACGACATCCGCGACGCGCTGCTCGGAGAATCCCCCGGGATAGCGCCCCTGAACAGCCTGCTCTCCCTCGCGATCGGCTACGAGCGGGCCGACTGGGAGAACGTCGAACGTCATACCGCCGCCTTGAAGCTCGAGATGGCCACGGTCGCCCAAGTCTACGAGCAATCCGTCGAGCACGCCAACGAAGCGTTCGCCCTCCCAGGCGCTCGCCTGACCGACATCTCCCACCTCCCCGCCCGCCCCACCGGGGACATCGCGGGCACCCGTCACGTGCCCGGCCCTCCCCGCAGCTCAGAACGGCTGCTTCATGCTCCGCATGATCTGGTGAATCATCCGGCTCGCCGGATAGTGCTTAACAATCTGATCCCGCCCCCACCCGAGCGGCTTTGACTCGACGAACATGTACCGCGCCGCCGTCCGCGAATCGTCCTGGTTGCCCTCCACCAGCTTCCGGCAGCGCTTCACATAGAGGTCCAGCGCCAGCGGTACATGCTCGGCATCGGTTCGCGACAGCTCGTCGGCCAACGCCGCGGCCGACCGCAAGGCGTTCGACGCCCCTACGCCCGCCGTCGGCAGAAACGCCGTCGCCGAGTCGCCGCACAGCACCACCCGTCCCGAGTACCAGTCGTCGGCCCGCACATCCGTCATCGGCCATCCGAACAGCGTCTGAGCATCCTCGAACGCCGCGCGAACTTCCCCGACATGGGCCAGCAGCTCACCGAGAACCGCGGCCAGCTCGCCCCGCAGCTCGCCAGAGGTGGCTTTAGGGTTTCGGACCGCATGGTTAGGCGCGCCGGCGACATACATACTGCGACCCGGCACCGGATAGGTGCCGAAGAAGAACCCGCGCCCCCAGTACTCCCGCACCACATCGGGCGCGAACAGGCCTTCCCTCCCCCACCAGGTCCAGACCGTCCAACCGGTATCGAACACCTCCGCCTCGCCGAACACCCGCCGCCGCAGATCGGAGTGAATCCCGTCGCACCCTACGACCAGATCGAACTCATCCGTCGTTCCATCGTGGAAGGTCACCGAAACCGTATCGCCTGTCTGGCGGAGGTTCTGGATCGTCGTCCCCATCCGGATGCCTTCCCCGTGGCCGGCCTCGCGCAACACATCGATTAAATCGGTCCGGGCCAGCATCACCATGGGACCAACGTTGTCGGTCAGCTCGGCCATATCGAGACCCTGGATGATCTCCCCCTGATGGTCGGCAATCTCGTAGCGCCGGCACTCGAGGCCCCGGGCCAGAAACTCCTCGTACACTCCCAGCCCGTGAAAGACGCAACTCCCCAGCGGATACAGCCCGATCCCGTAGCCAATGTCTCGATATCCCGCCGCCTTCTCGATCAGCACCGGCTCCCGCCCCTGCTGCCGCAGCTTCGCGTGTAACGTCAGCCCGGCCACACCTCCCCCGACAATCAGCACTTTCATACGCGGTATAGACAGCATAGTGTTATGTCCGTTACGCCGCACCGCTCGATGAGTCCGACTTCCAGCGACCGCCGCCCGGCCACCCCCACGACCCTTCGCGACATTCGGCGCACCCCTCGCGCGATTCTCCGGTCAGGAGCCGAATCCGACGAACTGCACTTCTTCCTCGAGCGCCAGCCCAAACCGCTCCCGCACCCGCGCCTTCAGTTCGTCGATCAGCCCCCGCAGATCGCGCGCCGTCCCCGCGCCGTCGTTGTAGATGAGGTTGGCATGATAGTCGGCTACCTGTATGTCGCCGCGCCGCAGACCCTTGGCCGAGACCTGCTCGAGGAACCACGCCGAGGGCACCTTCCCTTCCCTCACCACCTCGGCGGGCACCACCGCGGCCGCCGATTCCGGCAGCTCCGCGAGCAGCAGGTTCTTGAAGATGCTGCCGGCGCAGCGCATCGTGGGCGGATACTTGCGGTCGCGGACCTCATGGATCCCGTCCGCCGTCCGTTTGAGCTCGGCCGCGTCGGCCAGCGTGAGCCCCAGCTCCGCCGACAGGATAATCCGGTCCCGGCAGCGCTTGAACACGCTCTCCCGATAGCGGAATTCGCACCCGGCATTGTCGAATTCCCGCACTTCGACCCCGTCCACCAACCGCACCCGCCGGACCGACTCCGAGATCGACCGGCCATAGGCGCCGGCGTTGCCGTAAACCGCCGCCCCGACCGAACCCGGAATCCCAGTCATCGTCTCGAGCCCCTTCAGGCCGTGCTCGATCGTGAAATCGACGAGCGCCTGCAGTTCCGCACCGGCCTCGGCGATCACCGTTCCATCGGTGGCGCGGATCGCCCGCGCCGTGTAGCGCAGCACCGTCCCACGAAAGCCTTCATCGGAAACCACCAGGTTGGTCCCGCCTCCGATCACGACCAGCGGACCGCCCCCGGCGCGCAGCAGCCGTAGCGCCGCGACAAATGATTCTTCGTTAGCCGTTTCCACCAGCAGCGCCGCCGGACCGCCGATCCCGAAGCGCGTGTAGCCGCTCAGCGGAACGTCCCGGACCAGGGTCAGATCGGGTATCGTGGAGAGACGCCGGAGACTCTCTTCGGAGGTATGCATCCAACTCGATTATAGGAGGACGAGTCCTTGCCGCCACGTTTTCCAGGCTTCCCGCCCGAGGCGTTCACCTTCCTGCGCGACCTTGAGGCCAACAACAGTCGGGACTGGTTTCAGCCTCGCAAATCGGCCTTCGAGAAACTGGTCAAGGGGCCGATGGAGGAGCTGGTTGAAGCGGTGAACGCGAGTCTGGCCGCCTTTGCGCCCGAGCACGTCACCGATCCCAAGAAGGCCGTCTACCGCATCTACCGCGACACCCGGTTCAGCAGTGATAAGACGCCCTACAAGACCCACATCGGAGCCAACTTCCCCCGCCGGGGCGTCTCCAAGCACGGCGGCGGCAGCTACTACTTTCACGTCTCGCCCAAGGAAGTGCTGCTCGCCTGCGGCGCCTACATGCCGGGCAAGGAGGAGCTGCTCGCTATCCGCACCCACATCGCCGCGAACCACGCCGAGCTCGCCCGCATCCTCCGTAAGAAGCGTATCCGCGAGCTGATGGGAGAGATCCAGGGCGAGGCACTCAGCCGCCCGCCGAAAGGATTCCCGAAGGACCACCCCGCCGATGCCCTGCTCCGCGCCAAGCAGTGGTACTTTTACACCACACTCGAGCCCTCCATCGCGACCACCAAGGACCTCTACCCCGCTCTCACGACCCGCTTCCGCGCGATGCAGGAGTTCGTCGATTTCCTGAACGCCGCCCTCCTCGCCCGCATGAAGCGCGACCACCCCGACCCGGCCACCTTCTTCGCCCGCTCGTAGCCGGGCGAGTCACGCGACGGACTCGGATGCGGAATGGGGGCAGGCCCGATGACCTGAGGTGAGCCGATCGACTCTCCTCCTCGACCACGGGCCCTGTCGAATTGATGCGCATCCATGAGCGCCGGCTCCTCGACCGTGAGGCGGTCGTCCACGACCGCCCCACGGTCCGGCTTCCACGGCTTGGAGCAGGCCGACGTTCACCCCAGCCCCCCAACGAAGTCCGGGCAACCCCGGCCACCCGTCTACTCCGCCACGTTCCTTTCCGCCATCCCATGCTCCTGGTTGCAGACGACACACAGCGAGGGCTGGCCCGTCGCGCTGACCCAGTGTTTGATGGGCTTCACGGTCCGCAGATAGGCGAAGATCGCGTCCATGTCCTCGTCAGTCAGATTCTGGTAGACCGAGTACGGCATGAGCGGCACGAGGTCGCGGCCGGCATCGTGACCGGTGTGCAGCAGCGCCCGGAAGCGCTCGGGCGTGAAGGCGCCGATCCCCGAAGGGTCCGGCGTGATGTTCGGGACCACGCCCGTACCCTCGTTGTCCTCCATGGTGTTGCCGCCGGCGAACTCGAGTCCCGGTGTCGGATTGTGATTGGCATCGAAAGTCGTATGGCATTCCTCGCAGGCGGCCATGGTGACCAGATACTTCCCGCGCTCGACCTGCGTGACGAACTTCGGCTCCACGGGCCCGGTCAACGGCCGCGGATAGGTGTTGATCAGACGGCTGACCGGAAAGATGATTTTGGTCGTGGGCAGTTCATTACGCACCGGCGGGAGCGACCGCAGGTAGACTACCACCGACGCCACGTCTTCGTCCGACATGTTCCGGTACTTGCCGTACGGCATCATCGGAAACAGCGTCCGCCCGTCGCGGGCGATGCCTTCGCGAATGGCCCGGGCGAGCTCGTCGTCGGTCCAGGAGCCGACGCCCGTCTCGGGATCCGGGGTGAGGTTCGGCGCGTACAGCACGCCGGGCCCGGTGTGCTCCGCCCCTGCTCCTTCACGGCCCTCGATCGGCGGCGCCCCGTGACGCGCCGTGTCGATTGGTGAATGGCATTTCATGCACGCGCAGACGGCCTCCACCAGGTACCGGCCTCGTTCCAGACGCGCCGGAGTTCGTTCAAAGGTGCGGTCCGTCACGGGGCGCACCGCCGGACCGAGAATGACAGACCACCCGAGGCCGAAACCGACCCCGAAAAACAGAAGCGCCGCGAGCACCAGCAGAACCAGTACGGCAACACGCACTATCTTCATCCCAGCAGCCCCTCCAAGGCAGCAATTTATTCTAGCCGAGGCGTCCCGGCATTTTCTATCTCCTGACTGGGGTATGCGGAATCCCTGACCGGAGAGCGGCAGCGAGTCGACGGCTCCCACCGACGGCGCGACGGACGGCGGCGCTGGAACCGCGACGCTATTGATTCCGTTAAGATGACGGCCGCGGGGCGAGCGAGGGTGCTCGCCGCCATCACCCGCACGGACGTCGTCGGCCGACCTCCCCGTGACCTGGCGTTCCGGCCAGGCCGGCCGGCGGGGGCGACGAAGAATGGCACAAAGTAACGCCCATCGTCCCCATTGGCGCCGACCCGCCGCGATCCGCTTCATTGAGACCGATCGAGGCGCCGGCTGTTGCCCACTTAGAGCCGCAGGATCATCTTGAACCAGAGCTTGTCGCCGCCGAAACGGTTTCGCACAAGCGTCTCGTGCTGCCACTGGGCGATGAGCGTGATGTGGTTCTTCGTCGTATAGTTCACACTCGGGCCGATGGCGAGGGCATGTCCCTTTCGGCCGTGCGACCAAAGACCGTTGGCGGCCACCGTCTCTCCGGCTACCGTGTCGTTGGTAATCTGCTTGACGGCGTAGCCGCTCACGCCCACCGACAACGGCCCCAGATGCTTGCCGACGACGTAGTCCATGTGGAACTCCTGGCCCGAATGATAGTCGGTGGTCGAGTTAGCCGTCTTCAGGTTGTACATCATCTTTGCCGAGGTCTCCCAACCGCCTTTGAATTGATAGGTGAGAGCCACCAGCGGCTCGAAGCTGTAGTAGCCCGCGCCGATGCTCTCCTGCGGGATGTCGGCGTTATAGTGTCCAGTGGGCAGGGCAATGTCGACACCGGTGGCTACATGGTAGTGCTCACCGTGCCAGCCCAGGATCACAGGGTCCACGATGAGGTCCCCCATGCCGAACTGGCTGCGCCTTCCGCCGAGGTCCATGGACTGCTCGACAAACGGCGCAATCACGTGAAGCGCCCAGATGGCTCCCAGGAACTTGCGGTCAGTCACCTGCACGATCCGCACCGCGTCAAAGTAGGCGCCGACAGACGGCGTCGAGCCCCCAAGGTTCGCTTCGTCGCCGCTGCCGGTCCGTAGTGTGCCGCCGTAATGGCCGAGGTAGTTGATGAAATACGTGCCGTAGCCGGGTACCGCACCGGCGAACCAATTCTCTGCTCCGTTCGGATATTGGTCGCCGCCCTCCTTGGCAATGCCCGGCACCGAGAACAGGCCGAGCAAGAGGCAGATGGCGGCCACGCGGATGAACGGCGACCGTTGCCCGGCCTGGCCGATTGGAGAACGAGGTGAACCGCCGGGAAAGCTCCGCTTTGCGGCTCGTGTGTTTCGCAGGAGTACTGTTGTCATTTTCGGCTCCTCGGGCACCGGATGGGGTCATCCGGATGCGCCGTTCCTTCCGAGCGCCGCGGCCCCGCGGCGACACGTGATGATCTTGATGTTCTTGGCCGGCCCCCCCGTGATCCACCGGTCCACCGGCCATCATGCTTCCCGGGAACCAACCGCTTCACCGCGAAGGGTGACCGGCCGTTGGCCAAGCCGGCCGCGCCCCAATGTCACTTGGCACGGAACGTATCGGCCGGCTCGTCATAGTGGGGCAAGCTTCGGTTTGCGAAGGGCTTCAGCCTGGCTGCCGCCGGCGCCGGCGCCTACCGGGCCGCGGAGCCGTGAACGACGCCGCGCAGCTCCCTCACGGCCTTCAGCAGTCCGCCGGCCTGACTATTCAGCTCGGCCCCGGCCGAGGCGGACTCCTCGGCATTCGCCGCCGTCTCCTTGGTCACGCTGCTCATTTGCCGCATGGCGTCGGAGACCTGCCCCATCCCCCGTGCCTGCGTCGTGGTGGCGGACTCGATCTCCGCCACCACGGCTTTCACCCGGCCCGCGCTCTCGGTGATGGACGCGATGGCCCGGGCAAGGTGCTCGAGGTTGGCCTTGCCTTCCTTCGAGCTGCTGATCGAGTTGTCGATCAGCGACGCGGTATCCTTGGCCGCCTGCGCGCTTCGCTGGGCCAGGTTCCGGACCTCGTCGGCGACGACGGCGAAGCCCATGCCCGCCTCGCCCGCCCGCGCCGCTTCCACGGCGGCGTTCAACGCCAGGATGTTGGTCTGGAAGGCGATCTCGTCGACCACCTTGATGATCCGGCCGATGCTGTCGCTCGCCGTCGAGATCTTCTCCATCGAGGCCAGCGTCTCCTCGAGCACGCGACTGGTCTCCCCGATCGCGACATCCGTCCGGCCGAGCAGCTCGGCGCCCGAACGGGCATTCGCCGCGCTGCTCTCGGTAACCTCGTCCATCTGCTGCGCCGACTCGGTGACTTCCTGAATCGAGGCCGCCTGCTCGGAGGCGGCGTGAGCCACCGCTTCGCTGCTCCGGGAGAGCTGGTCAGAGGCCGAGGTGAGTTCATCCGAGCTGGCTTCGAGCTCCGCGACCACCCTCGTGATCCGCCGCGAGGCGCCGCCGGCGATCAGCCAGATCGTGCCGCCCGTCGCCGCCACCATCAAGAAGCCGAGCAGGCCGATGTTCCAGGCTACGGTGTGGACCGTGGCCGACAGCTCGCTATGGGGAACGGCGGCTACTATCGTCCAACCATTTCCGTCCAGGCGGCGAAAATTGGCCGTCTTGAAGACTCCTTCAAACGTGTAGTCCAGCTCGCCGGACCCGCGCTCCAGAATCTGCTTCCCGAAGTCATACTGCGAGACATCCAGCTCGAGGATCTTCGACGCATCCGGATGGGCCAGCACAATGCCATCGGGGTCGAGCATGTACACGTAGCCCGTCTCGCCGATCCGCGTGCCGTTGAGAAACGTTCTTCGAGAAATCCTACAGCTCGATCGGCGTCCCCAGGATGCCGGCGAGTTGGTCACCCGCATAGATCGGCGCCGTAATCAAGGAAACCGGCCGTCCGGTGGCCGGGGACGCCATCGCATCGCCGACCCAGACCTCGCCTCGCCGGGCGTGCTCGACGTTCGCCCGAAAGCCCGGGATCGTCATGAGCTCGATGCCAATCGAGGCGCCGTCAATCGAGTCTATGAAGAGCTTCCCGTCCGGATCGGCCAGGAAGACGTTCTCGTAGAAAGAAGCGCCCTTGAAGATCCGCGTCAATGCCGCCTGGGCTTCCTCTTTCCGCTCGCCCGAGCAGGCAGCGGCAAACACCTCATACCGGCTCATCGCGTCGGCGTCGCGACGCCGGCTGTCGACCCACAGATTGAGCGCCGCCGCCGTCTGGCCCACAACGCTCTTCATCTCCGCGTGGGCCTGTCGAATGAGCGCTCGTGACGTCACCACGTAAACAGCCACCGCCAGACAGAGACTTGAGACCACCAGCACCACCGAGGTCCAAAGCGTCAGCTTTCCTTTGAGTCCCAAACTGAGTTTGATCATCTTGTCCGAATCGCCATTCCCAAAGTTCTAGTTGGCGGCCGCCGGCGGATCACTTGCCGCGCTGGTTCCGATATCGCGTGGCATGAGCCCGCACGGGCGTCGCACCGGTCAGCCCTAAAAGGGGCGGCCGGGCCGCGACCGCTCCGCGACGACGGCCTCACCTGGGCATATCGGCAGGGAATTCCGGTGCAATAGCAGGCTTGACGGTAGGCATTCGGGGGATGGGCGCTGGATGCGAGGCGCCCCCCTCGCGTGGAGGACGCCGCCCTAGGCGTCGCGCAGGGCGTCGATGAGGGCGGGAACGACGTCGTAGAGGTCGCCCGCAATGCCGTAATCGGCCACTTCGAAGATCGGCGCGTCGGGATCGCGGTTGATGGCGACGATCGTCTGCGATCCCTTCATCCCGACCAGGTGCTGGATAGCGCCGGAGATGCCGATGGCGACGTAGAGCTTGGGCGCCACGGTCTGGCCCGAGCTGCCGACCTGGCGTTCCATGGGCAGCCAGCCGTTGTCGCAGAGGGGCCGCGAAGCGGCGAGCTCGGCGCCCAGCGCCTCGGCCAGTTCCCGGATCATGTCGAGGTCGCCCTCGTTCTCGAGGCCGCGGCCGGCGGCGACGATCCTGGCGGCGGCGCCGAGATCCACGGTGGCCGCCGACTGGCGGAACGGCTCGCCCGGCTTCACGCGGATCCCTCCGGCGTCGAGCGCCGGGGTGACGATCTCCACGGCGCCGGCGCCGAGCTCAGCCTGATCGGCGCGGAACGCCCCCGCCTGGATCGAGACGAAGTGTGGCGCCGGCCCGCCGATGCGGACGTCCGCCATCAGCTTGCCCTGGAAGACCTGCCGAACGAACACCGGCGTGCCGTCTTCGACCCGGAACGCGACCACGTCGCTCACCATCGCCTGCGAGAAGCGCGTGGCGAGCTTGGGGGCGAAGTCACGGACACGATAGGTGTGCGGGAACAGGACCAGCTCGGGCGCGGTCGACCGGATCAGCGACTCGAGCGCGGCGGTGAAGCCGTCGGCCGTATAGGCGCCCAGCAGCTCGTGCTGGATGGCGTAGACGCGCTCCAGCTTCCGGGCGGCGGCCTCGGCGGCGAGCGGCGCCACGCCGTGACCCGGCAGGGCCGCCGAAACGGGCAGTCCGAGAGCGGCTCCCAATTGCTGGGCGGCGGCCAGCGCCTCCATCGACGCGGGATGCCAGCGGCCGCCGTCTTGTTCGAGTACGACCAGAATGCTCACAGGACCCTCGCTTCGTGCTTCAGCTTCTCGACCAGCGACCGGGCGGCGTCCTCCGGCTCGCCGTCGATCATCTGGGTCTGCTTGCCACGCTCCGGCGCGCGGAGCCGCTCGATCGCGGCCAGCGGTTCGAGCGGAACGCCCAGCCCGGCGGCGCTCACCTGCTTCACTTCCTTGCTCCGAGCCTTCTTGATGCCCATCAGCGTGGCGTAGCGCAGCCGCGCGATGCCAGACTGCACCGTCACCACGCCCGGCAGCGGCACCTCCACGTTCTGATACAAACCGCCTTCGAGCTCGCGCCGCACACGGAGGCCCCCGGCGGTCTTCTCGATCTCCACCGCGATGGTCGCGTGCGGCAGCCCGAGCAGTTCGGCGAGCACAACGCCCGTCTGCCCCGCCCCGAGGTCGTCGGACTGCAATCCGGTGAGGATGAGGTCCGGGGTCTCCCCTTCGATGACCTTCGCGAGCAGCCGCGCCGTGGCCAACGTGTCGAGCCGCTCAGGGGTCGCCGACGTCCACGTGGATGGCCCGGTCCGCGCCCTTGGCCAGGGCTTCGCGGATCGACTTCGAGACCCGCTCCGGACCCACGCTCACGACCACCACCTCGCCGCCTTCCTTCTCCTGGAGCCCGAGCGCGGCTTCGAGCGCATAGGCGTCCGGTTCATTCAACTCGAACTCGACATCCCCTTCGTCGATCCAGCGCCCGTCCTCGCGGACACGGAACAGGGAATCGCGGTTCGGCACCTGTTTGATGGTGACGATGGATTTCATTGGTTCCCTCGAAGAACTCGAACCGCCGAGGCGGTTCCTTCAAACAACGCGGGCCGCGAATCCCAGAGCCGTTCACGGCTGGCGTCCCTCATCGTTTGATTGTGGCAGACATGCGCGCTGACGGCCGATACGGTCGCCGGCAGTCCGGCGGCAACGGTAAGCCGAGGCCTCGGCCGGCGCCTACTCGTCGTACTTCTTGAAAATCAGGCAGCCATTGGTTCCGCCGAAACCGAAGGAGTTCGACAGCGCGTACTCGATCTCCAGCGGGCGGGCCTTACCGGGCACGAAGTCGAGCGGCTCGATGTCGGGCGCGCGCACCAGGTGGTTGCGCGTCGGCGGGACGATCTGGTCGCGGATGGCCAGCACCGTGAGGCCCGCTTCGAGACCGCCGGCGCCGCCGAGCAGGTGGCCGGTCATGGACTTCGTGGAACTGACGGCGATCCCGGCCGCGTGATCGCCGAAGCAGCGGCGGATCGCGGTCGCCTCCGCGCGGTCGCCAACCTCGGTCGACGTTCCGTGCGCGTTGATGTACTGGATGGCGTCCGGCCCGATCCCGGCATCGCGGAGTGCGTTCTGCATCACCCGGATGGCGCCGTAGCCGTCCTCGGAAGGCGCCGTGATGTGATAGGCGTCGCCGCTCATGCCGTAGCCGACGATCTCGGCCAGGATGGGCGCGCCGCGCCGCACGGCGGTCCCCAGCTCTTCGAGAACCACGATGCCCGCGCCCTCGCCGACCACGAAGCCGTCCCGGTCCTTGTCCCAAGGCCGCGAGGCATGCTCCGGATCGTCGTTGCGCTGCGAGAGGGCCCGCATGGCGGCAAAACCGCCGATCCCCATGGGCGTAATGGCCGCCTCGGCGCCGCCGCAGATCATCGCATCGGCGTCGCCGCGCTGGATAATCCTGAACGAATCGCCGATCGAGTGGGCACTCGTCGTGCAAGCGGTAGCGGTGGCCGAGTTCGGCCCCTCCGCGCCCGGTACGGATAGACACCTGCCCCGAAGCGAGGTTGATGATCGTCGCCGGAATGAAGAACGGCGAGATGCGGCCCGGGCCTTTCTCGAGCAGGTTCTTATGCTCCCGCTCGATCACCTCGAATCCGCCGATGCCGCTGCCGATGTAGACGCCCACCTGGGGTGCGTTCTCGGGCGTGATCTTGAGGCCCGAGGATTGAAGGGCAAAATCGACTGGCGGCGATGGCAAACTGGATGAACCGCCCCATCTTGCGGGCTTCCTTGCGGTCCAGGAACGCGCAGCGGGTCGAAATCCTGCACCTGGCCGGCGATCTGGCAGTTGAACCCTGTCGGGTCAAACGCTCTGATTCGCCGGATACCATTGGCGCCGGACTTTACCGCCGCCACGTCTCCTCGGTGCCAATCCCGACCGGTGAGACCAGTCCAACGCCGGTTACGACGACTCTTCGGGACAAGCAAATGCTCCGTGATTCAGGAATGGAATGGTGGATGCAAGCACGCCAGGGCTACTTTGCCCGTCTTCTCGTTGATGTAGCTCGATCGGCGTCCTTCACGGTGCCGATCTTCTCGGCATCCTCGTCGGGAATATCCAGGTCGAAGGCCTCTTCAAACGCCATGACCAGCTCGACGATGTCGAGCGAGTCGGCTCCCAGGTCGTCCACGAACGAGGCGGAATCGTCCACCTGGTTCTCATCGACGCCCAACTGCTCGACGATGATCTCTTTGACTTTATCAGCGACTGCCATGAATCCTCCAGTTAGACCACAAAGTACTTGATTCTAGCCGTGAGACGGTCCATTGCGCAACCATCATGAGCGGTATCTTCTCGCCCGCCGCCCTCAGAGCCGCCGCGCCAGCACGGCGTAGTCCAGCCCGCCGAAGAAAGCCTGGCGAAACTCCTCGGGGAGTTCGGCGAGCGACGGCATGGTCTCGACGGCCGGGGAAAGCTGGTGGATCTCCACCGCGCCGAAGCCCGCTTCCTCGAGATGGAACCCCATCAGCGCGGCCGGCACCGGGCGGGTGTGCGTCGGATCCAGGAAGAAGTGCGTCGCGAAGATGGCGAGGCACTCCGGGTTCGGCGTCTCGATCGCGATCAGGCCGCGGCGCCGGAGCTTGGCGGCCGCCAGCCGGGCCAGGTCGGGTAGACGCTCGGGCGGCAGGTGCTCCACCACCTGGGCGCAGAAGACCGCATCGAGCGAATCGTCTTCGAGCCCGTCGAGGTATTCGAACAGGTCGGCCTGCTCGGCGTCGAGGCCCTTCTGGCGGCAGATGGCGATGAACTCCTCGCCGAGGTCGATGCCCCGGCCCGGAATGCCCGCCTCCCGCAGCACGTCGAGGAACTCGCCGCGCCCGCAGCCGAGGTCGAGCACCGAGGCGCAGGAACGGAACCGGTCGACGTAGAACTGCTGGTTGCGCTTGACGTATTCCTCCGAGCCGCGAAAGCGGTCGGCGAAGCGAAGGTAATCGAGGCCGGGCGCGGCCGGCGGCGCGGGCTCGACGGCGGGTTGGGCTTCCGTCCGGCCAGACGGCGGCGCGGCGGCGCGCTGGCGGACCACGCGCAGTTCACTGTGGATCAGGCGCTCGTAGTCCTCGCGCACCCGCTCGAGATCCGCCCAGAGCTTCTTCTGGATCTCGATGGTCGACCGGTCGAGCGCCCCCAGGTAATCGGCATGCTGCGTATGGATATCGCTCCGCAGGTTCGCCTCGATCTGGGAGACCCGGTGATCGTAGGCGGCCCGCAGGTCGGCCAGGCCCCGCAGAAACTGGATCTCGTTGGTGGACAGCTTCTCCTCCCAGCCCCGGCGCCACTGGTGCCAATGCGTCCGGATATCCTTGAGCTCGCGTACCTCGCTGTCGAGCGTCCTGGCGACCGACTCGGCGAGATGATCGGTCGTCTGGCGGCTTTCGGCCTCGAGCTCCCGATGCAGCGTTGCCAGGCGTTCGGCGGAGCGGTTGAGCTCGGTGATCGCCTCGATGGTCGCGTTCATGCACTCGACGCTGGCGCGATTGAACTCGACCTGCTCCCGGATGTACCAGTCGAGCGACCGGGCGATCAGACGCTTGCAGCGCTGGATGAGACCGTTGAGCGGACCCGGCCGGCGCGGATTTACCGTCCCGATGGCCGCGACCTTGGACTCGGCGGCGTCTCGGGCGTGAACCAGCGGCAGCAGGTCCGCCAGCACGACACGCGGATCGCCGGCCTCGCCCGAAGGATGCCGGGCGCGGACCCGCTCGCGGATCTCGCGGATGATCGCGTTCAACTCCTCGGTGGTCAACTCGGCGGCGGTATTATCGCTTGGCACCTTTGCGCCTCCACGAAGCGGTGACCTTGCTGTGGACGCCGCCGCGCGGGCGGAAGTCGCCGGTCACGGTGAGCCGAGACGGGCCGGCAGGCGGCCACCAGGTCCTTGACGAAGCGGTTCACGATGTTCTCCTGGAAGATGCCCAGGTTGCGGTAGGCCAGCGAGTACATCTTGAGGCTCTTGAGCTCGAGACAGAGCTTGTCCGGCACGTACTCGATGGTGAGCGTGCCGTGGTCCGGCAGCCCGGTGCGCGGGCAGATCGAGGTGAACTCCGGCATGTCGATGTCGATCGTGTAGCCCGGGAACTGGTTCTCCAACGTCTCGATCCCGGGCAGTTCGGCATCCAGGCCCGCGGTGGCGTGCTCGGCCGTGTAGAGGCGTTTCTTGGGCACTAGTGCGTCTCCTCGGCGGATAGCATTCGGGCGAGCTGGTCGAGAAACAGGCCGACGTCGGTCACCACGCCGACCGCCTGTCCGGTCCCCCGGTCGCTGACCTTGGTGGCGACGGCCGGGTTGATATCCACGCAGACGATCTTGACCCAGCTCGGCAGCATGTTGCCGGTCGCGATGGAGTGTAGCATTGATCCGAGACAGAGCACCAGCCCGGCGCCTTGTAGCTGTTCGGCGTAGGCGTCCTGGGCGGCGTTCATATCGGTGATCGTATCCGGCAGCGGACCATCGTCCCGCAGGCTGCCGGCGAGCACGAACGGCACGCCCGCCGTGACGCACTCGTAGAGGATCCCGCTCTTCAGCCGCCCCTGGCCGACCGCGGCGCGGATATCGCCCGCGTGGTAGATCGCGTTGATCGCGCGCATGTGGTTACGGTGACCGTGCTCCTCCTGCCGCCCGTCGCTCAACCGCACGCCGAGCGAGGTGCCGTAGAGGCTCGCCTCGACGTCGTGGACGCCCAGCGCGTTGCCGGACAGCAGCGCCTGCACCCAGCCCTCACGGATCAGCCGCGCCAGCGATACGGCGCCGCCGGTGTGGACCACCACCGGTCCGGCGACCACGATGATCTTGTTGCCCTCGGCCCGCGTCTGGCGCACCAGCCCGGCCGTTTCCCGGACGGCGGTCTCGACCTGCCGCTCCGACGAGATCCCCTTGCTCATGAACGCGAAGTGAAGGCGGTCGCGCTCCTTCGATTCCGGCATCACGCGGATGCCGCTCATCCCGATGACCACGGTGTCCCCGGCGCGCAGGTCGCGCAGCCGGCGGCACTCGGCGCGGCCGTCCCGGACCACGACCAGCGCGTCCATGCGCTGCCGCTCCACTTCGACCCAATGGCCCTCCACCCGCACCATCGTGCGGTGGTTGGTGGTCGAGTAGAAGGAGGACGGGGCACAGCGGTCGCGTTCCACCGTGGTGAGGACGGCGTCCCCGGTCTCGGTCGGTGTGCAGCCGAGGCCGAGAAGCTGGGCGAGCATCCGGTCCATGGCCTCGCGCGAGGGGGCCTCGACCTTCAGCCGCAACTGCGACGGCTCCTGATTGGTGCGGCCGATCCGGAACGTCTGGACCTCGAACCGTCCGCCGCAAGTCGAGCACGGTATCGAAGATCTGCTCCATGATGTGCGAATCGATCAGGTGGCCCTCGGCCTCGACGACTTCCTGGACGCCTGTTGTTGATGGTGCGGGCACTTAGCTCATGATAGCCAAGGCGGGGGTGGGGAGCAGCTATCAGCCGTCAGCGTTCAGCTATCGGCCTTCAGCTAGAAGCGATAGACTGGGCTCTCGAAGGAGCGATGACACTGGACGTTCCTGGTCCTGGAAGGGCGGAGATCATCGGGCACCTTGCCAAAGGGCTTGGGCGACCGATGCTTTTGCTCGAGCGCTACGGACATACCGACGAGTTTCGGGGGGCGTTGCTCCACGCATGCACCCACCACCTTCCCGACGAGACGGATGAAGACGTTCGAGCCGACTACCTGTGGGGGCTCATCCGTCGTACAGGTGACGAACGCTGGTATCGCGACCGCATTCTCGCTGTGCTTTGCTCTCTGGACGAGGAGAGCAATCCAGCCGACATAGAACAGGTCTTCGAGACGGCTTGTCTGTTTGCCGAGCGGGGAGACGAGCAAGTCCACCAGGCGATGAGGGAAACATTTCGCCGAGTTCCCACGTTTGGCGGCGCTCACGAACTCATCACCCTCGATGGCGTCGATGCCTTTGTCGCGGTGGTCGAGGCGTTCCTGGGGTCGGACGGCGAGCAGATGGTCCACGAGCTCTACCTGCTCGTTGGCAGCCTCGGCGATCGGGTTGGCGAGGAGGTTGCGTGGCAATCGGTAAGTGACACATCGAGCAAACGAGCCGACCTCCGTTCAACTTTGCAGGCCGTGCAAGCGCACAGAGCTCAGTCCGAGAAGGTGCGCCCCGTCATACGCTCGTACGCGGACATACAGCGGGAGATCAACGGTAAGCACCCACCACTGCTGCTTCGGTGGGGAAAGCAGGCCTCGGACGAAGAGCTCGAGCGAGTGGCGGCGGATCTCCTGACCGAAGATGAGCCGGAGCGCCAGCGAGCTTATCTGACGGCATTCGCGTGGCGCCGATTCCCACTGCCGCCTGAAAAGCTCTTGGAGTTTGCGCAAGGCGACAACGAGAAGCTAGCACGCTGGGCCTGCCGGGCACTCCGGTATATCAAGGATGACGCGGTTCGAGAACTGGGTTTGCGTCTGCTTCGATCGGCAGAACGTTGTGACATGGGACTCGACTTGCTTACATCGAACTTCCGTGACGATGACCTCGGGTTGATCGAGGCACTGGCCGCACGGGCGGACCTCCCCAACTACCACTCCTTTGGCATCGCGGCACGACAACTCTTCGAGGCTAACCCCTCTGCGGACGCAGTCCCAACCCTCATGTCACTTTACGAAAACGTACCTTGCTCGATGTGTAGAGGCAGCGTCGTCAAGGACCTCATCGCCCGCGGCGCCCTTGAAGACTGGATGCGCGACGAGTGCCGCTACGACGCCTATGGGGGGACACGTGAACTAATCGACGGCACGCCCGGCTAGGTCGTTGGCGGTTAAAGCAATGGAGGGCCAGCTGTTCAAGATGTGCGCCCGGCTGCCTGCTCCTCAGAGTCCAGTGCCTGGTGGAGGAGCATCTTCAGGTACGTCTGGTAGCGCAATCCCTTTTGCGTAGCCAGGTTTCGGGCCCGCACCAGATCGGCCTCCGGCAGGCGGATTGTAATTGTTGGCGATGCGCCGGACTGCTTCGCGCGTTCGCGGGCTGCCTGCGCCACGGTTCCGCGCCCCAGCTTCCCGGCCTTTTTCGCCTTCTCGAACCGGTCGGCAATCAGATCCTGGTTCTCCGCCCACCATTCAGCCTCCTGCTTTTCGGTCTCGAAGGTCGGCGGTTTCTTCTTTGCCATGTCAGATCATCCCTCCTTTCTCCTCGTAGTAGAACTGCACAAGCCGCGTGATTGGTTCAAATGCGGTCACGACCCGGATTCGGTCCTCCCGCTATGTTGTCACGACCAACAGAACGCGGCCGCCTCCGGTGGCGCCGAGGCTGAGGAAACGCTCTTCGCCGGCAACGATCTCCAACCCGAGATCCACTGGGCCGTTGAGAATAACCTGCTCGGCCTCCTCGGGCAGGACTCCGTGCCGGTCGACGTGACCGATGTTAGCCTCATCCCAATCGAACTCGATCTCTGATCCATTCACCTAACAATCCGATTGTACCTCTATTGTAGGTACATAAGGGAGTTGGTCGAGAATCGGCGTGATCGGGTAACCCAAACCGAGCTGGTCACCCCGATCCGCTACAATCAACCCAAGAGGGGACTCCGAAATTGGCCGTCTACACCTGCTATGAGATGATCGACGACTGTCGCCGCGGCCGCCCGCCCGGCTGGACGCACCTCGTCACCAACTTCGTCCCGGCGTTCGCCCGCCTCCTCGAACACTACCGCCCGGGCGCCACCGGCAACGACTTCTGGGCCCGCTTCCTCGCCGCCCTTCGGGACGATCCGAACAGCCCCCTTGCCTCCGTACAAGCGGTCTCCGAACGCGAATTCGTCTTCGAGATGCGGGACTTTCTCCTCGCCTTCGCCGGCGTCGAGCCTGCGGGCGGCGAGGTGGACTGGCCAGCCTTCCAGGAGGCCCTCGCGCCCCTGACCGCCGTCGAAAAGCAGGTCGTCTGGCTCGAAACGATGGACTACGACACCGCCGCCGCTGCCGCCCTCGTCCGCGTCTCCGAGGAGACCGGCGCCCAGACCCGCCGCCGCGCGGCCGGATTGCTCCACGAACATCTGCCGGGCTTCTCGATCGCCGATCACGCTCCCGCCCTGCGCCACATGGCGAGCACCGCCGAAGACAAGCCGATCGCCGTGCGTCAACTGCTCCGCGCCCTGGACGGTCAAATGAAATGGTCGGAACGCCAGGACCTCGACGCCCACTTGGCCGGCTCCTGGCACGACATCGACCGTTTCTGCCGGGTCCGCGAAGCCGACGCCGCCGTCCGCGACACCAACCCGCTGTCCCCCGAACAGGCGGCCCCGATCCTCGCTTCCATGGGCGTCAAACCCGCCGCCAAACCCCTATGGAAACGCGTCTTCGCCGGGCAATGAAGGCCCTGGCCCCCCTGGAGGGCGCACTTCAGCCGGCGCGGAGCTTCAGCTCCGCTCCGCTCCCGTCGGCCAAGACCGGCTCAAAGCCCAAAACCCTTGACGGTATCCCGGATCACACCAACGCCAGCCGCACCACCGTCTCGATGTGGTATGTCTCAGGGAACAAGTCCACCATCGTCATCCCCTCGATCCCATATCCCGCCGCCAGCAGCACCGCCAGGTCCCGCGCCAGCGTCGACGGATCGCACGACACGATCGTAAGCCGCGGCGCCCGCAACCGAACCAACTCCTTAACCACCGCCTTGCCCAACCCCGCCCGCGGCGGATCCGCCAGCACGAAGTCCGGCCGCTTCTCCGCCGGAATCCCCTCGAGCACCAACTGCGCCGTACTCCTCTCCACCTCGACCGCGACCCCGGCCCGCTCGGCGTTGTAGCTCAAATCGTCCACCGCCCCCCGCCCCGACTCGACCGCCTTCACGGCCCCGAACCGCCGCGCCAGCGCCACCGAGAACAGCCCGACCCCCGCATAGAGATCTAGCGCCCGCTCTCCCGTGGCGCCCTCGAGCGCTGCCTCCACCAGCCGGTCCACCAGGAACCGATTGACCTGAAAGAACGACCGGTGCCCCACGCGGAACGTCTCCCCGGCCGCCGCGTAGTCGATCGCCCCCGGCGTATACCCTGGGATCAGCTTCGCGCACCAGTCAAAGAAGCTCGCCGCCACGCGCGGACCGCTGGTCTCGGTGACATTCACCTGCATCTGGTCGCCGTTGCTAAACAGCTCGATCGACCGCACGAACGTCGGGAACCGCGGCTGGTGCGCCATCCGCCGCAATACCGCCAGCGCCTCATTGATCGCCGGCGACGCCACCACGCAGCGCAGCACCGGCTGCAGTACGTGCGAGCCCGCCTGGTGAAAGCCGAGCCGCGCCTCCTCGACGTGAAATTGGACCCGGTTGCGGTATTCGAGCGGCGGCCCCGAGATCACGCCGATCTCCGGCGGCTCTATCTTGCCGACACGCTCGAGCACCTCGCCGAGGATCGCCTGTTTGGCTCGCAGTTGCTCCTCGTAAGGCAGATGCTGATAATGGCAGCCCCCGCAGCGGGCATAGTATTCGCAAGGCGGCTCGACGCGCGTCGCGGCCGGTTCGAGCACCTCGACCAGCCGCGCCCGGGCCATGCCCCGCCGCCTCGGATACGGTTTCGACGCGGACCCGTTCGCCCGCCGCGACAAAGGGCACCAACACTACTTTGCCCTCCGGCCGCGCCAGGCCCTCCCCGCCGTAAACCAGTTTTTCGATGGTGATTTCGTTTAGGATAAGAATTGCTCCCTTACCCAGCATGAAACCACGAGTCTTCTCGGGAGTCCAACCTTCCGGCGATCTTCACATCGGCAACTACCTCGGCGCACTCAAGAATTGGGCCCGCATTCAGGACGACTACGAGTGCATCTACTGCATCGTCGACCTCCACGCGATCACCGTCTACCAGGACCCCGCCGAGCTGCAGACCAGATCGAGCGCCTGGCCGCGCAGTTCCTCGCCGTCGGCATCGACCCGGCGAAGTCGGCCATCATCGTGCAATCGTCGGTCCCCGCGCACGCCGAGCTCGCCTGGATGCTGACCTGCGTCACGCCCGTGGGCTGGCTCGAGCGGATGACGCAGTACAAGGACAAGTCGAGCAAGCAGAAGACCATCGGCGCCGGACTGCTACAGTACCCCGTCCTGATGGCCGCCGACATCCTGCTCTACCAGGCGCGAGTCGTACCGGTGGGCGATGACCAGTCGCAGCACCTGGAACTCACCCGCGACATCGCGCAGAGCTTCAACTCCCTGCTACGGCGAGACGTTCGTCATGCCGGAAACCAAGCTGCCGACGGTGGGCGCGCGCGTCATGGGCCTCGACGATCCGGAAGCCGAAGATGAGCAAGTCCGCCACCGGCGCCAACCACTCCGATCGCCCTGCTCGATCCGACCCGAAGGTGATCCGCAAGAAGATCATGCGCGCCAAGACCGACTCGCAGCCCGCGGTCGACTTCTCGCAGCTCGGCGCCGGCATCCAGAACCTGCTGGCTATCTTCCAGGCCTTCAGCGACTGGGATGATGAGGCCAGTTGCGCCGCCATTTCGACGGCAAGCGCTACGGCGATACCAAGAAGGAAGTCGCCGAGATCGTCGTGGCCTCGTCTCGAGCCCATCCAGCAGCGGTTCCGCGAGATCACCGCCGATGCCGGCTACGTCGCGGGCGTGCTGCGCTCGAGCGCCGAACGCGTAACCCCCATCGCCAACTCCACCATCGAGCTGGTGAAGCAGCGCATGGGTCTCTACACCGAATCCGCCGCCCGAGCGATTCCGCCGCGCCCGCCGGCGACCCACCGGAGCAACAGCGGGCCGGCTGACATGGCTTCCGGTCCCGTCTCGCTCACATCCTACATGCCAGCTTCTTCGCGGCAACCGCAACTTCCGGCTGCTGTGGCTGGCCCAGATGGTGAGCGAGATGGGCGACTGGCTCTATTCAGTCGCCATCTACAGCCTCCTGCTCGAGCTCACCCACAGCGCGCAGGCCGTCGCGTTCGCGGTGGTCCTGCAGGTTCTGCCGCAATTCTTCATCGCCCCGCTGGCCGGCGTGATCAACGACCGGCTCAGCCGCCGCAAGGTCATGATCTTCGCCGACCTCGCCCGCGCCGTCGTCGTGCTCGCGATGCTGGGGGCAAGCGTCTCCGGACACATCTGGGCCATCTATCTGCTGCTGGTGTGCGCAGAGCTTCCTGTGGGGCTTCTTCGAGCCCGGCCGCAGCGCCGTCATCCCCAACGTCACGCGCGACCGCCAGGAAACGCTCGTTGCCAACTCGCTCGGCTCCACCACGTGGAGCTTCAACCTCGCCATCGGCTCCTTCATCGGCGGCCTGATCGCGGTGGCGTTCGGACGCAACGCGGTCTTTGTCATCAACTCGCTTACGTTTCTGATCTCGGCGATGTTCCTGCGCGGCATGCGGTTCACCGAACCCCATCTGGCCGGCTCGAAGCCCCTCTCCCCGCGCGACCTGATCGACTTCACACCGGTCATCGAAGGCGTCCGCTACGTCGCCGGCGACCCCCGCCTGCTGGCCACCATGCTGACCAAAGCCGGCCTCGGATTCCTGGGCGCGCACTGGGTGATCCTGCCGATCTTCGGCGAACGAATCTTCCCCATCGCCCCCGCCACACTCGGCCCGGAACGCGCCGGCATGCTCGGCATGGCCGTCCTGATGGGATCGCGCGGCATCGGAGCGTTGCTCGGACCGCTATTCGCCGGCCGCTGGGCCGGCCGCCGCCAGAGCCGCCTACGGAGCGGCATCACGTTCGCCTTCCTCGCCGTCGCGGTCGGCTACTGTGCCCTCGGCTTCGCCCCGACCATTTTCCTCGCCGCCCTCACGGTGATCTTCGCCCACGCCGGATCGTCGATCGTCTGGGTCTTCTCGACGACCCTGCTCCACTACCAGGCCGAAGACCGTTTCCGCGGCCGCGTCTTCTCCGCCGACTTCGCTTTCATGGTCGTCGCCATGGCGACCGTCTCCTACGCCTCCGGCGCCGCCGTCGACCACGGCATCACCGCCCCGACCGTCGCCCTGGTCACCGGCTTCCTGGCCGTGATCCCGGCACTCCTGTGGCAATTCGCCGGCCTCCGCCAATGGAATAATCGCCCGGCGTCTGACGACCCCGACGACTAGACAGAAGCGCAAGTGAGGCGGGCGGTTCGCCCAACGCCACCTAGCCCACCCTCGCTCGTCGCTGTAGACTGTAGAACAGCCAGCTCGAACACCCTCGTCCGGAAGACAAACAATGAGACTCCTCATCACCCTAACTTTCCTCCTCACCATGGCGACCCCCATCCCGGCCGCCGACGAACATCCCGTCATCCCCCTCTGGCAAGACGGCGCCCCCGGCTCGAACAACCGGCAGAACGACGAAAAGATCGAGGAATCCACCGGCGACCGCAAGTTCCTCATGCTCACCGGCATTCACCAGCCCTACCTGACCGTTTATCTCCCGCCCCGCGAGAACGCCTCCGGTACCGGCATCATCGTGCTCCCCGGCGGCGGGCACCGCTTCCTGGCCGTTGACATCGAGGGGACCGAGATCGCCGACTGGCTCAACCAGCAGGGCATTGCGGCATTCGTCTTGAAGACCCGCCTGTCCCGCGAGCCGGGCTCCACCTACACCCTCGACGACGAAGTGGCCGACATGAGCCGCGCCATCCGGATCGTCCGCAGCCGCGCCGCCGAATTCCACATCGATCCCGCCAAAATCGGCGTCACCGGTTACTCCGCCGGGGCCCAGACCGCCGGACTCGCCTCCGTCCGCTTCGACCGCGGCGACCCCAACGCCGCCGACCCGCTGCTCCGCGTGAGCTCCCGCCCCGACTTCCAGATCCTCGGCTACGCCGCCTTCCGCTACCAGGACGGGGAAGTCCCGGCCGACACCCCGCCGACCTTTCTCGCCGTCGCCCAGGACGACACCCGCTTCGCCCAGTTCGCCGCCGAGAGCTTCGTCGTCCTGACCAAGGCCAAGGTCCCCGCCGAGCTCCACATCTACCAGAAAGGCGGCCACGGCTTCGGCGTCCGCACCCACCCGACCCCGGTCAACAACTGGAAGGACACCCTGCTCGCTTGGATGAGGGACATCGGCGTCTACACAAGGAAATAGTGCCATGAAGATCGCACCCGCCTCGTTCCGAATACTGGCCAAGGCCACCTCCGATCCGTCCTCGATATGGCGTGCGCACTCGTGCGAGCCGCGTTCACACTCGTGTGAACGCCGGAAGTCGTACCGCTATCAGCTCTTCGGCACAACTCTCCCCTTGATCCTCCTCCTCGCCCTCGCCGCCCCCGCCATCGCGGCCGACGACCACCCGGTCATCCCGGTCTGGGAAAACGGCGCTCCCCACTCGAACGGTCGCCAGAACGAGGAAGTCATCGTCAACGGCATGAACGGCGAGCGCCCGTTCCTGCACCTCACCGGCATTCACCAGCCCACCCTCACCGTCTACCTCCCGCCGCCCGAGACCGCGACCGGCACGGGCATCGTTATCCTGCCCGGCGGCGGCCACCGCTACCTCCAGATCGACCTCGAAGGCACGGAAATCGCCGAGTGGCTCAACCGGCAGGGCATCGCGGGTTTCGTATTGAAGTACCGGCTGGCGCGCGAGCCCGGCTCGCCCTACACCATGGAAGACGAAGTGGCCGACGCCTCCCGCGCCATTCGCCTGGTCCGCGCCCGCGCCACCGAGTTCGGCCTCGACCCCGCCCGCATCGGTATCACCGGTTACTCCGCCGGCGGCGAGTTGGCCGCCTACGTCTCGACGCGCTTCCAGCCCGGCGACCCGAACGCCGACGATCCCCTCATGCGCGTCAGTTCGCGCCCCGACTTCCAGATCATGGGCTACCCCAGCTTCGAATTCGCCGCGGACGCCGTCATCCCGGCCGACACCCCGCCGGCCTTCATCACCTGCGCCCAGGACGACGCCCGCTTCGTCTACGATTCGCCCTCGGTCTTCCTTACCCTGACCCGCGCGCACGTCCCGGTCGAGTTACACATCTACCAGCGCGGCGCCCACGGTTTCGCCGTGCGGGACTTCCCGGGCCCGATCGTCAACTGGAAACGCGACGTCCTCGCCTGGATGGCGGATATCGGGGCATACAGCCCGCGGCGATAGCCTGGACAGAAAGATTGCCGAATCTCGCGGTCTGCCTCTGACGTGGAGCGAGCCGCCAGACTTGCCACGCCGCCAGTCCTGGCAGCGGAGTTCGCCCTTCATCAGCGCCTTCGAGAGCCTGCGGCGATCCTCTTCACCGCAGGCGTTCGCGCAGCCGTCCCGTCAGTTGCTCGACCAGTGACGGCTCGGCTTCCGCGAGATTCTTCGTTTCCTTTTCAGCAGACTGTTCGTCGTACAACTCCGCGTAGCCGTCGTCATGAAGGATCAGCCGATGCCCCTCGGTTCGAATCGTCCGGGCATCTTGCCAGTATGAGATCGCCACGTGGCCCGGAGCGGCCGGATTGCGGAGGATCGGGCCGAGCGATACCCCGTCTGCGAAATCGGGCGTCGGCACCCCGGTGAGATCGCAAAGCGTGGGGAACAGATCGATTGTTTCGACGATCGATTCGCTACGCTCGCCCGGTTTCTCGATGCCGGGATAGATAACGATGAGCGGAGACCGCAACGATTCTTCGAACAGACTATGCTTGCCCCAGATGGCGTGTTCGCCAAGGTGCCAGCCATGATCGCCCCAAAGAATGACAATCGTATTCTTATCAGCGCCGAGACTTTTGAGCCGGTCCATCAAATGTCCGACTTGCGCATCCGCATAGGTGACGCAAGCGGCGTAGTGCCGGCGTACCGCCAGAGCGAAGTCGGCGTCGGAATTCGGATCGCGGCCCCAGAGATTGTATTGCCGGAACTCCTCGGAAGGATGCCAGGTTGACCTCCACGTCGGTTTTTCCGGATGCGGGATCCGAGGAAGGTCCATGTCGGCGTATGGCTCGTAGTATTTGGCTGGAGCGCCGAACGGCAGGTGCGGGCGCAGAACCCCGACCGCAAGAAAGAACGGTTTCTCATCCGAGGTCAGTTGGTCCATCTGGCGCAGGGCTTCCTCGATCGAGATACCGTCCGGATAGATCGAATCAGGACCATCCTTCGATTGGAAGACGTCCATTTCAGCCGCGTTGACCCGGATCTCTCCATTCGCCAGGCCGTGCATCCAACCCCGGGGATGCTTCCAGGGACCGGTGGGCAGCAAGTTCCGATCCCAGGAGTCCGGCATCTCCGGCTGGGCAGGGTCGTTCCAGTCTTCGCCGCCCCATCCGCCGGGATGATGAGAGACCTTTCCTACGGAAACGGTCGTGTAGCCGTGCCGGCGAAACCAGGCCGGCATGCTTGGCGGAACCGACTCGGGGTCAGCCTTCAGCCGGGCGGCGCGCTCGAACAAGGCTTCGTTGGTTAAGCCACCGTAACGGCCCGTCAGCAGCGAGTACCTTGACGCCCCGCACGTCGGCGCTTGCACATAGTGGTGCTCAAAGACCATGCCCGCCGACGCCAGCCGATCGATGTTCGGCGAGCGAATATAGGAAACGCCAAACGACGCGAGTTCCGGCCGCAGGTCGTCGACCAGGATCAGAAGAACGTTCGGCTTCTCGTCCGCGGCGACTACCAACGGGGCAAAGCCGAAGAGCATCATCGAGACGACCAGCCACATTGCTCGTTTCACAGGTCTCACCTCTCGCCCGAGCGACAGCCTACGCCGGGCCCGGAACCCACGTACCATCTCATAATCGGCGCAAAATCACAACGGTGGTCGGCGATCAAGAACATTCGCTTTTCCAGTCGCCTGATTGCCGCATGTTGTCCGCACCCGAGGCCACACGGACGCCCGCCTGGAAGACCTCCACCGTTGACCCGACACCTACGTCGAGCCGGTCGACCGTCATTCCAGCTTTCCCCGCCCGGGTTCCCCAGTGGGACCCACGACCTTTATTTATCGCCGGAAAGTCCCCTGCCACGACGGAGACCGCCGACTTTCAAGAAGTCCCCAACCCGCTTCGGTTGCGGACCGTTCCCATCTCGGGGAGCTGCAAGTGGTAGACTGTAGCGAGATTGGATGCGTCCTACGAGTCCAAGACACGATTGTTGGTGTCCGCGGCACATTTACTGACGAACTCTGTGAAACGCGCACAATGCAACCTCGGCCTAGAGAGGCACGAATCAGGCGTGAAGGATGCCCGGTACCCCTTCCAGACGCTATGGGCCGGATTTCAGTTCGAGAACAAGGAAACCTAGTATGAAGAAGATCTATGTTGGAAATCTGAGCTTCGGGGCAACCGAGGACGGTGTCCGTTCGCTGTTTGAAGCTCATGGAGAAGTAGAGAGCGTCAACATTGTCACTGATCGTGACACGGGACAAGCCAGAGGTTTTGGGTTCGTTGAGATGAACAACGATGGCGAGGCCAAAGCGGCAATCGCGGCCTTGAACGGCGTCGATTATGAGGGCCGGACGCTAAACGTCAACGAAGCCCGCCCCAAGGAAGACCGCGGTGGCGGTGGCGGTGGACGCAGGGGCGGTGGCGGTTACGGCGGCGGCCGTGGTGGCGGTGGCGGCTACGGACGCAGGTAATCTCACTGACTAGTCGTATCTGTTAGGGGGGGCAAGCCGGGTCTGGAGAGCCGGGGCAACGATTTCCGGCATCTTTTCTCGGCGCCCTCTACCTCGTCCCCTGAAGTAGTCGGGACGAATTTCTTTGCCACCTCGGTCGGCATTCCCGATCACCGATCAACACCAAACCCAGGTCCTCACGCTTGGCGCGGGTCGGCTGAGGCTGCCCAGAAGCCCCGACAGTCCGTCAGAATGAAGCTTCGCCCTGCGGGAGATCCCGACCCGCCGGCGGGCCAAAGCGCTCCCGCAGCTCGCGAAACCGACGGTTTTCTCGCAACTCCCGCCAGGCGGGATCGGCGAATGCGAACGTGGCGGGGTAGCCAGCCTGCAAAGCAAGTTCGAGATCCTCGATGGCCGTCTCCGCGTTGCCGCCAAACATCTTCACGGCTGCCTGGGTGTACAGAAAATCGCTGTCCTCCGGAGCCTGCTCCCGCAATTTGGCCAGGATCCGCTCCGCCTCCGCGGGGTGGTCGCTCTTGGCCTGGTAGAGCGCCAGGCGTCTCATCGTCGCCGTATCCATTGGAGCCAACTCGAGCTCCAATTGCGCCAGGTCGATGGCCTTCACCAGGGTGCGCGTGGCATGCTCCCGCATACCCGCCAACTGGTATGCCCAGGCGAGGTTCCCGGTCAGAACCTCAGATTTCGGCCGCAGCGAGACTGCCTTCTCAAACGCCATCACCGCCAGTTGATAGCGTTCAGTCAGGAAATACAGCGTACCCACGTTGCTGTAGGCCTCCGGCGCCGGCATCAACCGCAGGGCGCGCTCAAAGAACCGGAGCGCCTCCTCGAATCTCCCGCTCTGCAGGCAGATCGCTCCCAGATTGTTCAAGTCGGCGCCGGATTCGGGGTTCAGCTCAAGCCCCCGCCGAAACTCCGACTCGGCTTCTTCAAACCTTCGCGTGGCATAGTAGGTGGCGCCCAGCGCACTGTGGTTCTGCCATGAGGACGGATTCAGCTCCACCGCGCGCTCCCCACACTGGATGGCGTGGAGCGGAGCGTTCGTCCGCAGGTAGGCGCTCGCGAGCAGCCGAAATGCGTGGTCTGGCGCCCCCTGTTCGCCGATTATCTTCTCTAATAACGCAATCGCCTCGGGGAACTGCCGTTTAGCCAGATCCACCTCGGCCACGGCAATCCGGGTGTGGACCGCATCCGCGTCAATCGCCAGGGCCGTCTCCGCCGCCCGAGAGGCGCCCTCGAGCCACTGCCGCTCCTTCGTCTGGCGGTACAAGGCCAAGCTGGCGGTGACCAGGCCGGCATGGGCCGCGGAGAATGACGGGTCCTGTTTCACAGCCTCTTCGAAGAGGTCCACCGCGGCGCGAAGGTCCGAGTCGGACTTCCACGCCGCCAGCAGGTCCTTCCCTTGCTCGTACACCTGCAGTGCCGCAACACGAGAATCGAGCGACGCTGTCCGCGGCGGTGCCTCCGGTTTCGCCAAGCCTGGGGGAATCCTCACCCCGTGTTGCCCGCCCACGAAGCCCGCGGACAGCAGGAGGACCGTCAACAGCGTTAGCAGGGTGATGCGCACGCGGGGCCCAATAGTCGGCCAAATACACGACCAGCGGCGTCGATGGGCGCCCTTGTCAGGAACTGCGATGTCGCTGTTGCCGTGACTCCTCTCGAGCAGTGGCCGCAGCTCGACGAGTATGTCCGTCACCTCGGGATATCGGTCCTCGGGCGCGTAGAGCAGGCAGCGCCGGACCACCTCGATCAGTTTGTCGGGCGCCCCGGATCCCGCCAGCTTCTCGTTGGCCAGGGACATCTCCTGTCCCGAGATCCCGTTTGCGACGCCCCCGGAAAGCGGCGGCTCGCCGGTCAGCATTGCATGGAGAATGGCGCCGAATGAGAAGATGTCCGTTCGTTGATCGACCGGAAGCCCCAGGCACTGCTCCGGCGACATATACTGCGGCGCGCCCGGTGGTTGCTCGATTCGTGTCGCGCAAGAGAGCTCTTCATCGCGCGCTTTCGCCAGGCCGAAGTCCGCAATGTAGGCGTGGCCAGTGCGGTCGACCAGTATGTTTTGGGGCTTCAGGTCCCGGTGGATGACGCCCGCCGCATGGGCCGCCTCGAGGCCGGCGCAGATCTGTACGGCGTACTGCAGGCTCCGGACCCAGCTCAGGCGGCCGGCTCGCCGGATGGCCTCCCCCAGATTCGGAGAATCCACGTAGGCCATCGAAATGATTTTGGCGCCGCGCAGTTCCCCGAAGTCGAATATCCGGAGGACGTTCGGATGAGAGATGCCGCTGGCCAGTTGGACTTCCCTCTTGAAGAGTTCGACCGCGCGCTCGTCGCCGGCCATTGTCGGATGCAGGATCTTGACTGCGACCGTGCGTTCCAGCACCTGGTCGTAGGCCTTGTACACCGACCCCATGCCGCCCTGGCCGATGCACTTGTCGAGGCGAAATCGTTCCTGCGTCTGGCCACCCGAGGCCTTGGCAAATCCCAGTCCCATATTCCCGTGACCGTCACCACACCTGCCCAACGGGCACGGGTCCCTGGAACGACCTCTTGCGGGAGTGTGACCCATCGATTAAGTGCCCTGGGCCCGCAAATTCTCTCAGCGAAACAGAGCGAACAAACGGCAAACAAAAATCGAATGAAAATAGAAAATACTCTATTTATCTGAATTCGCCTGGACGATGAGTTCTTCAGGAGCCAGGATCTGTGATACCTGAAATTCTGATCATCGTTCAACTTTGCCGCCTGTTCTTCTGGTTCTAGACAAAGACCGCCACGAAGACTGTAGGGCGCGCCGTCGCCCGTTCCGAATATTTATCTCATGCCGACGAGCTCGACTCCGCTCACCGCCCAGTCGGGGTGCTCTCTCAAAGAGGACGCGGGGCGAACGGCTCTGCCGGTCCGATTTCCACTTCGGGTCGATGATGACCGTAAAAGCTGGTCCGGGAATGACGCTCCATACTGCAGCCGCGGTTTCAGGAGGTCTTTACCCCGGCCGTCCGCGCTGATGTAATCAACCAGGACATCAACGCCATCCACTGCAATTTTCGTGGCGTTATGTATGGGAACGGCGCCGTATCGGTTAACCCTCCAGTCGAGAGTCGCCGTACGGGTATCTCCGAACTGGACTGGTAGAGTAGGAGGGGACCGGATGGTGCCCCTCCCCTCGTCGAACCGGACGTGCGGATTTCCCGCATCCGGCTCTCCAGAAGAGGTCGCCTCAGGCATTCGCAGTCGGCCGGCTGGGCCATCGGTTCAGCAGCACCAAGCCGAAGCCTTGGAGGTGCCCATACCAGCCGACTTCCCGCGGCGGCCGGTACGGTCACTGCGAGCGCCGTTGCAGATGGCGGATCAGGCGGCCGCGTACGAAACAGTCGAACTGTCAGGGAGCGCAGCATACTAGCTGAGCCGTCGAGCGGGCCCTCCGCTCGACGCCAAACCGCGCACCAGAAACCGACCCTGGTACGTCTGGTCAGGACAGAGTGCCCGGCGAGGTCCCGGAGACGCGTAGACTAGGTTGCGGAGAAGACCAATGACAACTTCAGCCAGACTGACACTCGCTCTCATCACCATCCTGCTGCCCCTGGAGTTGCTCGGCCAGAGCTTGCCGGTGCGGCGCAGCGACAACTATGACCCATCCTCCGAAGACGGCCGCTTCGACTTGCGGGCCGTGGTCGACGGCACCGTGGACTTCTACATCCACGGGGGCCAGATCACCTACCGCGTGCGCCGCGGAAGCCCGCCGGCCGACGACGGTTCCGAGTACCGGCAGGAGCTGCCCGCCGCACCCGTCCAGGGCCTGAAGCTGGATCAGCGCGACGGCCGCAACCGGGTCGAGATCGCCGAGTATCCCTCGCGCACCAATGGCTGGACCCTTGTCCTGCGCGTCGACGATCCGGAGCCGGGCACGGACCGCTATCATGCCCGCATCACCTGGGAAGGCGTCGGCGCGTCGAGCGGCCCGCGGTCGTCGCCCACGCGTGGGCCGGGACGATTCGGTCCGCCCCGTGGACATGGAGGCTCGCTGCCGGCTGTCCGCAGCGACAACTACGACCCAAACTCGCGCGACGGCCGCTTCGACCTGCGCGCCCGGGTGGATGGCTCGGTGACGTTCTTTATCCGGGGCGATCGCATCACCTACCAGATCGACCAGGGCGCGCCGCCGCTTGACGAGGGCTCCGAGTACCGCGCCGAGCTGCCGCTCGGCGAGGTGTACGGACTCAAGCTCGATCAGCGCGACGGCCGGAACTCGATCCGGATCGTCGAAGAACCTTCGCGGCGCAACAACTGGACGCTGGTCCTGCGCATCGAAGATCCGGAGCCGGGTAACGACCGCTATCACGCCCGGATCACCTGGGACGATTCGCGGGAGCCACGCCGGCGCTGACCGCCGGCGTTTGGCGTCCGTTTGGCCGGTGTCCCGTGTTGGCGGGAGGCGCTAATACGGCTTGCTCGAGAGCGTACGCCACATCGGAGTCGTCAACATCCGTCCTGGAAGACGTCACCACTTTTGGGGCTATGCAGCAGCACTTGAGGGAGTAGGGCAGTTCCGCGCGTCGCACTGCGAGCGGGCAAGCGGGGATGTCTCGGTATCAAATGTGTGCGAAAGGGTGCATTTTCGCTAGTTGACTCCTACCCCATCCGTACTGCATTTATAGTGGGGGTGGATCGGCTTGCAGTCGCTCGAGAACAAGAACATCCTGATCACCGGCGCCGGGCGCGGAATCGGCAAGCGCCTGGCAATAGGATTTGCCCGTTGCGGCGCAAGGGTGGGTCTGCTGGCAAGAAGCAAGGCCGAGCTGGAGCTGACGCAGCTCGAAATTGAGCACGCCGGCGGAGCCGCGATGCGGCTCCGTGCCGATGTTTGTTCTTTCCGGGAGGTGCGGTCGGCCGCGGACCGGATGCGGGCGCACTTTGGCGACATCGACGTACTGGCCTGCGCCGCGGCCATGGTCGGTCCCATCGGACCTGTCTGGGAGGTGCCGCCCAAGGCCTGGCAGGCGGTCGTCGAGACCAATCTGATCGGCGTTCTGAACTCGTGCCGGGCCGTCCTGCCGAGAATGATCGAGCGGCGCTCCGGCAAGATCCTCGTGCTGAGCGGCGCCGGCGCCAGTCGCCCGCGGGCCAACTTTTCCGCCTACGCGGCCTCGAAGGCGGGTGTCGTCCGGCTGGTCGAGACGATTGCCGACGAGGTCAGGGATTACAACATACAGGCCAACTGCCTGGGGCCTGAACCCACCTACACCCACATGACGGACCAGGTGCTGACCGCCGGTGACAAGGCCGGTGAGAAGGACCTGGAGGAGGCCATGCGGACACGGATGACCGGCGGGACACCGCCCGCGGAGCAGATCGAGCTCGCCCTGTTCCTGGCTTCGGAATGCTCCAATCACGTCAGCGGGAAGCTGATCCAGGTCAGCGATAACTGGCAGCGCCTGGTTAAAGGGGAACTCCACCCGGAGCAGTTCACGCTGCGCCGCGTCCGGAAGGTCTAGACTAGGGACCCACCTGTTTCGGGGCCGGCGTGTGGGCACACGGATAGCGTCTGACATCGGAACTCCTGGCGGAGGCGCGAACCACCGGTAGGAATAGCGCCGATCAGCAGGTAAGGTGCAGAATCGCGTTCGTGTTCGCCGGTTTGGCTTTGAGCGCCTTGACCGCGTCTTCGGTGCGCATCGGCAGCAGCTTCACGCGCCGTCGTTGCGCTTCCGCGATCACGTCCTCGAGGATCGGCATTTCCCCCATTGCTCCCGTGCCGATCACAAGCTGGCGGCAGTCCCAAGGGATCTCTTCTTCAGCGGAGAGCGGTGTGTGCCCGCACTGTTCGCGGTACTTCTTCGAAGGCCCCTTCCTTCGTTTTCGGATCCGCGTCCCATCAATCACTACATCGGTGTGGAAGGTCTCCCCATTGATGGTCACGGAGCCAAACTGATATGCCCCGATTCTCATTTGCGTCCTCCGATCGGTATTATGGCACAAGACCAGGACAAAAAGATCCGAAATTTTCTATATTATCGCGGGGCGCCCGGCGGGCGGGCGCAGAGACAAGCGTGGGGCCGTGCGGTTCAGTTCTTCGCGATCGATTCGACGACAGCGTCGCCCAGTTGGGCGGTCGGAATCGATTCGTCGACCAGCATGATCGGAATGCCGTCCTTGATGGCGTAGAGACGCTGATTGTCGACGGTCGCCAGGGCCTCCTCGAGCGGCTCCTTGATGCGCGCGCCGCCTTCGAAGGTGACCGCACCGGCCGCGATACGCTCGTTGATCGCGGCGACCGTCTCGGCCGGCAACGCCTTCAAACGTTCCTTGCTCTGGGGGCAGATCAGGATTTCAAGCAGATCGTCTTTGATGGGCATCGAAGTTCCTCTGCAAGGATACCGCAGCCGCGTCCGGCCTGGTAGCCTCCTCACGACGCACCGCCGCGGTTGCGGTGGCCTGTCACGACGGACCGCGGGAAGCATCCGCCGGGATCGGCCGCCGGTTGGACGGCCATGACGCCTGGCGCTACACGCTGATGTCGGGCTTGATTCCGGCGATTCCGCTGATGGTGATCCGGCCGTTCCTGCCGGAGTCGCCTCCGTGGCCAACCTGCAGATGCTCCAGTGGGGTATCTTCTTGGTCGGACTGATGACGGTGGCGCAGTTCAGTTTCTGGGTAACTGCCTGCCGCGCGTTTTCCCCACTGTACCTGCGCGGTACCGGAGAGAGCTTCGCCGCCAACGTCGGCGGCCGGATGTTCGGGACCTCGGCGGCTTACTTCACCATACAGCTCGCCAACTTCACGCCGGGCGGCACGCCGCCGATGAAGCTTGCCCACGCCGCGGCCATCGTGGGCACGATGACGTACATGGTCGGCTTCATCGCCAGTCTGGCTGCCCGAACCGAAGCAGAAAGAACCGCCTGAGTAAGGCCGATCGTACGGCGGGAACACTGCAGCGAGGCCCCGCGCGGACGCGAGAGGAACAAGGACGAGACCCATCTCGGCGGATCGACTGATCCCGCCTCCCCGGCCAACGCCACCGCCTCACTGGGGACATTGCGGGCTACCGTGAAATGAACACCCTTACCTTCTGCAGTGGCGTCGACACCCGCCGGAATCGCGATCAGTCGCCGGCGGGGGGATGGATCAGGGGGTAGCCCTTGCCCCGGTACTCCGCCAACCCGACCGAGTAGACGTTCGAGTAGCCGTGATCGACGAGGATCGAAGCGCCGCGAGCGGCACGTCCTCCACGCTCACACATCACCACCACCTTCTTATCCTTCGGGACCTCCGAGTAGCGCTGCTCGAACTCGCCGAGCGGGATATGAAGATAGCCCTTGATGGTGCCGTTCCGCGCGATCTCCTCGGAGGGGCGAACGTCGACCAGGACAAGGTTCTTATCGCTTTCGACCATCGTCTTGAGCTGGTCCGCGTTCAGCGTGGCGACGTTTGGCGCGACGACCGTGCTGATCGTTTGAGAAGAACAGCCGACAAACGTAAACGCAAGTAAACAAAGAGCACAAACAAGATTACGCATCACTACTAGTATAAGCCAGGCTAGGGGTGGGAGTAGGTGCGAAAACTCTTAAAGGTTTCCCACCACCGGCCGATGGATGATGGAGCGACGAGGGGAAGAAACGGTGAAGCCGTCCTCTCCGCGAGGCTCACGACGAACACGATCATGGTTGCCCGGCTCCTCAACATCTGTCCTGACGAACGATTCGCCCCGCTGGCACGCGCCGCCGCGCCCGCTGGTGGCTCCGGTGAGATCGCCGCCGGTCCGGTGGAAGCGCTGGCTCAGCTACGGGCGTCCGACTACGACGCCGTGCTGGTCTTCCTGCCGCTGCCGGACTGGTCGGCCGCGGAACTGCTCGAAGAGGTGCAGCGCATCAACGCGCTGGTACCGGTTCTGTTCGTCGACCCGGAGGGCTCCTTGCCGCGGGCCGTGCGGATGGCGCGGCTCGGGGCGTTCCAGATGCACGACGCGGAGACCGACGCCGGGCGCCTGCGGCGGTCCGTGGAAGCGGCTGTCGCCCAGTATCGGGAACGCAAGCTGGCCGCCGCCGGGCATCCGCGCGAGCCTTGGCGCCAACTGCTCGTGGGAAAGAGCCGGGGGATGGAGGATGTCGCGCAAGTGGTGCGGCTCATCGGCGCGCGGAAGAGTACCGTGCTGATCACCGGCGAAACGGGCACCGGGAAGGAGATGGTCGCGCGGGCCATTCACATGGCCGGGCCGCGGTCCCATCTGCCCATGGTTTCGGTCAACTGCAGCGCGCTGCCGGAGAACCTGCTCGAGGCGGAACTGTTCGGCCACGTGAAGGGCGCCTTCACGGGCGCGGTGGGCCAGCGGATCGGGCGTTTTGAACAGGCGCACCGGAGCACGATCTTCCTCGACGAGATCGGCGACCTCCCGCTCGAGTTGCAGGCGAAGCTGCTGCGGGTGCTCCAGGAGCGGACGTTCCAGCGGTTGGGGAGTTCGGAGACGATAAGGGTCGACATCCGGGTACTCGCGGCGACCAATGCAAAGCTCGTCCAGCGGGTGCGGGAAGGAAGGTTTCGCGAGGACCTCTACTACCGGCTGAATGTCGTCCCGTTGTCGCTGCCGCCTCTGCGCGAGCGTCTCGGCGACATCCCGCCCCTGGTCATCCACTTCATCGACAAGATCTGTGGCCAGGAGGGCTTGCCGCCGCGGCGGATCGCGCCCGAGGCTCTGCGCCGGCTGCAGACTTATGACTGGCCGGGTAACGTGCGGCAACTGGAAAACGCGGTCGAGATGGCCATCGCGCTGAGCGGCGACCGGGATACGCTCTACCCGAGCGACTTCCCGCTGCCCTCGATTCGCGAGACGAAGCCGATTCCGTTGACCTCGACGCCGGTGATCGCGGTCCCGGACGACGGGCTCGATTTCGAGCAGACGGTGGGCCGGATCGAGCGCGCGATCCTGGAGCAGGCGATGCAGAAGACCGGCGGGAACAAGAAGCAGGCCGCCGAGATGCTCCGCCTGAAGCGCACCACCTTCGCCGCCAAGCTCAAGAGTCTGAACGCCGCTATCGCGGATGCCCCATACACGGCAGCGTGCGCGGCGAGTTGAGCGGCGACGCGATGGATCCTGGAACTGGCCGCCGACGCCGGCCAAGGCGGATCGACTGTGGGCTGGTTTCACGCAGCGTGCCCTGAACAGCACCGCAGCAGTGTCGCCCCGCAACGGGACCTCCGAATGCGTCGTGCCCGGCTCGCCAATGTCTCCTCAACTAAGGAATACGGTTTCAGGGGGCGGGCGCGGCGCTTCGGTTCCTCTCTCCTCTTCCTGCGCAAGGCTCAAACATTCGGGCTCGTAGAAACCTGAGGACACGGTTTCTCAAGTCCGGTGGGGTATGCAACCGGGGGCCTCCGGGCAGGGGGGCTGAAGCCCTTCGCAAGGTGAACCTTGCCCCACCTTCTGTTGCCGAGCAGCCATACTACCTGACAGCCATCCGGCTCTGGTCGTCCGCGGCTGTGCCAGCGGAAACGAGTGCCCCGTCGGCGGCGACTGACCGGCAGACGGCCTCGATGGAGAGAAACTCCCCGTCTGCCCAGACCAACTGGCGGGCCACGGCGCGGGGTAGCGGCCCCCCGCCGGAAACATAGAAGAAGGTCTCCGTATGGTGCCAGGGGTCGAAGCGCGGTTCAGCGCCCCAGAGCGACTTGTGGTGGTAGACGCCGTTGTCCAGGTGCGGGCGCGTCCCGCCGAAATCCACGTACCGGACGCCATGCGAGCGCGCCCACTCGACACTGAAATAGATCGCCGCCGCGAGCGCACCGTCCTGCCACGACCCGCGGCGGTCGGGGCGCAGGCCGTCCGAGACGAGTAGCATCCGTTCCGGCGACTCCCGATAGGCCACGAGGCCGGAGACCCAGTCGTCGCCGTCGAACACTTGCAGCAGAAACCCCCGGCGGACGGCCCGCAGCAGTTGGTCAAACCGGCGCAGCGCGGCCCCGGCCCCGAACCGCGCCGCGGCGTGCGGCACATAGTAGTCGTGATAGAAGCGCCGGACCTCGTCCTCGTGCTGCGTCAACCGCCAGTGGAATCCGTTATGGCGGGCCACGCGGCCGAAGCCGTTCTCGATGCCGGGCCGGCGCCGCCGGAACCGCTCGCCGGCAAGGTCGACCTCGTGCCGCACCCAGGGCGCGGAACGCCAACCGCCCGGCAGGCACCAACACCGCAGCAAGGCATTGATCTCCACGACGACCAGCGAGCACCGATCCCGCGCGTCGCGGACCGCCTCCCGCAGCCGGCCGAGCCCGACCTTATGAGTGGTCTCGCGGCGCCCGCCGAACAGTTCCAGGTAATACGGCAGTGAGAGGCCGTCGCCCAGGTACAGGCCGTTGAAGTCGGCCTCCCCGTCCCCTGCCCCGCCGCGGAACCCGGCCGCCGTCAGGCGGAGACTGCGGGCCAGCAGCAGGCTCCGTTTCGGCGGCGCCAGCAGCGCCCGCCAGCGCGGGTCCAGAGGGTAGAGGACTCTCGAGCTCATGCGGTCCAGACGGCCTTCAGGCAGCCTTCGCCGGTGTCGTGCGCCGCGGCGCAGCCACCCTGGCAGGCGTTCCAGTACTCGCACCCCTGGCAACCCTCAGGCTGGACGAGTTCGCGGTAGCGGCGAAATCCGTGACGCCAGAGCTCCGAGAGGGGCGTGGTCCGGATGTTGCCCTCCACCGTGCCGGACTCGTACGATTGCCCACAGCCGAGCACGTCGCCGTTGGCCATCACCGCGCACCGCGTGAGGCCCGCACCGCAGAAGAACGCCCGCCGTTCCCGGTAGCCGGCCAGGCACTGCAGATAGCTGTGCGACTCCGACAGTCCGATGCGCGGCCCGGTTTCCCCCTGGTGCTCCCTTACGAAATCGACCAGGGCGTGAAGCTGCGCGCTCGACAGATCGAAGTCCGACCCGTGCGCGGCGCGGCCGACGTGAAACGCCGGGGTAATCGTCCAGTCCGTGGCCCCGGAATCCCGCAGCACGGCACGCAGCCGCTCGAGCAGGGCGATATTGCCCGGCTGAACCACGGTCTTCACCGTCCGCAGTGGGGTTCCGGCGGTGCCGAACAGCTCGAGCGAGCGCAGCACACGGCCGAACGCCCCCGGCGACCGCCGTGCCTGATCGTGGAACTCGGCCGGACCGTCGAGGCTCGTCATATAGAGGAAGAACGGCAGCGATCGGATCTCGGCCCAGCGCCGTTCAATCAGCGATCCGTTGCTCAGCAGGCCCACCGACAGGCCCAGCCGCGCCGCGTACTCGAGCAACAGCGGGATGTCCTGCCGCAGCAGCGGCTCGCCGCCGGAGACAATGAGCCGACGGGCGCCAATCCGCTTGACGTCCGCGAACAGGGCCATCGCCTCCTCGGCGGTCAGCTCGCCGGGACGCGGGACGCCGGCCGAGGCCTCGCAGATCGGGCAACCGTAGTTACAGGCGTGGGTCGCGACCCAGAGGACGAAGCCAGACGGCGTCAACCGCCCGGCGCGAAGGAAGGCCAGGCATCCGAGACGCTTGAGACGCGCGCTCTGGCGCCAGTAGAGATCCTGCAGCGCAGGTATCTTCTCGAACACTGCATCGAACAGATGTCGGTCAGCACGCCTCATCGGATCTTAGCGTCTGGAGATCTCTAATCCAGAAGCCGTAGTATACACTCAATCAGGGCCAGAACTGTCATTCAAGGTTCGGTATCCTGGCGCCGGCTGTAACCCGGGGATAGCCCATGAAGCAGACCGGAACCCCGAACGCGCTGGCGGTCCGGCGCAGGCGGAACTGATGGGATTCCCCCTCTGAAGGAGCGGCCCGCGGCTTTGGAATCAACACCCGCAACCGACGGGCGGCCCTGCTTGCGATACTGGGAGCAAACACTCTATCGGAGGGGTGACATGAAGATTGGAATTATTGGCGCAGGCCAGATCGGCGGGACGCTCACCCGCCGCTTTGCCGCGCTGGGACACCAAGTTGCGGTGGCGAATTCACGCGGACCGGCAACGCTTGCCGGCCTGGCCGCCGAGACTGGCGCCACGGCGGTCCCGGTGGCCGAAGCCGCCCGGGCCGGGGACCTCGTCGTGGTAACGATTCCGGAACGGGCGATCCGCGATCTCCCGACAGACCTGTTCGCCGGTGTGCCGGCCAGCGTCGTCGTCGTGGATACCGGCAACTACTACCCGCGGCAGCGGGACGGGCGCATCGAGGAGATCGAACACGGGATGACCGAGAGCCGCTGGGTAAGCGAACAGCTCGGCCGGCCGGTGGTCAAGGCGTTCAACAACATTCAAGCCGCCCATCTGATGAACCACGGGAAGCCCGCCGGCGCTCGCAGTCGCATCGCGCTCCCCGTTGCGGGCGACGATGATGCGGGCAAGGCCGTCGTGATGCGCCTGATCGAGGAACTCGGATTCGACGCCATCGACGCCGGCGGTATCGACGAGTCCTGGCGGCAGCAGCCTGATACCCCGGTCTACGGGACCGACCTCGACGCCGACGGCGTCCGTCGCGGGCTGGCCGCTGCGAGTCCGGAACGCAAACCGGCATTCCGCGGCACGGCCGACAGCCCGGGCACGTTCGCCGCCCCCGCGTGAGGCGGTTGTCCGCCGAATACTGTCGAAAAGCGACGAGTGCGGGAACCGGGCGGCTACCAGAAATGCGCCGCGACGATACTCGGCGGACCGGAGTGGCCGCGGATCACGTCGGTGGCTAGAACGAGCTCGAAGTTCATCTTCTCCCACCCGTCGGGCGCCACTGACTCGATCTTCCGGAACTCCCGGGGGTTGGTGAGGAACTCACCCGCCGCCTGGGTGCCGAACAACGAAAGGCCGGCCGCCGTGACCACCGTCTGTTCGGTCTTTGGATCAACCGCCCGCAGAACCAGCGCGTAGTCCCTGGTAACGTCCATGTAGGGAGTGGTGTAGTCCATGGACCAGTGGTCACCGGAGGGGCTCTCCCGGTCGCGAATGCGCACCAGCCCCCGGCCAGGGTGCTCCGCCACGAAGCGGAGACCGCCGGCCAGACGCTCCGTCCAATCATTATTAAATAGTCCGATCAGGACCGTCGGCCCCGTCTGCAGATCGTCGAAGGACGCACCGGTCTGCGAGATGACACGATAATCCTTGCCTTTTGCCTCGAATAATCCCGCGAAACCGGCCAGCGTGCTGGCATCGGAAATGAGCATTAATTGGCTGGGCAAGTGGTGGAATTCTCTCAGATTAATTCCCTGGGAGACGGCCTCTTGCGGCGGAATATGAAATCCGCCAGCTACATTTCCGACGCAGAGCAGGATGGGCCGGGACGAGGAGAGAAACGGTTGCCAGAAATGGTCAAACGCATCCCGCCGGTTCGCCAACGCCAGACTCAGCAAGAGTGCCACCGCCAGGAGGCCGCCGATCGAAAGCTGGACGGGCCTCCGCCGGTACCAGGGCGGATGGTCCGGCGCCACGCTGGACGGTGCCACCATCTCCGGACGGAAGGGATGATGGCGGGTGCTCCTCGGGCATCCCGACGGTGCTCTCCCGCTCCGGGCGGGAAGGGGCAGGGGCCGGGGTTGAGTCCAAGGCGGGAGCTGCATCTTCCTGAAATAGAAACTTCGGGACGTAATGCCCAGTCGGGATGACGATCCGGATCGGATGCGAAGCGCCGTCCTGCTGGTAGTACTCCTCGAGGCGCTTCCGCAGGCGATGGATCTTCACGCGGATGCTGGCATCGTTGCTGTCCTTGAAGTTCTCCGGCTTGCCGAACACGTCGACGGCGATTGTGTATTCGGTGACCGGCTCGGCCTCGTCGAGCAGCGCCTTGCTGCAGACATATTTCAAGAGCTTCGCCAAGCTTCGGGATTGCCGGAATGCAGGGGCGCTGAGCACGCTTTGAAGTTCGTGCCGGACTTCGGAGACAGATGGCTCCCGGACTGGCATGGCGGGATTCAACGAGTTAAGTATACGGCAGGAATGGAGGTTACGCAATTGATTTCAAATCGGTGAAACCAATACACTTCTCCGTTTCAGTAACGGTTATTGTTTGATCGGAGGGGAAATCCGGCAATATACTTTACCCACCAGTCACGCTTCGGTGTCCGGCTTCGTTTGGATGGGATGGAAAGCCTCCTGTGTCCCAAGAATCCCGGCCTCGGAACAGCGGAGCGTGACGAAACCGGGGGGAATCATGGGGGAAGAGGGGAAAACGAATCGTGGCCGGTTCGTGCGCTGCGATCCTGCTATTGGCGGCGCCGGTCCGGCTGCAATCGCCGTCGCGCGCCACAGACACCATCACAATCCTCACCAACGGCCGGTCAGCTCATCGAGCGAATCAAGCAAGACGTCGGGATCCCGTGGCGGGAGAAGAGCCTATCGAGTTCATTCCGGCAGCGGAGCTTTGTTTGGGGCCGGAAGGGCCGGTTGGCTGACCTCCACCGACGTCGCGGACTGGGAGTTTCGCAACATCGATTTCACTCAGAGAGGAGTCACAAATGAAAGAGCATGTTCTCAACCGCCTCGGCACACGCCAGGCGGTGTGGCTGTCCTTGTGGATGGCCGCGTTCCTCGTGCTGGTCTCGCCATCGGCTGCACAGTCGACGTTCGGCACTATCGTGGGAACCGTCACCGACTCGACGCAGGCGGCCATTCCATCAGCCACCGTCACCATCACTAACCTCGGTACGTCCGAGCAACGGACGGCTGTCACCGATGCCAGGGGGGGATACTCCTTCGTGTACCTGCCGCCCGGAAGCTATCAGATCGAAGTCCAGGCCACGGGTTTCAAGCGCTACAGCCGCTCGCCGATCGTGGTCGAAGTCCAGTCGGCGCTCCGTATAGACCCGACCCTCGAGGTAGGCGAGGTCACCGAGACTTTGACGGTCACGGCCGAGTCTCCGCTACTGCAAACGCAGTCCACTACGGTTGGTGACGTGGTGGAGGGTCGCTTAGTGGAGGACATGCCACTCAATGGGCGGAACCCGTTGAACCTTATCGCGCTGGCGCCGGGGGTGGTGCCGCAGGGGTCCACCTCGGGCAGCGGGCTGGGGAATCAGGCCGGCGGTAAGTACACCAACAACACTGGCTGGGGGAACTACCAGATTGGTGGAGGCATGGGGAACCAGAGTGCCTTCTACCTGGACGGCACCCCGCTCAATACCAACAACGCCAACTCGATCGGACTCGTTCCTGTCCAGGACGCGATCCAGGAGTTTCGCGTGGACACCAACAGTGTCAATCCGGAGTTCGGGCGGTTCTCGGGCGGAGTGGTCAACATGGCCACCAAGTCCGGCACCAACGAGTACCACGGGACGGCCTACGAATTCTTGCGGAACCGCGCCCTGAATGCCAACGACTTCTTTAACAACCGCTCCGGAAGCCCTCGCCCGTCGTTCACGCAGAACCAGTACGGAGCCGCTCTCGGCGGGCCGATCCAGAAGAACAAGCTGTTCTTCTTTGGGTCGTGGGAAGGATTCGCATTGCGCAAGGGAACCCCGTCGCTGCTGACGGTCCCGACGGCGAAGATGCGCCAGGGAGATTTCTCCGAGGTCAGCCAGATCTACGATCCGTACACAACGTGCGGGCTGCAGGGAGTGGGCGCCTGCCCAGCCGGGCAGGAAACGACCCGAGTCCCGTTCGCCGGGAATCAGATTCCCCAGGCGAGGATGGACCACACGGCCACGATCCTGCAGGACGTCTGGGGCATGCCGAATCTTCCGGGTACCTCGAACAACTTCAACACGAACGCCAGCCTCGGCGGGAACCAGAATCAGGTCACTGCCCGGGCTGACTACAGCTTCAGTGACAACCAGAGGATGTTCGCACGATTCACCTACTGGGACGGGAACAGCCTGCCGTTCGATCCCTTCAAGAAGAAATTCGGCGGTCTGGCGAGTCTGTTCGGAGCAAAGAGCGCGGTCGTCGGCGATACCTACACCCTGAATCCGACGACGATTCTCGACTTCCGCCTGTCCTATCTGCGTTCGCTGCACGCATTCCGTCCCGAGCAGACCGGGACCGACATCAGCCAGTACGGGCCCGCCTGGGCGGACCTGTCCAGTCAAATCACTCTTCCGGTAGCGCCGCTGCCGGCGGTTTCCGGATACCAGGGATTCTCCGGTGTCTTTATCAAGAGCACCAACAATCTCTACTTCCTTTCCGGCAGCATCACCAAGATCCTGGGACGGCATTCCCTGAAGTTTGGTGGGGAGGCGCGGCGCTGGGACTGGATCTTCATCCAGAGCAACACTGCTGCGGGGCAATTCCGGTTCGACAACGTATTCACTTCCGCGAACCCGCTCGACCCGGGCAAGACCGGCGCCTCCTACGCATCGTACCTGCTGGGAACGCCTTCCAGCGGGTCTCTGGGCGCCGGCGCCTGGACCAACTCACACCAGTACTATTCGGGGTTCTATGTCTCCGATTCGTTCCGGCTCACCAACAAACTTACGTTGAACTACGGAGTCCGCCTGAACGTCATGGGCTCGTTCTCCGAGGTCAGGGACCGGATTGTGGTCTTTCAACCCGACGCGGTCGATCCACTGGGACAGCAGGTTGGCATGGACCTCCGTGGACAGCTCGCCTTCGTCAACTCGGATGCATATCCGAACCATCACCAGTTGGGGGCGGCGAAAGTCTTGCCCGCGCCCCGGTTCGGAATTGCGTACAGCCCGGATATGAAGACGGTCTTCCGCGCCGGCTATGGCATTTCCTGGGTCAGCGCCGAGCAGATCAACTACTCGATGGCGCCGTTCCAGTCGCCCGTCAACTCCACGACAACGACGATGGTCACATCGAACGACGGTGGCCTGACGCCGTTCAACACGCTGAGCAACCCGTTCCCGGACGGCTTGATTCAGCCCCTGGAGCACGATCCGGCACTACTGAGCCGGTTTGAGGGCCAGAGTTTCCGCGCCCCGATTCCAGGGCAACCCACTCCGTACATTCAGCAGTGGAACTTCGAGGTGCAACGCCAGTTGGCACAGGGCCTGGCCCTGACCGTGGGCTATGCGGGGTCAAAGGCCACGCACTTGTCCTTCTCCCAGTTGGCCACCAACCAACTGCCCGACCAGTATCTGTCGATGGGTTCCGACCTTCTGGCGACGGTAAACAACCCGTTCTATGGTGTCCTTCCCACGAGTGCCGGCCAGTTGGCTCTTCCCACCACCACGGCCAGTCAACTGCTGCGCCCCTATATCCAGTATCAGAATCTAAATGATTCTGGTAATCAACGGGGGAACTCGACGTACAATTCCTTGCAGGTCAAGTTGGTCAAGCGTCTTGGCGAAGGAGGGACGTTCCAGGCATCGTACACCTGGTCGAAGCTCCTCAGCGATACGGATACTTTGACCTCGTGGCTCGAGGCCGGTCATCCGGTTGGCGGCGTACAGAACGCCAACGACCTGCGCCTCGAGAAGTCACTGGCGAGCTTTGACACCCCGCACCGGTTGGTTCTCAGCTACGTCGTGGACCTGCCGTTTGGTAGGGGAAAGAAGCTCCTGTCGAACGTTCATGGTGTGAGTGACAGGCTGATCTCCGGCTGGGGTCTCAATGGAGTGACAACCTTCCAGTCGGGCTTCCCGCTCGCGCTCACCACCGCTTCCAACCTGACCAACTCACTTGGCGGCGGCTCGCGGCCCAATGTGGTGAGCTCCAATACCGTCATCAGCGGTTCGGCGCAAAGCCGGTTGGGAGAATGGTTCAATACCGCGGCCTTTGCCCAACCCGCGGCGTTCACCTTCGGCAACGAGTCCCGCACGGACCCGAACGTGCGGGCGAATGGAATCAACAACTGGGACGTCACCGTGTTCAAGAACACCGCGCTCACGGAACGCTTCAACCTGGAGTTCCGTACGGAGTTCTTCAACCTGTTCAATCGCACGCAGTTCGCCGATCCGGGGACACAGTTAGGGAACCCGCAGTTCGGTGTTGTTACGTCCACATTGAATCAGCCGCGCCTCGTTCAGTTCGGGCTGCGGCTGCGATTCTGAGCCTGTATTAGTCGATAGCCCCGGGAACCGGCGCGATTGTGCCGGTTCCCGGTCCTTCTTTTGAGGGCTCGTGCTGTAACAGGCAGAGATTCGTCGACGACTTACTCGCCTCCGTTGAACGTCGCATCTTCCTGTCGCGATGTGGGCGGCTGGCCCCGCTCCCTCCCCTCACGGCTCCGGTAGGCGCGTTCGGCCCACTGGGAGCCGTGAGGGGAGGGAGCGGAGTCAGCCCCAGAGGGTACTGACAATAAATACCGTCGAGCGAACCGGCTTCCTGGTGTATAATTTCACCCACCTGGACGCTTCTCCGGTCTCTCCGGAGGGCTTCGATTAGGACTGCGGCAGAGGCCGAAAAGGAACCGGTCGGATGAACAAAGACCACCAAAACCGGAGTTCGTTCCGCAACCAGGGTCCCATCTATCCCGACAGAGCCCAGGAGGCGTAGTGTGATTGAACCAAGGATCGTGAAGCTGAAGGATCACGCTGAGGTACTCATCCGCCCTATGACGAGAGAGGATGTCGAAGACTCCCTCGCCTTTTTTCGTGCCCTTCCCGAAGAGAACCGGCTGAGTCTGCGGAGAGACCTCACGATCCGGGAAGTCGTTGAACAGCGCATCGCCGAAATGCAGGCCGACATCGTGGGGCGGCTGGTCGCCGTCGCGGACAACACGATCGTGGCCGACGGCGCGCTCGAATTTTCCCGCCTGGGGTGGGAGCGGCACGTGGCCGAGCTGCGGCTGTTCGTGGCGACAGCCTTTCAGCGCAAGGGATTGGGCATGCTGCTGGCGGGAGCGCTCTATGAACTCGCCCAGTCAGCCGGCATCGAGGAAATCGTCGTCAAGATGATGGCCACCCAGACGGCCGCCCGCCGGATCTTCCGCCGGCTAGGGTTCCATGAGGAGGTCATACTCCGCGACTACGTCAAGGACATGCTCGGCAACAGGCAGGATCTCGTCCTGATGCGCTGCCGGCTCGAGGGTCTCTGGCACGAGTATGAGGAGTACATTCACGAGACCGATATGCGTTCGTTCCGAATGGAATGACCGCTGCTTGGCCGCAGTCCCGCAGTAGTCTCTTATCCGGTGGAATCGAGCGATGGGGCGTCGGCGACGCCGGGGCCCCATGCTACAATGACCTTCACCCAGATGGAGCGAGCCGGCAGAATCATCGCTCGGTGGCAGAAGACTGGTGATGCCGCGTCCACCAATGAGTTGGCCCGGGCCGCCTGGCGGGTGGCCGCGGGGAAAAAGGTCGCGAATCATACGTTTGGCGCCAGTCTCGTCCGGACCCACCTGATTGTCGAGGTCGAAGACCAGATCTGGCGCCGGCAGTTGTTCGCGTTGCGGTTCCAGTTGTTGAAGAACCTGAGCGACGTGCTCGGGCCCGGCGTGGTCGAGGATCTCGAGTTCCGCGTTGCCCCGAAGCGCTTCGGCGCGGGCCGCGAGGAGGTCCGACGGAAGCCGGCGGCGCGCGTGGAAAATGCCGCGCCCGACGAGGCCGACGGGATCAGCGATCCGACGCTGCGGCTCCTCTACCGGAAGGCGCGAAAGAGAGCATCCGCGTGAAGATTGAAGAAAAGGAAGTACGCTACGTGGCCGACCTGGCGAACCTGCGCCTGACGGAGACCGAGGTCGAGCGGATGACCCACGACATGAGCGAGATCCTCACCCACATGGAGAAGCTCGACGAGCTCGACACGAGCGCCGTGGAGCCAATGACGCAGGTCCTCTACGATGCCGGCGAGACAGCCACGCTGCGCGAGGATGTCGAGGGTCCGACGCTCACCAACGAGACCGCGCTCGAGAACGCGCCGCTCAAGGGCCACGGGCACTTCAAAGTTCCCAGAGTGATAGAGCGCTAAGGCCGCGCCAGGTGGTTTCGCCGGCCATGGCCGACTATCGGCGGCCTTCATTAAAGAAAGCTTCTGACACGAGATGGACATCGCCAGCCTGACGATCGATCGGATCCGTGAAGACCTCGCCCGGAAGCGCTACAGCGCGACCGAGCTGGCCCAGCAAGCCCTGGACTTCGCCGCCGCCGAAAATCCCAAGACCAACGCCCTGCTCGGTTTCTGCCCGGAACGGGCGCTCGCGGCAGCCAGGCGCGTGGATGAGAAGCTCGCGCGGGGCGAGGATGCCGGTCCGATGGGCGGGGTGCCGATGGCGGTCAAGGACGTCATCCTGACGCAGGGCGTCCGCTCGACCTGCGGCTCGCGGCTGCTCGAAAACTACGTGCCGCCTTACGACGCTACGGCCGTCGAGCGGCTGGAGGCGGCCGGTGCGGTGATCCTCGGCAAGGCCAACTGCGACGAGTTCGCCATGGGGTCGTCGAACGAGAACTCGGCGTTCGGTCCGGTGCGCAATCCCGTCGATCCGGAACGCGTGCCCGGGGGATCGAGCGGCGGATCGGCGGCCTCGGTGGCCCAGGGAACGTCGGTGGTGGCGCTGGGCTCCGACACGGGCGGGTCGATCCGGCAGCCGGCTTCCTTCTGCGGCGTGGTCGGCGTGACGCCCACCTACGGGCGGGTCTCGCGCTACGGGTTGGTGGCGTTTGCGAGCTCGCTCGACCATATCGGTCCGCTGTCCCGCACGGTCCGCGACAGTGCCCGCGTTCTGCAAACGATCTCCGGACGCGATCCGATGGACTCAACGTCGGCTTTCGCACCGGTGCCCGACTACCTGACTGCGCTCGGCGGCAACCTGAACGGCATTCGGATCGGGCTGCCTAAAGAGTATTTCAAGGACCTCGCCAACGAGACCGGCGACCGTATCGACGAGGGGATTGGCGTGCTCAAGCGGCTCGGCGCCACGGTGCGGGAGGTCAGCCTGCCGACCACCGACTACGCCGTTTCCTGCTACTACATCATCTGCACCGCCGAGGCGAGCTCCAACCTGGCCCGCTACGACGGCGTCCGCTACACGACGCGCGACGAGGAGGCCGGCACGCTGACCGGCATGTACCGCTCAACGCGCGGCGAGGGCTTCGGCGCGGAGTGCAAACGCCGCATCATGCTCGGGACCTACGTGCTGAGCGCCGGCTATTACGACGCCTACTACCTGAAGGCCCAGAAGGTCCGGGCGCTGATCGCCAGGGATTTCGAGGAAGCCTTCAAAGCGGTGGACGCGCTGGTCACACCCGTCTCGCCGTTCCCGGCGTTCCGGATCGGCGAGAAGATGAACGATCCGCTCGAGATGTATCTCTCCGATGTCTACACCATTACGGCGGACCTCGCCGGCATCCCGGCGCTGAGCGTCCCGTGCGGCCGTACCGGCGACGGATTGCCGGTGGGAATGCAGGTCCTGACGAACCATTTCGAGGAAGCGTCGATGTTCCGGATTGCCGATGCTTTCGAGCGGGCGACGGGGCCCGCGGCCGCCTGAGGCGAAATCCGTTCGCGACCAACCGGCGTCTGCGACATCTAAACAGATTGAATCAAGATCAACTGTATCGGGATTAGTCCCAAACCGTCTACTGTCTGAAGGAGGGAAGTTCATGCCATTCACACTACCGGGCTTGCCATATGCTCCGGATGCACTGGAGCCCAGCATCGACAAGATGACCATGGAAATTCACCATGGCAAGCACCACGGTGGCTATGTCACCAAGCTGAACGGCGCGCTCGAGAAGGCGCCGGATCTCGCCAAGCTCTCGATTGAAGAGCTGCTGGCCGACAACTGCTCCAAGGTTCCCGAGGGGATTCGAACCGCGGTGCGGAACAACGGTGGCGGGCACGCCAACCACAGCCTGTTCTGGCCCAGCATGGCGGCCAATGCCGGCGGCACACCGTCCGGATCGCTGGCCGAGGCCATCAAGAGCACGTTCGGCAGCTTTGACACGTTCAAGGAGAAGTTCTCGACGACCGCCGCGACCCGCTTCGGCTCCGGCTGGGCGTGGCTGGTGATCGCCGGCGGCAAGCTGGATCTGTACTCGACGGCCAACCAGGATTCGCCGCTAATGCAGGGCCACAAGCCGATCCTGGGCCTCGACGTCTGGGAGCACGCCTACTATCTGAAGTACCAGAATCGCCGGCCGGAATACATCGGCGCCTGGTGGAACGTGGTGAACTGGGCCGAAATCGGCAAGCGGTTCGACGCCAGCAAGTAACGTCGATCTACAAGGTCTCGAAAGCGCGGGCGCGGTCCCTTTGGGCTGCCGCCCGTGTTTTTTTGGCGGAGGAGTTGCGCGAAGGGGAGCCGAGCGGCGTCAATCAAGAAAGGACGTGGCTCCACAAATGCGATCCTCGCTTGTCTACGGATGCTTTTGGGTGGCGCTGGCCGCGACAGCCGCCCCGGCACAGTACCCGCCCGATCCGGGTGAGCCGGCCGAGATCGGCGGGGCCGTAGTTCACTACGATACGGGCCGCCCGATGCCTCGGGTGCAGGTGATCCTGAAGAAAGCCGGCGACGAGACGGCGCAAGTCGCCGCGAGCACCTCCAAGGATGGGCGATTCCGCTTCACCGGCCTGCCGTCGGCCTACTACACCATTGAGGCCCGGAGCGCCGGATACCTGCCGAGTTCGTTCGCCGAGACGTCGTATACCCGCCTGCCGTTCACCTTCGGGCTGATGCCGGGCGAGACGCTCGACGGCATCGTGATCCGCATGCGGCCCGCGGGCGTGATCGCCGGGAAGGTCGAGTTCGGCGACGGGTTGCCGGCCATCGGCGTGGAGGTGCGCTTTTACCGGGAGTACTTCTACCGCGGCCGTCACGGTTTCGGTCCGGCGGGGGCCGCCGGCACCGACGATCGGGGGTTGTACCGGCTCTTCGGACTTCCTCCCGGCCGCTACTACGTGGCCGCCGCCTACCAGCCGCCGGCGCTCGGGCCGGAAGCGAACGAGGCGCCGCTCGAGGACGAGGACCGCCCGCCCGGAAGCGCGGAGAGCGTCGTCTTCACCTACTATCCCTCGACCACGCGGATGATCGAGTCGCTGCCCGTGGACCTGCGGGTGAGCGAGGAACTCGACAACATGAACCTCACGCTGGCCACCGCCCCGGCGGCTCGCGTGCTGGTCCACGTCACCAACGGTGAGACCGGCGAAACGATGCGCGGCGCCAGCGTCCGCTTGCGGCAGCCAGCGCCGGCGGCCGACACGATGGTGGACGCGCCAGTTTCGGCCTCGCCGCGGCGCGATGGCGGCTTTCTGTTCGAAGGCGTGACGCCGGGCGGCTACACGGTGGTGGTCCACGCGACCGACGACGGGGTGCCGATGACGGGCAAGCAGTTATTGACGGTCGCCGGCGCGGGCGTCAACGATGTCGAGGTCACGGCGATGCCGTATCACGAGCTGCAGGGCCAAGTGATGACCAGGCAGGACACCGGCGTCCCGCTCGATGCGTTTCGTGTGCTGCTCGAGCCGCACAGCGATGCCGTGCGGTCGAGCTCCTCCCCGGTGGAGGAGGACGGCAGCTTCTCGCTTCCTTATGTTCCCGAGGAGACCTACGATGTTTTCCTGCTGGACGGTCCGCCGGGCGCCTACCTGAAAAGCGCCCGCATCGGCGGCTTCGACGTCCTGCAGACGGGTTTCCGGGCACAGGGGAGCCTGCTCCCTCCGATGCAGCTCGAGTTCAGCACGGCGGGCGCCGTGGTGGGGGGCGAGGTCGCCCAGACGCCGACCAAGGTAGCGCTGGGCGCCACCGTCGCGCTGATTCCGAACCCGGCCCGGGGCAAGATGCAGTACTACCAGATGACCGTCACCGACGCCTATGGGCTCTACCGCTTCGAGGGGGTGGCGCCGGGCCGCTACACTCTGATCAGTTGGTGGGATGAGGCGCCCTGCGAGGTGTACAACCTGGAGAGCCTGGAAGCCTGCCGCGGCCGGGGGGAGTCCATCGAGGTCCGGGCGGGCGAGCAGAAACTGGTCCCACTGAAGCTGATCCGGTAACCGAGAGGGTGTCCGCGCGCGTCAGGTCTACAGGCTTTCGGGATTGTTCCACTCGCAAACGGGCTTGATGTCAGTTCCTTGGGCCGCCTGCGCAAGACCCGCTGCCCTGGACGGGCGGACTCGAGGCCACCGCACACCGGGTATCCCCGGGCTCCCTCCCCGGGAAACCGTAGCGTAGACGAGATTGACGCCACCGGCTGGCGATAGATCATGGCCACATTAACGAAGAAGATCACCGAGAGAGCGGTTCTGCGGGTGATGATCGGTGGTTTTCTGCTCGTGTTGCTCGTTCTCGTGATTAGCGGCTTGAATGGGCTGAGCAGTCTGCACGGACTGCAGGTGGGCGCGCGGGAACTCTCTACCGAGTTCGGGACGTCGTCGGACCTCATTGCCCAGATGCAGCGTCAGATCGCGGGGCTGAACGCCATCGTGCATCGTCTCTGGAACGAGCCGGAAGCCATCGACGAGACAACGCTGTTGGCGCTCGTCCAGGAGACCGAAAGCAACATCTCCCGCATCGCGATCGCTGGAGCGGGCACACAGGAAGAGGCGCAGTGGCGCGAGTTGGCGGCCACATCGAGAAAATTCACCGCCCAGGTGCGCCAGGCGCTCGAGAGCCAAACCCCCACCGCGACCATTCGGACCCTGGCCGAACAACACCAGGATCTCATCGCGCACGCCGCCAGCCTGATCAACGGCAGCTACCAGCGGGCCGTTGGAGCACAGGCGCAGATGGACCGCGAATTGGAGCGACTCGTCCGCGAGACACTCTTCGTGGTGATGGGTTGCGTCCTCATCGGTTCGCTACTGGCGTTCTTCACCCTCCTACTAGTGGGCCGATTGATCCGCAACAAGGAGCACCAGGAGGAAGAGCTCAATCGTGTCTCCTGGCTCCTGGTCGAGAACCGGGAGGCCACCGCCAGAAGGTTCTCGCATGAGCTGCACGACGAGCTCGGCCAGTCCCTGACGGCAATCAAAGCCAATCTGGCGACGCTGGGCTCCACTCCGAACAACCCCAGCCGGCTGGCGGACTGCGTCACGCTGGTCGACGAGGCGATCGAGAACGTCCGCGAGATGTCGCAACTGCTCCATCCCAGGGTTCTGGACGATTTTGGCCTGGACGTCGCGCTACGGTCCCTGGCCGAAAAGCTCTCCGAGCGCACGAACATCGAGATCGACTACGAGACGAATCTGACGGAGAGGCTGCCGATCGAAACCGCGACACACCTGTACCGGGTCGGTCAAGAGGCTCTAACGAACGTTGTAAGGCATTCCAAAGCCACCAAGGCCCGGATGTCGCTCCGGCGGGATCAGGACCAGGTCACTCTGTCGGTCGAGGATAATGGCGTCGGAATTCCGGAAACGCGGACAGAGCATGCTGGCAGCGGAGGCATGGGCATGATCGCCATGGGGGCCCGGGCGCGCCACCTCGGCGGTTCCGTCACAGTCGACAAATCCACGCTTGGCGGCCTGCTCGTGGAGGTTCAGGTTCCAGTGAAAGGAAGCTTTGATGAATTCCAAAGTGCGGGTCTTGCTCGCTGACGACCATGCGGTGGTCCGGCAGGGATTCCGTCTGATTCTTGAAGCCCAGACCGACATCGAGGTGGTCGGCGAGGCGAAGACCGGCCGCGAGGCGGTCGAACTGGCAAAGAAGCTCCAACCGACGGTGGTGGTGATGGACGTGGCCATGCCCGAGCTGAACGGGATCGAAGCGACACGACGCATCGTCGAGGACTTACCGCGTACCCGCATCCTGGCGCTGAGCATGCACAAGGACGGGGTCTACGTGCGGGAGATGCTGCGCGCCGGCGCCCGGGGCTTTTTGCTGAAGGATGCCATTGACAAGGACCTGGTGACGGCGGTCCGCGCGGTCGCGGGCGGGGAGGGGTACATCAGCCCGCGCCGTCTCGGATTCGGTGCTCAGCGACTACCGCCGCCATGTCTCTGATCCGATTGATCTGCTCAGTAGCCGCGAGCGGGAGATCCTGCAGATGCTCGCCGAGGGGAAGACCAATAAGGAGGTTGCCGAGACGTTGCAGCTCAGCGTCCATACCGTGGACGCCCACCGGGGCCGGGTAATGGAGAAACTGAACGTTCATAGCATCGGCGAACTGGTCCGGTTCGCGATGCGGGCGGGGCTAATTGACTGATAAGAAACGAAGAGGCCGACGTCAGGGGATCTGCCGCCGGCCTAAAAGGTGACTAGTTGCAAGGGGTCAAAATCAGACTTGCTTTATCTACTGTGCCCTGGATCTGCCCCGAGCAACATCCCCTGGATAGGGTAATCCTCGATACTGAATCCAGGGATGGGTGAAATGGCTACCCGGACCTGCCCAGCAACACCCTCAGCAACTGGTAGCTGAGCGCGCCCACCGCCGCCGAGAACGGGATCGTGATGATCCACGCCCAGACGATCCGGGTGGCGATGCGCCATCGGACGGCCCGGACCCGGCGAATGGCGCCGACGCCCGCGATGGAGCCGGCAATGGTGTGGGTCGTCGAAACCGGCTGTCCGAGGACGGTGGCGAATAGCACCGAGCAGGCGCCGGCGGTTTCGGCGCAGAAACCCTCCCGGGGGGTGAGGCGGGTGATGCGGGTCCCCATGGTGCGGACCACCCGCCAGCCGCCCAACAGCGTCCCCAGGGCGATGGCGGCGTGAGCGCTCAGAATCACCCAGAGCGGCACTTCGAACTTCGTCAGCATCCCGCCGGTGACCAGGGCGCCGGTGATGATGCCCATGGTCTTCTGTGCGTCGTTGGCCCCGTGCGAGTAGCTGAAGGCGGCCGCCGAGAGCAGTTGCAGCCGACGGAAGATCCCGTCCATTCGCTTCGGAGTCTGGTTCTGAAACACCCAGTAGACGGCGGTCATCAGAGCACCGCCGAGGACCATTCCGAGGACCGGTGACACCACGATGAACACGAGCGGCATGGTCCAGCCGCCGAGGTCGACGGCGTCCAGCGCGGAGGCCAGTCCCTTCAGCGTGATGACGTGCGAGATGGCGGCGCCGGCATATCCCCCCATGAGGGCATGGGAGGCGCTCACCGGCAGTCCCATCATGGATGTCGAGAACACCCACGTGATCGCTCCGGCCAGCCCGGCCAGGATGACGAACGGCGTGACGTAGTCCAGGTTGACCATCCCCGACCCGATTGTTTTGGCCACGCCCGTACCGAAGGTGAAAGCCGCGACGAAGTTGAAGAACGCCGCCCAGATGACGGCTTGAAGCGGGCGTCAGTACCCGGGTCGCCACGACGGTCGCAATCGAATTGGCGGCGTCGTTGAACCCGTTGAAGAAATCGAAGACCAGCGCCATGGCGACGATCGCCACCAGGAGCGGGATTGTCAACATGGAGTGGCTCAGCCGCCCTTGACGGCGATATTGTCGAGGACTCCGGCCACCGCAACGCACCGATTGACGGCGGTCGACAGAGTGTCGTAGACTTCCTTCTGCTTCCAGACCGCCAGCGGTTCCCCGCCCGACTCATACAGTTTGGAGAGGGCCTGCCGGTGGACTAGGCCCGCCTCGTCGGCAAGCCGCTGGACCTCACGGCAGTCCTCGTCGGTCCCTTTCCGGTCGTGGAGCCGATCGAGCGCCTGCTCGAGATGCCGGGAGCAGTCCCCAATCGACCGGCACAAACGTAGTACCGGCTCGCGAGCGCCGTTGTGATGGTCGTGGAACACGGAAATCCGATGGGCGGCGGCCTCCACCTCGTCCAGGGCCTCGTCGAGGCTCCGGGAGAGGTGGTGGATGTCTTCCGGATCTAGCGGCGTGATGAAGGTGCTACGGAGCGTACTGAACAACTCGTCGGCAACCGTGTCGGCCTGGCGCTCCAGAACGGCGATCGCCTCCGCGGTCCGGAGGGTGTCGGGGGGCTCCGAACTCGCGGCGTGGACTAATGACGTCGCCGCACGATTCAGAAGCTCTGCCTGTCGAAACAGCAGGTGAGTCAGGTCACTCCGCCTAGGAAGGAGGTTCTATAGTCGGCCGCTCCGTGTATGCACTGGAACGGAAGCCATAGTCTTGAAGCCTACCAACACGGGCTTCAAGATCCATTATCCAGGCCTGACCAATTCAACTCAATGTACTTTGTGTTTCAAGTTGGTTACAGACAATATGACGTTTGTCGTCATGATTGCCAGGGGCCGGTTCGGGCACCTTTAGGCGGCGCAACGCGTAGTAGTACACTGGAGGCTTGCACCCCATGTTCCGCTCCCTGCGAACAGGTGTCCTACTGGCCTTCGCGGCCACCCTTGCCCTGGGGTTCGACTTTTCGATCCTCAAGCCGCAGGGTCCTGTCTCGGACTTCGCTCACGTCCTGGACGCGCGCGCCCGCGCTTCCCTCATCCGGTACTGCGATGCCGTGGAAGATGCGACCGGCGCCCAGATCGCGCTGGTGACCATCGACTCGCTTCACGGTGAGCCGATCGAGGACGTGGCCAACCTGCTCTACCGCGAGTGGGGCGTCGGCGACAAAGATACCAACGAGGGCGTGCTCCTGCTGCTGGCGATCGAGGACCGTCAGAGCCGGCTCGAGGTGGGCTACGGGTTGGAGCCGTACATTCCCGACGGCTACGCCGGGGAGCTGCTGCGCGGCATGCGGGACGATCTTCGCGCCGGCGACTACGCTGGCGCGCTGGCGGTGGCCGCCCGGACGCTCGGCACCCGCGTGGCCGCGGCCAAAGGCGTCGACCTGCAGGTGGATCCGCCGCGCAGCCGGACCCCGGTCCGGAACCGGGAGATTCCCTGGGCGCCAGTGGCCGGTTTCGCTCTCCTCTTATTCTTTCTGCTGGCGGCGGGCGGCCGCGTTCACCTCGGTGGTCCCTTCGGACTGCTGCGGGGATTGATGTTCGCCAACGTGCTCGGCGGATTCCGGTCCGGATTCCACGGCCGCTCCTCCGGCGGCTTCGGCGGCTACGATTCGTCCGACTCCTTCGGCGGCTTCGGCGGCGGAGACTCCGGCGGCGGTGGTGCATCGAGTAACTGGTAGGGGGCGGCGCCGGAGATGGACAAGCTACTCCAGGAAATCACCGACAAGCTGCGGAAGGCGTATGGCAGTCGCCTCATCTCGGTCATCCTCTACGGTTCGGCGGCCGCGGGGGACCACTCGCGGCACTTCTCCGACATCAACATCCTGTGCGTACTCGCGCAGGTCACGACACGGGAGCTGACCGTGGCCGAGCCGATCTTCCGGTGGTGGCGCGAGAAAGGCAATCCGGCGCCGCTGCTGATGTCGGCCGAGGAGGTGCGAACCTCCACCGACTGCTTCCCCATCGAATTCCACGACATCCAGGACCGCCGGCGCCTTCTACACGGCACCGACATCATCGAGGAATTGGAGATCGACGACTCGTTCTATCGCGCGCAGGTCGAGTATCAGCTGCGGGCGAAGCTGCTGCGGCTGCGACAGAAAGGGGCCGGAGTCCTGCACGACCGGGATCTGCTGCTGCGGCTGCTGGCGGACTCCGTCTCCACCTTCTGCGTGCTCATTCGCCACGCCTTGCGGTTGCGAAACATCGAGGCGGACTACTCCAAGCGCGGGACACTCGAGCAGGCGCGCGCGGAGTTCCAGCTCGATCCGGAACCGTTCCTCTCGCTGCTCGATCTCAGGGACGGCAACCTGAAGCCGAGGGAGCTGGATCCGGTCCCGCTGTACGAACGATACCTGAACCAGATCGGACTGGTCGTCGGCGCCGTGGACGGGTACGAGAAGTGAGAGCAGCGTAGACTGAAGGGTCGCGGGCGTCGAACATCATCATGAAGACCATCGCCGTTGTCATCGCCGTCGTGCTGCTGTTCGGGCTCCTGTTTGCCGGGGGACGCATGGTGAGCGCCCGCAATGAGCTGGTGGCCCAGCGGGAGGCGATCCGGGCGGCGTGGTCGCAGGTCGACGTGGTGCTCGAGCGGCGCGCGGACCTGATTCCGAACCTGGTGGAGACGGTGAAGGGGTTTGCCAAGCAGGAACAGTCGGTGATAGACTCCGTTACCCAGGCCCGTGCAGCGCTCCTCGGAGCACGAACGGCCGAGGAGCGCATCCGGGCCAATTCGACGCTCGATGCGGCGTTGGGCCGGTTATTGGTGGTTGTCGAAGACTACCCTGAGTTACGATCGAGCGAGAACTTTCTGCGGCTGCAGGACGAGCTGGCGGGCACGGAGAATCGCATCGCCGTGGAGCGCAGGAAGTACAATGAAGCGGTACAGCGCTACAACACGAACATCGCGCTGTTCCCAAACAACCTAGCAGCAACATTGTTCGGCCTCGATCGGGAGGACGCGTATTTTCAGACCGCGCCCGCCACGCGCGAGGTTCCGCACTTGCAGTTCTAGGACGCCGGGAGGGGAAAGAGACCGGCACGGATAGCGTAGAGGCGCGCGCCCGAAGTGGAGGCGCGGCGAGACAGGCAGATCATGGAAACTTACCGCAATTACATCAACGGAGAATGGGTCGGGGGAGACACCTTCGAGAATCGGAACCCGGCTAACACGGACGAGGTAGTGGGCCTGTTCGTCAAGGGAGCCGCGGAGGACGCCGAACGCGCCGCCGCCGCGGCCCAGGAGGCGCTGGCCGGCTGGGCGGGAATGCCCGCACCGGCACGGGGCAAGTTCCTGTTCCAGGTGGCCGACATCCTTGAGAGCCGGCTGGACCAGTTGGCCTCGGAGATGACGCGCGAGGAAGGCAAGACGCTGCCCGAGGCTAAGGGCGAGACCATGCGGTCGATCAACATCTTCCGCTACTACGGCAGCGAAGGCTCCCGGCTGCCGGGCTTCCAGGTGCCGAGCGAGCGGCCCCGGGTACACATGTTCGCCATCCGCAAGCCGGTCGGCGTCGTGGCCATGATCACGCCCTGGAACTTCCCGAGCGCCATTCCGGCCTGGAAGCTGGCGCCGGCGCTGATCTGCGGCAATACGGTGGTCATGAAACCGGCATCGGCGGCGCCGCTGTGCTCCTGGCGGATCATCGAGGCCTGCCACGAGGCGGGCATCCCGAAGGGCGTGGTCAACTATGTCGCCGGGTCGGGCCGCGCGGTGGGCAGCACGTTGGTCGACGCCAAGCCGGTCAAGGCGATCTCGTTCACCGGCTCCTGCCAGGTCGGCGAGGCGCTTCACGCCCAGGCGTCCAAGCGGCGGTTGAAGATCCAGCTCGAGATGGGTGGCAAGAATCCGACCATCGTCCTGGCCGACTGCAACCTTGAGGAGACCGTCGCCAACGTGGTGAACGCGGCGTTCTTTTCAACCGGCCAGAAGTGCACCGCCACCAGCCGCTGCATCGTCGAGGAGCCCATCTACGAGAAGTTCGTCGCGGCGCTGGCCGAGGCGACCCGCAAGCTGAAGGTCGGCAACGGCCTCGAGGCGGGCGTCCAGATCGGACCGGCCATCGACGAGGGGCAGCTCGAAACCGACCTCCGCTACATCGAGATCGGCCGGCGCGAGGCGGGCGAGCCCGTCGTCGGCGGCAAGCGCCTCACCGGGGGGGATTACGACAAAGGCTACTTCATCGAGCCGACCCTGTTCCGCGACGTGACCCCGGAGATGACCATTGCCCAGGAGGAGATCTTCGGTCCCGTGCTGGCGGTGATGAAGGCCAAGGATTTCGACGACGCCATGAAGATCGCCAACGGTGTGCCGTTCGGGCTCTCGGCCTCGGTGCAGACCTCGAACCTCGGCCGCGCATTCGACTTCGTTTACGGCATGGAAGCGGGCCTGCTCACGGTGAACCTGCCGAGCGCGGGCGTCGAGTACCAGTTGCCCTTCGGCGGCACGAAGGAATCGAGCTTTGGCCCCAAGGAACAAGGCCTGACGGCGCTCGATTTCTACAGCGATTTCAAGACGATCTATCTGAAGTACTAGGGGCGAACAAAGCTATCAGCGATCAGCTTTCAGCGGTCAGCTCCGGCGAACCAATGGTTGAGCGCTGATAGCTTCAGCATTAGGACCGCACAAATGAAACTCACGAAAATCACTTGGGATGGCAGCACGACTGCCGCGATCGTTGTCGACGGAGAGATCCGGCCGATTCCCAACTACAGCTTGAAGGCGCTCATCGAGCGTTCCGAGGTCGAGAAGACCCCGCTCGGCGAGTTGGCGGGGCGGCTGGCCAGCCGCCATGCCGTCGAGGCTCCGATGACCATGCCGCTGACACCCCGCGAGGTTTGGGCGGTCGGCTGCAGCTACGAAGCCAGCTCGAGCTTCCGCGACGCCGAGCACGGAACCCGCGAAGGCTTCTACGCTCATGTCTACACGGCACCGCGTCCGGAGATTTTCTTCAAAGGCACGGCGCGGGTCTGCGTCGGTCCCGGCGAGGCGATTGGCATTCGGCCGGACTCGACGTTCACGGCCCCGGAGCCGGAGCTGGGCGTCATTCTGGGGACCGGCGGCTCGGTCATCGGCTACACGCTGGCAAACGACGTCTCGGCCTGGGACATCGAGCGCGAAAACCCGCTCTACCTGCCGCAATCCAAGGTGTACGACAAGTGCTGCGCCCTCGGGCCGGTGATCGTCACACCGGACGAGATCACCGATCCGTACAATCTCCAGATGACCTGCACGATCAAGCGCGGCGACAAGATCCTCTTCGAGGGCAGCTCGTCCACCTCGCGTCTTGGCCGCAAGATCGAGGACCTGATCGAGTACCTGCTGCGGGCCAACGCCGTGCCGCGGGGCTCGGTGCTGCTGACCGGGACGGGCATTATCGCTACCCAGGAGGCGGCCCTGATGGCGGGCGACGTCTGCACGATCACGATTCCCGAAATCGGCGAACTGTCGAACCCGGTCGAGCTGCTGAGCTGATCTCGCGCACGGACTCCGCTCCTTCTGGTCGCGGCTCCGAGTGTGCCGAACGCTCCCGTGGAGCCGTGACCGAAGGGAGCGGAGTCCGGTGGCCGCCCGCCCCGGGAGCTGGCGGCCACCGCCAAGGAGACGGGCCGCGTGCTCGCCGATCTGAGTCCACGCGATGGGCCGGGATCTGCGCATCTACCTGTCAAGTCTCTTTTTTGATAAAATCTCTTTTATTTTCAATTACTTTCAAGCTGAGTTTGGCACTCCTCGCAATGCTGTGCTAATAGTATAGAGGGCTCTGTAGTTCCTCGAGCCCCGCCTGGTAAGAACAAGAACGCATAGCTAATCCATTTGGAGGGTTACGGTAATGAAGATTCGTCCGCTCAATGACCGCATCGTGGTCAAACGGCTGGAAGAAAACGAGGAGAAGACCTCGGGCGGCATCTACATCCCCGATTCGGCGAAGGAGAAGCCCCAGAAGGGCGAGGTCATCGCCGTTGGACAGGGAAAGAAGACCGACGATGGGAAGGTAATCCCACTCGACGTGAAGGTCGGCGACAAGATCCTTTTCGGCAAGTATTCCGGCAACGAAGTTCCGATGAAGATCGACGATCAAGAGTGCCTCATCATGCGTGAGGATGAGGTCCTCGGAGTTCTGGAAGACTAGCCCGGTACAACTTGCCGGAACATGAGAATCAGGAGTTAAGTCTATGGCTGCAAAAGAAATTATTTACAGCGAGGATTCCCGGCAAGCGATCCTGCGCGGCGTCAACCAGCTGGCCAACGCGGTCAAGGTGACGCTCGGCCCGCAGGGCCGCAACGTGGTTCTGGAGAAGAAGTTCGGCGGACCGACCATCACCAAGGACGGCGTGACCGTGGCCAAGGAGATCGAGCTGAAGGACCCGCAGGAGAACATGGGCGCGCAGATGGTGCGCGAGGTGGCCTCGAAGACCTCCGACGTGGCCGGCGACGGCACGACGACGGCGACCCTGCTGGCGCAGAGCGATCTTCCGCGAAGGCGTCAAGAGCGTGGCCGCCGGCGCCAACCCGATGGCGCTGAAGCGCGGCATCGAGAAGGCGGTGGAGAAGGTGATCGCCGAGGTCCAGCAAGGCTCTCCAAGCCGGTCTCCGGCGACGCGATCGCCCAGGTCGGCACCATCTCGGCCAACGGCGACGCGACCATCGGCACGACGATCGCCGAGGCGATGCAGAAGGTGGGCAAGGACGGCGTCATCACGGTCGAAGAAGCCAAGACGATGGACGACCGAGCTCGAGACCGTCGACGGGATGCAGTTCGACCGCGGCTATCTGTCGCCCGTACTTCATCACCGACCCGGACCGGATGGAGTGCGTCCTCGAGGATCCCTACATCCTGATCCACGAGAAGAAGATCTCGAACATGAAGGACCTGCTGCCGCTGCTCGAGCAGATCGCGCGCACCGGCAGGCCGCTGCTGATCATCGCCGAGGACGTCGAGGGCGAGGCGCTGGCGACGCTGGTGGTGAACAAGCTGCGCGGCACGCTGAACGTGGCCGCGGTGAAGGCGCCGGGCTTCGGCGACCGCCGCAAGGCCATGCTCGAGGACATCGCGATCCTGACCGGCGGCAAGGCGATCATGGAAGAGACCGGCATCAAGCTGGAAGGCGTCCGGCTGGACGACCTGGGCCGGGCCAAGCGGGTCACGATCGACAAGGACAACACGACGATCGTCGACGGCGCGCGGCAGCGAGAAGGCGATCGAAGGCCGGATCAAGCAGATCCGGGCGCAGATCGAGGAGACGACCTCGGACTACGACCGCGAGAAGCTGCAGGAGCGGCTGGCGAAGCTGGCCGGCGGCGTGGCCATCATCCGGGTCGGCGCGGCCACCGAGACCGAGATGAAGGAGAAGAAGGCCCGCGTCGAGGACGCGCTGCACGCCACCCGCGCGGCCGTCGAGGAAGGCATCGTTGCCGGCGGCGGCGTGGCTCTGCTGCGCGCGCGCGAGCGGCGCTCGGAGGGCTGAAGCTCGAGGGCGACGAGCAGATCGGCGTCAACATCGTGAAGCGCGCCTGCGAGGAGCCGGTGCGGCAGATCGCGGCCAACGCCGGCTTCGAGGGCGCGATCATCGTGGAGAAGATCCGCTCGAACAACGAACGCCAACTACGGCTTCAACGCCGCGACCGGCGACTACGGCGACCTGGTGAAGTCCGGCGTCATCGACCCGACCAAGGTCACCCGCACGGCGCTGCAGAACGCCAGCTCCATCGCCGCCCTGGCGCTCACCACCGAAGCCATGGTCTGCGAGATTCCCGAAGAGAAGCCCGCGATGCCCGCCGGTCCGCCGCACGGCGGCATGGACTACTAGTCCGCGGACCCGCTTCTGTTACGCGATCAAGGCCATCCCGCTTCGGCGGGATGGCCTTTTTCCGTTTCGCGCCCCACGAAACAAACGAACCAGCCGGCGGGTCGTGTCCATGGGAGGAATATGCCATGCAGAAGCTAGATACAGAGCAGTTACCCAGTGGAAGGAAAACCGTGAAGGTCTTCTGCTTGTCAACGTGCTCGACAAGGATGCGTTCCGGCAGCAGCACATTCCGGGGTCGATCAACATTCCCATCAGCCGGGAGGATTTCACCACGAAGGTGAAGCGGAAAGCCGGCGGCAAGGACAACAAGATCGTCGTTTATTGCGCCAGCACGGACTGCAGCGCCTCGCCGAAAGCGGCGGGGAAACTCGATGAGGCGGGCTTCACCAACGTCTACCATTACGAGGCGGGCATGATGGGCTGGGCCTCGGCCCAGTTGCCCACCGAAATAATGTCGTAATGTTATCCGGCTGGCGGCCTACCAGTAAACCGGCCGGCCATAGTAGTCGTAGAGGCGGACTTCATAGTTGCGGTTCACGGGAACCGCCGGGTCGAACTCGGGGCTATGCGCGATTTGGTCCCGCGCCAGATTCGCCTTGACGAGGCGGTCCGGCCAGCTGATTCCATGCAGCCACTCCGGCGCCAGCAGTACCTTTCGGCCCGACATCCAATTACGGGTATCGACGACAAGGTATCGCACCGTCCAGTCATCCGTGTCGGCGATCATGTCATAAACGTGTCCGATCTCGCCGTCGGTCGCCTGGATGTGGTAGCCGTTCACCTCCTGCATGCTTCGCAGCAGGGGGTCCGATTGATCGCCTTCCTCCCTCTCTAGCGGCCGGTTGGCGCGCTTCTCCATGGCTCTTCCCACGGGCGTCATACTGGGGATGGGCGCACTCCCCGCTCCCCAGTAGACAGGCCATCCATAGTGCCGGTGAAGGTCGTCCTCATACTGGCGAGAGACAGGTTTGTCAGCGTTGGCGGCGGGGCTGTTCTCGATCTGACTTTTGGTCAACGAGACCGGGAAGGTGTGTTCTCTCCAGTCGGGTTCATCCGCGACCGCCAGCGGCGAGAGCAAGACCATCCGTCCCGGCAGCCAACTGCCCGTGTCCACCACAAGATAGCGCACCACCCACCCGGCTTCGTCGAAATAGAAGTCATGAACGGATCCGATCTTACCGTCGAGGGAGTCGATCTTATACCCAATTAGTTTATTCAAGCTGCGTCGCATCGCATTACCTCCAGGCCGACCCTCGGATCGACCAATTCGCCACTATCGCTCTTTCTATTGAGATGACACTCGACAGTGCACTCCGTTTCGGCGACCACCCCGTTGGACGACAGTCCAGAAAAATGCCCGTAACCTTGGATGTTCCTGGGCAATCAACTATTTATGATGGCGGTGTGGAGACGGCAACAGTTCTCGATTACGTGGCGTCGCGTTGGCGAGTGGTACTGCTTTCGTCAGACGGTCCTGGCAACCTCAGCCGAGGAGGCCCGCGGAGTTGCTTTCGAGGAGATGAAGAAGGCCTTGGGAGCGAATCGCGAGCACTGGGTGATCGCGGATATCCAGGGGATAGTGCCCGGCTCGGGACAGGAGCCCCTGGCGGAACGGAAAGTCCTATGAACCATCCGCGGCTAACATCCACGTCGGCCTCGTTTTGGGGATGAACCCCGCTCGCGATGCTCCTCCTCAGCGAACAGGGCTCGCCCGGCTGCTCAGGGCAATCGGCTACCCTTCGCGAAGTAGAGCGTCGATGTGCGAGGCCAGAATGAAGTCGTTCTCCGTCAGGCCGCCGACGGCGTGGGTGTAAGTCTTCACGCCCAACTTCCCCCAGGAAACCAGCAGGTCCGGGTGATGCCCTTCCCGCTCGGCCACCTCGCCGACGCGGTTGGCAAACAGCAGGGCGCCGACGAAATCCGGAAACGAGAACGTCCTCTCCAAGTGATGCTCGTCGACCACCTTCCAATCCGGCGTCTGCGCGGCCAGCCGCTGGAGTTGCTCGCCTTTGAGCGCCGGAACGCCGCCCTTGCAAGGCTTGCAGTGACGTTGAGTCAAACTCGATTGTGACGGTTGTGTCATATGTGGCGTGACGCTCGAGCGCAGGAAACGTTTCCCGAGAATCGCACCCCTGTAACGGCTCCGGGCAGGGCCGGTCAATCATATGGAGGTCGCTATGAATGGCCAATCGGTACTCGCTCGCTATGCGATGTTCCCGCTTCGCCTCATCCTGGGGTTCGGGTTCGCCTATCATGGCTTTCCGAAGTTGTTCACCTCCGCGGGACACGCATTCTTTGCCGGGATGCTTAGCCAGATCGGAGTGCCGGCGGTGGGGCTGGCCAGTTGGCTGATCGCCGCGCTGGAGTTCTGCGGCGGACTGGCGCTCATCGCCGGCGCCTTCGTCCCGCTGGTGGCGGTGCTCTGCGCGATTGAGATGTTCGTGGCGCTTTTCACCGTGCATCTGTCCCAGGGCTTCAACTTCCTGCACATCACAGGGATGACGGCCCAGGGACCGCAGTTTGGCATGCCTGGCTTTGAGGTGAACCTGCTGTACATTGGCGGGCTTCTGGCTCTGTTACTGGCCGGAGCCGGCCCGTTGTCGGTGGACAGTTGGCGCGCCCGGCACCGCCGCCGACGAGAGCCGGTCCCGGACCGGCGGGCCGAAGAGGCGCGACGCGAGGAGCCTGTTTCAGTCGACTGAGGCCGGCACAGCCGCAGTGTCCGAGTCCACCGGTCCTGTGTTACACTGGGGCCCGCAATTGCCCGGTACTCGTGCCGGGTAACATTCAGAAACCGTGGAGGGGATATCAATGGGTGCGAATGTCGTCTTTTTTGCCTGGAACCGGTCCATCCCGGGGCGCGAGCAACTAAGTGCGCAACACTTCCAGGACTTTGTCGGATACCTGACCGAATCGCAGCAGGCTGGCGCCATCGCGTCGTTCGACATCGTGTTTCTGGATCCGCACGGTGGAGACCTGAACGGCTTCTTCCTGATCCGGGCAGACAGCGCGAAGTTAGCAGCTTTCATTGGCAGCGATAAGTGGAACGAACACATGACCCGCGCCGGTCATCATCTCGAAGGCTCCGGGGCCGTGACGGGCGCGACGAATGAGGCGGTTATGGAGCGAATGAAGCTGTGGACCAGCCTGATTCCGTCCTGAATGGGCCCTAACTAACAAGTAAGCCCGTGGCGCTCGCCGCGGGCTTACTTACTTATCACACCTTCTTACTTGGACGCCGCCAGTCCGACTAACCGCCGACCAGCGTCTTGCGGGTGGCCGCCAGGGCCGGGTTGCCGAGGAAGACGCCGCAGCCGCCCATATCCGGGGCGGGGGACCAACGGGCCGCCTGCTGGCCGTGGATCAGGACAGTCAGGGAGCCTTTGACAATCGGGATCGGCGGCGTGGGAGGCGGCGGTGGGTGGACGATGCCGCCGCTAATCACGCCGGTGCATACCACCGTACAAAGGACATGAGCCGCCGGTAGAAACTCGATCATGACGGGCGTCGCCGCGCAGAACGGGCACGGGGCGGGCGCCTGTGGTCCGATGACGCCGCATGGGACCAGGAGATCGTGGGTGATGGGATCGGTCAGTCGGGCTGCCGGGAACATGGCCTCTCTCCTTGTCTGCTATTCTGCACCATCGGCCGCATCGAGTCCAGGGCGAAGACACTCCAAGCCGGTGGCTGACTCAGGTCCCCGATGGGTTCATCACATTCGCTTCCTCGAACGTGATCCGAATTCCGTCGGGATTGTCGCCAACGGATCGAAACATCAGGTCCGCGGTGTCGCCGGAGTGGCCGGTGGCGTCGTAGAGCTCGTCGCGGTGGTCGACCGTCAAGGCGTGGCCGATTTCATGCGCCAGCACCTTCGACTGAAGTCCCGGGCAGCCGTCGTCCACCACGATCACGTGATACCCGCCCTGAAATCTGTGGATGCCGCATAGATCACCCGCCTCGCCGGCGTCCAGCACGAGCTCCCAGATGAAGAAGACGAAGAGATCCGCGTTGGAGCCCGAATGCGTTGCGGCGTAGTGGCCGACCTTCCAGGCGTCCGTCTGGTTCACGTTGCTTCCGAGATCGCCGTCAAAGTCCACGAACATCGTGTCCTGATACTGGTTCTGAAAAACGAAGCTCAGGTTGGTCTGGGGTTCGTAGATCTTGTTGGCTCCGTTGAGCAGGGGTTGGATGTCCGCCTTCGATCGGGCCGGCGCCCGCGTCTGGTCGCGGATGAAGCCGAAATAGACAAGCTTCGTGTCCGAGGCTTTTACGGAGATATCGAGCTTGCTGAAACTGCGGCCAATGCTGTCGGTGGCGCAGAGATTGACCCGGCCTGGCTCGAGGCCCCACAGCTCGTAGACCTCTTTGGGCAGAGAACCCGGCACGTCCTCGCTGACTCGTTCCCGAACCATCAGGCAGCCCGGTTTGTCCGCCCTCGCCGACAACGACGGCGCTCCCTCCAGACCGACATAGCGAATGCCACCCTGGGGCACTACCAACCCGGTGATGAGAGGAGAGATGTCCAGTCCCCGGCTGAACACCGAATCGTCCGGTAGCTCCACCTCACTGGGATCCGCCCGCCACATGATGCGCCGGTCGTTGTAGATGAACTCCGGGGCCTCGCCATCGGCCGATGGATCCGGCATCGTGGTCCACCTGCCGATCGGTCCGGGTCGTCGTTTCCCCCTCCGCTTTGCGTGCCCGAGCACCGGTGTTGCCACCTCCGAATCTGTACGTTCTAGTACGATCGTACTACGAGACAGGGGGGATGGATCAAGATGTAAGGAAGAGTCTTGCCCGATATTCTTGACTCCAACCGGCCAGGACTCCAGCCTGCCAGAACCACCGTGAGCGGGTATTGCGGTCGCCCGTGGCCGCGTACGGGGCCGGCAAATTGGGTTTGTTCGCGGAAAAGCGCCGCCGGAGCACGGCTTCCGGGCCGGCGTAGCCTCCCGATTTGGCTTTGTTCGCCGAATTTCCGGCCGGCGCGGTTCCTCTTCGCCGCCCGATTGGGTTTGTTCGCTCGAATCGGCGGGTTCGGCGGCGCGGGGCGGCCGCTCGATTGGGTTTGTTTGCCGTATTTCTTCGGACCGCCACGGCGGACGTCCGGCACAACCGGACGATGAGAAACGTAAATCACTGATGGTGTTGACATTTTCGACCCCTCTTTCTCGGAGAAGGTGGTTCGGGCGGGCACGGAGTTCGTCGAACGTCGCCAGGGCGTGGAAGAAGCGATTGCGGGTCTTCGAGTCGAGCGAGGCCAGGTAGGTGAGCTGGCCCGGCCCCGTTTCATACCCGGCGACGGCGAGAACCCGCGCTTCGCGCTCGAGAAAGAGATGGCAGTCCATCTCGGCCATGGCGATGGCGAGGACCGCCTGATGTTCGAGCACCTCCCGAGGCTGGAGGCTTCCTAGAAAGTGGCCGGCCAGTTCGCGGGATGCCTCCGAATCCAGTCGCGGCGCGTCCACGGAGGCGGCCCGAAGCCCGTGTTTGAGCGCATTCCCCGCTACGCGGCGTTTGCCGGTGGCGGTACGCGGACCGGTGCTCCTGAGAGCGTTCCGTCGATTGGCTGCGAGCTGTCTTGGAGAGGCCATGGTCGGTTCCATTGTCGCGCGGCGGGGGCGGAAATGGTGGCATCGAGCGTCGCTGAATCATGTGTATCCGATTGATTCAGAACGGATTCCTGGACTAAGGCCAACTTGTGACTGCTGACGGCGGTCGGATGCCCGCCGCAGCGATTACGTAGATGCCGTCGATCCGGAGAAGCAGTGGGCGGTCAACGGCGAGAACTCGCCCCGGCAGCGGGTGCGCAATAACCTGCCGGGAATGCCCGCTTTCTGCCCGCTGGTGTTCCGGACCCCGGCGTTGGAGGAGTTCGCGGAGATGGAGCTGGCTCCGGCTCCACAGTTCGTCAGTCGAGATGAAAAACTTCCTCGAGCGGCCCCATCTGCCGATCCGCGTGGCGGCCTTCGGGGTCCTCGAAGAATTCGGCCATTTCGCTCTGCCAACGCCCGTTCACCTCTTTTGCCGCCATCCCGGCAAGAGCCTCTTGGAAATCCTGCGTCTCCAGGTATCCCACGAGTAAGCCGTCATCGGTGAGGAACAGCGAATAGTTGTGCCAGCCGGTTTCCCGAAGTGCCGCGATCATCTCCGGCCAAACGGTTCTATGTCGCTCTTTGTACTCCTCAAGACGGTCTTTCTTAACATGAAGCAGAAAACAGACTCGTGTTCGTCCCGGCATCGGGTCTCCTCTTGTGAACCAGCTTGGGGGATGTGCTGCCTGGCGCTCTTGACCGGGCCCGTAAGCGTGGCCGGACAAGATGACACCGGTGTTCATCGTACAAAATCAGAGCCCCGGGGGGGAACCGGGGAGGGATGGGCGTCGCGGTGGGGGGACACTGCTGCGGCGCGGTTCAGGGACGGTTTGTCGACGGAAGCCCGCAATGTCCCCGGAGGGCGGTGGGCGCGACCGGTACCGGGGAGAGATGAGCGTCGCGGTGGGGGGACACTGCTGCGGCGCGGTTCAGGGAAGGCTCGTCGACGGAAGCCCGAATGCCCCGGAGGGCGGTGGGCAGGATCGGTGCCGGGGAGGGGTGGGCATCGCAGTGGGGGGACACTGCTGCTGTGCGGTTCAGGGAAGGTTCGTCGACGGAAGCCCGCAATGTCCCCGGAGGGCGGAGGGCGGAGGGCGGTGGGCGCGACCGCGCGATCGACTTCTCCGATCGTCGTGCCGCGTTTTCGGCTCTACTTGGAGTACGTGACCGGGATCGCTTCCTCGAGTATCTTCTTCTCGACGGTGACCTTGCCGTCGGGCTGGAGGCTCGCCTGGATGGCGATGAGATTGCGCTGATCGACGGCGAAGAGGTTCACCTTCCAGGGGTCGTCCTTGGAGGTCCGCGGCGGGACGATCTGGCTGGAGTACTGCTGGCGCAGCTTTTCGAGACGCTCCTTTTCGGCCTGTTTCGGCTTGTTCAGCACGCGAATATCGTCGAAGCGGCTGAGGATCTGGAATCCACTCAACTGGTCGCAGGTGGTTTCGAGGTACGTGGTGACATAGGCGATGCGGAGCGGGTCCGTGTCGAGGTTCACGCCGGCGCGCGCGGCCATGTCGAGGAAGCCGGGCGGGTTCTTGCCCAGCAGCACCGCGTAGTCGGGACCGGCGACGCCCATCGTGAAGACGAGGGGCCGTAGCGGCGGCCGGGAGGAGATGCGGTAGATGCTGCCGTGAATCAGGAAGGGCGTCGACAGCTCCGTGATCTCGGTTTCTTCCCGCTGAAGCACCTCGGCAACTTGCTTGCTGATCGGCACGGCGCGTTGCGCCAACTCTGCTCGGTTTGTCATTACTTGTTCCTTCCGCTGCTGGCCAAGGCCGCTCGAAGCCGCCGCACAGGCGACAACAATACAGGCGGCCACGCTTGCTCGCCCTGTCACCTACGGCGTCCCCCCGCCGCCACCGGAGGCATCCGGATGCTGGCTGTCCCAGTAGTTACCCCAGTAGTCGGTGTAGGGCTCATGCGTGTTACCCGTGGTGATATTGCCATCCTGATAGTCCTGGTAAATGGCGTCCTCGGCTTCCTGATGGGCATGTTCGCGCACCTGTTCGTCGGACCAGTCGGGATGATCCTCGCGCGCCTGGGTTTCAGCATCGCTGTAGGCGCTGTTGTAGGTGGGCTCGGTGACCGTTGCGTGGTCATCCGGATAGCCGGCGTCGTTCAGCTCCTGCTCGGCCTGGTAGGCCTGGCTCTCGGCGTGGGCATCCTCGCGAAGCTGCGTGTTGACGTAGTCATCGCGGCTCTGATTGTTGACGTCGGCATCCCGGCCTTCGTTGTGCGCCTCGGCGTGGCCCATCTCGTGAACAAAGGTCGTATTCGGGTCGGAGGAATTCGAATCGAGGTGGACCGTGTTGGTCTCGTCGCTGTAGCTGGCCGCCTGACCGGGCGCAAAGTTCGGCTGGACGCCGTAGCGATCATAGACCTCGAGCGCGTGGCGGCCGGCTTCGGAGTGCTGCAGCCGGTCGCGGATGGCGGTCATCTCGGCGGGCTCGCCGGGACGTGGCGGGGCGACATAGTGCTGTCCGGTCAGGCCATGCGTGCCGCGCGGGGGACGGCGGCCGCCGCGGCCCCGACGCGCGAGATAGCCGGGCTCGCCGGTGTCGGCCCCGGAGGCGTCGTAGGGCTCGGTCATCGTCTGGGGAGCGACCCCCTGGGCGAAGCCGCCGGAGTTGATCCGGACCATCGTGCCGGCGATGGTGATGCCCGTGGGATCGATCACGATGCAGTTGCCGCCCACCTTGAGGCTGATCTTAGTCAATGCCTCGATGCGGATCTCGCGGGCGTTGCGCTCGGACTTACCGGTGACAAACGTCGCCTCATCTCCCTTGAATTCGAAGAGGACGTCGCCCGCGACCTGCATATTGAGATCGCCGTCGAGTTGCTCGAAGCGGTCGGCGTCGAAGTGGACGTCGTTGGTGTCCTTGCCGTGCGTGAAGATACCGGAACCCGAGAGTATGTGGCGCTCGCCGCCATTGGTCTGTAAGTAAGACGCCTTGGCGCGGACGTCCATGCGCTTCTGGGAGTGGAGGAAGACCTGCTCGGAGCCGGCCTTGTCCTCGAAGCGGATCTCATTGAAGCCGTCGCCGCCTTTTGACGAGTTGCTCTTGATGTAGGAGAGCGTCTGAAAGCCCGGCAGATCGTAGTGCGGCATGTTCTCGGCGTGATAGAGGGAGCCGACGATCAGCGGGCGGTCGGGATCGCCCTCGATGAAGTCGATCAGCACCTCGTGGCCGATGCGGGGGGTGTACATGGCGCCCCATTGTTTGCCGGCCCAGATCTGGGAGACGCGCATCCAGCAGGAGCTCTTCTCATCGCGCTGGCCGATGCGGTCCCAGTGGAACTGTATCTTGATGCGGCCGTACTTGTCGACGTAGATCTCCTCGCCGGGGGGGCCCACGACGACGGCGGTCTGGCAGCCCTCGACCACCGGCTTGGCGGTCTTGCGCAAGGGCCGGTAGGGGACGCTCGACGGGATGCAGGTGAAGGTGTTCGAGTAAGTGGCGCCCTCGCCCTGGATGCCGGCGATGAAGGCGCCGCTGTGCGCGCTGTGGGTGATCGAGGTGACGACATACTCCCGGTTCTGGTCCTGGCGGTCGTGCTCGATCAGATCGAACTTGAAGCCGGTCAGCAGGGAGCGGCAGTTGCTCTCGGCGGTGACCACTTCGTGGGGCGTCTCCTCCTCCTCCATACGGCGCCGGACGATTTGGTCGCCGTCGTCACGGGTCATGTACTCGCCCGGGTAGTCGTAGATCTCGTAGGTCTGGTTGCCACCCTGGTCGATGGTGCTGTCGATCTGGGTGAGCAGGCTGGTGGACGGCGTCTCGAAGTTGTAGTCGGTGAGCGCGTACTTACCCGGCCGGTAGTCGTGCTCGTAACGCCATCCGACGATCACGTCCTCATCGCGCTCCGGACCGCGTCCCAGGGTGTGCTCAAAGCGGATGCGCGACTGGTCCGGGCACGGCCGGTGGGCGGACGGCGAGTTGGCGATCACCATGACGTGCTTGCCGTTCTCGTGGCGGAAGAAGAAGAAGATCCCTTCTTCTTCTATGAGGCGCATGACGAAGTTGAAGTCGGTCTCGCGGTACTGAACGCAGAAGACACGCGGCTCGAAGCTGCCCTGGAGTTGGAGCTCGTAGTCGGAGAAGCCGTACTCGTCGAAGACCTCGCAGATGATGTCGGGGACGCTTTTTTCCTGGAAGATCTTGCAGTCGGCCGTACGCGTCAGGAACCAGAGCCAGGGCACCATTTCAGCTTCATAGCGCGCCAGGTGTCCCTCCACGGGAAGCTGGGCGAAGCGGACGATGTGGCCGTTGATGTAGCGCTCGGCGCCGCTCTCCAGACGAATCGCAACGGTGACATTCTTGCCCATGATCTGGTCGAAGTCCACGTTGAAGTTCGTGCTCAGCATGTCCAGTTGGAACCGGAACAGCCGGCTCATGCCCTCGGCTCCGGTGAAGGAGCGGAGCAGGAGAACGTCGGGGCCGAGCGGAGTGCCGATGGCGATGAGGCGTTCTGCTTGCGTGATCTCGGGCATAGTGTCCCCTCGATGATGTCTCAGCCGGACGATTGGATAACAGCGGCGAACCGCTGGCGAAACTGCGGCAGCGCGACGGACACTTCGGCGCCCTCACCGCCGCGCGGGTTGCGCAGGCGCACGTCCTGCCCGTGCAGGCGGATCACGGCATAGGAGTGATGCGGCTCCATTCCGCCACCCGTGGGAGCGTCCGCCGCACTGGCGGCGATGGTCGGCCGGCCGGTCGCGCGCCGCAGGATGCTGCCACAGGCTCGCGTCAGTCAGGTCGCGTGTTCCGCCGTCCTGGTATAGATCGTGCCGCCCTCCAAGTGCGCCATGAGCCAGCTTCCGACCAGGTCCGCGAAGACCTCCCTCGTGTCCGGCGGCTGGTAGCCTCCGAGGCTGTCCCCCTGGCCCGAACCGATCCGGTTCAGGTTGTCGTAGCTGTTGCGCCCCTTCCAAACAGCATAGGCCTTCTCGATGTAGGCCATCCAGCCGGTGCTCGAAGTGGAGTGGCAGTAGGCAACGCGGCCGCCGGTCATCCAGAGCAAACTGCTGATCTCCTGGCGCCGGCCGCCGGGGAATTGGACGGTGATGAGGCGGCTCGAGCTGTTCGGATACTCGTCGGAAGGATCGCTGCGGCTGCGCGAGCGGATGCGGGCCACCTGCTCGGACACCATGTTCGTGAGCGCTTCGGCGCGGGTATGGGCCAGAGCGATCAGCGTGGCGGCGACGGGGCAGTTGTCGAGGTTGCCCTGGACCACCTCGGTGGGGCCGGGGTTGCTCTGGTCGTTGAACAGGGCGAGATTGAATTCGCGCAACGAGGCGACCTCGCCACTGCGGGGCGATGGTTCCACAATCTCGCGCTCGGGACCAGCGGCGGCGGTAGCGTCGGTGGCGGTGTCGCTCGCCGGGGGATCTAGCTCGGCGAGCAGCACCCGGTCGGGATCGTGCAGCGGACCGCGGCCGCGCGCACCCCGGCGCTGGACCTCCCGCTCCTGCCGATGATCCTCGAAGCCAACGGGACCGGGGAGCCTGCCCCGGGGATTCGGTGGCATGGCGTCCCTCCCTTATGCGTACACGAACGCACCGTCCGCGCCGACCTCGACGCGAATCGGAGCGAGCTCCTCGCCGGCGGCGAGCTTACCCAGAATCTGGCGCGCGACGTCCGGCAGCAGCGTGTTCATGAGGATGTTGTCGACGTTCCGCGCTCCGCTTTCGACCTCGGTGCAGCGGTTCGCCACTTCGTCCACCAGCGCATCGTCGTAGACCAGAGCCACCTTGTGGTTCTCCTTCACGCGCCGGCCGATCTTGCCGAGCTTGAGGCGGATGATCTGCTTGAGCGCCTCGTCGCGAATCGGATAGTAGGGCACGACCAGCATCCGGCCGAGAAACGCCGGCTTGAAGATCTTGTCGAGCTCCGGTTTGAGCAGGCCGGCGAGCGCTTCGGGTCCGGGCGCGGTCTCCGGGTCGGCGGTGAGCTTCATGATGTCGTCGGTGCAGGCGTTGGAGGTCAGCAGGATGATGGTGTTCTTGAAGTCGATCTCGCGGCCCTCGCCGTCCTCCATCATGCCCTTGTCGAAGACCTGGTAGAAGAGCTCCAGCACGTCGGGGTGGGCCTTCTCGACCTCGTCGAGCAGGACGACGGAGTAAGGGCGCCGGCGCACGGCCTCGGTGAGCACGCCGCCCTCGCCGTAGCCGACGTAGCCCGGCGGCGAGCCCTTCAGGGTCGAGACGGTGTGCGCCTCCTGGAACTCCGACATGTTGATCGTGATCAGGTTGCGCTCGCCGCCGTAGAGGAGGTCCGAGAGCGCGAGCGCCGTCTCGGTCTTGCCGACGCCGCTCGGGCCGACGAGCAGAAAGACGCCGATCGGCTTGCCGGGATCGTCGAGGGTGGCGCGCGAGGTGCGAATGCGCTGGCTGATCGCCTCCAGCGCGTGGTCCTGGCCGATCACCCGGACGCCGAGCGTCTTGCCGAGGTCGATGACGGTGGCGATCTCGTCCTTGACCATCTTGCCGACGGGGATGCCGGTCCAGCCGGAGATGACCTCACCGACGATCTGACGGTCGACGGTGACCCGCATGAGCGGGTTCTCGCCCTGCATCTCGTCGAGCTCGGCATTGAGCTTCTTGAGCTCGGCGCGGCGGGCGTCGGCGTCATCGGGCTTGCCGTCGCCGTCGGCGGACGCCTCGAGTGCGGCGCGGACGTCGCGGATGCGCTGGACCAGGTCTCGCTCCTTCTCCCAGCGCGCGTTCAGCTCCTCGAGCTCCTTCTTGACCGCCTCCTGCGCCGCGGCGATCTCGGCGAGGCGTTCGGCATGGTCGGCGCCGGCGGCCGCTTCGCGTTTGAGGACGCGCTCCTGGACGTTGAGGTCATCGAGGCGGCGTCCGGCATCCTCGATGGGACCGGGCGTGGCCGTCTGGCTGAGGGCGAGCCGGGCGCAGGCGGTGTCGAGCACGCTGACCGCCTTGTCGGGAAGCTGGCGTCCGGCGAGGTAGCGGTGCGACAGCGCGACGGCGGCCTCGAGCGCCTCGTCGAGGATGCGCACGTCGTGATGCTTCTCGAGCATGCGACGTGATGCCGCGCATCATCATCAGGCACTGCGCTTCGCCCGGCTCCTCGACCTTGACCACCTGGAAGCGGCGGCTCAGGGCGGGGTCCTTCTCGAAGTACTTCTTGTACTCGGACCAGGTGGTGGCGGCGATCGTGCGCAGCTCGCCGCGGGCCAGGGCCGGCTTGAGCAGGTTGGCCGCGTCGCCCTGGCCGGCCTGTCCGCCGGCGCCGATGAGCGTGTGGGCCTCGTCGATGAAGAGGATGATCGGCGTCGGGCGAGGCCTTGACCTCCTCGATCAGCCCTTGAGCCGGTTCTCGAACTCGCCCTTGACGCCGGCGCCCGCCTGCAGCAGCGCGAGGTCGAGCGCTGCGGATGGCGACGTTGCGCAGCGGCGGCGGGACGTCACCGGCGGCGACGCGCGAGGCGAAGCCCTCGACGACGGCCGTCTTGCCGACGCCGGCCTCGCCGGTGAGGATCGGGTTGTTCTGGCGGCGGCGCAGCAGGATGTCGATCATCTGGCGGACCTCGAAGTCGCGGCCGAGCACCGGGTCGATCTTGCCGTGGCGGGCGGCCTCGGTGAGGTCCTGCGTGAACTGGTCGAGGTTGGGCGTCTTGCCGCCGCGCGTGCCGGGTTCGCCGGGGGCCGCGGTGGACGATTCCTCGGCGGCGGCCGCTGCCTCCTCCTTCGAGGTCGCGACGATGTTGCTCGAACTCCTTGTGCAGCTCGGTCGCGTCGATCTTGGAGAACTCCCGGCTGACGTCGCGCACCATGCCGCGCCAGCTCGTCGCTGGCGGCGACGGCGAGGATCGTGTAGCCGGTGCGGATCTGGGCCGAGCCGAAGTCGATGGAGCCGACCGTCCAGGCCTCGGTCAACATCTTGACGCAGTGTCGGGCTGAACGCGGGCGTCCGCGCGTTGCCGGACTTGAGCTTGTCGAGGCTCCGCGTCAGCTCTTTGGATAGCCGCGAGGTGTCGACCTCGAAGTGGCGCAGGATCGGCGTGAAATCGCTGTCACCGGCATCGAGCAGCTTGAGCAGGATAGTGCTCGATCTCGATGTCGTAGTGGGTCCGCGACAGACAGAGTCCGGCCGCCGCCTCGAGCGCGTTGCGCGTGGTGTGCGTTCAGCTTGCCGATGAGTGACTTGAGGTTGATGCTCACCGTTCCCTCCAAGCACCCTCTCGCATCGTCCCGGGGTGCAACGGGTCAATGTTACCGCAACGTCAGAGCACGAACACCGTGTCGCCCGGGTCGCGATCCATTCCCGCGGTGTTCATCCACGTCATCCAGCCGAGCCGCGGCGCGCCGCTCCCCTCGCCGCCGAGCTCGCAGGCCGGTGTTTCCTCGCGCTTGAGAATCAGTCTCACTTCGAACTCCATCGCGAGCGCGACGAAAAACCGGGTGAAGGCCCGCAGTGGCTCGTGTGCGGAGCCGCCGGGCAGAAAATCGAGATACTGCTGCGCGGTTCGAGCGGCCCGAGCACGATCCGCACCCGCGACTGCTGGTACCAGACCTCGTCACCGACCACGGCGCCGAAGCCGAGCTGGCGTGACGAGTCGCGGCCGGCCCATCCATCTCGCACTGTTCGGTTCGTCGCAAGCGCGTACCAGACGCCGACGAACTGCTCCATCTCGCACCGGCACGTCGAAGTAGTCGCCAAGCACCTGCCGCAGCGCCGCCGCCGACCGGGGCCGCTGGGCGAGCAGACCGGAGTAGAAGATCATCGCGTCGTCGGCCGACCGCCTGGCGGTCCTGCAGGCCCGGCGTGCCGAGACCGAGCAGATCCAGGAAGAATGCGCGACAGGCCCGCTCGCGTCGCCCGCCTCGTAGGCCACCGTGAAGCGGTACTTTTCCCAGGCGCGGTAGAACAGCGACACCATGCGGTGGTTGAACAGGTCGAAGAAGTCCCGCATCGTGGAGTCGCGGTCGCGCAGCCGCTCCAGCACCAGAGTCGTGTAGACGGTGGGCAGCGCGCCCATCGGGCCGGTGAGGCCCATAAAGTTCACCGCATCAACGGCGGGCCCTGTTCGCGCCGCGTGAACGACTGGATCTCGCTGGCCGGAAACGCCAGCGACTGGTGGGCGGCGAAACGCACGCACTCTTTCGCCGGATTGCGTAAACCGGCCCGGCGGCGTTCCGCCACCCGGCGAGCTTGAGCAGGCGCACGGCCTGAAAGAACTCGAAGCGATACGGGCTCTCGACCGAGCGCCGTCACGGCTTCCGCGTTTACACAGGAGGATCTGGTCGCCGGCTCTCGGGGGCCATTCGCGCAGAACCTCCTTTCTCTGTTTCGTGCGGACGACCAACTGGCTGAAAGCTGTTGATGGCGGAGTAAAGCCCGAGGAACCGCTCCAGCACCGCGGAGAACAGAAAAACCCCGCCGCCGACAAACTGCTCTTCATCGAGCACCATCTCCACGCGCCGCCCGCGTGCGAAGACGATTCCCTGCCCCGGAGCGCACCGGCGCGAAGTGCTCCCGCGCCGAGACTGCCGTGATCCCGGCCACCTGTTTGGCCAGGTACGGCGAACCGGTGAAGTCGTAGAGCTTGAGGATCTCCTGCAGCGCCTCCTTGCCCTCGTCGACCAGCGACAGGTAGTTGAGCGAGAGATGCGAGATCAGGCGCCAGAACGCCGCCTTTGCCGAGCGGCGGACGCATGGTGGCGGTGGGCTTGCGCAGGGCGACGACACGGCGGATGGCGGGCTGGCCCTCGAGCTCGAAATCGCCGCCTGCTGGCCGAAGGGAAGCCGTGACGGCAGGTCGCGATTGGAGCAGGTGCAGCGAACGGTGATAGTGTCGCTCTCGGGTTTGGCGGGCTTGCCCGTAAGATCCACGAGGCTGAGGTAGATGTCGGTGCCGCCGTCGGGGGACTGCGAGGACGGATAGCGGCGCGCGTGCCAAAACGCCTGGCCGCCGTCCTCAAACGCTCCGTGGCGGTAGGAGAAGAACGGCTGATAGCGCATCACCTCGCGCGAGCCCGGCTGGCGTCGAGACGACGTCGTCGACCGAATAGATCTCCATCAATTGGCGGCGGCGGACGTCCGGAATGACGGGGTACTCGTACCTGGTGCCGTCGATCAGCACCGGCTCGGCGGTCTGTGGGAAGAGGTTGACGGCCGGGGTGCAGTTGAGCCGCAGCGTCTGCGGGGAGACGCCGGTTTCGAGCGTCTGCTGCCACTCCTGCCGCTCGAACGGCGAGATCAGAATGACGATCTCGGCGCGCGATCCGAAGCCGGCCACGGCGAGGCGTTCGAGGCCGGTCAGGTCGAGGAAGAAGTACTTCTCGGGGAAGCTGAAGTACTCTTGCAGAACGCGGTAGCCGGTAAATGAGCGCCCTGGGTACGGGAGCACGTCCTCATCGTCTGCAAAGCCGACCGCCCGCAGCGCATCGCCCGGGAGCACGAGCGGTTCGCGGTCCGGGGCGGCGTCGGGGTTCCGGAGCAGGATGCGCGCGCGGTTGTTGCCGAGCAGTTCGTAGAGCGCGTGGACGAGGTGGCTCTCGCCGTTCAAGTAGAAGCGCAGGTTGGCCAGGTCGAGGCTCTCGAAGGTGACGTCCGGCAGGCATTCCAGCTCCAGGCGGAGCGCCGCGACGGCGTCCGGCGCGCGGAGGGGCCGGTCCAGGCGCTCCGGCGCGGTCCACTGGGCGGCGGCGACCTGAAGTGGCCAAAGGGTCGTCTCGTAGCAGGTGCGAAAGTGGCACGGCGCGCCTTCGAAGGGCCGCGTCCGCAGCGGCGCGTGGCGCGGAATCGTCAGTCCGCCGGTCAGCTTTCCCTGGGTCGGATCGAGGTGGAACTCGACCACCGACATGGACGGGATGGGCCGCAGATAGTGCGGGTAGACAACGCTCAGCAGTGCGTCGGTGATCTCGGGGAACTCGTCGTCGACCTTCAGATGGACGCGCGCGGCGAGCAGGGCGAAGGCTTCCATGAGGCGCTCGACGTGCGGGTCCTCGACACGATCCGGCTCGAGCTGGAGGCGGGAGGCGATCTTCGGATAGCTTCGCGGCGAACTCGGCGCCCATCTGGCGGAGGAAGGTGAGCTCGCGTTCGTAGTAAAACAGCAGGTCGTCGCGCACGCTAGTCTCCCTTCACCTCGTACTGGCCGCCGGGGAGCTCGAGGACGGTGTCGAATGAGACGGGCTCGGGGCTCGGGTCCACCCGGAGCAGTCCCTGGATGTGAAAGCGGATGCCGCGGCTCACCGATGCCGACACCTCCATGCGGACCCGGGCACCGCTGATGCGCGGCTCGAAGGTGGCGAGGGTGGTTTCGATGCTGCGCCGCAGACGGTTGCGGTCGCGTGTGGAGGCGAGGCCGAAGGCGGTGATGTCGGGCAGGCCGTAGGCGTAGACCGAGCGTTCGACCTCCTTGTGAGCGCCCTCTTCAATATCCGGGTTGCGCCGCGTGTTGAGCAGCCACTCGAGGTCCCGGCGGAGCGACGCCTTCAGCCGCCGAAGCGACTGCGCGCGGCTGAGCGAAGCCTCGCGGGAGTTCTTCGGTTCCTCGTCGATCAGGCGGTCAATGATCGACAGCGTGACCGGAGGATCGAGATCGTATCGCGCCATCGGCTATCCACACGACATCGCCTGGACCGGATCCAGGCGGCAAATGCGCTCGTAGACCTTCTGCCGTTCGTCGGGCGGACGGTCGAGCGCGATCATGCAACGGTGCAGGAGCACCAGCGGGTGCGCCATCCGTTCGGGAGCTTCCCATTCCTCGAGACGGCGTTTTTCGATCTCCGCGGCCAGATCCTGGAGAATCGGGTAGGCGATGAGCTCCCTGCCCGCGGCCAGGCAAATTTGCGCTAGTTGCGTCCGGCGGCGGAAGCGTTCCCGACCGCTCTTGACCTGGGAGAGCTCCCGCGAAAGGATCTCCATGGCTTCGTTCGTGCGTCCGGCGCGCGCGGCGTCCTGCGCCAGGTCGAACGCGTCGGGCGGCATCCCGAGTTCCGGCGCGGCCTCCTCTTCGTCGGGTTGCTCGAGGCGGACGGACTCGCCGGCCGGCGGGGCGGTCAGTTGCCCGAGCCATTCCTGCGTTTCGCGATTGGCCGTGGGCGTGTCGTCCATCAGCGTCATGTCCACGAGCGACGGATAGTCGGCGAGCAGCGCCCGCAACTCGGAAGTGACGGCCCTGGCGACCGGATCGTGCCAATTGCCGAGTTCGGCGCAGGCGCGAACCACGTAACGCTGGACGTCGAGCCAGCCCCTCCCGCACGGCATCCCCATGGCGGTTTCAGCCGCCTCGAGAACGGCTTCCCACTCCCCGTCCATGGACTTCCGCTTGATCTCCTGGCGGATCCCCGACGGCGGCGGCTCGAGCAGCGCCGGATCCAGTTCGGCCCCGCCGGCACGCAGCTCGCCCCAACGCAGGCCACGCAGCATGAGATAGGGTACCGGACTGTAGGCATCCTCCCGGCGCCAGAAAGCGGCCGCGCGCACGACGCGCGCGATCGCATCGTCGTGGTCGGCCGGATCCAGACTGCCGGCGGCGGCCGGACGTTGGGCGGGACGCGGCTCGACGTTGGGGGCCGCGGGCGCCGCTTCGACGTACTCAGCTTCGGGCTCGGGCTCCGGCGCATATTCCGGTTCGGGCACTGGCGCGACGTCCGGCTCGGTCTCGCGTTTAGTGGCGAGCAGGACGTGGGCCGTCTGCTGCAATTCTTCGATCGAGGCGCGCAGCCCGCTGAAGCTCGGCGGGTCCTCGGTGAATTTCTCGTCGGTGAGGTCCTCGAGCGCCCGCAGCGCCCCGAGCGTCGCCTCGATCTGTTCCTTCAGCTCGACGTAGAAGGTCTTGGGCGTGCGGTTGAAGTCCGCGTCGAACTCCTCGGCCGGGAGCTTGCCTTCCGCGATGGCGGCGCTGCGGCGCCTCAAGCTTCTCGGCGTCACCGCCGCAATCCTCCTCCGAACCCACGGCGCGCGAATCCTTGTACTGATACCAGTTCAGGCCGCCCTTGGTGAGGGCGCTGGTCTTGACGGCGTCGTCGAGCCGCGACCCGATCCAGTCGAGGATGCCGGTGCGCATGAACGGGTCGCCGTCCTCGAGCTGGGGATGGAGCGTGTCCCAGAAGGTGTCGAGCAGGTTGCGGCAGAGGTCGAGGCCTTCGCACAAGCCGGCGAGGCCCCCTTGGTAAGCGAGCGATTCGGTGAGCCACGCGGCGAGCTGGATATCCTTACTGCGGGTGGCGAGCGCCTCGCCGGCGAGCTGGACGACCTGTGAGTAATCTGCTCGTTTGACCTCACGGGTCCAGATGCCCTGGTCGAGGTCGTCCTCCTGGCGCCGCGCCTCCTTGATCTTGTCGTAGACGGGATCGTAGCGGAGATTGGCGCCGCTCGGATTGTCGCCGGCGATCGGGTTGAGCAGGTCGTCGCGAAGAGGCATCGGAATCACGAGGCCAGCGCCGTGGCGCGAATCTCGATCTCCCGGACCTCGAGATAAGGGAACTCCTCGCCATCGACGAGAAGCATCTTCTGCCCGCGCGGCACCGACTGTCCGGTCTCATCATCCTCCCAGACGGTGGCGCGCCCGAGGCGGACATTGGGGTCCTCGTGCCGCCAACTCAAGGGGGCGAGAACGGGCATCAGGACCTCGCCCAATTCCATGTCGCGCAGGGCGGGGCCGGTTTCGAGCCGGGCCGGCGCCCAGAGAAGATCGCGCAGACGCTGCGGCGGGTCCATCTTCAACCGGGCCAGATTGACGAACGGAATCCAAAGGATATCGCCCGCCGAGAAGACCTCCAGACGCGCGCCGATACGGGGGTCGGCATCTTCGATCGACTCGAAGGGCTCTCCGTTCAAGGTGCCGGCGACGGCGGACGGAGCCTTCTCCGGATCGGCCGCCGGATAGTCGTTGGCGGCGAAGCGCTCCTGGCGCTGCCGCTCGGCATGAAGAACCGCGTGGTAGACGAGAGTGCCGGTGGCGGCATCGGCGCTGCCACCGGCGAGGATTTCCAGTTGCTTCTGGGCGCGGTCATACTGACCGGCGAAGCAAAGCAGTTCGAACAGAAACGTACGGCTCCGGGTGTCGGTCGGATTACTCCGGAGCACGGGTCCGAGCGCCTCAATCGCCTCGTCCAGCTTGCCGGCCCGATACAGTTCGGCCGCTGTCATGAGGTCACGCGAGACGGTCCTAGCCGCCCTTGTTCTGTTTCTGGTCCCAGTGCGACTTGACGGTCCCGCCGAGGGTGCCGTCCTGCTTCTGCTCGCGGTACTCTATTTCGTACTTGGCGAAGTTGAACGAAATGGTCTCAACGGGGACTGCGTCAGCGCTCGAGCCGCCGGTCTGGTAGCTCGAGACCAGCACGTCGGTCAGCTTTAGCTTGTAGTACTCCTGCTGCTCCTTACCGGCCTTGCGGGCGGTCAGCAGGGCGCTCTTAATGTGCTCGCCACTGGCGCACGTGAGCATCACCTTCGGCGATGCCTTGTCGGTCCTCTTGGTGAACGTCACGTCCTGGATGGACACGCGACCCGCTCCCGCGCCTCCGCCATAGCCGGACGTTCCGCTCTGATTCATCCCCCAGGACCAGGAGAGGATTTCGATTTCCCCCTTGTGCTTCGAGTCCTGGCTTTCGCCTTCGATGCCATCGATTTTCAGGAAATAATCAACCTGAGCCATAGATGGTACTTACCCTCCTTCTTGAAACGTCATCCCCGTGCCGATTGGGGAAGGTCCGCTACCAGCCGCAAAGAGACCGTGAGCTCATCCAATTGGAAGTGGGGACGCAGGAAGGCGACCGCCTTGTAGGCGCCGGGTTTGCCGGGCACCTCGGAGACCTCGACCCGCGCCTCGCGCAACGGGTACTGCGACTTAGTCTCCTGACTGGCGTTGTCGTCTTCGGTCACATACTGCGTGATCCACTGGTTCAGGAACCGTTCGCAATCCGACCGGGACATGAAGCTGCCGATCTTGTCGCGCATCATGGCCTTCAGGTAATGAGCGAAACGGGACATTGCCAGGATGTAAGGCAAGCTGGGTGGCGATACGGGCGTTGGCCGTCGCCGCTTCTTTGTCGTAAATCTTCGCCTTCTGGCAGGACTGCACGCTGAAGAACGCCGCATAGTCGGTGTCCTTGCAGTGCACCAGGGGAATGAAGCCCTGGTCGGCGAGTTCCTTCTCGCGGCGGTCGGTGACGGCGACCTCGGTGGGGCACTTCATCGCGATGTCGCCCTCGTCGGTGTAGAAGTTGTGGACCGGCAGGCCCTCCACCAGGCCGCCACCCTCGACACCGCGAATGGCGGCGCACCAGCCGAAGTCACGGAATGCGGTGGTCAGCCGCGCGCCCAGCGCGTAGGCGGCGTTGCCCCACAGATACTTCGAATGGTCCGTGCCGTCGACGCCTTCCTCGTAGTTGAAAGCATCCACCGGCACGTTGTCCTGGCCGTAGGGCAGGCGCATGAGGATGTGCGGCAGCGTCAGGCCGACGTAGCGGGAGTCGTCGCTCTGCCGGAACGACTTCCACTTGGCGTAGGTCGTCGAATCGAAGATCTTGCCGATGTCGCGGGGCGCGCCCAGCTCGGTGAAGCTGTCGAGGTTGAGGAATTGCGACGAGGCGGCCGAGAGGAACGGCGCGTGGGCCGCCGCCGCCACCTCGGAGATCTTCTCGAGCAGTTCCACGTCCTGCGGACCCGGGCCGAATTCGTAGTCGCCGATCATCGACGCGAACGGCGCGCCGCCGAAGACGCCGAACTCTTCCTCGTAGACCTTCTTGAACAGCGCGCTCTGGTCGAATTCCGGGGCCCGCTGCAGGTCGCGAAGCAGTTCCTTCTTCGAGACGTTCAGCACCTTGATCTTCAGCATGTCGGAGGTGCTGCTCTGGTCGAGAAGGTACCGCAAGCCGCGCCAGGATCCCTCGAGCTTCTGGAACTCGGGATGGTGCATGATCTCGTTCAACTGTAGCGAGATCAGGTGGTCGATCTGCGCGATGCGGGCGTTGATCATCGCCTCGGCGTCCTTGGACACCGTCATCGCGCCGTCGAGAACCTGGGTGACGAACTCCTTCACCATATCGCGGCCGCGCGCCTGCATCGCTTCATCGCGCGCCAGGCGGCCTTCCTCGACAATCTGATCCAGAAGATTGAGCTCAGCGGCCTCCTGCACCTGCTCTTGCGGGGCCGCGGCACTCTGCCCTTGATTCTGTGCCTTTGCCATGGCTACTCTCCCTCGTCGGGCCGTCCGAGCTCGGACCGCAGCTTGTCGAGCTTCTCAGTGTTGCTCACCGCGTCCAGCAGAAGTTCTTCGAGCTTCTCGTTGCCTTGCAGTCCGCCGCGGAGGTCGGCCAGCCGGGTCCGAAGATCCAGCATTTCGCGCAGCGGCTTCACTTGCTTGGCAACCTGCTCGGGCTCGAAGTCCTCGAGCTTCTTGAAGTCCAGATCCACTTTGAGCTTGCCGGCTTCCGGATCCTCGCTGAGCTTGTTCTCCACGGAGAAGGCGAGGTGAGGCTGCATGGCCTCGAGCACGCTGTCGAAGTTGTCGGGCGTGACCTCCACGAACTTCCGGTCCTTCAGCCTGGGGAGGGGTTCACGCGCACTTCCCGTGAAGTCCCCCAACACCCCCATGACGAACGGGATCTCCTTCACCTCAATCGCGTCGCCGATCTCCACATCGTAGGTGATGTGGACCCGGGGGGGACGAACTTTCTCCAGTCTCTTGTGGATACTTTGTCTCGCCATAGAATGTCCTCCCTCCGAAAGGAGTGAACCCGCTACCATCTGCGCGCACAGCACAGTACCCTCAACGGGCCACGAGTTGTCAGTTAACAGTCTACATCAAGTGGTTCGGAATCGATCCTTGTCCAGGGACAATTCGAGTATTCATTTGACCAGGAGGGTGCAAGCCGCTAAATTGGCCAGCGCGGCCTCCAGGTCATCTGCCGTCGGCGTCTGTTCGGTGATCTCGCCGATCGGCTGCGAGCAGGGCCGGGCGGTCCCGCGTGCCGTCGAGCAGGAGGAGCAGCGACTTTGAGATGGCATCCTCCACGCGGATCATGCTGTGGCGGAGGTTCGCGACCTCATTCTGCGTGGCGAGCTGGAGGCGCGCCAGCAGGCTTGCCTCCGGCCGCGGCCCGGCGGTGGCAGCGAAGCGGTCCGGGCCGGCCGTGAGGTCGATGATGCCCGCCTTGTAGAAGGTCGAGATCAAAGAAGCCAACTGCGGTTGTGAGTCGCCTGGCGAGGGAGCGGCGTGATCCACGCGGGCCGCGGCGCGCGCGGCGAGGTCCGTGAACAGCAGGCTGGCCGGCCAGGCCTCGCTCAACTCCAGCAGGGCTGCTTTCGCCAGCGGGCCATCGACGGTGACCTCGCCGCTGCGGCCCAAGGCGACGCAGGTGAATGCCGCTTTCACGCCGGCCTCGAGGGAAGGCGGAGGCTGCGACGGGGCGACCTGGGATGAGACGCACATCGTGGCGAGCTGCCCGACATCGGCCTCGCGAGCCACCGCCGCGCCCTGCCGGCACAGAAGCGTCCGGCGGAAGCGGCGGCCCAGGATGAAGTCGGCGTACTGCTCGCTCTCGACGATGTCGGCGCCCAGGTTGCTTACCGCAGGTCCGGCGGGCGCGCCCGGGTCAGCCTCGGTGAGAAACTCCAGGCCGTGGCGCCGGGCGTGCTCGACGAACTCGTGGAAGTAGACGGGATGGTGGTGGTCGGCGAGCTCGTTGTGCAGGACCTGGTACGAGGGGCGGGCGAGCAGCAGCTCCGCCTCATCGCGGATCAGCGCCTGGTAGCCCTTCGTCGGGTCCATCGAACGGGCGAGAAACGAGAGAAACTCATTGGCCGCCCGGTAGCGGTCCTCCGGCGACTCCTGGCCGCGCGCATGGTAGGACATCATCTCGCGCATGATCCGGGGGAAGTAGCCGCCGGGGCATACGTTGAAACTGATGTAGGCCACGCCGCCGGGCGCGAGCAGCTCGCCGGTGATCGCCATGAGTTTGTCCCGAGCGGGCTCCGGGATCCAGGAGTAGACGCCGTGCGAGACGATGTAGTCGAATTCGCCGAGCTCGGGCCCGGCGTCCATGAGGTCCATGTGCAGCAGGCGAACGTTGGCGAGGCCGAGGCCGGCGGCGAACTTCTGACCCCGGGCGATAGCGGCGCCGGAGAGATCCAGCCCCACGAACGAGCCTTCGGGGGAGCCGAAGGCCATGGGGATCAGATTGCCGCCGTCGCTAGACCCGATCTCGAGGACGCGCGCGGTGGACGGGTCGGGCGGATCGAGCCCGAGCAGCCGGGCCCGCGCCGCCATCCGGTCCGGATGGGTCTGGGCGCGAGCAGCGGCGGGATAAGGGATCTCGTCGTAGGCGTTCACATTCCAAGCCTACTCCGCCGCCTGAAACGACGGGTAGAATCAGGACTTGGCGAAATCGAGCACCAGCTACTTCCTCGGCGTCGATGGCGGGCAGTCGACCACCACGGCGTGGATCGGCGACGCGTCGGGTCGCGTGATCGGCGCGGGGCACTCGGGCCCCTGCAATCACGTGGGCGCCGAGGCCGGCCGGCGGCGGTTCACGGCGGCAGTCACGGACTGCGTCTCGGGCGCCTGTTCGGAAGCCGGCCTCGACGCGCGCGAAGTCGAGTTCGAAGCCGCCTGCCTGGGCTTCAGCGGCGGACCGGCGGATAAGGAAGCACTGGTCCGGGCACTCGTCCGCGCCGCGCGGCTGCTGGTCACCGACGACGCCTCCATCGCGCTCGCCGGCGCCACGGGCGGGGCGCCCGGGATCGTCGTGATCGCCGGGACCGGCTCCATTGCCTTCGGACGGAATTCGCGGCTCGCCACCGCGCGCGCCGGCGGTTGGGGCTACCTGTTCGGCGACGAGGGCGGCGCCTTCGACCTCGTCCGCCAGGCCCTGCGCGCGGCGCTTCGGGACGAAGAGCACTGGGGTCCGCCGACGAATCTGCGGACCGTTCTGCTCGCGGCCACCGGCGCGGCGGACGCGCATGAGCTGATGCATCGCTTCTACACGGACTCCTATCCGCGCGACCGGATTGCCACGTTCGCCGGCCTGGTCGGAGACGTCGCCCGCTACGGCGACGCGGTCGCTCTCGAGTTGCTCCACACGGCCGGGACACAGCTCGCCGCGCTGGCCGGAGCGGTGCGGCGGCAGCTTTTTGCGGATGATGAGGCGGCTGTGGTCGCCGGCGTGGGCGGGGTTTTCGAGGATGCCTACGTCCGGGAGAGGTTCCGAGCGCTGGTAGAGCGGAATGCGAGCAACCGGTGCGTCGATCCGTTGTATCCCCCGGCCGGCGGCGCGCTGCTGGAAGCGTACCGGCTGGCCGGACGGGAGACGGTACGGCCGCGGTTCGTGCCCTTGTAGGGCGGGCGTCCCTGCCCGCGTGCGACCTCCAGGTCGCGCGGTCCGCCCGGCTTGCCTCTCGCAGAGGCCCGACCCGGAAGTCGGCCGCGGACGCGGACGTCCGCCTTACGGGATGATGTCCGCGGCCGTCAGGCGCCGGTGCCCGGCGGACGCTGACTCGCCCATGGGGATGGGAGGCTCCGGAGACGGGGCTTCGAGCGATGGCGGTCCACCGGGCCTTGTTTGTTCGCTATCCATTCGCCATTCCAGGGCGGACTTTCGAGGGTCCGCACACCACAATGGGAGCCGATCACTGCGATGTGGCGTGGTCACTCGTGCCTGCCGCGTTCACACTTTTGTGAACGCGGGGCGTCGGGACGGATTCTCCTGGCTTCTTGAACAAGCGCATCGGCTTCGCCTCACTTACTCATGCCGCAGGGCGAGTGTCGGATCGACTCGCGCGGCGCGGCGGGCCGCTATGTGACTGGCAAACAGGCAGACCGCGAGCAGCAATGCGGAGACGGCGGCGAAAGTCACCACGTCGTGCGGCTTCACCCCGAAAAGGTAACTGTCGAGTACTCGGGTCGCCCCGAGCGAGCCAGGATCCAGAACTGGGCCAGGATCACCGGCTTGAGGGTCGGCAGCAGATGGGCGGCCAGCAGGCACCGGCGACAAGGCCGATCCAGGTGGCGAGCATCGTCGCCAGTATCGCGGCCGCCGGGGCGAGCAGTAGCGACACACGGCTACCGAACACAGAGCAGCGCTCCGCTCAGCCCGGTGGCGAACAGGTCGAACGAGGCAACGCCGAGCGCCTCCGCCACCAGCGCCATGGCCAGACCGGTGAGCCAGGCGATGAACAAGCCTTCACCGGCGGAGCGCAGCGTCGCCGGTAGCCGTTCGCCAATGAGGTCGCGGACGGGCCGTCCCAACGATTGCGAGACGCCGAACTCGCCTCTGGCAAGATTCTTCAGGTAACCGATGTAGTAACTAACGAGGCTCTCTTTGAGGGCCCGTGATTCCCGCAGCGCATCCGCGCTCTCGGCACTTAGTCGCGGATCGAGCTCCCGCTGGTCGACGCCGAATCAGGGAGCCATCCGGACGAGCGTCGCCCCAAGGAGTCCGGCCAGAAGGAGAGTTGCCGCGAGTGTACACAATCTCGTCAGCATCGTCAGCCGCCGTCTGCCTTCTCGACCCGCAGGGGCTCGTCGGCTTCCTCGATGGTGTGCGAGGCCAGGGCGAGCAGGTCGCGGATTCCGTCGGCGGCCTGTCCCGGCGATGGAACCGGCAGTTTCACCCGCCGCTCCGCGTCGGCGATCAGCGCCTCCAGGGCGGTGTTGTCGCCTTCCGCCGTGGCGATACCGCAGTGGAGTGCGATCGCCCCGTGATTTCCGTTCTCCTGGTGCCGCGCACCCAGAGCCGCCGCCAGTTCAGCCACCAGACGGTGCGCTTCGAGCGCATCGCTCCCCGGAAGCGCCGCGATCCACGCACTCGTGCCGGTCCGGGCGCAGCCACCGCCCTCACCGGCCAGGACCCGCAGCCCATCCTCGATCTCCTGGAGCACGCGGCCGCGCGCCTCCGGCGCCTCGACTGCCACCACGGAAACCGGATTCCGCGGCCGCCGCGTGAGGCTTGCATCCAGGCACTGGATCAGCCGCCGCGTCCCATCGGAAGGAGCCGGCGCCAAGATCCTCGCCCGTTCCTCCGGACACACCCGTTCCATGACGCGGGCGACCTTGCCGGCAATAGCCGCCAGGACCTGCCGGTCGCCGGCGGCGAAGGCGTCGGGGCGCCGGTGATAGAGTGTCAGCGCACCGATTTTGCCGCCGACCCCCGGCAGCGGCACCGAAACGGCCGAGCGCAGGGAAGTCGACCGCGCCGGGTTCGAGAGATAGGCCGACTCGACGGCTGGGTTTCCGTTCAGCATGGGTTGCCCGTGATGGACGACCCAGCCCGAGATGCCCTTCCCCAGCGGAATCCGCAACTCCGCGAACAGCGCCGCGTCGGTTCCGCGCACATACCATGGGACGACGCACCCGCCGCTCACGAGATAGACGGCCATTGCGTCGTGGCGGAGCAGGCCCCGCAGTCTATCGTCCAGCACCATCAGAAAAGCCTCGAGCCCGATGTCGCTTCCCGGATCCAGGCAAAGCCGGGCCGCGAACGCCAACTCTTCCCGGGCCCGCGCCAGAGCGTCCAAGGCCCCATTCCGGCCCGGCGCTCCGCCGGCGGCGCCATTCCGCCGTTCCGGGTTTGAGACGGCAAGGCCGGCCGCCGGGCTATGACCCCGGGCAACGTGTATGTTCGTCTCGAGCTTCTGGTGGACCTGCGCCCCTTGCCGGACTTTCTCTTCCAGGTGTTGGTAGTTGGCCGCGAGAACCTCTACCACCGCCGGATCGAACGCGGTTCCCGCCCCCGTGGCGATCTTGCTCATCACCTCTTCAGGCGGCAGCGCCCGCCGGTACTGGCGGTCCGAGGCCAGCGCATCGAGGCAATCCACCACCGAGAGGATCCGTGCTCCGATCGGAATCTCCTCGCCCCGCAGGCCGTCCGGGTAGCCGGAGCCGTCCCACTTCTCGTGGTGATGCCGCACGATCGGAACGACCGGATACGGGAACCCCACCCGTTCCAGGATCGCCGCCCCCACCACCGGATGGATCTTCATCTTCTCGAATTCCTCCCGCGTCAGTTTGCCGGGCTTCGAGATGATGTGCTCGGGGACAGCCAGCTTGCCGATGTCGTGGAGGAGCGAGGCGGCCTGCAGTGCCCTGAGCCCCTGGGGATCGAGCTTCAGCTTCCGGCCCAGCTCCATCGCGTAGACCTGGACCCGTTCCAGATGGTCGTGGGTGGTCGTGTCCTTGGCCTCGATGGCCGCCGCCAGCGCCTCGATGATCCGCAGGTGCAGGGCCGCGTTCTCCTCGGCGTGCTTTTTGTCGCCCTCGAGCCGATTCAGGTGCTGGCGATAGGAATAGTAGATGGCAAACAGTACGGGAATCGCCACTACCGGAACCTGCCAGTTCCCTTCGCTGCCGAGCAGAGTCAGGGTCACCGCGACCCCGGCGGCGATCAGATAGTAGCCGAACGACCACATGAAGCCGTCCACCCAGACGCGAAGCGGCGACTTCCGCTCCGTCAGCGCGATGACGCCGGAGACGAGCAGCGTGTTCACCAGGAAGAAGGCGGTCGCGGACCCGACCAGACGCGTGGCCAAGTGGACCTCCGGGTGGCCCGGCAGCTCGAGGTGGAACAGCGCATAGGCCACCGCTACGGAGAGGGCCATGTTGGCGAAATTGAATGCCGTCTGGATCAGGGTGGGGCGACTCTTCGCCGACCACACCGTCTGCACCAGGGCGCCGATGCAGCCGAGGGCCAACGCCTCCCCGCGGCTCAACCCGACAATTGCCAGAAAAACAAAAAGCTGGCTGGCCGACATCGTTCCCTGTATTCCGGGAACGCGGACCTTGAGCTCCGAGGACACTACGAACCCCACCAAAAAGATAGAAAATAGGGGGATGCTGGTCCACCTCCACGGCCACACTCCGGCCACGAACGCCCCGAGGCCCGCGGCGAGCGTCAGCACGATATACAGCTTGGCGGCCCTGGAAAAGGTGGTCATACGGACAGCCGCATCTTATTGTTTATCGATCGTCAAAATGCAGCTCCCCCTTTAATAAACCGTCCCGCGCGGAAGCGGCATTTCGAGGAAACTTGACACAATTTGAGTTAACGGTGAGATCCGTAATCGCCGATGGGCCGGCCGGCGGGTCTGGCCGCCCGTGGTGAAAGTCCCGCCGGCCGCCAGGGGACGGGCCTGATGATCACTGGCCTCGTTGCTCGATGGCGCCCTTGCTGATGATCAGGTTGCGGTAGGCCGAATCGATGATGCGGGTGACGGCGGCGTGGCCGGTGGCGGCGGCGAAACCGATGGTGAATTCCGCCGGCGTGTGTTCGAGCGACGCCTCATCGCCCCGGCGCCCGAATCCGAACCGGGCCGTGGCGTCGTCCACTGGACGGTACTCGTCCGACGTCCCGTCGTCCTCTTGATGGACCAGGTACAGGACCCGCTCGAGCGACGGATCGCCGAAGTAGATCCAGCGCGGCCGCTCCAGCCGTCCCTGCCAGCTTTGGGCCGCCGAGGCGCGGGTGCCGTCGGCGCGGACCCAGTAGTCGCCGCCGGGATCGAAGGCGCCGCCCGGCGTGCCCTCGTAGAGGAACGAGTAGGGATGGGCGGTCTGGATCACCGTCAGGCGCGCGAACCGCGGGTAGATCTCCCATTCCGCCTCCCACGCCCCGTCCTGGCAGTTCGTGTGAATGCGCGCCACTAGCGGACCGTCGGCCAGCAGCCGGCTATCGCAGCCGCTGCCGCCGGGTGAAAGCAGACCGTCGGGACCGAGGTTCGGGATGCCGCGCTCGCCGCCGCCGGCGTCCTCTGGACGGTAGTTGATCCAGTCGTGCCCCTCCTGATCGATCATGCTGGCGAAGCCGCCGCCCTGTTTGTGGTAGTAATAGACGCCTCCGGGGGTATTGATGACCACGCTCTCCTGCCCCTGGTGCATGACGCCGTCGCGCACGGCGACCAGCGGCGCGGGCTCGGCCGGGGCACTCTCCTCCGCCGGTTTGCTCCTATTCCGCGCTTTGCTCTCATCCGGGGGTTCGCGTTCGCCGAGGTAGACGTAGTACAGGCGGGCGCCGTCGGCCGGGGTATGGCCGCTCATGATGAAGGTCAGGTCGCGGCGAAAATCCACCTGCGACGGGACCGGGGCGCCGATCGGCTGGTCGTGGTCGTCGACCTCGACGACGCGGACCGTGCTGCTGAAGTCCCCGGTCAGCTTGACGGGCACGTCGTCGCGATCGAATCCGTTGCCGCGCACGATAACCGGAAGGCGAGTCGTCCGTTCCGGATCCGCCCAGGAGTCCCCGCTGCCGCATCCGGCGAGCAGCAACAGAAGCAGGCCGCCGGCCAGCCAGCAACAGGCGGCGAGACCGCGCGTGACGCGTCCGGGACGAGATTGACCGGGGATTGTGTGCGAGCGGAGCGGTTGCGGGGACCTCATAAGACACCAGATTCGCACGAGTGGCCCCCGCCGGTGTAGTCCCGCCAACTCACCCAACGCTCGTCTGAACGGAGCCCAGCGCACGGAGCGCCGACGGGAAGCGTGCCGGCCGATCCGCCCCAAGTCCGGCTTCAGCCCCCGATCCCTCTGTTCAGTAAACTGGATGACACTGCGTCTTGCGCCAGGAAAATCGGAACAAAATGGAGGAAGAGACCGGCCGCTGAAACGTACCAACAAGTGACGACGATGTCGGCGGTTGACACAATGCTAGCCGAGATGGACGTGGCCGAACAGGACACCGAACTGGTCGACCTGTTTCGCCAATACAAGCTCAAGGCGTATCACTATGCACTCCAGACGCTCGGCAACACCGAGGACGCCATGGACGTGACCCAGGAAGCGTTCCTGCGGCTGCATCGCCACTGGGGACGCCGCGACCGGAGCCGGCCCTTCGCCCCGTGGCTCTACTCGATCATCCGCAACCTGGCGATCGATCTTCTCCGCAAGCGTTCCACGCGCAAGGAATGCGATCTGGAGGCGGTGGAGCCCTGGCCGTCTTCCACCGCCAGTCCCGAGACCGAGGCTTTCCGGCAGGAACGCGACGGCGCCCTCTGGCGCGAGATCGAGCGGCTGCCGGACATCCAGCGGGAGGTGCTGCTGCTGCGCGACTGGCACGGCCTCTCCTATGCCGAGATCGCCGAGACGACCGGCGCCACCGTCACCACCGTCAACTCGCGCATCCACGACGCGCGGGTGCGACTTCGGGAACGACTCCGGAGGTACCTGTGAACCGGCCCGAGCAGCACGAGACAATCCGGCAAATGCTATCCGCGTACCTGGACGGCGAACTGACGCAAGCCGACTCTCAGCGGGTACAGCTTCATCTGCAGAGCTCCGAAGAAATGAGGCGGGAGCTGGAGGAGCTGGCCGCGGTTCAGAACATGACCGCCGGACTGCGCTTCCAGACCCCTGCCGACGAAGTGATGGACGCGCTCGAGCAACGGCTTTCGGTGCGCGGCCCCCGCCGGTTCGGCTGGGGCGTGCTGGTGGTGGCGTTGATCTCCTGGGTGGTCTACGCTGTTGTTCTGGTCCTGCGGAATCCGCGCTGGCCCTCGGTGGCGGAACTGCTCGGCGGCGGCGTGATCGCCGGCCTGCTGCTCGTGTTCCTCTCCGTGCTGCGCCAGCGGATTCTCGAACGGCCACACGACCGGTATAGAAAGGTACGTAGATGATCGTTGTCACGACCCCCGACATCGCGGGCAAACGGATCGTCCGCACATTGGGGATCGTCCGCGGCAACACGGTTCGCGGACGCAACGTCGGCCGGGATATCCAGGCCAGCTTCCGCAACATCGTCGGCGGGGAGATCCACGAGTATACGAAGCTGCTGGGGGAGAGCCGCGAGCACGCGCTTGACCGCATGATCGAGGAGGCGCGCATCCTGGGCGCCAACGCCATCGTTTGTACGCGGTTCGCCACCAGTGAAGTGGCCACCCACGCCGCCGAGATCCTGGCCTATGGGACAGCGGTCATCATAGAGGATCTCTAGCGCCTACGCGCTTCGGCTCCGTTGAAAATCGCACCTTCCATCGCGGTGTGCGCTGCAGACTCCGATCCCTTCGTTCACGGCTCCAATAGGGGCGTGCCGCTCAATGGGAGCCGTGACCGAGGGAGCGGAGCAGGACACCTCGAACGTGGCGTTCGCCGGGCTGGAAGCCACGTTCCGGCGATGTCATCCGACGCGGATGAGCACGAAGCCGGATTCGACCCGCTCCCCGAGGATTCTCGTCCACATCACCCGCGCTGAGCCCTGTCCCCGGTCGTGCTCGAAGTCCACCTCCTGCCCCGCGTGCAACTTGGTCTGGTGGTGCCGCACCCGGAATCCGGACTCGCTGATGTTAACCAGCTCGCCCTGAAATTGAAGTGGGTCGTCGCCCACAATGGTGAGCCTGATCACTCCCGATGCCGCCCGGCGCGGCTTGCGACGGCGTTCCGTTATCGGTTCGTCAGTCAGCTCTCGTTCCGGCATGGAATTCTCTACTCGACAGCGAAGGTCTTCAACTTTCGGCTCAGCGTGCGACGGGAGATCCCGAGCAGGTCGGCGGCCTTCTGCCGGTGGCCGCCGCAGTGCTCCAGAGCGCCGAAGATCATCCGCCGCTCCATGTTATCCAGACTCCAATCGGCGCCGTTGCCGTGGCCATTGGTGCCGACGGCTTTGGCGAGCGACGCCAGGCCCTTCGGCGGCGCCCCGTTCACCTTTTCGGGCAGATGGCGGGCGTTGATCACTCCGTTGGAGCTGCACACGGCCGCACTCACCAATACATTGCGCAACTCGCGAACGTTACCGGGCCACGAATAGCCGCGCAGCACTATCAACGCGTCCTCCGTCAGCGCCGCCGCGAAGTTCTGGGCGCCGAGGAAATGCTCGGCCAACGGGGCGATGTCGTCACGCCGCTTCCGCAGCGGGGGGACAGTCAACTGGAGCTGTGTCAGCCGGTGGTAGAGGTCGCCGCGGAAGCGACCCCGGCGTACCATCTCGCTCAGATCGCGGTTGGTCGCGGCTACCACCCGTACGTCGGTCGTGATCTTTCTGGTACCCCCGAGACGATAGTACGGCACTCCGTCCAGAACTCGTAGCAATTTTCCCTGAACTTTGACGTCGATTTCGCCGATCTCGTCCAAAAAGAGGGTGCCGTGATTCGCCAGTTCAAACAGACCCGGCTTGCTGGAGTCGGCCCCGCTGAAGGCCCCTCGCTCGTGTCCGAACAGCTCACTCTCGACCAGGGTCTCCGGCAGCGTCGGGCAGCTCACGTCCACCCACGGCTGCTCGGAACGGCGCGAGTAGTGATGGATCGCCCGTGCGACAACCTCTTTGCCGGCACCGGTTTCGCCATTGATGAGGACGGAGGCGTCGTGGATGGCCACCTGTTGAACCGAGACGAGCAACTGCCGCATCGCCGTGCTCTCGATGACAACGGGCAGGCCCAGGAATTCGTACTTTTGAACAGGTCGTTCCACGGCTCGCCAGACCATCTTCGCCCGAAACCGTCCCCACGGCCATCGTGGATAAGTGGCAGAGGACAGAGAACTTGGCCCGAACGGCTTCAGAAAAACGCCCTACGACCGTGGACAGGTCTCCCCAGTAAGACACCGGAGACAGAATGTCGGGGACCTGAGACAGAATGTCCGCCGGGCCCATTTCTCTCCGATAACGATCGTTTCTTCAACGACATAGCCCCTGGGACAATGCCGGCATTGGGACATATTGCACACCGGCCTTCGCTTCGAGCTGCCGGCGCCGGAGCCGTGCTTGACATCGAAACATACTTGTTTTCAGCCAATTGCAGCGTTTTCCCGTCCGGCGGACGATCGGAACCGGAATTGCACTTATGGCAATCGGGAAAAGCATGGCTCCGCTAGGACAGCCACGATTGGCTCTGCGAATCTTCTCGGCGAGTGTGATCTGCCTAGGCATCTCGGTGCTGCTGACGACCTTCGCGCTATGGAACTCGCAGGATCCCGTGCGCTACGTCGCCTGGGTCGCGGTCGCGCTGCTGTTTCCGCTCCTGCGCGTGGGCGCCCCGACATACCCGGGCACGATGGCGCTGGGCTTCTTGTTCGTGATCTTCGGCCTGGCCAATTTCAGCCTCGCCGAGACGCTGTTCCTGGCCTGCGCGGTGCAACTCGTCCAGTACGCGCTGGCCCACCGCCCTGGGGCCACGCTCGCCGGCCTCCTATTCAACACCTCCAACCTGGCGGTTTCGGTGGTCGCGGCCCAGTACGTTTTTCAGGTCTGCTATTCGGCCGCCGACGCCGGGCTGTGGTTTGCGCTCGCCGCCGCCGGCGCGGCGCTGGCCGTGATGAGCACCTTTCCGCTGGCGATCCGCGAGGCCCTGGGTACAGGCCGCCCAGTGCTCCACGTGTGGCACGAGTGTACCTTCTGGACCCTGCCGCACCAGCTGTTGGGGACCTTGGTGGCCGCCTCCATGATCACCCTGGCCGACTGGTCCCGGTGGTGGCTGTCATTTGCCTGCCTGGCGCCGGCTTACCTGCTGTACCGGGTGCTGGACCAGCACCTGGCGGGGGTGCGCGCGGCCAGGGACGGCGCCGAAGTGCTGGCATCGCGCCATCACCGGACGCTCGAAACCCTGGCGCTGGCGATTGCGGCCCGTTTCCGCGCGGCCAACGATCATCTGGCCCGGACGCAGACGGCGGCCCTGTGGCTGGCCGAGGACCTGCGCCTCAAGCCCAATGAAGTCGAAGCGCTGCGAATCGCCTCCGTGCTCCACGACGTCGGCACGCTGGCGGTGCCCGAACAGATCATTTGCAAGGCCGGCCGGCTGACGCGGGAGGAGTTCGAGCGGGTCAAAGTGCATCCGGTGGTCGGCGCGTCGATCGTCGAGCGCGCCGAGTTCCCCTTCCCCGTCGCGGAGATCGTCCGGTCCCATCACGAGCGCTGGGACGGACAGGGATATCCGGACGGGCTCAGCGGCGAGCAGATCCCGGTGGGCGCGCGAATCCTCTCCGTGGTGGATTGCATTGCGGCGCTCACCGCCGACCGGCCCCACCGCCGGGCGGTGCCACTCGAACGGGCGCTCTCGTTTGTCGCCTCGCAGAGTGGAACGGCCTATGATCCCCAGGTCATTGACGCCGTGCTGCGCCGGTCCGGCGACCTGAAGGATCTGCGGACCGCCTCGAGCGAGGTAGCCATCTCCCGTCCCGCCGCCGACGATTTCGTGGCCTCGATCGCCGGTGCCCGGCAGGAGGCGCAGGTGACCTACCAACTGGCCCAGGATCTGGGCCGGTCGCTCGACCTGTCCGACATCCTCAAGGTGGTGGGCAGGCGTCTGGCGACGCTGGTTCCACACGAGGCGCTGGTGATTCTACCTCCGCGACGGCGACACGCTCATGCCCCGCCATGTCTCCGGCGCCGGCGAATCGGCACTGCGTGAGACAAATACGCGAATCGGCGAAGGCACCGCCGGACGGGCCGCCGCCAAAGGCATGCCGGTAGTGAACGCGGATCCGGCCGGCGATCTGCCGCCGGGGTTCCGTCCGCAGTTTCGCGCCGCCATGGCCATTCCCATGGAAGGCGCCACCGGGGCGCTCGCCGTACTGACGCTCTATCGCACGGCGCCGGACAGCTTCAGCAAGAACGAAGAGCACATGCTGCTGAGCATGCGATCGATCATCTCGACGGCGATCGAGAATTCGATTCGCTATCAGCAGGCCGAGGCCTCCGCGACAACCGACCATCTCACGGGCCTGCCCAACGCCAGGTCCCTGTTCCAGCGCCTCGAAACCGAGGTAGCCCGGTGCCGCCGGGGCGGGAGCACCTTCACGACACTGGTGTGCGACCTGGACCGCTTCAAATCCGTCAACGACATCCACGGACACCTGGTGGGCAACGAGGTACTGCAGTCCGTTGCCCGTGCCTTGCAGCGAAATTGCCGCGAGTACGACTACGTCGCTCGCATGGGCGGCGACGAGTTTGTCGTGCTGCTCCCCGGCCTGCCGGAGAGCGCCGTCGCCCTCCGCCTGCGCCACCTGGATGGCGTGATCGCCGAGTCGGTGAACAAGGTCTGCCCGGGATGCGGGGTGACGCTGAGCGCCGGGATGGCGCGCTACCCGGAGGACGGCACCGACGGCGAGACGCTGCTCGCCACCGCCGATACGAGGATGCTTTCAAGCAAGGAGCGCCGCAAGGTGGGCGACGGCTACGGCTTCGATTTCGACCTGCTGGGCACGGCATCCACGACCGAAGCCGAGCCCCCTCAGTTCTCCGCGGTTGCCTCCACCAAGCCTCGTACATCCATCGAGTAGATCGCCGGCTTACCGTCACGATCGCTCTCGAAAAAGATCCTCCGGCTGTCGGGTGAGAAGACCGGTGTGGCCGTCTCCGGCCTCGACGAACCATGCTCGCAAAGCGCCAGCTCGCGGCCCGTCTTGCGCAACATCAGCAGGATGTAGGGAGTCGCCTTGGCGCCGCTCACGGCGACGAAGACGGACGCGTTGGCATTGGCGCCGAAGGCGACGTATTGCGTCGTGTTGGCGATGAGCCGGTCCTGCCGGCTGTCGGGAAAGTGCTCGCGAAGAGCGTTCAGCCGCCCCGGCTCTTGCGGAAGGTTCAGATAGACGATTGACGCGCCGTCGCGCGTCCACACCGCCGGACCGGTCGTGCCCGGCGCGGTGGCCAGCGGCCGGGCCCGGCGCCCGTTGTAGCCCGCGATCCACAAGGCGCCCTCCTTGCGGAACAGGACCTCCTGCTTGCCCGGGCGCAGTTGCGGAGAGGACAACTCCACGTCCTCGCCGATGGCGGTCCGCGCCCGCTTCCGGCGCACCTCGAGCAGCCGGAGACGCGAGTGGTCGCCTTTCTTCTCGATGAACCCGAGGAAATCGCCGTCGGCACTCGCCGAGAGTCCGCAGCCGAGCCGCCAGTCGTCCGGAATCTCGTAGAGCGTCGTCGCGCGGAGCGATCCGAGCCGGCAGCTTTCGAGCCGCTGCCCGTCGAAGTAGACGCAGTCGCGGTCACCCGGCAGTAGCTGGAGGGACTCGGCCACCAACTCCGCCGCCTCAGTGAGCACGCGGCTCTCGCCGGAGCCAAGATCCAGTGAGCAGGCCTGCGGGCTTCCTTCACGATCTGAGGAGTAAAGGAGGAAGCTGTTCCGCCGCGAGATGAAGCGTCCGTGGGCACTCGGCAAGCGGCTCGAGCGGGCCGGATCGGTGCAGCGGGTGACGTTGAATTCCGTCGCCCGGTCGACGTACTCGGTGGTGTCCGTGGAAAAGCGTGCGCCCTTGTCGGCTAGCGCCGGTACGGCGGCCGCCGGTATGGCCAAAAGGAAAAGTCGCCGACTCCACTCTGTCGCACCGCGCGGCGGCTCCCACATACCTATCCCGATGCTAACATGCCAGCCGGGAATCCCTGGGACGAACGGGGCGCCGTCGGCGCGGGAATCGGGGCTCGGACTCCAGACTCTGGGCCTCCATTCCGGATCAATGAGCTACGCGCGAGGCGAATGCGGGTTCCGTTGCGGGGGACTCCGCTACGGAAGGTTAGGGGGAGGCTGCGTAGCGGTAGCCCGCGATGTCCCCGGTGGGGCGGGGGGAACGGTCGGAGTGGCGGATCGGCCGTCCGCCGGAATGGGTCTCATCCTTGTTCCACTCGCGGCTCCGCTGAAGCCACGCTGAAGCCTGCCCTCACAGGTTTCGTTTCAGACGGGCTTCCTGGCGTTGGCGACGATGTAGCACGCCGAGACCCACCGTGTCGGCAGATGCTCGCCCAGCGCGAACAGCCGCAGCAGCCAGCGGACCGGCGCTTCGCCGTGCCGGCCGAGGAGCCGTCGGATGGCCAGGAACAGCAACGTCGAAATCATTCGCGGGTTGTGGATGGCTGTCGCGGTCCGCTCGATCTCGAGACCGTTCTCCTCGAGCGACGACGACAGTTTCCGGATCGATGCCGTGAAGCCGAGCTGAAACGGGATCCATCCCATCTTGCCGGCCCAGCGAAGCAGCGGATAGAGCGGGTTCCAGGGGTTGTCCAGGGCAATCACGGCGACCCCGCCCGGTTTGAGCACGCGGGCGATCTCGCGCAGGGATTCATAGAAGCTCTCCGGCTCGTCGAAGTGATCGAGCGTCGAGTTCGACACCACGAGATCGACCGAGCCGGTGGCCAGCGCGATCCGCCGGACATCGGTGGCCAGGAAAACGACACCCGGTGCCTGGCAGCGGGCCCGGGCCCGGCGCGCCATGCTGGCGGCGAGATCCATGCCGATTGACAACCGTACGCCGGGGAGAAGATCGAAGAGAATCTGATCGTCGCCGTTAGCCTCCTCGAAGACGTCGGTCTTGAGCATGACCTCGATCGTCCGGCCGGCCGCCGCCGTGCGGACCAACTCCTGATTTACCTGGCGTTTCTGTTCGGCTACGAGCGGATCGAGGTACCAGGATGCACGCGGATTTTCGCCGAGATCTTCCCAACGTTCAGTGGATCGGTCCACGGTATCGAGTGGTGTTCCTTCCAGTTCCAGTGCGGCATTGCCTGCGGTCAGTCACGACAACGAGCTCCCTCCGATGCGCCGCGACAATACAGCGAGGTGGCCGTCAACTCGTGTGCAGGACACAACAATAGCTTAGTGTATTGGAACCGCGGCGCTTCCCGAGAGAGCGCGGGATTCGGTACCGGCGTGGTGTGTCCCTGCCGCGGGCAACGCAAGGCGCCCCGGCCACCATCATTCCGACAGCCCGCGCTGCCGCTCGGCGGCCGATCCCGGACCCGGTGGAGCAGACACCGCGGCCGCCGGCTTCCGGTGACGGCGGTCGAGGCGCAGGTCCCTGGCGACCTCCTCGAGCATCGCGAGCGTAGTAACAGCCCGGCTGGCCGAGAAAGCAGTGAGCAGCAGATTGTCGCAAATGGCATTGATGATGCGCGGGATGCCTTGCGACCGCGCGTGGATCTCACCGAGCACGTCGGGCGGGAAGACGGTCGGCTCGGCCATGCCGGCGCGGCTGAGCCGGCTGGCCACGTAGCTCACCGTATCGTCGACCTCGAACGGCTGCAACGTGCTGTGCAGCGTGATCCGGTCGTTGAGCTGGCGGAGCCTGTCGTCCTCGAGCTTCTCCTCGAATTCCGGCTGGCCGGCAAGCACGATCTGCATGAGGCCGGTCCCGCGGCTTTCCAGGTTACTGAGCAGCCGGATCTCCTCGAGCGCGTCCCAGCCGAGATTCTGGGCTTCGTCCACGATGAGGACGGTGGTGGAGCCTTCGCCGGCACGGGCCAGCAGCAGGCTGCTCAGCGCCTGCGAGATCGCAACCCGGGAGGATTTGTCACAATCGAGCGCCAGTTCGAAGGCCATCATCTCCAGCAGCTCCGGTCCGTTGAGTCGTGAATTGCTGATCGAGGCGAACTCGATGTCGTGATAAGCCAGGTAATCGCGGAGGCACTCGAGCAGCATGGTCTTCCCCGTGCCCACCTCACCCGTCAGGACGGCGAATCCCTTGCGGTCCCTCACCCCGTAAACGAGATTGGCGAGAGCCTCCTGGTGTTGTGCGCTCTGGTAGTAGAAGTACGGATCGGGAGGAATGTTGAACGGGCTGCGTGAAAATCCGAAGAAGGTGGCGTAGACGCCGGCGTCACCGGGCGGCTCGAATGCGATAGCCGGGGAAACCGGGAGTGGGGAGTTCCGCGGCTGCGGCGTCGCCGGGCGGCTCGACGGACGCACCACGGGGCGTCCATTCACCGGTTCGGTCCGGGTGGTGGACGGGGTCTCGGAGCGTTGTCTCGGGGAGAGGCCCTCAACGCGGTGGCGCGGCATGCCCAATACCGTGTCGAGCACTCGGCTCCACCACTGCCGCGGACCCTCGAACCAGCGGCGCCATCCGGTGTCGTTCCGGGGGCCCTCCAATCGCCACTCGCCTCCGTTCAGGTGGGACATCGTTCTCCTCCGAAGGTTCTGAGTTCTGCGCCGGGCGCATCCGCTCCTACCCAGTGAGGAGTCCCGGCATTAAACCTGGAAGCTCCTGATTGGGTTCAGTATAACAGCGGGCAGGCAGCTGGCGGCAGCGCCTTCGACGGGGTGAAATTGGCTTCGTTTGGACGTTCCTGGCCAGGCCGCCGGCTGGTTTTGGGTTCGTTCCACCATTTCCACCTGCGACCAGCTACCTGCCAACAGCCACCTTAGCCCTTCGAGCCGCCGCCCAGTTGGGCAACGCGCTCGGCGACTGGAGGATGAGTCGACCAATATTCCTCGAACAGGCGGTTCTTCGATCCGGCTTCCTCTAGCCGCCGCAATGCCCGGATCGCGCCGTCGCGGTCGAAACCCGCCTTCGCCGCCAGCGCCGCACCATCGGCGTCGGCTTCCAGCTCATGCTCCCTCGAGTAACCCTTCGTGATCAGCGACACCGCCGGACCCCGCGCCGGCAGCGCGGAGAGCACCGCCTGGGTCACGTACCGCTCGGCGGCGTGCCGGCGGATGACATGGGCCATCTCGTGACCAAGCAAATAGGCGAGTTCCCCGTCATCGTTGCCGCAGAGGTCGAGCAACGGACGGGTGATAAAGACGTGCCCGCCCGGCAGCGCAAAGGCATTCGCAAAGCCGGCCTGCACGACCCGGAAGGTGAACTCGCGCTCTTCGCCGGCCACCGCGGCCAGCAGCCGGCCGACCCGCTCCACGCGCGCCCGGGACGCCTCGTCCTCGTCCTCGGGGAATTGGGCGATCATCTGGGCCGCCAGCCGCTGCCCCACCGGCCCCTCGGCCTTCACCTCTTCTTCTTCCGTCCCGCCGATCGACTGATAGATCCACTTGGCCTGGTCGGCTGTCTCTTTCGTCCGCTTGCCCAGCCACGTGAACAAGCCACTGATTCGCCGGCCGCCAAAGAACAGGGCGATCAGCGCGGCAATCAAGACGAGTTCGCCGATTCCCAACCCGCGCACAACTCCACTCTACCAGCGCCGGCTCCGTTGAAAGTCGTCTCACCCTGGAAAATGGCGCCCATCGACCGGGCCGCGGCGGGCCAGGGGACTCCGAAGGCGAGCGCCCGTTGTCCCTGATGTACTTGGATCCGGCAAATGAAGGGGCGAGGATGGGGCGCTGATGCGTCCTCAATTCCCGCGCCGGGAGAAACGGTTGAGACAGTTGTGGCAGCGGTAGTACCGGTATCCGACCAGACTCGAGATCCACTCTCCGGCGCCGTGGCGGCGTGATCGTTTCACGTTGTAGGAGCCGCATCGCTGGCATTGGAGAGCCGTCACCCCGAGCGACGGGACTTTTGCTGTCTGCGCGGCATTACTCGACGGCTCGGGGACCTGGCCTTCGGCGTTGTCTACGTCCGCCGCCGGGGCTTCGGACGCGCCGCTCGCGGGCGGCTCGACGGCCTTCGCTTCCGCTTCCATCTCCGGTTGCGGTGCCGCGGGTTCCTCGGCGACGGCGTTCTCCGGTTCCGGTACTTCCTCTACCGTTTCCGCCGGAGCCTTCGCCACGGGGCCGGCCTCGGGTGCGGCGGCTTCCACCGCACTCAAATCTTCGGGCTCTTGCTCTTCCGACAGCTCGCTTATGGAGGGCTCCTCGGACGTCCTCTCTTCCGCCGCTACCTCGACAACTGGTTCCGTCTCAGCCTCGGGCTGGGGCTCGGCTCGATGGAATCCACGGGGCTCAGTACCTCCGGCTCTTGCTCAACCAAGCGCCCGTCTTCCTCATCCACCCGCTCGTCTTCCTCATCCAACCGCTCGTCTTCGGAGGTGTCCGAAGGGACCGGGGCCGTCGCCTCGGGAATCGGCGCTTGCTCGGCGCCGGCCGCCGTGACCATGGCCCGCGAAAGTTCCTCTCTAGCCGGGGGCTCTTCTTGAGGCGAAGGCATTTCGAGATCCTGGAGACATGACGGCTCCTCAATCACGGGCCGCGGCCGCCTCACGATCCGCGGACGCGGCGGCGGCACTGAAGCGTGCAGAATCCGCGAGATGATCTCCGCCGCTTCTGGCTTCCCTCCGGTCGTACCCGTCTCTCCTTCGTTAGAGTCGTCCTCCGGCGGCGCGGAGGATCTCGATGGGGCCATCAACGATCCGGGCGGGAGCGGAAGCGGAAGGATCCGCAATTCCCCCCCAGGTCCGGCGGCCAGCGCGGTACGGAGCAATGGCTCCAACCGTTGCCGCTCCTGCTGCCGTACCCGTAGCGCGATGTTCTCCTCCTGCAAGCTCTCGGCATTGCCCTTCAGGAGGTCCACCACCACAGCTGCGAACAGCGCCCCTAGGACAAGTGTCGCACTGACAAATACCTGAAGGTCGATTGCACCGAAGTCCATAGCGTTTCCGCACGCCCGCTGTCGGGCGCTCCCTAATCCGACAATGACGGATCACCCCTTGCGGATCAAGACTTTGGGCACCGTTGTGGTACTAGGACCGGAGGTAGTTCCGTTATGGATCGGGGGGAAGGATCGGACACGCTCGGGGGGGGCGGATGGGACAGCGTTGACTTGCGAGTGGGACGCTTCAGCGCCCGGCCGGTCGCCCGCGGACAGGGGTGTCCGCATGGTGGCGGCCGACCGGCAGCACGGGATCACTCGGATGGCGACGCAGCCAATTGGCCGGGGCCGCCCGTGCTCTACATCACCTCGAAGACGAGGTAGCGGATCGGCTCCGCCGAGAGGTTCTCCACGCTGTGAGGACCGCCTTCCAGCCAGCGGGCGTCGCCTTCGGCGTAATCCACCTCGGTGGTTTCCCCGCCGGCGACCATCTTGATCTTGGCCGGGGTCAGCGCGTAGACCACGCGGCTGGCGGCATCATGCTCCGGCAGTTTGCCACCCGCGTCGAGCGACACTTCGATGACCTTGGCGTCCTGGTTCTCGAAAACGACGGTGGCGTGCGCGGGATCCAGTTCAGCGATGTTGGAGGTGACTCCCGGCGTCGGATTCGGCTCTTTGCGCGTGACCACGAGGAATCGTGCGGTCGTGGCGCCGGCGTTGGTGAATGCGCTCTCGCCGGCGGAGGACCACATGGCCTTCCCCTCCTGGAAATCGCGAATCGACGCTTCGTATCCCGGATTCTCCCAGCGCAGCTTGTAGGAGCTCAACGGGTATACGATCCGCGGGCCGCTGTGATGGAGCGGAATCCGGACCTGCGATGACACGGTGAACCGGGTCACGGTGACGTAGTCGTTGTCGAGCAGCAGTTCCACACTGTCGGGGGCCGCCTGGACGATGTCGTCGACAGCCACTTCAGGGGTTTCAGTCGGGCCACAGGCGACGAGCAGAAGCGCAAGGAGTGAGACAAGACACGGGACGGACTTCATGAGGATCCTCCTTTTGTTGTCCAGGATTTATACATCCGAAATCCCGGTACCTGAGAGTATACTCCCGTAGCCGGAACCGCCGCCGGTATTCCGACCCAGCGGTGCTATTTGAAAGACCGGACGGGACGGTGTTCCCGTGCGGCGTCTCACGCCGAAGTTCCGCCCTGGACGGCAAACGATTCGCGCTAGACTGCGGTGGTGCCGGGACTGTGGGCTATCATCGCCGTCGCACTGGCGCTCGGGGTGTTTTCGCTGCGGGGTGACCGGGAGCGGGAGGCGTACGTGCGCGAGCGGCTGGCGGCGGGCGCCACGAAACGGGCCATGCCGCCGGCCACCGTGATCGTACCCGTCAAGGGCGAGGACGAGGGCTTGGCCGGCAACCTCGCCGCGCTCGCCGGCCTCGACTATCCGGACTACGAGCTGATCGTCGCCGCCCGGGCGGCGGGTGACATTCCCGCCGGGGTGGTTCCGGAGCGGGCGCGCGTCGTAATCGCCAGCGATGGGGATGCCGCGACTTCCGAGAAGATCCAAAACCTGCTCGCGGCGGTGGCGGCGGCGCGTCCGGAGAGCGAGGTCCTGGCTTTCGCCGATTCCGACGGCCGGACCGGGCGCGGCTGGCTCCGGGCGCTGGCCGCCGCGCTCGACGATGAACGGGCCGGGGCGGCCACCGGCTACCGGCACTACCTGCCCGAGCCGGCCGACTTCTGGTCACTGCTGCGTAGCGTGTGGAACGGGGTGATCGCGGGCGGCTACGGCCCGCGGCCGGCGGAGTTTGCCTGGGGCGGCGCCATGGCCATCCGGCGGCGGATGTTCGACCATCTGCGGATCGGCGAGCACTGGCGGGGCGAGATCAGCGACGACTACGCGCTGTCGGCGGCCGTGCGCGACGCCGGACTCGAGATCCGCTACGCGCCGGGGGCGGCCGTAGTGAGCGCGGACCACACCGGCGGCCGCGAGCTGCTCGGCTGGATCCGGCGCCAGTTGTTGATTACGCGGGTCTATCGTCCGCGACTGTGGTGGTTCGGGGCGGTGGCCCACCTGATCTACTGCGGCGCCATGGCGGCAGCGCTGACGCTGGCGGTTGCCGGGCATTGGACGGGGTTCGCGGCGCTCGGCGGCCAGTTGGCGCTGGGCCTGTGGAAAGGCGCGCGCCGTCTTCGGCTGCTGCGGACGACGCTGCCGTCCGAGGATGCCTGGTTCCGGGGGCACGGTTGGACGCACGTCGTCTGGGTGCCGCTCGGAACATGGCTGTGGCTGGCCGGTTTCGCCGCTTCGGCCGTGGGCGATACCATCCTCTGGCGGGGGCATCGGTACCGCCTGTCCCGCGAGAGACACGCGTCGTAAGTCGCGATGCCAGCAGCGATTTGCGTCGTTCGTCGCTCGCTGGTGGCGGGCGTCCGCCGTGGCCGTTCGGTCCCGGCGGCGAGGAAGTTGTAGACTTGGTTGAAGGGGGGCGCAGGAGACAAATGCGAACCGAGTGGCTTAAGAAACGCCAAAACGACCCGGTCCCGACCCAGATGCGCTACGCACGCGCGGGCCGGATCACCGAAGAGATGGAGTTTGTGGCACGGCGGGAACGCCTGGAGCCCGAACTCGTACGCGACGAGGTGGCCCGTGGCCGGATGATCATCCCGGCCAACGTCAACCACCCCAACCTGGAGCCGATGTGCATCGGTGTCGCCTCGACCTGCAAGATCAACGCCAATATCGGCAACTCCGCGACGACGTCGGACGTCGAGGGCGAGCTCGAGAAACTGCGCTATTCCGTCAAGTTTGGCGCCGACACCGTGATGGATCTCTCGACCGGCGGCAACATCCCCGAGATTCGCCGGGCGATCATCGAGGCCTCGCCGGTTCCGGTGGGCACGGTCCCCATCTACGAAGGCCTGACGCGAGTCCGCCGGGTGGAAGACCTGACGGCCGACGTCATGCTCGAAGTCATCGAGGAGCAGGCCGAACAGGGCGTCGACTACATGACGATCCACGCGGGCGTGCTGGTGCAGTACATCCCGATGACCACGAAGCGCGTCACGGGCATTGTCAGCCGCGGCGGATCGATCCTGGCCGAGTGGATGGTCAAGAACCATCGTCAGAATTTCCTCTACGAGCGCTTCGAGGACATCTGCAAGATCCTGCGGAAGCACGACGTCAGCTTCTCGCTCGGCGACGGGCTCAGGCCCGGATCGCTGGCCGATGCGAGCGATGAGGCGCAGTTCGCCGAGTTGAAGACGCTTGGCGAGTTGACCAAGATCGCCTGGGACTACGATGTGCAGGTGATGATCGAGGGTCCCGGACACGTCCCGATGGACGAGATCAAGATCCAGGTCGACAAGGAGCTCGAGATGTGTCACGAGGCGCCCTTCTACACGCTGGGGCCGCTGGTGACCGACATCGCGCCGGGCTACGACCACATCACTTCCGCCATCGGCGCCGCCATGATCGGCTGGCACGGGGCGTCCATGCTCTGCTACGTGACGCCCAAGGAGCATCTCGGACTGCCGGACAAGGACGACGTGCGTGAGGGCATCATCGCCTACAAGATCGCGGCCCACGCCGCCGACGTGGCGCGGAAGCGTCCCGGGGCGCGCGACCGCGACGACGCGCTGAGCCGGGCTCGCTACGTCTTTGACTGGAACAAGCAGTTCGAGCTATCGCTCGATCCAGAGCGCGCCCGCGACATGCACGACGAGACGCTGCCGGACGACAAGTTCAAGGACGCGCACTTCTGCTCGATGTGCGGACCGAAGTTCTGCTCGATGAACATCTCGGCCAAGGTCGAAAGCTTCACGCCCGAGGAGGCCGCCGCGGCCGCCGCCGGTAACGGTGCGCCGAAGGGCGCCGAGCTGGTCGGGATCGAGTCGAAGAAAGACTAGGCCGTGGGGCGGGCGAGACCGCCCAATGTCACTTAGTTGTAAGGCGAGGCTCGGGGCTGAAGCCCCGAGCAAGCTGAAGCTCGCCCCACTTTGCCAAGCCGCTCTCCGGATCACCGTGACCGTGGAAGATCTCGAAATCGACGCGAGCGATCGGATACTTGCCATGTCCGTTCCGCCGGCCGAGGCAGTGGCGGGCATCGCCGCCCGGCTCGAGCGCGGCGGGCTGGTGTCACTGGGCTCGCGCGACGACGTCTTCGAGGCGCGCCGCGTGGCGCGGGATCTCGGGAACGTGATCTTCCACCCCGGTCCGCCGGAAGAGATTCCCTTCGACGACGCCTACTTCACCAAGGTCGTTGACTTCCGGCGCGAGTGGGACGACCCGGCGGCGGTGGCCCGCGAGATCTCGCGTGTGCTCGTCGACGGCGGCCGTCTCTACCTGCCCCGCGGAGACGAGGGGCCTCTGGTCGCCGCCGGTCTGCGGGTGGTGACAAGCAGCGAGGCGGTACTGGTGCTCGAACGTCCGGAGCGGCCGCGGCGGAGTTCCCCTCCCCAGGAGCTGCCGGTTCTCAGATAGCGCCCAAAGCGAGGGCGCCAGTCTGATAAACTCGTCTGCCGAGGTCTCGCCTTGAACCTGCACTTCATCGACTACGTCATCCTCCTTCTCTACTTCGCGTTCGTCATCGGGATCGGCATTTTGCTGAAGAGGAAGGTGTCGAGCAGTTCCGACTATCTGACGTCCAGCCGCTCTGTCCCGTTGTGGATCACCAGTCTGGCGTTTGTCGCCACCAATCTGGGGGCGCAGGAGCTGGTTGGCATGTGCGCTTCGGGCGCCAAGTATGGGATCATGACGGCCCACTTCTACTGGGTGGGCGCGATTCCCGCGATGCTGTTTGTCGGGCTGTTCATGATGCCGTTTTACTACGGCTCGAGGGCCCGCTCGGTGCCCGAGTATCTCAAGATGCGTTACGACGAGAAGACGCGGGCGTTCAACGCCTTCACCTTCGCCGGGATGACGATCTTCTCGTCGGGCATTTCGATGTATGCGCTGGGGCTGCTGTTCCAGCTCGTGCTGGGGTGGCCGTTTTGGAGCAGTATCTTCCTTTCGGCGGCCATCGTGTTGGTCTACACGTTCTTCGGCGGGCTGACCAGCGCCATCTACAACGAGGTGCTGCAGTTCTTCTTAATCGTGCTCGGATTTGCGCCGCTCGCTTTCTTTGCGGTGCAGAAGGCGGGCGGCTGGGAAGGCATCGGGACGCGGATTCACAACGAAGCGTGGGTGCACTCGTGGCGGTTCGCCGGCGACGCGGCTTCCAATCCGATGGGGGTCGAGGTCTTCGGAATCATGATGGGGCTGGGGTTCGTGCTTTCGTTCGGATACTGGTGCACGGACTATCTGGTGGTGCAGCGGGCGATGGCGGCGGATTCAATGGCGGCCGCGCGGCTGACGCCGATCATGGGGACGTTGCCGAAGATGCTGCTGCCGTTCGTCGTCATCCTGCCGGGCATTGCAGCGCTCGCGCTGACGAACGATCCGAACATCGCTTATCAACTGCCGGCCAAGGCCGGCAGCTACGATTATGACCAGGCCATCACCACGCTGATGGCGCAGTTCTATCCGACCGGTATGCTGGGTATCGGGCTAACGGCGCTGATGGCATCATTCATGAGCGGAATGGCCGGCAATGTTACGGCGGTCAATACAGTCTGGACTTACGATATCTATCAGAGTTACATCCGGAAAGATGCGCCGGACTCGCACTACCTGATGGTCGGGCGTATCACGACGGTCGTGGGTACGCTGCTGTCGATCGGGGCGGCCTATGTGGCAACGCTCTACAACAACATCATGGACCTGTTGCAGTTGGTGTTCGGGTTCGTCAATGCGCCGTTGTTCGCCACGTTTCTATTGGGCATGTTCTGGAAGCGGACTACGGGACACGGGGCGTTCACCGGGCTGGTGGCGGGTACGGGGGCCGCGGCCGGCACCTGGATGTTGACGGTCGCCGAGGGCAAGGGCGGCGTACTCGGCCAGCTCCACGAGTTCCCGAGCACGATGGCGCAGAACTTCTGGATCGCCATCAACGCCTTCACGGCCTGCATCGTGGTGACGGCCGTGGTGAGCCTGGCTACCAAGCCCCGGCCGGTCGAGGAGTTGCGAGGACTGGTCCACGGTTATACCGAGCGGCCGCCCAGGGAGAACGTCGCCTGGTATCTGCGGCCGTGGCCGCTGGCCACTGCCGCCGCGGTCCTATGTATCGCTCTGAATCTGATCTTCTGGTAGGCAGCCTATGTGGGACTTACGAACACCGTCCGGGATTCTCTTTACGATCTACGGGTTGATCTTGTGCGCGACGGGCTTGGCGGCGCCCGGGAAGACGGCTCCGCTCGCCGACGCGAATATCAATCTGTATGGCGGATTGATGTTTCTCATTGTGGGTGTCGTGATGTTATGGCTGGCACGGCGAGCAGCATAATCGAGGCGTTCCGCAAGCGGTTCGGCGGCGCGGCGCCGCCGGCGGTCTATCGCGCGCCGGGGCGGGTCAACCTGATCGGCGAGCACACCGACTACAGCCTGGGGTTCGTCTGTCCGGTAGCGCTCGACCTGGCCTGCTACATCGCCGCCGCACCCAACGATCGGGCATGCCTCAGGATCTACTCGCGTCAAGTGAACGATAGCCGCGAGGTCGCGGTCGACGGGCTCGCCGCGATTCGTCCGTCGGGCGATTGGACCGACTACGTCATCGGCGTGGCGGTCCAACTGGCGCGGTCGGGCTTCGCGGTGCCGGCGCTCGATCTCTATATCGATAGCACGGTGCCGCAGGGCGGCGGGTTGAGCTCATCGGCCTCACTCGAGGTGGCCACCGCGCTCGCGCTGCTGGGCGAATGGAAGATGAACAAGACCGACCTGGCGAAGATGGCACGGGCGGCGGAGGTCGAATTCGTCGGCATGCCGTGCGGCATCATGGACCAGTACATTTCGGTCTTCGGGCGGGCGGGCGCGGCGCTCAAGATCGACTGCCGAAGCCTGGATCTCGAGGTGGTTACGCTGCCGGAGAATGTCGAGATCGTGGCCGTCAACACGATGGTGAAACATGATCTGGGCGCCTCCGCCTACCGGGACCGCGTGGCCGAGTGCCGGCGGGCGTCGGAAGCGATCCGTGTCGAGTCCCTGCGGGACGCGGCGCTGGACCGGTTGGACATGGTGCCGGACAGCGTTGCCCGGCGGCGCGCCCGTCACGTGATCACCGAGAATGCACGGGTCGGTGCCTTTCAGGCGGCCGCGGCGGCGGGGGATGTTTGGGAGATGGGCCGGCTATTCATCGCCTCGCACTGGAGCCTCCGGCGCGACTTCGAGGTAAGCTGCGAGGAGCTCGATTTCCTGGTGGACGCCGCGGTCGCACTGCCGTACGTTTACGGCGCGCGCATGACGGGCGGCGGCTTCGGCGGCTGCACGGTCAACATCATGAAGGCCGGCTCGGCGGAGTTGTTCAAAGATCGCATTCGGGAAGCGTACCGGAACCGCTTCCACATCGAGCCGGTGTTCTACCCGGTCCGCCCGTCAGCCGGTGCCGGCCCGGTGGCGTAAGTCGCCGGATTAGGAGTCGGCGATCGGCCGGATCACAAAACGTAAGCGTAAAGCGTCGTGATCAGGCCCACCACGCTCGCGAGCAGGATCGAGTGCTTCAGCGTGAAGCGGAACAGGCGCGACTCTTCGCTGGTCTTCATTCCCGTGGCCGCGGCGGCGACGGCGAGGCTCTGCAGACTGATCATCTTACCCATCACGCCGCCTGAGGAGTTAGCGGCGGCAAGTAACACCGGGTCCAGTCCGAGACGTCCGGCAGTTACTACCTGGAGGTTCCCGAACAGAGCGTTCGAGGACGTATCACTGCCCGTCAGGAAGACGCCCAGCCACCCGAGCAGCGCGCTGAAGTAAGGGAACATCACGCCGGTGGCGCCGAACGCCAGGCCCAGCGTAACCGTCGCGCCCGAGTAATTCATGAGGAACGCGAGCCCGAGCACGGCGGCGATGGTGACCATCGGCAGGAAGAGCTGCTTGCAGGTGGTCGAGAAGGCCTTCCAGACCTGGGCGGCGCTCATCCGAAGGACGAAGACCGAGAGGATGCAGGCGATCATACACGCGCTGCCGGCCGCCGAAAGCCAGTTGAAGTCGAAACTCGCCGGGTAGGGCGAGGGCTCCGTCACCAGCGGCTGCATGCGCTGGACCAGGTTGTGCAGTCCCGGCCATCCGAACGACAGAGTCACCGTGTTGATGACGGCCTTCACGGAGTCCTGTCCCCAGAGGAGCACCATGATGACCAGCAGGAAGTACGGCGACCAGGCGTGGATCACTTCGCCGAATGGATGCTTCTTCGGAATCTGGCGTTCGGCCGACTCACCCTTGAGTTGGAACTTGTCTTTCGGCTTCCAAACCCGGAACAGCAGGATCAACCCTCCGAGCGCCGCGAGCGAGCTCAGGATGTCGGTTAGATACGGACCCACGTGGTTCGAGACAAAGTACTGCGTGGAGGCGAACAAGACACCGCAGAGGGCCGCCGCCGGGAGCACGCCGCGGAGCGCTTTCCGGCCGCCCATCACCATGATCAGATAGGCCGGAATGAACAGCGACACCGGCGCGCAGATGCGTCCCACCGCCCCGCTGAGGGCATTCACGTCGAGCCCCGTAATCGTGGCCAGTGTCACCACCGGAATACCGATGGAGCCGAAGGCGACCGGCGCCGTATTGGCGAGCAGGCAGATGGCCGCGGCAAAGAACGGCGAGAAGCCAAGGCCGGTGAGCATGGCGGCGGCCACGGCCACGGGAGTACCAAAACCGGCGGCCCCTTCAATGAAGGCCCCGAAAGCAAAGGCGATCAGCAGCGCCTGCAGGCGGCGATCGTCGGTCAGGCTACCGATCGAATCTTTGATGACCTCGAACTTACCAGTGACGATCGTGATCTGGTAGAGGACGATGGCCCAAAAGACAATCCAGCCAATGGGAAAAAGCCCGAACGCCGCGCCGTAGGTGGCCGCGCCCACCACAAGGCCGAAGGGCATTAAGTAAACCGCGAGGGCGACGATCGCCGCCGTCCCCAGGCCGCAGAGCCCGGCCACCCAGGCCGGCTTGCGGAAGACGCCCAGCAATAGCAACAACACGAAAATCGGAAGAGCTGCAACGAAAGAAGAGGCGCCCAGGCTGTCCGCCAGCGGTGTGTAGTCTTGCTGCCACATGGCCTCTTTTCATACCACAGACGGGGGGGCGCGTGCGCGGCGAGGGAGATGCCTCCCCCGGCGCCCGGAACGCCAGGCGCCGGGAGATTCGGCTGGGCGGAGGCTGAGGCAGCCACTCTCAAGTTCCGTTTTCTGAGACGAGAAACCCGGGCACGTAGCCTATGTTCCTGTTCACGACGTTTGGCTCGAGTTTCCTTCTGCCGGAGGCGGATTTCACCCCATTCGCGCGGCTTTCGGTGCCGCCGGCGCGGGCGGCGGTATCATGAGACGTACGGAACACACACCTACATGCCCTTTGCTTCCATCCCCGAGGCCATTGAGGACTTTCGTGCGGGCAGGATGCTCGTCGTCGTCGACGACGAGGATCGCGAAAACGAAGGCGACCTGACTGTCGCCGCCGAGAAGATCACCCCCGAGATCATCAACTTCATGGCCACCCACGGCCGCGGGCTCGTCTGCCTGGCGCTCAGCGAGGACCGCTGCGATGCAACTGCAACTGCCGATGATGTCGCAGGTGAACACGTCGCGCTTCGGCACCGCCTTCTGCGAAGCCATCGACGCCCGCGAAGGCGTGACTACGGGCATCTCGGCCGGCGACCGCGCGCAGACCATTCAGATGGCCATCGACCCCGAGAGCACGGCCGCACGACCTTGCCCGGCCGGGCCACGTCTTCCCGCTGCGCGCGCGCAACGGCGGCGTCCTGGTCCGCGCCGGGCAGACCGAAGCGGCGGTGGACCTGGCGCGCGCTGGCCGGTCTCGGCCCGGGCGGCGTGATCTGCGAAATCATGAACGACGACGGCACCATGTCCCGCGTGCCGCAGCTCGAGAAGTTCTGCGAGCGGCACGGTCTCAAGCTGATCTCGGTGGCCGACCTGATCCGCTATCGGCTGCAGACCGAAAACTTCATCCGCCGGAAGGCCGAGGGCAAGCTGATCCAACGAACTTCGGCGAATTTCGCACCATCGCCTACTCATCGAGCATCGATCCGGAGATCCACCTGGCGCTGGTCTACGGCGACATCGAGAATCGCGACATCGTCACGGTCCGGATGCACACCCATTGCGCTTTCGGCAATGTCTTCCATTCGCTCGATTGCGATTGTGCCCGGCTGGCGGATGCCTCGCTCCAAAGCGATTGCTAACGAGGGCGCCGGTGTCCTCGTCTATCTGCATGAGAGCGGTCCTGGGTTGCGAATTATGCCGGCTGAGGAGGAGGGGACGCCACGCCGTCTTGTCTCGCACGGGCGGAACCTTCAAGCACTACACCACCCCGGACGGCCAGCGGCTGCTGCAGTACGAGAGCGGTATTCGGAGCACAGATCCTGTCCGATCTTGGTCTGCGCAAGATTCGCCTGCTGACGAATCACCCGCGGAAGATCGTCGGCCTGGAAGGCTTCGGCATCGAGATCTTCGAACAGTCGCCGGTCAAGTAGGGAGGCCTTCTCATGATTGTCCGATTCGTCGCCACTGCCATTGTCTTCGCCGCCACGCTCTTCGGGGCCGACAGCCAACTGCTGCGCTACCTGCCCCCCGACGCGGCGCTGATTGCGGGCGTTGATGTCGCCGCCGCGCGCGGGACGGCGTTCGGGGAATACGTGCTCGCCGCCACCGAGCGGCACGCCGCTCACCTGGATGCGCTCGAATCAGCCACCGGCTTCAATCCCCGGACCGACCTGTTGGAGGTGGCGATAGGTGGGGACATCATGCGAGGGCCGGATGGGGACCGTGTCGTGGTCGCCCGGGCACGGTATTTCAACATTCCCGCCATCATCGCGTGGGCCCGGTCCAAGGGCGCGGTCGTCGATGCCGTCAATGGAGCCACCGTGATTAGCGGCAGCCGGCAGCGAGACACCGCGATGGCGTTCCCGAGCGACAACATCGTCGTGCTCGGCCGGCCTGAAAGCGTTCGCGCTGCGCTCGCCAGGGCAGCGGCCGGAGCCGGCCCCGGCACGGACGTCACCAACAGCCTCGCCCAGGTATCAATGGGCCGCCACGCCTGGTTCCTCATCACGGGATCCCCGGCAGGACTCGTCGGCAAGATCGACGACGATGCACTCGCCGGCGCCATGCAAGGCGACATCATCCGCTCGATCGAGGAGATCAGCGGCGGCTTCTACTTCGGACCGTCCGTGGAGTTCAAGGCGCAAGCCAGGACCACGACCACCGCCGATGCCGAGGCGCTCGCCAACGTGGTCGACTTCTTTGCAAGCCTGGCTCAGCTACAGGCTGACCCGGAAGCAACAGCGGCTCTGCGGACGGCCCTTGGAGAGGGTCCCGTGGTCACGGGGAACGTCGTGACGGTCGATTTCTCGATGCCGGAAGCGGACCTGGAGAAGCTTCTCGCCCAGGAGCGCCACCAGCACTCACAGGAGCGCCACCCGCACGGCGCCGCGGCCAGCCGGTAGGCCCGTCCCGGGAATCGGCCCCCGCCACCGGCTACCTGCCACCAGCGACTTCCCACCCCCTACCGGCCTCCCCCCACCGCCACGCGGTGGATGGCATTGACCAGCTTCCGGTACGGGACCTCCGTCGAAGCTATCGAATCCGAGCCACTCGCCATCCCGCCAGCTTGAGTAGAACCAGCGGCCGAGAATCGCGAGGTGCTCCTCGCGCTCGCGGGTCGTAACGCGCGGCGGGACGAGTTCGGACACCAGCTCCCGGAGCCGGCGATCGAGCGGGACCGGCCGGCCGCCGGGGACCTCCAGCGGGAACTGCCGTGGCGCCAGCCAGACTCCGGCGGCCACAAACCAAAGGTCGATCGACTGCTCCCCGGCCGACGGCGTGACGGCCACCCCGTAGAGGCGGTCGATGTCGTGCGCCAGCTCGTCGCGAAGTTGCAGCACCTCGCGGATGCGTTCATAGCGACGATGTTGTTGGCCGGCTTCCTCGAAGTTCAGCTCGTCGCTGAAACGCTCGCGAGCCGCCGCCACCGGCTGCAGTAGAGATTCGCCGTCGGTCACGAGGAAGTCCGAAACACGCTTCACCTCGCCGGCGTATTCCTCGATCCCGACCACCTGCTGGCAGGGCCGCAGGCAGCGGTTCATTTCGCCGTAGATGCAGCCGGGGTGATCGGGCGACGGGTCGAAGTCCTCCGGACAACGTCGGATCTGGAACAGGTCAAGCAGCTCGCCCTCGAAACGCTCGGCCGCGGCGCGGGAGCGGAACGGTCCGTAGAACCGGGAGCGGCCGGCCGACAGGCGCCGCGTGACCTGGGTGCGGGGAAAGTCGTGCGTCAGGATCAGCTTGACGTACGCGGGCAGGCGCAGCCGGATGCGCCGCGGATAATCGTCGGGGAAATGGCGCCGGGCCAGCGCCCAAAGAAACAGTGACGATTCCAGGCGGGATCCGGTGGACCAGGATTCCAGCCGTTCGGCCACTCCACGTAGGTTGAGCAGGCGCGAGGCGGCGTCCCGGCGGCGCAGGAGCCGTTTGAGGCGCCGCCGGAGCGAGGCGGTCCGCGACAGATACGGCGATCCCTCTCGGGGCCATAGCAGGAAGACCGCCGGTGTGGCGGGCGCCGCTTCAATGGCCGCGTCGGTAGCCGCATCCCCGGCAAGATCGACGGACTCGGGCGGCGGCAGATCCACTACTCGTAGAACCTCAGGTACTGGTCCTTGCCGAGCGGGGGAAAGCCGGCCACGCCGACGTTTTCAATGACATGCTGCGACGTGCTCATCCCGACCAGCGCCACGCTGATGCCCGGCGTGGAACGCGTGAACTGGATGGCGCGGTGTGAGTCCTGCTGGGCGCCGGGGAAGAGCTCTCCGATCCTCTCGGGCAGGTTTTTGGCCAGCCGCGATTGCAGCAGGGTCGCGCTGGCCACCACCGTGATACCGGCGTCGGACGCCACGTCGAGGACCCTTGATCGCACGCCGTCACGGAACTCGTCCTTGCGGGCGAATCCTTCCGGCATCGCGAGATTGAACGGCAGTTGAATGTAGCGAAAGTGGTGGTCGTCGCCGGCGACATCGCGGGCCAGTTCGATGAGGCGGGAGAGCGAAAGCGTCTTGCCGGAGGAGGGGTCGCTCCGGAACGCGGTCCAGGTGGCAGCGCCGTAGAAGCACAGCTTGCCCGCAGCGACGCACTCCTCGAGCGCCTGAAAGGCCGCCCGGACGCGCCCGTAGACAACGACGTCGGGGAAGGCCTCGAGCTGCGTCTCCGGATTGTGCAGGTAGAAAACGTCGAGGGTGCCGAGCTTCAGGTTCAACCGGCTCCGATCGAGTTGGTCGCGCAGGAAAGCCGGCGCGAGGGAGTGGATTCCCCCGGCGACGTCGCTCGACTTGAGCTTGGCTTCCGGAACGGCGCCGGGTACGAGGAAGCCGCCCTTGGTGCACACGATGATCTCGTCGCGCTGGATCTCCCCGGCCTCGGCCGCCGCGGCAAGGGCCGTCCCGACGCATCTCTCCGAGCGCTGGTGACGATAGTTGAGCGACGTGTCGATGAAGTTGATCCCGTGGCGGAGCGCCGTGCGCAGCGCTTCCAGGTATCGGGCATCGGTGGCCGCGTCAGCGGCTCCAAGATAGGTCCCAATGCCCAACGACGATGCCGTCCCGCTCACCGTCTCCCGGTAGAAACGATTTGTGGCCGCACGGGCGAACCGCGAGCTGTACCGGGCGGTACCCTCGTGGGTTGCGTGACCTTTCAGCATGACTCTCCCTTTGTATTGCCCGCGACAGCACCAGTTGCACTGGTAGCGAAGCTTCGTTTAGAGTGATTGTACCTGACGCGGCCTCCGAGTTCGCGCCGAATTGACCTCGGGTTTTCGGCGTCTCGCCGGGTATGGCGATGCTTGGCAGCAGGATGCCGCGGTTGGCGGAGGATCGGGTTCGGCTTGCCGGGATCCCCGGCGACAGGACACTTGGTCCGGGCGGTATCGGAGCGCGGCGGCCAGCCCGCGAGCGATCGACGACGGCCATCGCCCGGGACGCCGGACTCCCTGGACCGCGATCAGGACTGTTCACAGGCTGGTCGGCCTGGAAGATAGCTAGCCGGATCGAAGGGCCGGCTCGGAGGAGTGTATCGCGACCATGAGCAAGTCTGTCCAACGGGGCAGTAAAGCTCCACAGAAGGCGGCAGAGCGGAAACCCGCCTCTCCCAAGGCCCCGGATGGCTCCAACCCGGGGGGCGCCACCCAAGCTATGAGCGGGGGCGAACAGACGGAACTGTACGACAAGGCGATGGTGCTGTTCAGCGCCGGCGAGTATCGCCAGGCCAAGGACATGCTGGACGAGGTGGCCGGCGGCCCGCTGGTCGAGATCGCCCACGTCGCCCGCACGCACAGCGTCGCCTGTAAACGCCGTCTCGCCGCGCAGGCCCGGCCGCAGCTCAAGACGCCCGAAGAGCAATACGACTACGCTGTTACGCTGATCAACCGCCGGCGGCCCGCCGAGGCTGCCGAGTACCTGCTGGACGCGCTCCAGAGCGTCCGCGGCGGCGGCGACCATCTCCACTACGCACTGGCCATCTGCTATGGGCTCCAGGGTGAGCTGAACAAAGCCGGCGACCACCTTCGTCGCGCGATCGAACTCGATCCCAAGAACCGCACGGTTGCGCGCAACGACCCCGACTTCGACTCCTTCATGCACAATCCGCCCATCAGCGCCCTGCTGCAGCCGGAAAGGACCAACTCTGAGTAGCGACCCCTCGATATCGCTCGATAACCCACTCCAGATCGTGGCTATCGGCGGGGGAACGGGCTTGTCCACGCTGCTGCGTGGGCTGAAGGCGTATGCGCACTCGTCACAGTACGACACCGGACGCAGGCTCTGGCCGCCGGTGGACGTGACGGCCGTCGTCACGGTGACCGATGACGGCGGCAGCTCCGGGCGCCTCCGCCGGGAGTTCGACGTGCTGCCGCCGGGGGACATTCGCAACTGCATGGTCGCCCTCTCGGAGGACGAAGCGCTGTTGTCGCGCCTGTTCCAGTTCCGGTTCGAAACCGGCCGCGGGCTCAAGGGTCACAGCTTCGGCAACCTCTTTCTGACGGCGCTCACTCATGTCACCGGCGACTTCGCGACGGCCGTCCGGTTCTCCTCCGAGGTGTTGGCGATTGTCGGGAAGATCCATCCGTCGACATCGAAGAACGTAGTGCTCGAAGCGCAGCTCGCCGACGGCACGCTCGTGAGCGGCGAGACGAAAATCAGCCGGAGTAAGGCGCGGATCGAGAAGATCTGGCTAAGCCCTCGCGGATGCCGTCCGCTCAAGGCGACGCTCGACGCGATTGCCGCCGCCGATCTGATCACGCTCGGTCCGGGATCGCTCTATACCAGCGTGATTCCCAATCTGCTCGTCGGTGGGATCCCGCGGGCGATCCAGCAGTCAGCGGCGCTCAAGGCCTACTTCGTCAACCTGATGTGGCAGCCCGGCGAGACGATGAATTTCAGCGCCTGGGACCATGTCCGCGCCATCCATCGCCACGCCCGCCGGCGGGTGCTGGACCATGTCATCATCAACACGCATCCGATTACGGGACTGCTGCGCCAGCGGTACGCGGCCGAGAAAGTGTATCCGGTCGAAAACGACACGCCGCGCCTGGAAGAGGCGGGCCTGAAGGTCGTGGGCAAAGGGCTTCTGGCAAAATCGGAGAAGGTCCGTCATGACTCCCGCGCGGCGGCCGAGGTGGCCGTCGAACTGGCCGCGGAAGGCCGCCGGAGACGGATGCGCCAGGGTGAACAACCCGCGCCGGACTGAGACCGCACCGCGGGAGACGCCACTACGAGGAAAACTATGGACACGTCTGTTTCGATCGTGATTCTTGCCGCCGGCCTCGGCACGCGGATGAAATCCCGCCGCGCCAAGGTGCTCCATCACACCGGAGGCCGGCCGCTGATCGAGCATGTCGTCCGGACGTGCGTCCGGATCGTGCCGCCGGAGAACGTGGTCGCGGTGGTCGGCCATCAGGCCGAGGAGGTCGAAGCGGCGGTCGCGGCTTACGGCATCGGCTTCGTCCGCCAGACGCAGCAGCGGGGCACCGGAGACGCCGTTGTGGCCGCCCGGGAGGTGATCGAGCCGCGGGGCGGCTACGTGCTCGTCCTCTGTGGAGACGGTCCGCTGATTCGGGAATCCACTTTGCGCCAACTGATCGAGCGGGAGCTCGCATCGGGCGCGGCGGCGACGCTGATCACGACCGTGATGGACGATCCCACCGGCTACGGGCGCGTGATCACGGACGAGGCCGGCCGCATTCAAACCATCGTCGAACAGAAGGCGGCGACACCGGAACAACTGGCCATCCAGGTCACCAACACCGGCGTCTACTGCTTTCGCGCCGCCGAGCTCTGGAAGTACATCGACCAGATCGGCACCGACAATCCGGCCGGCGAGTACTATCTCACCGACATGGTCGGGATCTTCCGCCGCGCCGGGCTGCCCGTCGACACCTCGATGGTCGAGGACTCCGGCGAAGTGCTGGGCATCAACACGCGCGTCGAGCTGGCCCGGGTGGATCGCATCTTCCGCGACCGCAAGGTTGAAGAACTGATGCTCGCCGGAGTGACGATCGAAAAGCCCGAGACGGTGACCATCGATAGCGACGTGCGCATCGGCCGCGACACGGTTGTCGGCCCGTTCTGCCCAAATTCTGGGCGACACCGAGATCGGCGAGGACTGCTCGGTGGGCGCGTGCAGCATCGTGCGGGACTGCCCGCCTCGGCGACGGCGTGCAGGTCGGCGAGTTCACCATCGTCAATGAGTCGACGCGTCGACGCCGGCGCCAGGGTGGGCCCTTACGCTCGGCTCCGGATCGGCAACCACGTCGAGGCCGGCGCCGCGGTGGGCAATTTCGTCGAGCTCAAGAAGACGCATCTCGGCGCCGGGTCCAAGGCGAACCATCTCGCCTACCTGGGCGACTCGGTGATCGGTCCGGGCTGTAACATCGGCGCCGGCACCATCACCTGCAACTACGACGGCCAGCACAAGCACCAGACGACGATCGGCACGGGTGCCTTCATCGGCAGCAATTCGACCCTGGTCGCGCCGATCGAGATCGGCTCGGGCGCCTATATCGGAGCGGGTTCGGTGATCACACGGCCCGTTCCGGACGACGCGCTCGGCCTGGGCCGGGAGCGGCAGATCAACAAAGAGGACTGGGCGAAGAAGCTGCGCGAGCGCGGAGCGAAGTAGGCGGATTGCGAACCGCTACCGGAAGAGCGTGCGCCAGACCGCGACGGTCAGGGCGTGCGTGACCATCGCCGCGCGAATTCCGCGTCCCATGATGAACGCCCGCCCGTAGAACCAGCCGGCCACCGCCGCAATCACGGCGAATCGCCAGTTGGGGAAGTCGCGGAACGGCAGATGGACGGCGCCGAACAGGACGGCCGTCACCACCAGGCCGATGCGGAGGCCGATCCAACCCGACAACCACTGCTGCAGCAGGCCGCGGAAGAAGAACTCCTCGCCCAAAGCGACCGCCCAGAGGATGCCCACGAAGGTGGCGGGCGCCTGCCACCACCAGCCGTCCACGGGCGCGAAGCGGGCGAACTCGAGACCATACATCAGCACCATCGCGAGCGGCATCAGGAAGGCGAAGTGCTGGAAACCGATCCACCACTCGCGTCTCGTGGGCAGGAATCCGAAGCCCACTCCCTCGACGCGGCGCATCAGCAAGGCCGCCAGGATGCCGAGTCGGATCCACATGAGCTGGCCCATCACCTCGATGCGGAGGCCGTCGATCGGGGGCGGGTAGATGCTCTTGAAGATGCCGGAAAGGTAGACACCGGCCATGAGGACAAGGAAGCCGAGGTCGGTGACGGCGTGGCGGGGCAGACGGAACCACCAGGCCACGGCCGCGGTCACCACCAGTAGCGCACCGAGCCACCTCCAACGGAAGGTCCCGGCGCCAAGGCCCATCACCAGGTACGGCGCGACGGCGCTCGCGATCATCGCCCAGGGAAGGCGCTTGCCGAACCGGTCCCAACGCTCGCGGACCTGCGGACAGGCGAGTCCCGCATAGAGCGATAGTTCCAGCAGCATGGCCGCCAGCACGGGCGCGGCGATGGCGGCGGGGATATTCTCGGCGCGGGCGTATAGGGATCCGCCAATGATGCCGGCAATCCACAACACCACCAGCGCGCCCCGGAAGCGGTGCATGGGGTTCATCTTAGCATCGGGCCTGGCATAGACCTGGCGGGTCAGGATGCGGGATGTGTTGTGGAAGTGGTGGAGGGACTCTGGGGACTGTCCCGGCGACGCGCGTCGGTATGCCTCCGTTGCGGAGGCCGTTCCACTTCGACCGACCAGAAAGGAGAAACTGTCCGACTCCAGCGTTCACAGAAGTGCGAACGCGGCAGGCACGAGTGCCCACGCCACATCAGGGCGATCGGCTCCCATTGTGGCCTGCGCACCCTCGAAAACCGGGCCGAAGACTGCTCCCTGCCGGTCACGGCTCTGTTAGCGGCGCTCGGCCGACCCTGAGCCGTGACCGAAGGGAGCGGAGTCTGCTGGGTTTCAGCCCTATTCTTGCCGGCCCCCCAGGCAAAGCAACACCCGTGCGAGCCGTGTCGGCAATCCTGCCAACACCCGACGTCGGGCCGCTATGAACGATGAGCTACGGTCCGCGACCGCTCACCAACAAGCCGACTACGGCGCAACGGAGGCGACCAGATCGTCGGGAGGAGCAACCGGCGCCTTGTCGGGCGGCTGTGTCTCGGGCGGCTTCGCGGGCGTCTGCGGTGCGGCCGGGAGCGGGCGCTCCATCATCTCGGCGGAGAGTGGCGGGGGCGGTTCGTCCTCGAGCAACGCTTCCAGCGCCGGCGACAGATCGCGAAAAATTTGAACCGGCAGCGAACTGGTGAACTCGTAGTTCGCGGCCGCCTCGCCCGGCACGAAGGCGGTCACCGTGCCGAAGTACCGGTCCCCAACCAGGAAGATGAACGTGGCCGTCCGATTGATCACGCGGGACTCGATCACCTGGCCGCCCGGACCGTACACCTCGAACCGATTGTCGCCGGTCCCGGTCTTTCCGCCGACCGCCACCTGCTGGCCGTCGCCAGTGAGGATGGCCCGGTTCGCACGCTGCGCCGTACCGTGCTCCACCACACCGACGAGCTCCCTCTTGAGCAGCGTGGCGATCTCGGCCGGCATGACGCGCTCGTGGTCCCGCTGGCCGTAGACGAGGTTGGTCTCAAACGGTGTCTCGCTCGCGAAGTGAAGGCGCTCGATGCGAACGCTGGGATAGTAGACACCGTCATTGGCGATGATACCGACCAAGTCGGCCAGTGCCGCGGGCGTATCGCCCGAGCTGCCGAGAGCCGTGGCGAGCGAAGGAACCAGATGGTCGAACGGGTAGCCCATCCGCCGCCACTCCTTGTGCAGCGCGCGGAATGTATCGACCTCGAGCATCACCCGAATGGCGCGGTCCTGAGCCCGGCGGGCACGGTCGCGGAACAGCCATTCGTAGGCCGTCTGGTATTGCGGACGGGCCGCATCGAGCACACTAGAGAGGTCCGCGTCGGGGTGCCGGGCCTTGTATTCGAGCAGCCACAGCTCGAGCGGATGGCAGCCGACGATGTAGGCCCGGTCGTTCAGGCTGAACCGGTCCGGGCCGAACTCGCGGTACAGGTCTCGGAACAGATCGTCGGAGAGGTCGGGATCCAGCAGATGCCCGATGACGAAAGCCGCCAGCCCGTCGACCCCGTCCCACGGCTTAGCGAACCGGTAGAGGGCCGCCAGCCGGCGCGGGGTGGCGTGGATCTCCCCGGCCACCAGCGCCAGGGACTCGTCCGCCTTGAGCCCTTCGTGCTTCCGGTAGAACCCGGCCAGATACTGGCGCCCTTCGCGCTCGGCGAACCGATCGAGGTACTGCCGGCGGGCCGGATTATGGCTGTCGGCGAGGATGTCCGGAGTCACGCCGTCCAGACGGTAGGTCCAGTGGTCGACCAGGTCCCGCATGAGCCGGACGAAGACGAGGTTCACCGACCGGCGGAAGGCCTCCCGCACGGTCAGGATCCGGTGGTTGTCTTCCGGCTCGAAGTTGGAGAAACGGAGCAGTCCACCGCCGGTGAAGAACGCCTCCGCCGGACTGGCCGAATAACGCCGCTCCATGGCCGCATCGAGCATCTCCGCGAGGGAACCCTCGTGCAGGTCGAGCCACTCGACGGCCCACTGCGTCAGGTGGTCAGCGGGCGCCACCGGCCGCGCGGCCCGCTCCTCGGGGCTCAGCGGGGCGAGTTCGGCGTGAAGCCGCGAGATGGCGAGCAGATAGCTGGCGAGCGTCCGCAACTTGGCCGTCGAGCCCAGCTCGAGCTTGGTTCCCTCGCTGATATTCAGCGGCTGGTCCAGGTTGTCGGCCTGGACCCGAAGCAGGTTCCGGCCCTTGAGCCGCTCGTACAGCGTCACGCTGTAGATCACACCGGCCGGGTCTCCGGTGGCAAGCAGCCGATGCTGACGCAAACCGGCGCGGGCGGCGAAGTCGGTGTCGCGAAGCATCCCGAGAAACTCCGAGACAATGTGCTGGGCCCCGGCGTCGAGCGTGCTCTCCACGCCCAGGTCCAGCCGGTCCAGGCTGTAGGCCGAATCGATCCCGAGGGTCTCGAGCAGCTCGATCCGAACGCTATCGGTCGCCTTGCGCTCGGCGAAGGATGTCCGGCGCGCCAGGTAGGCGCGATTCCGGTAGTCGGTTGACGCCGCGAGCGCCCGGTCCCGCAGCACGGGCGAAATCACGCCGGCATCGGCGAGCAGCATCAGGTAGCCATCCACACGTTTGCCGAGCGACCGCCGCTCCCTCACCAGATAGGCCGTCGGCTTGTTCGTCGCAAGCAGCAGCGACAGCACCTCGCGGTACGCCCGCGCGGTATCGCCGTTGACCGCGGCCGGGTTCTCGAGTGCGCGGTTTACCTCGTCGAAATCGGCGCCGAACCACGCCCACAATCCGTCCCCCAGGCCGTGTACCTCGCCGTAGCCCGGGATCGCGGCCAACGGCAGGGAGTTCAGATAGTCGGTGACGATACGCCGCCGGGCCGCGGCTGTGTTGCGGCCCCCGGCGTAGCTGCGCAGCGACGCCGAGACCATCTGCCGTAGCTTGTCGCCGACACCGCTGGTCCGGCCGCCCGGCGAGTGCCGCAGTTTCTCGATCTGCGTGGCCAGGGTGCTGCCGCCGCCGCTCGCGTCGGGAGACACCCCCAGGTTGGCGAGCGCCAGCCCGAAGACGGCGTTGGCGAGACGGTCCCACTCGACGGCCGGGTTCTTGTAGGGGTAGCGGGAGTCGAGCGCCTCCCGGTTTTCGATGAACAGCAGCGAGTGGACGACAAGATCCGGGATGGAGGCGAAGTCCGCGTAGAGCCGCTCGGGGCGGCGGACGGAATGGAGAACGTCGCCGTGACGGTCCGTGATGCGCAGGCCGGCGCTCGGTTTCTCGTCGTAGACGGGAAACAGCCCCCAGTCGATCGCTTGAGCCATCTGTTCGGAGACCCGCGCCTGGGACTCGATGGTGAAGTCGGCCGCTTCGAGCCGCGACACGTATTCGTCGATGTCGGAAAGACCGAGCTGCCGGTCATACGGCCCCGAGTGCGGGTGCCGGAACCCGGGAGCGGGACCCGCCTCGATCGAGAACTGCATCCGCCGGCTCCAGGAATTGAACAGCCGGGATTGCAGCCATGAGGTTTGGAGCTCGAGCAGCCCCAGACAACCGGCGATGACGGCCACCAGTAACGCCAGCGCCCGCCAGGACGTACGAGGGCGATCAGCGCGCGAGGGCGCACTACTCGCGTCTCGACGCGATCCAGATCCCCCTAGCATGGTTCTCCTCCCGGAAAACGGGACGTCCGTGCGCATGTGGAGCGCTCGCCGGCCTCCTGATTAAGTTAGACGCCCTGGAAAGCTGTGCGGGTGCAGCGACCCAAGTATCTTAAGGTGTAACACAAGCATCGTGCTCCCGGCAGACTCTGTCTCTCAAGGCAAAACAGCACTCCGCTATTTCCGACGGGTTCCGGACTCGCAGCCGCCTGGCTCCGTCCTACAGATCGGGTCTGACAAGGCTGCGCTTTGAGACCTCTGTGCCGGGAGGCAAGGGTGGAGACAAACCGATGGCGCCCGCTACATCGAGGCCAAGCGGCTCGACCAGCATCGAGCGTCCGCGGCGCCCCAAGTCGGCTACCCTGGTAGCTGGTCCGCGAGCGGATCGAGACCTCCCATGCAACCACTGGACAGACCAGCCGTCGGCGAGTGGCCCGCAAGAGACTCTCCACTAACCGCGCACAACGCAGCCTCGGCGCGGGCGCAGTCAGAGGCTCTCGGGTCGCCCCGTCCCGCGCCGGGCGCTGTGCGCTCTCCACTAACCGCGCACAACGCAGCCTCGGCGCGGGCGCAGTCAGAGGCTCTCGGGTCGCCCCGTCCCGCGCCGGGCGCTGTGCGCTCTCCACTAACCGCGCACAACGCAGCCTCGGCGCGGGCGCAGTCAGAGGCTCTCGGGTCGCCCCGTCCCGCGCCGGGCGCTGTGCGCTCTCCACTAACCGCGCACAACGCAGCCTCGGCGCGGGCGCAGTCAGAGGCTCCCGGCTCGCCCGGTCCCGCGCCGGGCGCTGTGCGCTGATGGACTCTCGCCCTCCAGCGGACCGCGAAGGCGTCCCCGAAGACCGCGGCGACCTCGCCGAGCTCAAGGAGCGGAGGTATCGCGGCGGGGTCTGGGCCACTGCCGCGGCCGTCGGCAGCTCGGCCCTCGGCTTTGTGACCTTCACCCTGCTTTCGCGGATTCTCGGCCCCGAGATCTTCGGCCTGATGGCGATGGTGGAGGCATCGCTGGCACTGGGACAGACGGTGATCGCGGGTGGCCTCGCCGAACCCCTGATCCAGCTCCGGCGCCTCAGGGCCGCTCATGTCGACACGCTCTTCTGGACGATGCAAGTGGTCGGGGTCGGCCTGGTCGTGCTCATGATTTTGCTGCGCGACGTCGCCGAGCGGTTCTTCCGCCAGGAGGGGCTGGCGGAACTGGTGCTGGTCACTTCCTTCATCCTGTATCTGCGAGCCACCGAGGCCGTCCCCCGCGCCCTGTTGGTGAGAGACATGCGATTCGACTCGGTGGCCAAGGCAAGGATCAGTGGCGACGCCCTCGGTGGCGCCGTCGGCCTGGCAGCGGCGCTGACCGGCCGGGGGGTGTGGAGCCTGGTCGCCATGCGGTTGGTCGCGGTTGGGGTCGAGCTGCTGGTCACGTGGCGGCAGGCCGCCTGGCTGCCCCGTCTCCGCTGGTCGCTGAGCGGTTTCCGCGACCTGTGGCGCTTCAGCCTCAGCCGGGGCCTTGATACCTCGACCCGCTTCTTCGACAACCAGATCCCGCGATTCATCCTGGGGCGCTTCGTGGGCGCCGAGGAGCTGGGGTATTTCGTCTTCGCCCGGCGGTTGATCCAGGCGGTTGCGACGACGCTGGTGAGTCCCGTCAGGGCGGTGGCCATGCCGACGTTCGCCCGGCTGCAGGAGCACCCCGAAGAGGTACGCAACACCTATCGCAGCGGCACCGCGTTGACGGCGGCGGTGATGCTGCCCCTGTTTGCGACGGCGGCGGTTGGGGCACCGGCGCTGGTGCCATTAGTGGTCGGCGAGCGCTGGCTGCCGTCGGTGCTGCTCATCCAGGTGCTGGCCCTGGGCGCCTTTCGCCGAACCTACAACCTTTGGAATGGCGCCACCCTGCGCGGGCTCGGCCGGCCGGAGCTGTTGCTGTACTCCTCGTTCCTGCGAAGCAGCGTGACGCTGTCGCTGATCTTCCTTCTGCTACCGTATGGCGCGGTCGGCCTCTGCGCGGCCATCGTCGCCGGCACCTACGTAAGCTGGCCGGTCGCCATGCACTTCGTTCGAAAGCTGACCGACCTCGGGGCTATCGAGCAACTGCGGCAGATGATGCCGGCCGCCGGCGCTACGGCGATCCTGGTGGCGGCGGAGCTGCTGGTTCGCGAGATGGCCATGCCGCACCTGGCTGCCTGGCTCGGCGCCGGTCTGCTGCTGCTGGCCGGTTTGGCCGGCTACGTCGCCGGCCTCGCCTGGTTTGGGCGCGCGGAACTCAACGGCCTCATTGGGCTGATCCGGGACCTCAAGCTTATGCGAAAGCGAGCGTCCCCAAGCTGAGCACCGACCGACTCTCCGCTCAGAACTCCCAGCGGACGGCCAACTGCACCTGCCGCGACGACGTGCTCGTCGACGTGATCCTTCCCGCTGAACTGATCCGCTGGCCGCGGGTGTTGAACAGACTCCGCTCGGAAGGGATCTGGAAGTTCGGGTGGTTGGTGAGGTTGAAGAATTCGGCCCGGAAGGAGACACGGTGCCGCTCGCGGCGCCAAAGGTCTTTGTTAACGGTCAGGTTGAGATTGACAAGCCCCGGCCCGACCAGGGTGTTCCGGCCCAGGTTCCCGTAGAAACCGGCTTCGGGTAGAGAGAAGCCCAAAGGATCGAACCACTGCTCGGGATCGCCGAGGATGAGATCCGTGCCCGGCGCGACCGCCAGATCCGGGCGCTGGCCCGGCTCGGAACCACCCGGCGCGAGATTCGCGCGATCGAACCCGACCTCCGGCGAGAACGGCGATCCGGACTGCACCTGGGCTATCCCGTTGACCGCCCAGCCGCCCACGATCTTCTCGGCCACGCCGCCGCTCGGCCCCGGAATCAGGTAGCTGAAGTTGGCCGTGAACACATGCCGGAGATCGAAGTCCGAAGGCCCGCGATTGAGGCGGTAGTTCAACATGGTCGGCACCCGGTCGCTGTTCTCGAAATCGACCACGACGTCGCTCGAGCTCTCGTCGATCGACTTGGCGAAGGTGTAGTTCGCCTGCAACCGCAGGTCGCGCCACAGATTGCCCTGGAAGGCGATCGAGACTCCGTGATAGAAGGAATTGAACTGCGGGCGCCTCATCCCGATGTTGTCGAACGCCGGGTTCAGGCGCGGAGCGTCGGCGGAAAAGTACACGCGGCCGTCCGCCAGATAGACCGGCGTAGTGGGGTTCATGTTCACCACGTTCCCCAACAGGTGGATGCCGCGCGCCCCGGAGTAGCTAATGCGAACCTCTTTGTCCGGACCCAGCTCCCGCTCGATGGACGCCTCCCAGCGAGCCACATAGGGCTGGATCATGTCGAACTCCACCCCGTTGATCTCGCCCGGGGAATCGTTGCCGGCGATCACGCTCGCCAAGTCCGGAAACGCGGGCTGGCTGACGCTCAAGCGGCGGTAGAAAGGAGCGGCGCGGGTTCCCGCGATGACCAACTGGCGGGAGCCGAGCAGATCGAAGAAGAGGCCGCCGCCCGCGCGGAAGACCGTCTTGCCGGAACCGATCGGGTCCCAGGCCAGCGAGGCCCGTGGAGCGAAGTTCGTCCGCGACGGGTTCCGGAACATGGGACCGATGGTGACCTCCGAGTCGTGCAGCGGGTCGCGCAGAGCGGCGCTCCTGCCGTCCGCCTCCGTGGGCACGGTGGCGGTCTCGTAGCGGACGCCGGCGCTGAGGCTCAATCGCGGGCTGGCTCGAAACTCCTCCTGGATGAAGCCGTGCAACTCGCTGTTCAACCATTTGCGGTACGGGTCCGAGTCGAGCGACGCGGCCTGGCCGGTGCGGGTGGCGCCGAGGAGAAAATCCGTCAACGACCCAAAGCGATACTGCCCAACGAAACTTCTCGCCGAGAGCTGATCGAATTGAATGTGGTGGTAGGTGCCCCCCAGCCGGATCGTGTGGCGGCCGGCGATATGAGAAAGGTCGCCGTTCACCTGAAAGTCGGTGTTGGTGAAGCCGCGGGGCAGCCCTTCGGCGGTCGCCCCGCCGATGTCGGCCAGACCGGTGACGCGAACCGAACCCAGCCCCTGGCCCGGAATGAACTCCAGCGAGCTGGGGATGGCCCCCCCCACCGTCCGCAGTTCGTCGTTCCGGACGCGGCTCGCGCCGAAGCGCACGGTGTAAATCGTATTCGGCGAGTGGATCCGCTGCAGCTCGGCATTGGCGAGCTGATAGCGTGAGTCGTGCACGAACTTCATCAAACGGAGCGGATCCGGCTCCTTGCTGCCGCCGTCGTCGAAGGTGTATCGCCCGGAGAGCCGCCACCGCGCGGCGGGGATCACGTCGATCTTGCCGGTGATGTAGTCATCCCTCGTGGTGCGGCTCGATTGGTTCACGTACTCGCCGGTGCTGTCGCCAAAGTCGGCCCCATTGGGCAGCGGGTACAGGTCCAGATAGGGCTGAATCTCCGGCGCAATCGCGACTTGATTGACCCCACCGGACACCGGCACGAATCCCTGGCGCGCGTCCGCGTCGGGAACCACCGAGCGCACGGTCCTCCCCAGCGACTCGCGAACCGCCTCGTAGTTGGCCAGGAAAAAGACGCGGTCGTGGCGGATGGGGCCGCTCATCATGCCGCCGAACTGGTTCCTCCGGAGCGGCGGGATCGATTCACCCGGAACGTCGAAGAAGTTCCGCGCGTCGAGGGAGCTGTTGCGGAAATATTCGTACAGACTGCCATGGAAGCTGTTGGAGCCGGACTTGGAGACTGCCGTGAAGGCGGCTCCGGAGAGACGACCATACTCGGCGCTGAACGGGCTGGTGACGACGTGCAATTCCCGGATGCTCTCCATGCCGAGCTGCTGACCGGAGGCGCTCACCGGTACCGAATTGCTCGAGTCGTTGATGAAGACCCCGTCGAGCTTGAAGCTGTTGCGACTCGGGCGCGCCCCGTTGACCGCGATCTGGATGCCGAGCCCGGCCGTGATGCCACCGTATTTCACCGTCGAGATATTCGCGCCCGCCTCGAGCCCGGCCAACTGGAACAGGTCCCGGCCGTTGACCGGCAGGTCCTCGAGGTCCTTCTCCTCGATGCGAGAACCCCAGTCCGCCACGCTGGCGCTGACCAGCGGCGCGTCCGCCTCGACGACGACCTCCTCCTGGAGATCGCCGAGCTCCAATTCGAAATCGAGACGAATCGTTCGCCCGGCGGCCAGATCGATCCCCGTTCGCCGTTCGGTCTTGAAACCATCGCTCGACACCTGGATTTCGTAGTTACCCGGGGTCAGTCCGAGTACACTGTAGCGGCCCCCCTTGTCGGCCACGGCTTCGCGCCGGGCATCGGTCCCGGTTTCGGTCACCCGCACGGTGGCCGCGGCCACTGAAGCACTGCTCGGATCGCGGACCATGCCCTCGATCGCCCCGGTCTGGGCCCTCATTGGGCCCACGCAACAAACAGCGGCCATCATGAGGATCGCGAGTCTATGCATTCCCAGCATCTGCCCCTTTCCACACAATCAGTCGATGTTCGAGGTAGCGTAAGACAGCGTGAAACAGCATCCCAGTGCTGGCGGTGACGATGATGCCGATGTACAACCGCTCGGTCATGAAGCCCTGCCAAGCCAGGTAAATCATGTGTCCGAGTCCATCGCTGGAGTTGATCAACTCGACGGAGACGGCGATGGTGAGCGCGCGGCCCAGCGCCAGTCGCGTCGCCGTGAAGGCGGACGGCAGGATCGCCGGCAGATAAACCTTGCGGAGGACAGCCCCGTGGTTAGCTCCGTAGTTTCTCGCCACCTCCACGTATGCCGGATCCACGCTGCGAACGGCGTCCACCGTGTGCAGGGCCACCACGATAAAGCAGCCCAGCGCAACCAGGATGGCGCCGGGCGCGGAGCCGACGCCGAAGATGATGATGAGCATCGGGAGCAGCGTCAGCTTGGGCGAGGCCCACAGCGCCGAGATCAGGGGATCGAGCGAGCGGCGCACAAACGGAATCGCCCCCATGAGGAGCCCGCACAGCAGCCCGCTCAGCGTCCCCAGCGCGAAGCCCTGGAACGTCCGCCCGAGCGTGGCTTGGAGGTTTCGCGGCAACTCCCCGTCCCGAATCATCTCGGCGGCCGTGCGCACCAATGTGGACGGCGAAGGGAAGAACAGCGGATCCAGGACGCCGACGGCGACCAGCGCTTCCCAGGCGATCAGCAGGACGGCCGGCAGCCAGATCACGATCGCGACGCGACGCAGCTTCACCGCGCCTCCTCCGCGCCCGCGTCCTCCGCCGGCGCCGGCCACTCGAACCGGCGCGCCTCTTCGACATAGCTCGAATCGATCAACTGTGCCGCGGCCACGGCGTGACGGCAGTATTCCTTGCTGGCGGCCCAATCGATGAAACGCTGGACACTCTCGACGTCGATGCGGCCGTCCGAGAGGATATTGTCCCGGCAGCTGATGCGCACCTTCTCCGGATCGAGTCCCGTGGCCCGGGCGATCTCCCCCAAATACGCGGGCGTCCTTCCGTTCAGAAAAGCGTCGACACCGCGGAAGTATGCCGCCAGGAATCGCACGCCGATCTCGTGGTCGGCCTCGAGCATGGAACGCCCGAACGCGATGAACCCGCGCTGGTGATTGGGGAAAATATCGGACAGGCCCGGACCCGCCACGTAGTTGCCGGAGACGACCGACGGGTCTTTCTCGAACTCGGCCGCCAGCATCGCGTCGATGCGCCCGGCAAACAGGGCGCCCACGGCCTCCCGCTCGCCTAGGTCCACGAGCTTTACATCGTCGTCGGTGAGCCCGGCACGCTCGAGCATCACGTCGAAGGCGTATTCACTGAGAGTTGGACCAGCGCGGAACGCCACTCGCTTTCCTCGTAGCGCGCGCAGATCCGGAATCCCGTTCGGAAACGCCTGGGCATTGCCATAGATCGTGTACGGAGCCCCGCAGGTGGTCGAGGTACCCTGCCGCGCGGCCACCAGCCGCAACTGCCCGCCCCGGTCCAGCGCATTGATCACGGCCGCACTCATCCCGACCATCGCCGCGTGGGCCTGCCCGTCGAGCAGCAGCGGGATCATCTGCATGGAGCGGGTGATGGTGGTCGGCTCGACCCGGAGACCCACCTCGGTGAAGTAGCCGTCTTCGATGGCCACGAAGAGACCGCTCATAGTGATCCTCGGCGTAATGAGCACCCGGACGAGCGGTTCGCCCGTCTCTGACTCCCGCCGCCCGGCGCAGCCCGCCAGCCCGGCCGCCACCGCACTCAGGAACGCTCTACGACGCATTCGCCGTCTCCTTCTGAGAAGCGCCGAGCAAGTGCAGCGACAGTACTTTTCCCCGCATGGTAGTGATCGGCTCGGCCATTACCACTTCGAATCCGTTGGAGTGCCGCCACAGACGGGACGCCCCGGCCCCGCCGCAGAACCGCTCGATCTCGTGGAGGAAGACCTCCTTGACCCGCGCCGGATCGGCGCCCGTCAGGCGCGGATTCACCCGCAGCACGAGCTCGGTCTGCAATGCACCCTCCTGCTCGACGAGCTGATAGTCGGTGGGTACGCCGCCGAACCGCTCCGGCAGGATCTCCTCGAGGATCTGGACGATCTGTGTTCCGACGAGCGTCACCCCTTGCCCGGTCAGCTTTCCGTAGCTGCTGATGTCGCGCACCTGGTAGTGAAACCCCATCCGCGAGAAGGCACAGTCGCACTCGACCGGCTCGACGGTACCGGCATCGTCCATCTCGGCATTAATAAAGAGGTTGGGGGCCACCGGCAGAAGCGTGGTGAACATCAGCGAGCTCACCTCCGCGCCGGACAGCGGCACCTGCCGCCGCCGGGTGATGGCCGCCACCGAATCGCTGAACAGATGAACACGGTTGCCGGTCTTCATCTGCCGGCAGGCGAGCCCAATGGCGCCGACTTCGCTGATGTAGTAGCTCGCGTAGACCTCTCCGCCCGCCGACTCGATGACGCGGCGCTTGGATTCGGTCAACGCTTCTCCGCCCACGACAAACACCGTGCCGCGGATATCGAGTCCGTTCTCGATGGCCGCCGCCGCCACCCGTACGCCGCCGCTGACCGACGATCTCACCAGACAGCGGACACCCGTCCGAACCAGCTCGGCGACGCGGGCCGCAGGCGCGGAATAATCGTTGGCCGGCAGATGGCGGGGGAACGGGGCGCGGGTGCGATGAGCGCGCGCCATCGCCACCAGGAAGCGGGTAAAGACGCGGTAGTGCGCCGAATCGGAGACACGGCCGCTTCCCGGCGAGTACCACTCGAGCAGCCGGCAGCCGTCGCGCACGTACCGGATGCACATGGAGAAACCGGACGACGACGGCAGAATCGGGCTGACCACGAGGACGGCGCAGTTCGCCAAGTCAAACTCGCGGGCATGCAGTCGCGTGACGCCGGCGCTGTAGACCCGAAACGCGGCGCTCTTGCGGGTCGTGGTGCCCCGGCTGCGACTGCCCCCGCTGCGCGATTCATAGCCGCCCGCGACCAGCGGGTTGGCGAAGCTCTGCGGATGGGACGGAATCTCGACGCCAGACCGCTCGATCGGCTGTTTCCCTTTGAACTCGTCGTGGGTAAGATAGACACCGGCCCGGAGCAAGGCGCTGAGAGTCGGCTCCAGACCGTCTCGCGCCACCACCGCGGCCAGATCCTCGTAGCTCAACCCGGCGAGCTCGAACATGCGGTGATACGGGTTCTCCGGTTGCTCGAAGATCGCCCGCCGGATCGTCTGGAGCCAGTGGGTCTCGCGGTTCTCGAGTTGGCGCCGGATCTGCTCCTCCCAGTCCCCGGACAAGCGCAGGCGCAGGTACTCGTTCATGCCCGAGGCGTACCGGACGTAGTAGCCGGCTTTGTCAAGGAACGTCATCGAGAAGTAGCCGGCAAAGGCTCGCCCACGACGGCCGCCCCGAACTCCGCGGCCAATCCCAATTGCGTCAGAACATCCATCTTCATCCGTGAGAACTCCTCCAGGCTGGTCAGCGCGGGGTGGCGTGGCCGCGGGAGGTCGACTCGCAACGTCGAGACCACCTGCCCCGGCTGGGCGCTCATAACCACAATCCGGTCGCTGAGCAGGATCGCCTCCTCAATGTCGTGGGTGATGAAGATGACGGACTTGTGTTCCTGATCCCACAACCGCAGTAGGTCCTGCTGTAGAATCAGCCGGGTCTGGTAGTCGAGGGCGGCGAACGGTTCGTCCATCAGCAGCACGGACGGACGGCTGACGAACGCGCGAACCACCGAAACCCGCTGCTTCATTCCGGACGAGAGTTGATTCGGATAGGCGTTCTCGCGGTCGCCCAAGCCAAACCGGCGCAGGTATTCCCGGGCCAGTTCCCTTCTCTCCTTTGCCCCCACGCCCTGCATTTCCAGACCGAACGTAGCGTTGTCGAGAACGGTCATCCACGGGAAAAGGCCCTTCTCTTGGAACACCACTAGCGCCCGGGCATCATTGTCGCCCGGGGAGCAGATCCGTTCGACGTTTCCCGTGGTTGGCGCGAGGAGACCGGCAAGAATCCGCAGCAGTGTCGTCTTGCCACACCCGCTCGGACCGACGATGGAAAGAAATTCGCCCTCGCGGGTCTCCAGGTCGATCCCCGTCAACGCCGCAACCTGTCCTTGCCCGGTTTCGAAGTCCTTTCCGATCTGGAAACACTTGTACCGCATTGCAAGAATCGAGTCCGGTAATCACGCTAAAGCGCGGCCCAGGCACACCCCGATCACCGGTAGAGCTGCAGTTCTCCTCTAGGCGAGGATACCAGAGAGGGATGGGCTGTGGAAGGTCGAGACGCGAAGAGAGCCGGCGGTGCCTCGACTTACAGTTCTGGAGGTACTATCCTCTATCGAATCCGGAGCGATACTCGTGTCCTTGTAGGGAAACGGAGACAGGCCGCTCCCTTTATAACCAACGGAGCGGCCCGCCGGCCCTCTTAGGCGGCCTCCTTGAGGACCTCGCGCATGATCTCCTTGAGCTGTTCCCTATTCGTCTCGTCGATTTTGAGCTCGATCGGCTTGCTGACCTCGCCGAAATAGATACTGCGGTGCGGGAACGGAATCTCGATGCCGGCCTCGTCGAACTTCTTCTTGATCCGGCGATTCATCTCGCGGCCGACGGCCCACTGCTTGATGGGGCGGGTCTTGATGCGGGCCTTGACGATCACCGCGGAATCGGCGAACTGGTCGACACCCAGAACCTCGAGTGGCTCGAGGATCATGGCGCCATATTCGGGATCCTGCCGCATCCCTTCGGCAACTTCCTTCATGAGCGCGGCCACGTGGTCGGTATCTTCCTTATAGGCGACGCCCATGTCGAAGACGTAGTAGGAAAACTTGCGGGTCATGTTCGACAGCGTGGTGATCGAGCCGTTGGGGAACGTGTGGACCACGCCGTCCAGGCCACGCAGCACGGTGGTCCGGAGGTTGATCTCCTCCACCAGCCCGCCGGTGCCGTTGATGACTGCCACATCGTTCACGCGGATCTGGTTCTCGAGCAGGATGAACATGCCGGTGATCACGTCCCGGACCAGGTTCTGCGCGCCGAAGCCGACCGCCAAACCAACCACGCCGGCCCCGGCCAGCAGCGGCCCGACGTCGAAGCCGACTTCCTTGAGCGCCATGATCGCGGCCATGGTCCAAATGACGATGATGGCGGTCTTCTGGAGCAGGCTGCCAATGGTCTCAGCGCGTTTCTCCACGGCCTCTGCCCGTTCGCCGGCGCCCTTGGTCATCATCCCCAAAATCTGGTGCCGGAACCGCGCGATGAGCTTCGCGGCCATGGCCGAAGCGACGAACGCTACCAGGATGACGACGCCCGCCCGCAGCAGGTCAAACAGATATGGATACAGAATGTCCGCGGAGGGCAGTTGAATGTTCGAGAAATAGTCGGTCATAGATTGCATCCCTGATGAGCTGACCGATGTGGGTGGGAGAGCGTTTCAGCTCTATCGGAGTCCCCCTGGCCCTGCGGGCCGTCCGCTCCCTTCCATCTTCGATCACGACTCATTTGCGGACCGAACGCTCCGTTGCGAGCCGTGACCGGAGGGAGCGGAGTCTGCTGGGCGCCATTTTCCGAGGATGGGACGACTTGCAACGGAGCAGGATGCGGGATCAGGGAATAATCCCGAGCGACTGTAGCTGGATATAGCCATAAAGAAAGACGGTGACGGTCATGAGGACGATCCCGGCCACCGAACCGGCAACCAGCGGGCCCGACGGACGAAGGTCGCGATCGTCGATCTGGGTTCGGACGCAGTGGAGGTTCAACGCATAGAGCAGCGGCGACGCGGCCAGCGTCAGGATCGCCACCCCGGTCGCCAGCGTGACCGGATTGCCGACCGTGAAGATCGTGACCAGCGCGAGCCCCGAGCTCGCGCCCGCGAAACCGAAGTACAGCTTCCGCCGGACCGCCGTCCCCCGCGCCGCCGTCCACAGCAGTCCTACCGCCTCGCTGAAGGAGCGCGAGAAGCCGTCCATCACGGCATACGACGTCGAGAACAGCGCGAAGAAGGCACCAACCATGAAGACGTAGTACATCCAGCGGCCCCAGATGTGCGTATATGCTTCCGAGAGTGTCTCGGCGAACTGCGCGCCCTGCAGCATCTGCCCTTTCCCCGCGAGCAGAATCGCGCCCAGCAGGACAAAGACGATCCCCGTGCCGCAGGAGAACAGGTAGCCGGTGCGCATGTCGATCATGCTCAGGCGCACGATCCGCTTCCGCTCGTCACGGCCCGCGCCGCCCGCGTCGGGATGCAGTTGGCGGACCTTCTCGACGGTCCAGAAGGAGTGCCAGATCGAGACGTCGATGCCGGTGGGCATCCATCCCAGGATGGCGGCCACCAGCGCGATCGAACCCGCCGGAATGCCCGGGACCAGGGCCTGGGCAAGCACCTCCGGACCAGGCACCACCGGCACGAAAGCCAGCAGCGTGGCCACGCCGAGCGTCGCCATCATGATCTTGTTCAGGCTATCGAGCCAGCGGAACCCGCCCAACGCCAGTAGTCCGAGGATCACGCAGACCAGGATCAGGTCGAGCCAGGGCAGCGAACTCACCGGCGCCCGCAACAGCGATCCGGCCACCGCTCCGCCGATCCCGACCACGCCCGCCAGCACGCCGATCCCCTGCAGGACCGTCGTGATCAGGAACGGGTAGAGCGGCCATTGTCCCCGCAGGCGGCTGTAGCCGTCGAGCAACGACCGCCCGGTGGCCGCGGCGTATCGCGGGCCGAACTCGAAGGCCGGGTACTTAAAGAGGTGGGCGAACACCACCAGCCAGACGAGCTGATAGCCGAACAGCGCCCCCGCCTGCGGCGCCATCACCAGATGACTCGCGCCGACCGACGTGGCCGCCAGGATCACACCGGGACCGAGATGGTCCCACCATCCGACCTTCCTGTTCGGACCCTTGGGCACGGGATTCTGCGAAGCCGTCAGCGTCACTCGATCGCGTCCAGGACGGGATCGCCGTTGGCCCGGTACACGACGCCACCCTTCATGACGAACTGGACACGCTCGAGCTCGGTGATGTCGGCGAGCGGGTCGCCGGAGACGGCTATGATATCAGCCCACCGTCCGGGCCGGATGGAGCCCATCTTGTCGGGGACGCCGATCAGGTCGGCGGCGTTGGTGGTGGCCGAAACGATCGCGTCCATGGGCTTCATGCCCAGACTCACCATCAGGGAGAGTTCCTTGGCGTTCTCCCCGTGCGGGAGGAAGCCGGTGGAGTCGGTCCCCATGGCGATCTTGACGCCCGCGTGGTAGGCATCGGTGAAGGCCTTCAGGATCTTCGGCTCCACGTCGACGATCTTGGCGGCGGTGGAGGCCGAAATCCGGCCGGAGTTGGCGCGGGCGGCGTCAGCGAGGCGGCGGGCGACCAGGATCGTCGGTACGAGGTAAGTCCCGTGCTCGATCATGAGCAGGCGCGACTCGTCGTCGGCGTAAGTGCCGTGGTCGATGGAATCGACGCCCAACCGGACGGCGTTGTCAATGGCCGCCTTGCCGTGGGCGTGCGCGGCCACCTTCATCCCGAGCGAGTGAGCCGTCGAAATGGCCGCCTCGATCTCCTCGTTGGTCATGAGCTGCAGGGCCGGATCGTCGCCGACGCTGCCGACACCGCCGCTCGGCATGATCTTGATCAGGTCGGAACCGTACTTCTTGTGTTCCCGGACGGCCTTGCGGGCCTCGTCCGGGCTGTCGATGACGCTATCGCTCCAGTGCGGACGGCTGATGTCTGGCGCGAGCCCGTTCGACGGATCCGAGTGGCCGCCGGTGGGACCGAGCGGCGTTCCTGACACCCACAGCCGGGGACCTGGCACGACACCCCGTTCGATGGCGCGCTTCAGGGCGATGTCGACCCCGCCGCCGGCGCCGCAGTCGCGAATGGCGGTGAACCCGGCGAGCAGCGTGCGCCGCGCGTTGCCGACGGCCGCGATGGCGCTGTCGGCCGAGGTCCGCGTAACCAGGTTGACCAGGCCCTGCCCGTTGCTCGCCACCGAGGTGATGTGGGTGTGGCTGTCGATCAGGCCCGGCAGGACGGTGGCACTGGAGAGATCAATGACCTCGCCGCCTTCCGGCGAAATGAACCCATCTTCGACGCTCGCGATGGTGTCGTCGTGGATCACGACTGAGACGTTCGTGCGCGGAGCGGCGCCGGTCCCATCAATCAGGCGGCCGGCGTGGATAACGGTGTCGGCAGCCAGCAACGGCAGGAGTCCGATGGCAGCCAACAGTACCAGCCTGGTGGACCGGCGTATCTTGTTTTTCATTTCCAGTTTCTCCACGATCTCTCGGGATGGCTCCGTTGAAAGTCGCTTTCCCGTCGCTGTGTGGGCGCAGACTCCGCTCCCTTCGGTCACGGCTCGCAGAGGAGCGTTCGGCCCTCAATGCGAGCCGTGACCAGAGGGAGCGGAGCACGACGCCTCGATCTCGGTGTTGCGCCCTCTCGAGCCGGTGCGACCTTCATCCCCTTGGGCGGCCCGCACCGGGCCATCGGGACTCCGTTGAAAATCGTGAATCCTGGGCGACGGGAAGCGTTCACAGGAGTGTGAACGCGGCAGGCACGAGTGCCCACGCCACATCCACCGATCGGCTCCCATCGTGGCGTGCGCACTCGTGCGAGCCGTGTTGGCACTCCTGCCAACACCGGACCGCCAACGCCGAAAGCCCGACCACCTGAGACTCTCACTCCCATGGCCGGCCCGCACAGCTCACCGCGACTCCGTCACGAACCTTCGTACGTCGCCGGCCAACTTGCGGGCGTTGTCGTCGCCGACGTGCGGCATGTGGCCGGCGTGGTAATAGGTGAACTCGACGCGGTCAAGCGGCATGCCCGAGTGGGAGATGGTGTGCTCGGCCGAGTAAAACGGCGTGGTCATGTCGTAGTAGCCGCACCCCACCAGGACCCGCAATTGCGGGTTCTTCCGCATCCCGTCGGCGATGAGCGGGGCCACGTTGTAGAAGAACCGCGAGGTCCCCCCGGCGCCCGTGTCCCAATTCCACCGCGCGAAGACCGGAGCGCTGACACGATAGTTCTCCGTCGGCGGGATGCCGAGATCGCCATATATATAGCCGAGGAAGGCCGCCGTGAAGGGCGGCGCCACCTGGCTGGTGAACGGGTCCGCCCGCACGGTGTCGCCGGCCGGCAGCGGCTGCTCGAAGCGGGCGTCATAGAGCCCGATGGCGATTCCCTGGTCGCGCAGCAGCTCGGCGGCGAACTCGATGCGCGTCAGGCGTAGATCATGCTGCAACCAGACGCCGGCGGTGATGCCGGTGAATTCGGCGAGCCTCCGGGCGATGGAGGCGCGCTCGTCCGCGCCGAGGTTCGCACCGGCGAACAGAGCGGAGACGTAGTCCTCCCGGGCGAACGTGCGGGCCTGCTCGAGGAACTGCTCGAACGTGTGCCCGGACTTATCCACCTTGCCGTGGTACCAGGCCGTCGCCGCCATCGACGGCAGGTAGAGCGGCGGCGACATGTCGTTGTCGGGATCCGGATTCGTCTCGGTGATGGCCATCGCCTGGCCGAGCAGGATGATGCCGTTCAGCCCCAGCCGGGTCTCGTCCGAACTGCCGTCGGTCAGCTCCCGGGCCAGGGCGGCCGCCCTCATGGAGCCATAGCTCTCGCCCATCACGTAACGCGGCGAGTTCCAGCGGCCGTGCGCGGCGATCCAGAGTTCAATGAACTTGGCCACCGAGCGGGCGTCCTCGTTGAAACCGTAGTAGTCTTCCGCTTTGCCGGCCGGCAGCAGGCGGCTGAAGCCGGTCCCGACAGGGTCGATGAAGACCAGGTCGGCGGCATCGAGAATGCTGATGTCGCTGTCGACCACGTCGAACGGCGGCGCCGTGTTGGCGCCCGGCCCGTCGCCGAAGTGGATCCGCTTGGGCCCCAGGCCGCTCATGTGGAGCCACAGCGAGCTCGAACCCGGACCGCCGTTGAAGATGAAGACCACCGGACGGGCGGTGGGATCCTCGACATCGTCACGCGTGTAAGAAAAGGAAAAGATCGTCGCGGCCGGCTGGCCGTCGCGGTTCTCGAGCACCGTGTCGGCGGCCGTCGCGGTGTAGCTAACGGTGACACCGTTGAATCGCCCCTCGTGGTGGCTGACGTAGCTCTGCACGGGCGGCGCTGCCTTGGCCGGCGCCGGCTGCTGCTGGGCCGTGACCGGCGCCGCGAGCAGCAGCGCCAACAGCGCCGCGCGCCGCCGGCCGTCTCGAACCGGGAGACTCGCTGTGTGTTTCATAACAACTACCGTTTGCTCGCGATCGCCGAAATCTCGATATGGGCGCCCGGCACCGCCAGCGCCGTCGTCCCGACCGTAACCCGCGTCGGCCGCGGCGCTTTAATGATCGACGCGTAGACGGCGTTCATCTTCGAGAACAGGCTCATATCGGTCAGGAAGACCTGCACCTGGTTGAGGTCCTCGTAGTCCATGTCGGCCGCCTTCAGAATAAGCCGGATGTTCTCCAGACACTGCCGGACCTCCGCTTCGAAATCCTCCGGGATGCGGCCGGTCTCCAGGCTCCCGCCCACCTGCCCGGAGATGTACAGCGTCCCGTCGTCGAGAATGCCCGGATTGAAGGGCAGTACGTCCTGGCCCTGGCGTCCGAACTCGGGCGGCTTGATGACACGCTTCTCGGCCAGCGCGGGGATAGCCAACAGAGCCGCGCTCAGCGCAACGCAAAGGATTGTTTGCATGGTAGTCTCCCTAATCGCCTCTGGAAAGCTGACGTTATCAGAATATTGAGCGGGTCGGGCTTCGGAGACCGGGCGCCGCCCACGAGCGGGGACGCGGAACACACGAGGAGCCAGCGCCACGACGAGTCTATCCCGCGCTCGCCGGGCATGTCAAATAATCGTGGCCAAGAAACGTTGACTCATACAATGTTTTTGCACTAGAGTGACGCCAATGCGTCTAGGAAACTGGTTTGTGGCGGTGCTGTCGTTCGGAATGCTCCTGCTGGCCGGCTGCGGAGGCGCCACCGACACTCCATCCGAGCCCTCGCTCGACCTGCTGCTCACGCCGCACGCCGCCGGCGGGACCTTCGATTACGTGGACATCCGGCTCACCATCGAGGCGCCGGATATCCCGGCCGGCGAGACGCTGCTCCGCATGCCGCTGGTGATCGTCTCCATCCCGACCACGCGCTACGACGGCGATGCGATGCAGGCCCGCGACGCAGCCGGCGACCTGCCGCTGACGCAGAAGGACGAGGAACCCGGCCCCTCGGGCACTTATCGGCAATGGCTCGCCTCCCGGGCCACGTCGGGCGACGTCACCGTGACCTACCGGGCGACCCCGCGCACGGTCTCGGCCGAGACGCGCCCGGGACCGCTGTTCGACCTCCGCGCCGAAGCCGGCGGACTGATCGGGGCCGGCATCACCTTCCTTGCCCTGCCCACCACCGAGGAGCCGCACCAGCTCCACGTCCACTGGGACCTTTCGGCGATGCCGGCCGGCTCGCGCGGCGTCTGGAGCCTGGGCGAAGGCGACACGACCACCGTGGGACCGCCATCGAACCTTGCCAGCACCTTCTACGCAGCCGGGCCGCTCCACAGCTTTCCCGAAGATTCATCGAGCGGCTTCGCCATGTACTGGCTCGAGCGAGCCGCCGTTCGACACCCGGGCAGTGGCCGACCGGATCCAGAAGCTGTACGCCTATATGTCGGACTTCTTCCACGACGAGGGCCACTCCTACCGCGTCTTTATCCGCAAAGACCCCTATACGAGCGGCAACGGGACCGCCCTGATCCGGTCGTTCATGTTCTCCTACAGCGAGGATCGCCCACCCACCGTCGACGGCCTCCAGGGCCTGCTGTCACACGAGATGGCGCACAACTGGCCGAGCCTGCAGGGCCCCCACGCCGCCACCGCCTGGTACTCGGAAGGGACGGCCGAGTTCTACTCGATCGTGCTCTCGCGCCGCGCCGGGCTCCTGTCGCTTGACGACTTCCTGGAGAAGGTCAACGGACGCGCTTCCGGCTACTACACCAACCCGCTCCAGACGCTGAGCAACGACGAAGCGGGGACGCGTTTCTGGAACGACACCCGCGCCCAGCGTGTGCCCTACGGCCGCGGATTCATGTACCTGGTACGGGTGAATGCACAGATTCGCGCCCACTCGGACGGCCAGCGGAGCCTCGACGACATCGTTCGCGAGTTGTACGCCCGCGAGCAGCGCGGCGAAGCCTACGGCATCGAGACCTGGCTGGATTTGGCGGAACAGGAGTTGGGACCGGAAGCCGCCACCGAGTACCAGGACATGGCCGCCGGCAAGCTGATCGTACCCCCGGAGAACGCCTTCGGCCCCTGCTTCCGGCCCGAACGGCAGGACGAGAAACTGCTCGACCTCGGCTTCGATATCGGGTCGCTGAATGAATCGCCGAGAGTGGTCCACGGACTCGTCCCAGGCTCGGCGGCCGCGCGGGCCGGGCTACGGAACGGCGACGAGATTGTCACCGCCACCAGGCTGCAGGACGTGATTGCCGACACCACCATCCCGATGGTCCTGCAGGTGCGCCGCGGGGGTGGGGAGTTCGAAATCAGCTACGAGCCCCGAGGCAAGTCCGTCGAGAGCTACCGCTGGACCCGCGTGGAAGGGGTCCCCGAAGACGCCTGCGGGATCTAGGAATCCCCGGCGGCCCCCAAGAAAAATAATGTAGACTACCATAGTTGGCCACTGTGACAAAATTTTGTGGCGATCAAGCAGGGAGTCTTCAGGAATTCCTGTCCTCATAACCGAGTCGAATCGTACGGAGAACCATCCATGAGACGAGCTGATATCCTACCCCTCACCGCCGCGCTGTTCTTGCTGACCGCGGCGCTATGCATGAGTGTGCCCACGGCGGCTCTGGCGCAGACCGCCGGCACGGGCGCGCTGAGCGGCACCATCACGGACCCCACCGGAGCGGTGGTTCCGGGAGCCAGCATCAATGTCACCAACAATGCCACCGGGGAGACCCGGGAAAGCGTCACCGGACAAGCCGGCACCTATCGCGTTCCGCTTCTCCAGCCCGGTGTCTACACGGTGACCATCCAGAAAGATGGCTTCAAGCTCGCCGAGCAAACGGGGGTCGTCGTGGCGGTGACGGAAACCGCGACCCTCAACGTCGAGCTCTCTCCCGGCGACGTGGTGGAGCGCATCGAGGTCGCGGCCGACGTCCAGATGCTCCAGACGGAATCGAGCACGCTGGGCCGGGTGGCCGATGAGCGCGTGGTCGACAGCATGCCGCTGGTGACGCGCAACTACACGCAGATCCTCGCGCTCTCCACTGGGGTGGTCTCCGATGTGACGAATGCGAGTGAGATCGGGCGCGGCGGCGGCGCCGGAACGGGCACCAACGGGCTGCACGCCCACGGCTCGCGCTCCATGGACAACAACTTCCAGATGGACGGCATCGAGGTCAATGACATTCAGGGTGATGGCAATATCCCGATCCCGAATCCGGACACGCTGCAGGAGTTCAAGGTCCAGACCAGCCAGTATGACGCCACCCATGGGCGCAACGCCGGCGCCAACGTCGACGTTGTCACCAAATCGGGCTCTAACGAACTGCACGGCGGCGCCTTCGAGTTCTATCGTGACCAGGAACTGAACGCCAACGACTTCTTCCGGAACCTGTCCGGCCAACCCCGAGGGCCCCTGCACCAGAACCAGTTCGGCGGCACCATCGGCGGCCCGATCGTCAAGAACGAGGTTTTCTTCTTCGGCTCCTACCAGGGGACCCGCCAGAAGAACGGCCTGGGCTCGGACTGCCGCAGCAGCACCCTGACGCCTCCGCTCACCGATGACCGCTCCGCGGCCGCGTTCGGGGCGATGTTCGGCGGACAGCGGGGTGTATGGCAGAACCGGATGGGCGGCGTGGGGCCCGCGGTGGCCCCCGACGGATCGAACATCAACCCGATCGCCCTGGCGCTACTGCAGATGAAGAACCCCGATGGAACCTGGTATGTCCCCAATCCGCAATCGATCGACACGTCGCGGCCGTTGGCATCGCAAGGATTCTCGACCTATGCCGATCCGTGCAGCTTCTCCGAAGACCAGGCCATGGCCAACGCCGACTACGTGCATACCAGCAAGAGCCGGTTCGCTTTCCGCTACTTCTTCGCCGACGGCGAACAGACCCGCACCTTCCCGAGCGCCGGTATCAGCACTGACACCGGCGTCCCCGGTTCGCCAAGTTACAGGCCCGAACGGTTTCACACCGTGTCCTTGGCCCATACCTATGTCTTCTCGCCGAACATCCTAAACGAGCTGCGCGTGGGCTTCAACCGCGCGAACATCGCCCGGACACAGCAGAATCCATACACTTACTCCGGAATCGGGGCCACCGTCCCGCAGATGCTCGATGACCTGCCGTCCATGCTGATTTCCGGTAGCATTCGGATGGGCGGCGCCGACAACCAGACCAGCATCGTCGACGGGCTGTCAGTGTCTGAGTCACTGTCGTATCTGCGTGGGAAGCACAGCCTCCGCATGGGCGGCGGCATCACCCGCAGCCGCAGCTACGTCCGGGACTTCCGCTTCAACGGCAATAACCAGTACCTGAGCTGGCCAGACTTCCTGCTCGGATTGAACGGCAACGACAACGGGACCCACGTGTTCAGTAACGTCTTCGTCTCCGTTTACTACGTCGGGCAGGCGGACCGCGACTGGAGCGCCCTGGACAGCCACGCCTACTTCCAGGACGACATCAAGGTGAACCGGCGCCTGACCCTGAATCTCGGCCTCCGCTACGAGCACATCGCCGGGCTCGGCGACTCGGGCGGCCGGAATGGTAACTTCGACCCGCTCCGGGCTAACCAGAACCCGCCGGCGGAGGGCTCGCTCGAAGGCTACGTGGTTCCGTCCAACTACACCGGCGAAATGCCGACCGGCGTGACCCGGCTCGACAACAAGCTGGGTATCGCCGGCGCGGGCCAGAATCGCTGGGGACCCCGCGTCGGGTTGGCCTGGCAGATGCTGCCCGACTCGACGAAGTTCGTCCTGCGGGGCGGCTATGGCATTTACTACACCCGCCCGGTGGGGCAGGCGACCTTCCAGCTACTGACGGCGCCTCCCTACGGCTTGATCAACGTCTGTCCGGCGACCTGTAACTCCATGGCATCGTCGGCCTACCCGTTCGGTCCTGACTTCCTCGAGCAGTCCGACTTCCCGGTCTTTCGGCCTTACTCGCCCGACAGCGCTCTTACCATCATCGGGATCGCGCAGGACTATCAGCCGCCGATCACCCAGCAGTACAGCCTCGGTGTCCAGACGGAGCTGACCCGCAGCCTGCTGCTCGAGGTCGGCTACGCCGGGTCGCGCGGAACGCATTTGATCCGGTCCCGGGGATACAACCAGGCGCTCCTGGCAAGCGCCTCCAATCCGATCAACGGCGTCACCACCAACACCTTTGACAACGTATCCGCCCGGCTGCCGTATCAGGGCTTCAGCGCCACCGAATCCGGCGTCCGGATGCTCGAATCGGCCGGGGCGATGTGGTACAACGCCCTCGAAACGAGCCTCACTAAGCGCCTCTCGAACGGACTCCAGTTCCTGGCTTCCTACACCTTCTCGAAGACCCTCGATACCGACGGCCTGGACCCGGACACCATGACCAGCGGCGGCACCAATGTCGGCAACCAGAACGACCCGAAGTCCCGCTACGGCCCCAGCCTGTTCGGCCGGACCCACCGTTTCGTGGGCAGCTTCGTTTACGACATCCCCTTCCCCGAGAACATGCTCCGTCCCGTGCTCGGCGGCTGGACGGTGTCCGGAGTGGCGACGCTGCAGACCGGCCAGCACATGACGCTGCGGGGCTCCAACTCCACCAACGTCACCGGCATCAGCTCCGACCGGGTGCAGATCGCATCCGGCTGCTCCTACTCGAATCTGGTGACCTCGGGCTCCGTGGATAGCCGGCTCAACAACTACTTCAATTCGGCTTGCATCACGGATTGGCCGATCGTCGGCGACGATGGCCAGGCGACCGGCTTCGGCAACTCTGGAGTTGGTATCGTACAAGGTCCGGGCCAGCGAAACTTCGACCTGGCGCTGATGAAGCGGATCCCGGTCACGGAGGCTCTCGCGGTCACGCTCCGCGGCGAGTTCTTCAACGCCTTCAATACGCCGCAGTTCTCGAATCCCGGCAACGACACAGCCGGGGGCGACTTCGGCGTTATTACTTCGACCTCGGTCAACCCCAGAATCATTCAGCTCGCCGTGAAGATCGACTTCTAACCGGATGCGATCGGCGACCCTGAGATCGTTGGTTCTCACCGGGCGGACGGCAAGCCGCCTCCGTCCGGTGGGGGCCCGTTCGATACAGTGGAATGATTACACGGTTTCACAATTGCAGCGATGTGTCGGTCTGCTCGGCAATGTGGGGCAGGCTTCAGCTTGCGAAGGGTTTCAGCCCGTCCGCGCGGCAGTCCCCCTCCAGCCCATTTGCATGCCAAACCGTGTAATGAGGACCCGCAAAGTGCGACTCATATCTCTCCCATCCGTTCTGACCCTCCTGCTCCTGTTTCTCACCCTACCGGCAACGTGGGCGCAGAGCCCCATCCTCTCGGCCGAAGCGGAATTCGCGCTCGACAATCCGGTGGTCACGCACCACGAGATCACCATCCAGGGGAAACTCCTCCGGTATACCGCCAGAACAGGCTTCCTGACGCTGCGGACCGAGAGCCATGAGGCCAAGGCGCGCGTCTTCTACATCGCCTACACGCTCGATAACACCGGCGACTCGCCCCGCCCCCTCACGTTTCTCTGGAACGGCGGTCCCGGAGCGTCATCGTCATTAACCCACCTGGGAGCCGCCGGACCCTGGCGCGCGATGGACAAGGACGAGTACACCAGCGCGCCCCCGCCCTACAAGCTGGTGGAGAACCAGGACACGTGGCTGACCGCCACGGACCTCGTGTTCGTGGATCCGGTGGGCACCGGCTACAGTTACCCGACCAGCCCCGAGTTCGCCAGGATGTTCTATAACTCGCAGGGCGATATCGACTCGATCGTCGAGTTCATCCGGCTCTATCTGACCCGCTATGAGGCTTGGCAGACGCCCGTCTATATCTCCGGGGAAAGCTACGGCACTTACCGGGCGGCTGGGATGGCCGAACCACTTCTGAATGCCGGCGTGCCGCTGCACGGCGTGATCCTTGTCTCGACGGCGCTCGGCGGCACCGGCGGGACCTTGAGCGACCTGCCGTACGTACTCCTGGCCCCCAGCTACACGGCCGCCGCCTTCGCCCAGAAGAAACTGCCGGAGGACTTACGGGGCAACCTGACCGAGACGCTGCACAAGTCCGAGGAGTGGGCGCAATCGGAGTACTCCGTGGCGCTGCTCAAGGGCGACCGCCTCACCGGCGAGGCACGGGATACTGCCGTCAGTCAGATGGCCCGCTTCACCGGCCTCGATCCGAAGACCATCCGCCAGAGTAACCTTCGCGTGAGCATGGACCAGTTCGCGCGCCAGTTACTCGGTTCCGAAGGTAAATTCGTTGGCCACTACGACTCGCGCATCACCGGGAAGGCGCAGGCGGGGATGTACGATCCCACCAAGGATCCCAGCCTGTTCACCGATGGAACGGGAGAGCTGATCGTCCCCTACCTGCGGAACGAACTCGGGTTCCGGAGCACCGCCCTCTATGCCGGACCGTTCGGCGGCCGGTGGCCTCCACCGACGTCGTTCCGCGGCGACTGGATGAGCGTCCGCTGGGACCGTGGCTCCTCGGACTCGATCGGTCCGGACCAGACGGCCTCGCTGCACCAGGCCCTGCGCGCCGACGGCAATCTCCGCGTGCTCGTCGTCTCCGGCTACTATGATCTGGCGACTCCCTACTTCGCCACCGAGTACACCTTCTCTCACCTGGGGCTCGAGCCGCCGCTCCGCGAGAGAGTCAAGCTGCTCACCTACGAAGCGGGCCACGCGGTCTATCTCGACAAGACCACCCGCGGCCAATTCACGAAAGATGTCGCGGCCTTCATCGAGAGCGGCCTCGCGGAATCGCAGGGGAGTTCTGAAGGCAGATGAATCAAGTGAGGACCAATCCCATGGAAGCAATCGTCACCGCCGCCGAACCGGCCGCGTCGGACTCCCTTAGCCGGGGAGAGGAGGGGCGCGCGCAACGGTTCGTCCTCGACCTCCTGTCCAGACTGGTTCCCTCGCTCGGTCAGACCATTGGCAAGCATTGTGAAATCGTGCTGCACGATCTGAACCGGCCGGAAAACTCGATCGTGGCAATCGCCAACAATCACATCACCGGTCGTAAGGTCGGCGACAGCCTGGATGTGCTTGGACTGCAGTTACTGCGGGAACGGGCCGAAGGCGACCTCCTCAACTATGAGACAAAAACTGGGGATGGCCGCGTCCTGCGCTCGTCTTCTTTCTTCCTGCGGGACGAGGCGGGAGCCATCTTCGGCGCGCTCTGCTTCAACTTCGATATCTCCGCGCCCCTCCAGTTCCAGGGCTGGCTCCAGGAGACGATCGGCGCGCTAAAGCCAGGCATCGACGAACGCTTCGAGCACAGCGTTGACGAGGTGCTTGAGCGGCTCATCCAAACCGCGCTTGCCGCCACCGGCAAACCCACGGCCGAGCTGAATCGCGCGGAAAAAATCTCCGTCGTCGCCCAGCTCGAATCGAAGGGCGCGTTTCTCATCCGGTATTCGGTGGACCGCGTAGCCGAGCTGTTGAGCCTGTCCAAATACACGATCTACACCTACCTGGAAGAGATCAAGGCCGGCAAGAAGGCTGAAAAGTAGCGTCTCCGGTCGCCGTGGGCATGGCGGGTGGACAATGGGAGAAGGGACGCAGTATGAAACTGACACGCCGAGGTTGGATTGCGGGAGCCGGGCTTCCGTTCGTTGCTGGCGCGATGCCGGCTCCGGCCGATGAGGAATCGATTCGGCTGCCGGTTCGCAGCCAGTTCCCGGTGGTCGAAAAGCAGATCTGCCTCAACAACGCCCGCTGGCACCCCATGAGCCTGGGGGCGCGCCGCGCCGCCGAGGAGTACTACGACTACAAAGCCGAGGGCAGCGGACTTTCTCCGGACCGGGGCTCGAGCGTCCAGGAAGAAACAAAGAACCTGTTCGCCAAACTGATCAACGCCAAGCCGGCGGAAATCAGCTTCGTCCCCTCGACGACCGTGGGCGAGAACCTGGTCGCCTCGGGCCTCGGACTGCCGCAATCCGGCGGCAACGTGGTCACCGACGCCCTGCACTTCGAGGGTTCGCTCTACCAGTACGGCGAGATGGCCAAACAAGGCCTGGACGTGCGCGTGATCCGCCCCACTGAAGACTGGCGCATCGATCTGGGCGACCTCGAAAAGGTGATCGACAAGAACACCCGCCTCGTCGCGCTGTCGCTCGTCTCGATGATCAACGGCTTTCAGCCCGACCTGAAGGCGGTCTGCGACCTCGCCCACGCCCACGGCGCCCACGTCTACGCCGATGTCATCCAGGCGGCCGGCGCGATTCCGATCGACGTGCGCGCCTCCGGCATCGACTTCTGCGCCTGCTCGGCCTACAAGTGGCTGATGGGCGACATGGGCATCGGCTTCCTCTACGTCCGCGAGGACCTGCTGGACGGCGGCATCAAGCGTTCGCAGTACGGCTTCCGCCAGCTCACCGACCTCGCCTATCACGTCTTCCCCTACGATCCGCCCGGCAGCCAGGTGATGGACTGGACCGCCGGGACCGACGCCGGCGCGCATTTCGAGGTGGGGACCGTCGCCAACGCCACGCTGGCCTGCCTGACCCATTCGCTGAAGTTTTTTGAGCAGGTCGGAGTCGCGAACATCCAGGCCTACCGGCAGCCGATGATCGATCGCCTCCAGAAAGAGCTGCCCGGCTTGGGCTTCGAACCGATGACCCCGCCAGGCACTACGTCGCCCATCGTCTCCTTCGCCGTCAAGGACCCGAAGCCCTATGTGGACCGCCTCCGCCAGGCGAAGGTGAACATCGCCATCTACCCGCACCGGATCCGCATCTCGCCATCGGTCTACAACGACGACAGCGATATCACGCGGCTGCTGGAATGCCTGAGCTGAGTCCAAGGTTTCATAGTGGGGCAAGCTTCAGCTGGCGAAGGACTTCAGCCCGTCCCCCGCGCCATCCACCGCCCGCGCGACCGCACTTTCGAAAACCAGCACTAATCCTCCGCAAGAAGACCTGTCACAAATGATCGCCCGTTCCGTATCCGAGCACGTTGAAAGCGGCTGGATCCGCCGCATGTATGCCGAAGCACTGGAGATGAAGGTCCAGCTCGGCGAAGAGAACGTCTTCGACTATTCCCTGGGCAATCCCAGCGCCCCCACGCCGCGGGCGGTCAGCGAGGCCTTGCGGCGTGTCGCCTCCGAGCAGCCGGAGCTGGGCCACGCCTACATGCCGAACGCCGGCTATCCGCAGGTCCGGAAGGCTGTCGCCGCGCAGCTCCGCGAGCGGACCGGGCTGCCCTACACGGCCGACCATATCGTGATGACGGTTGGCGCGGCCGGTGCCGTGAACGTCGCGCTGAGAACTGTGCTCGATCCGGGCGACGAGGTCATCGTCCCGATGCCCAGCTTCGCCGAGTACCCCTTCTATATCGCCAATCACGCGGGCCACATGGTACCCGTCCAGACGACCGCCGATTTCCAGTTGGACACCGGTGCGATCGAGCGCGCGCTCACCGACACCACGAAAGCCATCATTCTCAATTCCCCGAATAACCCGACCGGCGCCGTCTACTCCGCCGACAGCCTCCAGCGCCTGGAGCAGGTACTGGCCCGGCACTGGCAACCGGTGCTGGTGATCTCCGATGAGCCGTATCGCGAGCTGATCTACCCGGGCGTCACCGTCGCGGAGATGCCCCAGCACATCACCTGCTGCGCGGTGGCCTACTCCTGGTCGAAAACCCTCGGCCTGGCCGGGGAGCGGATCGGCTACCTGGCCCTGTCGCCGCGCATCCCAGACGTGCGCGCGCTCGTCGCGGGGTGCGTGTTCGCGAACCGCGTCCTCGGCTTCGTGAACGCTCCGGCCACCTGGCAATGGGTGATCAAGGACATGCTCCATGTGCCGGCGGACGTGGAACACTACCGCCGCAAGGTTGACCTCATCTGTGGCAACCTCGAGAGAATCGGCTACCGTCTCCGGCGCCCCGACGGCGGTTTCTACGTCTTCCCCGAAACCCCGATAGCCGACGATCTGTCGTTCTTGAGCCTGCTGCGGCAGGAAGGAATCCTGGCCGTTCCCGGACGCTCGTTCGGCCGCCCAGGTCACATGCGCCTCTCCCTGACGCTATCCGAAGAAAAGATAAACCGCTCACTCCCAGGCTTCGAACGCGCCTTCCACCAGGCCCGGTAACCCCCGGCCCCGTGGAGCGAGCCGCCGGCTTGCAACGCCGTCAGTCATGACGGCGGCTCTCCCCCACCCGGACAAATCCCAAGCCAACTCCATCCCACCCCTCGTAAGCACCTCCCTCAGTGCACGTACCCCAGCGAACGCAGCCGCTCGAGCTGTTCCCTCGTTAGCTTCTCTCGTCGCTGCCTGTCCGAATCCTCGGGCCCGGTCCGATCCATGAACTCGTCCAGGTAGACCGCCAGTCTCCGCCGCCTTCTTCGAATTCCAATGGCCCGATCACCCCAATAGGCGGCCCAGGAACGCATTCAGAAACTGGCACGCGGCCCATAGTGCGGTATCGCGCGACCCAGCTCATAGGCGCCGAGGTCCGGTGCGCGGCCGCTGAAACCATCGTTGATTGAGGGAAGGCTCACTCCCGCATCGGCGGCGGCCGCGTCCGGCTTGAGGCGGAAATCGAAGTCTCCGGCGCTGTAAAGGTGTTGCGGGTCGCTTGCGTCCGGTGCTGCAACCTTGACGAAGATGTCGTAATCGACCAGGATGCTGTGGCGCTCCTGCCCGGTCGCCTCCCTGTACTCTTCGAGCGACTGGAACCGGCGAGTAACCAGTTCCCCCCAGTAGTCGGCGGCGGTCCCGAAGGCCGGGGAATCCCATTCGAAGGCGGTCTCGGCATTGGGATTCGGACGGAAGCCGTTGTAATCGGAGGTGGAATAGTTAGTGGACGTGCGCAGACTGAACACCGTGCCGGACCAGCCGTCGCCCACGAACAGGTTATTCAGGAAGTGAACGTTCGACGCGGGACCAACCATGCGGCCCTGCCCCACAAACGTATTTTGATAACACAATACGCCCGCCGGCGTATCCAGGAACTTCAACGGGCCGCCGGTAGTCGTGCTATAGACAAGGTTCTCGTAGAAGTAGACCGGACCACCGAACATGGGCTGTGCACTCAGCGCGCCTCCGGCCGAATTGAAGCAGCGATTCCGGAAGACCCGGATATTGTGGGCCCCGCCATCGGCCTCGATGCAATTATCCGACATGTTGTAGAAGTCGTTGTTGTAGAAATCGATGGAGACGGGTATCCGATCCGGATCCTCGTTGGGCGTGCCATCCGGATTCCCGTAAGTTGCGATATCGATTCCGTCGTGCCAGTTCGCGACGTAGTTGTAGGCAACGACGTGACCCTGGCCGTAGACCTTCACCGCATACTCCGATGTTATCAGTGCCGGAAAACCGGGAAACTTGCGCCAGAAGTTCGCCGGGTTCCAGCTCTGCATTTTGTTCGGATCATGCCGGCCGATGAATACGTTGTCGGCGATGTAAAAGTCCTTGGATCCCGACCATTCGTCCTGCACGCCGCGGCCTATGTTTTCCAGCCGGCAATGCTTCAGCGTGAAACCGCTCGCCCCCGCAATGTTCTTCAGGCCCACGAGAAACGCGACGTTCGTGTTGCGGATCGTAATGCCTTCGAAGTAGTTGTAATTCGCCGCCATTACGTTGAAGAGGTTCTGGGAGCCATCGCCGTCAAAGACGACCTCCCCGTCGCCGGCTGCTTTGATGACGATGGGTTTTGAGGCGGTGCCGCTCTGGGTCAGATAGTACGTCCCGTCGAACGGTGTCCCCAAGGCCGGGACACTCCGGTCAAAGCCGCCGTAGACGAACCGCCGATCCTGGTAGACTCCGGCGTGCACGAGGATGATGTCGCCGGGTTCGACCCGGGCCGGCATGACGTTGTTGTGATCGGATTCGTCAGCCCCCATGTAGTACGCCGCCAGCAGCCCCGTGAAGGCGGGCTCTTCCCGCGGACCCTGGTGTCCGAACGGGTAGACGTGATAGACCCGGCCGCCCGCGGCGGGTTGTGGCTCCTCGCGCGTCGACGCCGTCACCGTTCTTTCCGCGTCGCCGGTCACGCCATCGGGATCGGAGAGAACAAAGCGGCATTCGTACTCGGTACCAGGTTCCAGGTTGAGAATGCTGCCGGCAAACATGTTCGGGGCCTCATAGCTGTACCACCAGTTGCCGCGGCCGATGCGTCGCGCGCCACCCGTCACCGATTCGTGCTGGAGGCGAAGAAACGGCAGCGCCGGGCGCCAGTCCGGTTCTCCCTTCTTCCGATAGGTCGCCTCGACGTGCGCGTTCCGGTTGTCGTCGCCCGAGATCCTCCACTCGAAGCCAAGCGCGGTGAGCGTGGGACGATCCATCCGAAACTCGCCCGCGAGCGTGCTCGTTTGGGCCCGGGCGAGTGCCGGAACCAGAACCAGGAAGAGAAGGGGGAAGAACGCCCCGAAGAACGATGGTGGTTTGATGACGGATATTGACGGTCGCACTTTTGATCCTCGCTTTTGGAGAACGATCAGTCTATCACTCCCGATATTTGAACCCGCCGGCTCCGGACTGACCGGCCCCCCCGGCCTGATCCCGGACGAAAATCCGCGGCGCGGCCGAAGAGAGCCTCCAATGCCCGTCCAGACCAGGCACGACACACCGAGATATACTCTCTGGGTCGGGTCAACCGGCTATCCCCGTGCGGACAAGCCGTACCCCGGCGACGACTACCGATCTGTCGCGCATCGAGAACGCGCAAATAGCTCTGACTAGTTTCATGAGGAGAGCGAGTATGTTGAAGAGAATCTCCACGATAATTCTCACTGGGATCGTGGTTGCGGTTGTTCCACTCGTGGTGAGTGGTCAGCAACCTACTTACCTTGACCCGTCCCAGCCACTCGAGAAGCGGATCGACGACCTGCTTCCCCGGCTGACGCTCGACGAGAAGGCATCCCTGATGGGCACCACCGCACCGGCGATCGAGCGGCTCCGGATCCCCGTGATGAATGGCTGGAACCAGGCTCTCCACGGCGTTGTGTGGACCCAGCCGACCACCATGTTCCCGGTTCCCATCGGCATGGCGGCGACGTGGGATCCCGCACTGGAACAGGAGGCGGCCTCCGTGATTGGCGATGAAGCCAGAGCGGTATTCAACTACTGGCATACGGTCGAGGGCAGGGTGGTCGAGGAGGATCGTGCCCAGATAACGATCACCGCCGGCGGCGAACGGATTCGCCACAACGGGCTCGTCTACCGGTCGCCCGTCATCAACATCAGCCGCGATCCCCGCTGGGGCAGAGTGGACGAGACCTTTGGCGAGGACCCGTTCCTGACCTCGCGCATGGCCGTCGCTTTCGTGAAGGGAATGCAGGGCGACAATCCCAAGTATCTGAAGACGGCGACGACACTCAAGCACTACGCGGTCAACAACCAGGAAGTGGATCGCCACACCAACAACGCCGTGGTGAGCGAGCGCATGCTGCGGGAGTACTATCTGCCGCAATACAAAGCGGGGATCGTGGAAGGAAAAGCGCAGTCGGTCATGACCGTCTACAACGCCATCAACGGTGTCCCCGGCGCCGCCAATAAGAAGATGGCCACCGACATCCTGCGTGGCGACTGGGGTTTCGACGGTTTTGTCGTGCCCGACAGCGGCGCCGTCAGCCGCCTGGTGGCAACGCACAAGATCGTGGACACTCTCGCCGAAGCCGCGGCGCGAAGCGTGCTCGCCGGACACGATCTCGACAACGGAGAACTTCCCCGTGGCGTCCGGGAAGCCGTGGCCCAGGGCCTTCTGTCGGAACCGGATCTGGACCGGGCGTTGCGCCGCATACTGCGCGTCAGGTTCCGCCTGGGCGAATTCGATCCGCCGGAGATGGTTCCCTATAGCAGGATCTCTCCCTCGATCATCGCCTCGGCCCCACACCGTGCATTGGCTCTTCGAGCGGCCCGGGAATCGATCGTGCTGCTGGCGAACCGCGACAACCTGTTGCCTCTCGACAGGAGCCAGATCAAGACGATCGCCGTGATCGGCCCGCACGCCGATTACGCGATGATGGGGCTCGGCTACACCGGAGAATCAACAAACTTCGTCAAACCGATCGACGGCATCAGGAACAAGATGGCGCCCGGCACCCAGGTACTCTACGCCCGGGGCAGCGGCTTCCTGGAGTCCGATGACGAGCAGGCCAGCGTGGACGAAGCAGTCGCGGCCGCGCGGAAGGCGGACGTGGCGATCCTGTTCGTCGGCACCAACCAACTCCAGGAAGGGGAAGGCCGTGACCGGCCCAACATCAGCCTGCCGCGGCTCCAGCAGCGGCTGGTCCGCGCGGTTGCCCAGGCCAATCCCAAGACCGTGGTGGTGATCCTCAGCGGAGGCCCGGTGTCACTGGGTAGTGGCCGGGGCCCGGGTGGCCGCGGCGCCGGCGCCGAACCCGCGGCCGTTCTCACGATGTTCTACGCCGGCGAGGAGGGCGGAAACGCCATCGCCGAGGTGCTGTTCGGTGACGTCAATCCTGCGGGCCGCCTGCCTTATACCGTCTACGCCAATACCCGCGCCATCCCCCCGATGACCGAGTACGACATCACCAAGGGGTTCACCTACATGTACTTCGAGGGCCCCACGGAATATGCCTTCGGGCACGGTCTCAGCTACACGAACTTTGACTATTCGAACCTGAAGCTCTCGGCTGGAGAAATCCCCGGCGACGGCAGTGTCACCATCAGCGTGGATGTGCGGAACTCGGGCCCGCGCCCCGGCGATGAGGTGGTACAACTCTACGTGCACGACGTCGAGGCCAGCGTGAAGAGACCGGCAAAAGAACTGCGAGGATTCGAACGCATCACCCTCGAACCGGGAGAGAAAGAAACGGTCTCCTTCACCCTGCCGGCCGAGAAGCTCGCTTTCTTCGACGAGAAGGCGGACACGTTCGTCACCGAGCCCGGCGCCTTTGACGCGCTGATCGGTGGCTCCTCCGATGACATCCGGGTGAGAGGCCGGTTCCAGGTCACCACGGTGAGTCACTGGGGCCACTAGTCCCCGGCGGTCGCCGCCCACTGAACCTATACTGAGTCGATATGAAGTGGTCCCGCCGAGATCTGTCGTTTTTGGTTGCAGCCACCGCGGCTGCGCAATCCGCGAAACCTGAGACGCAAGCCTCGCAGGCGTTCCGGTACGAGAATCTGGTTCCCACCCGGAACGGCCCGATGACACAGCGCCAGGTCCTGACCGGCCTGACGCACTCGGGCTTCAAGGTTGACCTGCATGAAACCGAGTTGGCGGCGCGGCAGGCGCCGCACGCTCCGCACCAACATGTCCATGAGGAAATGATGCTGGTCCGCGAGGGAGAGCTCGAAGTGACGATCGCCGGACAGATGACGCGCATCGGCGCGGGGTCGGTCGTGTTCATCGCCTCAAATCAGATGCACGGCTGGCGCAACCCCGGCACCGGGCCGGCCCGGTACTTCGTACTCGCCCTGGGCGAAGACGCCTAACCTGCATTTCGGCTCCTTAACTGCGATAGCATACGTAGTCGTAAAGGAGGCGATGCCGCATGGATAGACGAGTCTTTGTCGGCGGGGCTTTTGCGGGTCTGGCGACACCCGGGCCGGCGCGACCGCAATCCGGGGGGATCCCCATGCGCACGCTCGGCCGGACGGGCGAGAAGCTCACCATCATCGGCCAGGGCGGCGCACGCTTCGGCATGATCCCGTTCGACGAAGGGAAAGCGCTCGTGCGGCGCGCCTACGATCTCGGGATCAACTACTTCGACATGGCGCGTGATTACGCCGCCGGCTACGCGGAGACGGTTTACGGCGCCGTGATCCCGGAGTTTCGCAAAGAAGTCTTCCTCACCACCAAGTCGGCCCGAAGGACGCGGGAGGGCGCCGCGGCGGAGCTCGAGCTCTCGCTGCGGACCATGAAGACCGACTACGTCGATCTCTGGCAGATGCACATCGTTTCCACGATGCGGGAGGTTCAGCAGATCTTCGGTCCGGGCGGCGCCATCGAGGCGTTCGAGGCAGCCAAGAAGGCCGGCAAGTGCCGTTTCATCGGCTATACGGGCTGCCGCGATCCCGAGGTCCACGTGGAGATGCTGAAGCGGGCCGAGCGGTTCGACACCAGCCTCATGCCCCTGCACGTGGCCGATACGTGCTTCTCGGACTCCCCGAAGATGAGCTTCGAACAGACGGCGCTACCGGCGGCGGTGGAGCGCGGCGTCGGCATCTTCGGCATCAAGACGTTCGGCAATGCGTTCCTGCTGCGCCCGTTCAGCGTCAGCGAGTGCCTGCGGTATGCGCTGAGCCTTCCGATCACGGCGACGCCGCTCGGAGCTTCCACGATCGGGCAGATCGAGGACGACGTGCGCATCGCGCAAAGCTTCAAGCCGCTGACTCCGGAAGAGAAGAGCGCGCTCGTGGCGCGCGCCTCGAGCGGAAAGCTCGACACGATCCGCGGGCCGGCGCTCGAGTATTGGAAGACGCGCTGAGGGTCCGCGGATGACAAGACGAATGCCGGGACACGACAATTACTTTCTGGCCTGGGCACGACGAATGGTCTTCTTCCAGAGGTTGTGCCACCCGGCTTCCACGAGAATCCGGGAGCAGCCGCCGTCCCGGCCTTCAGCTACGGCCGGAACACACTGGTAGCGTGTCGATGGAGGACAACTCATGAAACGGATTTACACCCTTTTGGCGCTATTGCCTTGCCTGTTGTTGGCGGACTCGACTTCCGTCCTGCCGGATGGCACCGAACCGGCAGTCTGGGAAGAGCCGCTTACCTTCTCCCGGACGTATTACGTCGACGGCAGCTCGACGGCCGCGGACGACAACGGACCCGGCTCCCAGCAGCGCCCCTTCCGGACAATCGGCAAGGCCGCTGAGATGCTGCAACCGGGCGAGCGGGTGGTGATCGCCGAAGGGACTTACCGGGAGGTAATACGTCCCGCGCGCGGCGGTTCCGGCCCCGGCAAGATGATCAGTTATGAGGCCGCGCCCGGCGCGAAGGTTGTCGTGACCGGTTCGGTGGTGCTCGACCAAGGCTGGACGCCGAGCAGCGTGGCCGGCGGCATGCGGCGCCGGTCCGGCGCTTCGGACGCCAGAATCTGGCAGATCGATCTCGCCGACTACGTGCCCGGCATCTATAACCCTTTCGCCACGGTGAACGCGCCGGGCAACCGCTTCTGGCTGAACTTCAAGGTCGTCAACACGGCGCCCTACTTCCGCCGCCGGGGCATGGTCTTCATGGACGGCAAGCCGCTCGAGCAGGTGGACCAGTACTACGATCTCTTCGGGTCTTCGGGCCGGGCCACCAGCTACTACGAGGACCTCCCCTGGCATCCGCTGTTCGATGAGATCGGAGGCGCCGGCGGAAAGTTCTGGGTGGACCTGAGCGGCGGCACGATCCACGTCCGGCTGCCGGGCGACGACAGTCCGGACCAGCACGTGATTGAAGCGACGGTTCACGAACATGTCTTCGCGCCCAGGGAGGCCGGCCTCGGCTACATTCGCGTGAAGGGAATCACCGTTCGGCACGGGAGCGACCCCATTCCGCTGCCCCAGAGCGGGATGTTCATCACGCGTGGCGGCAATCACTGGATCATCGAGGACAACACCATCGAGTGGGCGAATTCCCTGTGCCTCGCCGTCGGCGGCGCGGGTGGGGCGGGGTCGGCGCCCAACGGGTCCCACATCATCCGCAACAACACCATCCGGTATTGCGGCATCGGAGGGATTGAAGGCGTCGGCGCCGGCAATCTCGGGGTGGTGGAGAGGAATCTCGTCGAGTGGATCGGTTGGCAGGATGCCGAACGGAGCTGGGAGGCCGGCGGAGTCAAGTTCCACGGCGCGCGGAACCTGCTGTTCCGGAACAATGTCATCCGGCACATGCGCCACGCCGCGGGCTTCTGGCTCGACGTCGGCAACGTCAATTGCCGCGTAACGGGCAACATCATCGCCGACGTCCTCTCGGTCAGCGGCGCCATTCATATGGAGGCCACGCACGAGCAGAACCAGATCGACAACAACGTCATCTGGGGCGTGCGAAACTCGGAGGCAACCGGCGGCGGCCTGGAGAACTCCGGCGGGACCTGCTTCTTCATCCAGGGCACCGACAAGCTGATCATCTCCCAGAACCTGATCGGTAACTGCGAGACCATCGGAGTGTTCGCCACACCCGTCGAGCAGCGCATCATTGGTACACGGGGCGGCACGGCCCGGGATAACAAGATCCACAACAACATCTTCCATTCCTGGGGGACTGCGGCCATCGCTTTCCCCAACGTCCACAACCAGACGGACGGGAACCTCTATCTCCTGCCGCCGAGGGGCGCTGCATATTTGCGAATCCTCTACCCGGAACCGCAGCAGTTACTCGACATCGCTGCCTGGCGCGAGTTCTACGGATGGGAGAAGAACGGCGCATTGGGCGAGGTTGAAGAGATCTCCTTCGACCCCGACACGCTGGAACTGACTCTCGTGCCGCGTGGCGAGTGGCCGCGGGTGCCGATCTTCAATTCGGTGGACTCGGATCTGTTCGGCGCGGCGACAGGAGACAGGCGGTATCCAGGCCCCTTCGCGGACCTCGAAAACGGATACAACAGGCGAAACATCGATCCGCGCCAGTAGCGGACGGCTTGTGTGGGGCAGCCTTCAGGCTGCGCGGGACTTCAGTCCCGCCCTCTCGGTCGCAGTACCCCGCGAACGGCCCCCGCAAGGGAACCGCGACCGTCAGGCCCCGTACAGCGAGCGCAGGCCGCTCGTCCGCGAAGGTGACTTTACCGAATGTATGGACCGTACTGGATCGCCCCCGTCTGCTGATTACGCGAGAAATGTTTCATGTAGTCCCAGGCAATGCTGGCGTATTCCGGATACAGCGCGTGGATTAGATCCTTGACGTAGTTGAGCGCCACCATCGGAACGCCGTCGCTGTTGTTCAGGTACCAGGTGTACGAGGCGTATTCGTTGTTGAGCGTTTCAATGGTCCAGGAATCGCCCCGGAAGCCGGAGAGCTTGTAGGTATCAAAGTCGAAGGTAAACGGCGCCACGCCATTGAAGCCCGCCCAGCGTTTCACCTGGTTGGCCAGATTGTCGTTGATGCGGCCGCATGCGGCTTGGAGACGGCGCACGTCGTAGGAAGAAGTCGAAAGATAGATCGGCAGTTGGCGGTTGTCGAACTTCGCCGCTTCCGCCTCCGACGGATCGATGTTCGAGCCCGCTATCGGCGCGATGGCCGCGAACAGTCCGGGCTCGTAGTAACCCACTGTATAGGTCGCTCCGCCGCCCATCGAGTAACCGATGGCGTAGACGCGCGACGGATCGAGCGCCGGATAGGTCGCAAGCATATACTTGACCAGCGCCGTCAGCGCCGGACCGCGAACACTGTTGGGAAGGTTCTGATGGTCCGCCGCCACTACCGCCAAGCGTTCGTTCCCCGCCAGCGCCAATAGGCCCATCTCGTCCACGAACAGCCGTGGATCATCCCCGCCGCCATGGTTGCCCAGGATGAGCGGCACCGTCCCCTTCGCTGCCGTGTTGTGGAGGACTTCCTCGGGCACGTACTCGTACCAGGTATCCAGATACTCGCCCGCCTGGCTCTTCATGCTGTCAAAGCGGTTCTCGCCCTGGTGCGAGACCAAATGGATGCCATCCTTCGTAACATCGTTGATCAGCGCGTTGCGCTCGCACAGTGAGTACGGCGCCTCGTCGAAATTGTAACCGCTAAAAGGCGTGCCCGCGCTGTACATGGCCTGCAGCACCACCGGCACGCGCATCGCCTCGATGAACATGTCATAGTAAGCCGCCTTGATCTGAGCCGCGAGATCGACCGGATGCGCATTCGCCAGAAACACTTGCTGCAGCGGCTGCGCCTGGTTGTAATGGACCACCGTGTCGCCAAGCCCCTTCACGGCATCCACCTGATTGGCCGTCTTATACTTCTCGGCGACATCCTCGCCGGCATTCACCAGATAGACCGGAACGAACGTCGCGACCTTGCGGATCTCGTCCACCTCGCCGCCAACCAGCAGCGCGCCGGCGATGCGGCTGACAAAGTCAAACGTCGTGGCGAGATGGTTGTTGAAGAACGTCGCCCCCCCGTCCACCCCGATGAAGTAGAGATAGCCGTAGCCGCCGAAGTACTCCGCGTCGGCGTAAACGACGGTGCGCCCGTCCGGCCAGGGTTCCGGTCGCCTTCTGCGACAGCATCGCCGTCTGCAGGGCGTAGTAGGAGGCGATGTCGGGACTGCCGAACGTCTCACCGGCCGGCGTGACAAGCACGATGCTGCCGGTTGCTTCGTTCGCGATGTCGATCAGGCCCGCGGCCTTCAGATAGGCAAGAGCCGTGTCCTTGTTATCGAAGTGTCGGTCGACATAGACGATGAGGTTTGTATTTAGCCTGGCCGCCGCGCGGCCCCCGTACATGTTCGGCGAGCGGTAGACGAACGTCGTTCCTGCCGGGTAATTGTCGAGTGCCGGATGACCGGCAAAGGTTCTTACCTGCCCGCTTCTGCGATCGGGCGCGTTGTTGCCTTCATACGTCCGCACAACGTCCGGCGCATGCTGGTGCGCTTCCGCAAGCGTCTCGAATGTCGCCTCGTTTCCGGTCTCGCAGGTGGAATTCAGTGCTGACGCCGTGCCACACATCAAAGGCAAAAGACCCATCGCAAGGACCATGCTGATCGTTGTTCTATACATATGCGCTACTCCTCGTCGATACGCGATTCTAGCAGGGGCCGGGGCCGAGCGCGGAACGGGGCGCCCCGCCGGTGGCTCTCGCCGACGATCTTCAGAACATGCAAGCGCGCGGGGGGTGGTCCGCCAGCCCGGTGCCGGGGACCGCCCGCCGCAAGTGGATCACCGATAGAGGCGGACCTACTCGATATTTGGATCGTACTTGATCACGCCCGTTTTCTGGTCTCGGGAATAGTGTTTGGCAAAGTCCCACGCGATCCTGGCGTACCCGGGATACAGGGCATGGATCAGATCTTGTGTGTAGTTCACCGCAACCATGGGAGCGCCGCCGGCATTGTTAAGATACCAACTGGTGTTCCCGTACTCGTTGTTGAGCGTGACGTGCACCGTGCGGTCGGCCTGGAAGCCGTTGATCGGATACGTCTTGAAGTCAAACGACCCGATCGTCTTCATGCCGTTGTAGCCAAGGAACAGGTTGAGCTGCGTCTGGTAGCCGGCCGCGATCGTTCCGTTGGCCTGATCGAACGCGCCGGGCAGGTCAAACGTGGAGGTCGTCAACATGATCGGCATGTGGGCCTTCCGGAGCTGCGCGGCCTGCTCCGGGGTGCCGGTGTAGGGGGCAGCGGCCATGGGGACCGCCGCGGCGAACACGGACGGATCGCCGTTGATGGCCCTGAGCGTCGCCGCGCCGCCCATCGAGTAGCCGGTAACATAGACGCGGGATGGATCGAGTGTCGGGTAACTCTCGAGGACGTATTTCACGAACCGGGGTAGTATCTCCGGCAGGATGCCCTCGGCTCTCCGGTTCCCCCTCCTCGAGTACCCGAGATACTGGTGCTCCGGCGCGACCATCGCAAACCGCTCGGAACCGGCCAACTCCAGCAGGCCGATTTCATCGACAAACACGCGCGGGTCGTCGCCTCCGCCGTGCATGGCGAGGATGAGCGGGACCGTTCCGGCCGGAGCGGTGCCATTGAGAACTTCGTCGGGGAGATACTCGAACCAGGTCTGCAGGTATTCGCCGTCGCCGGTTTTCAGGTCGCTGAACCTGTCCTCGGTCCGGCGGATCAGATGGATGCCATTCCGGGTGACACCGTTGATCACGGCGTTCCGTTTGGTCAGCGAATAGCCCTGGTATGGCTTGGAAGCCGTCTCCATCCCCGGCCGGGACACCGGCACGCGCATCGCCGTGAGGAACAGGTTGTCGTAGGCGCTCTTGATGTACGTGGCTGGGTCCGGGCTCTGGTCCTTGGCGACAACAACCTGCTTCACCGGGAGTTCCTGGTTGAAGTAAGTCTCGACGCCGCCGGCAATCATGAAGGCGTCCGCGTCATTGGCCTCTCTGTACTTATCCACGGTGGACGCCGGCGCGTTCACCAGGTATGCCGGGACGGGCGCCGCGACGCTGCGAATATCGGCCATTGTGCCGTTGATCAGCAGTAATCCGGCAATACGGTTGACATAGTCGTACGCCGCGGCGACATAGTTATTGAGGAACGTCGCGCCGCCATCGATTCCGACCAGGTACGTGTAGCCCCAGCCGCCAAAATACTCCGCGTCGGAGTAGAAAGTCACCGTGTCGCCGGAGCGCTCCGAGGCCTTCTGGGAAAGCATGGCCGTCAGGAGAGCGGCAAAGTGCTTCTGGTCGCCGGCGCCGAAGCCGGCTTTGGGGTCCGCCGGCGTGACGAGCACGACGCTCCCCACCGCCTCGTCGATGATCTTGATCACGCCCAACCCTTCAAGGTACCGGCGTGCTGCGGCCTTGTCCGGAAACGACTCCTCGGCGAACACGACCAGATCCGTATTGAGCCTGGCCGCGGCGCGCCCGCCGAACAGGTTTGCCGACCGGTAGACATACGTGGTTCCCTCGGGATATCCGTCCAGAACCGGATGGGACTTGAAGGTCTTTCCGCTGTTGGTCTCCAGCGAGGCGACAGCTACGGGGCTGCTCGCACGGGTTTCTTCCAGGGTTTCGAAAGTGGCCTGGTTCTTCTGGCTGCCGGAGTAGTCCAGCGCCAGAACACTGGACGCGAACGATAGGCTCACCAGGAACAGCAATGGCAAGGTCGGGAACGACCGATTCTTCGACACGAGTATGTCTCCTTATCTATAATTATCTGGCACCTATATCGTCAGCCTTTCGCCACCATCTCCACGGTGACCCCGGTGGCGGAACCCGGGGTGGGCGGCGCCAGGCACAGACGTGCCATGTCCGGATCTCCGAGAGCCCGGATAGCGTTCCGGGCACCATTTCCATCAATTGCCAGATCGGTTCGGGTTGTCCTACCCACCCGCCCTCATCATCTTATACGACACGGAAACGCCGGGCATGAATTCCGACTTTGTCGCTGATTCCGGTGACTGAACCGGCCAGGCCCGCCTTTGTCAAAAAGGTCCAGGTTCTCTTGCCGGTAAAGAAACCGCGGTCACAACCCGGCCGAAATTCTCTCGACTCGCCTATTCAATTGAAATCTCAACCTGTTAGTCCGCCGAACCGCTGTCGCCCGCGGCCCGGACCGCCGTGTCGCGCGGATCGCCGTGCTAGCGTCGAGTCGGACCTGGGAAACCCTTCCAATGACTAATACCAACGTCTCCACCGTCTCGACGCTGTCCGCCCCTCAGGCCGAGGTCGCTCTCGCCGTTGCCTCCGGAGCCTCTGTCACCGAGGCGTCCCGGAATGCCGGCGTCCACCGTTCCACTGTCTATGACTGGATGCGCTCCGTACCGGCGTTCACCGGCGCCATCGAGGAGGCGCACCAGGAGTACGTCACCCTGCTCCGCGATCGGCTTCGTTCCCTCAGCGCCAAGGCGCTCAGCCGCATTGAAACTTTGCTGGACGATCCCGCGACTCCGCCCTCCGTCGCCCTGCGCGCTGCTCTGGCGGTCCTCGCCCGGCCCCTCGCGGCCGGCCAGGGTTGGATTCTGCCCGAGCCCGTCGACCCCGTCCCGCCGTCCGGGGCCGCGACACAGTCGTTCGCAAGCTGCTCAGAAGACGGAGGATATGCTCGTACGCTGGCCGCGTTCGAGGCTGATCGGGACGCTCTCGGCTACGACGAGGTCCGGCAGCGGAACCGCACCCCAGCGACCCCGGCCGACAAAATCCGACAGAATCCGACGGCAATTCCCATTTCCCGAAAAACGTGCCTTGACCGTCCGCCCCAGACCCCGCGCAACGCTCCCTGCCCCTGCGGTAGTGGCAAGAAATATAAAAGATGTTGCGGCGCCTCCGCTCCCCCGGTCCTCAACATACCCTGACCGTCCGGATTCTGGGCAACGAGTTGCCACGGAATATCCCAAGCCGGGGCCGGGCGGACCTCCCGCGACGCCCGGTAACCATCTCCGTTCCCCTGGCGCCTCTGTTGAGAAGGACAAGAACCCCGCCTCACACCCTGTTCCGGCGGTTGGGCGATCTAGTTGCGAGGACTTTCTCCCCGGGACATCGGTCGCGCCACGGCTCATGGTTTGAGGCGATTGACATTTCCTTCAAGGAGAACCATAAGTGAAATACATTCTCTCCGTGTTAGTCCTTACACTCGCGTTCGGCGCCATGGTGGCGTCGGCGGCCGATATCGACGGCAAGTGGGTGGCGCAGGTTCCGGGACGGGACGGTGGTACCCGCGAGGTGACCTATACATTCAAGGCGGATGGCGAGACGCTCACCGGCAACATGTCCACGCCGATGGGCGAGCGGGAGATCACCGACGGCAAAGTGAACGGCAACGAGATTTCCTTTGCCATGGTCTTCAGCCCTCCGGGCGGCGGCGACGAGTTCCGCATGGAATACAAGGGCACGGTGTCCGGGAAAGAGCTGAAGCTGGTCAGCGAAACGCCCATGGGCACTCGGGAGATCACCGCTAAGAAGGTTGAGTAGCCCCGGCCGGGTGGACGGGGTGTTCCCCCTTGCGCTCCGTCTGCCTGTCCCCTGGCCCCGGCAAGCCCTGGACCGCGACGCGGTCAGAACCGGAAGGTGTAGTTGATCTTGGCCCGCACGTCGGTCTGCAGGACCTCGAAGCGGTCCATGATGTTTTCCTGCCAGGAGTGATTCAACACCAGGAACACCTCGTTGCCGGGCCGGATGATCCATCGCAATCGGCTTTGCACACCGACGTTCGCGGAGGAAGTGTCGTACTGGACGAAGTTCGACAGAGTCATCAGCGGACTGAAGGAATAGTCGAAGCGGAACAGCGCGAGACGAGTATTGAAATCACCCTCCCGCAGCCGGACCCAATACTGCTGTAACTCGAAGCGGGTGTTGATGTGGGTATTCCCCCAGTAGAACTCGTTCGACAGCTCCTTGCTCCGTCCGCTATAGAATGAGCCGAACCGGTAGCCGGTCGAGAAACCCCACGTCCGGTTGGCCGCGCTGCGATACCGGAACTGGTGCTGCGTAAACGAGTAGGCGCCGCGCGAGATCGGAATGCCCTCGTGAATTTCGAACGGTTCGAACAGCCTCTCGAGACTCGGCTCGATCTGGTATTCGATTCGCTGGCCCTGGTTCAGTTCGAACTCGAACGGAGTGATCTCGATGGTTCTGGTCTCCGTGGCCTGGTGGATGAGGTTGCGGAAGTGCGTATAGCCGAACCCGATCCGCACCTGCCGGATGTTCCATCTCTCGGGTCTTGGGCTGACGCTGGCGCGGAACTCGTTCTTTCGTACGCCCGGGCGCGGCACGTAGCCGAGTGTCGGGTTGAAGTTGGCGCCGATGGTCTGCCACCGGTAGCTGGAAAAAATGAAGTCGTTCGGGTAGCTGACCTCGAAACCGTAGGCGGTGTCGTCGCCCTTGAGCTCGGGGGTCTGTGTCTTTGTCCCGTAGCCGGTCACGCGGAAGATTTTGCCGGTATTGAAGATGTTGGAGGTGGACAGCTTGAGATCGGCGCCAATGAGACTGTTGTCCGCTAATCCGCTCGGATCGCCGTGGGTCATGATCACGCCCAGGTAGGATTCCCGCAGGAAGTTCATCTTCGTGCGGGCCACGAACAGGTTCTGCCGGTCCACGGTGTCCGTCTCCCCGGTCATCGCGTAGAGTGCGCCAACGTCGAAGCGGCCCATCTTGCCGGTGATCTTCTGACCGACGCGGAGCGGAACCTGCTCGTCCTCCACCAGGCCGATCCGGCGGGAGAAGAAAGGGATGACGTCAGCGGGCGCGCATCCGAAAACCGCGGCCGCTGCCGGTGAGGCCGAAATCAAAGATGCCCGCGTCCTCGAGAAAGAACGCACGCTTCTCGGGGAAGAAAACATCGAAGCGGGTCAGGTTCACCTGGCGGGTATCCACCTCGGTCTCGGCGAAGTCGGTGTTGAAGGTGGTGCTCGATACCAGATTGGCGGTGATCCGGTACTGGATGTCAGCGCCGCCGTCCCGCAGGATGTGCGTGCGTTTCTCGGCTTCCATGTCGCGGTTGTAGCCGATCAGGCCGTACGGCTTGATGTCCAGGCCGATGCCTTGCGACATTCCTTCGAGACCGGTGATCTGGCCGGCCATCGAGACCTGGTTGAAACGGATGTCCAGGGAGGCCGATGCCCAGCGCGACTCTTCGCGAACGCGCGCCAACCGGCGCCCGGCGTTGAATCCCCAGGTATCCAGATTCGGCCGAAAACCGAGCGTCTTGAATGGAATTTCGAACTCGGCCGTCCAACCGTCGTCGACGATGGCCGCCTTCACCATCCAGATGCCGTCCCAATTGGTGTTGGGGAAACTGTTCTCCGATATGCGGCCGTCCACCATCGCGCCGAGGGGATTGGTCTGGAAGTAGTAGGCGCCGCGCCCGTCGCCAAAGGTGTCGAGGAGGAATTCAAAGTTGTCGTCGCCGAAGAGCCTGGCATCACGGCTCATTTGCGTCGCGAGAATCCTCTGCGGAGAGCTGTCGTAGCAGTGGACGGCGAGGAACAGGGTATCGGAGTCATAGGCCACCCAGACCCGGGTCGGCTCCGTCGGCGGCTGGCCGGGAAACGGCTCAACCTGAACGAACGCTCCGATGTCCGGATGCTCACTCCAGATGGGCTCATCGAGGATGCCGTCGACACGGACATCTCCGCTGCTGATACGGATGGCGGCAGCCGTTCTGGCGTCCCCGGCAAGCATGGCAGGAGAAGCGAGAAGAAGCGACCATACGATCACCGCAAACGCGCGGGCAAGAGAGCCGAAAGTGGATTCAGATATTACGAGCCGCTCCTCCGTTATCATTATTGCCCAGAATCGCCGTGCGGTGTTCTCAAGGTAATAGTATACCGATCGATTTCGGCCGCGGCACCGTTGGAGGGCTCGACCATCGCAATTTGCCTATCTGGGCGATGGGCGAAAAACGGTACGCTGGCGCATCCGAACCCACGAAGGGAGCGCCCGATCAATCGGTCCGCAAGCGCGGCGATCTGGACGGCCAAGCGACATTGGAGGGAGTGACCGGACCGCGCCCCAACGGCGACATCCCTCTTTTGGGGGTGTCTCGCCGTCGGGGTGAAGGCGGTGTGACTCCACTGTTCGTCCACGCCAACTCGGCGCTTGGCACCGGCGGGACCCAGTTTCCCTTCGTCCGCGTGCATGCCTGCGCCGCCGGCGCCAAGACTCTAGGCGACCGCGCTCCGCTCTTTCGATACCGGAGTCACCGTGCACTCCCCGCTCTCGGCCGGAGACTCCTCGGCTCCGAACAGTCCTTCTTCGTAGCCCAGCACGGTGTGATAGACCAAGTCGTCGAAGAGGCGGGAGACGTGCGTACGGAGCTGTTCCTGGGCATACAGGTCGCTACTGTTTCGCAGCATCCCTTCTTCCGATGCGAGATCGAAGATTCCGTGCTCGAGGATCTGCAGGATCCGGATTGCCTCGTGAACCGGGATGCGCCGGTCAAAACAGGCTCGTCCGAGCGCGATGCAGTCACGCCGAAGCCGTCGCGTGTTCCCGCCCATGGCGATGATGTATTCGTCCAGGTGAAGGGGAACAGACTGCAGCCAGGCCTGAAGCTGCGTCTCCGGGATGCGGCGTATCCCACTCAGATGCTCGTCCCTTTCGATGTGGCGGATGAGACGTTGCCAGATTCGATCACCGTGATCTTCGACACTGCGAATCAGATAGTACAACATGTGGCCCTCTTTCTCTCCATCAAGAACGTTCTTCAACTCGCCGGCGCCGGGCCGGCCATCACGGCTCACAGCCGGCCATGCCCGTGGGCAGGCCGTCGCCCGTTCATCCCCTCGAGGTCCAGCTTCGTGGCCAGGAACTCCATCAGGTCCTTCAGCGCGACCACTCCCACGAGGCGCTCGCCGTTCAGCACCATCAAACGGCTGCTCCCGGTGCTGCTCATCGTCTTCAGCGCACCGAGCGCATCGGCGTCCTGCTGAATGGTGTTCTCCGCGTCGCACGGGTGAACCGCCTCCTGGACGCTGTGCCGGTTCCACTCGTCGCGAGGGAACGCCTTGACGTCCTTGGTTGTGACGCATCCCACGACCCGCTGTGAATCGGCGACCACGGGAAACATCTTGTAGTGGTGCTTGTAGATGTAGTCGTCCACCAGATCCTCGATGGAAATGCCGGGCGGCACGGTGACCGGAGCCTTCATGAAGCGGTCGACATGTTCGCCCTTGAGCCCCTCGCTAAGTGCGAGTTGCCGGTAGGAAGCCTGCGAGGCTCCTTTTAAGAACATGCCGATCAAGAACCACCAGACCGCGCCGATGAAGTTACCGGTGGCTAATAACTGGAACACGCCCAGTACCATCAGGGCGATCCCGAAGCTCGATCCGATCCCGGCGGCGATGCGCGTTGCGCGCGGCAGGTCGCCCTTCCAGTGCCACCAAAGCACCGACCGCAGCACCCGCCCACCGTCCAGCGGGAACGCCGGAATCAGGTTGAAGGCGGCGAGGATCCAGTTGATCCAGTACAGGTAGGCCAACACACCCAGGGCCGCGGGCGGCCAGATGCCGGCCACCGCGGCGTGCACGCCGTAGCAGACGGCGCCGATGGCGATGCTGGCAACCGGTCCGGCCAGCGCCATGAGGAACTCGGTCTTCGCATTTGGCGGCTCCTCGGACATTTCCGCGACACCGCCGAAGATGAACAGCGTGATGCCCTTCATCTCGAGCCCGTACCGCCGCGCCACCAGTGAGTGGGAAAGCTCGTGAAGGACGATGGAGACGAACAATCCCAGCGCCCCAAGAATTCCCATCGCCCAGTAGGTGCCGGACGTGAGTCCCGGATACTGCGCCGGGAACAGCCCGGCGGCCAGGGTCCACGTAATCAACGCCGCGATGATCAACCAGCTAGCATCCAGCCTCACTTCGAAACCGAAAAGGGTGAATATTGTGATTCTTCGTCCGAACATGCTTTCACTCCTGCTAGTACTGTTGCAGCGCAGGGGCCAAAACCGTAGGTCCTGTCGCAGGAGCCACTTATGTGAGCAATGAGATATCCGAATGCCTGCCGGGGCGACACGGTGGTCGATATCGCGACATTCCGATCTGTTATCATCGGCAGGATCCCGGAAGAGAGTACTGATGACAGTTGAGCGCGATCTCAGGGTGAAACTGGTAGCGATTGATGACGACCGTCAAAGCCTGGAGCTGATACGGGAAGCTCTGACCGACGAGCCGCTCGAGGTATTCACCGCCACCGACCCGCAGCAGGGCCTCGAGCTCGTAATGAAACAGACCCCGGAGATCGTGCTGCTCGACCTGGTAATGCCTAAGGTCAGCGGCATGGAGTTGCTGGAGCGGATCCTCGACGCCGTCCCCACCACCGAGGTGCTGTTGATTACGGGCCACTACTCGGCCGAATCCGCCGTGGAGGCGATCAAGAAGGGCGCCAGCGACTATCTCACCAAGCCGATTTCGATTGTGGAGCTTCGGAAACGCATCGGCGCCCTGGTCGCACAGGCGCGGCGGCGCCAGCAGGCGCTCCGGCTGGATCGGGAGCTGGCCGAGGTATCAGAGTTCGAGGGGATGGTGGGCCGCAGTCCCTTGATGCTGGAGATGTTTGCCCGGATCCGCCGGATTGCGCCTCACTTCCGTACGGTTCTGATCACCGGCGCAACGGGCACGGGCAAGGAGCTCACCGCCCGGGCCTTGCACCAACTTAGCCCGGCGGCTTCCGGGCGCTTCGTGGTCTGCAACGCGTCGGCGGTGGTCGAGACATTGTTCGAGAGCGAACTGTTCGGCCACGTCAAGGGCGCCTTTACCGGGGCCACCAGCGACAAGACGGGGCTGTTCGAATACGCCGACGGCGGGTCTCTCCTGCTCGATGAGATTGGAGACATGCCGCTAACCACCCAGACGAAGCTGCTGCGGGTGCTACAGCAGCAGGAGGTGCAGCGCGTCGGAGCGCTGACCAGCCGCCGGGTGGACGTCAGGGTGATCGCGGCGACCAATCGTGACCTGGCTTCGATGATCAAGGCGCAGGAGTTCCGCGAGGACCTCTATTACCGCCTGGCCATGGTGGAGGTCGTCCTGCCCAAGCTGGCCGAGCGGAAAGAGGACCTGCCGCTGCTGGCGCGGAGCTTCATCGAGAAGTTCGCCGCCCAGTACAACAAGCCGATCCGGGGGCTGACCCCCCGGGCGCAGGTACTCCTCGCCCGCTACCACTGGCCGGGCAACGTTCGTGAGCTCGAGAACGTCCTGGGCAACGCCTGCATGATGACCGAGACCGAACAGGTCGACATCCGCGACCTGCCGGAACACCTGCGCGCGGCCGTCTCTCATGAGGTGACCGACGAAGGAGAGCTCCTTCCGATGGCGGAGATGGAGCGCCGGCACGCCCTCCGGGTGCTTGACAGCGTCGGCGGTAACAAGGTCCGCGCGGCAAAGATTCTCGGGATCAATCGAGCCACTCTCTATCGTCTGCTCCGGCAGATCGGGGATGCGCAAGAGGAGTCGCCAGACGGATCAGCTACTTCGTCGTCTTCAGCGTCCTGACGAAGGCTATCACCTCATCAACCTCTTTCTTGGACAGGTTGTGGACCGCGGGCATCTTACCCTTGCCCTCTGTGACGACCTTCGCCAGTTGCTCATCCGTCTGGTCCTGGACTTGAGCGGAACCGAGCTGGGGAATAGTCACTTTGAGCATCTTTGCCAGTCTCTCATTACCCTGGCCTTGCTCCCCATGACAGGACTGGCATTTCGCCTGGAACACCGCCTTGCCGGCCGCGGTCTCGGCGCCGTTCGCAATACCGGGTGCGAGCGCGAGCGCCGAAAGCATTACGATCATCAATGCTAGTTTCAAGAGATCCGTCTCCCTTCGAGTGATGTTAGTTACAAAAACAGATCGACCGAACCGTGCCTGGTTCGGCCTCACCTACTTTGTTACGGGTCCGGCGCCGCGACAGTGTCTTTCACACCGTCACGGCGCCGAACTCAGGACTCAGGATGCCTGCTTGTTCAGCTCGGTCCGGGTATTCATCTGCTCCCGGTTGAGCTTCGCCAGGTGTTCGTAGTTGCCGAGAGAGTTCACCAACGCGGTGGACTGGGCAACAATGTTGTTCGCATACTTCACGTACATCGGAGACCAGGGGAAGTTCTGGTGGCCGTTGAGGAAGTGGATCGCATCAGCGGTATTATCCGCCAGCAAGGTCGTCTCACGGCCCGTCTCGTCGATTGCCTTCTTCTGCCAGGGCGCCACGGAGTTGCGGATCTCATCGAGCCGGCAGAGCTTCGCGCTAATGTCGTCGACATGCGCCCGGATCCGGCTCAGCCGGTCGGCGTGATCCTGCCAATTGATCGCCACGGGGTCGTCCACGAAACTTTGCAGCCGGTTGCTTTCTGTCTCGATCTTCGCCGCGTCCGCGCGGACGTTGTTGAGCAGATTCGAAGCCTCCCGGGAAAAGTTCCAGGTGTACGACTGGGGAGTCAGCTTGGCGATAGGGCACGACTCGGCCTTCAGACTGGCGCCGAACGAAGCAAATGGGAACGCCATCAGTGTCGCCAGCAGCAGGCTCGTCTTCGTCAGGTTTGGAAATCTCATTTCTGCACCCTCCTTGTCAGGTGAATTTCCTTTTCCACCTGATAAGACGTATCCCTTTCGCTGCTGAGTGCTACCGCCGACACAGTATTCTCGACGCTATTTGTCGCTACTGCCGGTTGCCCGCTGTCCGGGACTGCCCCCCTCGAAACCGGGAATCGGTGCTTCCTTTCAACCACTTCCGGCCGCGTCATGAGTGCATCTTCCAAAGAGGCAGCAAAACGATGCTGACGAGATCCTGGATGAAGTGCATGGTGATCGGGGCCACCAGGCTGCCCCGCCACAAGTAAACAAGAGCGAAACAAAACCCCATCAGGCCCACCGTGATCACACCGGTGGTGCCTTCATACCCGTGCCCCATGGCGAACAGCAGGGATGAAAGCACCACGGCGGCAACCCGGCTGCCGGTGAGCTCCGAGATCCGGTGTATCAGATAGCCGCGGAAGATGGTTTCCTCCGCGACCGCGACCACCGCCACCAGCACGAACGCCAGAACGAACTGGAGGTTCCCCGTCGCCGTGAGCAGGTTCGGCAACTTTGTTGACGGCTCGGACAAACCAGCCATCCGCAACAGCCCATCCACGGCGGTGGCGCCGTAGGCAAGGAGCACGAACAGCACGGCGCCTAACACGACGTCGTCCCGGCGTTTCCAGAACACCAGCCCGATCAGACTCCGTGATTCCCCGTTCCTCCAAAGGAAGAATAGGACCAGCGCGACCAGGCCGACGTCGCGCAAAATGGTGGCGAAGGCCGTGATCACGAAACCCAGGTCCCCCGTCTTGACAGCAAAGAAGGAGAGAACCATCGACGGAACAATCAGCAGCAGGAACACCGCCAGTTCGCGACGCTGTTCCGACTTAGAGGGAGCCGTGGGCTCCCTCCTTGCGGGTAATTCTACGATTGTGGCGGGCATAGGCGTTACTGTCCCGGGTAAGCCGGCAGTGCCGGCGGGGTTGGCGGAAGCTCCCGCGGTTGCGCCTGGATCCGCTGCAGCATCATGTCGACGGCCTTCTCCAGTTGCGGATCGCGACCGTCCCGAACCAGATCCGGGCTGTTGTCGACCTCGACGTCGGGCTCGACGCCGTGGTTCTCGATCACCCACTTGCTGTCGGTGCCGTACAGGGAGAACTCCGGCCGCGTGATGTAGCCGCCATCAACGAGCGGCATGAAGCCTCGAATGCCTCGCACACCGCCCCAGGTCCGCTCTCCGATGACAGGTCCCAGCTTGTACTGCTTGAAGAGATAGGTAAAGATGTCGCCATCGGAGGCCGCGTAGTGATTGGTAACACAGCTCAGGTAGCCATGGAAGGCCTTCTCCGGCACGGTGGCCGACTTCCAGTGGCGCGCCGCCTGCATCGCCGCCAACACACGCCGCAGACGTTCGAAGATCATCGGATCGACGAAACCGCCGCCGTTGTATCGAACATCGATAATCAGCCCCTCTTTGTCTATCTGCGGGAAGTATTGCTTGACAAACTCATTGAGCCCGTGGCCCTCCATGTCCGGGATATAAACATAGCCGATCTTGCCTTCACTCATCTGGTCCACTTTGTGGCGGTTCGTATTGATCCAGTCGAGCTCCCGCAGGCTTAACTCGCTGGCGATTGTCTGTACCTGGATATCCCGGGCGTTCTCGTCCGACGGCCCGGAACTGATCGAGAGGGTCACCGTCTTCCCGGCGGTGTTCGTGAAGATTTCGTAGGGGTTCTGCGGCACGCGTAGCGGATGTCCGTTGACGGCGAGCAGGTAGTCCCCTTCCTTCACGTTGACGCCCGGCTCCGTCAGCGGGGATCGCAGCGACGTGTCCCAGTTCTCGCCCTTGTAGATCTTCTTGAACCGGTACAGGCCGTGGGCAGCGTCCTCCTCGAAATCAACGCCCAGGAGACCGACATTCACCGGCTTCAGATCCGGAGAGTCGCCGCCGCCCACATATGTATGGGAGTTGGAGAGTTCTCCGATCATCTCCCCGAGGATGTAGGTGAGGTCATACCGGTCGGCAACATGCGAAAGCAGCGGAGCGTATCGTTCCCGCTCGGCCTTCCAGTCGACACCGTTCATGGCCTTCTCGAAGAAGAAATCACGCTCCTGGCGCCACACTTCGCTGAAGATCTGGCTCCATTCCGCCCGCGGATCCACCTCCGCCTGCATCGCGGTGAGGTCCAGGGCGCCTTCCCCCACCTTGTGCGGCGTCTTGGGGAAGGTAGCGTCGACGATGCCATAGGCGTTCTTCGATGGCCCGGGATACTCCGGGGCCTCCGGCTTCTCCGGTGCTTCATAGAGCAGCTTGGTCCGGTCAAAGGACAGGGCGAACGCCGTGGCGCCTTCGACGGCGACGGCGTCCTTTCGTTGCTTCAGGTCGAAGCAATGGATCGCGGGCCCCGCCCCGGCGAGCGGCCCGGAGAGACCATCGACAGGCTTGACGGTGTAGAACACGAGGTCCTTGCCGGCCGCCAGATCGTCCAGGTTTCCGGGCTGAATCGGAAGTGCCACGACGCGATCGGCGATGCCATCCACGTCGATGTGGAACTCCTTCTGTTCGTCCGATGGGGGATCGGTTTTCTTGGCGGGCTCGGCGCCGGTCTCGTCGTCCCGCGGGGCGACGGGCGATGGAACGTCCGACTGTAAAGTGGCCAGAAACACCCGGGTCGCCTTGGGATCCGCGAACCCGATGTCATAGGCTCCGGTAACTTCGTTGTAGTCCCGGTTGGAGAGAAACCACAGATACTTTCCGCCGGGATCGAACACCGGCCGCCAACTGTTAGTGAATCTATCGGTCACCGAGGTGGCCCGGGAGTTGGCCAGAGAATAAAGGTAGATCGCGGAATTTTCGTTTGCCGCTGCCTTGGCGTAGGCCACCCACTGGCTGTCGGGCGACCAGGAGTAGTCGGTCAGATCGTCGTACTCCCCGGTGTCGATCTTGACCGGCTGCCGGGATTTGATGTCCACGTAGAACAGACGCACGGAGCTGTCGGCATAGAGCAGCTTCTGGCTGTCCGGCGACCACTCGGGAGCCAGCAGGAAGCTGGTTCCGCCATGCGTGATCTGCTCCTCGGCGCCGCCGGCACGAGGGGCGCGAATGTACAGCTCCTCCTCCCCGGTGCGGTCGGAGACGTAGGCGATCCACTTGCCGTCCGGCGACCAGGTGGCGAACTTCTCCCGCGAGCCGGAGCTCTCCGTAAGGTCTTCGATACTGCCGTGTTCCGCCGGGACGCTGAAGACATCTCCACGGGCGGTGAGCACAGCCCGTTTGCCGTCCGGCGCCAGGTCGGCGCTGGTCACCAGGGTGGCGACGTCCTTCCAGCTCTTGCGGGTAGTGCTGTTGTCGCCGGGAAGATAGACCGTGAGCTTCTTCGATTGCCCGGTGCCGGGATCGAAGAGATAGAGGTAGCCGCCGTTCTCGAACACGATCGCGTCCGGCCCCTGGCTCGGCCAGTTGACGTCGTAGTCAGTGAAGTGGGTGAGCTGGTGGTCGCTGTTGCCCGTGAGATCGTGGCGGTAGAGATTCATTCGATGATCGGGACCGCGGTCCGACGTGAAATAAATGGAATCACCCCGCCACATGGGGAAGCTGTCGGTACCCACGTAATCGGTCACCCGGTCCGTGGTGTTGGCCTTGAAATCGTAGATCCAGATATCCTGGGCCATCCCGCCCTTGTAGCGTTTCCAGGTGCGGAAGTTGCGGAAGATCCGGTTATAGGCGATCTTGGTGCCGTCGGCGTTGAAGGATGTCAATCCGCCCTTATCCAAGGGCAGTTGTTCGGGGAGGCCGCCCTCGACGCTGACGCTGAACAGACGGCCGAACCAGGAGTTGAACGTGTTCCGCCGCGAGAGAAACAGAATGCGCTTACTATCCGGGTACCACGAGATGACCTCGTTGTTGGGCCCCATCCTTTCCGGCACGGAACCGATATCCGGCAGGAAGGTGAGCTGCTTCGGCTGGCCGCCGTCGCTGGGTATCACGTAGACGTTGAAGTTGCCGTCGTACTGCCCGGTGAATGCGATCCACTTACCGTCCGGTGAGAACTTGGGAAACAGCTCCAGCCCGGGATTTGTCGTGATGCGGCGGGCGACCCCTCCGTCGCCCGCCACCAGCCAGAGGTCGCCTCCATGACTGAAGACGACCTTGTCTTTGTAGACGTCGGGGAACCGCATCAACCGGCCTTCTTCGCTCGGTTCCCCCGACAGTCTAAGCCCCGCCAGACAGAAGGCGAGAATCAATAGCGTTGCGGCTCTCGTGCGCATGGCGGCTAGTGCGATTGGACGACCATGAACATGGTGGAGCCGCCCCGGTTGACCAACAACAGCACCTGCCCGTTCCCGGCCCGCTGCATTTGCGATTCAAACGCCGCGATGTTCGGGGTGGGCGCGCGATTGACCTGTTCGATGACGTCGCCCCGCCGCAGACCGGCCTCGGCGGCCGCGCTGGAGGGGTCCACACCGGTCACGACGACGCCGTGCGTGGTGGGCGGCAGTTGGAGTTGCTGGGCGATATCGGGGGTCAGTTCATCCACCCCGACGCCGTCGAGCGCATCGGTGCTAGCGCCTTCCTGATTGGACGCGGCGCCCTGCTGCGTCGGCATCTCGGCGAGAGTCACCGGCAGCTTCATCATCGCGCCGTTCCGCATGATGCCCAGCGTCACCTCGGTGCCCGGTTTCATCATTGCTACCTCGAGTTGCAGGGAGCGGCTGGTGCTCACGGGCGTGCCGTTCAGGTCGACGATCACGTCGCCGGTGTGAACGCCCGCCTTCTCTGCGGGGCTGTCCGAGGTCACATCTCCGACCAATGCTCCGTTGGCTCCCGAAAGACCGAACGACTTGGCGATGTCCGGCGTAACCGGCTGGATCATCACACCCAGATAGGCGCGGATGACGTGCCCGTGCTCGAGGATCTGATCCATGACCTGGCGGGCCATGTTGATGGGGATGGCGAAGCCGATGCCCTGGTTGCCGCCGCCACCGGACAGGATGGCGGTGTTGATCCCGATGACCTGGCCGTCCACGTTGATCAAGGCCCCGCCAGAGTTACCCGGGTTAATGGCGGCGTCTGTCTGGATGAAGTCTTCGTAGTCCTCGATCCCCAGACCGCCGCGTCCCGTCGCACTGACGATGCCCATGGTCACGGTCTGGTTCAGGCCGAAGGGGTTACCAATCGCGAGGACGATATCGCCCACGGCCATCTTTGAGGAATCACCGAACGAAAGCACCGGCAGGTTGGTCGCGTCCACCTTCAGGACGGCGATGTCGGTCTTGGGGTCGGTGCCCACGATTTTTGCCTTGAACTGGCGATTGTCGCCCAGCATTACCTTGACGTCGTCCGCCTTGTCGACGACGTGGTTGTTCGTGAGGATGTAGCCGTCGGGGCTAACGATGACCCCGGATCCTAAGCTGTGCTCACGCTCTTCCCGCGGGGGGGTGTTTTGGCCTCGGCCGAAGAACTGCTGGAAGAACGGATCGGAGGACGGCGATGAAACTTGGTCGCTGCGGACCATCTTGCTCGACGAAACGTTCACTACGGCCGGGAGGTCCTCTTTCACAATCGCCGAAAACCCGTCTTTCCATGGAGAGGCTCCGGTCTCGGCCTTGGCCGGTGGCGCCGGCGCCGCGGCCATCGGCGCCGCGCTGAACACGGCGATCGAGATCATGAGCCCCAAATTCATCCAAAACTTTCTGCTTCGCATGTTGAACCTTTCTATTTCCGAATTCCTATGACGGCCGCCGCGCTAAGCCGCGTTGGATAGCTCCTCGGCGGCGAAGGTCAATCTTGCCGTGTCGATCTCTTTGGCAGTCCCATAGACAATGACCAGGAAGTCGCCCTCCTCGAAGGAAGCCTCTATTTCGGGCACGACGTCCCGGGACACACCGATCCCATACAGAGCGGCACCGACCGCGCTGAAGCCCCCGAAGATCTCGGCGTTCTTCAGCGCTCTGACGATCCACTCGACCAGCGGGCCGGCAGCCAGGATCGGGCCGAACTGCGGTAGCGCGAATACGCCCCGGCCGGATAGGGCCCCCCACAGGCGGGCCCACAGCCTTCCCTTCTCGCCCCAACCCTCCGTGCGTCCGGTGAGGTTATAGCAGGCCAACGCCTTCCGTTCGGTACTCGACCAGCGAGCCGCGACGGAGATCTTGCCCGTGGCATATCCACCCTCGATCAGCCGCGTCACGACGCCCTGGGCCCGAAAGCAGGAAGAACAAGTCATCACCGCCGCGTTATTGGCCTGCCAAGTCATTCACCGATGTCTAAGGCAATCCTGGTGCCAATATCAGCGGGACGCTATGTCGCTGAGAATCAAGGAGGGGCACGAGAGCCTCCCGGCGTGTCCGCGTACATTCCTGCGACACGGTGTCGGAAAACCGAACCTTAAATGTTATGTTTGCGCGGGTCTACAATAGCGGCGAAGGACATAAAAAGGCGAAGGACATCAATAGAGGACACGACATGAGGATCCATGCAAACCGCTCGGTGCTGTTCGGCTTCGGGCTGGCCCTCGCCATATTGGCCGTGATCGCGACCCTGGCATTTCGGACCACCCGGAATCTGGTCGTACTGATGGACGAGGTCGCTCTCAGTCATCGGACGATTGACCGGTTACTGATCGTGTGGGCGGAGATGGCCGACGCGGAGAGTCAGGCTCGCGGGTACATCATCACCGGAGAACCTCAGTACCTCCCGCAGTACGAGTCCTCCATCCAGGACGTCAACGCCGCGCTGGCTGAGCTGGAGACGTCGGCGCCCGAACGGCTGAAAAAGACCGGGGTGCTGTCGATCCTACGCCCCCTGGTCGAAGAAAAGCGCGCGCTGCACCAGCGGAAGATCGAGCTGCGCGAGGAGGGGCGTTTCGCGGAGGCGCGCGCGCTAGTCGCCGACGGTCGCGGGTACGAGTTGATGAATCAGATGCGGACGGAGGTCTCGGGAGTCAAAGCCGACGAGGAAGCCTACCTGGAACAGCGGTTTGCCGCGGAGAAGGACGACGTTCGGATCACGCTGGGCCTATTGATGGTTGGTTCGCTTCTGAGTTGCGGGATCCTCGCCACGGTCTTCTATCGGCTAAACGGAGAGGTCGGACGCCGGGCGAGTTCGGAAGGGCGGCTGGCACGGCTCAACCGGCTCTATGCGGTCCTCAGCCAGGCAAATCAGGCGATCGTCCGGATCGCGAACCGGGACGATTTGTTCCAGGCGGTCTGCCGCATCGCCGTGCAGCATGCGGCGTTTCGCATGGCCTGGGTCGGCTTGGTGAACCGGAAGACTCTGCGGGTGGAGCCGGTGGCGCATTGGGGAGAGGAGAACGGCTATCTCTCACGAATTCGAGTTTCCATCGATGATGTCCCGGAGGGGCAAGGTCCCACGGGGCGCGCCCTGCAAAGCGGGCAGCGCTTCGTCTGCAACGATATCGAAGCCGATCCCGGCATGATCCCGTGGCGTGAGGAAGCGATTCAGCGCGGATACCATTCCTGCGCCTCCTTTCCCGTGCGAATGCATGGGGAGATGATGGGCGCCTTGAACCTGTACGCCGGCGAAACCGGCTTCTTTGACGGCGAGATCGTCGACCTGCTGGAGGAAGTCACCAGCGATATCGCGTTTGCGTTGGAGGGGATGGATCGGGAGGCGCAACGGCGACGGGCGGAACAAGAGCTCAGGCAGCAGGCCGAGATCCTCGACCAGGTCCATGACTCGGTCATTTCCACCGACCTGGACGGGAGTATCACGAGCTGGAACAAAGGCGCGGAACGGCTCTTCGGCTACACGGAAGCCGAAGTACTGGGCCGGGACATCTCCCTGGTCTACACGGCCGACCAGCAGGAGTTCCTGCAATCCCAGGTCATCGTCCCCCTGAAGCGGAAGGGGGCGCACGAAGTGGAGACCCGGATGCGCCACAAGGCCGGACGGGACTTCTATGCGCATGTGTCTCTCTCCCTGCTGCGCGACGAGCGTGGCGAGGTGACCGGGATGATCGGCTTCTCCATCGACATCACGGAACGCAAGCGTGCCGAGCAGGAGCTCCGGCAGTTGAATGAAGAGCTCGAACGCCGTATCGCCAGCCGCACGCAGGAACTGGCGGACGTGAACCGTGAACTGAACTCGCGCAACGAGGACTTGGTCAGGACCAGCCGGCTGAAGAGTGAATTTCTGGCCGGCATGAGTCACGAACTGCGCACACCGCTCAACAGCATCATCGGCTTTTCCGACCTGATGGCCGAGGAGGTTGCCGGCCCCCTCACCGACCGGCAGCGTCGCTTTGTCGGTCATATCCGCCAGGCGGCGCAACATCTACTCGAGCTCATTAATGAAGTGCTCGACCTGTCGCGGATCGAGGCGGGGCGCGTGGAGCTCCAATATGAGACCTTCCATGCGGCCGAGGCCCTGGCTGAGGTCCTGGCCTCGACCGATCCCTTCTCGGCCGCCAAGCAGATTCGAGTGGAGAGTGGCGTGGATCCCGAGCTGCTGGTACGCGCGGACCGCGTGCGTTTCAAGCAGATCTTCTATAACCTCGTGAACAACGCCGTGAAGTTCACGCCGGAGGGAGGCTGGGTGCGCGTGGAGGCGGCCCAGTCCGATTCCGTGCTGCACCTCTCGGTCACCGACAGTGGAATCGGAATTGCTGCTGAGGAACAGGAAGCAGTCTTCGAGGAGTTTCACCAGGGTGCGACAACGGCTGGCAATAAGGAAGGAACCGGATTGGGACTGGCGATCACCAGACGGTTGGTGGAAAGCCATGGAGGCAAGATCCGCATCCAAAGCGAACTCGGCAAGGGAAGCTGCTTCACGTTCACACTGCCGGTAGTGCAAACATGACGAGGATTCTTGTCGCGGACGACAACGCGCTAAGCCGCGAGCTGGTTCGGGAGATTCTGGACTCGTCGGACTACGAGATCATCGAGGCCGGCGACGGCCGCGAGGCGCTGGATCTTATTGAGCGTATGGCCCCCAATCTGGTGCTCCTGGACATACAGATGCCGTTTCAGAACGGCTTTTCCGTCATCCGGCAACTGCGAAGCGAAGCCCGCTTCGCGAAGCTTCCGGTGATCGCCCTGACCGCCTACGCGATGCGGGGCGACCGGGAGAGAGCGCTGGAAGCCGGTTTCAGCAGCTACCTCACGAAGCCGATTCGTCCGGCTTTGCTGAGGGAGCACGTTCAACGGTACCTCGCGGGAGGGTCCACGGAGAAGCGAGAAGACGACTGACCGCTTGAGAACGTGTCATCGATCCGGTTCACCCAACCGCCTTGCGAGGGGTGTCTATTCCCGCTACAAGTGGCGCAAAATCGCACATTCCTGCGGGATCTGCGCCCGTGGCGGCTGTTGTTGGGATAGTCGCCGGCAGGCATCGACAGCGATTTAATGGGCCGTAGGCTCCGATCCCTTCGGTCGCGGCTCCACCAGAAGCGTTCGGCCGGGTGCGAGCCGTGACCAGAGGGAAGTCCGGCCAGTGGTGCACCAGCGCGGACAGGATTGCCGCCGCTTCGATCCATGGGATCGGGCCCCAGAGATAGCTCAGAAACTTGATCAGCGGATGGACTTTGTGCTCGGGTAGTGCGTTCTAGCCGTATTGGCGGAGACGGTCGAGCACCTCCCGGGTGGTGAGTCCCGCGGCGGACACCGCGGCTTCCGCTTGAGAAACTGGCTCACGCAGCCTCTGCGTTGAGGGTGGCCGCCGACGGCGACCGCATCCACCAACTATTGGTATTGCGTTCGGCGCCGCCCAGCGATTGGCGCAACTGCTTCTTCGCCCGGTGGAGCCTGGTCTTCGTACAGGTTTCGGTAATGGCGAGTCTGGCCGCGATCTCGCGCGTCGACAAGCCCTCGAACACCTTCATCGCGACCACCGCTCGGAGCTCCGGCCGGAGCTTCCCGACCGCGGCTCGGAGTTCGTGTACTGAAGCCTGCCGCTCTGGATCACGGGATTGCGAAAGCGGAGAATCAGGCGCCGTGGGATACTCGGTCCCCCAGTCGTCTCCCATGTACTGGAGCCGCCAGGCGGATCTCCGGTACTGCAATGCCTGGTTGACGGCGATGCGGTGCAACCAAGTTGAGAAACGTGACTCGTGCCGGAATTGGTGAAGGTGGGTAAAGGCCCGGAAATGGGCTTCCTGTACGACATCTTCGGATTCGCTATCGCCGCGTAGGATCCCGCTGACCAGGCGGTGAAGCGGCTGGCTGTAGCGGTCCATGAGGACTTCGTAGAGGGAGGATTCTCCCTCCTGTATCCTCTTCACCAAGTCTTCGTCGGTTGTTGCTGCATCAATCATGGCGCGTTCTCCCGTCCCGATCGCCGGGTGCAACTGCATGGCCGTAACGGAAGCCGCCCGTAAAGCCATGGCAATCAGTAACGTTGACGGCGCGGGCATATCAGTACGGATGAGTGCTGGTGATCCAAATACAGACAGCGTGTTCGTATCTGCAGCACTCGTCCCCCTGCGGCGTGCCGTTCTTTATCAACCGGTTGGCTGTTTTGGCATCCAGCCTGCACAGATAGGCCGCAGAGGCTGACAACCGAGTCAGAGATGAGGAGGACGAAGATGATTTTCAAAAGCGAGATGTTACGAAGGCTCGCCCCGCTGGCAGTGGTGGTAGGGCTCATGATCGCAGCCCCGCCGCCGGGCCGGGCCGCCGAGACCACGGCCTGCCCGGACCTCGCACCGGATTCCGCAATTTACGTGAGGATGTTGCAGAACATCGATTCCGGAATCAATAAGGCGGGAGATACCTTCGATGCCGTGTTGCTCGAGCCCTTGAAGGTGAACGGCAAGGAGGTCGCCGGTCCGGCCGCTCCGGCGAAAGTCCGCCTGGTGCGGTTGTTGCAGCCGAAAGGAAGCCCGGCACCGCCGCTATTCGCGCTGCAGTTGGTCCAGCTACGTATGAATCGCAAAGCCTGCGCAGTCGCCACCGGGTTTGGACAAGCCGCCTCCGGGACGCTGCACGTCGACAAGGCACAGATGCCGGAGGGCACGACTTCAACGAAGGCGATTGTCGATGCCCTCACCGAGGATAATCCCATGGGATCCTTTGAGGAGGCGATTGTCAACGGCGCCGGAGTCTCCTTCGAGATGGTCAGCGGCGACGACGTCAAAGTGACCAAAGACGCGCTCATCCGTTTTGAAGTGGCCAATCTGGCGACCGTCCTCCAGTAGGTGCGCGGTCAAGCTTGCCGGTGGCCCGGCGCGGTCTTCGCAACCTGGACGTAGCGTCGGGCACCGGATTCCGATCAACACGGCGTCACCGGAGGACATCCTGCCCAGCCCCCTCCGGTGACGCCGTGGACGGAACCAATCCCGCGTCGCGCCGTACCGGCGCAGAAAGAAGAGAGTGAGCCGTGGCTTCCAGAGAGTCAGCCAAGGTCACGCAAGCTCGGGGCTGGGAGGCCAGCCCGAATTCCCGGAAGCTACGGAAATGGCCCGTCCGCGATTCGATCGGCTGCCAGCTAAAATCCCTCGCCACGGCGGCGGTCATGATGGCCGTCATCGGGGCGGTGCCGGACGTCGCTCAAGCCCAGCACCCGCCCATTAACTTGTTTGATGACGACTTCAATATCATCAATCCGATCACTGGCGAGAACGCCACGGAACCATTTAGCACCGAGAATACGTGCGGGACATGCCACGACTACAAGACCGTCACCTCCGGCTATCACTTCCAGATGGGCTGGAACAAGGTTTCCGACACCTTCGGCGCCTCGTCCCGGCAGCCGTGGTCGCTCTCGGACGGGTTCATGGGCAAGTGGTATCCGTTCTCGTACCGCCAGTTAGCCAAGAAGCACAATTCGTCGCCGGACGAAATCGATCTAACCGTCTACGATTTCGTCGGCTTCTCTCGTACCGGGCAGGATCAGCCTCCCTGTGGATCTTGCCACCCGGGAGGCGGAGGTCTGGAGTACGACCGCGACGGCAAGCGCTACGACCAGAACCTGCGCGAACATCCTGACCTCCGAGATTCACTCGATGGCGACTATTATCACAGTAACTGGGACAAGAGCGGCGTTGTGGAAGCCGACTGCCTGCTCTGTCACCTGGCGCCTTATGACTTCGACGAACGGATAAGTCAACTCGAGAAGGGTAACTACCGGTGGGCCGTGGTGGCCGGCACCGGATTCGGCATCGTCAAGGGTTCGGTCAAGGACGGTCAGACGCCGACGGTCACCTACAACAAGCGCTTCTTCAACGCGGACGGCACCATTACGCTGCCCATCTCCTGGCCCCCGCCCTCGAAAAACTGCGTGTATTGCCACGGCACGTCCGATGTAAAGAAGCGTGGCTTCAGTTGGGATGACATCCACAATCCCGATGTCCACCAAGAGCAGGGCCTCGCCTGCGTGGCCTGCCATACCGCGGAGCTCGATCACAACATCACCAAGGGCGACACCCAGCCCTCCACCGTGGCGGCCAACCTCGACAACACGATGAGGGACTGCCGCGGCTGCCACTACACCGGATATATGGGCGCTACCTATCCACGGCACACCAGCATCCGGCCGTCGCACTTGAAGCGGATTGCCTGCGAGAGCTGCCACATTCCGTCGCTGCACCGCGCCGCCGCGCTCGGTTTCGAAACCACTACCGGACAACTGGTATTCACTAAGAACCCGCCGCAGGCAAAGAGCTTCGGCGCAGCGGCCGAGTGGAAGCCGGTCTATGAGCGCAACGCAAAACAGATCCTCTTTCCGTACAACGACGTGCTGGCCATCTGGTGGGGGAATCTCGATCGTGACGGAATCGTCTATCCTTTGTTCCTGCGGGAACAGGCCACCGCGTGGAAGGTGTTCTCGAACGCGGTGACCGACGACAACGGAGATGGCCGTCCGGAGGTCAATCGCGACCCCGAAATCGTCGCCGGACTCAAGGCGTTCGAGCAGACGCTGAAGGGGAGCAAGCGTTTTCACCGGGTCCAGCCGGTTCTCGTAAAGGGAGGGAAGGCATACCATCTCGACTCGAACGGCCAACTGGCGCTCCTCGACTACGACCTCTCGGGCCTCGACGATGTCTCCTTCTCCGTGAGCCACAATGTGGCCCCGTCAAGGATGGCGCTGGGCGCCAACGGCTGCTCCGACTGTCACGCCGAGAAGGCGAACTTCTTCATGGGCCGGCGGGTCGTGGATCTCTACGGGACGGATGGGAAGCCTATCAGCGAGTCGATGGGCGCCGCCTTCGGCTGCAATCCGGTCGCCTTCATGATCAACTCGCTCCACCAGCAAATCATCAGTCCGGTGGTGAGCTTCGGCGTCATCCTGGTGGTGTTCCTCATCGTGGTGCATTACCACAGCTACGGACCGAAGCGGATTCCGTTCGTGCCGTTCAGCGGTGAGGTCAAGCGCTTCAGCCTGCTGGAGCGAGGGATCCACCTTTCGCGCCTGATCTCCTTCGTCCTGCTGGCGGGCACCGGCCTGATTCTGGCCTTCAACCTGACGGCGTGGCAGGAGCTGTTCTTTAACACGCCGGACCAGGTGCGTAGCTACCACATCGTGTTCGGTGTCATCTTCATTGTTACGACAGTGATGGGAATCGTTATCTGGTTCAAGGACGCCGTGTTCGCCGACTATGACAAGGAATGGGTGCGCAAGATCGGCGGCTATCTGGGTTACAAGGGCGAAGTCCCATCGGGCCGGTTCAACGCCGGACAGAAGATGTTCTACTGGTACACCGCCGTGTTCGGGCTGTTCATGGGGATTACCGGAGTGGTCCTGGTCTTCATGGACAAGTTCTCACTGGCCACGGCCTGCCTGACGTCAACGTTCCACAATCTGGTTGGCTTCTTCCTGATCGCCGGTGTCCTGGGGCATGCCTACCTCGGCACGATTGCCAACCCCGGCACGTGGCGGGTCCTGGTAGACGGGTATGTTACCCGTGAATGGGCGAAGCATCACCATCCAAACTGGTTCCGCTCATTGATGCGTAAGAAACAGCGGGATGACGATCAGCAGGAAGACCTGCCGTTCGACGATCCAGACGATCAGTAGGCCGAGCCAATGTCCTACAATAGTCCCCGATCAACACCGAGGCAATGAATTGCTGGTCTTCTCGGCATTGAAGGGATCTCCTTTGATGCGTTCGAGAAAACGCTCCGTTCAAAGTCACGCACCCGGAAAGTCGGCCGAGTGCCGCCAACAGAGCCGCGACCAAAGGGAACGGTCTTCGGCCGGTTTTCGAGGGTATGCACGCCACGAGCCCACGATGTAGCCTGCGCACTCCTGCGAGCCGTGCTGGCAGTCGTGCCAACACCGGAAGTCGGACCGCCACCGTTCGAGATCGCCCCCCGCGCGAGACTTTCTCCCCGGTGCGGAGATGGCCCGCCCTGCGAGTGGATATAGTCGTTTGAGGAAGGCACGATGAAGAAGCTAATCAACGATCCGGAGAACGTCGTCCGCGACTCTCTCGCCGGCCTGGCGCTGGCGCACGCGGACATCCTGCGGGTTTCCGAAACGCCGCTGTACGTGGTGCGGGCGGATGCGCCGATCGAGGGCAAGGTCGGCGTCCTCTCCGGAGGCGGCAGCGGCCACGAGCCCATGCACGGGGGATATGTCGGCCAGGGCATGCTCGACGCCGCTTGCCCCGGACAAGTGTTCACCTCGCCGACGCCGGATCAGATTGAAGCAGCGACGCTCGCCGTCAACAGCGGGGCGGGCGTGCTGCATATCATCAAGAACTACTCCGGCGACATCATGAATTTCGAGATGGCCGCCGAACTGTGCCAAGCCCGAGGCGTGGAGGTTCGGGCGGTGGTCATCAACGATGACGTGGCGGTGCGAGAACAGCCTGTACACGGCCGGACGGCGGGGCGTCGGGACGACGGTGCTGGCCGAGAAGATCTGCGGCGCCGCGGCGGAGCGCCGCTACGACCTGGCGCGGCTCGAGGCGCTGTGCCAAAGGGTCAACGAGAACGGCCGATCGATGGGGATGGCGCTGACTTCCTGCACGGTGCCGGCGGCGGGCAAGCCCACCTTCGAGCTGGGCGAGGACGAGATGGAGATCGGGATCGGCATTCACGGCGAGCCGGGTCGCGAGCGGGTGCCGCTGGCGCCGGCGAGCGAGATCGTCGAGCGAATGACGGAAGCCATCCTGGCCGACCTGCCGTTCCGCGGCGGCGATCGCGTCATCGCCATGATCAACGGCCTGGGCGGGACCCCGCTCATGGAGCTCTACCTCGCCTATAGCGAACTGACGCGAATTCTCGAAGGCAAGGGCATAACCGTGGCCCGGCGCCTGGTGGCAACTACATCACCAGCCTCGAAATGGCTGGCGCCACGATCACTCTGCTCCGAGCCGACGATGAGATGATTTCGCTCTGGGACGATCCGGTGCTGACGCCCGGCCTGCGGTGGGGGTGCTGACCATGACCGTAGGCAGACAGGACAGTCCTGCGTGGCTGAACTCGCTGGGCGATACGTTCTCGGAGAACCGGCAATACCTGACCGAGCTGGACTCGGCCATCGGCGACGCAGATCACGGCATCAACATGGATCGCGGCTTCAGTGCCGTCAGGGCCGAGCTGGCCACGAAGGCTCCGCCCGAGATCCAGTCGATTCTTCAGGCCACGGCGATGGCGCTGATCCGCCACGTCGGCGGCGCCGCCGGACCGCTGTACGGGACATTCTTCCTGCGAGCCGCCACCGTCTGCACCGGCAAGGCGGAGCTGTCGCCGGTCGACGTGGTCGACCTGTTTCAGGCGGGCGTCGAAGGCGTCCGGCAGCGCGGCAAGGCCGAACCGGGCGACAAGACCATGCTCGACGCGCTGCTGCCGGCGGTGACAGCCATGCAGACGAGCCTGGAAGCGGGAGGAAGTCTGGAGGAGATTCTGGATGCCGGCGCGGCGGCGGCCGAAACCGGGATGAAGGAGACCATCCCCATCGCAGCCCGCAAGGGCCGGGCCAGCTATCTCGGACCGCGAAGCGCCGGGCACCAGGATCCGGGCGCGACGTCCGCCTGGCTGTTGATTCGCGACGCTGCCCTTCGGTGGCGCGGAAAGACCGCATGATCGGTCTGGTGATCGTCTCGCACAGCGCCCGCCTGGCCGAGGGGGTGTGCGAGATGGCCGCGCAGATGGCGCAAGGCAAACTGCGGCTGGCGCCCGCCGGGGGACTGGCGGACCCCGACCATGCGTTCGGCACCGACGCGGTGCGCGTGTCGGAGGCAATCGAGTCCGTCTACAGCGAAGACGGCGTGCTGGTGCTGATGGACCTGGGCAGCGCGGTCCTGAGCGCGGAGATGGCGCTGGAGCTGCTGGCGGAGGAGCATCGGGATCGCGTGCGGCTGTGCAGCGCGCCGCTGGTGGAAGGAGCCGTGGCCGCGGCCGGACTGGCTGCGGCCGGAGCGGGGCTCGAAGAGATCCTGCGAGAAGCACAGGCGGCTCTTGTCGCCAAGACCGCGCAGATGGGAGCGCGGCGGACCATCCGGCTGCCGCCGAACGGGTGGTGAGGGTCGTGAATCCGCTGGGGTTGCACGCGAGACCCGCGGCGCAGTTGGTCCGGCTGGCGCGCGGGTTCGAAGCCAGTGTAACCATCGAGAACCTCACGCGGCAGGCCGGGCCGGTTTCCGCCGGAAGCATCAACGGGGTCCTCGGTCTCGGCGCGCGCCTCGGAGATCAACTTCGCATTCGCGCCGATGACCCGGCGGCCCTGGCGCAGCTTTCCGCATTCATCGAAACCGGCTGCGGGGAAGATGTGCGGCCCTCCGGCCCACTTACTGTTGCGCCCGCCCGGCCAGTGCGGGACGAGTTGTCGCCGGGCCAGTTGGCGGGCATTCCGGCATCGGAGGGCATCGCGGTGGGACCGCTGGTCCGTCTCCGCATCAGCGCGGCATCGGTGTCCCGGCATCTCGTGGACGACGAGAAGGCCGAATGGGAACGGCTGGCGGCCGCCCTTCGCGGTGCGGCCGAGGAGACGCGAGCACTGGCCGCGTGGGCCGGAGCAAATGCCGGCGTGACCGAGGCCGGGATCTTCGACGCCCAGGCCCTGCTTCTCGAAGACCCGGCGCTGGTGGACGCGGTTTCGAGCAAGGTGTTTACCGAGCGGGTCAACGCCGAGCACGCCTGGCAGGTGGAAATGGAAGCGCTGGCGGCACGGCTTCGTGAGCTGGACGACCCATACTTGCGCGCCCGCGCTGCCGACGTGGTGGACGTGTCGGAGCGGGTGATGCGGCGCCTCGCCGGCGTCGCGGCGGACTCGCTCGGTCTGCGCGCGCCTTGTGTTCTCGGCGCCCACGACCTAGCTCCTTCGGAGGTGAAGAGCCTGGATCCCGCCGTGGCCCTGGGCCTGTGTCTGGAAGCCGGCAGCGCGAACGCCCACAGCATGATCCTGGCCCGGGCCATGGGTATCCCGGCGGTGGCGGGCGTCGGACGGCATCTGTCGGACGTGACCGACGGGACCATTGTGGCGCTAGACGGGGAGCAAGGAATCGTCTGGGTGGCGCCCTCGCCGGAGGACACGGCGGCGATCGAGAAACGACGCGGGCGTTGGCTCGAAGCGAGGCGTGCGGCCGAGGCCGCAAGACATCGGCCGGCCGCGACGCGCGACGGACTCCGCATCCGCGTGGTGGCAAACATCGCCGGTGTGCCCGAGGCCGTCGAGGCGGTGGATTGCGGCGCCGAAGGCGTGGGAGTGCTTCGCACGGAGTTCCTGTTCCTGAACCGCCGGACCGCGCCCACTGAAGAGGAACAGTTGGCCGCCTACCGCACGATCGCCGAATCACTCGGAGGACGGCCGCTGGTAGTCCGCACGCTCGACGTCGGCGGCGACAAGCCGCTGCCGTACGTTGAGATCGAACCCGAGTCGAATCCCTTTCTGGGCTGGCGCGGCGTCCGCCTGACACTGGGCCGGCCCGACCTGTTTCTGACGCAACTCCGGGCAATCCTGCGAGCCGCGGCCGCGCATCCTGTAGAGTTGCTGCTGCCGATGGTCTCCTCGCTCGAAGAGGTGCGCGAGGTGAAGGCACTAGTTAAGAATGCCGAAGCCGGACTCGAACGCGAGGGCCTCGCCCACGGCCGGGACATCCGGATCGGCGTGATGATCGAGGTGCCGGCCGCGGCAGCCATCGCGGATCAACTGGCGCGCGAGGCGAGCTTCTTCAGCATCGGCACCAACGACCTGATCCAGTACACAATGGCGGCCGACCGTACCAATCCCCATGTGGCGCGGATCGCCGACCCCTTTCAGCCGGCGGTCCTGCGGGTACTGCGGCAGGTGATCGAAGCCGCCCGTTCCGCGCAGACCGAAGTGGCGCTGTGCGGCGAGTTAGCGGCCGATCCCTTGGCCACCCCGCTGCTTCTAGGCCTGGGCCTGGAGGAACTTAGTGTAAGTGCGCAGCTCATCCCCCGGCTCAAGCGCTCCCTATCGCTTTGGGGCTCCGCAGAGGCGGAACGGATTGCTCGACAGGCGCTCGAAATGGACACGAGCGAGGCGGTGCGCAGGCTGCTCGCGGACGCCCGCCGCGACGTCGACTAGTAACCCATCGCGGGGAAATCGTTACCAGGAGTGTTTGACGTGGTCAGATGCGGCCGCTCCCTCACAGTCGCGTTTCATGCTGGTGGACGAACGCGCTCCGTATGACCAACGACCCCAGTGGTCACAGTCCAGGAACTTCTGAGACAGCACACTGGCGGCTTGCCACGGAGTCACCACAAGGCGAACCGTCCTCAACGTTGGCCGAACGTTGGAGCACCGACCTTTGTGGCCCCTGGCTGGCGGGCCTCCCTGCCCGAGAGGCAATACCTTCGCTGAATGGTCGACGGTCTTTGTGCATAGACGTCCGAGACCGAAGCTATTCGGTCGGGACTGTGTGAGTCTGGCGAATACCGGCCGGGCAGCTTTTTCGGCCGGGTCAAGCCAACTGCGTGTAACCTTGCGGTTTCCGTCCTGATCTACAGAGAGGAGAGGAGGCGCCACCGTCAAAGCCGCAGTGCAGGGCGGCGCCAGCGGGGGGGAGCGGAGTTCTATCGATACTGCGGGGGCGGAAGGACCTTCTCACCGGTGGCCATCAAGCCGGCGCCGTCAAGGAGAACTATGTGCAGCGGCCCGAACGTCTTAGCGCCGCGGTCATCAGAAGGGATTCCAGATTGACGGTGAAGGATCGACAAGGAAAGCCGTGTTGAGAAATCACATTCGGGCATTGATCATCCTGTCCCTTCTCGTTGTCTGGCCTGTTGCCGGAGCTGAGACGACAATTGCGGAACAACTCGACCACGCGCGGGCAGCGCTACTCGAAAAGAACCTCGAAGAGGCGGGGCGAGACTTACGCGCGGCGAGTAAGCAACTCGAAGAGGCGGCTGTAAATGGGCCCCGGGCAACCAAGGCGGCACTTGAGGCGTCCGCGGAAGAAATAGAGCAGTTCGCGGAAGACGTCGAGAATGGAACTGCCGTGGACACACAGCGACTTGACGCCGCCTCGACCCGCGCTCGTCAAGCGCTGGCCAGGGAGTCTCTCCAGACCACGAGTCTTCACACTCTCTTCCGTGATCTCGGAGGTGACTTCAAGCACCTGCCCTCGCGTGACTCCTTGATTGTTGCCGCCGTCGGAGGCGGACTCGCGCTGGGGGCGCATCCGTTCGACTCCCGCGTCAATCAGCACCTGGCCAACGACGCCGGCTTTTTCACAGCGGGAGACATCGTCGGCAGCACGGCAACACTGATGGGCGCCTCGCTGGCGACGTACGGATTGGGACGCGCCACGGGACACCCGAGGGCAGCGCACATGGGTCTGGATCTGCTACGTGCCCAGATCATCACCGAAGCGACGGTGGAGACGATTAAGTTCAGCGTACGGCGTCAGCGTCCCGATAGGAGCAGCGGGTACGCGTTTCCGTCGGGGCACTCGGCGATGACGTTCGCAACCGCGACAGTGATCGAGCGGCACCTCGGTTGGCGGTGGTCGATTCCGGCCTACGGAGTGGCTACCTACGTCGCTATGTCCCGCCTGCATGACAACGTGCACTCCTTGAGCGATGTCGTCTTTGGCGCTAGTGTCGGCATAATCGCCGGCCGTACGGTAACCCGTCACGGGCGGTCGAACTTCGCGCTGTTCCCCGTCGCCGCACCCGATCGGAAGGAGATAGCTCTCGTTATTACCTGGTGACTGCCCCGCGTCTTTGACCGTCATCGGATTCGGTAGCGGCGGTCAGATCCGAATGTCGCTTGGGCGGCTCATCGTACAAGGACCGGCACAGCCCCGAGTGACCAAGGATAGAGCATATGTCGAACAGAGACATTTCGATTGCAGTGGCGTTGCACATCGTCCTGGGGGCGGCGCTGGCGTCCGCTCAGACGACCCGGACTGAGGTGATCCTTCAAGAGAAGGCCGCAAAGGCAACGAGTGTCAGGCCAGAAAAACGAGAGAAAGGCGACGTCATCATCACGAAGGTCGAGCGATTCTTCATGCCCGAACCGCCGGCAGTGCGCTTGACGCTCGGCGATTTCCGGGCGGGAGCGGGTTTCGCCGCCGGCGTGGCTTATGATGCGCCGGTTGGACGTTCGTTGTGGACCGGCAAAGTGGCCTGGTCAGTAAAGAATTTCAAGCAGGTTCTGAGCGTACTCGAGTTACCGCCAATTGCGGGCGACCGGTTCCGCGTGAATTCGTTCATCAAGTGGAACGACGCTCCCAACCTCCCGTATTACGGCCTGGGAAACACGACGCCGCACGGCGCCGAGGTTAGCTACGGCATGCGGTCGGTCGATGCGGGCATCGGTGTTGACGTCCGCGCGGACCGGCGTCTCCGGTATGGCGGGAGCGTCGCCTATTTGGGCGTTCATTCGAGCGAGGGCACCGGGGATGAACCCCGGATCGGCAGAACATTCACGAATCAAGATGCGCCGGGTCTCGCCTCGACGCCGACGTGGCTCCACGCGACCGTATATGGCGCCTTCGACACGCGGGAGTCCCCTGGATACACACGGAGCGGCGCTCTATATCGCCTCACGCTCCATCGCTATACAGACCCCGGCGGCCAGTTCAGCTTCCGGCAAACGGAGGTCGATCTCCGTCAGTTCATTCCGGTACTCCACAAGAATTGGGTTGTTGCACTGCAGGGCCGCGGAGTGTTCACCGGATCGGACCGAGGACAAGTAGTCCCGTACTTCATGCTGCCGGTGGTCGGTGGCCGGGACACGCTTCCGGCCTACGAGGAGTCCCGTTTCGCGGACAGAAACAGTCTACTGCTGCGGAGTGAACTGCGCTGGGCTGCCGCACCGGTCGTGGACGTGGCCGTGTTCCTCGACCACGGCAAGGTGGCTCCGAAGATAGGCGGTCTGAATGTTCAGGACCTGCATCGGGACTGGGGCGTTGGCGTGTGGATCCACAGTCCGACGGTCACGGCGCTTCGCCTCGAAGTCGCCCACGGCGTCGAGGGGTGGCGGTTCAACATTGTGCATGGCTTTGCTTTTCGAGGTTGAACGATGAATTCGCCCCTGTCCTTCGAAAAACACGAGCCGAGGATGTCAGCGCCACTAGCACCTGGGGCTCTTCATCGTTCGATTGTGGCGGACATCCGGCGTGGCGGTTCACAGGTTCCTGGAAAGTCCGTTCGACGGGTGGTTTTCGCCATTCTCCTGGGTGCCATGCTTGTCGAAATGGCCGCCGCCGCCCAGCCGAGATTCCTTCCGGACGATCCAATCGCAAGGGAGCCGGATCCCGCGGATGCCGCTGGCGTGCAGCCGTTTTCCGTTCACCTGACGTGGGACATTTTGTCGAGCCTCTTTGTGCGCCGCCACGGCGGATGTCCGCCACAATCGAACGATAAGAAATACAAGCCACTGAGGGCATCAACCTTTCCAGCTCGTGCTTTTCGAAGGAAGAAGGGCGATCCTGAGGCGTGGCCGGCACAAGACGTCAATACGATCGGTGAGGTCCCCGATTCGAGTTGGTTCACAAATCGGGCCGGATCTCAGCCGTTGACCGCCGCCGATGTCGCACACGGCCCGGACGCGACCGAGGGCCCGGTCGGGCGCTGGACAGTGGTTTCAGGCAAGACAGAGGGAGTGCGGCCCGGCTTCACCATCGTGGACTCGGCTGGAATTCGCTGGTTCTTGAAGCTGGACGCGCCCGGCAATCCTGAGCAGGCTACCGGCGCTGAGGTCGTTTCGACGAAGCTGTTCTGGGCGCTCGGTTACAACGTGGCGGAAGTACACGTGGCGACGCTCCGGCCGGACGAACTCGTGGTGAGTGACGAGGCCACAATTCGAGCGAATGGCCGGCCGCGGCGGATGACGGTCCGGGATGTGCGCCGCGTGTTGGACCTTTCCGAGCGCAGTCCGGACGGCAGCTACCGCGTGCTCGCCAGTAAGGAACTCGACGGCAAGCCGGTGGGTGAATTCCTCTACTATGGCACGCGCGACGACGATCCGAACGACATCGTCCCACACGAGAACCGCCGGGAACTGCGAGGCATGGCGGTGTTCGCCGCCTGGATTGATCGCGTCGACGCCAAGGCGGGCAACACGCTCGACACACTCGTCACGGAGGGCGGCCGAACGATCGTTCGACACCACCCGCTCGATTTCGGGTCGACACTGGGCAGCGCCGGTATCGGTCCGAACGACTATTGGGAGGGCTACGAGTACCTGTATTCCTCCGCGTCAACACTAAGGAAACTCCCAGGGTTTGGGTTCCCTATCGAACCGTGGCGCACAATCCGCTATCCGAAACTCCGGGGCGTGGGGCGATTCGAAGGCGACCGATTCGATCCGGAGGCGTGGAAGAGTCGCGTGCCCAATCCGGCGTATGTCCGGGCCGACGAGCTGGACACATTCTGGGCCGCCCGCAAGATGATGGCGATCACCGACGAGATGATCGCCGCCGCCGTCAAGGGTGGGAAATACAGTGAACCGGTCGCGGAAAGCTACCTGACACAGACGCTGATCAAGCGGCGGAATGCCATTGAACGAACCTACTTAACCAAGGTCAATCCAATCATGGATCCGGCGCTCGACGACGCGGGCGAGTTGGTTTTTCAGAACGCCGCGGTGAGGGCGGGAATCGTATCCGGCAGCGCGATCACCTACCGGGCGAGTTGGTTTCAATTCGACAACAGCACCGGCGAGAGTGCGCCGATCAGTGACCCGACCCCGAGCAGCGTTCCCAGGATCCAGGCGCCGGACGCGCTACCGGCGACGGCCGGCTCCTTTGTCCGCGTGGACCTCTGCACGCTGGACGCCGCATACCCGTCGTGGAGCATTCCCGTGAGCGTCTACTTCAGGCGTACGGTTGCGGGATGGAAGCTCGTCGGCCTCGACCGTGCGGAGATGGCCGATCAAGAGGCGTCCACAAGACGAGTTGCGCCGGATGCAGGGCGAATCCGCTAACAAGGGACGGGCCTTCTATCTGGAAGAGCCACACCACGGACGTTACAGAGCGGTGCCCCGGTGCACCCGGACCGCGATCCCTGGCCTATCGACCCAACTGCCGGGCCCAGCGTCCCGACAGGTCGTGATAGTCGACCTGGCCTTCGCGCATCTGCTTCCGGGATACAGGCGGCGTGGTAATCTTCGTCGTCGGGCTCAGCGCCAGCCGGACGTCGATCGGCAGCTCCGGAATCGAAGGCGACGGCGGCACGTCCATGCGCGGCGTCGTCTCGCGTCAGGAAGGCGTCGAAGGAATGCGACACGTTGACCCGGTCGCTGAGGAACGGCTTCTCACCCCCGAAGAAGCGCGCCAGCACCGACTTCAGAATCGAGCAATGGTCGAGCACCAGGGTCGTCCCCTTGCCGGCTGCGGTCCATGGCGAGACGACAAAGGTCGGCACGCGGACGCCATAAGGAATCTGCAACTGCACCGGCGCCACCTCGAGCTGCGGCAATCCGCTCGTCGGGATCGAGATCGTGAACGGCAAGCCCGCCCGCACCCCCGACCGTTGCCGCCCGAGCTCCCACCCGCCGCGCGATTGCGTGAGGACGAGCTCTTTCGGGTAATCACGGACGTGCCGGTGTTCACGCTGGTCAACGGCCCCCCGCCCGGCGTTCGGAGCACGTCGGCGATCGGCGGCACGACGTGGTCGTACAGTCCGCCATGTTCGTCATAAGTGATGATCAGCAGTGTCTTGGCCCACACCGCCGGGTTCGACCGCAGCGCATCGTAGACCCGCTTCACGAAGAGCTGCCCGCGGAGCATGTCCGCGTCCGGGTGGTCGTCGTCCTCCGGATGGGCGTGCATCTGGGGCTCGATCGCGACGAAGGGAGGTAAGTCGCCGCGCGCCACGTCTCCCTCCAGCCGGTCGAGCGGAACAATGTTCGTCGTATCGGTGGCGTAGCGCGCGAACATCCTCAGCATCGTCACCGAGGGGTTCGATTCATAGACACGGAACTTACACCCTTACGCGTCAGAAGGTCATAGATGGTCGGCGCTCGCGACAGAAGAAAATTGTCGCCGTTGTTGCTGTCCAGGATCGGAAAGCCGTAGCGATCGTGCTGCACGTCGCCGGTCAGCGAATACATCCTGTTGGGCAGGGTCGGGCCGGGGTGCGAGCAGTAGTAATGATCGCAGTAAGTGTAGTTCTCGGCCAGGTACGCATAAAACGCCAGGTCCTGGTTGTCGTAGAAGCCGAGCACGTCGTCGGGCACCACGCCCTGCGCGTCGGTCTTCAACCTCGGCTTGAAATTGTCGACGAACCCCCTCGGGCTGTTGATCGAGCGGCCGCCCGGACCCTTCGCCTGGAACTTGAGCTGTTCCGCGACGTCGCTCAGCTCGTGGCCGACGCCCTTGGGCAGGCGCGTCATCAGCCCCGCGGCATTCTTCGGGAAACCGGCGTCCCGGAGCTTCCTGACGTCGAATGGGCCGTTCTTGGCCGCCTCGATCGCGGCGATGACCTCGTCGGTCAGCCCTTCCGCCCCGTCGCTGAACGGCGCCTGCGCGCGATAGCCCAGCACGTGGTCGTAAGACCGGTTCTCCATCATCACGACGACGATATGGTCGACCTTCTTGAGATTGTCAGCGCGCCAGGTGTCGCCGAGCAGCGGCGGAGTGAAGGTAAGCCCGGTCGGCCCGGCGCTTGCGAAAGCTCCGCCCGATCGCGCCGTGATAGCCGGGCGTCGGTTTGGGATCGGGCTCGAGCGGAGCCACGTGGTCGAACAAGATCTCGCCGCCTTCTATCCGCACCGGTTTGTAAGTGAGGTGCGCGCCGAAGATCGTCATCAGGATCCGCGGAGCAATCGTCGGGTCATCGAACAGCCGGCGCGCGCCCTCGACCATCGCTTCGTTGACCTCGTGCTCGACATACTCGGTGATACTCAAGCCGCCGATCAGCCCCGCCACGCCCAGCGTCGCCAGCAGCGCCAGCTTCGCCGCCGTGCTGATATCGATATCGAAAGCGGAATCCGGCACTCCCGTCACCATGCGGGGCGTGCCATCGGCGTCCACCTTGATCCCGACCTCCATCTCGATCGCGCCACCGCGCACCTTTGCCGTCGCCAGCGTCGCGGCGCCGAACTTCACCTTCGCCGCGCCCGATACCCCCAACGTCAGCCGCACCGCCGGCACCGACGCTCCCAGCCTGACGCCCGGGCCGATCGACGACATCGATCGCCGTCACCTTCAGCGTCTTCACCTCCAGCTTGAGGCCCGCCTTCAGCTTCTCCGACTTACTCGCCAGCGTATAGACCGTATTCGCCTGGATATCCTTCGGGTCGGCTCCGCCATCCTGGTCGACGCCCGACAGCACGCCATCGAGCAGGCCGTGCATGTCGATCGTCTCGGCGCTGACGACATCGGTAATCATGAGCCGTCCCAGCGCCTTGCCGCCCTTGTTCTCGCCGAAGATCTTGATGAACCGTCCCCGCGGTCCCAGCAGCGCATCGATCCGCGACTTCAGCGCCGCGATCGTGATCCGCCCCGATCCGATCACGGTCGCCGACACGCGCGGCTTTCCGATGATGGTGCCGCCCTGGGGCGACACCGCCAGCGTCCACTGGCGCACGCGACCATTGGCGTCGCGGGACTTGTCGAGCGCCGGCAAACCCACGGCGAAGCTCAGCGTCCGCCCCGTTGTCTTGGCCACCACCACGCCGTCGGGGTCCATCAGTTGCATCGATCCCCGCCACGGCAGTCCGAGCGTCAACTGCGAGATTTGGGCGACGAAGGTGCCCACGCGAAACAGGTCGAAGCGGAACGACCGCCGCGCCGGCGTGATCGCGACGTTGTTGACCAGCGGCGGCGCGCTTTCCGAGGCGACCGTCTCGAGGAGGCTGACGCCGACGGTGCCTTTGGCGTTGGTGAGGGTCACATCCGCATCAACAAAAATATGTTCGCTCTCGCCGGTCAGCGTGTAAGACCACGGACCCGACGGGCTCCCGCGCAGGTCTCGAAACTTCTTCAGATCGGCCAGCGTGATCTCCGTGGCGGTGAATTCGCGTCCGTCAGGGGTGAAGATGCGCAGTGTGAGCGGGATGATTTTCTGCAACGTCTGGAACCCGCCATGGAGTGGCGTCGAGCCGGGGTGAGGCGGTTCTCCGGCAATCGGCCCGGTGTCGATGGGATCAACGTGCACTCTGAGGCTGAAGGTCGCCGACGCGCGCCGGGTTACATGGCCTGGGAACAGAACCGTAAATGTACCCTTGAGATTGACCTTGAAAAACGCCGCCTCACCCGATGTCTGCTTTACGGGCCGGAAGCTCTTGGACACAAAAGTGTGAAGAAGTTGGAACGGCACGGCTCACCCCTCTGCCAAGCAAGATTCCCAAAAAAGCGGTCCCCAGGCGAACAGGCGCTCCGTGACCCGCACGTCAGGTCCGCGCGTCCGGGCTGGAGAATCCCCTCTCCGCGATACTGCCACGAACCTGGATTACGAACAAGCTCTCTTTTTGGAGGCCACAAGATATGCTGCGAGATGGCAGAGAGGTCGCCCGCCACAGAAGACGGCACCCGGAATCAAGGAGGGGGTCAACTAATTGGAAACGAACCGGTTGGCTTGGAGGCGCGGGCGGGAATCGAACCCGCGAATAAAGGTTTTGCAGACCTCTGCCTTACCACTTGGCTACCGCGCCTGGTGTGGGGCTACGTTTCTATTGTAGACGACGCCGAAACCCGCGCCAAGGGGGTGCACCGGGATAAGGGGCATCTGATAGCTTGGTGGATATGCTACCCGAAGAACTCGCCCAGATGTTTCGCGCCTACCAGCCGAGCCGCATCCTGCTGTCCGCAGTCGAACTGGATCTGTTCACCGCCATTGGCGATGGCGCGACCGCCGCGGAGGTCGCTGAACGACGGGATCTCGATCGGCGTGCCACCACGGTCCTGCTCGACGCCCTGGCGGCGCTCGAACTGCTCGTCAAGAAGGGCGATCGGTACTCGAACTCCGATGTGACCGCTCGGCACCTGGATGACCGGTCGCCGGAGAGCGAACGGCTGGCGCAGATGCATTCGGTGCATCAGTGGGAAGTCTGGTCGACGCTGACCGATTGCGTACGGCAAGGTGGCCGGGTGGGAGAGGGGACCCACGCTGGAATGGCTCCAGCCTGGACCGAGGCGTTCATCGCCGCCATGGCCCGCAACGCCTCGGCGCGGGCGCCACAGGTTGCGGAAGCCGTCGGTGTGGAGGGCGTCACGCGGGTCCTCGATGTCGGTGGGGGGCCGGCATCGTATAGCATCGCGCTGGCACGGGCCAATCCGAACTTGCGGGCCGTGGTGGTCGATAAGGCGGAGGTCCTCGAGATCGCCCGGCGACACATCCAGACCGCCGGCATGCTCGACCGCATCGACACCATCGCCGGCAACATTGCCTCCGACGCCCTGGGAACAGGGTTCGACCTTGCACTGGTATCGAACATCTGCCACATGTTCTCTCCGGAGCACAACGTCGACCTGCTCAAGCGATGCGCGGCGGCGCTCGTTGACGGAGGGCGGCTTGTGATCCAGGACTTTGTCCTCAACGACGATCGGACCAGCCCGCCGGTATCGGCTTTGTTTGCGATCAACATGCTCGTGGCGACGCCGGAGGGCAACAGCTACAGCGAGTCCGATTACCGCGCCTGGATGGAAGAGGCCGGGTTTACCGACATCCATCGCAGGCCGCTCGCGAGCCCCTCGGAACTGATGATTGGAAGCAGAAAGGGATAGCAGAAACCGCCGGGTGCGGCGGAGGGGCATCAGTTGTCGAGCACCCGGCGCTCCGCCTTCCGAACAAACGCCAGGATGGTCAACGATTGTCGACCTGTTCGTGAGCCACCTTGTGAAAAGGCAGCCTGCACGTCGCCATCAATGCGGATTCCGTAGGCCATAGGGAGTGGTCCAGCCGGTGCACAGCGGCGAAACGCCGCGTCCTCCCTGTCGTCTTCATCGTGGGGGGTACAGGGTGTGAAGCAGACACTGTTTCAGGAGGAGCCGTCGCCGTGCGGCCTCAGTCCGGAGCCCAAGATAGGCCGCCTCGGGATTGTGTCGGCCTTTTCACTCGATCCGCGGATCGGCAGCGGTTGCGCCGTGGCGACGACAAACTTAGTGAAGGGCGCTGAGGCGATGGGCGTCAGCGTGAAGCTGTTTACTCCGCAGTTTCGCTTTCCCCACTTCACGTCCCGCCGGATTCTGTTCAACGAGCTCCTTCGCCTCGGAGACTTTGGGCGCCTGGATGCGACTGTTGGAATCGACCTCGACGGCTATACCATCCCGCGCTCCTCGACGCCTCACGTAGCCAACATCAAGGGCGTTCTCGGAGACGCGGTCCGGTTTGAATCCGGGATCTCGCGCGCGAACCTCGCTTTCCAGGCGCACCTCGAGGCCCGGCATGTGCACCGGGCGGACCGGGTCGTCACGATCAGCCGGTATTGCGCCGACAACATCCGCGATCGTTACCGCTACCAAGGTCCCATCGGGATTGTGCCGGAGGCGATCGACCTCGGATTGTGGCGAGAGCGGATCCGCCGGTCCGGGGAGAGCCGCCGGCGGAGCGGTTTGTCGTCCTCTGCGTGTGCCATCACTACAAGAGGAAGCAGGTGGATGTGTTGTTGCGGGCGGTGGCGCGGGTGGCTCGCCGGGTGGGTGACCTGAGGGTGCGGATCGTGGGGGACGGTCCGCAGCGCCTTTGCTGGCAGCGGCTCGGCCGGGAGCTCGGGCTTGACGGGGTCGTGCAATGGGCCGGGCCCGTTTCGCTGGACCAACTGGCGCGGGAGTACGGCTCAGCCCACGTCTTCTGTCTTCCGAGCGCTCAGGAAGGCTTCGGGATCGTGTTTCTCGAGGCGATGGCGGCGGGTCTGCCGGTGGTTGCCGCGAATGCAGCGGCCGTGCCGGAGGTTGTCTCGCACGGTCTCCTGTGCGAGCCGGGCAATGTGGAAGAATTCTCCGCGGCTCTCCAACGGATGTACGACGACTCCCAACTCCGGATACAACTCGCCGCCGCGGGCCGGCTAGTGGTGCGCCGGTACGACCTTCCCCAGGTGACGGCAGAGTTTCTGGCGCAGGTTACCGGCGCATAAATAGGCCCGACCGACCGGATGCACGGCCCGGACGATACCCGGAACCCTATTCAATAGGAGTAACCGGATACTCGACGGGCGCGATTCCGGCCTGGATCACACCGCACGCGATGCGGGGTCCGGAGTCACCGGAAGGCTGCGAGGTATAGTCGTCCGGCCCAGCGTGAATCACGATCGACCGGTCCAACAGGGAGCGGTCTCCTCCCTGGCCCAGGTTCGCGCCGTCCACAGTCCGATCGACCTTCACCGTACCGCTCGCCGGAACCGTCACATTGCGCAGGTCGCCGAGGTGGGGACCACCCTCCACATCAAAACCATGCTGTTGGCCCGGGAGTGCCAGGTGTCCTCCGGCCGACTGGAAGTCCGGAGGTGTACACTTGCCGTTCTCGTGGATGTGCAGGCCGTGCTCGCCCGGCGGAAGATCGGAGAGCGTGAGACTGAGGTCTACGCCATTCTTCATCTCCGTCAACACCGCGCTACCGACCGTTTCCCCCTTGGAGTTAATCAGATCGGCACGGGCTTGCCGTGGCGCCTCGACCAGGTCCGCGTTGCCGCACCCGATCGTAGTGGCGATCAGAGCCGCGGCACAAATGGTCACAATTCTCAACATCGTAAAACCTCCAGCCGGCCATCACGGCCTGGTGAGACGCGGTTGGTCATCCGACCAGCACTTACTGCGACTGCTCACCGAGAAGGGATTGCCGGGTATCAGGCGACGGAACACCGCTCACCATCAAGCCATGTTGCTTCTGGTATTTCGCGATGGCCTGCTCTGTCTGCTGATCCAGCACTCCATTGACTTCTCCCTGATAGAGTCCCTGATTGTGGAGCGCCGTCTGCACTTCTTTGACCACGGATGGCAGGTATGACTCATACAACCCACCATTCACACCCTTGATGAGTTGGATCTCGTGGCCACTCTGTACGGTCGCTTGCTGTGTCTGTTGCGTTGGCTGCTGTGACTGTGCCCAAGCAGGCGCACACAACAGGGCAACTCCACAGAGCGTGAGGAAAACGTGCCACTTTCTTTTCATGTGCCTCGCCCTCCTTTTCAATAAGGAGACTGCCCATCCGCGGTCATGTTTCGCGTCGTGGAGGGAGTCCGCCCCGGCCTCGCAGCGGTAACATTTAACCGAGGCAGGGATCTCACTGTGACCAAGCTGGAACTATGAAACACGCACCCGAGTTGAACTCATCCGACGCGCTGCTGGTGGTCGACGTTCAGAACGACTTCTGTCCCGGCGGCGCCCTGCCAGTGGAAGAGGGGGACCAGGTGGTGGGAATCCTGAACGAATGGATTCAAGCGGCGGTCCGTGGCGGGGTGCCCGTCTACTTCTCGCGCGATTGGCACCCCCGGGAGCATCCGAGCTTCCGGCATCGTGGCGGCGAGTGGCCGGTCCACTGCCTGCAGGACAGCGAGGGCGCCAGGTTCCATCCGGACCTGTCGGTTCCGGGCGATGCCATCATCGTGACCAAGGGCACGAGGTTCGACCAGGACCAGTACTCCGCGTTCGACCAGACGGGCCTGGCCGAAGAGCTTCAGCGCCGGAAGGTCCGGAGGGTCGTAATCGGCGGCCTGGCGGAGGACGTGTGCGTGCGGGCCTCGGCGCTGGAGGCGCGGAAAGCCGGCCTGGAAGTGGCACTGATTCGCGAAGCATGCCGGCCCGTAGCCCCCGCGGGCGGTGCTGAGGCCATTGACGAGATGCGCGGGGCGGGCGTGGCGATCCTCGAATAGACGGCGTCCGACAAACGCGAGCGGCAGCCTCCGCCAGAATGTCCTGAAACAAGAACCCGGGTACAGAGTCTTAGCCTCGATAGTCCTGTAGAGGGGAACGGGTGCCATGGACCAACAACGGGAAGACCTGCCGATTCGGCAGGAGAAGATCAGTTGGATTCTCGACCGCAAAGGCTACGACGTTTGGTCACTGCCGCCGGAAGCAACCGTATATGAAGCACTCACCCTGATGGCCGAGAAGGGCGTCGGGGCCATCATGGTCGTCTCGGAAGGTAAGTTCGAGGGCGTAATCTCCGAGCGCGACTACGCGCGGAAGGTGATCCTGAAGGACCGCTCGTCCCGCGAGACGAAGATCCGCGACATCATGGCCACGCCCGCGGTCACCACCACACCGGAGCAGACAGTCAACGATTGCATGAACGCGATGACGCAACACCGCGTCCGTCACCTGCCGGTGATGAAGGGCGATCAGCTCGTCGGGGTGGTGTCGATCGGCGACTTGGTCAACAGCCTGCTCACGACGCACGTCGAGGCCATCGGTCAACTGAACAACTACATCAAGGGCAGATCGTAATCCTACCCGGCGCCGACCGCGGCCCGGACGGCTTCCAGCGCGGGCGCCGGCGCGGCTCCGATCCAGACGAGCGCGACCGTAAGAATCGCCAGGACGACAACACCCGGCCGGGCGAGGCGCGGCAGTTCAGTCGCGGAGCCATCCGCCGGAACCGCCTCGAAGACCGCCACGATGACCCGCAGGTAGTAGAAGAGTCCGATGGTGCTCGCCACCACCAATACCAGCAGCAGCGGCCACAGCGAGGCCGACGTTCCGGCGGCGAACAGGTAGAACTTGGCGACAAAGCCGGCCGTCAGCGGAATGCCCGCCAGCGACAGCAGCATGGCCGTGAATACCGAGGCGAGCAGCGGCCGGCGCCAGAACAGACCGCGGTAGTCGTCAAGCTGGTCGGCGTCCTCCCCAGGCCGCGAGAGGACGGCGATCACCCCGAAGGCCCCCAGGCTGGTGATGAAATAGGCGACCAGGTAGAAGACGGCAGCCCGGGCGCCCATCTCACCTCCGGCAATGAATGCGATCAACAGGTAGCCCATGTGAGCGACCGATGAGTAGCCGAGGATCCGCTTCACGTTGGTCTGGAGCAGGGCGAGCAGGTTGCCGCCGAGCATCGAGATCACGGCGACGACGACGAAGATGGCGAAGACCGACGATACCGAAACGATCTCCACCGGGCGGAAGTACCGCAGCATCAGGGCAAAGACCGCTCCCTTTGAGACCGTCGCCAGAAAGGCCGAGACGGGCGCCGGCGCGCCTTCATAGACGTCGGCCACCCAGAGGTGGAACGGCACCAACGCCAGTTTGAATCCGAGGCCGACCAGGACCAGCACCGTGCCGCCGAGCATGAGCACCGAAGGTCCTTCCGCCGACAGCAGAGCCGCCAGCCGGTCAAACCGCATCGTCCCGGTGTCGGCGTAGACGAGCGCCATGCCGAATAGCAGGAAAGCCGACGAGGCGGCGGCCAGGATGAGATACTTGACACCCGCCTCGAGCGGGCGCTGCCGGAAGTACGGGTAGGCGATCAGGCCGTAAAGGCCGATGGTAAGCGTTTCCAGGCCCAGGAAGAACGTCGCGAAATGGGTGCTCGCGGCCAGCACCAGCCCGCCGAAGGTGGCCACGAGCAGGAGAACGTAGAACTCCTCGCGATGGCCCTGGTAAGTAGCCCAGTAGCCGTCCGCCAGCACGGTGACCACTAACGCGGCCGCCAGGATCAGGACGGCGAAGAACCGCGCGTATCCGTCCATGGCCAGTAGCGCCCCGGCGTCGGCCGGGACACGGACACCGAGAGTGACGCCGAGAGCCAGGATCAGGCCCACCGCGGTCAGGACGCTGGTGAGCGTATGACGGCGAAAGACGACGCCGGCGAGCATCACGAGAACCGTCCAGGCGGCGGCGACGCAGTAACGGAGACAGTGCGGTCCAATTCACAGTGTTCATTCGTTATCTCCGGTAGACCAGGCTCACGGGCTCAATCGAGCGCTGCAGCGTCCGATAGCTCGGTGCGAAGACGTCAAACACCGGTTGCGGGTAGAGCCCCAGGACAACCAGCAATACGATCATGGGCGCCAGCATGGCGACCTCGCGCCGGTGCAGGTCCGGAAGGTGCAGGCCCTCGGGGGGCGTGCCGTGGAAGGCCTTCTGAACAAGCGCCAGCGAGTAGATGGTGGCGGCCACGATGCCGATGGTTCCGGCGACGGTGACGGGTTTGTTGACCGAGTAAGTGCCCACGAGCACCAGAAACTCCGCCACAAAGTTCCCCAGCCCGGGCAGCCCGAGCGACGCCATGGCGAAGAAGAGCGCGACGCCGCTCATCCGGGGCGCAACGGACCACAGGCCGCCCATGCGGTTGAGGTCCCGCGTGTGGAGGCGTTCCTGCAATGCTGCCGGCGATGATGAAGAGAGCGCCGGTGCTCAAGCCGTGGCAGATCATCTGCATGAGCGCGCCCTGCGTGGCCAGCTCGTTGAACGCGAAGATGCCCAGCAGCACGAAGCCGAGGTGGCTGACGCTGGTGTAGGCGACCATCCGTTTGAAGTCCGTCTGCGCGAAGGCCAGAAGCGCGCCGTACAGGATGCCCGCCACCGCCAGGACCAGGATTTCGGCGCGGCCTCGCGGGCGGCCCCGGGGAACAGCGGAATCACGAAGCGCAGCAGACCGTAAGCGCCGGTCTTGAGCAGGAGTCCGGCGAGCACGACGCTGCCGGCCGTGGGCGCCTCCGTGTGGGCGTCCGGCAGCCAGGTGTGGAGCGGGAACATCGGCAGCTTGACGGCGAACGCGGCGAAGAATCCCAGCATCAGCCAACGGGCGGTGGCGGGAACGAGCGCCTGTCCGAGCAGATCCTCATAGCCGAACGTGAGGACCCCGGAGCTGCGGTAATGCAGGAAGGCCAGCGTCACGATCGACGCCAGCATCAGCAGTCCGCTGAGCTGGGTAAACAGGAAGAACTTCACCGCCGCGTAGATGCGCCGCTCGTGGCCCCAGACGGCGATGAGGAAGTACATGGGAATCAGCATCAGCTCCCAGGCGAAGTAGAACAGGAACAGGTCCACCGCGACGAACACCGCGACGATGCCGGCCAGCACCCACATCAGGTTGAAGTGGAAGAAGCCGACGCGCTCGCGGATCTCGGTCCAGGAGGCGAGCACCGCCGCGAAGCCCAGAAAGAAGGTGAGCGCGAGCAGCGGCAGGCTGAGTCCGTCGGCCGCCAGGTGGAAGCGGATGCCGAACTGCGGGATCCAGGCCCAGTCGAGTTCCGCGAGCCAGCGGCCGCCGGCGGGGGCGGAACCGCGGGCCCAGGCGGTGACGACCATGGCCAGTCCCACGACCGTGGCGGCGAGCGAGATCCAGCGGGCTAACCCGTCGCTCCAACGGGCGCCGATCCAGGCGATGATGCCCGCGGCCAAGAGGACGACGATGAGCCAGAGCAGAATCATGACAGCAATACCACGGCGATAAACAGCACCGCGCCGGCGGCGATGCCGGTGGCATACCAGCGCAGGCGGCCGTTCTCGAGCAGGCTCAGCGAACGGTGGGCGGTGATGGTCCAACGGCCGAGTCCGGTGTAGAAGGAATCGATGCCGTCGCCTTTGCTCCACCGG
>CAWELS010000057.1:0-19214 GCA_963809945.1 Bryobacterales bacterium | reverse complement strand
CTGCGGGACGCCTTCGACCGTTGGGTCTTGTGGATTGCCCGGCGCACGAGGCGCCGGAGCATGGTCGGGGAGACGGGCGCGGGCGCCGCCGGAAAGTCCTCGAGGAACCGGTGGAGCGTGAGGATGACGCCGTCCGGCATCCCGCCCAGCTTGCGCGCCAGTTGGTTGCGCAGGTGTTCCGCCATGGTGGCGGTGGGCGCGAGCAGCCGGATCGGCGAACCGTCGCGGCGAAGCCCGTCAAATAGCCGGTCGAGGATATGTTGTGTCTTGCCCGACCCCGGCGGTCCGGTCAACAGCAGCATTCAGGAATTCAGTATAGGCGAACGCGGCCATGTGAACAGTTGCGCGCGGAAGATGCAGAGTCTGGTTTCGGGGTCCTCGAAGACGGTGGAAGCGACGCCCGCTTTGTGGGCCAGCGCACCGAGAAAGTCCGTCGCCGTCCAGCCGCGTCCCTCGGCTACCTGGGGCAGCAGCAGTCCGCTTCGGCTGCCCGCACTGAGATGGCCGCCATCAACGCCGACACGGAACAGCGCCGGATCGGGCAGGAGCTTGAGCGGCGAGAGCAGCGAGATCTCGAATTCGATGTCGCCCTCCTCGGGCCCTACCGGAGCGAATCGCGCATCGTCGAGCGCGGCTGCCATCGTCATCTCCGGCACGACCTGTGAAAGCGGTTCGGACGTGCCAATGCGTCCCACGCAGCCGCGCAGCCGTCCCTGGCGCCGCAGGGTTACGAAGGCGCCGCCCCGGCGTTCGATCCCCGGGGTCGCGCGATCGGGCATGATCGGAACGGCGTGGCCGGTTCGCTGGTAGTGTTCGAGCGTCTGCCGGGCGGTGGTGAGCAGGAGGAGCTGGCCGTCTTCGTCGAGCTGAAACGCCGACCAGGGGAAGTAGCCGAGCGCGGCGTAGCTGACCGAATGGGAGTAGTCGCCGGTGATGTCGCCTGATGTCTCGTAGTCGAGCGTCCGCTGGAATATCTCGTCGTCTCCGGAGAGATGGCGGAGCGTTTCGAGCATCAGCGCAATCGGCTCCCGGCCACAGATCGTGGCGGATTCCGAGTGCAGGGTTTCGAGGAAGTGCTGCGAGTGGAGGCTGCCGGCGGCTTCGATGAAGCCTTCGTCGAGCGCATGGAGCCGCTCCGGTGTCCGGCTGTCGTGCGGGAAAGGCTTGTAGCGGAATGCGTCGCCGTAGTGGGTGAAATCGGAGCTCGCCGACGGGCCGGCTCCGTCGCCGATCGCACGGGCAAGAGCGGCCGCGGCTTTCCCGCGCTCGTCGTCCGTGAGCGCGGCGACATAGACGGGAACGACCTGGCAGTCCGGGCAGGCGTACTGGAGGAGCGGGAGCTCGATCTCGATCGAGTGATCGCAGAGTGCGCTTTCCTCGTGGGAGCCGAACAGGCCGGTCGTCGCGAGCGCGCGCGCCAGGGACTTGTCGACGGCGATCTCACCCAGCGGTGTCGCGTAGGCGTCGATGTCCGGGATCCAGACGCCTCGCGGACCGCCGCGGTGCGTGAAGCCGACGATGATCACCGTTCGGGGCTGGGCTCGAGCGAGGTGGCGGTAGGCGGCGGCAGCGACGCGGCCGGAGTAAGACAGTCCGGCGTGGGGCACCACGTAGGCGGCGCCGCCTCGCATGAGCGCGCCACCGGTCCGCTTGACCGATTCAGCGAACAGACCCTGCAAGAGGTCGAGGAGTTCCGCGCGATCCGCCGGATACCAGGATCCCGCGAATGGCGAGCGATGGACCGCAGCTGCGGGCATGGCTGGCCTCCTCGGATATTGTACCCCGGCGTCCGCTTTTCAGCTCCTCTTATCTCGCAATCGAAGAAACCCGGAAAGCCCGTTAGTTTGCGATCACGCGACCACTTGTGCCCTAAGTACTTGGCGGTGAAAAACGCCCTCCTTCAGGACGGCTCCCGCCGAATCTGCGCCCCGACCGCCCGGAGCTTTTCCTCGATCCGCTCGTAGCCGCGTTCGATGTGATAGATGCGGTCCATGGCGGTGGCGCCGTTGGCGACCAGCGCAGCGAGGACGAGCGAGGCGCTGGCGCGCAGATCCGATGCGATTACCGAGGCGCCGGTGAGGGCGGAGGGCCCGGCGACGATCGCCTGGCGGCCCTCGATGCGGATGTTGGCGCCCATGCGACTGAGCTCGAGAGCGTGCATGAAGCGGTTCTCGAAGATCGTCTCGGTGATGAACGAGATGCCCTCGGCCTGCGTCATGAGCGCCATGAACTGCGCCTGGAGGTCGGTGGCGAAGCCGGGATGTTCTTCCGTCGTGACGTCGACGGAGCGGAGCTTGCCGCCGGAGCGCACGCGGATGGCGTCGGCGCCCGGCCTCGTCGATGCTCGCGCCGGCCTTGCGCAGCTTGGCGAGCAGCGCGTCGACATGATCCGGGACGCAATCCTTTACGATCAAGTCGCCGCCGGTGATTGCCGCCGCCACCAGGAACGTGCCGGCCTCGATGCGGTCGGCGATGATGCTGTGATCGGCGCCGCCGAGCCGCGCGACGCCCTGAATGCGGATGCGCGACGTGCCGGCGCCCTCGATGCGCGCGCCCATTTTGACGAGCAGGTCGGCAAGGTCGGCCACCTCGGGCTCGCGGGCGGCGTTGTCGAGCACCGTCTCCCCGTCGGCCAGCACGGCCGCCATGAGCAGGTCCTCGGTGCCGGTGACCGTGATGCGATCGAAATGGATCCGCGCACCGCGAAGCCCGCCGGGAGCATCGGCCTCGATGTAGCCGTGGGACTGCTCGATGCGGGCGCCGAGCTGTTCCAGCCCGCCGGTATGCAGATTGATGGGCCGGGTGCCGATCGCGCAGCCACCGGGCAGGGAAACGCGCGCCCGGCCGGTGCGCCCCAGCAGCGGACCCAGCACCAGACTCGAAGCTCGCATCGTCTTCACGATCTCGTAGGGAGCCTCGGCGTTGGCCAGATCGACCGGCCGCGATGCGGTAGACGCCGTCTTCGCCCGCATCCACCTCGGCGCCGGTATGCCGCAGCAGGTCGACCATGGTGTGGATGTCGCGGACGCCGGGAATGCGCCGTAGCGTCACCGGCTCACTGGTTAGCAGGCTCGCCGCCAGCGCCGGCAGCGCGGAGTTCTTGGCCCCGCTGATCGCCATCTCGCCCTCGAGCGGGCGACCACCTTCGATTACAAACTTTTCCATCGTTCCACTGCCTCCGAGAGTCGGCCGCCGGCTGCCGCCAGTCGCCGCGCGGCTTCTTCCGCATCCACGTCGAATTGCGCCATCAGGATCGCCATCTTCACGTCGCCGCCGGCATCGTCGAGCAGCCGGACCGCCTGTTCCCGGTCCACGCCGCCGGCCCGCGCCACAATCCGGCGGGCCCTCTCGGCGAGCTTCTCGTTCACCGGCCGGACGTTGACCATCAGGTTGCCATAGACATGGCCGAGCCGGATCATGACCGCCGTGCTGACCATGTTGAGCACCAGCTTGGTGGCGGTCCCGGCCTTCATCCTCGTCGATCCGGCGATGATCTCGGGGCCCGTGACCGGCGTGATCGCGATGTCGACCCGGCGGGCCAGCTCGGAATCGGGATTCGAGCTGAGTCCGATGGTCACGGCGCCCAGCGCGCGCGCCCGGTCAATGGCGCCGAGCACGTAGGGCGTACGCCCGCTGGTTGCGATGCCGAACAGCACGTCGGCGGCGGTGAAGCCGCGGGCGTCCAAGTCGCGTGCGCCGCCCGCCGGGTCATCCTCACTCACCTCGGTGGCGCGGGCGAGTGCGGGTGCGCCGCCGGCGATGATGCCCTGGATCAGTTCCGGCGGGACCTGGAAGGTCGGCGGGCACTCGGCGGCGTCCAGCACGCCCAGCCGGCCGCTCGTGCCGGCTCCGATGTAGAACAGCCGGCCCCCGTCCCGAAGCCGCCCGACGATCTTCTCGACTGCCTTGGCGATCTCGGGAATCGCCACGCCTACCGCGTCGGCGATGCCACGGTCCTCCTGATTGATGATCCGCAGAATCTCTTCCGTCGGCCGGGCGTCGATTCCTTCCGAGGCGGGATTCGGTTGTTCGGTCGGCAAGTGGTCCAGCATTGCGCGTCGTCGGCCCGAGATGGCCCACAGCTTATTATCTTCGCAGCTTGGCAACCCATTGGACGTTGAGCCGCGGCATGCGGAGAGGCTATGATGAGCGGTTGTGGCGGGAGCGGTCTTCCGGCACCCATAACCTGCCGCCCTCCGGGCTCGTCAGTTCTAGGAAGCAATCATGCCATCAGAGTTGGAGATCAGCCAGCGAGAAACCGAGCAAGGCGTCGCAGTAATCGGCGTGGCGGGCAGGGTGATGCTGGGAGAAGAGAGTGCCCGGATCGAAACGGCGGTCGAGGCGCTGCTCGAAAAGGGCGCCAAGCGCATCGTCTTCGATCTCTCGGGTGTCGAGCACATGGACTCAACCGGTATCGGCCGGTTCATCGCCAGCCTGAACAAGACGATGCGCGCCGGCGCCAAGCTCCGGATGGCCGCGGCCAGACCAGTGGTCCGCGAGGGCTTCCGCGTCACGCGTCTGGACACCGTCTTTGAATTCTTCGACGACGTGGACACCGCCTGCCAGGGCTTTGACTGAGCGGCGTCCGCAGTGCGCCTGCTACGCTGAGTGATCCATGCTGAGCCTGCGGCGATGGTGGCGTGACTCCTTCGACGTTCGCCACGGGGAGTACGCCCGCACGGCCCTCATGTTCCTCTACTTCTTCTTCACCCTCGGGGCGATCCATGTCCTGAAGCCGGTCGCCTGGTCGATGTTTCTGAATCGCTTCCCGGTGGAGAGACTGCCGTACCTCTACTTCCTCATCGCGGCCATCGGCGGGTTCTTCGCCTACCTCTATACGAAGCTTGCCGTGCGGACCTCGCTCTACGCGGCCGTCGGCGGCGCGACGGCGATCATGGTGGTGACGCTGTTTGTCTTCTGGCGGCTGATCGATTTCAATTGGAGCTGGCTCCTCTACGCGCTCGCCATCTGGGTAAACCTGTTCGGCATCGTGTTCGTGTCGCAGGGATGGCTGCTCGCCAGCTTCGTCTTCGACGGCCGCGAGGCGAAGCGGCTCTACGGCCTCGTCGGACTGGGCGCCATCCTGGGAGCGGCGGCTGGCGGCGGGCTCACGTCGGGCATCGTCGAGCGGGTCGGATCCTCGGCGCTGATGCCGATCGGGTCCGTTTTCATCCTGGTCGCGTTCGGCTGCGTACACGCGACGGTCATGTCCGTGCGACGCAGCCACGGGACCTTTCCTCCGAATCAGGCGCGGCGGCGGAGTCCGAGTGACGCCTCCGACGGCGGCACGGCCAATTTCACGATTCGCGACGTGATCAGGGCCGTGGCCCGCCACCGCCACTTGCTGGTCATCATCGGGATCATCATCACAACCTACATCGCCGAGGTGCTGGTCGAGTTCCAGTTCAATGTGTTCGCCAAGCAGACCTATTCGGGCGATGATCTGACGGCCTTTCTCGGCCTCTTTAACGGCATCTATCTCAGCATCGCCACCTTCGTGCTCCAGTTCTTCTTCACGACACTGTTGGTGGGCCGCCTGGGCGTCGGCCGAACGTTGCTGATCTCCCCCCTATCGGTGGGCGCGGCCTCGGTCGGTGTCATTCTGTCCCCCAACCTGTTCGGCGCCGCCGTGGCCAGGCTGGCCGAGGCATCCACCCGCTATTCGGTCTCGCGCACGGCGATCGAACTGCTCTATCTCCCGCTGCCCGCCGAGCTCAAAAGCCGGACGAAGGCCTTCATCGACGTGCTCGTCGACCGGCTGGGCCGGGGCATCGCGGCGCTCTTGCTCGTCGGCCTGATCGGGCTGGACATGCTGACCCCACGGCAACTCTCCGCGCTGATCGTCGCGATTGCCGTCGGCTGGGTCTGGCTGGCGTTGCGGGCCCGCAACGAGTACATGAACACGGTGCGGCGCCGCGTGGAGTCACGGCGGCTGCAACTCGGCGACGCCCGCGTCACGGTGCAGGATACCGAGACGGTCCGGCTGCTCGAGCAGGCCGCTGCCGGCTCCAATACGCGGCAGGTCATCTACGCGCTCGGACTGCTGGCGGAGGCGCCCGGCTACAAGCTCTTGCCGCTGCTCGATCGGTTGGCGGACAGTCCGTCCGCGGAGATCCAGGCCAAGGTGTTCGAGCTCGCCCGGCAGAGCGCCGATCCCGCGCTGTTCGACCGGGCGATGGGGATCATCGATAGCCCTGAGGCGGTGCCCGCCGGCCTTGCCCGTCAGGCCGTCCACTATGTGCTCGCCATCTCGGCCGACGCCCGGCGCCTGGCCGCCGAGCTGATCGGACACTCCAACGCGGTGCTCGCGGAAGCCGCGCTCGAGGCGCTTCCCGCCGACCGCGAGGAGGTCCGCGATCTGATCTCGCGAGACTGGCTGGGGGAGGCCGCCAACGATCCGTCGCCCGACCGGCGCGCCCTCGCCGCGCTCGCGGTCGGCAAGCGGGGCGACGAGGGCACTGACGTTCTGCACCGGCTGCTCGGCGACACCGACACCCGGGTGGCGGCGGCCGCCTGCCGGGCCGCGGGCAGGCTCGGCAACCGCGACTATCTAGACGAGGTGGTGGCTCACTTGGCGAATCCGAACCTCCGCCGCGCCGCCATCGAGGCGCTGGTGAGCTACGGTCCGGCCGTCTGCGAAGCGCTCGCCGGATTGATCGAAGATCGTCGCCTCGCTGTCTCGGTGCGGCGGCAGATCCCTCGGGTGCTGTCCGGTGTCTCCTCGCAGGAGAGCGTCAATGCTTTGCGGGCGGCACTCAGCGGCACGGAGCTGACCGTGCGCGACGCCGCGCTCCGGGCCTTGAACCGGCTGCGAGCGGTGGCGCCGGAGCTCGACTACGGAGCACATCAGGCGCGCCAGCAGATCCTCACTGAAGCCCACGGCTATTTCGAGCTCTACGCGGCGCTGGCGCGATTCCGGGATGGCGCCCGCGGCGGGCGGGCCACAGCGCTGCTCGCCCGGACCATCGAAGACCGCCTCAGCCGGACCGTCGAACGTCTCTTCCGGCTCCTCGGACTGTACTATCCGCCCAGCCAGATTCAGGCGGCCTACCTGGCCGTGAGCCACCGCCGCGCTGAGGAGTTCGCCGCCGTCCTAGAACTCCTGGACAATATCCTCGAGAGCGATCTCAAGGACGTCCTGCTACCGATGATCGATGGCTCGCCACACCTGCTCGACATCGGGCGGGAGCGCTTCGGTATCGAGGTGCCGGGCATCGAGGAGGCCCTCCGGGAACAGATCCGGACCGGCGACACGTGGCTCGCGGCCTGCGCCGTGACCGCCGTTGCCGAGTTGAAACTCACCCGAATGGCCGGCATCGTTTCGCAGGTGGCCGCCAGCGGCGACCCCGTGCTCTCGCCCGTGGCGAAGAGTGCGGCGTCCGCGCTAGGCTGAAACGGAAGGCGGTCCGAAGCGGGCACCGCCAGAGTCCGAAAGCCCGCCCGCAGATGCCGGAACGCCACATTGTCGAGAAGGTGATCGCACTCGAGGCCGTCGAACTGCTCGCGAGCCTCAAGCCGGACCAACTGTCCCGCATCGCCCTGATCGCCAACGAGGTGAGCTATCCGCCTGGTAAGCCGGTCCTGCAGCCCAACGTGCCGCTGGACGCGCTGTATGTGATCCTCGAAGGCGGCGTCGAGATCAGCCGTAACGGCCAATCGCTCCATGTCGCCCGCCAGCACGAGGTCCTCGGATCCTGGGCGCTGTTTGATGATTCGCCCTTGCCGGTGATGGCGAAGACCGTCGAGGACACGGTGCTGCTGCGCATCTCCCGGGACGATTTTTACGACCTGCTGTCGGACAACATTGAGCTGGCGGCGTCCATCTTCTCGACGCTCGTACGCCGCTTCCGGCGCCTCATTGAGCAGTAGTCGCCCGAAAGGTACAATCTCCAAGCCCCACTCCCCGCGACACCCGCCCCTCTGCACACGGCGGGCTAGGGTCCCGCATCCACCCTGAACCCCCCGTAGCGCTGTCGCCGCAACGGGCCCTCCGAACGCGGCCCGCCCGAACTTCTGCAAAACTTGATAAGCACGACGGACGCGAATCGTAAGCCACTGATGGTGCTGAGAATTTGCGACCCGCCTGGTTCGCAAGGATAATGGAGCTTGAGCGCGTCAGTGCCCGGCGCGAACCGGGCGCATGGGATCCTATCGACTCCACCCGCGCCGCGACCAGATAGCGCGCCGAAGCCGGTGGACAGCGGCTGCACGATGAACGACGAAGAGCGAGCTTCCGTGGAGGCCGAGCAGGCGAGACTCCGATCCGAGCTCGAGTTCTACAAGGGACAAGTCCTCGAGGCCCATCAGATGATGGCCATCGGACAGTTGCTCGCGGGCATCATCCACGAGATCAACACGCCGATCGGCGCGATCCTGACGAACAACGAGGTCACCACACGTTCGCTGGCAATGCTCGAGGAGATGATCGCCGAGGCCCAATCCGCGTCGAACCCGCCGCCGCCCAAGGCGATGAAGATTCTTACCACGCTCGGGAGTCTGGCCGCCGTGGATAAGCTCGCCTGCGAGCGCATCGCCGCCGTGGTTCGAGGATTGAAGACGCTCGCCGGCGGCCACGAGTACATCAAGGTGGATGTGAACGAGATCCTCGACAACACTCTAAAGCTGGCCCATTGCGAGTTTCGGCGGCGGATTCGAGTGGAGACCGACTACGGACAACTGCCGCCGGTCGAGTGCGAGCCCCACGCGCTGGGACAGGTGTTTCTGAACATCCTCGTCAACGCCGGACAGGCGATCGAGGACGAAGGCACGGTGCGGGTCCGCACGGTCGGGGAAGGGGATGCGGTGCGGGTGTCGATCTCGGACACCGGTACCGGGATTCCGCCCGAGTATCGCGATCGGATTTTCACCGGGGGCTTCACGACCAAGCCGTCGGGTATCGGAACCGGTCTCGGATTGGCGATCTCTCACGAGATCGTCGTGGTCCGGCACGGAGGAACGATCGACTTTGAAAGTGAGGTCGGCCAGGGGACGACGTTCCACATTCGGATCCCCGTGGCGCGGCCTCGGGTGGAGAGCTGCGGCGCCGGCTAGGACGCGGAGAAGGACTCATCAGTGGATATGAATATGGAACCGACGGTAGTGATCGTGGACGACGAGGAGATGGTGCTGACCAGCCTCCATGCCTATCTCACCCTGGAGACGGACTACACCGTTGAAACCTTCACCAGCGTCGACGATGCCCTCGGATACCTGGAAGCGAATCCCGTCGATGTCGTGATCTCCGACTATCTGATGCCGAAGATGAACGGCATCGAGTTCCTGGGCAAGGCCAAGGAATTGCAGCCGGAGGCGGCCCGGGTCCTGCTAACCGGCCACGCCGACAAGCAGAGCGCCATCGAGGCCATCAATTCCGTGGGGCTGTTCCAATACGTGGAGAAACCCTGGGACAACGCGGCCCTGCTGCTTGTGATCCGCAACGGGAGCGAGCGCAGCCAGCTCCTCCGCAACCTGCGCCAGAAGATCCAGCAGCTCGACGAAGCGCACACCAACCTGAAGACAACGCAGAGCCAGTTGATCCGGGCGTTCCTGTAGCCCGGCAGCGGGACAGGCACGAGGGGGCAAGCCCATCCTCCCCCAAAAAAGGCTGCGAAACATCTTGGAAGGCGCGCTTTAGCGGGCGCGGAGCTTCAGCTTCGCTCTCTTCTCGCCTCCGACGAGGCTCAATGATCGAGGTCTCGCGAAGCTAGTGGTCTGTGTCTCTCATTTCGACCAGTATGCTGCGCTCCCCGACGGTCGCGGTCCTGAGCTAGCTGACTACCGGCACTGAACCGCGCGCGTCAGCAAGCGGCTTCCATATGCCGCAGAATCTCCGACGCACTACAACTAAGTGGTATTGAGCGGTTTCACCTGCCCGTATGATCCCGAACCGCGTCCCTTACACCCCGCCTTCGTCGGCCGACGGACCGTAAATCGCCGGGACCGGCACATCGCAAAGCCGCAGGTAGACACCCAACTGCGCCCGGTGATGGATGCTGTGGTTTAACACGTGCATCCGCAGCACCGCGAGCCGGGGCATCGTGAACAGCGCGCTCCCTGTCCGGAGCAGGGTCCAGTCCTCGAGCAGGTGCTCGTCGTTGGACGCGGTCAGAGCGGCCCGCATGTCGGCCACGTTCTTGTCGAACAGCGCGACCAGCGCCTCCGGCGAGTCGGGCGAGGGCTGCTCCATCATCTTCCCTTCGGGCGCGACGTCAACCCTGTCGGTCACCAGCGCGATCTTCCCCCAGCCGGGGATGTTGGCCAGGTGCGATGCCAGGTCGCGCATGATCCACGACTTCTCGTGCGGCCGCCACTCCATCTTCGCGGCCGGAATTCGCTCGAGGCTCTGACGTGTATTGCCTGCCTCGGCGTTGAACTCGACTAACAGCGTTTCACCAATTGTCATTGCTCCTCCGATCTTACTTTGACACTAACTCTTCGCAGCCCGCCACTCGCCTCACCGGGGACATCGCGGGCTCCGGTTACGCACCCACCCGGAATCTCACCTAGCGGTGTCCTCCGCAACAGGACCTCCGAATACAGCTTGCTCGCCCGTATCCCATTGATCCGGAATGCAACGGGACCTCCGAGCGACCTGCCCGCCTCGCGGGTATCTCATTGATCCGGGGAAGGGGCGCTTTGGCGGACGCGGAGCTGCAGCTCCACTCTCCGAACGACAGATGAACCCCATACCTTCGGCCGCCGCACGGCCCGCGCCGGACGCCGGCTCCGAGCCGTGACCGAAGGGAGCGGCGCCATCCCGGACCGCCCTCTCCAGCACGCGGCTTACTCCGACGGCTGGCTCCCCTTCTCCTCGCCCGCCGCGTCATCGAACGGCGGGAGCAGGACGGTGGTCCTGGCGATCTTGTCGAGGCGCGGGAAATCCCGTTCAAAGTACGCTTCGCCTTCCCGCATCGCCCGTGTCGGATCCGGACCTGTCCCGCGCGGCGCCACCTCGCCGTAGGAACTCCACAGGTTTTCGACTACGTCCATCCCGTCGATCACCTCGCCGAACGGAACGAAGTCTTCCTTGTCCAATTCCGTATTGTCGGTCAGGTTAACAAAGACCTGTGTGGTGCGGCTGTTCGGGCCCAACTTAGCGAAGCTGACAAAGCCCTGCTTGTTACTCTGTTGCGGTGGGTCGTCGCGGATCTGCATCTGTCCGTAAATCGCCTGCTGCTGGGGATCCGGATTGATCCCCCACTGCACGATGTAACGCCGGATCACGCGGTGGAACCGGACGCCGTTATAGAAACCGAGCGTCGCGAGATCGTAGAACTGCTGTGAGCCCCGCGGCGCCCAGTCTTTGTGGACCTCGATCGTGAAATCTCCCTGCGTGGTCTCGAACCGCACCCGGTAGATGTCGGGAGCCTCCTTCGGAAACGCCGGGGGCGCTTCCACTGCCGGCTCGCTGGCACACGAAACAACCAGGAGAAGGGATAGGAATACAAAGAGGGCAACCAGCCTGTTACTTCGCATCGCGCCAATTATCTCCAATTCCGATATCGACGGCCAAGGGAACATCGAGTTCCCGCACACCCTCCATTTCCCGTTTTACCAGCCCCGCGAGCGCGTCGGCTTCCTCCGGGGGGGTCTCGAAGACCAGCTCGTCGTGCACCTGCAGGAGCATCCGGCTTTGCCAGCCCTCGCGGACCAACTGGTCGTCGATGCGGATCATGGCCAGCTTGATGAGGTCGGCGGCCGTGCCCTGTAGCGGTGTGTTGACCGCCGTGCGTTCGGCGAATCCGCGGGCGTTGGGGTTGCGGCTGCCGATGTCGGGGATGGGACGCTCGCGGCCGAACAGCGTACGGGTCATGCCGGTGCGCCGGACCGTCGCAATCGTCTCGTCGATGAACCGCCGCACGCCCTGGTAGCGCTCGAAGTAGCTCTTGATGTACCGGTCAGCCTCGGCGCGCGGGATGCCGAGCTGGTTCGAGAGACCGAACGCGCTCAGCCCGTAGACGATGCCGAAGTTGACCGCCTTGGCGCGCCGCCGCAGCTCGGCGTCGATGGCGATGGGCGGCGTGCCGAAGACCTCGGCCGCAGTCCGTGTATGGATGTCCTCGCCGGCCCGGAACGCGCTCACCAGCACCGGGTCGCGCGACATGTGCGCGAGCAGGCGGAGCTCGATCTGCGAGTAGTCGGCGACCAGCAGCTTCCAGCCCTCGCGTGGTACGAAGGCGGCCCGGATCTCGCGGCCGAGGCCGGTCCGGATGGGGATGTTCTGGAGGTTGGGGTTGGCCGAGGAGAGGCGTCCGGTGGCGGCGCCGGCGGGATTGAACGTCGTGTGCAAGCGGCCGTCGGTGGGCGACACCAGTGCCGGGAGGGCGTCGACGTAGGTCCCCTTGAGCTTGACCACCTGGCGGTAGTCGAGCACCAGGCGGGCCACGGGATGATCGACGGCCAGCCCCTCGAGAATGTCGGCTGCCGTCGAGAGGCTCTTCTTCTTGCCGGAGCGCTGCGGAGCCGGCAGTCCCATCTCCTCGTAGATCACCTTGCCGAGTTGCACCGGCGAATTGATATTGAACGCGTGCCCGGCCAGCTCGTGGACCTGGCCGGTCAGCTCCTCGATCTGGACGTTCATTCGCCGGGACAGCTCGGCGAGGGCATCGCTATCGATGCGGACGCCGGTCCGTTCCATGCGCGCGAGCACCGGAATAACCGGCAGGTCGATGGTGTCGTAGACCGGCCGCAGGCCGCGTCCGTCCACCTCCGCGCCCAGCGTCCCGGCCAGCTCGAGCGCGAAATCGGCCACCTTGGCGACATCGCCGTCGGAGGCGGCGCCGATGCGGCGCTCGATGACCGCCTCGGCCGAGCTCGCCGCCGGGTCCGCGGTCAGCAGGAAGTTGAATAGGACAGGATCGTCGATGCCGCCCTGGACCGCAACGCCCGATTCGGCAAGCCGTGGCAGCAGCGCCTTCCAGTCGAGCACCGCCTTCCTGATGTTCGGCGCTGCGAGGATCCCCCGTACGCGATCGAGCATCTCGCCCGGGACCGTCCGGCCCTCGCCCACCTCGGCGGCCAGGCCGATCGGGCGATCGAGCAGCTCCCCGTGGCCCGCCTCGGTCATCGCGAAGCCGATCCGCGCCGCCCCGGCATGTTCGGCGATCCAGGCGTCTATCTCCTCGGCCGCGTCGAGCGCCGCGTAGTTCCGCTTCCGCTCCTCGGGCGCCGGCGCCGCGGCCCCCATTTCCTTGAGCAGGCTAAAGAATTCGAGTTCCCGGTAGAGCTCGGCAAGGCGCTCCCTGTCGGGCTCGGTGGCGGCCAGAGCCTCGAGCTTCCACTCGATCGGGACGGCGGTCTCGATGGTCGCGAGCTGCTTGCTCAGCAGGATCTGGTCGACGTTGTTCTGGAGGCTCTCGCGATAGGCCTTCCGCTTCACCTCCTCGGCATGCTCGATCACAGATTCGACCCCGCCGTACTGGGCTACCAGGTCGCGCGCGCCCTTGTCGCCAATGCCCGGAGCTCCGGGAATGTTGTCCACGGCGTCGCCCTTGAGCGCCAGCAGGTCGGCGACGTGCTCGGGCGGGACGCCCATGTACTCGGCCACCTTGGCGGGGTCGTACCAGAGGTAGTCTTTGCGCGGATCGAGCATCGAGACGCGCTCGTCGACCAGTTGGAGCATGTCCTTGTCGCTCGAAACGATCACCACCGGGACGTCGGATCGCGCGCTCGTCTTGGCGATGGTTCCGATAACATCGTCCGCCTCGTAGCCCGGATACGCGAGCACTGGAATGCGCATTGCTTCCAGGACCTTGCGGACGTAGGGGATCTGTTCGGCCAGGTCCTCGGGCATCGCGGTGCGGTTGGCCTTGTAGTCGGCGAATGCCTCCTCGCGCAGCGTCTTCCCCTCGGCCTCGAACACCGCCGCGATGTAGGCCGGCTCGTAGGAGGCGAGCAGCTTGCGGAGCATGTTGTGGAAGATGTAGACCGCTTCGGTGGCGAGGCCCGCCTGGGTCCGCATGGGCGGCGCGCCGGACCGGGCCCGGGCATGATAGGCGCGGAAAATGAAGCCGAACGAGTCGACGAGGAACAGCCCCGGCCGTTGCATGCCACCCATGATACCTTCCGTCGGCTGGAGGCCGGTACGGTATTGTATTTGAGCCACAGGGGAACGGGGCAAATGTGGTCAAAAAGCCACAGAAATTTCAGGAAAAGTAGTGTAAAATGAATGACTTGTAACCCGGTGCCGCGATTGCACATCTGGAGAAGCGTTGGCCACATCGAGCGTCTGCGAGGAAAATGACCGTTTGCCATACGAGACCACTATCCAGCGATCAGTGAGCGCGTCCGGCGTCGGCCTGCATAGCGGCGTCCCCGTGTCGATTCGCATCCGGCCGGCGCCGGCGGGCACCGGCATCGTGTTCGAGCGCTCCGACCTCGAGCACTTCCCCATTGCCGCCACCTGGGCGAATGTCGCCAAAGTCAGCTACGCCACCAGCCTGATGCGGCAGGGCGTGCTGATCTCGACCGTCGAGCACCTGTTGAGTGTTTTCTACAGCATGGGGATCGACAACGCGGTCGTCGAGATCGATAATCTCGAGGTTCCGATCCTCGACGGGAGCGGTCTTCCGTTCCTCAGCCTGATTCGCGAGGCCGGGATTCGGCGTCATCGGCGCCGGCGCCGGTATCTCCGCATCGTCCAACCGGTTTCGGTGGGCGGCAACGGCAAACGGATCACGATCACACCGGCGGACCGCTTCCGGCTCACCTGCCACATTTCGTTCGACCATCCTCTGGTCGGCGAGCAGCGGCTCGAGATAGATGTGACACCGGAGACCTACGCCGAGGAGATGGCGCCCGCGCGGACGTTCGGCTTTGCCCATGAGCTCGACAAGATGCGCGACATGGGGCTGATCCGTGGCGCGACCCTCGACAACGCGATTGGTTTTGATCGCACCGGAGTGCTCAACCCCGAGGGCCTCCGCTTCCCGGACGAACCCTGCCGCCACAAGGCGCTCGACCTGATTGGCGACCTGGCGCTGATCGGCCGCCCGATCCTGGGCCATGTCGTCGCCGAGCGGGCCGGCCACGCCATGCACGTGGCGCTGGTCTCGAAGATCATGTCGGACGCGTCTCTGTACGAAATCGTCGCCTACGACGAGATCGCCTCCGCGACGGCCGCGGCGCTCGTTTCATGACCGTTACGGCGCCCGAACCTCCCCGCTCATTTCCCTCGCGGACGAGCCGCGGAAGGGCCGCGGATTGACGAGGGCCGGGAGGGGGGGTACGCTTAAAATTGGAAGGTCAATGACTCGCTATTCGCCGTCGCGGAGCTACTTCACGGCGAGCCTTGTCGCCGCACTACTGGGTGTGTTTTCGATGTGGTTTGCGGCCGACTGGGCCCCGGCGTACATTGCCGCTGGTTTGTTTGGACTCAGCGGCATTATCCTGGTTCTGCTGGCCACCAGACCTCCCATCGAGATACGCGAAGAGGGGCTCGTAGTCGGACGCCGCCAGTTCGCCTGGTCCGATATCGAGCGCGTTGACCGTACGGGCTGGATTTCCCCGCTGGTCGTCCACCTGACGTTCTTTGGAGGGAAGCGCTGTCTGTTGATCTATCCCGGCGATTTGGACTCCGCCAACAGCCTGCTGCGCCACCTGCGCCGATTCTCGACGCGGGCCTTGATCGACGGCATCCCGTATCGTCAGTTCTGGGGAGAAGCGGTCGGGACCACCCGCCGCTTGCCTTCGCCGACCTACCGCTTGCTGCGGGAGGAGGACGAGGCCGAGGTGGAACGGCTCTACTATCGCCTCAAGAAAGTCGGACACCTCGACTCGACGAATTCCAACGACGAAAGCTAGTCCGGTTCTCCATTGCTAAAAAGACTTCGCTCAGGCCGATCCTGGTCGGCTGACTCACAACCGTCCCGCTACGGTATGCGGCACGCCCTGTCCACGCTGTGGCCCTACGTGCGCCGCTACCGCTCCGGTCTGATGCGAGGCATCGCTTCGCTGCTGGGGCGCAATGTCTTCGCCGCCCTGGTGCCGCTCCTGCTCGGCTACGCGGTGGACAAGCTGTCGAAGACTTTTGACGCCCGGGGGACGCTCCTGTTCGCGGCCGCCCTGGTCGGCCTCACCGCCTTCAAGGGGATCTTCCAGTACTGGATGCGGGTGATCCTCATCAGCATTTCGCGGGACGTCGAGTACGACCTGCGCCGGGACCTCTTCGCCCACCTCATCCGCCTCTCCTCGGACTTCTACTCGAAGTACCGCACCGGCGACATCATGGCCCGCGCCACCAACGACCTGAACGCTGTGCGAATGATGGCCGGGCCCGGCGTCATGTACCTCGCCGACACCGTCACCACGGCCATCTTCTCGCTCATCGTGATGAGCTGGGTGGACTGGCATCTGACGCTATTCGCGCTGCTCCCGGCTCCACTCGTAACGCTGCTGGTGGCCCGTTTCGGCAGCTACATCCACCGGCAGTTCCTGCGGATCCAGGGTATCTTCTCGGATATCAGCAGCCGCGTGCAGGAAGGGCTGACCGGGATCCGCGTGGTCCGGGCTTACGTCCAGGAAAAGACCGAGGAGCGGATATTCGACGAGCTGAATCGCGACTACGTCGATCAGACGCTCAAGCTGGCCCGGGTGTCCGGCCTCTTCATGCCGGTGCTCCAAAGCCTGACCGGCTTCTCTTTCCTGATCGTCCTCTGGTACGGCGGCTACCGGCTACTGCAAGGCCAGATCACGCTTGGCGCGTTCCTGATGTTCAACGTCTACCTCGGGATGCTCATCTGGCCCATGGTGGCGATGGGCTGGGTGGTGAGCCTGCTGCAGCGCGGGACGGCCTCGCTCGGCCGGATTCGCGAGCTGTTTGACGAAAGTCCCACCATCGCCGACCCGCCGGCGCCCCGCCCGATCCCGAATCCGGAACGCGGCGAGATCCGCTTCGAGGGCGTCTCACTCACGCTCGAGGACCGGCCGGTGCTGCGGGAGATCGACCTGACGATTCCCTCCGGCGCCACCGTGGCGATCGTCGGGCACACCGGCAGTGGCAAGAGCAGCCTCGTCCAGCTCATCCCGCGCATCTGGGATCCCACGGCCGGGCGCGTGCTCCTGAACGGAGAAGACATCCGGTCGCTACGGGTGGCCGAGTTGCGGCGCGTCATTGGCTTCGTTCCGCAGGAGACCTTCCTGTTCAGCGCCACCCTGGCGGAGAACATCGCCTTCGGCTGTCCGGACGCGACTGAGGAAGAGATCCGGCGGGCCGCTGAGATGGCCGGGCTCGCGGAGGATGTTGCCGGTTTTCCGGATGGCTATCAAACCATCGTCGGCGAGCGCGGCATCACCCTTTCCGGAGGCCAGAAGCAGCGCACCGCCATCGCTCGCGCCATTCTCATGAGCTCCTCGGTCCTGATTCTGGACGACGCCCTCTCGAGTGTCGATACGGTGACCGAAGAGCGGATCATCACGGCCCTCTCCGAGACGATAAAGACCCGCACCACCGTCCTGATCTCGCATCGTGTCTCGACCATCCAGCACGCCGATGAGATCTTCGTCCTCGCCGACGGCCGGCTGGTGGAACGCGGCACCCACGCCTCGCTGCTGACCTCCGGCCGCTGGTACGCCGAGCTGTACCAGAAGCAGTTGATCGAACAGGAACTCGAATCGATCTAGTATTAACCGCCAAGGCGCAAAGGACGCCAAGGTTTCTCTTGATTCCTTCTAACCGTGGCGTTCTTTGCGCCTTGGCGGTTGAATCAAACCGTCCCCACCATTACGCATTCCGCCCTATCGCAGGGCTCATCTTCCCTCCCCTCACTCTCTGCGGTTAATCTTCCTCTGCCGCACGTAGCCGGTCCAGCAACCCGATGGGACCTTCCGGCCTCAGTAGCGGGAAGAGGATCACGTCGCGGATGGACTTCGAGTCCGTCAGGAGCATCGTCAACCGGTCGATGCCGATGCCTTCGCCGCCGGTCGGGGAGAGACCGTAGCACATGGCGCGGAGATAGTCCTCGTCCATCTGGTGCGCCTCTTCCTCGCCGCGCGCTTTCATCGCCAGTTGCGATTTCGAAGCGGCGGCGCTGTTCCTGCGGGTCGTTGAGCTCGGTGTAGGCGTTGGCGATCTCCATGCCGGCGACGTAGATCTCGAAGCGCTCGACGAAAGCCGGATCGTCGGGCTTGCTCTTCGAGAGCGGCGAGGTCTCGACCGGGTAATCGTAGATGATCGTCGGCTGGATGAGCTGCTCCTCGACCTGCTGCTCGAAGATGTCGACGAGCTGCTCGCCCGGCGTTGCCTTCTCGGAGTGCGCGCTGAGCCAGTTCGGGTCGCGGACCTGCTCCGGCGTCGGCCGCTCCTCGCCGGGCCAGAACTCGACGACCGCCTCGCGGACGCGTCAGCCGGCGGACATTCCCAAAATCCAGCTTGTCGCCCTGATAGTCGACCTCGGCCGAGCCGGTGGCGTCGATGGCGACCTGGCGCAGCAGGTCGCCGGAGAGGTCCATCATGACGTGGTAGTCGGCGTAGGCCTGGTAGAACTCGAGCATGGTGAACTCGGGGTTGTGCTGCGTCGAGATCCCCTCATTGCGGAAGTTGCGGTTGATCTCGTAAACCCGCTCCAGGCCGCCGACGACCAGCCGCTTGAGATAGAGTTCGGGCGCGATGCGCAGGTAGAGGTCGATGTCGAGCGTGTTATGGTGGGTCACGAACGGCCGCGCCGCCGCGCCGCCGTAGAGGGGCTGCATCATTGGCGTTTCGACTTCGATGAAGCCGCGCTCCTCGAGCTGCCGCCGCAGCGAGGCGATGATCCGGCTGCGCGCCACGAAGACGTCTCGGACCTCCGGATTGGCGATCAGGTCCAGGTAGCGCTGGCGGTAGCGGGTCTCGACGTCCTCCAGTCCGTGCCACTTCTCGGGCATGTTGAGCAGCGTCTTGGCGAGGAAGTAGAGGCTCTCGGCCATGACACTGATCTCGCCGGTCTTGGTGCGGAACAGGTGACCCTCGACGCCGATGATGTCGCCGATGTCGAGCAGCCTCTTATAGAGCTCGAAGTCGGCTTCCGGCACGTTGTCCTTGCGGACGTAGATCTGGAACCGGCCGCCGTTCTGCTGCAGGTGCGCGAAACCGGCCTTGCCCATGCGCCGGACGGTCATCACGCGGCCGCAGATTTTGACGTGGACGGGGTTCGCCTCGAGCGCCTCGGCGCCGGTGTCGGCATGGGCCGCGGCGAGCTCGGGCAGCGTGTGCGAATATTCGAAACGCTGTCCATAAG
>CAWELS010000056.1:0-41611 GCA_963809945.1 Bryobacterales bacterium | reverse complement strand
ACCAATATCGCTGGCTCTGTCCCGAACATCGAATTGGGCCGGTCGAGTCTCAGGCTGTCCCGACGAGCCCGCCGACGAGCCCAATCATTGCCAAATCGAGGGCGACGAGATATACAATAGCACAAGGGGCGATGTCGCGATGATGACATGGAATGAACTCTTCGATTGGCTCAATAAGAATGACGGAGCAGTACAAGGGCTGGCAGCTATTGCCATGGCTCTTCTTTCCTTTTGGTCCTGGCAACCATCAATTATCACTACGTTCGATTAGTAAACAGGCAACTTTCCCTTCGTGCACGTCCGGCCGTAGATATTTCCGTGAGCTCAGAGCGATGGCGATTCGTCTGGCGATCGACCTATCAATAACGAATCGGGAAAGCTTCCCCGTCAAGATTGTCGGCATTGCCATAAGGTACTTGGACTCGATCGGCGGCAGGACGTATACTGATAATAACTCGTGGTACGCTGATAGGTCGCGTTGTTAACAGCGACGAGTGCGTATCTCGCTCACACACCCCGATGCAAAAGGTTGAAGTTGCACACGCAGGCCTGAAAACATGGGAACGCTATATCACCGTGCGCGTATTCGCCAAGATCTCTCTCTCATGGCGAAACACACGTTCAGCTATTCACAGTCTCTGGGATTGCGCTATAACCCGTTCTTCATGGTGGAGCCCTGGTGGCTGCCAAGGCTGTACCTCAACACTCGGGCAGCACTGATGGGCCAGAAGCGGTCTCGATGGCTTGGAGAGCGTCTGCCAGCTCTAGCGATCTATGGCGACGAGTGGGATCAGAGTTTTCCTGATTAAACGAAGCGTGCGCCGTGCGACTTCTCCGAACCGATGGTGAATGCCTCTGCCATACGTCTCCTATCGTGACCGTTCACGATAGGACCCAGTCAGCGGAACTCCCAAAAAAGCGACCGGGCCGTCCCGTATACCGGGGAACGCGGGGAAAACCGGGACCGCGGGGGTCAATGCAAGGCCCGGGGACAGCGCCCCCTTTTTGTGAGAGAGAAGGGGTATGCCCAACCCACTGATGGGCGATAGGGGGCAGCCCGTCCCAGGCCCATTTCTCGCAACCTGCTCATAATCAATCGGTTGTCCCGAGTTCGACTGGCCGGAATCGAACAATCTGCGTGGAGCCACGTCGCAACCTCAGCACTTCACCGTTCGAAACCAGTAGCTTAGCTCGGGGTCGCTATTGCCAAAAATCCGGCGGAACGGGTCCATCCGTCACTGCAACCCGCCTCTTGCCCATCTGTGAACGGATGATTCTGGCCACAGGCACCTCTTCCCCTTTGTGCCCTCTGTGTCCTCTGTGGTTTAAGTTTCAGGGGCCAGCGTCCGGGACCAGCGTCAGCCTGACCCGTCCCACTAGCATTGTTTGGAACTGTCTTGTTTTCTGTATGCTAGCGGCCGTCAAACGAAGGTTTCCGTACGGCTTGCGCATGGGCTGGCACCAAGCACCAGTGGCCTGAAGGGGCCTGGAAGGGGGGATGGGGATGAGGGGGATGAGGACGGGGGGACGGGGGGGATGAGGACAGCCTGAACTGAGCCCGGCCGAAATTCGCCGTTTGGGACGGAGCGCTCCGTCCCGGTCACGGATTCGAGTGAGAGGAAGCCGCGCACGGGACACGTCGTAGTTGAGATGCCAAGAAATGCTCGATGCGTGGCGCCTGGTTTGCCCTACCACGTCACGCAGCGTGGAACGAATCGTCAACGGTTGTTTTACGGTGCGATCGACTACCGGATGTATCTGTCGTTGGTGCGGCGGGAACTGCCCGATGCCGGGGCGCGGGTGTTGGGTTATTGCTTAATGACCAACCATGTGCATCTGGTGGTCCTCGCCGAACGGGAAGACTCGCTGGCGGTGCTGTTTCGGAGGGTGCACGGTCGGTATGCCCAGTCCCTCAATGTGAAACGTGGCCGCAGCGGCCATCTGTTTCAGCAACGGTTCTACTCCTGTCCGCTTTCGGAGCGACACCTGTGGACCGCGTTGCGGTATGTAGAACAGAACCCGTGCCGGGCGGGTCTGGTGGAATCTCCGGAGCAGTATCGTTGGTCGAGTGCGGCGGCGCGGATGGGTTGCGGTCCGGACCGGGCGCGGGTGCTCGACGAGGAGTTCTGGTCCGAGGCCGGCGGGGCCGAGAGATGGCGCGAGATGCACGACGCCGAACTGGGATCCGCGGAGGCGTCGGAGTTGAGACGGTGTACCTTTGCCGGACGACCGTTCGGTGAGGAGTCGTTCGTACAACGGCTGGAAACGCAGTTCCAGCGCGTCTGGAGGCGGGTGGAATCTGAGACAATGGCGGCCGGTGGTCGAATCTGAACGGGGGACGGAGCGCTCCGTCCCGAACAACGAATTCGGGCCGGGCTCAGTTCAGGCTGTCCCGACGAGCCCCGACGAGCCTCCTGGAGCCTCCTGGGCCGGACCATACGAAGGTGCAGAGGGCCGAACAGACATGGCGGGTGGGCAGCGGAAATCCGGGAGCCGGCGCTGCTATTCAAGTGAATACGCACCAACGATACAGGGATGAAGGGGGCCACGAAAATATCGTCAACCCTGCAGTTCCAGTTCCATAGACGTGTAGTGACGGGGAAGACAAACCGAGGAGAGTCATGAAAGAGTCATTCCAAATAGCCATCGCGTTGTTGAGAATAGCCTTGGTGTGCTTAATGATGTTCCCAGCTCTCGGGGCCGGGAGCGCTTCCATCCCAGTAAGTGTGCTTGTGGAGCAAGCTGATGCCGTTGTGATCGGCAGGATTATCGGTGGAATGAAATCTGGGGAGGAGATTGTATTACAGGTTAGCATTCAAGAGGTCCTCAAAGGTGAGTTGCGTGTAGGGGATGCCGTGGCAGTCGACTATCGAGTCCATCCAGAGGCTGCCAGGTATATTGAGAATATTGCGAGGGAACGAGGCGTGTTATTTCTTCGGCACGTCGGGACGAGATGGGCGCTGTTGCCAGTAGCCAGCGGCTTCGTGCCGGAGGTCCGTGGAGCCTTCTTTGTGTTGCGGGCGGACTCGACACCGAAATCCTTCGGTAAGGATGTGGAACCGTCAGTTCAGGAGCGGGTGCTGGCCGAGGTCGTGGTGGTACCCAGAGCGGGGATGGTCATCCGGGCGGCGGTACTATCGACTTTGCGGGGGAGTTTCGATCCAATCCGACCCCCGCGATGAAAGAGCTTTTCGCGAGCTTCCGGACCAGCGCTAGTCGGCTGCGAAGAGTCGGCCTGGAGCGGCAATCACCGGCGGGGACGAAGAAGGCCTCGCACAGCTTGACGAGGGCGTGGATCAATACAACGATTCCGACATCAGGTTCGTCGCCGAGGGCATCCGGTATTATTTCAATGCGACAAACCCTGGTCGCAGTTGCACACTTAGGACGGCTGTCTGAGGCTGAGGCTTCACCCGCCGTGCTCCGTTCCGCCTGTCTGACAGCTCTCGCCAGGGTGCATACGAGAGAAGAGCCTGCGAGATCCGCGCAGTTCTTAAATCATCCCCGGACCCTGAACTGCAGGCTCTGGCGATCGGAGGGATCGCGATGTTCGCCAACAACGTTCCGGCTGGCGATCATGAGCCGGCTGTTGGACCTTGGAAGTATCGCTCTGAAGACACTCTGCGCTATTCCACGATGGACCCAGAACCCTTCGGAACGATCCGATGGTTGTTGCGTTTTGGAACTCGTGGTGGGCCGAACACCGCGCGGAATTCGAGTAAGGTCATGAGCAAACCGGGACAGGAAAGGTGTGAAAAAATCGACCAAAACATTCCGTCTCATAAATGTTTCACGATACAATAGAGCATGTCGGCAGAATCATTCTCCTTCGCCCCCCGTTTCGTCCCCATCGACCGCGACCAGAACCTGCTCCGCCCCATCATCATCGACCGCCTCATCGCCCAGGCCTGAAGGGGACGGCCTGATGCGAGCACTTCGCTAGATTGCTGAAAGTGGCAGTCGGCTCCGTCCCCTTCGTGAGCTGTGTCGACGAGTGTTAACTTACTGAATCCGAGTGACTTCGAGGCCCCCCTGCAGTTGCACGATGAGCCTCTCCTGAGTGCTGGCGGCTACGCGCACAACCGGCGCCACCGCCGAAGACCACTATCGTCAAGCGCCTGCGAGAACAGCGAAAGGGACCGAGCGGACTGGCACGTTGGCTGAATTCGCCGGCATGTCAGTTCAGATGGGATGAAGAGGCCGTCCGGTTTCTGCCCCACTTCGTCTGAATCGCCTGCCCCGGCGCGCCGCCGCCGACCTCGCCGAAATCGCCAGCTACACGATGGAGCAGTTCGGCGCCAGACAGGCGCGACGCTGCCGCAATGGCTTCGAAGCCTGCTTCGCGACGCTCGCCGAAAGGCTTCTCATTGACCGAAGTGCCGAAGCGCTTGCGCCGAATCTGAGACGATTCGAGCACCGATCCCGCATCGTGTTCTATATCCCGGACGACCACGGCGTGCTGATCGTCCGGGTGTTACAGGAAAACATGGACGCAGCGCGGCACCTGTGAGGCCCAAAACGCCCCTCCGCCTCAAACCCAGTCACAACTATTTAACCATTTAATATTCAACCACTTAACCCGAATTATCCCCTTTCCCCCAAACCCCCATCTGCCACAATAGAAGGCGGACCCCGTGGGGCAAGCTTCAGCTTGCGAAGGGCTTCAGCCCAATGTCACTACTTGCTTTTGCGATCACGGCGTCATCGTAAGGCGCACGTCTACGTCCGCGGGCGACCTCCAGGTCGGCCTTCCGCCAGCACGAGCGGCTGCGACGGAGGCTACAAGACGCTGCGGACACTGACGCTGCTGTTATCTCGGGCGGAACGGTGGAAGCGCGACCTGGAGGTCGCCCGCCGGCGTGGACGCCCGCCTTACGTGGCCAGACCGCTTCGCAAGAGGAACTAAGTGGCACCAGGCTTCAGCCCGCCCACCGGTCCCCACACCACGGACGCCCGTCCACCGGTGCATCCCTTTCAACCCGAGGAGCTGAACCATGTCTCTATCCGAAGCACAACTCGCCGCCAACCGCGCCAACGCCCAGCAATCGACCGGTCCCAAGACCGATGCCGGCAAGGACCGCGTCGCGCGCAACGCTCTCAAGCACGGCCTCCGCAGCAACCAACTCGTCGTCGCCGACGGCGAGCGCGAGGAGTTCGAAACCCTCCGCGACGGCCTGCAGGCGACCGTGATGCCCAACGATCCCATCGAGTGGGTCCTCTTCAACGAGGTGGTCCGCGCCTCCTGGAACCTCCGCCGCATCGACAAGCTCGAAGCCGAGCTATTCGCCGACTCGACCGATCCCCTCGCCGACGAGAAACTCGACGCGCGCATGGACCGCTACGCCCGCTACCGCACCCGCTACGAGCGCACCTTCCACCGTTCGCTCCGCGAGCTCAAAGCCCTGCAAACGGCGAACGCCGCCCGGGCGACCTACGAGGCCGTCACCGGCCAGACGCTCCCCTGCCTGGTCGACATCGCGAAAGTGTACAAACAAACCCAACAGATCTACCGCGACGCCGGCGATTCCGACTCGCCCGTCCCCTCGGCGGAGGAAATAGACGCCTTACTCGCGCCCTGGATCGGCCCCAACCCGGTCGGAGGTCCCGCACACCCGTAGAAACACCCCTCCCAAACCCCCCGCCGGCCCCCAACCACACCCCCAGTCCGCCCGCAGGCTCCCCCACTAACAGCGCACGGGCGATCAGGAAGATCAATCGCACCGGCGAGGTGGGGGCGGTGTTCGGGGAGGCCGGAAGAGCCAGGCGTATTCGAAGGTCCCGTTGCGTGGGACACCGCTGCGGAAGGCTCAGGATGGATGCCTGAAGGTAGCCCGCAATGTCCCCGGTGAGGCGGGGGCGGTGTTCGGGAGGGCAGATAGGCTGATCCGCCGGGGATCCTGCCTATGTGGGTCTCACCCTGTTCAAGCTGGCTCCGGGGGCGGTCCCGCTGGTATGAGGCCCAGGCCGGGGCGGTCGGGGAGGATCAGTTTGCCGTCCTTGACCTCGACGCCGTGGAAGGGGTCGTTGGCGATGAGCAGGTTGCCGTCGAGGTCGGCGTAGTCGACCAGCGGGGACAGGTGCGCGGCGGCGGTCACCGACACGGAGCTCGAGATCATGCAGCCGAGCATCGTCTTCAGGCCCAGCGCCCGGCCCATGTGGATCATCCGGTACGCCTGGCGGATGCCGCCGCACTTGTCGAGCTTGATGTTGATGCCGTCGTAGGCTTCCGCCAGCCGGGGAATGTCGGCGGGGCCGAGCACCGCCTCGTCGGCGAGGATCGGGACGTCGAAGCGGTCGCGCAGCCAGCGGGTCTCCTCGATCATCGCGGCCGGCAGGGGCTGCTCGATCACCTCGACGCCGCGGGCGACCATCCATTCGATCTTGCGGGCAGCGACGTCGCGGTCGGTCCAGCCTTCATTCGCGTCGACGCGTAGAGGCTTGTCGGTGACCTCGCGGACGGCGTTGATGGTGGCTTCGTCGGAGTCCAGGCCAACCTTGATCTTGAGCACCGGGTAGGGGGCCGCCTCGCGGACCTTCTGGCGCGTCATCTCTGGATCATCGATGCCGATCGAGAAGGTCGTCACCGGCGTGGCGTTCGGGTCGAGCCCGAAGTAGCGGTAGAGGGGAACGTCGAGCCGCTGAGTAACCCAGTCCATCAGGGCGATGTCCATGGCGGCCTTGGCGGCATACTGGCCCTCGATGCGGCCGAAGACCTCGTCGAGCAGAGCGTCGAACTGCCAGGGATCGCCCTGTTCGAGCGTCGCGCGGACCGATTCCACCGCCTTCTGCCCGCCGGCCGCCGTCTCGTGATAGCGCGAGATCGGCGCGCCTTCGCCGTGGCCGGTGACGCCGTCGCGGGTGTAGGCGACGTGGAGCGTGTCGCGGTAATCGCTCGACGACATCGTCGTGGTCCAGGTGTGGCGCAGGCGGAGGCGGACGATGGTGGTGTCGAGGGTCGGGCAGGGGCGGGGGCGGCGGATGCCATCTGGGCGGCGGCGATGCCGGCGAGGCTCTGGGCCCATTGGCGGCGGTTCATGGGGTAGGCCTCCGGGGGGACTGGGAGGCTGGGGGAGGACGCTCTGGGCAGGCGGGACCGCCTGCCGCACGCCGACCGCCGGCAGGAGCGGCTGGCGAGTCTCGTGACTTGCTCCACGTCGGGAGTGGCGGCTGGCTCCATGAACAGGGTCGGTCATTCGGCTCCTTTCGGGCGGCGGCAGGCGACCAGCAGGGCCGTCCAATGCGGATCGTCGAGGCGGCTCACCTGGACCCAGGGCTTCTTGTACGCCGTCGCGTGGATGAACTCGCCGTCGCCGATGTACATGCCCGTGTGGCTGATCTTGTCGGGGCTTTCGCCGAAGAAGAGCAGGTCTCCGGGGACGAGCGAGTCGCGGTCGATCACCTCCATGCCGTCCCAGGCGGCTTGGGGGCGCGTGTCGCGCGGGATCAGGATGCCGCGGCGACGGCAGAGCATCTGGGTGAACCCGGAACAGTCGAAGCCGAAGGTGGATGTCCCGCCCCAGAGGTAAGGCAGGCCGATGAAGCGACGGGCGAGCTCGATGGTCTGTGGAATGGTCAGCGGTTCGGTGTCGAAGGTGACGTCGCCGCGCTGGACCCACGCCTCGCGGTCGTCGGGGAGCCGGACCTCGATCCACCGGCGGTCCTCCTCCTCCGTTTCGGCAACCGCTTCGAGCGCCGACTCGAACGGTACCGTCACCACCGGACGGTGCGTGGTGACGTCGGGCTCCGCATAGATGTTGGCGAACAGGCTGGTAATGCCGGATATGGCCGGAAGAAGCGTACGGCCCTTCGGGCAGCATGGCCAGGTCGGCCTCGGCGACCCATCCCGTATAGTGGTCCGGCGATTCGATCCGGACCCAGCCCGGTTCGGAGCCGATCTCACGGACATTCGTGCCGTAAATGACCTGGGAGACGACGTCGGCCGTGGGGCGCGGCGCGGACAGCATGTCGGCCACGGGCGCAACCACCACCCAGCCGGACGCAGCCAACGCCATGGCCTGGAAGATTAGACCCATCGGCAAGATTATACCGAGCGAGGGGCTGCGGACAGGGACAGCCCTCCGGCGAGGGGAATCGCGGACCGTCTATTGGACGTCAACCTTGACCGGCTGTTCGATGAGACGAGGTTGCGCCTCCCGGGTCAGGACCATGAGGCTGAACCGGCCCGGCACGATTGACGAGGGGATCTTGAATGTAATGCTGGTGGCGGTCTGCTCGACGATATCCACCTTATAGTCCTTTTGGCCGTCGGTTAAGTACAGCTCCCGGATGGAGTCCTGGCTGAGGTTTTCACCGTCGGCGGTCAACTGATCACCAGCATGGCCCGACTCGGGCGCTACCGAGTGAATGCTCGGGAACGCCTGAGCATTGGCTGTCGCGGGCAGCACGGTGGCCATGAGTAGTAGGCATGAGAGCATGAGCAGGATATGAGAGCATTTCATCTGCAACCACCTCCATTGAAATCCTAGTCCTATTCCTGAGCAAATGCAACTCCATGCAGACATTAGGGCGGCTGGCGGCGTGTAGCACGTGCCTGGCGGGTGGCAGGCAATTTGGTCGTTGATTTGCACCGTACTCCGGTAATGTGTACGTGGTCCGAAGGAATTCCGGCACTTGCGCGGATCGTCGAGAAAAAACTTCCTAGGGGTACTAGGAAGAATTTACACGATCCGGACTGCGCTCGCTGTTTGCCGAGCATCCATCTGGACCGGCACGTACGTCTCTCTCTCTTCATGCTGCAACTTTGGAGCCTGCTCGTTCTCCTCGCAGGCGATGGTTTGAGGGCTCCACTCCTCCGTGGCCCTCATAACGTGGAGGCGGCCGCGACCGCGTAGGCCGCACCGCCTCCAATAATTTTCTTCCCTGTCCGGCACGCCCTTTGCCGGAGTCCACCTCGGATGCTGGACCGGCGGGTCCTGAACTCGCGAACACGCCTCTTGGCCCATTCTTATCGCGTTGATTTCACGAGATCTTGCGCCAGCAGCATGGCGCGCCGGGCAAGGCTGCGTGCCGTGACCAGGTCCACCTTCCGCGCCTCGGATGCCTGGCGCACGAAGGTCCGCACCCGGTCGAGCACCTCCATCTGCTCCTGCGACAGCGGGCGTTGCCCGAGCGCGTCCATCGTCTGGTGGATCTGCCCGAGCAGGGTGTCGATCTCGCGGTTGTACTCCCACCGCTCCTGCTCGCTTAAGAACTGCGTGAGACGAGGCAGGTTGTCCGGAGGCTCCGCCGGCTCCGCGGGGGGCGCCTCGGCTTCCGGGGGGCTGGCCGGCGCGGCTGGCCGGCGCGGCGCGCGCGATGGCTTCGGCGGCGGGGGCACTTCCGAATCCGCGGTGCCGAGCGCGGGCACCTGCGGCGCGGGCTGGACCTCGGGCTCCACGTTCGGCGGCGCGGGCAACTCGGCGGCGCCGTTCTCCTCGGCCGCGGGCGCTTTGGCGGGCCTGTTTTCCGGGGGCTTGGGAGCCGGCGCGGGCGCGTGTGGCACCGGGACCTCCGCCGAGCGGGACGAAGCGAACGGCCAGCACCCGGCCGAGGCCAGCGCCAGGGCGAGCAGCGAGACCGCCGGCCACCGGCGACCTCGACTGCCTTGCTCAGAACGGGGGAGCGGAGACAGGGATCTCATGGGCCGGTTCCTGGTTGGTCAGAGTCGCCGGGTCCTCCGCGGCGGGGATGCGGAACCGGAACACAGTCCCTCCCGCCGGCCGGCTCAAAAAGTCTATCGTGGCATTGTGCAGGTGCACGACGCGAAACGTCATTGCTAATCCGATGCCCGACCCCCCGTTCTTGGTGGTGAAATACAGGTTGAAAATCTTGTCCCGAAGTTCCTCCGGGATGCCCGGCCCCTGGTCGGCGATCAACATCTGGTAATCGTCGTCGATCCGGCTCAGGGTAATCGACAACTGGCCGCCGTCCTTCATGGATTCGATGCCGTTCATCACGACGTTGAGTACGGCCTGCTTGAGCAGATCGTGATCGGCCTGGACGATCGCCCGTCCGGCGTCGGTCTCGAAGGCCACCGACACGTTCGCGCGGCGCGCCTCGGGCCCCACCAGCGCGGTGACCTCGCCGACCAGCGCCACCAGATCGGCGGGGGCCAGTTTGAGCTCCACCGGCCGGGTGAAGTCGAGAAACGTCTTCACGACGCGGTCCAGCCGGGCGATCTCGCGTTCGATCACCGACAGCTCCGTGCCAACCGAGTTCGTCCCGGCGAGCTTCGCCTTGAGCACTTCCAGGTGGAGCGCGATGGCATTGAGCGGGTTTTTGATCTCGTGCGCCACGCCGCCGGTCAGCCGGTTAATGGCCGTGAGCCGGGCGGACACGTCGATCTGGCTCCGAAGCTGGCGCTGCGATTCGACATCGCGCAGCGTGATCAGCGTGCCAAGCTGGTGGAGCCCCGGCAGATTTTCGAGCAACTCCACGGTCACCAGCAGCCGGCCCGGCGCCCCGTGGGCCGACTCGACCACCGCCGGACGGTCGCGGAACGGCACCCGGCGCTCGACCGCCGTATGGATCGCCACGCCGAGCGGACTCTCCCGAGGAAAAATCTCGCCGAGCGAGCGTCCGATCAGGTGCTCCCGGGGCCGGCTCAGCAGGCGTCCGGCGGACTCCCCCGCGAGCACCAGGCGCCCCTCCGGGTCGAACATCAGCACCGCCGTCTCGATGTTGCGCAGCAGGTGATCGATGTTGCCGCGCAACTGTATGGCGTCGCGGAACTGCTCGCCCAGCAGGTTGAGCTTCGAGCTCATCGCCTCGATCTCCTCGGACTCCCGGCCCTCGTTCGCCTGGGCACTGGCGAAGTCGCCGGCCGTCAGGTAGTCGATGCGCTTGGACAGCCGGGTCAGGGCGCGGAGCACCATGTTCGAGAAGAGTACCGCGAGCAGGATCGCCGCCAGCAGCGACAGCGCCGAGGTCGCCGCCAGATTGTGGATCTGCGGCATCAGCGCGTCGCGGAGCGTCAACGAGGAGACGATGATACGAACGGTGAAGATGGGATGGTCGAGGTCCTCGACACCGAGCGGGATCACGGTGGAGTACTCGCGGGTCTGGGAGACGACCTCGAAGAGACGGTCCCAGAGCGTGCGGATGTTCCAGTTGGCGAAGTCCGGTAGCGACCGGTAGGTGAGCCGTGAGCTGGCCGGACTCGACGAAGCGAGTATCTTGCCGACCTGGTCGCAGATCTGGATCTCGACGGCCACCGTGGAACTGGCCATCAGCTTCTCGAGCAGACCCGAGATCGACGGGTCGCTCTCGAGCATGTGGGTCCATAGCGCGATGGTCTCGTCCAGGTTGGCCGGCGGCGGGTCGGCCCGCTTGATCTCCTGGTTGAGACGATCGGCCAGGAGGCTCTGGACCTGTTTGGCGATGGATTCGGTGCGGTCCAGCGCGTCGTGAAAATCGGCGTCGGCGGTGACCCGTAGGGTCGCGAGGAACTGGATCGCGACCATCACCGTGACCAGGGAAATAATGGAGAACCGAAGGCGGTTCCGAAGCGACATTCGCCGCATGCGCAACTCCCGGAGCTTGCCAAGCCACGCCCGCCAGGGAATGGCCCGTTGCCAGTGGAGGCGAACTCTCACCGTTGTCGCTCCTTTCTTATCCTTCGGCTGCCAGCCGGCATATGCTTAGCCGCCCCCCGGCTCGATGCCTGTCTATCCCTCAGTCTCCCCCCCGGGCACGCCCGTACTCCTTGATCTTGTTGTGCAGCGTCTTAAGACTGATTCCCAGTATCTCGGCGGCCCGCGTCTTGTTGTTCCCCGTGTGCCGCAGCGTCTTCAGGATCAGCGCCTTCTCGGCGTCCTCCACCCGGGAGCCGACCGGCACGGTGACGGCGTCCCCGGTCGATTGCCCGGCGATCCGCTGCATGGCCGGTGAATCGCCGAAGCCCGGCGGCAGGTGCGCCGGTGTGACCGCACCCTCGCCGGCCAGGATTACGGCCCGTTCGAGGACGTTCCGGAGCTCCCGGACATTGCCCGGCCAGGAGTGCCTGCCGAGCAGCCCCAACGCCTTGCCGTCTACTTCCGCAACCCGCGTGCCATTCTTTCGGTTGAGGTCCCGCAGCAGGGCCTCGACCAGTTGTGGCAGGTCCTCCAGCCGCTCCCGCAAGGGCGGCAGCGCAACCTGGAATACGTTGAGCCGGTAATAGAGGTCCTCCCGCAGGATACCCTTTTCGACAGCGTCGTCGAGCGGCCGGTTGGTGGCCGCGATCACCCGTACGTCGACCACGACTTCGGACTTGCCGCCCAGGCGGCGAACCTTGGAATCCTCGAGCACGCGCAGGAGCTTGGCCTGCGTTCCCACCGGCATCTCGGCGATCTCGTCGAGCAGGAGCGTCCCGCGCTGGGCGAGCTCGAAACAGCCCCCGCGGCGCTCGACGGCCCCGGTGAACGCGCCCTTCTCGTGGCCGAACAACTCGCTCTCCATCAGCGTCTCCGGCAGCGCGGCGCAGTTGATGGCGATGAACGGCCCGGCGTTGCGCGGGCTGAGTTGGTGCACGGCCCGGGCCACCAGTTCCTTGCCCGATCCGCTCTCGCCGGTGATGAAGACCGCGGCCCGGCTGGGCGCCACCTGCCGGATCAGCGAATAGACCTGCTGCATCGGCTCGGAGCCGCCGACCAGGTCGCCGAGCACGCCCTGGTAGCTCAACTGCCGCTGGAGGCGCTCGGTCTCCTCGCGCCATCTGGCTTTGCAGCGCGGCGCGCTCGAGCAGCACGCGGAGCACGTTCGCCTTGATTGGCTTCTCGAGAAACCAGAAGGCGCCGAGGTCATGGATGGTCGCCAGCGCGTTCTCGATATTGCCGAACGCCGTCAGCACGATCGCTCGTCACCCGGCTCCCGTCGGCCGCCAGGCGCCGCAGCAGCTCGAAGCCGTCGACGCGCGGCATCATGAGGTCGGTGATCAAAATGTGCGGGCCGAATTCGGGAAGCTTCTCGAGCGCCTCCTGTCCGTCGCAGGCCGTCTCGGTGATGAAGCCCCAGGCCGCAACCATGCTGGCCAGCCCGGTCCGCTGGTTTTCCTCGTCGTCGACGATCAGAACTCTGGTCTGTTTTGGCGCTACGGCCTCGGCCATGCTCAACAGTGTAGCTCCCCTGCCGCCTTGCGAACCGGCGGCGCTAGCGGGACATGCTGCACGCGGAGTTCCATCGCGCGCGGGCGCCCCGCTGAGCCGGCCGTCTCCTGCCTCCGGACGCCCGATGTTACAATCGGGACGTGAGGGGCTGCTTTGTGTGCCGCCCATCGTTCACCAAGGAGAGGGAAAACATGAAAGGCGACCAGAAAGTCATCGACTATCTCAACGAGGTCCTCAAGGCCGAGCTGACCGCGATTAACCAGTATTTTCTCCACGCCGAGATGATGGAGAATTGGGGCTACAAGAGGCTGGCCGGCATGACCCGCAAGGAGTCGATCGAGGAGATGAGGCACGCGGAAGCTCCTCATCGAGCGCATTCTGTTTCTCGACGGTTCGCCCGACCATGGACAAGTTGTTCCCGCTCCGTATCGGGCAGAACGTCAAGGCCCAGTTCGAGAACGATCTCGCCGTGGAACTCGAGGCAGTGCCACGCTTGAACCGCGCGATCAACACCGCCGTCGAGGCCGCCGACAACGGGTCGCGCGACCTGTTCGAGACCATCCTCACCGACGAGGAAGAGCACGTCGACTTTCTCGAGGCGCAGCTCCACATGATCGAGGAGATGGGCTACGACAACTACCTCTCCCAGCAGATCGACGAATAGCCTGGAGTAGGATTGGTCAACACTTTCCGGGCCGGCGGCTCTTGCGTTTGTGCCGTTTCGGGGCGTAGGATTGGCCCGAAGCGCTGACGGCTGCCATGGAGATCGTCGCCCGTCATCTCTCCCATCCGGCGAATCTGCTGAGCCTGCTCCGGCTGGCGATGGCGATCCCGGTGACCTGGATCGTCGCCCATCCGGACGCGGGATTGGACTGGCTGCTGTTAACCCTGGTGATCGCCGCCGCGATCACCGACTGGGCCGACGGCTTCCTGAGCCGAAAGCTCGGACAGGTGAGCGATCTGGGACGGGTGCTGGACCCGCTCGCCGACAAGGCCATCATCGTCGCCGGCATCCTGACGGCGGTCTTCTACCGGGGCTTTCCGGCGCTGGTGGTGCTGTTGCAGGCCTACCGCGACGTCATGATCGTGATCGGCGGCACGGTGATCGCGCGGCGGACGGGCACCATTATCAGCGCGAGCATCTGGGGCAAGCTCAACACGTTCCTGATTTCGGCGCTTTGTCTCGCCTTTGTCATCGATCCGAATTCGATCGAGACCCAGTTGGCCGCCCACGCCGTGCTCGGGTCGATCTTCATCTCAGGGGCTTCCTACTACCGCCGCGGGGAGGTGCTCCTGGTCAAGCAAGTGAGCCGGCGGCTGTTGTGGCGGGCCGGTTTCTTCCTGCCGCCGATCGTCCTGTGGTGGGTAATTCGCTCGATGGCGCCGGGACTCCGGTGGCTGTAAGTTCCGTCGAGCCTGATCGCGGGGCACGTGACAGATGCCCGCAATGTCCCCGGTGAGGCGGGGGGCTTGGGTCGAGGGAGGAGGATCTGTCGATCCGCGGCGGTTTCCCCTGACAGGGAATCGATCCGCCTCCCCGACGCGAACCCTCCGCCGCAACACGAGCGCCGAACGGCGTCTAGAACTCGTCTCCCTTATATAGGCCGGCAACCCACTTTTCATACCCGTTGTACAGCAGCGTCTTCCGGCGATCCATGTTCGGGATCACCTTCTCGACGGCTTGGCTCCAGCGCGGGTGGGGCTGGTGGGGATTGACGTTGGAGTAGAAGCCGAACTCGTTGGGCTGCTGGTCGTTCCAGAACGTGTGCGGCTGCTTCGCGAGCAGCTCGACCTTGACGATCGCCTTGGGGCTTTTGAAACCGTATTTCCAGGGCACGATCACCCGGATCGGAGCCCCGTTCTGCACCGGCAGCGGCTTACCGTAGACGCCGGTCACCAGCAGGGCGAGCTCGTTGCGGGCTTCGTCCAGGCGGAGGCCTTCGAAATAAGGCCAGGGATACCACGGGGCCTTCTTCATCCCCGGCATCTCGGCGGGACGATTGACGGTCACGAAACGGACGAACCGCGCTTCGGGTTTGGGTTCGATCAGATCGAGGAAGCTCGCCAGGGGAAAGCCGGTCCAAGGCACCGTCATCGACCAGGCTTCGACGCAGCGCAACCGGTAGACCCGCTCCTCGAGCCGCACCTTCCGCAACAGGTCGTCGAGATCGTAGGCGCCGGGCTTGTTGACGAGTCCGGAGACCTCGATCGACCACGGATGCGGGTGGAATTCGCCGACCATGTCCTTGACGGCCTGCTTGTCCGTGGGATGGAACTCGTAGTAGTTGTTGAAACCCGTGGCGGCCCATTCGGGAGTCACCGGGCGGTCGATCGGATAGTTATCGTTGCGCCGGGCAGGATAACGATCGTTACCGGCGGCACCGAGCAGCCCGCTCATTCCGAGGAACCCCGCCGCCCGGAGAATCTGGCGACGGTTCAGGAAGACGGCCTCGGGAGTCAGTTCCCGCTCCGGGATCTCCCACCCCCGAGGAATTCGAATCAGCATCCGTCCTCACCCCTGCCTCCAGTGTACCCGCTACGCGCCGCATCACGGCTGGCCAGCGGAAAGAAAGGGCTCGGAGGGGAAAGAAATGGCCGGAGGCCGGGAAGGGAAGGCAGGGAAGCTGCTCGACGCATCGAAGTGACCGAGCAGCTTTCGAGAGACAAACTTACCCTTTTCGCCGACGACAGGCACATTTGGTTGCCCTCACCGGCGGCAGAAAACTGGAACGGCGCCTTTACCTAGTAGCGGCCTCGTCCGCCTCCGCGTCCTCCGCGGTCACCACCACCACCGCCGCCGCCTCTCGGCGGACGCTCGCGCATCGGGCGGGCTTCGTTGATCACGAGCTTACGACCATCGAGCTCCTTGCCGTTGCAGGCTGCAATGGCCTGCTGCGCTACGTCGTCATCGTCGAATTCGACGAAAGCGAATCCGCGAGACTCGCCGGAAAAGCGATCGCGCACAACGCTGACGGAATCAACCGTGAACCCAGCTTGCGAGAAGAAATCCGCCAACTCTGAGTCGTGTAACTGATACGGGACGTTCCCCACGTACAGCTTCATAACCTTAAGAATCTCCCTTCGGCCCGCATTCGGAAACGCTCCATTCTCACGAGACAGAAGGGCGATTGAGAAACTGCTCTACGGGCAACTCAACAAACATATGCAACTGTCTCCACCGGCACACACTCCACCGGCTACCCAGCTTCTATAATGGCTTGAGCGAACGTAAACGTCAATCCTTATCATGGGGTGCCTTTGGCGACGGGACGGAGCCCTGTCAGTATGTTTGTTTTCAGCGGACTATCTATGTGCGGCGGGCCGTTCCCAACCCGTCCGCGTTGGGGTCCGGCCGTCGCCCCCCAGCCGACAGGGATTTCTGTCTTCCATCCCCGCCCTCGGTGAACTACGCAAGTGACGTGTTTACAATAGATTGGGGCATTTCCCCCAGACTCCGGCGGCAGATCCAAACAACCGGCGCTGTTCCCGTTCTACGTGCCAATTCGCACCATTCGCTGGTTAGCCATTGAAGGACCGCCTTTTCTGATGCAAACTGCACGCAGTACTGGGTTTATTGATTCTTGACAAAACTGTCAGTTTTGCAGCTTTGAGATACGCACCGACACTGGGAGGGGATTCCATGAGTACTCAGCCATTCGAACCACAACCGTCCACCGGCCTCGTGCAGATCGGGTCCGTGGAGGAGATGATTCAGCAGCGCCTCGCCGAGGAGCGCGCCCGACTGGAACAGCAAGCCGGCCTTGAGAAGAAGGAGCGCAGCCCATTCCAACGTCCGGTTGAGCGGCCATTCACGAAATCCCAGCGCGGGCACACGACGCTGCTGTTCGGCGGGCTGACCTGGAAGCACGAAAAGCTCGTGCATGGCGCCCTTGAAGGTCTCGGCTACCTGGCCGAGGCCGTGCCCACGCCCAACGTTTCGGCCTTCCAGCTCGGCAAGGAATACGGCAACAACGGGCAATGCAACCCGACGTACTTCACGGTCGGCAACCTTGTGCAGTACCTCCAGGGCCTCGAGGAACAGGGGCTGACGAAGCAGGAGATCATCGACCGCTACGTCTTCTTCACCGCCGGCGCCTGTGGCCCGTGCCGCTTCGGCATGTACGAGGCCGAGTATCGCCTGGCGCTGCGCAACGCCGGCTTCGACGGCTTCCGTGTGCTGCTGTTCCAGCAGGAGGGCGGCCTGAGCCAGTCCGACGCCGAGCAGGGCCTGGAGATGAACCTCGACTTCTTCCTGGGCATCCTCAACGCGCTCAACTGCGGGGACCTGCTCAACGAGGTCGCCTACGCGATCCGTCCTTACGAGGTGAACGCGGGCGAGACCAACGAGATGCTCGAAGGGATCATGGACTACATGCACGAGGTCTTCGTGCAGAAGCAGCCCTGGAAGGTCGGCGACAAGCTGAGCGGATTCCTGGGCGGCTTCAAGGACACCGCCGAGTACGTCGGTAAGTTCGTCGACCAGCTCAGTGGCGACGACTTCACCGCGGCGCTCGAGCGCTGCCGCGACCAGTACAATGACGTCGACGTCGACCGCCTGCGCGTCAAGCCGGTCGTCAAGATCACCGGCGAGTTCTGGGCGCAGACCACCGAGGGCGACGGCAACTTCAACATGTTCGAGTTCCTCGAGCGCGAAGGGGCGCAGGTGCTCGTCGAACCGATCGGCACCTGGATCACCTACATGATCTTCGGTGGCATGCAGAAGCTCCGCGACACCAAGGGCATCGATGAAGGCGCGGTGCTGCCGCCGCTGTGGCGCCTGGACAAGCGGGCCAAGATCGAGTGGACCTTCCAGAACAAGCTTGCCAAGCTGCAATTGGCCGAGGCGATCTTCCGCCGGGAGTACCACCGCATCGTGGATTCGATGGGCGGCATGGCCCACAAGCTGGTCGACCAGTACGATCTGCAGCGGCTGGCCATCCTTATTACAACTCGCGCTGGCCGGCGGCGAAGGCCACCTCGAGGTCGCCAAGAACATCTACTACGCGAACAAGGACCTCGCGCACATGGTGCCTCAGCCTCAAGCCGTTCGGCTGCATGCCGTCCACGCAGTCCGACGGCGCCCAGGCGGCCGTGGTGTCCAATCACAAGGACATGATCTACCTGCCCATCGAGACCTCCGGCGAAGGCGAGATCAACGCCCACAGCCGCGTGCAGATGGCGCTGGGAGAGGCGAAGGCCAAGGCCAAGCACGAGTTCGCCGAGGTGCTGTCCAACCGGCAGTTGACTCTCGACGATTGCTACGAGTATGTCGACGCGCATCCCGAGCTGAAGCGTCCCATGTACCACCTGCCGCACACCAAGGGTGTTGTCGGCACGGCGGCGAACATGGTCCACCACATTGCCGACCGCATGCAAAAAGAGGGATGGCAGCCGGCGCGAACCGCCGCGGCCGTCGCTGTTTAGCTTGCGCTCTCGAGCGCACGAACTTACGTAAGGGAACCTGGCGTCCCAGACGCCCGTGGCGGTGAAACTTATGGATAGAAGCTTCTCAGTGGGATTGGATGTCGGCTCGACGACGGTGAAGGCGGTCGTCATCGATGCGGCTACGGACGAGATGGTGTGGCAGGACTACCAGCGCCACGACACCAAGCAGCCGGAGAAAACCCTCGAATTCCTCAAGCAGTTCGAGGAGGAGATCCCGGGCTTCGCTGCCACCAGATCGCGCGGTCTTCATCACGGGCTCGGGCGGCGCGGCGATCGGCAAGCTCATCGGCGGCAAGTTCGTGCAGGAGGTCAACGCCGTCTCCCTGGCGGTCGAGAAGCTCTACCCCGAGGTGCGGATCGGTGGTCGAGCTCGGCGGACAGGACGCCAAGATCATCATCTTCAAGGAGGACCCGGAGACCGGCCGCAAGAAGAAGATCCCGTCGATGAACGACAAGTGCGCCGGCGGGACCGGCGCGGTGATCGACAAGATCAACGCCAAGCTGAAAATCCCGCCCGAACAGCTCTGCCAGATGGGCTACCACGGCATCAAGCTCCATCCGGTGGCGGGCAAGTGCGGTGTCTTCGCCGAGACCGACATCAACGGCCTGCAGAAGAGTGGCGTGCCGGCCGACGAGCTGATGGCTTCGCTGTTCGAGGCCATCGTGATGCAGAACCTCTCGGTGCTGACGCGCGGCAACACGCTGCGGCCCGAGGTCCTGCTGCTGGGCGGGCCCAACAGCTACATCATCGGCATGCGCGACTGCTGGAAGACCAACATTCCCGAAGATCTGGGAAGAGCGCAAGTTCCCGCTGCCGGACGGCGTCGAGCCGGAAGACGCTCATCATGACGCCCGACAACGCACAGTACTTCGCCGCCATCGGCGCGGTCGAGTTCGGCAAGACCGAGGACGAGACGCGCCGGCCGCTACGCGGGCTGGGAGCGGCTCGAGTGGTACATCGAGCGTCGGCCGCGAGGAGGAGAAGGCGAAGAAGGGCGGCGGCGGCGGCCTGGCCAAATCCCGCGACGAGCTGACTGCCTTCCAGGAGCACTACCGCCCGACAAGTGGGCGCCGGCCCATTTCGAGCCGGGCCAGGTGGTCGAAGGCTTCATCGGCATCGACGGCGGCTCCACCTCGACCAAGGCCGTGCTGATCTCGAAGGACCCCGAGCGGAGGATCCTGGCCAAGGCCTACCAGCTTTCCAAGGGCAACCCGATCGAGGACGCGCATGGACATCTTCGCCAAGCTCGAGCAGGCAGGTGCGCGAGTTGGGCGGCGGCTCGCTCAAGATTCTCGGCGTCGGCACCACCGGCTACGCCAAGGACATCCTCAAGGACGTCATCGGCGCCGATGCGGCCATGGTCGAGACGGTGGCCCACACGCAAGCCGGCCTGCACTTCTATGACGACGTCGACGTGATCTGCGACGTCGGCGGCCAGGACATCAAGATCATCATCCTCAAGGACGGCCGGGTCAAGGACTTCAAGCTGAACACGCAGTGCTCGGCCGGCAACGGCTACTTCCTGCAATCCACGGCGCAGGGCTTCGGCTACGACGTGAAGCAGTATGCCGACGTCGCCTTCGACGCCAAGTCGTTCCCGAGCTTCGGCTACGGCTGCGCGGTCTTCATGCAGAGCGACATCGTCGACTTCCAGCGGCAGGGCTGGCAGCCGGAAGAGATCATGGCCGGACTGTGCAACGTGCTGCCGAAGAACGTCTGGCTCTACGTGTCGCAGATTCCCAACCTCGCGGCCATCGGACGGCGCTTCCTGCTGCAGGGCGGCACGCAGTATAACCTCGCCGCCGTCAAGAGCCAGGTCGACTTCATCCGCAGCCGGTTCAAGGGCAAGGACGTCGAGCCGGAGGTCATCGTCCACCGCTTCTGCGGCGAGGCCGGCGCGATCGGCGCGGGCCTGGAGGCCGGCCGTCTGTTCGACCGCGGTCGCGTCAGCACCTTCATCGGGCTGGAGGCGGTCCAGGAGATCCGTTTCAAGACGACGCGCAACGAAGATACCCGCTGTTACTTCTGCAAGAACAAGTGCCTGCGGACCTTTATCGACGTCCAGACCAGTAATATCTCGGTGGATGCGTATCGGCCCAAGAAGTCGAAGGTGCCGCTCGAGGACGGTGCCCAGCGGCTGATCATCGCCACCTGCGAAAAGGGTACCGTCGAGGACATCTCCGAGATGCGGGTCATCAAGGGCGGGCTCGACGAGACCAAGAAGGCCAACCCGAACTTCGCCGAGATTGGCGCCCGGCAGGCGTTCCGCTTCCCCGATATCGAGAACGTCTCCGAGCCGGCACCGAAGTTCCGCATTACCAAGGCGCAGAAGCGGCGGGCGGAGCTTCTCGAGAAGCGGGCGTCGATCCGCATCGGCATCCCGCGGGTGCTGAATATGTATTCGATGGCGCCGCTATTTACCGGTTACTTCGCGGCGCTCGGAGTTACTCACAAGAACATCGTCTTCTCCGACTACACCGACGAGGAGCTCTACAAGAACGGCGCCAAGCGGGGCTCGATCGACCCTTGCTTCCCGTCGAAGCTCGGCATCCCCCACGTGCACAACCTGCTCCAGGTGCACCACAAGAAGAAGCCGCTCGACCACATCTTCTTCCCGATGATCGACGACCTGCCCTCGACGCTGTCGAAGACGCAGGGCTGCCGGTCGTGCCCCACCGTGGCCACCACGCCGGAGGCGGTCAAGGCGGCCTTCACCAAGGAGGGCAACCTGTTTGCCGAGCTCGGGACGACGTACCTCGACACCTTCGTCCAGCCGGCGCAGAAGATGGTCTTCGAGCGCCAGATGTACGAGCAGTTCGCCGACATCTTCGGGCTCACCCCGGAGGAGAACGCGCGCGCCGTGGCCGCTGGTTACGCCAACCTGGACCGCTACGACAACATCACGCTTCGCAAGGCCGGCCGCGAAGTGCTCGAACAGCTCGAGCGCGAGGACCGTCTGGGTATCGTCTTGCTCGGGCGCCCGTACCATAACGATCCCGGCGTCAACCACGAGATCCTCGAGGAGTTCCAGAAGCTCGGCTATCCGGTCTTCACGCAGGACTCGCTGCCGATCGACGACGACATCGTCGAGCGGCTGTTCGGCGACGACGTGGCCGCCGGCGCCATCGCGGACCCGATGGACATCGACGACGTCTGGAAGAACTCCTACTCGGAGAACACGTCGCGGAAGGTGTGGGCGGCGAAGTACACGGCGCGGCATCCGAACCTGGTGGCGCTCGAGCTGTCGAGCTTCAAGTGCGGCCACGACGCGCCCATCTACACGGTGGTCGAGGAGATCATCGAACGCTCCGGCACGCCGTACTTCTGCTTCAAGGACATCGACGAGAACAAGCCGTCGGGCTCGATCAAGATCCGCGTCGAGACCATCGGCTACTTCCTGAAGCGCTACCGCGAGGACATGGTCGCCAACAAGGGCAAGGAGAAGGACATCGACGCCCAGCTCCGCGAATACGAGCTGCAGTTGCGCGCCGAGATGCTGAAGCGGCCGGTAGGCGACGAGCGCCAGGAGCGCCTGATCCAGCAGAGCCTGGAGACGGGCGCGATGCCGACAATCCATGTCGGTATCGAGCAACTGGCGGCATCGAATCCGGCCCACCGCGAGCCGGTCGCGCCGGTAGCGGGCGACTGACGAGACTGGAAGCTGCGAAATAGACCGGCGCCTGGGCGAAGATCCGCGGGGACTGTCGCCGCGAGTTCCAATCACTTCACGGCTCCTTCGAAGGAGCCGTGAACCGTCGCCGGCTAATAGCTAGACCTTCTCCGGAATCACGAACGGCTCCCGGTACCTGGTCCGCCGGAGCATGGTGTCCGCTTCCGGGTCGCCGATGAATTCTTCTTTCGCCGGGTCAAAGTTCAGCGTCCGGCCCAACCGGTAGGCGATATTGCCGAGATGCGCCAGCCCCGGTGACGTATGGGCCGTCTCCACCGGACCGTTCTGGTCCGACGTCTTCCGGCTCCGCACCGCCTTGAGGAAGTTGGCGTAATGGTCGCCGTCCGCGACGCGCTTGGGCCCAGGTACGGTCTTCCGGCCTTGGTCCTCAGTGAAGAAGATCTCGTAGCTGGCGTACCAGCGGATGACCATATAGCCCTTCTCGCCGTAGAAGATGTTGCCGACGTCGACGCCGTCCTCCTTGTTCGTGTGCCAGGGCCGGACCTCGAACTCGATCATCTTTCGCTCCTCGGGGAATTGGTAGGACGCCGACAGGACCTCGGGCGTTTCCTTGTCGTCATCCCATAGAAACTTACCGCCCGTGGCCGTGATCTTACTCGGGAACTTATCGAGCCCGAGACCCCAGAGGCACATGTCGGCTTCGTGGACGCCCTGGTTGCAGATGTCGCCGTTGCCGTAGTCCCAGTGCCAATGCCAGTTGTAGTGGACGTAGCGGCGGGAGAACCGACGCATCGCGGCGGGGCCGGTCCAGAGATTCCAGTCGAGGGAGTCGGGGGCTGGTTCCGGGCCGATATGGCCGACCGAGGGACGCCACTTGAAGACGAGTGCGCGCGCCATATACACATTGCCGATGACGCCCTCGCGCAGCTTCTGGACGGCCTCCTGGAGCGCCTCGGAGCTGCGGAGCTGGACGCCGTGCTGCACGATGCGTTTGTACTTGTGCGCCGCCTCGATCACTTTGCGGCCTTCCCACAGGCTGTGCGTGCCGGGCTTCTCGCAGTAGACGTCTTTGCCGGCCTGGCAGGCCCAGATCGTGGCCAGCGCATGCCAGTGGTTGGGCGCGGCGATCGAGACGGCGTCGATGTCGTCGCGGTCGAGGATCCGGCGGAGGTCCTGTTCCAGGTCGTACTTCTGTCCGTACTTCTCCCCGAACTCCTTGGCGCGCTGCTCGAGCACGTCCCGGTCCGGGTCGCAGAGCGCCACCACCTGGACGTTCGGCTTTCCAGTGAATCCGTCGATGTGGTCGCGGCCGCGGCTGTTGACGCCGAGAACGGCGATCCGGATCGTGTCGTTGGCCGAGGCGAGTCTGGGTTTCAGTGCGATGGCGGCGCCGGCGCCCATGAGAAAGTATCTGCGAGTACTCATTTGACAGCTCCCAAGTAAATGCGGATATTGACGTGCCGATTGTATCAATCCGGATGCCGCCGGTTGTTCGGGTAGGGCGGCCCCTTGGGCTGGGGCGGCCTCCCGGTTCTCCTCCTCCGGGCTAAGAGCACGGCTGGCCAGGGGCCCACCGCAGCCGTCCCGCAGGTCCGCGAGCAAGTGACCTGACCAGCCTCCAGGCCAGCCCGCACCGGGGAGTAAGAGGCCGCTATCATGAAGGTTCGGGATGAAGATCCTCGTCTTTTCCGACATTCACGGCGACTTCGGAACGCTCGAGCGGCTGCTCGAGGTCGAGGCCGACTACTACGTCGCCGCCGGCGACACGATCAGTTGGATGAAGGGGCTCGATCGCGCGGGCCGGGTGCTGGCACGCCGCGCCGACCGTATGTGGGTGCTGCCGGGCAATCACGAGACCGTCGACTCGATCGCGGGCATGTGCGATGAGTTCGGGCTCCATGCCTTCCACGGACGGTCGTTTGAGGCTGACGGTGTCCATGTCGCGGGGCTCGGCTATTCGACCATTACGCCGTTCCACACGCCGGGTGAGTACACCGAGCCCGAGATGGCCGAGCGCCTGGACGCTTTCGCCGGTCTGGCGCCGCTGGTCCTGGTCTGCCACGCCCCGCCCATGGGGACGACCCTCGATCAGATGGCGATGGGCCACGCCGGCAGCCAGGCCGTGCGCGACTTCATCGACCAGCACCAGCCGGCTGCTTTCTTCTGCGGCCACATCCACGAAGCCCAGGGCCGCCACGAGCGGCTCGGCCGCACATTGGCCTACAACGCCGGTAAAAAGGGCGTTTTGTTCGACTTTGATAAGATAGGATCGTGACGCTCGAAGAACTCGAACGCGAATACCATCCGCTCCGCCAGCAAGCCGTCGCTGTGCGGGGCTATCTTTGACGCTTCCCGCAAGCAATCCAAACTGGACGAACTCGAACAGAAGATCGCCGATCCGGACTTCTGGAACAATCCCGCTGAAGAGCCAAAAGGTGATGCAGGAGCGCAAGCGTCTGCAGCGCTCGCTCACCGACTATCGCGAGGTCGCCACGCTGATCTCGGACTTCGACACGCTGTTCGAGCTGGCCACGGAGGGTGAGGACGACGCGCTGTCGGAGATCGCCGGCCAGTTGCCGACGTTTGCCGAACGCATCGAGAAACTCGAAACCTCGATGCTGCTTTCCGGCGAGAACGACGCACTCAGTGCCATCGTCATCATCCATCCCGGCGCTGGCGGTACCGAGAGCCAGGACTGGGCGGAGATGCTGCTGCGCATGTACCTGCGCTGGGCCGAGCGCAACGACTACAAGACGGTGATTACGGACCGTCTCGAGGGCGAAGCCGCGGGCATCAAGAGCGTCACCTTCGAGGTCAACGGCGACAACGCCTATGGCCTGCTGCAGAGCGAGGTTGGCGTGCATCGGTTGGTGCGCATCTCGCCGTTCGACTCGGCGGCGCGGCGGCACACTTCTTTCGCCTCGGTGTTCGTGTATCCGCAGGTCGATGACGACATCGAGATCGAGATCCAGGACAAGGACCTGCGGGTGGATACTTACGCCTCGAGCGGCGCCGGCGGACAGCACGTCAACCGAACGTACTCGGCCGTGCGGATTACGCACCTGCCGACTGACATCGTGGTGCAGTGTCAGAACGAGCGCTCGCAGCACAAGAACCGGGCCTCGGCGCTCAAACAGCTCAAGGCGCGGTTGTTCGAGCTGGAACTGCAGAAGAAACAAGCCGAGCAGGACAAGGTCGAGGAGTCCAAGGCGGACGTCAATTTCGGCAGCCAGATCCGGAACTACGTGCTGGCGCCCTATCGGTTGGTGAAGGACCTGCGCACCAAGTACTCGGTCGGCGATGTCGACCGGGTGCTCGACGGCGATATCGACGCGCTCATCCACGCCTTCCTGGTGTGGTACCGCAACCGGCAAGGTTTTCGGGGATGACGAGGACGAGCCCGCCGCCTGACCACCCGGACTCGGACGCGATCCGCCGGGCGGCCCGTGCCTTGCGTGAAGGCCGGCTGGTCGCCTTCCCCACGGAGACCGTGTACGGCCTGGGCGCCAACGCTCTCGACGCCGCGGCGGTCAAAAGGATTTACGAGGCCAAGGGGCGGCCGCCCACCAGTCCGCTGATCGTGCATGTAGCCTCCATCGAGGCGGCCCGGGCGTTGGTGGCCCGGTGGCCCGATCGTGCACAGCAACTCGCCGCCCGGTACTGGCCCGGACCGCTGACGCTGGTTCTGCCGAAGATCCCCGAGATCCCCGACATCGTGACCGCCGGCTTGGCCACGGTCGGCCTGCGCGTGCCGGACCACCCGGTGGCGCTGGCCCTGCTCATCGAGGCAGGTGTTCCCGTGGCGGCGCCCTCGGCCAATCGCTTCACCGAAGTGTCGCCCACCGAAGCTGGACATCTTCCGGACGATCTGCGGCGGGCGGCGGCGTGCGTGCTCGACGGAGGCGCCGCGCCGGTGGGCATCGAATCCACGGTCCTGTCGCTTGCCGGGGACGCGCCCGTGCTGCTGCGGCCGGGGATGATCTCGAGGGACGCGATCGAGGCGCTGATCGGTCCCGTGGTCACGGCCGGGTCGGTGGAGGGAGCGCATCCGTCGCCGGGCATGCACCACCGCCACTACGCGCCATCGACGCGTCTCCTGCTGGTACGCGGCGGCGCGGTGCCGGGCCAGGGCCGGGGCGCGTATGTCCAGCGGAAGACAGCGGCCACGGCGGCTCGCGTGGTCCTGATGCCGGAGACGCCGGAGGCCTACGCGGCGCGTCTCTACGCGGTGCTCCATGAACTCGATGCGGAGGGGTGGGACTGGATCGCTATTGAAGAGCCGCCGGCGAGGGACGAATGGTCCGCGATCCGGGACCGGCTGGATCGGGCGGCCGGTCGCGGAACGCCGGGGTAGAGGCGCCGGGGCAGAAGTCGCCCGCGCGCCGATCCCCGATGGTTCTCTCGCGCTGGCCACAAAAAAGCCGCGGCCATTTCCGGCCGCGGCGTGGACCTACTAACAGGAGGTTGTCTTCATGCCGGGAGGGCGACCGATGCAGTCGCCACTCCGAACTCCGCCGGCGCAACCAATGCCGGGACCGAATGACGTCCTGGAACCTAGAAACTCAGGCTTACCACCGACATATTCACACCGAACATGTTGTGCTTGCCGAATAGCGTCTCGTTACCAATCATCTGCGTGAAGAACGGCGAGAAGACAACCTTCCCCCACGGAATGTCGGCGGACACATTGATGTCCCAGTTGCTGATCGTCGTGGTGTCGATGAACTCTTTGTTGTTCAAGCCGACGCCCGTTCCAAGATTCAGCACAACGCCTTTCCCGAGATCCTGGGAATGGCCGACCGAGAAGTAAAGATAGTTGCCATCACCGTCGTCGACGTCGCGGTAGAAAGTGAATGACGGGTTCAGGAGCGTGTCAACGGAGATACCACCATAGAACTCGTGCGTGTTCTGGGCATCGTCGTTAAGGCCGGGAAAGTGGTACCAGATGTAGCCTCCGGAAAGCGACACGGGGCCGACATCGTGTGTGTAGTCGAGGGTAAGGTCATGCTCGATCCAGTTCTGGCCCCAGTCGGTGCCCTGGTCGACGCGATGCTGCTGGATGCTGCTCCAGGATGAAACCGAAAAGCCCTTGTATCCGAAGCCGACGGCCGGCTGGATCGCTGGTGAGTCATTCACCAGGAAACCACGCCAAAGGTACCGGTTCACGAACGTATTGTCCAACGAGAAGCTGAAATCGCCCTCGTCCTGTGCGAAGGCAGGCACCGTTGCGGCCAGCAGTGCGACGGCCAGAATCGCCAATGTAACTCGCTTCATTTACTGATCTCTCCTTCCTGCTTGTCGTCAGCGGCTCATTTGCCGCATAATTCAAAAGCGCTGAAAGAACCTGGTGGCCCATCACGGTGCGCCTCAATCTACTGCCATCACCGCGAGAACGCGTGGACTACCCTTAGGCTGTTTCGTTGCTCTCATGCCCCCAATGGGCGTGAATGGTTACGTGTTGTCCGCGCCTGTCGGCCTGGTGGCAACATGGTCTGCGCTGTGGCAGAGAGACCTGTAAACAGGAACCGCTGGAACTGTGAGGCATACCCGGCGCAATCGACGTCCCAGCACTCATCAGGGAGCACTTTCGGTTGCACTGCGGCAACGTGTCGGGTGCGTTGTTCGCCTCGATCCTGATAACACTCTAAGCTACCGGCCCCAGGCCATCAAGAAGATATTTTTTATGAACTGGATTGATGAAACTTCTGAGGCCCCGAGTCGCCGGAACTTGTCGCTCAGATTCGAATTCCCACTCGCCACAGGAGATAGCCCGCGGCTTGACGGGCGCAGAGTTTCCAATGCGTCCAGTCGCTCTGTGGGGTCTCCGGACGTGGTGAACCCCAAGCAATGAGCCCCTGGTGCTCGAGCAGCATCTTGGCGCGAAGGACGTGATAGCCGTCGCTGACGACGATGCAGGTGCGGAGATTCATGCGGCGCATGATCTCGGCGACGGCGGTTGCCGAGTACGCCGTGGAATCGCCGTTTGGCTCCAGGATGATTGCTTCCGACGGGACGCCATGCTGGATCAGGTAGGCGCGGCCGACTTCGCTTTCGGTGAAATCCGGATCGCCGCCGGCGCCGCCGGTGGTCACGATCCGCGGCGAGAGGCTCCGCCGGTAGAGTTCCAGGCCGTGATCCAGCCGGGCCTTGAGCACCGGAGACGGCCGGCCCCGGTACGCCGCCGCGCCGAGCACGATGATCGCATCGGCGGGGCGCGCTTCGTCGAGCGTTGAATGTACGTGGATCTGGTAGGTGAGATATGCGAACCAGACGCCCGTTCCGAGCACGGCCACGGCCGCCGCCAGCGCCGCTGCCTTCAGGAATCGGTGCGTGATACGGTAGGAAGCGGTGGCGGTGTGCTGCATGAACTCATGCGCCGGCTGGTCGGAGGAAGTATGATCCCGCTGAGCTGCCATGTAGAACGCTCCACGCCATTCCTACAAAACGTGACGCCGCTGTCATTTACCAGTTTACAGGGCGATTGAGATGCAAAACTATCGAACGCGGTCGATCGCCAGCCCGCAGAATCCACTGCTCAAGTCCGTGCGAAAGGCCGTGGCGCGCGGGATGCTCACCGAGGACGGCTGCGCGATCGCCGAAGGCTTCCATCTGCTCGAAGAAGCGCTCGGCAGCGACCGGGAGGTCCGGGCGATTCTCGTGGCCGCTTCCGTGCACGACGCCATCGAGAGTCGCGTCGGCGGACTCCGCCAGCCGGTGATCTCCGTGGTCCCCGACAGGCTTTTCGCCCAGACCGCATCCACCGAGAACAGCCAGGGAGTAATTGCTCTCGTAAGGCCTGCCGAGTGGACGATCGAGGCGGTGTTTCGCGGACGATCGATGGTCGTGATTCTGGATCGAATTCAGGATCCCGGCAACGCCGGGTCGGTGGTGCGGGCGGCGGAGGCGTTCGGGGCCACCGGGTGCCTGTTTCTAGAGGGCACGGCCAGCCCGTACAATCCGAAGACCCTGCGGGCGAGCGCCGGTTCGCTGTTTCGCCTGCCTTACTTGACCGGGCTCGACGCCGGCCTCGTGCGCGCCGCCGTTTCCCAGCGGCGTCTCGATCTTTACACCGCCATGCCCCGGGACGGAAAGCCGGTGGCCGAGGCCGATCTGCGCCGCAAGTTCGCGGTGGTCGTCGGCAGCGAGGCCCACGGAGTGAGCGACAAGCTGACCCCCGGAGCCGTTCCCCTTCGGATTCCTACCACCGGCGTCGAGAGCCTCAACGTGAGTCTGGCCGCCGGAATCATCCTCTATGAAGCCCGGCGACAGAGGTTGCTCCATGAGCCTGTTTGACACCGGGCAGATACCCGACGCCAACGACCGCGGCCGTCCATTGGCCGAGCGCATGCGCCCGCGGACGCTTGACGAGTACGTCGGACAGCGCCACATTCTCGGTCCGGGCAAGCCGCTCCGGGCGCAGATCGATCGCGACCAGCTCAGCTCACTGATCTTCTGGGGACCGCCCGGCGTCGGCAAGACCACGCTCGCCGGCCTCATCGCCAAGCTGACAAAGGCCGACTTCATCCCCTTCAGCGCCGTGCTGGCTGGCATGAAGGAGATCAAGGCCGTCATGGCCGACGCCGAGCGTAACCGTCGTCTGGGGCGCCGCACGGTGCTCTTCATTGATGAGATCCACCGCTTCAACAAGGCGCAGCAGGATGCTTTTCTGCCGTACGTCGAGCGCGGCGACATCACGCTCATCGGCGCCACCACGGAGAATCCGTCGTTCGAGGTGATTTCAGCGCTGCTGTCGCGGGCCAAGGTCTATTCGCTCCGGGCGCTGACGCCGGAGGAGATCGCCGGGCTGCTCGAGCGGGCCCTAGCCGACACGGAGCGCGGTTTAGGTGAGCTCGGCCTGACGGCGCCGGAGGAACTGCGGGAACAGATCGGCGTCTATGCCAACGGCGATGCGCGGGCGGCGTACAACATCCTCGAGCTAGCCGCGGCGGCCAGCGAGGGCGGCGAACTGAGCGCCCAGGCCGTGGAGGACGCCATCGAGCGTAAGGTGCTGCTCTACGACAAGTCGGGCGAGGAGCACTATAACCTGATTTCGGCGTTGCATAAGTCAGTGCGGTCGTCCGACCCCGACGCCGCGCTCTACTGGCTGGCGCGGATGCTCGAAGCCGGCGAGGACCGCCTCTACCTCGCCCGTCGGCTGGTACGGATGGCGATCGAGGACATCGGGCTCGCCGATCCGCGAGCCATGGAACAGGCGATCGCGGCGCAACAGACGGTCCATTTTCTGGGCATTCCGGAGGGCGACCAGGCGCTGGCGCAGGTGGCTATTTACCTGGCGGTGGCGCCGAAGTCCGACGCGGCGTACGCGGCGTTGAACGACGCTCTCGGCGTGGTGCGCTCCGGCAAGGCCGAGCCCGTTCCGATGCATCTGCGTAACGCTCCGACGCGGGCGATGAAGGAATGGGGCTACGGCGACGGCTACGAGCACGCCCACGCCCATGACGACGCGATCACCGCGATGGAGTGCCTGCCGGATTCGCTCGCCGGGCGGCGCTTCTACCATCCGACCAACCGCGGCATCGAGCAGCGCATCGCCGACCGGCTCGAGCAGATCCGCAAGACGAAAGAGAACAAGTGAGGGGCGGAAGGCCCTGCAACACAACGCTCAGCGAGGCGACAGCAACTCCGCATTTGGAGCCGCGAGGTGGGCAAGGATGTGCTTAACCCGGGGGAGAGCGTGGCAAGCGTTTACGCGGCCGAAGGGCGGGTCCGGACCGGATCACCGGCAGCTTGCTGTGACGTGCCTTCTCCGGGCCTTCCAACTCCCTCTCGACACCGCGGAGAACGAGCCGTTTCACCGTGGTTCCTTCTTTGGCCGCCTTCTCCCTGATCCGGGGGTAGAGCGGATCGGGTATGTCGAGCATTGTCCTCATGATTTCAAGCTGCCATATTTATGGCTGGTCCCTTCAGGCCCCGCGGAGTTGCCGGGCCGGGTAGGATAGGAATCGTTTCAGGAACACTCACGATATGGCTCAGACGACAGACAAGAAGATCGCGCTGGTGACCGGCGCGGGGAGCGGGATCGGCAAGGCGGTCTCGTTGGGGCTATGTTCGGCCGGCTATTCGGTAGTGCTGGCGGGGCGGCGGTCCGAGGCGCTCGAGCAGACGGCAGCCCAGGCGGTGGCGCCCGAGCGGATGCTGGCGGTGGCGACGGACGTCGGCGACCCGGAGTCGGTGCGAGCGCTGTTTGACCGCGTCGAAAAGGCACACGGCCGGCTGGACCTGCTGTTCAACAACGCCGGCACCAACGTGCCTGCCACGCCGCTGGAGGAGCTGACCTGGGAGCAGTGGAACAAGGTGGTCAGCGTGAATCTGTCCGGCGTTTTTTTATGTGCGCAGGGGGCCTTCCGGCTCATGAAGAAGCAGGTTCCGCAGGGCGGACGCATCATCAATAACGGGTCGGTCTCGGCGGCCGTGCCGCGCCCGCTCTCGGCGCCGTACACGGCGACCAAGCACGGCGTCACCGGATTGACCAAGAGCATCGCCCTGGACGGACGCCCCTACGACATCGCCTGTGGCCAGATCGACATCGGCAACGCCGCCACCGAGATGACCCAGCGGATGACGACGGGCATCCTGCAGGCAAACGGCGAGCGCATCCCGGAGCCGCGCATGGACGTCAGCAACGTCGTGGAGGCGATCCTCTATATGGCGAGTCGGCCGCTCGATGCCAACGTCCTCACGATTACTGTCATGGCCACCAAGATGCCGCTAGTCGGCCGCGGCTGACGCCTAGAAGAAAGCTGACGTAGACATCGGTGGTTTGCCGCGCAGCAGGCTTCACTGGCAGGTGAAACCGCCGGCCCTCTCCTACCAGATCAGCTTCAGGGCGAACTGGATCTCTCGCGGGTCGGTGGTCGTCTTGATGGGCCGCGTGGCGCCGAGGTTGGGCTGCCCGCTCGTGCTGGTGAACAGGTAGCTGCCCGAGGTCAGGTTCCCGGAGCTGCCCGGCAAGTCGAAGTTCGTGTGGTTGAAAGCGTTGAAGAACTCCACCCGGAACTGCACCCGGAAGCTCTCGGTCACGCTCCGAATGGGGATGTCCTTGAGCAGCGACAGATCGACGTTGGCCAGATTCGGCCCGATGAGAGTATTTCTTCCGAGATTGCCGAAGAAGCCGGGCTCGGGCAGGACGAAGGCGCTCGGGTCGTACCACAGATCGGGATCGCCGATGATAGGGTTGCCGGTGAAGTTGGGATTTACGTTCGGGCGGTCGACGTTAGTTGCGCTGCCGCCGAGGACGCCGCTGCGGGAGTTGTTGAAGGAGATCATGGGCGTGAACGGGTTGCCCGAGTTGTAGACCACCGCGCTACTCAGCGTCCATCCACCGATCACGCTGTCGATCGGTCCGGAAGCGTTGTTCCCGTAGACTCGCCCTCGTCCAAAGGGCAGGTCCCACAGAAAGCTCACCGCGGCGGCGTGCTTGACGTAAAAGGTGCTGAGCCCCTTGTCCCGCGCCAGGTCGCCGGAGTCCATCCGAATCTTAGGACCGCCGGAGATTTCGGTAATCGTAATGGCCGCCGGGGCCTCTTCGAGCGCCTTCCCGAAAGTGTAACTCCCAAGGACGGTGAATCCTTGCGCGAAGCGGCGGTTAAAGCTCACCTGCAACGCGTCATACCAAGCCTTCGAATCGGTGGCGAACAGATTCAAGCTGCCGACGGCCGGATTTCGCCTCTGCGCGTCCGCCGGATAGTACTTGGTTCCATCGGACAGGATTTCCGGAATGTTCGTGTTCAGCTCTCGTCTCGACACGAGGTGGTTACTCCGCGCGCCGCTGTAAGTGAGTGTGAGGACGCCATTCGGAAACAACTCTCTCTGGAGGGCGAGGTGAAACTGCATGATCGAGGGCCAATGGACGTTGTCGTATTCGAGCAACGAAGCCGAGAGCTGCGGAGTCGAACCCGCCCCTCCGTTGAGAACATCCGGGAAACCCGGATTGCGAATGTCAACGGTTTCGACAAACGGCGGAGCGAGCACGATCGGGTCGATAAGATCTCCGTTGTAAGGCGTGTCAAAGAAGAGGCCGAACCCGCCGCGCACCGAGGTCTTGCCGTCCTTGAAGGGGTCCCAGGCGAACCCGACGCGCGGCGCCAGATTGCCGGTGGTGGGATTGTGCAGCAAGAGCGTCTTGCTGATCTGATACGATTCCGGTCCCGTTGCCTCAAGGGGATTCAGCAGAATGGGCAGTTTGCCGTTCACCTCGGTGATGTTCGACCACGGCTCATAGCGGAGCCCCAGGTTGAAGGTGAAGTTCGACTTCCAGCGTATGTCGTCCTGCATGTAGAACGCCGCGTTCGAGAAACGCAGGCCGCGCGTGAAGTCAGCCCCTGGCAGCGCCCCCTGAAAGAGGCTGGGGCGGTCCGTGAGGAAGCTGCGCACATTGGAGAAACTGATGTATCCGTTATCGAGCCTCTTCAGAGTGTCATTCAATTGGATCCGGGAAACGCTGCCGCCGATTTTGAGGTTGTGAGGTCCCCTGATGTAAGACAAGCTGTCGGAGACCTGGAAGACGTTATTGATGAGGTCGGCCACCGCTCGAGAGGAGTTGCCCATGTTACCGATGCCTCCGACTCGGATCTGTCCCAGCGAGGAGTCGGGAACGAGCGAGAAGTTCAAACCTCCCGGGTTCGGATTCGAAGGCCCGGTTAGTCTGACGCGCCGGTTGAAACCGAGACGAAGCTTATTGAGAAGGCCGGGATTGAAGATGTGCGTCTCCTCGATCGTCAGCACCTGATCCCGCCCCGTATTGAAACGCGGATAGCCCGGGAACGGCGAGGTCCCACCGAACGGGGTCAGGGCATAGCTTTTGTCGAAGTTGTAACGGCCATAGAGGAAGTCTTGGTCCGTCAGCCGGTGGTCGATTCGGAGGATGCCGAAGTTCTCGTGGGTATCGCTGGTCTCGTTACCCGACCAGAGGCCGGTGCCATTGCCGAAGTCCGGCCCGTTTGGCAGCGGATAGAGCGCCAGGTAGGGCTCGATGGCAGGGTCCACGCCGAGGTACTCGAGCACGCCCGTCTCGGGATTAGGCAGGTAGCCGCGGCGCGCGTCGGCATTCGGCGTGACATCGCCGGAGGTGTCGCCCTTGGCCTGCCGCAAGCCTTCGTAGTTGAAGAAGTAGAACGTCTTGTTCCTGATGATGGGACCGCCGAGGCTCGCTCCGAACTGGTGGCGCCGGAATTCGGCCACGGGACCGGGGTCGAAGAAGTTCCGTGCGTCGAAGGCGCTATTGCGGTGGAACCAGAATGCGCTCCCATGGATGTCATTCGTGCCGGACTTACTCACGACGTCGACCAGTCCGCCGCTCTTGGTTCCGTATTCCGCGCTAAAGCTGGTGGTGACGATGCGAAACTCGCGGATCGCTTCCACGCCGAGGACGAGCCCCTGGGCAACGCTTCCCGGCGGGCGCGCCTGCGAGTAGACGCTGATGTCGGTCCCGTCAAGAAAGAAGTTGGTCGCATTCGGCCGCTGCCCGGAGACGGAGATCCGTCCGTTCATGGAATTACTCGTGCTGGCGTTGCCGGTACTGCGCGCCGGCACCACGCCGGGGTAGAGCTGGGCCAACCCGAGCCAATCCCGGCCATTCAAGGGGAGTTCGGAGACGCGGCGTTCATCGACCAGCCCTCCGACCTCGCTGGTAAACAACTCCACCGGGGCCGGCGCCGCGCTGACGACGATCTCCTCGCTGACATTTCCCACTTCGAGTGTCAGGTTGATGCTGGTATTCCTATCCACCGTGACGCGAATGCCGTTTTGCACCTCGCGGCGAAAGCCCTCCTGCTCGGCCGCGATCGAATAGACCCCGGGCAGGACTTCCGCGTAGCGATAGCGGCCCCCGTCGTCGGTGCGGACCGTCCGCGAGAAACCGGTGTCTGAGTTGGTCAACGTGACGCTGACGCCGCGCGCGACGCCTCCGGCCTGGTCCGTTACCACGCCGGAGATGCTGGTCGTCTGCGCGAACAGTGAAGAGGCCCAAAGGAGAATGAAAGCAATGAGCAACGACTGCCTAAACACCGGGTAACTCCTCCTCGAATCCTACACGCCGTCACTTACGGCCAATTTCGTCCAGAACTTCGTTCAGATAAGAAAGGTCCGTGACGTCACCGGACCGCAGACCTTGCGGCAGAGAACCGATTCCCGTCAGGTAATCGATCGTCCCTTGGACGTTGGCGTCGGTCAGACCTCCGTTCGGGTCCCAGATCCCGTTCTCGAGATGGACCCGGCCCACGGCTTCGGCCACGTCAGGCGCGAGATCAAGCCGCTCGGCCGCCTCCTCGTACAGCAGCCGGGGATTCTCGGCGACCCGACGCTGCGCACGTAAGAGCGCCCGGAGGAAGTCCCTGACTCCCGCGGGGTTCTCCTCCACCCACTTCTGCCGGACGTGCAGGCCGTCGACGCGGATCTCAGGGAACTCCGACGCATACGACATGATCGCATGAAACTTATCCGGCTTCTCGAGTTGGATCTTGACCAGTTCCTCACCGGGCACGACCTCCGCGTCGATCTCTCCAGCGAGCAAGGCCGCTGCGCGTCCCGCACTTTCGACGATCACAAAGTACTTCGGAGCAGTTCCGGGGCAGTGACTCTGGAAGTAGGTGTTGAGCAGTGCCGGTGAAAGGCCCCGCGTTGACGCCAGCCCCATCCGTTTCCCATCCAACTCGGCACATGACTGGATGTCGGCGGTCGCGGCCAGCACGGTAGTCGAAGACGTGAATTGAGCGATGGTACGAATGGGAGCTCCCTTGGTGATTGCCGTCCACATCATCAAGTTGTTTCCCAGACCGATGTCGGCATCGTCGCGCGCCAAGGCGTCGGCGATCAGAGCCGTCGACGACATATAGGTCTTCTGAACCGTGTAACCTTGCGCGGCCAGGTCATCGAGCGCCATCAGCATCGGGATGTCTCTGACGTCGATGTTCAGTATGTCGAAGAAGCGTAGTGTCCGCGCGCTGTCGGCCGAAGCTGGGTCCGCCGAGGCGTCGGGCGTCCGGGAGCAGCCGCTGCCGACGAGACCGGTCCAGATAAGCAGTGTCGCAGTGATCAGTCGCATGGGGAAGTCAGTTCAGGAACTCCGGTCGGCCCGTTCCAGATGCAGGGGCAGCAGTTTCCCGCGGGCGGTCAATACGGGCTCCATGCGCTTCACGCGGAGGCTCCGGTCCTGTTGCCACATGCGGCGGGCCGCGTCGCCCGCCGGCGAGGTCTCGGTCAGCGCATTGAGCGTGAACTCGACCACCTGATCCTCGTCGGCGATCTCCACCCGGGGAGAGATGATCAGATGGAGCCGCGTGAAGCCGTGCTCGTCCTCCTGCTCCATCAGTTGATAATCGAGCGGTGTTCCGCCGAAACGGGCCGGGAGGCTGTGCTCGAGTATGTGGACCATGTCGTTGCCAATCAGTGTGACCGCCTCCCCCACCAGCTTGCTGTAACTGCGAACGCCGTGCAGGTGAGTAGAGTAACCACGGGCTTCGAGCGGACAGCCACAGGAGCGCTCCTCGACGATGGCATAGTCGTCGCTCTGGTAGTTGAGCATGACCTTGGAGCAGGTATCGAGGAGGGATGTCAGGTTGAGCGAGGGCACCTGAATGCCGTCGTCAAGCACATAGGGATGGCTGATGAGCGCGAAAGCATCTTTGCAGAAGTGCATGTCGTCGACTTCCGCCGGATGGGCGCAACCCAGTCCGATGGCGCCGGTATCGACCGCCCCATAGGCGGGCAGCACACGGACTCCGGTGCGCCGCATGGCGTCAGCCTTGGCCTTGGTGAGCGGTTCGCCGCCGACGCGAATCGTAGCGCCCGCCAGGTCGAAGCCCGCCTGCTCGGCGGCGAGGCACACTCGGAGCGCACGGCTCGCGCTCGCATAGAGCAGGCAGGAACCGCGGGCATCGATCAGGTCGCGGACGGCACGCGCCACGATCAATGCCTGGTCCATGCGAACAACCTGGGGCAGCGTGACGCCGACACCCATCATGCGCAGCCAGGACGTCATGTAGAGGGTCGCCGCGCCGTACTTCATCCAGTACTTGGAGTCGCGCCACCCGATGGGGGAGAACCAATGCTCCGGGTGCCGGCCGAAGTACGCACGTACGAGCATGAATCGGAGGGCGGCCCCGGGCAGGATGTGCATCCAGTGCACGGCCGGTGCATCGAGCGTGCCCCAGGCGTCGAGCATGAGCATGTGTTGCGGCGCGCCGGCAGCGATGTTGTCCAGGTCCTGGTAAACCGCGGCGGCCAGCCCTGTCGAGCCGCCGGTTTGCATGGCGAAGTCGCGGCGCGCGCACGGATTGTCGAAATCCTGCTGCGCGGCGTGAATGGTTTGCCCGTGGCGGACGATCGGCTTGCGCCCCTTGAACTCCTCGAATGTGACGTAACTCCCGCCTCCCTAAGCGTGCGCAATGCGCCCTCGAGTCCCGTCCGCTTCACCAGGGAGCGCAGGTCGCCGAGCTCGCAACGGGCCAACTCCAGTAACGTCAGATACGGACTACCCGGATGGCCATAGATACTGCGTTCGGCCAGGCGTAGAAAGTTGTCCTCGCGCCGGTCCATCCGCTCGGCGATGATGCGGCGAGCCTGATCGAGCGTTAGCGGATCACGCAGGAAGCGCCGCAGAGCCAGCGGGAACCGGGCGAACGACTTCAGATACTCAACCGTGTCCGTCACGAGCCTGTATTTACCCAGTGCGTCATCCTGCGCTCCACAATCTGTACCACAAACGAACAAAGGAGCGCGACGATGATGACAACTAACAGGACCGCAAATACTTTTTCCGCATCGAAGCGCCCGCCGTAGCTGCGCAGCAGGGCGCCCAGGCCGAACAGTGCGACGATCATCTCCGCCGTGATCATGGCGCGGACGGCGTATCCAATCGCGAGGCGCAGGCCGGCCATCGTCAGCGGCAGCGCGCCGGGCAGCAGCACCTTTCGGAACAGTTTTGTTTCAGTCGCGCCGAACGCGCGGGCCATCTCGAGATACGCGGGGTCCACCGTCTGGATGCCGCGCATCGTGTTCAGCACGATCACGAAGAAGGCGCTGAGAAAGATGACCGCGACCTGGATGAGGCGGCTGAGGCCGAAGATGGCGTAGAACACCGGTACGAACGCGATCTTCGGTGCGGCGAGAAAGGCATTCAGGTACGGGGATAGCACGAACTCGACCGTCGGGTAGCGCCCCATCAGGACGCCCAGTCCGAGCCCCAACGCCACCGCCGCGCCGTAGCCGATTGCGAGACTGGCGAGGCTCGCGAGCAGAGGCGTGACGATCAGGCCGCCGGCAGTCAGTTGGATGGCCGCCCGCAAGACGTGAGAGAACGGCGGCAGGAAATGAAAACCGGCAATGCGCCCCACGGCCTCCCAGGCAGTGATGCCGATGGCCAGGGAGTAGAAAGACGCGGGCAGGCGGAGGCGTCGCAGGGCGGAGGCCAATCCGCCACCGTCCGCGAGATTCAAATCCACGCCGGCGCCGGGGTCACCCATCCTGGCCGGTCCCCGCTTTCTGCATGGCGCGCAACTGCGACCAGAGGTACTCCTTCAGCTCGATGAAGTCGGCGTTCTTCTCCACGTCGGGCGGGCGGGGGCGCGGCAGCCCGACCGGAATGACCTCTTGAATCCGGCTGGGGCGAGGCGACATCAGTACGACACGATCGCCGAGCAGCACCGCCTCTTCCATGCTGTGCGTCACAAACAGGACGGTCTTACGCCTCTCATAGAGCAGCGCCAGAAGGTCCTCTTGCAGCAGCCGCCGCGTCTGGGCATCCACCGCGCCGAAGGGCATCCATCAGCAGAATCTTCGGATCCACGGCGAGCGCGCGGGCGAGGCCGACGCGCTGCTGCATCCCGCCGGAGAGCTGGCGCGGGAAGTGGTGCTCGAAGCCCTCCAGGCCGACGGTGCGAATCCATTCGCGGGCCTTGCGTTCGCGCCCGGCTTTGGGTTCACCCCGCAGGTCGAGGCCGAAGGCGACGTTGGCGGTCACGTCGGCCCAGGGCAGCAGCGCGAAGTTCTGAAACACCATCGCGCGGTCGGGTCCGGGCGCCGATACGGGCTCGCCGTCGATGCGGACCTCGCCGGTGTCGGGCGCGATCAGTCCCATGATGGTCTTGAGCAGCGTGGTCTTCCCGCAGCCGCTCGGGCCCAGCACGCACAGGAACTCTTCAGTCCGGATCGTCAGGTCGATACCGCCCAGCGCCACCACCAGCGCGCGACCGTCGTGGCCCGGATAGGTCTTCCGGACCCCCTCGATCTCGATCACTGGACCACCGCTTGTCCGGCCCAGGGCACAGCCCTCAGCTCCAGTTTTCGGCAGAGCTGCGTTAGCAGGACCCCCTCCGCGACCACCACCGCCACGGTGGCGTACATATCGGCGGCCTCAAAGGTTCCCTGGTAGTCGATGATGAGCCGGCCGACGCCGACGGCGATCAGCAGTAGTTCCATCGTGATCATGCCGGCGATGGCGCGGACCAGTCCCAGCCGGAGCCCCATCAGTATGGCGGGCCGGGCGCCGCGGAGGAGGATATGCAGCCACAACTGCCACTCGTTCGCGCCGAAGGCCCGGGCCATCTCCATCCAGGCTGGCTCGATCATCCGCAGACCGGCGCGCGTGTTCACCGTGATGATCACCACGGCGAACGAGAAGACCACCAGCACCCGCGCCGTCAGGCCGAGCCCGGCCGCCATGATGACGATCGGGATCACGGCCGACATCGGGGTGACGAGAAGGATGCTCACGTAGGGGTCGACCAGCTTGCCGGCCAGCGGCCAGCGGCCCATCACAAATCCGAGTGCGATACCGACGAGGGCCGCCAGGCAGAAGCCCAGCACCATCGCCTGGTTGCTGATCCAGAGCGCCTCCCACAGCCGCGGCGTCAGGAGCAGACCGGCCAGGGCCGAGACGGTTTCCGTGAAGGTAAGGACGAGCAGGCTGTTGACGCTATCAGCCAACAGTTGCCAAGCAGCCGCCAGAAGGCCGAACAACCCGATTCGCAGGCTCCATTTCCAGATGCGAGGTAATCCACTTCCCATACGCGGGTAAGCACCCATGATTCACCGGGCGGCCTTCCGGTCTCGCGTCAGTATACCGCGATGGGCTCTTGCCGAACGGTTTCGCGCCGGTACGGCTCGAGTGTGGCTCGGGCTAAATTGAGGTGTACAATGTCGGGCGGACCGCGGCTCGGCGGTCCTGCGCCATCGGGCGCTGCTGACGTCGCAGGGCCGCGGAGCCGACCGGGAGGACGCCATGAAGATCGCTCTCGCCTGCGGTATCGTGCTGGCTCTGTACTGTCTATCTTGTTCCCCATCCACCGGCGGGCTGAGGGCCGACCGGCTGCGCTGCGAGTATCTCGACGATCCCTTGGGGCTCGACGCCGCGCCGCCGCGGCTGGGCTGGCAGGTGATCTCCGAGCAACGGGGACAACACCAGACCGCCTACCAGGTGCTGGTCGCCTCCTCGGCCGACACCCTCGACGACGACAAAGGCGACCTGTGGGACAGCGGCAAGGTGTCAAGCGTGGAAACGGTCAATGTCCCGTACGGTGGGGATTCGCTGCCCGCGCGCCAGCAATGTTACTGGAAGGTCCGGGTCTGGGATCGCGACGGGCGCCCGTCGCCGTGGAGCCGGCCGGCGCACTGGTCCATGGGGCTGCTTGCGCCCGGTGACTGGACGGCCCAGTGGATCAGCTTCAAGGACGGCAGTCCGGTCGCGACTGACGCGGACGTTCTGTCCCTGCCGCCGGCCCGCTACTACCGTCACGAATGGCGTGCCGGGCAGCCGGTGCGCCGCGCCACCATCTACGCCACGGCGCTCGGCCAATACGAACTTCATCTCAACGGACAGCGCGTCGGCGAAGCCAGGTTCACGCCCGGCTGGTCGGACTACCACCGCCGCGTCTACTACAACACCTACGACGTGACCGATCTGGTCCGCGAGGGGGACAACGCGATTGGGGCGATCGTCGCCGACGGCTGGTATGCCGGGTATGTCGGCTTCGCCCGGCTGCGGTCGTTCGGCGCCAACGGCAGCGGACGCAACTTCTACGGCAAGACGCCGGCGCTCCGGGTGCAGCTCGAAATCGAGAACGAGGACGGCAGCCGCACGGTGGTAAACAGCAGCCCGGATTGGCGAGTGAGTGCCGGTCCGATCCTCGAGGCCGACATACAGATGGGCGAGACCTACGACGCGCGTCTCGAGATGCCTGGCTGGGCAAGCCCGGGCTTCGACGACGGCGGCTGGGCGAGTGCGATTCCAGCGTCGGCGAACGGCGCCGTGCAGCAATACGTGGGGGGGAGGTTATGTAGGTCTCGACTTTTCAGTTACGGTCTTTGCTAACCCGACTGAAGAAAAATATTGCTAAATTGGAGCTCAAACCTGAAGATCTGGGGTTTTCACCAAACTTAGATCCTACTAGATCAATGAGTTGACATTAGTTCAGAATTTTACAGAATATTCCT
>CAWELS010000055.1:0-77969 GCA_963809945.1 Bryobacterales bacterium | reverse complement strand
GGCGGTAGGGAAGGCTAAGAGGAGTCTCTCGAGGTCCTCGCCCGGCACGACGCGGGCCTGCGCGGTCAGTCCGTGGCGGCGTGCGTTCCGCGACGGCCCGGGCGCGGTCCGGTTTGTCGCGATCTGTTCTTCTGAAGCCGCTAGCCCTTCCGAGTGTGAGTCTACCGCGCGGGAGGTGGAGGCGGACCGGAGGGCGCTACTTCCGCGGCGACCGCCGGCGGGATAGCCTTTCGAAACCTTTCGAAACCGGGGATGGACGCCTCGACTCCCGAACTAGGCGGCGGACGCCACCTGCTGGTCGGCGGAAGTCGCTGAAGCGGCAGGTCTTTCGTTCCCGGCCGCGGACCGGGCTTGGCCGGACGCGCATGGACGCCGAAGTCGTTTTCCAGGCGATCCAGGAACTCATCGTCGCCGAGCGGCCAGCCGTTCGGCGTTGCCTGACGGATGCGCTCGAACAGAAGTCCGTCCGCTAAGCCATTCTCCAGACAGAGCTTCCAGCTTTCCGGGGTGAACGACCCGCGCCACCGGACCAGGTCCAGCAGGTCGTCATCCTGACCCCTGAGATGGGCCTGCGCGCTGGACCAGCGCCAGTCCCAAGGCTTGTCCACCATGCCGGCCCGAGACGGATTTTGCTCGATGTAAACCATTCCCGCCCAAAGATGTTTGTCGTCCATTGGAAACGAATGATAGTGGGCGTGCCAGAGGTGCCCGGTGCGGCGGAGACGGGCGTCGAGCGCACGGGCGTAGTCGCTTTGTACACGCTGCAACAGCCGCGCCAGGGCGGCCTGCTCATGTGGCACGGCGATGAGGTGAACATGGTTGGTCATGAGGCAATGGGCGAGGATGGAGACGCCGTAGTGGCGCGAGAACTCGCGCAGTAAGTCCATGTAAAGACGGCGATCTTCGTTGCGGTAGAACACCTGCTGGCGATAGCTGCCGCGCTGGGTGACGTGGTGCGGGAGGTCAGGGATGACAATGCGTGGCGGTCGGGGCATCTGTCAGAATGGTGGCCGTGGACGCCGAAAATTCGCAGCCGAGTTCGGGAGTCGAGACGTCGGACCCCGGTCTCGCGCGGTCTCGCGCCCTTGCCAATCTTCTCCAAAAACCTGGTTAACGGCTCGTCCGTCCCTGGGTTTCGCCACAATCTGGAACGGAAGTTGGGCCAAGGTCGACCGGAGTATAACCAACCTCCTTAAGAGCCTTGGCCATCCGGAAAATCCGATTCATAATCCGTGGCCGGATAGGTTTCCTAAACCCATTCCACCACCATTTTCGCCATTTTAGTCTATCGATATAGGTGCTCGATTCAGACGAGGAACGGGCAAATGAACAGTTTCACGATCTACAAGACCCTGGCCGCAATGATCTGTTGTGTGTGTCTGCTAGTAATGGCTGTAGCTCAAGAGCGTCCTTGCTCGCTTGAGGAACTTAACGATGGCCAGACTGTCTCTCTTCGCGGGAAGGCCTTTCTTGGTGCCCACGATCTGATGCTTGCTGTGGAAGGATGTCGTGAAGCAATCGTGCTTAGGTATGCAGGAGGCGAAGGGACAGGGGTTTCAATTGACCAACTCAAGCGCGATAAGAATCTGAAGAAGTTCCAACGCTACACAACTGCTGAGTACCGGAAGAATGGTTGTATGCAATGCCCCAAGTACGAGGTTGAAGCAACTTTAATTGGCAAGTTGAGTATCGCACCTGACACCGTTCCTGAAGGACAGTGGAAGGATGGCCTTGGAATGCTGCATGACAAATCTGGCAAGTTTGTCGGTATGTGGGGGTTTGGGCATCCTCCCGCATTCAAGTATCGTTTGGTCATCATGGCCGTCTCTGACTTGACTGCCCGGAAGTTGCCTAACCCCGGATAGAGGGTTACGGCGGGCATATTGGGACCGGGCACCTTCTTCAGGTTTCTAAGCCACCGGCGCCTCACCCTCGAAACAGCGGCGGCTGACTGCAACGAAAACCAGCCAAGTTATCGCAGATGGGGACATTCATGATAGGTATTTGTCAAGAGAAAGAAAACCTAAGGGACGGACGAGATGTTTACCAAGTTTTGCCTGCCCAAGATCATTTCCCCGCCGACATTCCCACAGCGACTACCCTTGGCAATCTCCTCTTGCCAATCTTCTCCAAAAACCTGGTTAACGGCTCGTCCGTCCCTGGGTTTCCCGCAGAAGCAGTGATCCAACCCCCGGCCAAACAGATTGATTCTAGAAGGGTTATCGAGAATGCAGTTGGGACGGTTCAGGCTGACGCGTTAGACGCCAGGCTGACGCGCTAGACGCGCTCGCAGGTGACTCCGCAAGACTCCAATAGAGGGCTCACCTGCCATTGAGGGTGCGGTTGTTAGTGTGTTCCGTCTCGTGGCGTTCGAGCTGTTCTACATATTTTTGCTGGGAGATCTCGTTCTTTGGCGGCCTTGATGACGATGCGGAGGTAGTCTGCTGGTGGGCCGCACTGGAGCGGGCAGGGCGTTGCCGCGATGAACGTGAAGGCGGTGGTCGGGGTGGGATCGTCTCCTGGTGTGGGCGGGGTGAGGTAGACGGTGGTTTTGAGTTCTTGGTAGCCTTCTTCTCGTTGTCGGAGCGCTTCCCGGTCTTGGTCGGTGACGCGGAATACGGCACCCCAGACGATGCTGGTAGGGTCGGTGGCGATGCTTGCTGCGTCTCCTCCTCGTGTCTCCGCGTGCTTGGTGAACACGAGGCGGTATCCGGGGAGGAACGCGGTCGCGTAGAACTCCGCGGTTGGCGCGGTGCGGTGGATCTCGTTGTCGTCGATGTTTGATCCGTAGGCGAAGTACCGGTGTTTGAGTTGTGTGGCGCAGATCGGGGTCCGACGTCTCGACTCCCGAACTAGGCGGCGAACGCCAGCTCCTGGTCGGCGGAAGTCGCTGAAGCGGCAGGTCTTTTCGTTCCCGGCCGTGGGCCGGGCTTGGCTGGACGCGCATGAACGCCAAAGTCGTTTTCCAGCCGATCCAGAAACTCATCGTCGCCGAGCGGCCAGCCGTTCGGCGTTGCCTGCCGGATGCGCTCGAACAGAAGTCCGTCCGCTAAGCCATTCTCCAGACAGAGCTTCCAGCTTTCCGGGGTGAACGACCCGCGCCACCGGACCAGGTCCAGCAGGCCGTCATCCTGACCCCTGAGATGGGCCTGCGCGCTGGACCAGCGCCAGTCCCACGGCTTGTCCACCAGGCCGGCCCGAGACGGATTTTGCTCGATGTAAACCATTCCCGCCCAAAGATGTTTGTCGTCCATCGGAAACGAATGATAGTGGGCGCGCCAGAGGTGCCCGGTGCGGCGGAGCCGGGCGTGGAGCGCACGGGCGTAGTCGCTTTGTACACGCTGCAACAGCCGCGCCAGGGCGGCCTGCTCATGTGGCACGGCGATGAGGTGGACGTGATTCTCGCGGCAAGCAGTAGGTGAGGATGGAGACGCCGTAGTGGCGCGAGAACTCGCGCAGTAAGTCCATGTAAAGACGGCGATCTTCGTTGCGGTAGAACACCTGCTGGCGATAGCTGCCGCGCTGGGTGACGTGGTGCGGGAGGTCAGGGATGACAATGCGTGGCGGTCGGGGTATCTGTCAGAATGGTGGCCGTGGACGCCGAAAATCCGCAGCCGAGTTCGGGAGTCGAGACGTCAGACCCCGATCTCCCGGGAGTCGAGACGTCAGACCCCGATCTCCCCCGATCTCCCTCAGACCCCGATCTCCCCGATCTCCGCGATCTCCCACAATTCGCAGCCGAGTTCGGGAGTCGAGACGTCGGACCCCGATCTCCGACGATCTCCCCTCGGACCCCGATCTCCCTCGCGATCTCCCGTAGCTGCATTGCGCCACTTGGATTGACCTGATTCGCGATATTGTTTTGTAGTGATGGACTGGGTAGGCGGTCAGCTGCCTCTCCTGTCCAACCAGCTGGTGTAAGGGCCGGTTCGGCAGGTTCAGCGATTGACCGCCGGTCCTGTTCGAAGTACAGGTGTGATCGGAGAACCGGCATGTATGCTTTGTCCAGAATGAACCGCTGCTTGATTCGCTGCCTGGTCGCGATGGTCTTGCTCGCTGCAGGAGTTCTTCGGTTTTCAGGCCCCCTCGCGGCCATGCAGGCTGGTGTTCCCGAAGAAGCCGTGCGCATGCCGGACGGCACGCAGTTTCCCACTTGGGAGCGCCCCCTGCAATTCTCCAGGACCTACTACGTGGACGGCAACTCGACCAGCGCCGATGACTCGGGTCCCGGCACGAGGGAACGACCGTTCCGGACGATCGGGAAAGCTGCGGAAGTCCTGGAGCCCGGCGAGCGCGTCGTGATAGCCGAAGGGGTCTACCGTGAGGTGGTGCGCCCGCCGCGCGGGGGAACGGGGCCGGATCGGATGATCAGCTACGAGGCGGCCGAAGGCGCAACGGTAGTGATTCGGGGTTCAGCGGTGGTAGACGGCGGATGGACGCAGAGCCCGGCGCCTCGAGGCCGCGGTGGAGGCGGCCGGGCACAGGCGCCCACGTGGGATGTGGAGCTCGACGGCGGCCTGTTCGGCGGATACAATCCCTTCGGCATGATGAACATGCCCCAGCAGCGGTGGCAGTACATGAACCGCATGAGCATCAACGTCCACGACATTCTCGTGCCCTACACGCGCAGGCGCGGAATGCTGTTCGTCGATGGCAAGCCGCTCGATCAAGTCCGCGTAACCAGCGAGTTGTTCGGACGCGATCCGACTTGGGCCATCGGTGGCCGGGGACAGCCGTACTCGGCCGAACTCTTCGGCGACATGGAAGGCGGACGCGGTAAGTACTTCATCGACGAGAGTGGATTGTCGCTGCGGGTGCGTATGCCCAAAGACGAGAGCCCCGACCAGCACCTGATCGAGGCCACGACCAAGGCCCAGGTCTTCGCACCGGCCCGGGGACTCGGCTACATCCGCATAAAGGGCATCACCTTCGAGCACGCCGGCAACAATTTCCCCTTCCCGCAGAACGGCATGGTCACCACCAACGGCGGCCACCACTGGATCATCGAGGACAACACCTTTCAATGGGCCAATTCCATTTGCCTGTCCGTCGGTGGCGGATTCGGCAGGGGCGGCGGCAACACCACGTCCCATATCATCCGCCGCAACACGATGCGCTATTGCGGACTCTGTGGGCTGTCGGGTATGGGGACCAGCAATCTGCTGGTCGAGGACAATCTGTTCGAGTGGATCGGCTGGCAGGACGCCGAGCACATGTCGGAATCGGCCGGCATCAAGTTCCACAACGCCCGCGATCTGCTGCTGCGCAACAACGTCATCCGCCACATGCGGCATGCCAGCGGCATCTGGCTGGACGTCGGCAATATCAACTGCCGCCTGACGCGGAACGTCTTCACCGATATCCTCACGACGCACGCGGGAATCTGGATCGAAGCCTCGCACGAACAAAACCAGGTGGACAACAACATCATCTTCGGAATCCACGAGGCCGAAAAGCTGACCCCGCCGGCGGTGGAGACCGGTGGGGGCTCGGGCTTCTACGTTCTGGGATCGGACAAGTTGATCGTGGCGAACAACCTGATCGCCGACTGCACCCGCGCCGGGGTACACTTCCGCACGGAGGAGATTCGGATCATCGCCGGCCGTGGCGGCTTGGCGAGGGAGAACAAGATCTACGGCAACATCTTCTATAACACGGGGGAGTCGGCCATCAACTTCGAAAACGAGCACAATGAGGCCGACGGTAACGTCTACGCCGGACTGCCCGGCGGCTACCTCCGGATTCTGACGCCCGGGCGTCCCGAGTTACTGAACGTAGACGCCGCTCGGGAGTATCACGGTTGGGAGAACAACGGCCGGACCGCTTCCATCGAAGCTAGCCTGGATCCCGACAAGCTCGTGCTCACGCTTTCTGTCGACGGAGAGATCCCGCCGGTCAAGACGTTCAATGCGGTCAGCAACGCCAGCGACTTTTTCGGAACCCGGACTGGCGAGACACGTGTCCCGGGCGCATTCGCCGATTTGAGCCGGCCGTTCAAGAACAGGAACATAGATCCAAGAGGCGTGGACTAAGAGGTGAACCTTGACCGAACCCCACTCTGGACCGTTGAACCGCCCCCGGGTGCTGCAGGCATTCGCCCCGGCAGCCCCTTTCCGGCGGTCATGTGACGCGACGGCGGCGCCTGACTGCTGAGCGTTCAGCCGCGATGGAAAACCAGTCTAGGCCGAGGCAGCTGGAAACGTTGCTGCTGATCAATCCCGACGGCCGTCCTTTGGAGCTTCTTCCGCAGATAAAGGGCGAGGGCCCAGTCTCGATCGCGTCGCCGAACGGTCACGTCGGAGGCCCCGCTCTTGCAGATCGTGGACGCATCGCTCGGCGAGGCTGTTGCGGCCAGGTCGGCGCAGGAGCTTCCTTTGAATGGGCGCAACGTCCCTTACGAGTTTCTGCGGAACAAGGATCTCAACACCAGCACCTTCTTCGGCAACTCCACTGGCGCAGGGGAAGCCGGCCTTCAAACAGAACCAGTTCGGCATCAAGGTTGCAGCTCGGGTCGCGTTCTGACGGTGCTACGAGACCGATGGGAATTGTGCCGTCCCAGATGCGCTGCGAGAGCGGCGCGGTCTTGCCCAGCGGGTTTTGACGTAGAATCGATTAGCGGTCTCGACACCCGTGGCCCGACAGGATACGGAGGCAAATCGGCATGCAGAAGCGGCAGACTATTCTGGTGATATTCATTGGCTTGACCGTCGGCTGGTCGGCTCTGTCAGTCCCAGCGTTTAGCCAGGACAATCAGAACAAGAAATTTGTTTTTGTGCCCGGGCCGAAAGATCACGGAGCTCCAGGCAGGCATCAATACGAGAAGGACTTGCGGGTACTTGCCTACGCTCTGGAGCACGCGTCGAATCTGACAGGCGTCACTACTCAGTTCTATGTAGGGAAGGTCCCGGAGGACATCAATGAATTGAACGACGCGGATGTGATCATCTTGCACGGCAGTTCAGACCGCTCGCCGAGAGAGACCCATCCGTTGTTTCCCAGCAACGCCTCGACGGACGGCAAAACCTACTCTGGGGAAGATGCGGCGTATTTGCAGGGTTTCGATCAACTGATGAAGAAAGGCGTAGGCCTGGTCGTGTTTCACTATACGAACCAGGTGGCTAACGAGAGCGCACAGAAATATTACCTGGAGTGGCTGGGCGGTTTCTGGAGGTGGATCCCTGGAGCGCCGGTCGCGGAAAACTCGACGAACCCGGTGGACGATTGGTCGATGACATTCGCAACGCCGGACCACCCGATTCTCCGCGGGGTGACGCCTTGGTCGTACATGGAGGAGATCTTTTGCCGGTTCTACATGCCGGAAGATCCCGGGCGGACACCACTGTTGACCGGTACGCCGGCCAAGAGAACGGACGTCGGTCCTCAGGTCGCCGCCTGGGCCTATGAGCGTCGACCGCGCGGTCGGGGCTTCGTGATGGGTGGGCTCGACTGGAACAGCAACCTGTTGATCGATGACCACCGGCGCTTTCTCCTTAACGGCATCGTTTGGGCGGCCGGCATGGAGGTCCCGGCAGGAGGCGTTGCCCTGGCCCCCATTCCGGAGGATATGGTCGTCGTGTCTCCTGCTAACTCGCCGCGACGTTAGGTGTCAGACAAAAGGAAGTAGTCGGAGAAAAGGCAATGAACGTAACGAGGCGAAATGTCATCGGAGTTCTGGCGGGATGCGCGCCCGCCATTTTGCTGAAGAGGACGGCCTTCGCCCAATCGCGCGCCGGGCTCGAGATCGAAAAGGGTCCTTTTGAGGCCTCGCGGAAGTCCTTGCAGTCCTGGACTGTGCCGGAATGGTACCGGGACGCCAAGTTCGGCCTTTGGGCCCATTGGGGTCCGCAGTCGGCGGCTGAATACGGCGACTGGTACGCCCGCAACATGTATATGCAGGGCAGCCGGCAGTACAACTACCATGTCAAGACCTACGGACACCCGTCGAAGTTCGGATTCAAGGACGTGATCCCGACGTGGAAGGCGGCCAAGTTCAACGCGGAACACTTACTCGACTTATACAAGAAGGCCGGTGCGAAGTACTTCTGCAGCATGGGGGTCCATCACGACAACTTCGACCTCTGGAACTCGAAGTACCAACCGCGCTGGAATTCAGTCGCCGCTGGGCCGAAGATCGATGTCGTCGGGCTATTCCGGGAGGCGACCCGGAAGGCCGGGTTGAAGTTTGCCGTCAGCGAACACTTGTCCAACAGCTATAACTGGTTCTCCACGTCTCACGGAAGTGACCAGGAGGGCCCGTTCGCCGGCGTCCCCTACGACGGCACCGACCCTGCCTACGCGGATCTCTACCACAGCCTGCCCCGGGACTACGATCTTCGGGAGGGGAGTACGATCTCCGGGGCCATGTCCCGCGATGTGCCCGACTCCTGGAAGCAACTCTATTTCAATCGGATCAAGGACCTCATCGACCAGTATCAGCCGGATCTGCTCTACACTGACGGCGGGATTCCTTTCGAGGAGTACGGCCTGAGCTTGGTCGCGCACCACTACAACACCTACGCCAGGCGGCACGGCGGCAACGCCGAGGCCATCTACACGAGCAAGGTGCCGGCTGACTGTGAGACCGGAACCTGTGTGCTCGATCTGGAACGGGGAGTCGCCGAGGGAATCCCCGCCAATCCCTGGCAGACGGACACGTGCATCGGCACCTGGCACTATCACAAGGAAGCCGAGTATAAGACGCCGAAGCGGGTCATCGACATGTTGGTCGATATCGTGAGCCGCAACGGAAACCTGATGCTGAACTTTCCCCTGCCCAACAGCGGCGCCCTTGATGACCGGGAACTTAAGATCCTGGACGAGATCACCCGGTGGATGGCGGTGAACAGCGAGGGCATCTACGGCACCCGGCCGTGGAAGATTTTCGGTGACGGGCCCGTCGCCACGGCATCAGTTCCGCCGGCCGGCGCCCGCTCGCGCTTCAACGAGCGTAACCGGGCGGACCTCACCGCGGAGGAAGTCCGCTTCACCACCAAGGGCAAACTGATCTACGCTTTCGTGATGGATTGGCCGGGGCAGCGGACCGTGATCAAGCCTCTAGCCGCCAACAGCCGCGTGGAGCGAGTCAAGGTTGATAACGTCGAATTGCTCGGCTTCAAGGGGAAAGTGACATGGACACAGGATGAGCAGGGCCTGTCAGTCCAGATGCCGGAGCAGAGGCCTTGTGAGCATGCGATAGCCTTGAAGGTGACGACGGCGTAGGCCGTCGCGCGCGGTTTGATCCTTGATCTGACATTCGTTCCGACGCGAATGCGACCAGTTTCTGGCTGGCCGGCGGAATGGTGGTCGTTTTCGTCGGTAGTGTGAGGGATTTTGTGTTTCCGTCATTCGTCCGTCGGTGGCACCGTGTTCGATGCCGGACCCTTGGTTGGCCCCATCGCCCTGCTCTCAGCATCTGATCGGCCGGCGGGGGCGGCTGTCCAGGCCACGCGCCAGCGCGCTCGTCGAAGAGCCTTGACGGCGGTCGCCGCCGGCCGTATCCATAATCTGCAGGGCGATGGGGTCGGGCTGTCTCACGCTTTGGCCGCCTCGCCCCGCCCCCGAGATAGCGCCCAAAGCGCCCCGTATGTCAGGCAGGACACCCCAACCCCGAATACTGAAGCGTCGAGCTGGCCAATGAAATCATAGGCCCGGTCCCCGAGGAACGCCACCCCAAAATGGGTCTTCAGGAACGGCACCAGCCGATACAGGAGCGTCAGCGCCGTGGCCGTCACCATCGCCACGAAGATATGCTTCGTCTGCCGCGCCGACCGGTGCTTGGAAAACACCCCGACACAGACCGGCAGAATCACCGCCGGCGCCCAGACGTTGTAGGTGAACAACAGCAGTCCGATAATATCCGGCCAGATCACGGCAATGATGATCGCCCCGATGCCCAACCCCGCCGAGCACCGCCGCGCCAGGCGCAGGATCCGGCCGTCGCCGGTATCCTCCCAGCCGAGCTGGTGTTCGAACAGGTCCTTGACGAAGATCGCCGTGGCCGAGTTGAGCGCTGAATCGGCCGACGACATCACCGCCATCAACAGGGCGCCGATCATGAGTCCGGCGACGAAGGGATTATTGAGGTGCTGCACCACCATCGGCAGTGCTTGTTGCGGCGCGACATTGGGGAAACTGTCCCGGGCATAGATCGCGATGAAGAAAAGGACCGCGGGAAAGAACAGCGTCAGAAAGAAGCCGACGCCGGCGATGCCGATGCGAATGTGGCGCGTGTTCCTGCCGACGCAGTAGCGGGTTGCGTAGCCGGGCGCGAACGTTTCGCCCAGCAGAAAGGCGAGGAAGGTGGTCACCATGAACAGCCAGCCCTTCCCGCCGTCGAGCTCGAAGAACGTGTGCGGAACGACCGCCGTCATCGTGGCCCACTTCTGGAGGATCTCCGGGACGCAGGCGACCAACGTGACCACGAAGCCGAAGATCAGGATGATGAACTGGTAGACGTCAGTCTGAATCACCGCGAGCAGCCCCCCGGCCGTGCTGTAGATGACCACCATCGAGCCGCCGATAATGATCGACAGGACCAGCACCAGGCGACTGACGCCCTGGTCGCCCACGATTGCCGACAGCACGGTGCCGAACGCCGCCATCTGCGCGGCCACCACGAAGGCCGAGAAGAGGACGGAGAGAATCAGCATCACGAAACGCGGCCTCTCTCCGAAGCGGTGGCCGAAGTAGCCGGCTACCGTATACAGCTCGGCGTCACGGAACTTCGGCGCGACAAACAGTCCCGAGAAGATGAGATGGAGATACCAGCCCATCGAGACCAGCAGCATCAGGACGCCCCACTCGTAAGTGCGGCCGATGGCCCCAATGGAGGCGCCGCCGCCCACGATGGTGGCGCCCATGGTGCAGAAGAGGAAGAACCAGTGGACGTTACGGCCGGCAACGAGGAAGTCGTCGGCGTCGCCGATGTCCTTCGCCTTCGACACGCCCTTGACGAAGATGAAGATCATGTAGGCGGCGACGATCGCCCACAGAATCCATTGATCTGGCATCTCTCCGGTGGCCCCCTATGCCCAGCGCGCCACCAGCTCTTCGAGGTGCCCCCTGGGATCGAGGATTGCGAGTTGCGCCGGCTCGGCCCGGAGCGCGTCCAGGCCGGCGCCCGGCAGGTGATAGTGATTCAGGCCGCCCCAGTGCTCCTTGAGCCAGGAGGCGAACTGGTCGAAGGCGTACCAGCGAGATTGGTAGTCCGAGTAAGTGCGTATGTGGCCAGTGGCCACGGTTTCGGCCACCTCGCCGGCATTGCGGCACAGCTCGTGTCCTTTGCGGACTAGCTGGCCGCTTCGATCGAGCACGTCGACCCGCACCTTCGGGTCGGCATCGTGCGCGCGCTTGTAACTCCAGGGGACCTGGACATAGCCGGCGCCGGAGTAGGTATCCGGCTCGAGCCACCGCGGCTGGCCACAGACGTCCATCGTGGTTTCGTAATTGCCCAGCGCGAAGGTGGAGACCGCCTCTTGGCGGTAAGCGCTGACGATGGCGATGCCGCCGGCCTGCTCCACCGCGCGCCGCAGCGAGCCGAGCAGCGCCACCGCGCCGTCGGGACCCTGCATGACGCCGATGCTGTTGCAGACCGAGACCAGCACCGGCAGCGGCTCCGGTTCCATCGGCTCCAGGTCGAAGGCCGACCCCCGGATCAGCTTCAAGCGCGAGCCGAGGAGCCTCTCCAGGCCGGCGCGGGTGAGCTTCTCCTCGGCCAGGGCGATCATCTCGGCCGAGAAGTCGATCCCTTCGACGAACCGCAAACGGTCGGCGACCAGCGCATCATAGGCGCAGCCCGGTTGTCTGGCCCGCATCGCCTGGACCCGTCCGGCGAGGTCCTCGGAGAGGCACCGCTCGTCGGTCATCTGGAGTCCGAGGCGGCAGTGCAGGCGCGCCGAGCCGCAGCCGACGTCGTACAGCCGCACGGCGCGGCTCCGCTCCCCCATGAGGTAGTGGAGCACCCGATCGAGGAAATCCTCTTCGAACTGCTCGTAGGCGGTGACGTCCGGGTGGCCGCTGACGATCTGTTTTTCGTAAGTGCGGGCGCAGGAGTCCCAGACGATCCGGTCGCGTTCGTACTTCTCGGTCAACGCAGTTTTCATTGGCTTTGGCCCGCGTTCTGTATTTTTCTATCCAATGTCGGCGCCCACGCCGATGCCTGGCGGATCCGAGGGCTGCGGCATCATCAGCGGCGTCTCCGTCTGGCGGGCGGCGAACTCCTCGAGCGGCGGCTCGACAACCTTATCAATGTACTTACTGCTCATGAGTCGCAGCAGCGCGGAGTAATTTACCTTGAAGCTGATCGTATCGCCGACCTTGAGGCCGTTCGCCTCATCGCCGAGGTTTACCACCGTGATATCGCTGCTGGCCCCGGCGATCCGGTAGCTTTCATCCACCGGCAGAAGTCCGGTGACATCCGTGTCGAGATAGCCGACGTTCATCAGCGCTCGAAAGCCCCTCTGTCCCGGGGCGACCAGCTCATCCTGCTCGTCGCCGAACCGCGACATCTGAGCGGTTTCGGCCAGGGGAACAAGACCCTTTTCCTTGATCTCGGAGATCTCGGCCTCGAACCGGACGACGTCGTTGCGCAGATACGGCAGGGTGCCGCCGTTGATCAGATCGGTGCCGAGGAAGAGCGCTTCTCCGATCCGGAAATGATTGATTGCCTTCGGAAGCTGGTTATTCAGGAAGAGCGGCAGCACCGCCGTCGTCCCGGCGGAGATGAACGGCAGCTTCTGCTTGAACTTCAGCTCGAGCAGCTCCCGGTACAAAGCGAGCTGCATCAGTTGATCGACCGTCGGGACCGCTCCGGCCAGGCACCCCAGGTTCGCGCCGACACCGAGCACTTCGATGTTGGGCAGCTCGAAGACCTCTTCGTAGAACTTAACCAGGCTGCCGGGCAGGATGCCCTCCCGAAGGTCGCCGAGCTCCACCATGATGATGATGCCGTGGGTCTTGTCGTGCGCCCGGGCGGCGCGGTCGAGCTGTTCGATGATATGTATCTCGGAGTTGAGGCTGCCGCTCGCGAGCCGTGCGACGTCGTCGACGACGGCTGGAGATGGTCCGCGCAAGTACCAGGCCTCGGTTCCGGGGACGGTGTCCGCCACCACCTGGAGGTTCTCCAGCCGCGAATCGCCCACCGCTCGAACCCCCATCAAGTGCAGTGCGCGCAAGGTGTCCTCGTGGCCGCACAGCGCCTTGATCACCGTGATCCAACTCGCGCCGTGGGTTTCCATCCAGTTACCGACCACGGACAGGTTATGTTTGAGTGCGTCGAGATTAATAATTACCTGGCTCATCGCGTGTATCTCATCTCTGCGTACTTGCTCTCGAACCCCAGACGCTCGTACAGGCGCTTGGCCGGATTGTCGTACTCGACATGCAGCTTGATGTTGCCATCAGTTAGTTCGATGGCTTTCTGGATCAGCTTCCGGCCGATCGCGTGCCCCCGCATGGACGGGGCAACGGCGACGAACAGTAGCAGGTTTTCGGGAATGTAGCCCTTCATGCCGGTGCGGAGCATGACCAGCGCGCCCACCGGCCGCCGATCCGTCTCGGCGATCAGAACAAAGCCGGCACGGCCGTCAAATTCCCGGAAGGCATTGTCGATACCCCGCCGAATGTCGGCGACGGTATCTTCGTAAGGCTTGAGGCTGTCGTGGAGGAATACGGTCAGGTCATCCCAGGTAGTCCAGTCTGGACAATCCTCTGACTGGTCCACAACGTGGATCTGGATACCGATACTTGCCGATTTCGCGTGTTCCAGCGTTCACCACCCAAAGACGGGACACCCCACACCCCCCAGCCGTTTCGGTAAGGTGCGACAGCTGCTGACAGTCGAGAAGAATCCGCTACGGCGTTCAGGGTCGCACAGAACACCTCTTACCACTCAGCACCATTGGGATTCGGCACTATCGCCGCAAGAGAATGAAAACAAGCCGGCCTGCAGGCTGTTCCCAGACGACGGAGCGGGTTGCTTCCGGACCTGACACGGCCCGTCCCTTGTTTTTTTCGGATGCAGTCGTACACGCCGGCCGTCTTTGGGGCCCTGCTTCTGGCGTGGAAACGTCAGCACCAACCGTTACCCTAACAGCCCTGGTCGTGCAGGGTCAAATCGAACGCCGGGGCGGAACACAGTCCGATACCTGGTGTCGCGACGAAGTCCGGGTGCGATCAAGGATTGTAATGTAAAGATTCTCGCCGGCGGATGCGCGGGAGGCTGTTATCGTGCCATTGCCAGGGGCATAACTGGGAACTTACCCGGTTGTCTTATTGCGCTTTTGGGGATACGCTTGATGGTGAGATGAGTATGCGGGCTCTACTGGTAATGGAGCCGAAACGGCGGTTGGCGGCGACCGACGTGCTCCGGAGGCGCAACACCGGGATCGAGTTCGTGGAGGCCTCTGACCTCGGCACGGCGCGGCAGCTTTTGTGTAACCACCAGGAATTTGACCTGGTGATGGTCGACATCACGCTGCCGGACGGCACGTGGTGCGCCATGCTGCGGGATCTGCGGGATCTCGCGATCAACACCCGGTTCCTCGTGTGCGCGGAGCGGCAGGATCAGGTTCTATGCGCCGATGTCATCGTACGCGGGGGCTACTACGCTGTCGCTCCGCCCCACGGCTGGAGACCACTCGACTCCGCCCTCGTTCCGGTTCGAAAGAGCCACGAGCCAAGCTCGGCCGCCCGGTCCGCGAGGTCCACCGCGCATAGCGCGGTCGCCTAGTCGGTTCGGCAAGTACGTCGAGAGAAGAGACGCGCCTCGCGCCAAGGGTGGGAGTTTGCGCCCCGGGAAGTCCGTCGGCCGGGGCCGGCGGGGTTCATCTCCGGAAGTTGGCCTCATCGCGGTCTGTTGGCCGCCGTCCCTCCGGCAATCGCCGTTCCGGGCTTCGATACAAAAGGCGGACGGCCCCGTCTATACTCGAAGCCATAGGCGTTCATCCCTCGTTGAAAAGACTTATGCGCTCTGTTGGGTTTCTTATTGTTCTCATCGCGCTTGTGCCATTTGCCCACCCCCAGACGGTGCGCGGCACCATCAGCGGCGCCGTGGTATCGGAAGTGGGCGAAGCGGTGCCGGACGCCGCTGTCTCGGTCGGACACGTCGCGACCGGCCGGTCACAAATGACGACCACCAACCAGGATGGGGAGTTCATCGTCCCGCTGCTGCCGCCGGGAAATTACCGCCTGGAGGTCGCGCACGACGGGTTTCGCAGCTATCAGCGCGACCTGACGCTGCTCACCGGTCAGGAAATCTGGATCGACGTTCCGCTGTTGCTCGGCCAGCGCAACGAGCGGGTGGTGGTGATCGGCGAGCGCAGTGTGCTGCAGACCGAAAGCGCCGCGCTCGGCAGCGTGATCGACAATCACCTCGTTCGCGGCCTGCCGCTCGATGGACGCAACTTCCTTGAACTCACGCTGCTGCTGCCGGGGGTGGCGCCGGCCGCGCAGGGCTCGGCGGCATCGGTTCGGGGCGATGCGGCGTTCAACGTCAACGGCGCCCGCGAGGACTCGAACAACTATTCGCTCGACGGCATCTTCAACGGCGATCCGAAACTGAACACCTTCGCCGTCAACCCGAGTGTCGACGCGATCCGCGAATTCGAGGTGCTCGAGAGTACCTACGACGCCTCCTTCGGCCGCAACGCGGGCGCGCAGGTCAGTGTGATCACGCAGTCGGGAACCAACTCCTGGCACGGGACCAGTTATTACTTCCTGCGGAATGCCGCTCTCGACGCGCGCAATCTTTTCGCCCCGCCGTCGGAACCGGATCCGAGGCTCCAGCGCCACCAGTTCGGGGCCTCCCTCGGCGGCGCCCTCGTCAAGAACCGGACGTTCCTGTTCGCCGACTACGAAGGACTGCGCCTCAACGAGGGCGTCACGCAGACCACCAACGTGCCCACGGCCGACGAGCGCGCGGGCGATTTCTCGCAAAGCGCGGCGCAGCCGTTCGATCCGACTACCGGCCAGCCGCTGCCTGGCGGACAGATACCCGGGTTCTACATCCACCCCACGGGCGCGAACATCGCCAACCTTTATCCGCTGCCGAACCGCGATGTTCTGTCGCAGAACTACGCCTCCTCGCCAGCCATCGACGATCGCAACGACCAGTTCGACGTCCGCCTCGACCAGGCTGTCGGCCGGGCCGGCGACCTTTCGGCGCGCTATAGCCTGGTGGACGATACGCTCTACAATCCGTTCTCCGGGCCTGGTTTCCCGCGCATTCCCGGCTTCGGCACGGTGGTGCCGCGGCGGGCGCAGAACGCGATGCTGAGTGAGACGCACGCCTTCTCGCCGCGGTGGATCAACGAGGTGCGCGCCGGCTTCAATCGGGTGTCCGGCGAGGCCCGGCACCAGAACGAAGGCGTCAACCTCAACGCCCAGGTCGGGCTGCCGTTGCTCTCCGACAATCCTCGGGATTACGGCCTTAGCCTGATCACGCTGTCCGGTTATTCACCGATCGGCGACGAGACGAACAACCCTCAGGCGAGCGTCACCAATACGTATCAGGTGATGGACAACGTCACCCACGCGCGCGGCGGCCACCTGTTCAAGTTCGGTTTCGACGTCCGCCACACACAGCAGAATGCCTTCCGCGATGTCCAGTCACGCGGCTTCCTGAACTTTCTCGGCATCACCGGGAACCCGGTGGCGGACCTGTTGCTCGGCTACCCGGCGGTCAGCGGCGGCGCCATCCTCGACAACCCGCAGTATCTGCGGACGACGAGTTACAATATCTTCGCCAATGATACGTGGCGGCTGGCTCCTGACCTGACACTGTCGGCGGGCATCCGCTACGAGTTCAACTCGCCGCCAGTGGATAAGTACGACCGGGCGGTGGTCTACGATCGCGTCTCCGGGCAACTGGCGCCGGTCGGCGAGAATGGAATTCCCCGCAGCGGTTATGTCGCCGATGCCAATAACTGGGGCCCCCGCGCCGGTCTCGCCTGGCGTCCCGGCGGCGGCGATACGGTGCTGCGCGCCGGCTACGGCATCTACTTCGACCAGTCGTCGCTGGCGCCCGGAGAGGGACTCTACTTCAGCCCGCCGTACTTCGATTTCCGGCTGTACTATGCGCTGCCGGGCCTGCCGCTGACACTCAGCGATCCGTTCCCGGCCGACTTTCCGGTCCCGTCGGCCCCGTCGGCGATCAGCTACCAGCGCGATCTGCGGACGCCGCACATTCAGCATTGGAGCTTCAACATCCAGCAGCGGCTGGGGCGCGCCCGCATGGTGCAGGTGGGCTATGTCGGCTCGAAGGGGACCAAACAACTGGCGGCGCGCGATATCAATCAGCCGGAGGCGAGCCCGGTGAGTCCGAACCCGCGGCCCAACCCGATGCTCGCCGACATCAGTCTGCTCGAATCGCGGAGTAACTCGAGTTACCATAGCCTGCAGACACGTTTCCGGCAGTATCTTTCCGGCGGTTTGTCGGTGCTCGCCTCCTACACTTACTCGAAGTCGATTGACGACGCGTCGAGTTTCTTCTCGAGCGCCGGCGACGCCAACTTCCCGCAGAACAGCAACAACGTGGCCCACGAGCGCGGGCGGTCGAATTTCGATGTCCGGCACCGGCTCACGATGAGCTATTCGTGGACGCTGCCGTTCGGGAAGGGCCGGCCCTGGCTTAACGGCGGCGGACTGGCCGCGCGCCTGCTGGGCGACTGGGAGACCTACGGCATCTGGACCTTCCAGAGTGGCCGTCCGTTCACGGTGGCGCTGCTCTCCGAGGTCGACAACTCGAACACGGGACGCTCGTCGCTCGGCTTCGGCGCCAATGACCGGCCGCACCGCGTCGGCGACGGGACGCTCGAAAACCCGACGCCCGAGACGTGGTTCGACACGGCGGCGTTCTCGATGCCCGAGTTCGGCACATTCGGCAACGCGGGCCGGAACATCCTCGATGGGCCGTCGATGCAGACCATCAACGTTTCGCTGCTGCGCGACTTTACGATCCAGGAGGGAATGTCGCTGCAGTTCCGCGCCGAGGCGTTCAACTTTCTAAACCGGACTAATTTCGATCTGCCGGATATTTTCCTGGGTTCGCCAACATTCGGCCGGATCACGTCGGCGGGAAGTCCGCGCCGCGTGCAGTTCGGGTTGAAGCTTCTGTTCTAGGGGCCGGGGGAACGCGCTGAGCCTGTCCTGAGGCGGCGTCTCTTTGCCTCAGTGGGCAGGACGTCAGGCGGCGAGGATTGTCCTCGGCCCCGGTTCCGTTAGAACATGAAGGTATGTCGATCCTGAAGTTCCTCGGTCTTGAGACGCACGCCTCACCGATGGCGCGGCAGGCGGCGCAGACCGAGGCCGTCCGTTCCATTACGGAGCGCCTCGAGAACCTGCCGCCGGACAAGGCCCGTTACGTCGCCAAGTTCGCCTTCATCCTCAGCCGGGTGGCGAACGCCGATCTCAACGTCAGCCGCGAGGAGACCCGCGAGATGGAGCGCATCGTCCAGGAAGTCGGCGGACTGCCCGAGGAGCAGGCGGTGGTCGTCGTCCACGCGGCCAAGACGCGCAACCTGGTTTTCGGCGGCACGGACAACTTTCTGGTCACCCGCGAGTTCAACAACGAAGCCACGCGCGAACAGAAGCTGGCCCTACTCGATTGCCTGTTCGCTGTGTCGGCGGCCGAGGATGACATCTCCGCCGTCGAGGACAACGAGATCCGGCAGATTTCGAAGGAACTGCTGCTCGAGCATCGCGACTATATCGCGGTGCGCCTCAAGTACCGCGATTCGCTGGCCGTGTTGAAGGACCTGCCGGGCGGCTCCGGCGGTAAGTCGTGATCGAGCCGGCTTCCATCGTCCTGGCTTCGGCGTCGCCGCGGCGACGCGAGATTCTGGCCGCGGCCGGGATTTCGTTCACCGTGCGGGCGGCCGGCATTCCGGAGGACGCGCTGCCGGACGAGTCCGTCGTGGAGCATGTGGAACGGCTGGCGCGGGAGAAGGCAGCCGCAGTGGCCGGCGAATCGGAGATCGTGCTCGGCGCCGACACGGTTGTCGTCCTCGATGAGCACATCCTGGGCAAGCCTCGGGACGCCGCCGATGCCCGCCGGATGCTCGGGATGCTCTCCGGCCGCGACCACGAAGTGATCACCGGTATCGCGATCCAGCATCCCGGGGGCGTCATCGCCGGTTCGGAACGGACGCGCGTCTTCTTTAATAAGCTGACCGCGGAGGAAATCGCCGCCTACGCCGCCACCGGCGAACCGATGGACAAGGCGGGCGCCTACGCCATTCAGGGCGTCGCCTCGAAGTACATCCGCCGGGTGGAAGGCTGCTACTTCAACGTGGTGGGCCTGCCGGTGTCGTTGGTGTATCGTCACCTGAAGACGATCCCCGGCTGGTGACCAGGAGCGCGAGGATTCCCACCAGCGTGGTCAACGCACCGCCCCATTGATCGGCGCCGACGCCCCAGTAGGTCGGCTTGATCTGCTCGAGCAGGTCGAGCCCGAACCGGAATGGACCGTAAACGAGCAGGAACAGGCCGGTATAGAGACCGGGGGCGCGGGGACGGCGGTCGAGCAGGACGAACAGCAGCATCACCGGGATCATGTAGAGCATCCCGAGCAGGCCGAGGTCGTAGCGCGGCCCGCCGGGATAGGCCACCGTCAGCCAGCCGGCGGCCTGGATGCCGGGATGGTCGTGGGCGAGGGCGCAGCCCATCCGCGCCAGGAACCACGCGATCGGGAAGACGAATGCGGCCGCGTCGATGTAGCGCCACATCTTCCGGTCTCCGCGCACGCTGGCGCCCCAGTGGAGGAAAGCCATGCCCGCCGCCAGTCCGAGGAAGAGGCCGCCGAACGAGGAGAAGCCCGTCCAGCTTCCCGGCGAGTAGACCCGTATCCGCGCCAGCCAGGCGCCGGCCAGGCCGAACAGCAGCATGACGCGGCACATCCGGGACGCGGTGGGCACGTGCAGACCCAGGCGCCCGGCCCGCCACAGGGTAAGTCGCCAGCCGGTCAGGATAGCCACTACCGCCATCACACCGAAGGCGTTGATCGTGAACGGGCCGAGTTCGAGGCTCGGCAGTTCGAAGTACGGCAGCATCGGGATGGGACCTTAGCGGGCCACAAGAATCATAGAGAATCCGCGGGGCGCCGCGCTACAGTTTTTTGAAGCGTTTTCGCATCCAGACGACGAATTCGGTGGGCGCGCTCATCGTGGAGAGCCGCGACTGGCGTACCAGCGACCAGCCGGTGAACTCGCCGCTCTCCTTGATTTCGCGCAGCGTGACCGGCGGATCGATCCGCCGCACGAACTGGAAGTCGGCCACCCACGACTTCGGCTCCTTCGGGTCCGGCCGCGGCTCGCTCACCACTGCCGCCAGCCCGACGATGGCCGAAACGCCGCCGCTATGATAAATGAAGACCCGGTCGCCGACCTTCATCTCCCGGATAGCCCGCACGGCCTGCGCGTTCTTGACGCCGTCCCAGGTGGTGGCGCCGTCGCGCTCCAGATCGTCGAGCGAATACGAATCCGGGTCGGACTTGGCCAGGAAGTAGTCCATCTCTCCTCCTCCCGTCTGCGGGGATCTCGCCCCTGCTGCCAGGATACTGCTTTGTCGCCATCGGACGAGGTCCGGCATCCTCGCCCGATGGCAGGCGGGCGCCGGAAAGGGGGAAACAGACCCGGAATCGCCGATCGGGATATACATGGAATAGCCTGATCGGACCAGGACCCATCCGGTTGGATGAGGCCGGTGATCTGTGCTAAATATAAGATGAGCCGAACACTTGCAGCGGCGGGAGGAGCCGTTGCTCGAAACCTGTGACTGAGGGACAATGACGCATTCAACACGCCTACTGCTCACCTGTGCCATGACTATTGTCAGCACGGTCTCCGTTGCTTTCGCCCAGGAATCAGAGCCGGCGGCAGGAGAACGCCAGCCCATTGACCCGGCCGAGCAGATGCAGCCGCTCGATGAGGCCGCCCCGGCTGCGCCCGTCGATCCAGGCACCTATGTTATTGGAGCTGAGGACGCGCTCAGCATTCGTGTGTGGAAGGAGCCCGAGGTGTCCGGCGGGGTGGTGGTTCGTCCCGACGGGATGATCAGCATGCCGCTCATCGGAGAGGTGCACGCCGGCGGCAAGACCCCGGTGGAGCTCGGCAAAGTGATCACGGAGAAGCTTTCCGAATACCTGACCCGTCCGGAGGTGCTGGTTTCCGTCACTGGCATCCGCAGTAAGAAGTACTACATCACCGGGCAGGTCAGCCGCACCGGAGCGTTCCCGTTGGTCGTCCCGACCACGATCCTGGAGGCGCTCAGCGGAGCTGGTGGCTTCGGCCAATGGGCCAATACCAAGAAAATCGTGATTCTTCGGGGTTCCAAACGCATCCCTTTTAATTACAAGGAAGTGATCAAGGGAAAAAACCTCGAGCAGAACATCTACCTTCAGAACGGTGACTACATTCTGGTCCCATAGCGTGCCGCGGCGCGATTGCACCGCTGTGTAGCCCTATTGCACAAGGTAGATTCGAAGAGGCAGGAGGAGCGAAAGTCATGCAGCCGAATGTTCCGGGGTATCCCCAACAGACGTCATCGAATGTTCAGGATCCATTGCGCGTCCCGCGACGCCAGGTGGATCCGGAGGACGTCCTCGACATTCTCCGGCGTAACAAATCCTGGATTGTCGGACCGGCGCTGGCGGGTCTCGTCGTCGCCGTGGTAGTGGCGTTTCTCTGGCCCGACACGTATATCTCGACGGCCACGGTCCGCGTGGTGCCGCCGCAGGTGCCACAGAACTACGTTCCGACCAATGTCGCGACACAGATGTCGCAGCGCATCAACTCGATGGCGCAATCGATCCTGAGCCGCGGGACGCTGACGAGCATCATCGAGACCTACGGCCTATACGCCCGCCAGCGGCAGTCGCTGCCCCTCGAGGACATCATCGAGAATATGCGGGACGATATCCGCATTGGCAACGTCCGTAGCTTTCAGGTCGCCAGCGGCAACAACCTCACCGCCTTCCAGGTGTCGTTCGCCTACGAGAACCGGTACCTGGCGCAGAAGGTATCCGCCGACCTGGTGACACGATTCATCAACGAGAACACGCGCGAGCGCGCCAACCAGTCGGCCATGACGACGCAGTTCCTGCGTGACCAATGGCAGGCGGCGAAGAACGAGCTCGACGACGATAGAGCAGAACCTGACCGAGTTTCGGATTCGCAACGCCGGGCAACTGCCGGATCAGTGGGGCGTGAATGTGCAGCAATCCTCCGCGCTCGAGGCTCGTGCCTCCAGTCTCAGCGCGACCATCGGGCGCCTCAATCAGGACAAGCTGGTGGGCGAGTCCGAGATCCGGGTGTTGCAGCAGCAGATCGACTCGATCACCAAGTCGCCGGCGGGCGGCGGTGGTGGTGGTGGTGGACCCTATGTCGACCAGCGCCTCCAGATGTATGAGGACCGCATCCACAACGCCGAGCAGCAACTCGCCGCCGTGCTCGACCGCTACACGCCGAACCATCCGGACGTCAAGCGTTTCGAGTCGCAGATCGAGCTCTTGAAGCAGGACCGGGACGCCTACGTCGCCAGCCGCGCCACCGAGCGCGACGACGACGTGAATCCGGAAGGGCCGATGCTGACGGCCCAGCAGGTGGCCGAGGTTCGCCGTCTGAACGCCCAGATCCAGGACAAGCAGATTCAGCTCCGCAGCAAGGACCTGGAGGTCGAACGGACCAACGAGCAGATCGACGCCGTCAACCAGCGCATCCAGGCGCTCCAGGAGCGGCTGCAGCGGGCGCCGGTCGGCGAGCAGGAGTACACCACGCTGATGCGTGACCACGAGCTCAAGAAACGGCGCTACGACGATCTCAACCTGAAGATGTCTCAGTCCGAGATCGCGACCGATCTGGAGAACCGCAAACAGGGTGAGACGCTCGAGCTGCTCGATCCCGCTTCACTGCCCAGCCGGCCGGAACAGCCGATCCGGTGGGTGATCATCATGGTGGGCGCGATGGCGGGCATCGGCATGGGCGGTGTGCTGGTATTCCTGAGGGAGATGAAAGATACGTCGCTGCAGACCCTCAAGGACGTCCGGGCCTACACTCAGCTCACGATACTGGGCAGCATTCCGCTGCTCGAGAACGATCTGGTGGTGATGCGACGGCGACGAATGTCCTGGTTGGCCTGGACAACCGCCTGCCTGTTCGCGGCCGTGGCCATGGCCGGCTCGATCTACTACTACTACGCGACCAAGGTTTAAGAGAAGAGCCGATTTGCTGGAGGTATTATGAGTCGGGTTCACGACGCGTTACGCAAGGCGGAGCAGGCGGCACCGCCCGTCGGTCATTCCCATCCCGCCGCTCCCGCTGCGACTGCCACCACGGGTGCATCACCGCTGATCATCGAGGGGCTGCTTGACCAGGTGGAGGAGATCGAGTTCAAAGCTCCGCCCGAGTCTCACCTGCTGCGCATGTCGGGCGACCGCGGCCTCAGCGGACCGGTCGAGGAGTTCCGGACGCTCCGGACGCGGGTCAACCACCTGCAGAGCCTCCAGCCGATTCATTCGGTAGTGGTGACGTCACCGTCGCCCGCCGAAGGGAAGTCGTTCACGGCGGCCAACTATGCGATCGCCGAGGCGCAGCTCGCCGATAATCCGACCCTGCTGGCCGACTTCGACTTCCGGCGGCCCATCCTGCACTCCTTCTTCGGGATGGAGCGCACGCCCGGCATCACGGACTTCCTCCAGGGTCATGCCGAGGTCAAGGACATCATCAAGAAGGTCGCCGGCATGGACCTCTACGTCATGCCGGCGGGCGAACCGGTGATGAACCCGCTCGAGCTGCTCAACCTCAACCAGGCCAAGCGGCTGCTCGAGCAACTGCCGCGGGTGTTCAACTGGATCATCCTCGACACGCCGCCGCTGCTGTTCGCGGCCGACGCCAACCTGCTATCGACGCTCTGCCACTCCACGCTGCTGGTGGTGCGGATCGGGGCCACCACGATCGATTCGGTCACCCGCGCGATGCAGTCGCTGTGCGAGAACAACGTGATCGGGATCGTGGTCAACGGCGCCCGTCGCGGCGAGCTGTACAGCAAGTACACGTACTATCACTCGTACTACTACAAGACCGAGGAAGAGGACGAGGAAGAAGTGGACGAGGAGGAGGAAGAGGCCTGAGCTTCTTTCCCAGGATTTTGCAGACAGGGCCGGCGGAGCGATCTGCCGGCCCTTCTTGCGTGTGTGGGGCGGGCTGGCCGGGTCCAGGGATGCGGCGGAGGACGATGTCGGAGAGCCGTGTTGGCATCTCTTGCCGACACCCGACGCGGACCGCCATCGTTCAAAGCCGCTGCCCGAGACGTTCATCCCTTCGGGCGGGCCCGCGACCGTCAGGGAGCAACCACTACGTCAGCTTCCGCAGGACCATCGCCGAGTTCTTGCTGCCGAAGGCGATGCAGTTGGCCACGGCGTGCTCGATTCGGCAGGGCGCGGGCGCCGTCGGAGAGGTAGTCCAGATCGCACTCCGGATCCGGCACGTCGACGTTCAGCGTCGGCGGCGCGACGCCGTCCCGCATGGCCAGCAGCGTGGCGGCGATCCCGGCCGCGCCGCAAGCGCCCTGGGGATGGCCGATCAGGCTCTTCGAGGCCGAGCCGGGCACCCTGTAGGCATGCTCGCCGAAAGCGATCTTCATGGCCCGGGTCTCGATCCGGTCGTTCAACTCGGTCGAGGTGCCGTGGTAGTTGACGTAGTCGACGTCTTCCGGGCCGATGCCGGCTTCGCCTCATGGCCATGGACATGGCGCGGGCCGGCTCCTCGCCGCACTCCTCCAGGCGCACCCGGTGGAACGCCTCGCAAGTTGACCCGTAGCCGGCGATCTCGCCGTAGATCTTGGCTGCCGCGGGCCTTGGCCCGCTCCAGTTCCTCGAGGACAAGAACCAGGCGCCTTCGGCGATCACGAAGCCGTCGCGATCCTTGGAGAACGGCCGCGAAGCCGCGCTGCGGCTCGTCGTTCCAGGCCCGGGAGAGGATCCGCATCAGCATGAAGCCTCGCATAATCAGCGGAGCGATCGGGGCGTCGACGCCGCCGGCGACCATGCGTGTCGATCACGCCGCAGCGGATGTTGCTGATAGGCATAGCCGATGGCGTCGGTCGAGGAGGTGCAGCCGGTCGAGACGACGTGGCTCAGGCCGCGAAACCCGAATCGCATGGATACTTCGCTCGCCAGCGTGCCGATCGTCGAAGTCGGGATCACGTAGACGCTGCATTGCTTCTGGAGTCCCGGCGTAGTAGAGCCGGTACTGCTCCTCGGTGAACTCCTGGCTGCCGCCGCCAGTGCCGAGCAGCACGCCGATGCCTCGCAATTCCTCATGGCTCATCGAGGCCGGATCCAGCCCGGCGTCCTCCAGCGCTTCGCCGGTGGCGGCGATGGCCAGCGGGGCGGCCCGGGAGACATGGGGCCGGTCCTTGGCGGAAATATAGTCCTCTTCGCGGAAATCCGTCACTTCCCCGGCAATCTGCACGGGGTACTTGGAGGCATCGAATCGGGTGATCTATCCCACTCCGCTGACACCGTTCCTTGTCGCCTTCCAAAACTTCTCGCGCCCTATCCCATTGGGACTGATGGCGCCAATTCCGGTCACTACCACCCTTCGCATCATTCGCTGATTTTCATGTGCTCCTTATATACACGCGCTGGCTCCGTATCCCGCGTATCGTGGCCACGCGACAAGTTGCCGACTCTTCATCCCTTGCTCTTGCGATCGGTATCGCGTTTCCCGCTCGTGACCCCTATCCGCTTGTCACGCCTTGTGCTAGTATATGCTGTTTTGAGAGGCTGTTCACTGGCCTCGCCCGCTGAGGCTCCGCCCTTCGGATCCAGGCAGATCGCGACAGGACTCTGGTCACGTAAAATAGAAAGTTCGCCCGCCGTGCACGATCGTCTGAAACCGCGTCCGGAATGTCCACGTCTAGTAGGGGGCGCGCTCTGGAAAGGAATTCGCTCTACATGAGCTCGGCAGGCGTCGACGCCTGAACATCTGCTTGTACCTGCTCGTGTTCGCATCGGTGGCCTGCCTCTGCGGCGTCGCTCAGCGCGCAGCAGCAGCCCGCAAGAACCCCGCCCGCCTAACCTCGCCACAGATCCCTTCGAATCCGTGCCCGAGGCCGGCCGCCCCGCCGAGTCCGCGCCGCAGCAGCAACCCTCGGCGCCGTTCGAGGTCCCGCCCAAGCCCAGGCCGAACCCCGCCGCGGGCGAGGTCGAGGACGTCATCGAGGCCATCGAGTTCCGGGGAGCGCGGCGGGTTCCGCAAGCCACGCTCCGGGCGATGATCTTCTCGAAGAAGGCGACCGCCTCGACATCGAAGCGCTGCACCGCGATTTCATGGCGCTGTGGAACACCGGCCGGTTCGACGACATCACGCTCGAGCGCGAAAGCGGCGAGTATGGCTGGATCGTGCGATTTCGCGTCGTCGAGCGGCGGGTGGTCCGGACCATCAAGTACGAGGGCATCAAGTCCGTCCAGGTCTCCGATATCCTCGACCGGTTCAAGGAACGGCGGGTCGGGCTCACCGTCGAGTCGCAATACGATCCCAACCGGGTCCAGTACGCCGTCATCGTGCTCAAGGAGTTTCTCGCTGAGCAGCGGCCGCCAGTTCGCGACCAGTCGAGCCGCAGATCCGCCAGATCCCGCCGTCCTCGCTCGAGATCACCTTCAAGGTCGACGAAGGGCCCAAGGTCAAGGTGGGAACATCGATATCGAAGGCAATAAGGTTTTCAGCGACCGCGCAGTTGATCCGGTCCGATGCGGAACCTGAAGCCCATTGGCATCCCGCACTCGATCCTGTTCGAGAACCTGTTCGCGAAGTCGTTCGACTCGACCAAGCTCGAGGAGGACAAAGCCCTGATCCGGGACCACTACCAGCAGCACGGCTACTTCAACGCGAAGACCCTCGGCCACGAGCGTCACTATGCGTGACACCGGCGGCGGCAAGTTCAAGATTCCGCTTTTCCTCCCGAACAAGCCCGGGCAAGCGAGCCGACGTCAAGATCGACGGTGGAGGAAGGGCGCGAGTACCGACCTGAACAAGATCAATTTCGAGGGCGTGACGCTTTTCCGTACGCCGCAGAGCCTGATGCGGCCGCTGTTCGGCATGGGGCAGGGCGATGTCTTCTCCACCAAGAAGCTCCGCGACGGCATCGAGAACATGCGCAAGCTATACGGCGAGTTCGGCTACATCGACATGGTCCCGGAGCCGGATTTCCGGATGGTCCCCGGCACCGACAAGCTCGACATGACGCTCAGCGTCGACGAAGGCGACGCAGTTTTTCGTGCGGCGTATCGATTTTGCCGGCAACACGACGACGCGCGACAAGGTGATCCGCCGCGAGCTGCTGCTCGATGAAGGCGACATGTTCAACACGCGCCTTTGGGACGTCAGCATTCTGCGGCTCAACCAGCTCGGCTACTTCGAGGCGCTGAAAGAAGAAGAGGCCGCCGATATCCGGCGGGATACCGGAACAAGACGGTCGATATCACGCTGAATGTGAAGGAGCGAGGCAAGAACTCCGTTCGATGACCGGCGGCGTTTCCGGTCTGGCCGGCAGCTTCCTGGGCTTCGGCTACGCGACCAACAACTTCCTCGGTCTCGGCGAGACGCTTTCGATCGACGCCCAGATCGGCAGCCGCATGAAGAGCGTCACGTTCGGCTTTACCGAGCCGTATTTGTTCGACCGGCCCATCCAGTCGGGCTTCACGATCTACACGACGCACTTCGACTACGACCAGGGCCGGGAGCTTTCGATTCTGGCCGGGCGCAACCTCTCGCCGATCTTCAACGCGATCGGGCGGAACAACCTGATGAATTACACCTCCCAGGGGTACGGGTTCACGACCTTTCTCCAGCTACCCGCTGCGGCGGTCGTTCGCGCGGCTCAGCCTGACCTACGGCTATGACAGCCAGGACGTCACGGCGCTCAATGACGCCACCAGTGAGCTGTACAAGTACTTCAATTTCCAAGGCATCAGCGGGCCCAACTCGCTGGCGGGCATCCGCACCAGCCGCATCGTCCCCGGCTACAACTACAACACCGTGGACCACCCGATCACGCCGACCAAGGGAAAGTCCGTTTACTTCAGCACGTCGTTCGCCGGCATCGGCGGCAACGTGAAGATGATCTCTCCGTCGCTCGACCTCAAGTACTTCCGGAAGGCGCTGAAGCCGTCGCACGTGCTCGGTATGCACTTCCTGGGGCGTGTCGTGACGGGTTACGGGGGCGTGGCGCCGCCCCCGTTCAACCGCTTCTACATGGGCGGCGAGAACGACATTCGCGGCTTCGACATCTGGGGCATCATCCCGGCGGCATTCATTCCCAGCTCGACGACCGTGCCGGTGTACAACTCGGACGGCTCGGCGCGGACGCAGAAGACGGTCGGCTCCGACGGTAGTGTCTTCTATTCGGCCGTCACCCAGGAGATCCCCGTCTATCAGACGGTGTGGCCCGGCGGCGATATGTCGACGGTGGGCAACGTCGAGTACCGCATTCCGCTGGTCGGACCGCTGACGCTGGCGCTGTTCGCCGACGCCGGCGTCAACAAGATCATCTTTCCGAGCCAGGTCGGGATCAATTCGCAGCGTCTCGATGAACTCAACGCCCGTTTTCCGCAGGCGGCGTTCAGCCGGCAGGCGATCATCAATTCGGATACCCAGAAGTTTCGCATGTCGACCGGTGTCGAGTTCCAGATCATGATGCCGGTGGTCAACGCACCGTTCCGCTTCTACTGGGCCTACAACCCGTCGATTCTGCGGCAGTATGTCCCGAAGCCGATCGTGGCCGATCGTTCCTACTTCCCGAACGAGGCTTCGTATCTTTATTCGGCCGCCGCCGTCGGGCAGCCGATCCAGTTCTACGAGAAACGGTCGACGTTCCGTTTTACCATCAGCCGCACGTTCTAGAGGGCTCGCATCACGAGCGGAGTCCGGCCGATATGGTACGATCAATGAAAGCTCAGGAGTTCTTAGCGTGACCAAGAGAGTACTGCTTATCGCGACAATTGTCGCTTCTTTTGCCTGCCTTGCGTGGGCCCAGGATGTGCCGAATAAGGTCGGTATCATCCACATCCAGAATGCCTTGCTAGGTACTCAGGAGGGACAGAAGGCGGCCCAGGACCTGTCGGCGAAGTTCGATCCGACCAGCAAACGGCTGCAGGGGATGCGGGACGAGATCAACGCCCTTCAGGCCGAGCTCAGCAAGGGCACCAACACGATGTCCGATGATCGCCGGCGCGAACTGGCGCGGGATATCGACCAGAAGACCCGCGACCTGAACCGGGCCACCGAGGACGCCCAGGCCGACTTCCAGCAGGAGCAGGACAAGGTTCTGCAGACGCTGGGGCAGAAGATGATGGCGGTGATCGGCAAATACTCCCGTGATCACGGCTACTCGCTCATCCTGGACATCAGCAGCCCGCAGACGCCCGTTCTGTTCGCGGCCAATGGTATCGAGATTACGCAGGACATCATCAAGCTTTACGACGAAGAGAGCGCAGCCTCGGCCGGAGCGGCCGCCCCCGGACCCGCTCCCGCAGCCGCGGCCGCCAAGCCGCAACAGTAGATTTTGAGCGATCGGCGGTCGGCAACCGGCTTGGTGGACTCTTCCACATCAGGAACTGAAGCCGACCGCTGAAAGCCTTACTCCTTATCCTCCCGCAGATCCAACGCCATCTCCTGCTGGCAGCACGGACAGACGCCGGGCGTGTATTCCCGGATCGAGCACAGCGCGCACCAGTAGCTGATGCGCATGCGCTTACCATCGCGCCATACCCACATCGACTGGGTGTGGATCGGACCCACCCGCAAGCGGCCGGGGGCGACGAACTCGCCCTGCGCCTCGAAGTCGGATCCCGTGAGACGTGCGTCCTTGAGCACACCCATCGTATCCTCGTCGCCTTCGAGCAGGATCGTCTTACCCTCGGCGGTCGTGATCACGGGGGTGCCGTCGGAGGACTTGGTGAGCGTGCCTCGTACGTTGGTCGCCGCCGCCGCCCAGGACGACAGGACCGTCAACGCTACCAGCAGCGCCAGTGCTTTCGCGGATTTCTGCCCCATGCTTCCATCTTAGCCCGAGCCCCGCTATAGGCCGAAAAGCGACAGGAAGAACCGGTTCCGCTGGGCGAGCGTGATCTCCGTCGAAGGCAGGTTCCAGATGTGGATCACGGCGAAGAACAGCGACACGCATGCGATCCGGCGGGCCCGTACGAGGAGGGCCATCAGCGGTCCCCGGGCCGGCAAGGGCCTGCCCCGGGCCTGCTCCTGCCGCACCATCGAGACGAAGATCCCCAGGGCGAGGAGGAACGAGTAGACGAGCCGCGGCTCCATGAACTGCCAGATCGTCCCGAAGTTGGCCTCCGCCAAGGTCACGTTCTTCGTCAGCACGTGGAAGTATAGGTTGCCGAGAAAGGCCGCGGCGAAGGTGGCCAGGAACATCCGTGCCCGCTGCCCGAGCCTCGGGAACCGCAGGAATGTCGGGAAGAAAAAGAAGTCGACGAGCACTTCCTTGAAGTAGTAGAAGTAGCGGTTCCAGAAGTCGACCAGCGTCTCCGAGAGCAGGGGCTTGTAGGTGTTGCGTGCGATGTAGAAGCCGGACAGCCGCAGGAAGCCCACGACGAGATGCCCTGTGGCGGCCAGCAGCACGATCACGCGAATGAGTTCGACGATCGAGCTGACCCAGCGCTCGAGCAGCGAAGCCGGCACGTCGAGGTGAATCAGATGCTCCAACGGGAAGGCGATCACCGCGCCCGTCACCGGATTGAAGAGCGGCGTGGCCACACCGTCGGCGACTCCACCCAGGTAGTTCCCCACGAACCGCCATAGCCAAGAGAGCAGCAGCAGTTTCACGCCCGCCAATTGGGCGCGCGCCAGTTGCTCGGACGACTGCGCTTCGGCGCGGCGCAGGTAATCGTGCCCTTTCCCGACCGGTACGATGCCAATGAGGTGAAGCGGGTGCAGGTAGAAGAGGTGATCGAAGAAACCCGTCTTCGCCGCGCTGCCCCGCTTGCCGGATTGGAGGAGGTATCCGCAGCGCCACAATATGAGCGGATAGGCCGATGCGAGATACAGCGTGCCGGTGTACCAGACCCCCCGGTGCTCCGGGACGAGCCAGGTGATTGCGAGGAACACCCAGATCGCCGTGTGCAGCCAGATCTGCGGCCGGCGTCTGATCAGACCCGGCAGCCGGGCCATGTGCTTCGCCCCCAGAAACAGAACCGCCTCCGGCCCGATGACGGCGAGCCGCTTCAGCAGTTCTTTCCAGCCGCTGACGGCGAAGGCGCCGAGCGACAAGATCAGCCGCCGGCTTTTCGGGAACAGGGATACCAGCACCACGGCCGCGGCCGTTGCCTTGCCGTTCTCGGAGGGGTACAGTAGCGCGGCCCCGGCGGCGCACGCGAGGATGCGGCCCGCGAGCGTTTGGGCGAACCGGACCAGTACTTCCTGCTCATGAAACTGGGAGACGGACCGCCACCCTTGCCCGGCGTGCTCTCGGAACGTCATGACGTGTTGCGCTCGATCACATCGAGAATACCCGTAATCGAACTCAACTCGTCGGTGTCGATGCCCTGTTCGCTGAAGTCGATCCCGTGGGTCTGCTCGAGGTAAGAGACGATCTGCAGAACCGCCAGCGAGTCGGCCAGGCCTGATTGGATGAGGTTCTCGTCGTCGGCAATCTGCTCGATCGGGCGGTCGGGACGCTGGATGGTGCGGAGGAATTCGATCAAGTGACTCCGCTGTTGCTGGCGCGTCATGATGCTTCGTGGCCCCGGTACTGGCTCAGGATCCGGGCGAGGTCGAGCGGTGTTCGCGACGCGCAGTCGCGGGCGACGGTGTCGCGGTTGATCTTGCCGCGCGAAGTGCGTGGAATCTCTTCGAGCAGATGCCAGCGGACCGGCATCTTGTGCTCGGCCAGGTGCTGCCGCATCCAGTCGTGCAGGCTCGCCAGCGCCTCCGGACTCCGGTCACGCATCACGACGGCCATGGCGACGTTCTGCCCATAAAGCGGGTCGTCGAAGGCGAACGAACAGACGTCGGTGGTGTGCTCGAACCGCTCTACTACGGCGTCGATGTCCGCCGGGAAAATCTTCGTCCCGCCCTTGTTGATCTCGTCGCGCTCGCGGCCCTTGAGAAACAGGCATCCGGCATCATCCAGGTAGCCGATATCGCCGGTCATGAACCAGCCGTGCGAGACGACCTCGCGCGTAAGGTCGTCGCGGTTGAGGTAGCCTTTCATGAGCGCCGGTGTATTCAGCCAGACGTAGCCCGCCTCGCCCGTCGCGCACTCGTCCTCCGGCGACGGAAGACGGGTGGCGTCCTTGTGGCGGAGGGTCTTGACGATGGCGCCCCAGCCGATGCCGATGAGCCCGTCGGCCGGTTGGAAGTTCGGGACGGTGGTGCCGGCCACCCAGCTTCCGGTTTCAGTGATCCCGTAGGCGTTGAACACCTCCCGGGTGCCGCTCCAGTCGCGGACCTCCTTCCAAAGGTGGCCCGACAGCGGCGCCGAGCCCACGTGGACACGCTCGAGCGTGCCGCGAACCGGGGGCCGCGCCAGCTTCAGTGCCAGCCGCCACACCGGCGGCACCGACGACAGGAACGTAATGTCGTGCTCGTCAATCAGACGCCCGAGCCGGACGACGACATCCGGACGGAACGGCGGCAGGATGAACAAGTCCTGGCCGTGCAGCCACGGAAACAGGCAGTTGCAGATGAGGCCGTGGCCGAAGTGCGTCGGCAGCAGGCACAGCGTGCGGCGGTAGCGTTCGAGGCCGAGGCTCTGACGCAGGGTAGTCCAGCGCGCGCGCAGTGAGCGGTGGGTGTGGACCACTCCCTTCGGCTCGCCCGTCGATCCGGACGTGAAGAGGATGAGCGCCTCGTCGTCGAGCCAGCTCTCAGCGGGACCACCGGCGTCGCGGGCAATGTTCTCATCGGTGGCCACTACCTTCTCGACAACCGCGCCGACGGTTTGGGTCATCTCCGTGGTTGTCGTATCGTCGACCACGGCGAAGCGCGGCGCCGCGGCTTCGGCCAGGGTACGCACCTCGAAGCCAGTCAGCCGGCCGTCAACGGGAATGGCGCAGCCGCCGGATCGCCAGATCGCCAGCAGTTCGGTGAAGAACTCGAGCTTGTTGCCGAAGTGTAGGAAGACCCGGTCACCGCGGAGCATCCCCAGCGCCTGGTAGCGCCGCGCCCGCTGGGCGATCTCGGAGCTGACGCGTCGCGCGTCCCAACTCCTCCCACTGTCGGCTTCGGTCAACGCGCCCACGCTCAGACCTGCATTCATTAGGCCGGTTCTCCTCCAGTGACTGTAATGATCACTGCCCATTATGGCGGATGGGCCGCGCCGCTGTTTGGAGACTGCGCGGGGGGTGAAAATTTGGACGCGGCGGGTCGAAATCGAGGTTCCGGCCGCGCAGGCTCCCATCGCCAAATCGGCGATGCTGCCACTGACGTATGGATAGGGGAGTGCAGAGCCCGAGTGGCGGAGATCCGAAGGCAAATGACGGGCCGGCGGGACCGGCGGGTTGCGATTTACCCTGCCCGGTTCGGCCGGGGCGTCCCTTGATACAATCGTGACTTCATGTCCCTCCGGGTCTCTTTGTTCGTAACCTGCGTCGTGGATCAGCTCTTCCCCCAGGTGGGCTTGGCGATGGCCGACGTGCTCGAACGGGTCGGCTGTGACGTGGGGTTCCCGGAGCGGCAGACCTGCTGCGGCCAGCCGGCCTTCAACAGCGGCTATCGCGATGAAGCGCGCACCGTGGCGCGGCACTTTCTCGAGGTGTTCCGCGAGGCCGAATACATCGTGGTGCCGTCCGGCTCCTGCACATCGATGGTCGCGCACCACTACGACGACCTGTTCGCCTCCGAGCCGCGCGACGCTGGCCGAAGTCGAGCGGTTGCGCGGCCGCGTCTGGGAGTTCTCCGAGTTCCTGCTGAAGGTGGTCGAGACCGACGATGTGGGCGCGCGGCTCGAGAAAGTGGTCACCTACCACGACAGTTGCCACGCGCTCCGCGAACTGGACATCCATGACGGTCCGCGGCGGCTGCTGGCCAACGTGCGCGGGCTCGAGCTCAAGGAGATGGACGAAGGCCGAGGAGTGCTGCGGCTTCGGCGGAACCTTCTCGGTGAAGTTCGCCGACGTTTCCGGAGCGATGGTCCGGACGAAGGTCGAGTCGATTCTCGAGACCGGCGCCGAGGCCGTCGTCTCGATCGACTCGAGCTGCCTGATGCAGATTCAGGGGGCGCTGTCGCGGGCCGGTTCGCCGGTCACCACGATGCACCTGGCCGAGGTGCTGGCCGCCCGATAGAGGACGACTATGAACCCGCTCCCCGCCGAACAAACTCAAACGTACGCTGGCCGACGAGCGGCTGGTGACGGCGATCTACTCGCTCGACCGCCCGGCCTGATGGATCATCGTCGCGCCGCGATTCCCGCGGAGATCGAGGACGACTTCGAGCAGTGGCGCGAGCAGGCCCACCAGATCAAGAAGCACACGCTCGAGAACCTCGACTACTATCTCGAGCAGCTCGAGGACAAGGTGGCCGCCGCCGGCGGCCGCGTGATCTACGCCCGCGACGGCGGTGACGTGGCGACGTTCCTGATCAAGTTGGCCAAGGAGACGGGGCGTGCGGCTGCTGGTGAAGTCGAAGTCGATGACCACCGAGGAGATCCACCTGAACGAGGCGCTCGAGGACGGAGCAACTCGAGCCCGTGGAGACGGACCTCGGCGAGTACATCATCCAGTTGGCCGGCGACCGCCCGTCGCACATTGTGGCGCCGGCGCTCCACAAGACGCGCTACGACGTCGCCGACCTGTTCACCGAGAAGCTTGGCGTGGACCGCGAGGAGGTCCCCGAGAGCCAGACTCTGATTGCCCGGCGCGTGCTGCGGGAGAAGTTCCTGGCGGCCGGACATCGGCGTGACCGGCGCCAACTACGTCATCGCCGAGTCGGGCGCCATCGCGATCGTCGAGAACGAGGGCAACGCGCGGCTGTCCAGCTCCGCGCCGCGTATCCAGGTGGCCGTGGCGGGGATCGAGAAGCTGATCCCGCGGGCGCAGGACCTGGCCATGTTCCTGAAGATCCTCGGCCGCAGCGCGACGGGGCAGCCGCTGACGGTCTATACGTCGTTCCTGAGCGGGCCGCGGCGCGAGGGCGAGGTCGACGGACCGGAGGAGTTCTATCTCGTACTGCTCGACAACGGGCGGACCAAGCTGCTGGCGGACGAGGCCAAGCGGGAGTCGCTCTTCTGCATCCGCTGCGGCGCCTGCCTGAACCACTGTCCGGTGTACCGCAAGATCGGCGGGCACAACTATCCGTGGGTCTACTCCGGGCCGATCGGCGCCATCATCACGCCGCAGTACCAGGGCATCGAACAGGATCCGTGGCTGCCGTTCGCCTCCAGCCTCTGCGGCGCCTGCGCCGAGGTCTGTCCGGTGAAGATCGACATTCCTCAGATCCTGCTCGACCTGCGCGCCGAGGCGGTCAAGGCGAAGGTGAGCGCGGGCAAGTCGCGGCTCGAGCAGCTTGCGTTCCGGCTTTGGGCGTGGCTGATGACGCAGCCGAAGCTGTATGAGGCTTCGGCGTTGGGCAATGCGGCGCTCGGCGGAGAGGGCGGCGGCTGGCGCCGGGAGGTGCCGGCGTTGTTCCGCCACGGTCCGCTCAAGGCGTGGCTCGATCACCGCGATCTGCCGCCGCGCGCCGGCGAAGAGCTTCCGGCAGCTCTGGCGCAGCGCGCACGAAGGAGCAAAGCTGATGTCGCGGGACAAGATCCTCCACCAGGTGCGGACGGCGATCGGGCGCGTTGATGGTCAGGCGCCCGCGGAGCCGCCGCCGGTGCTGCTCAGCGTGCCGGACGTCCCGATGGACGAGCGCATCGCGCGCTTCTCGGCGGCCCTCGACAGGCTTTCCGGCCAAGCTGAAGCTGTCGCGTCGCGCGAGGAGGCCCGGAGCCGCGTCGAGCAACTCATCGCGGGCCGGAGCGCGGTCGCCTCGAACGCCGCCTACCTCCGCGAGTGCGGTATCGCCAGCCTCGCCGGAGTATTCACCGGCTTTACGGACGCGGCCGAGCTGCGGGAAGCCTGCGCGACGGCCGACGTGGGCATCACGAGCGCCGACTACGCCCTGGCCGATACGGGCAGCCTGGTCATGATCGCCTCCCCCCAGGAATCGCGTTTGGTGTCACTGCTGCCGCCCGTGCACATCGCGGTAGTCCCGCGCGAGCGCCTGCTGACGGGCCTCGACGAGCTATTCACCGTTGTGCCCGATCCGGCGGCGATCACGAGCTCCATGGTCATCATCACCGGCTCCAGCCGCACGGCGGACATCGAGCAGATCCTGATCAGGGGAGTGCACGGTCCGGGGATGGTGCACGTGGTGCTGGTGTGATGGTCAGTCTTCTGCCTTCGCTATGCCAAGAAGGAGCACATCGTGAAGCGCTCGGCAGATCCTGATGACCGATTCGAGCAACTACGACCGACCATCAACAAGTGCTTGTTCGTTGCAGGCGCTATTCTACTCGTGGACATAGTCTGCATTGCTGTCTCATATGGGAACATGCCATTGGTTGACGCTGGGTATTCGGGCCGTCTGGTCATTTCGATTGTCGGAATGATAGCGTTGGCGGTCTTTGTGGTGCTTGGAGGGCTCGTAGCCGGCGAGTTCCTTATCGAGCGCTACTCCGATACGCGCAAGCCGACGCGCTGAGACGGCAGCAGGAGAGACGGCTGGGCTGGTCTGAATTCGGGTCTTCCCAAGACCTCTCGTTTCAGTCGGCATCAACACTGGAATGACCTTGTTTCCGTGGTGCCGGTAGATGCGAAATTCCGAGTCCAGCATGAAGGCCGCCGCCCCCACTGGAGTTCTTCTCATCCGCCCCTTTTGGTGGATCCTCTGCTCTGGCCGAAACCTTCCATGTGCTTCGGATTGATAGCAAGATCTTCGGGAAGTCCTTCCAGGGTTCCGGCCAAGTCTCCTGACAAATCGTAACAGGAGGGCGTGTCGGGTGATGATGTTCTAGATAAACTAGCCTCGAGAGACCGCTGCACGAGCAAAGATCTCGTCACGTCTCTGGCTTTCGCCTCCCGGTCGAGTTTCGCCAGGAGGTCATCCGGCAGCTTCACGGAGATCGTTCGCATAGTTCGACTTTGACCGATGACGCCACAGCCCGACTCCTGACCGGCCGTATGACATCAGCACTCTGCTATGGCCGCGATCAGACCGGCGTATAGCGTTGGACATCGATCTCGTCCTCCCGTCGGCGTGTCTGAGCTATATCGTAGGACGCCTGCATCCGCATCAGCGTGTCCATTCTGGGTCCGAAAGCTTTCTCGATGCGGAGTGCCATCTCTGGCGACAGCGACGCGTGGCCGTTGAGCAGGTTGGAGAGAGCCGAGCGCGTCACGCCAAGAACCCTGGCCGCGTCGGTAACGGTCAGGCCAAGGGGCTCGACCACCTCGCTCCGAATGAAATCGCCGGGATGCGGCGGATTAAGCATACGCATGGCACTTGATCTCCCTCTAGTGATAGTCCTCGTAGTTCACGTTAAAGATCTCACCCTGCTCCTCGTTGATCTGGAACGTGACACGCCAGTTTCCAGTTACGTGTAAGCTCCACGTCCCTTTGCGGTCACCGGAAAGCAGATGGACGTTCCATGACGGGATTGTACGCAACTCATCCGGACCTTCCATATCCTGCAGAAAGGAGAGAATCTTCCGGATCTTGTCGACAACCGCAGACGGCAGGTGTCTCGGATCATCGTTCAGATACAGGCGCTTCAGTCCCTTGTGGAGAAAGCCCTTGATTATCATTGTATCCCGTAACGCTACGCTTATCAACGCCTCATGTGCATCGGCCGCCTACCGCCGCGTCGGGATCCTTATCAGCACCCAACCTACCGCCGCAAAGCCGATCAGCGACAGCAAGCTGCCCCAGGCTGGGAAGAACGGTAGCGTGTCCGAACCGGTCAGCAGCTGTGTGAGCGACGGGATGCCGGCGATGAAGGCCACGGCCAGCAGGATGCCGGTGATCGCTTCGCCGGCGATCAGGCCGCTGGCGACGAGCGTGCCCGTCTCCTCGCTGTCGCGCTTCGCCTCTTCATCCCAGTTCCTGGTGATTCTGTCGGCGACCCACTTGAGCACGCCGCCGAGGAAGATTGCCGAGGTCGTGTCGAACGGCAGGTACATGCCGACGGCGATCAGCATCGGGGCCTCGGCGCCGCACAGGATGAGCGATAGTCCGAAAGCGCCGCCCAGTGCGAGCAGGCCCCAGGCCATCTGGCCACCGACGATGCCCACGGTGAGCTGCGCCATCAGACCTGCCTGCGGCGCCGGCAGGTAGCGCCCGCCGATGCCGCCGGTGTCGAGGTTCGCCTGGTGCAGCGCGATGATCGGCCCCATCAGGAAGAACGCGAGCAGGATGATCGATATGATCTCGATCACCTGCATCTTCCACGGTGTTCCCTCGAGCAGGTGGCCGGCCTTCAGGTCCTGAATCAGCGATCCCGAAACGCTGCACGCGCAGCAGACCACCGAGGCCACGCCCAGCACCGCCGCTACGCCCGCGATGCCGGTGACGCCGAACGCCAGCAGCACCAGCGCGCTCAGCACGAGCGCGGCCAGCGTCAGTCCGGAGACCGGCTGGTTCGAAACACCTACCAGTCCGACCAGATAGGCGCCCACGGCCGAGAGCAGGAACCCGGTGAGGGTCATGATCACCGCCGAGATGATCGCCGCCTTCCAGCCGTGGGTGAAGTGATAGTAGATGGCCGTGATCGGCACCAGCAGCGCCATGGTCGACATCGCGACCCAGCGCATCGGAATGTCCCGGTCCGTGCGCTCCACCCCGGGTCCTTCATGTGTCGCCGCCGCCGAGGCGGAGAACGCGCCCTTCATCGACTGCCAGATCGACGTCCGCAGCGAGAACAGCGTGTGCGCCGCCGCCACCAGCATCGCCCCCACCGCCACCGGCCGGACCACGTTGTACCAGAGCGTGTAGGCCAGCACGTCGTTGGCGACGTTGCCGCCCAGGCGCCGCGCCAGGTCCGGATCGAAAAACAAGAGCAACGGGATAAAGACCCACCACGCGATCACGCCGCCCGATACGCTGATGGCCGAGTAGCGCGGTCCGATGATGTAGCCGATGCCGATGAGCGCGGGCGACAGCGACGGGGTGCTCCACTGCACGCCGCCGGTGTGGGTGACCGAGCCGAGGCTCGCGCGGTCGAAATCGAAGTGCTGGATTACTGAGCGGGGAAACGCCAGAAACCCCTCGGTATACTCGCGAAAGATCTGGAATCCGCTCGCGCTCTTGAGAATCTGCAGCACCGCGGCGAAGCCCATCGCGCCGAAGATCAGCTTGGCGGCCCGTCCGGCTTTTTCGCCGGCCTTGATGATCTCGACGCTGGCCACGCTTTCCGGCCACGGCAGGTCGGCCTCGACGCACAGCGGCCGGCGCAGCACGATGATGAAGAACACCCCGACCAGCCCGCCCACCAGCAGGATGAAAGTGGCTTCCCAGTAGTGGCTCGAGAGGTCCGCCCACAGCCGCTGGCCGTCCATCTGGACCATCATGAACGCCGGAATCGTGAAGATGGCCCCGGCCACCAGCGCTTCACCCACCGATGCCGCCGTGCGGGCGATGTTCTGCTCCTGGATCGTCCCGCGAAACATCTTGGTGCGGAAGAGAGCCATCGCGATGACCGCCGCCGGGATCGTCGCCGCGATGGTCTGCCCGGCGCGCATCCCGAGGTAGGCGTTGGCGGCGCCGAAGACGAGCGAGAGGAAGAGCCCGAGCGCCACGGCCTTGAAGGTCATCTCGGCGGGCGGGCGGTTGTTCGCATCCGGCATAAAGGCCGATCTTAGCAAGCCGGATGAACCCGTGGCGCCCGCGGCCAACGCATTTGGGCGGCATCATCGAAGGTCCGCTTGGTCCCGCTCTATGTCAGCGACTGGCGAGGGCACGTTATACTAGCCGCATGCTTGCCCGCCGCGACTGCATTCGATTGCTCGCGTGTGCCGCGCCTACCTGGCCGGTGCTGGCCGCGGGGCTGTTTCCCACCACCGTCGCCGATCGTGTCGACCGGCGCTGGGCGGCCCCCTGCGCGCGCCCGACCGGAATCAAGGCCACGCGCGACGGCGTATGGCTGGTGGACAACGAAACGGCAAAGGTGTTCCTCATGGCCTACACCGGCGAGGTGAAGGCGGAGATCGAAACCGGGACCACGCGGCCCACGGCGTTGGAGACGGACCAGGTCGGCCTTTGGGTCGCCGGCGAAGACGGACACCGCCTGATCCGCCTCGAGTTTGTCGAAGAGGACGACAAGATCGACTATACGAAGACCGTCCGCAAGGCCGAGTTCGACGCTCCCGGCGTCGGACTCGTGAAGTATGGCGCCCCGGGCGAGTATATGCGTCCCACCGGTGTTCACGGCATGGCCTGGGTGCGCGGCGAGCTCTATCTCGGCTCGCCGGCCAAGGCCGCCATTTTCGTGGTGAAGGGCCAGGACGGCTCGGTAGTCCGATCGTTTCCGGCGCCCGGCGACCGTCCGCAAGGGCTGGTCTTCGACACCGACGGCGATCTCTGGTGCGCCGACGGCAACTCGCGATCGTTCTTCAAGCTCGACCCGGCGAGCGGCGCCATCATCAAGCAGCACATGCTGCCGCCTGCCGAGCCGGAGGTCGAAGGCAAGGTCATCGTCCCCCATGGGCTGACCTACTGGCAGCGCATGCTCTACTTCTGCTCCACCGTCACCGGCGAGATCTACCGCACGCCGCTGATCAACCGGATGGAATAGGTTGCCGGCGGGCGCGTGCGACGGTTTCCGCTTCCGTCCGGAACGCGCTATCGTGCAGGAAGATGCCTAACGATCACGTCTCCGGTTTCGTTTCCATTCTCGGGCGGCCCAACGTCGGCAAGTCGACGCTGCTGAATGCCCTGATCGGGACGAAGGTCGCCATCGTTTCCGACAAGCCGCAAACCACGCGGACCTCGATCCAGGGCATCATGAACCGGCCCGGCGCGCAGGTGGTCTTCGTGGATACGCCGGGTATTCACCGTCCCGACACGCTGCTCAACAAGAAGCTCGCGCAGGAGGTGGCCGGAGCGCTGGAAGGCCGCGACCTGCTGCTGCTCGTCGTCGACGTCACCAAGCCGATACGGGTGGACGACGAGCGCGCCGTCGAGTTGGTGGCGCGCGCCCGCACCCGCACCCGGGCGTTGCTGTTGCTCAACAAGATCGACCTGCTGAAGGACAAGTCCCGGCTGCTGCCGCGCATTGAGCGCTACCGGAACCTGACCGAGTTCGAGGAGTACATTCCGATCTCCGCCCTCGCCGGCGACGGCCTCGATCGCGTCGAACGGGCCATCATCGACCGGTTGCCCGAGGGTCCGCCCCTGTTTCCCGACGATGAGATCACCGACCAACCCGAGCGCTTCTTCGTTGCCGAGATCGTGCGCGAGAAGGTGTTGCGGACGACGCGGCAGGAGGTGCCGCACTCGGTGATGATTTTGATCGATACCTGGGAGGAGACGGACAGGCTGCTCAAGGTGGCGGCATCGATCGTCGTCGAGAAAGAGGGACAGAAGATCATTGTCATCGGCGCGGGCGCCAGCCGATTGAAGGAGATTGGCACCGCCGCGCGCGAGGAACTGGAGAAGGCCCTCGGCAAGCGCCTCTACCTCGAGCTGTTCGTCAAGGTCCGCAAGGACTGGCGTGGCAAGCCGGCCTTCCTGCGCGAGATCGATTGGAAGGGATAGCGGGACGGCCCCGTCCGGCGGGAGTCGTTTGCGATACGATCAAGTCATGCGATGGTTGCTCGCACTCATGATTCCCTTGCTGCTGGTGGCATTGCCCAGCTCGCTGAACGCCGCTGAACCGACTGACGGCGAGATCCGCGATGCCCTGATGATCAAGCTCGCCTCGGACCGCGACGTCCGAGGGACGCAGATCGATGTCGCTGTCGAGGAGGGCGTGGTCACGCTGGAAGGCCCGGTCTCCGACGAGCGGGCCAAGAAACGCGCCGAGAAGCTGGCCAAGAAGCAGAAGGGTGTCAAGAAGGTCGTCAACAAGCTGGAGATCGCGCACCAGGTCATTGGCGCGCCCTAAGCCCGGATCTCTCACGCGCAGTCGTTCGGGAGGGCTGGAGGGGCGATTTTAGGTGCCGACAGACTGAGAGCTGCCGAGAGCTCAACTCAACATGGCCGCGACCCCGTCGCTGGGCGCCATTTTCCCAGGATGAGAATTTCCGGTGTTGGCAAGTGGTGCCAACTTGGGCTCGCTCGAGAGCGCACGCCACCAGCCGCCCGATGTGGCGTGGGCACTCGTGCCCGCCGCGTTCACACTTTTGTGAACGCGGGAAGTCGGTCGGCGTTGCATCTCCTCACCGTTGTCCGTGACTTTCAACGGAGCGCGCGCTAACCTCAAATTTCACCCTGCCAAGTCAAATCGCCGGATACTTCGGCAGTCTTCTCCTGTGCGTCTTTCGCGCTTGGTAGGTTCGCGCCAGCTCGATATAGACACCCAGGTCGCGATCCAGGTCCACCTGCGTGCCGTCGAAGTAGAAGCTCCGGATCGGCAGTCCGTCCAGGTCGCGGCCGAGGCGCGGATAGATCGCCTCGCTGACGATGCCGTTCATGCAGGTGAACGGGCTGATATCGATGATCCCGTCCACGCCGCGCCGCCACAACGCCACTGACTTGCCGGCGTTTAGCACCATCTCGCCCAGCGCCCGGCCGGAGGGCAGGTACGGCTCGGCCGCCTCCAGCACCTCCGTCATCGGCGGCTCCTCGTAGCCCTCGATGTCCTCCTCGAACGGACCGAGCAACACGTGCTCGTCGCGCCGCTGCACCTGGTTCTTGATCCACGCCTTCAACGTGTCGAGGGAGTACTGCTTGCCAATGAGCGCCAGTCTGCGGAACTGCTCGGAGTTCGTGTACCAGATCCATTCGGTGATGTCGGAGACCCAGCACTCGGCGCCGTAGTCCTCGAGCCGTCGCACCAGGTCGTCGTTCGAGAAGGTGTTCAGGCGGCAGAAGATCTCGCCGACAATCCCGATGAGCGGCTTCGAGCGGTCGCGCCGCGCCGGGATCCGCCGGAAGCGGTCGCGGCTGCGGACCATCGCCTCCCGCATCGCCTCGAGCTGTTTTGGCGGGTCGAGCGGACTGTGCTCAATGGTCGTCGTCAGCTCTTCCAGACAGCCGGCGTACACCCGGTCGCTCTGCCCCTTCTCGAGCTCGTACGGCCGGTACATGAGCAACATCTTCTGCAGGATGTCGGCCGCCACCAACGACCGCCACTGCGTCCGGAAGAACGGGCGTGCCAGATCCCCGAGCCCTTCATAGCCGTTCTTGCTGCTCGGCGAGAGGATCTGCGTCCGCGTGTAACCGGCGTCATCGAGGATCTGTCTGAGATACGGCGCATACTGCCCGAAGCGGCAGGGCCCGTCCGAGGTGGGCATAAAGAAGACGGTACATTCCGCATCGACACCCGGCGATTCCAGATATCGCATGAAGTCGCCGACAGTTACCTTGGCCGGATAACATTCGTCACCGGAAGTATGTTGGGCGCCCAGCTCGCGGGTCCGCTCGTCGGAAGGCGGTGTCGGCGCCGCATCCACGCCCAAGGCCCGGAAACCGGCGGCGAACAGCTCCGCGCTGCCGGAGGCCATCGGCGGAATCAGAACTTTCTTGTTCTTTAGTGGATGGTCGCCGTCATCACGTCTGGCGGCTGCGCTTCGAGATCGGAGCTGTAACATCGCAGAATCCCCTTGCTATCGAGGTAGGCCTCGCAGCGGGTCATGTAGCCGGCGTCGTTGCCGTGACCGTCAAACTGCAGTACCAGCAGCGGCGCGCCCGCGGCCTTACGAGCGAAGTACTTGATGTAGGAGTCCGGCCCGCACTTGAAGTTGGAGATATAGATGAGGTGCAGGTTGGGACGCGCCGCCGCCAGTCGGGCCGCCTCGAGAATCTTCTGCCCCGAGGCCCAGTACATGTTCGGGTGCAGATCGGTGACCGGCTCGGCGCCGGTCACCAGGAAATCGAGCGGGACAACGTTGGCCCCGTATTGCTTGCGGAGCTTGCGCGGGATGTCGCAATTAATGCCCCGGTCATAGATGTTGTAACTGCGGCCGAGCAGCACCAGCCCCGGCTCCCCGGTCTCGTCGAGCGTTGCCAGCGCCCGCTTGCCGGCTTCGAGCAGCCGGGCCTGGAAGTCGCGCTGGGCGGCCCAGGCCAGGTCCACCGCCCGGTCGCTCACCTTCTGCCGCACGCCCAGCCGCGCCGCCATCTCGGCCAGCGCCCGCCGGATATGGTCGCGGCCGAGTTGGAAGTGCAGCGACGGCGCCAGTATCTTCGCGGCGTGCTCCTCGAGTCCCGGCGCCGACTGCAGCACGTACGGCAGCGTCTGGTTCCACGGGCAGAAGTGCGCCACGCAGTCCGACTCCTCGTTCGATTCGGCGTCGAGCACGTTCGGGACAAAGACATAGTCGACGCCCATCTTCATCAGGGACTCGACGTGTCCGTGCGCCACCTGCACCGGATAGCAGGGCTGGGCGAGCGCCATCTCGACGCCCCGCGCGGCCATCTTTGAATCGGTGGGGCGCGACAGCACCGGGTGTACGCCGATCTCGGTGAAGTAGCGATGCCAGAACGCGTAGCGGTCGAAGGTCGACATCGTCCGTGGAATGCCGACGTTCACCACGCCCTCGCGAAGCTCGATCCGGCGCGGCTCGATAGGCGTCCCGGTGATTTCCTCGAGTACCTGATCGCGGTACGCGATCAGATCTTCGATGACCGGCTGCCGGCCCGTGGTCGAGGGCTTGCGGTACTTATCCGAACACTTATCGCCCCAGAAGCTTTTCTGGCCTTCGATGGTGAATTCCTTGATGTCGCAGTGATTGGTGCAGGCCTTGCACGTGAAGTCGCGGGTGGCGACCTCGAGCTGCCCGAGATCGTAGCCGCGGAAGCGCGTCGTCTGGCGCGTGGCCGTGTGCCACTGACCGGCGATGAGGGCCATGCCGATCGCGCCCATGACGCCGTTGTGCGGCGGGACGGTGACCTTCTTGCCCGTAATCGCGGCAAACGCCGCCGCCACGGCATCGTTATAAGCCGTGCCGCCCTGGAAGTAAACCACGTCGCCGATTTTACGGCCGCGCACCACGCGGTTGAGATAGTTGAGCGCGATCGAGTAAGACAACCCGGCCACTAAGTCCGGAACCGTGTCGCCGCGGTGCATCAGGCCGGTAATGTCGCGCTCCATGAAGACCGTGCAGCGTTCGCCGAGCCGCGATGGCGCCGGCGACGACAAAGCCAGGCGCGCGAACTCGCCCTTGATGCTGATACCGAGCTTGTCGGCCTGCTCTTCGAGGAACGATCCCGTCCCGGCGGCGCAGGCTTCGTTCATAGCGAAGTCCACCACCACGCCGTTTTCGATCGAGATGAACTTCGAGTCCTGCCCGCCGATCTCGAAGATCGTATCCACCATCCCGCCGCCGAGCGTGGTCGAAACATGCACCGCGCCCGTCTTGTGGGCGGTGATCTCGTCGTTCACCGCGTCCGCGCCGACAAACTCGGCGATCAGCTCGCGTCCGCTGCCGGTGGTGCCGACCCCGCGAATCTCGAGCCGCCGTCCCCACTTCTCCTTGAGCTCGGTGAGCCCTGTCTGGACGGCGTCGATCGGCCGTCCGGCGGTCCGCAAGTAGATCGCGTGGATCACCTGGCTGGCCTCGTCGAGCGCCACCAGGTTGGTGGAGACGGAGCCGATATCGATGCCGAGGTACGCCGGAATCGGTCCGTCGCCCGGCGGCGGTTCGTATTGGCCGGCCTGTTCGCGCAGTAGAACGACGTTCTCCATCGAGAGTGGCACGCTCGCCACCTGCGCCTGCTTGGCGGAGGCGTGCTGCCGCAGCCGGTGGACGTCACCGAACGTGCGCTTCTCGGTCTCGGCCGCTTCGAGCATCGCGGCGCCGATCGCTCCGCACCAGGAATAGGTCTCCGGCACCACTACGTCCGCCGCGTCGAGTTCGAAGGCCTCCTGGAGCGCCCGCATCACGCCGGCGTTCTGCGACACCGCGCCGATCACCGCCACCGGCGTCGCCACCGCGCGACCCTTGACGATGCCCGACTTGAAGTTGCGCGCCACCGCGTCGCACAGCCCGCGCAGAATCTCGTTCGGCGCGTAGCCCTTCTGCTGGGCGTGAATCATGTCGCTCTTGGCGAACACGGAACAGCGGCCGGCGATGCGCGCGGCGGTCTTGGCCGTGGTCACCACCTCGCCGATCTCCTCGACCGAATAGTCGAGCCGGGCGGCCTGCTGGTCGATGAACGAGCCGGTCCCGGCGGCGCACTCGCCGCTCCGGTCATAGTCGACGATGCCGTGCGCGCCGGTGCGTTCGTCGCGCGCGAGCAGCAAGTACTTCGAGCTCTCCCCGCCGATCTCGAAAATCGTCCGCACCTCCGGGTAGAAGGCGCCCATCATGCGGGCGACAGCCTTGAACTCGTTCTCGAAATAGATGCCGAGGATCTTGGCGATGGTCCGGCTGCCGGACCCGGTGACGCGGATGCCGACCACCTGCTGTTCATCGACGTGCTCGTAGAACTCCTGGAGCAGATCGTAGGTGTCCTGGATCGGACTCCCGGCGATGCGGCGGTACTCGGAGAGAACCACGGGCCGGGGCGCACCATCCTCCGTCGGTCCATCGATCAGCCGAAACGACGGCGAGGCTCCGACGCGTTCCAGGGCAGACCGGTCATCGGGCTCGCCCAGAGCGGCAAGCTTCAAACTCACAGCGCCGATATCCAACCCGATGTCGATGCCCATGTCGCGAACCTTGGAATACGGCGGACAGGTTTCCCGCATCCACCGCGCCCTCGAATCCTCATTTAATCATACAAAAGCATCTGAATTTCGCACCTGTCGAGTGCCGAAACAACGATATTTTCCATCCAGATGCCAATTCCGGGCATTGAACGGCGGCTCCGCGTGGGACCCTGGAGCACACGGTAACATACGATTGATGAGGGCGTTCAGCGCATCCCGCCCGGCCCGCGAGCAGATGACGGCGGAGGCGCTCGGCGCCGGTGTCCGGACGGTCTGGTACGGCCACTCAACCGAAAGCCGGCAGCCCGCCCCGCCGGAGGAAGCTCGGTCCGCGCGATGAAGCGTCTCATCCCGCCGCTGGTCAGCCTGATTATCCTCGCGTTGATTTACTCCCGGCTCCCCATCGGCGACCTCTGGCGCGCCATCCGCACCGCCGACCCCGGATTCCTCCTCCTGGGCGTCTTCTGCATCGTGCCCATCGTGGTACTGGCCGCCTGGCGGCTGGTTCTGCTGGCCCCCCGCGGCGACCATCTCGGCCTCTGGGAAAGCATCAAGATCCGTGTCGCGAGCGCCATCTTCGACCTCACCATGCCCTCGGGCTCGGGCCTCGTCGGCAAGACCTGGATCCTGACCCGGCGCGGTCACATGACGGCCTCCTTTGCCGGCGCGCTCGTGCTGTTCGACAAGATGATCGACGTCGTGACCTTGTTGGCGTGGGCCGCCGCCGGCCTGCTGCTCTCACCGGAATCGCGCCACCGCTACGGCAGCCTGGAGCGCGGTATCGCCGTCGGCCTCGCCGTCGTGATCCTCATGATGGCGTCGGAGACAGTGGCGCGCGGCGTCCTCGGCGGCATCGAGCGGCTGCTCCCGCGCGGCCGTCGCGCCGGTGTTGAATCGGTGCGGAATGCCTGGAAGGAGGTTCGCGACTACTTCTGGAGGACTCCCCGGCGGCTGGCGGCAGTCGTCTGCCTTTCGGTGGTGCTGTGGTTCACGCAGGTGGTGCAGATCTACTTCTTCCTGCGCGCCCTTGGCGGTTCGGCGCCCGTGCTGGCAAGCCTCGGACGCAATGCGCTGGCCTTGCTCGCCGGCTTCGCGCCGTTCACGCTGGGCGGACTCGGTACCCGCGACGCCGCCCTCATCAAACTCTACGAAGGCTACATCGACCCGGCTACCGGCGCCGCCCTCGGCCTGCTCTGCATGATCCGCATCATCGGACCGGCCCTGGCCGGCATTCCGTTCGTCTCCGATCTGACCCACCAGCACAAGGCCATCGTCGCGGACCGGGAGGCGGAAAGAGTCGCCTCGGAAAGGGGGCGCGGGAGCGCTCCGAACTCACGTTCTGGCTAACCCGGCTTCTGCGATTCTCGTGTGGACGGGATTGCCGCGGACGTGGAGCGAGTCGCCAGACTGGCCACGCCGGCGGGTTCCAGCCCTCGCAAACGATCCGGCCTTTCTGTGCTCGGCTGAAGCTGCCGGGCCTCTTCCTCCTTCTCCCAGCCCAGCCCGTTCTCCCAGGCGGGCGACTCCACCAGCGCCCGGATCTCGGCCGTATCGAGCGTTTCCTTCTCGAGCAGCGCCTGCGCCAGCGAATCCAGTTGCGCGCGATGATCGGTGAGCAACGTCCGCGCCGTCTCCTCGAGGCCGCGGAGCAGGGAGCGGATCTCGTCGTCGATGAGGCGGGCGGTGTCCTCGGAGAAATCGGGCGGCTGGGCCATCTCGCGGCCCAGGAAGACGTTGTCCTCCTCGCGGCGAAACGCCACCGGACCCAGCTTCTCGCTCATGCCCCACCGGCTGACCATGCGTCGTGCCAGGCTGGTGGCCTGCCGCAGGTCCTCCTCGGCGCCGCTGCTCACCTCGCCGAAGACCACCTTCTCGGCGACGCGTCCACCCAGCATGACGGTAACGCGATCCCGCAGATAGCTCTCGGGCAGATTCTGGCGCTCCTCTTCCGGCATCAGCTCGGTGGCGCCCAGGGACATGCCGTGCGGGATAATCGTCACCCTGTCGAGCGGGTCGGTATGCGGCAGCACCAGGGCCAGTAGCGCGTGGCCTGACTCGTGATAGGCCACGCGGCGCTTGTCTTCGTCGCTCAGGAATGACTCACGCTCGGCGCCCAGCACCACCTTGTCGCGCGCCATGTCGAAGAAGCGCATCGCCACCTGCTCCTGGTCTTCCCGCCCGGCGAGCAGGGCCGCTTCGTTGACCAGGTTCTCGAGATCCGCGCCGGAGAAGCCCGCGGTGCGCCTGGCGATCACCTCCAGGTCAACGTCGTCGGCCAACTTGACATGCCTGCTGTGGACTTCGAGAATTCCGTGGCGGGCGTCCTTGTGCGGCCGCTCGAGCACCACCTTGCGATCGAACCGGCCGGGACGCAGCAGTGCCGCGTCGAGCACGTCCGGCCGGTTGGTGGCGGCCAGCGCGACCACCGCCTCGTTGGGAGAGAAGCCGTCCATCTCCGACAGAATCTGGTTCAGCGTTTGCTCGCGTTCGTCGTTGCCGCCGCCGAGTCCGGTGCCGCGCGCCCGTCCGACGGAGTCGATCTCGTCGATGAAGATGACCGCCGGCGCCTCGCGCTTGGCGTTTTCGAACATGTCGCGCACCCGCGACGCGCCCACGCCCACCAGCATTTCAATGAACTCCGAGCCGCTGATGCTGAAGAACGGTACGTCGGCCTCGCCCGCCACCGCCTTGGCCAGCAGCGTCTTCCCGGTCCCCGGAGGCCCCACCAGCAGCACGCCGCGAGGGAGCTTGGCGCCGAGCTTCTGATATCGGTCGGGCGCGGCCAGGAAGTCGACGATCTCCTTGAGATCGCGTTTGGCGCTATCGAGGCCCGCTACGTCCTCGAAGGTCGTGTTGCTCGAGCCCTTGAAGTACCGCTTCGCCTTCGACTTGGCGAATTGGAACATGCCCCCCGGTCCGCCGGCTCCGCCCATCTGCTGCTGCATCCGCCGGCCGATGTAGACGAAGAACCCGATCATCAACAGCCACGGTAGGAAGCTGATCAGCGCCGTGGTCCACCAGGAATTCTCCTGGGGCTCGACGTTCATGGTGACGCCCTGCTTATCGATGAGCGTCATTAACTCCGGATCGTTGATGGACGGGAGAGCCGTTTGGAAGGTCTTCGCTTCCTTCTCTTTCCCCTGTTTTTTATACGTGCCGGTCACGTCCTGGCCCGACACGGTGATCTCGGCGACCTTCCCCTGGCGGATATCGGTCTTGAACTGCGAATAGGAGACCTTCTCCCGGCCCGTATTGGGCTCGAGCCCGACCCAGGAGTACAGCATGAGCAGGAGCAGCAGCAACCAGATCACGCCGGTGATCCAGTTTCGTTTCAACTCATCTTTGTCCGCCACACTGGGTGACTTGGGAGGCAGCCTTAGGTTACATCTCGCCGCCCCGGTCCCGCGCTGATTTTCGTTAACACCTGGGCCGGTTGAACGTATAAAGGTTTGTCGAGGCCGCCCCCGTTTTCGCCTGGATACAGAAGCGACCTCCTGGGGGGGAAGCCTGGACCGATGAAAGACGAGTATCGAAGAATCGACCGCGCACCGTTCTGGGATCACCTGGGGCACGACCTCCGCGACGCGTTGCGCGGCATCGGACGCGATCCCGGCTTTGCGATCGCCGCGGTCCTCATCCTCGCCCTTGGCATCGGCGCCAACACCGCCGTTTTCAGCGTGGTGAACTCGACGCTGATCCAGCCGCTGCCGTTCCACGATCCCGGCCGCATGGTCTGGATCTCCGGAGTCAGCCCCAACGGCGGCCTGAGTGACGTCACCTACCCCATCGCCCTCTACGAGCAGCTCCAACGCCGCAATGCCTCGCTCGAGGATCTCACGGCGTACTTCGCTTTTTTCAGCTACCTGGACGTGAAGCTCACCGGCCGTGGCCGTCCCGAACAACTCGAGAGCCTGCCCGTGGCGCCGGGCTTCTTCCGGATGCTTGGTGTCGCCCCACGCCTCGGTCGAGGCTTCACCGCTGAAGAGGAGACGCCGAACGGCCCGCGCGCCGTGATTCTCGGCGATGGGCTCTGGCGCCGCAGCTTCGGCGCCGACCCGGGCATCGTGGGACAGACCATCACGCTCAACGGCGCCCCGGCCACGGTAGCCGGCGTCATGGGCCCGGACTTCAACTTCTCATCCATCTTCCTGCCGGGGTCGCGTGTCGACCTCTACGAGCCGGCCAACCTCGAGCAGATGCGGCCCTGGGGCAACACGCTCTCCCTAATCGGTCGGGCCAAACCGGGTGTTCCCGTATCTGCTGTGCAAGAGGATCTCGAGAATCTCATGAAGCAGCTCAACGCCGAAAGCGGGCGGCACTACAACGTCGCCGTTATACCGCTCCGCGACTACGTGAGCGGGCGCGTCGAGCACGCCGTGGTAGTGCTTTGGTGCGCGGCCGGCCTGGTGCTGCTCATCATGTGCACCAATCTCGCCAACCTCATGATCGCCCGCACCTCCGGCCGGACCAAGGAACTGGCCGTGCGCATGGCCCTCGGTGCCGGACCCGGCCGGCTGGTCCGGAAGTTGCTCACCGAGGCCATGGTGCTCTCCCTGGGCGGTGCGGCGGTCGGCATCCCGCTCGCCTATGGACTGATCCGGTACCTCAAAACCGACGCCGCGCTCGAGATCCCGCTGCTCTGGCGCGTCCAGATTGACCAGACGGCGCTGTGGTTTACCGTGCTCGTGGCCGTGGTCGCGGGATTGGTCTTCGGCGCCGTACCGGGACTGCGCATCGCCGGCGGCCGGCTGCAGGATGCCCTCAAGGAATCGAGCCGTGGCTCCACGCAACAGCCGCCACTCGGCCTGGGTCCGCTCGACCCTCGTCATCTCCGAAATCGCGCTCGCCAGCGTACTGCTGGTCGGCGCCGGACTGCTGTTACGCAGCTTCGTCCACCTGCTCGACGTCGATCTTGGGTTCCGGCCGTCGCAGGCCGTCGCGGCGCGACTGGAGATCCCCGCGGATCTCGCCGGCCCCAGGAAGACCGAGTACCTACGGGGAGCCGTCCGCCGGGCGGAGGCAATTCCCGGCGTCGAGGCGGCCGCGGTCACCGATGCCCTTCCGCTCGGCCGCAACCGCACCTGGAGTATCCGGCTCCCCGGCGAGGAGCAGCGTCGGGAGCGTGGCGCGAATGCCTTTGTCTACCTCGTCGGTCCGGGATATTTCCGCGCCATGGGCGTTCCTATACGCGCGGGCCGCGATTTCACCGACGGCGAGCTCGACCGGAATGCTTCCGTCATTGTCGTCAGCGAGACGCTTGCCCGCGAACTCTGGCCGAACGAAGATCCACTCGGACGTCTGGTGTTCGCTAACACCGACGCACCCCAGCGGGTCGTCGGTGTCGTCAGCGACGTCCGCCAGACCAGCCTCGAGAGCGGCGACGTCGCCCAGATGTATCTTCTCCATTCGCGCGACGGCGGTGTCGGGGCGATGGACCTCATCGTCCGCGCCCGGCGGGATCCCGCCACCCTTGCGGCGAGCTTGCGCGACGCACTGGCATCCTTCGACGCCGATCTGGCCGGCAGTGACATCCGGCCGCTCGCGACGCTGGTCGATCAGACCGTCGCGCCACGCCGTTTCCTCGTTTCCCTGATCGCGGGCTTTGCGCTGCTGGCCGTTCTCCTGGCGTCGCTTGGCATCTACGGCGTCGTCTCCTACTCGGCCAACCAGCGGGTGCCGGAGTTCGGCATTCGGATGGCGCTCGGAGCCACGCCCGCCGACGTCCGCGGCCAGGTAATTCGGGCCACCATGCGACTGGCGCTCGCCGGCATCGCCATCGGCGCCGTCGTGGCCCTCGCCCTGTCGCGCCTGATCGCCGCGCTACTCTACGACACCTCCCCGGCCGACCCGCTCAGCTTCGCCGCCATGGCGGTGGTGCTGAGCATAGTGGCCGTCGCCGCCGGCTACCTGCCGGCCCTCCGCGCCTCGCGCGTCTCCCCGACCACCGCGCTGCAAGCCGACTGAGATCCAACGGATAGCGACATTCACCCGTCGCCCCGCAGCACGCGGCCAGAATCGAGCCGTGCCGCCCCTGTCGACGGCGGCGCTTCGGACGTTATCGGCGGGAACGGCCGGCCGCGACCGCCTCGGTGAGGGCGCGGTAGTCTTCGGTCGACATCCCCTGGCCCTGCACCTCGAAGTTCATGTCGCCGCCGCCGAACGGCTTCACCGTCAGCTCGTAGGGCGAGTTGCGCTTGATCTCCTTGATGTCTGTCAGGTTCCACTGACGGGAGTGGTCGAGATCCGACAGCGACTCGAAGCTGATGCGGTCGCCAGTGATGATGAGGTGTCCGTCACAGCCGCCCCTGGGAAAGTGCTTGTGCCGGACGCGATAGCTCTTTTCCTCGATGTTCGATTGCTCGGGGGCGGGATTCCCGGTCGAGGGCGGGATGATCTCACGGGTCAGCGGCGCTGTGACAAATGCGTCCGCATCTCCGTCGACGCGAAAACGAAACTCGGAGAGACCAAGGACCGGCTCTTTCGTCACGACTATCAAGGTGTCATCGCTGACCGTGCTGCTCAGAATGTACGACTGAGGAATGTGCAGCGACATCTCCGGCTTCTCTTCATTGACAAAGACGATGTCACCGTTAATCTGGAGAACATATCCGGTCGCGCTCCCGAATGGGACCTCTAGCTGGGCTTTCTTAACCGGAAACTCGGTTTGCGCCGGCAGAATGCCGACGGCCATCGCCATTGAGGCGGAGAGACACAGCGTGCGTAGCAACATTTTCAAAACCTCCCGTGGGAACCTTGGTGCAGAACGAGTCCCGACCGCGACGAACAATCGACGGGGCTCCGTGGCCTGCGTTTACATGGATCTAGAATGCCGGGAATGAATCGCGGGTGCGAGAAGAACGAGCCAACCCTGAGGCGACGCCGCAGCGTAACTCTCTTTTATTCCTTTATTTTAGCAGAATCTGGATAGAATTTCAAGCTGAGTTCGGTCCCGCCCTGCCGCCATGCAGAACTTCTCCGGCTTGTTCACCTGCAGGGCAGTCACGGGATCGAGCTCCGGCTTCTGCAACAACGCGGCGCGGCGCGTCAGTAGCTGGCAGGCTTCACCCGTCGTCCCGCAACACACGCATCGGGTCCACCCGCGCCGCCCGCCGCGCCGGGACGAACGACGCGAACAGGCCCACCACCACCATCGCTGCGCACGCCACTACCAGCGCCAGCGGATCGAGCGGTGACACCTGGAATAGCAGGCTTTCCATCAGCCGTGTCAGCGCCACGGCCCCGGCGAGCCCCAGCACCAGCCCCACGACAACCAACCGCAACGCATTCCGCAGCACGTGCGTAACCACGTTGCCTGCGTGCGCGCCGAGCGCCATCCGGATGCCGATCTCCCGCCGCCGCTCCGTCACCGACTGGGCCAGCACTCCGTAAAGCCCCAGTGCCGCCAATAGCGCCGCCACCGCGGCGAACGCCCCGATCAACCACGCCGGCCGGCTCGTCCCCGCGAGCGACCGTTCCCGTACCTGCTCCATCGTGGCGACATCGCCCAAAGGCAGGTTCGGGGCGACCTCGCGTACCGCTTCCCGGATCGCCGGCACTATCGCGGCCGGTTCGCCACGCGTCCGCGCCACCAGCCGGACGTACGGCCACGGGGCCTGCGCCATCGGTACGTAGACCACGGGCGGCCTATACGACGACTGCGGGTAGTTGACCAGCTCATTGCGTATCACGCCGACGATCGCGACATCGGCCAGATAGGTGTCCCAGACCGAGTAGAAAGGAACCGACAGTTGCCCCGTCCTACCTATTGGATCCGTGATACCCGCGACCTCCGCCAACTGCGCGGCCAGCGCCTGGTTGATGACGATCACGGCCGGCGCGCCGGCACGGTCCTGCCTGGTGATTCCACGCCCGGCCAGCACCGGAATGTCGAGCGTCTCGAAGTAGCCGGGATCGACCCGCTTGAAACGCACATTGATCTCCTCCTCGATGCCCGGGATCGTCAGCCCCTCCCCGGCACCGATCCACTGCAGCGGCAGGTGTGCCGTGAGCCCAGCTTGCTCGATGCCTGGCGTCGAGGCAAGCTTCTCGGAGAGAGCGTCGTAGAACAGCGCGGCCCGCTCGGGGGTCGGATAGCCCGCGAGCGGCAGATCGGCGGACATTGTAATGATGTGGTCGGTCCGGATACCGGTATCGACGTCCTGCAGATTCACCAGGCTGCGGAACAGCAGTAGCGCCCCGCAGGCCAGCACGAGCGACAGCGCTACTTCTCCAACGACAATCGCCCGCCGCAGCCCCGCCTGCGCCCCCGACGACCCGCGGCTCGCCTGGTTCAACGAGTGCGCCAGCCGCCCAAACGACGTCCGCGCCGACGGCAGCACACCCACGAGCAACGCGACTCCCAACGCCACCGATGCGGCGAAACCGAGCACCCCCGGGTCCAGCCGCACGTCGGCCGTGTACGGTACAAGCTCCGGCAGCATCGGCGCGGCCGCCCCGAGCAGCAGGTAGGCCACAAAAACGCCCGCCGCCCCGCCTGCCAGGCACAGCACCGAGCTCTCGGTGAGCAGTTGCGCCGCCAGCCGTCCGCGACTCGCACCGAGCGCCGCCCGGATCGCCATCTCCTTCCTCCGCGCCGCGCCGCGCGCCAGCAGGAGGTTCGCGACATTCGCACAGGCGATCAGCAGCACCAGCGTCACGGCGCCGAGCGCGATGAGGATCGATTGCCTCAGGTTCCCGCCCACCAGCATCTTGTCGAGCGGCTCGACAACGACCGTCCAGTCGGCCGTCTCCGGGTCCCTGGCATCGGCCATCGTCGCGTAGACGCGGGCCATCTCCGCGGTCGCCTGATCGAGCGTCACGCCTCCCCGAAGCCGCCCGCTGACCTCGAGCCAGTGGAACCCCCGCACCTGTTCCGCCGGCCGCAGCACGAGCGGCATCCAGACCTTGGCGCGCCCGCGGTCGAACGCTCCCGGTGGGAGAATGCCGATCACCTGGTGCGGCTCGCCCTCGAAGATCGGCCGCCGCTCGAGGATACCCGGATCGCCGCCGAACTGGTTCTGCCAGACGGCGTAGCTGAGGACCACTGTCGGGTCTGCGCCCGGCTGATCATCGCCCGCCGCAAACGTCCGCCCGAGGAGCGCCGTCGCGCCATACACCTGGAAGTACTCGGCCGTGACGAGGGCCGCATCGAGCCGTACGGGTTCGCCCTCGCCGGTCAGCGCCACGGCTCGGGACATCTCCGCCGCCATCGCCTCGAAGGCGTTGTTCAAGCGGCGCCAGTCCTGGAAATCCGGTGTGGAGGTAGCATTCCGGGCATCTGGCCGCGGTGCCTCCCACAGCCGGACGATGCGGTCGGGTTCGGGGAACGGCAGCGGCTTCAGCAGCACCGCGTCGACGATGCTGAACATCGCCGTGTTTGCCCCGATGCCAAGCGCCAGCACGGCGATCGCAACGATCGCGAAGCCGGGATTCCGCACGAGCGACGCCAACCCGTAGCGGAAGTCGCGCAGCAGCGTTTCGATCCAGCGCACGCTCCGCCGGTCCCGATGCTCTTCCTTCATCTGTTCCACTCCGCCAAACCGGATGCGCGCTAACCGCCTGGCCTCTTCGGGCGACATCCCGTTGGCAATGGCCTCGCGCTCGAACAGCTCGAGATGGGCGCGGACCTCGCCGTCGAGTTCGTGATCGAGGCGGCGTTTCCTCACCAGCGCCCACAACCGGTATACGAGCCGTCTCACGACGATGCCTCCAGAAATCGGGCAATGAGTTGGGTCGCCTTCTCCCACTTCGCCACTTCGACGGCGAGCTGCTTCGCGCCGGCGGGCGTGAGCGAGTAGAACTTCACCTTCCGGTTGGTCTCCGAGACGCCCCACTCGGTCCGAATCCAGCCTTCCTGCTCGAGCCGGATCAGGGCCGGGTAGACGGACCCCTGGCTCAACTGCACGTCATTGCCCGACACCTGCTCAATCCGCCGTGCGATCCGGTACCCGTGGAGCGGTCCCATCGCCTCGAGCGTCTTCAGGATCAGCAGATCCAGCGTCCCGTACGGGACCTCGGACTTGTCGTTGGTCGTGTTTCTGCGTTTAGACATGTCGATAACCGACAGCTATAGTGTCGACTATCGACCGGTAGTGTGTCAACAGGTTTGTGGCGGAATCGACCCGCCACGGTGCCGGACCGCCGATCACAGCCCGTATTGAACTCTATCTGTTTGATTAGAAGTTGCTTACAGTGACACTCGGCGCAATCTTCACCCCGGCCGTGCTACACCGAAAGGCGGGGGGAACCATCGCGCAGGCCAAAAACGTGTCCTGACCGTCCGCCCCTCCCGGCCCGCCAGCACACGGACCCGAAAGCCCCCGAACAATGGAGGGGCTGAGACTCGTAGCACCGGTGGCAAGCATATGAAAAAAAGGAAGATTATCACCAACCCTGCGAGTCGCCAAAAAACCTGTCCTGACCGTCCGCCACCCGGTCACGCGGGCGCGCCAGGTGGCATGGGACCGACAGATCGCCCGCTCCGGACAGAATCGCCGCGAGGTAAGTATATGAAAACAGGAAGGATTTCCGGCGAAGCCAGGTTCTTCCGAAAAACGTGTCCTGATCGTCCGCCCCTGCGCTCCTCACCAGTCCGGCCGGTGCGCCAGCCAGATCTGCTGCTCGGAGGTGTCGTCCATCGGCGTGCCCTTGGCGAAGTCGTCCAGACAATCGTCGATCTCGAAGCCGGCTCCCTCGAGCAGGGCTTGCATCGTCGGAGCGTCGGTATTGCTGCACGGGAGATCACCCAGGATCTGTCGCGACACGCTCCCGTCGTCGGCCGTCCACTCGAGCCAGGAGCGCGTCGTCCAGCTCATCCGCGGGATGTCGTGTTCCGAACGAAGCCAAAACCTGACCGTGCGCCCGGTCGCCGGATCTTCGTATTCGAAGGCGAGCCGGTCCTGCCCGTTTTCGCTGGCGGCAAGCTCCGGATCGTAGACGCGCTGGTCCAGGATGAGCCGCCCGCCCGGCCGCAACTGGCGAAAGACGTTCTCGAGACACCCGCGCTTCTCGTCGAGCTCGATCAGGTGCCCGATGGCCTCGTAGGGGATCGCGATCGTGGACGCCGGCAGCGGCATCCGGAACTCGCGGAAGTCCGCCTGCTGGAGCTCGACCCGGTCGGCCACCCGCGCCTGCCGGGCGTTGCGCTCGCACAGGGCGATCATCTCGGCCGAGGAATCGACGCCGGTGATCGTTTTCCCGGCCCGGGCGACGGCGATCAGGATGCGGCCGTTGCCGACCCCCAGTTCGGCCACCGGTCCCCGGGTGCTCAGCAGCTCGGCGACATAGAAATCGCGCATCGGATCAAGCTCCCGGGCATAGTGATCCACCCAGGTGTCGTAAACCTGCGCGAAGCGATCATAAGGGTTCGGCTCCTTGTCGTTGGCCATGCCGGACTCCCGACGGGGAGCATAACACGCTTCGCGCCCGGCGGACCAGTGAATGCGGGCGCCGGCACCCTCGATATGCGAGAATCGAACCGACCGGCGGGGATTCGCGGCATCTTCGACCCGCCACCCGGGGGATGACGAGAATCTATGTGCGGCATTGCAGGAGTCTACGGGGCCCACCGGAGCGCCGCGGACCTTCACGCCGCACTCGAGGCGATGAACGCCGCGCAGTTCCACCGCGGGCCCGATGAAGGTGGCCTGGTGACGGAGGCCGCGCTGGGCGCCGGACTCGCCTGCCGCCGCCTGAGCATCGTCGATCTCGACCACGGCCAACAGCCGGTCTCGAACGAGGACGGCACCATCCACGCGGTCCTGAACGGCGAGATCTACAACCACGGCGAGCTGCGCGAGATGCTCGTCTCGCGGGGCCACCGGTTCGTCAGCCGCTGTGATACCGAGGTGATCGTCCACCTTTATGAGGAGCAGGGCGAGCGGTTCCTCGAGAGCCTCCACGGCATGTTCGGCCTGGCCGTGCTCGACACCCGCGAGCGGCGCCTGCTGCTGGCCCGGGACGGCCCCGGTATGAAGCCGCTGTACTGGACGGAGGGTCCCGAAGGGCTGTTGTTCGCCTCCGAGGTGCGGGCGCTGTTCGCCACCGGCTGGGTGTCGCCCGAGCCCGACCCGGCGGCCATGGACGCGTTTCTGATGGTGGCCTACGTCCCGTCGCCGATGAGCATGTTCCGGGGCATCCGGAAGCTCGAGCCGGGGCAATGGCTGACCGCCGATGCAAGCGGGGTCCGCACGGGCTTTTTCTGGCGCTTCCACTATGACAACAGCCGCCCGGAGAAGACTGACGACGAGTACGCCGACGAGATGGACGATACGCTCCACTCGGCGGTCCGTTCGCACTTGGCGGCCGACGTGCCGGTGGGGGCGTTCCTGAGCGGCGGCTGGGATTCGTCTCTGATCACGGCAATGGCGGTCCGGGAGGCGGGTGCCCGGCTCAAGACGTTCTCGATCGTTTTCCCGGACGACCCAGGGATCGACGAGAGCCGCTTCTCGCGCCTGATGGCCAGGCATCTGGGCACCGAGCATCACGAGATCGAATACCGGTCGGCGGACTTGGCGAAGCTGCTGCCCGGAGTGGTCCGCCACCTCGAGGAGCCGTTTGCCGCGGGGCCCTGCGTACTGGGGTTCCAGTTGGCTCATCTCGCGTCCCGGCATGTCAAGACCGTGATTAGCGGGGAGGGGGCCGACGAGCTGCTCGGCGGATACGAGTGGATGCGATTCAACTGGCCGTATCTGCTGCGTCGCCTCACCCCGGCGTGGTCCACCCGCTTGGCCCTGCGGTATGTACGCCACCACAGTTGGCGCCGCGCCCTGTCGATCTTCGGAGCGCCGAGCCCGGCGGCCGCCGACGCCGAATGGCGGCGGTCGTTTTCCCCCGCCGAGAAGTCACGGCTGCTCAAACCCGAGTTCCGTTCCGGCGGACCCGATCGGGAAGCGGTCATGGTCGCCTCCGACGTGCTCGCCACGTGTGCCGACAGCGTGCAAAGACGGCTGGCTCACGACTCGACGGCGCGGCTGGCGGAGGGGCTCCTGTTCAGCATCGACAAGCTGACGATGGCGCATTCCCTCGAGGTGCGGATGCCGTTTCTCGATCGTCGCGTGGTCGACCTCGTCCTGCGGTTGCCATCGCGGCTGAAGGTATGGAAGGGGCGCGAGAAGGTGATTCTCTCGAAGTTGGCACAACGTCACCTGCCCACCCGGATCGCGGCCCGCCGGAAGCGCGGCCTCGGCTATCCATTGGGGTCCTGGACGTCGGGCGCCGGAGCGCGGTTCGCCCGGGAAGTGCTGCTGGACGGGGCGCGCAACGGACCCTTCGACCGGGCCGTGCTCGAGCCGAATCTCGAGCGCTGGCTGGGACCGCTGCGGGACGCCTCGCGCGTGGCGCCCCTGGTGACGCTGCAGTGCTGGTGGAACGAGTTCTGTTCTTCGTAGCCGGGACGGACGTTCGAAGCCGGGCTACGACGTCCGGAACGTGTAGCCGAGCTTTTCGAGGTACGTCTTGGCGATGGTGGCTGTTTCCTTGGCTGTCATCGGCGGGTTGCGGCCGCGGTCGAGCTCCACCATGATCATGCCCTGCGGCTCGACGGTCTCCATCAGCTCGAGGATCGCCGGGATGTTCACCTCGCCTTGGCCGAGCGGACAATAGCCGAGGAAGTGCTCGCCGCCGTTGTAGTCCTTGAGGTGCATGTGATGGACGAGCGGCAGGAAGTCCTTGACCACCTTGACCGGATCCGAGCCGCCCTTCTGAAGTTGGCCGATGTCGGGTCCGAACTTCATGTAACGGGTGTCCATGGCCTCGAGCACCGCGTAGGTTTCGTCGTGCGACTCGACCGACGTTCCGGTGTGCTGGTGCAGGACCGGGAGTATGCCGATATCGGTGAGCGCGCGGCCGACTTCGTTCAGTGTCTCGACAATGTTTGCCTTATGAGCCTTGAAGTCATATTCGTCGCGCTTGACGCCGTTGGGTCCGACCACCGAAACCCGGCCGCCGTTCTTCTTGATGAGCTTGCCCCAGTTCACCATCTTCTGGATCTCGTCCTTGCGGACCGTCGGATCCGTCAGGTTGCAGGTGCAGTAGCCGGAGATCAGCGGCAGGTTGTGTTTCTCGAGAATCTTACCGATGCCGCCGCTGGCCTCCTGTTGCTCGATGATGTTGCCGAACGTTTCATAGCCGTAGAAGCCCAGCTGGGCGATGTCCGTGATTGGAACCTCCGGTTCGACGCGACCCCAGGTGAGTCCGGTATGGCCAAACTTGAGCTTCTTGGGAGGTTGCGCGAACAAGGCGGGCAGAGCCGCGCCTCCAAGGGCGATCGCCCTGCCGAACGCGCGCCGGTTCATTGTTGTCCCCATGATGTTGCCTTTCTCCGGGAAGCCGGCGAAAAGCGGTGGTGCCCGTCGAGACACACCGTCCCCGCCGGGTTTGTTTCCCCTCTTTCCCTATTCCCAGCTTACTGCATCAATTCATCGGGGATCGTGCAGGAGACGCCGCCCTCCGGCACTTCCATGCCGGCCGCCCAGACGAGCCCATTCAGCACGAAGCGGCGCACGTCGTCGATCTTCAGCGTGTTGTGGAAGTCGAGGCCGCCATAGGCGAAGCTGCGGCGACCGTTCTTCTCATAGGCCCAAGCGGCCAGTTCCGGCCCATCCGGCGCCGACCCGCGCCAGACCATATCGTCGCCCACCGGGGCGCTGATCAGCAGATCGGTCCGGTGCTCTTCGTCGACCACGAAGGGATTGTAGAAGATCTCCTCGTAGAAGCTCCAGGGATGGACGCCGCGCTGAATTGGGTGGTCCGTGTTGCGCTGGCTGATTTCCCAATTGCCCCGGGGATTCTTCGAGCCGCCGGCGACCCAGACGCCGCCAATCCAGTCCAGGTAGTACTCCCGCGCGGTGACGTTCTCGACCCAGAGACCGTAGTGGAAGATGGCCAGGCCGGCGCCCTTCTGGATGATCGAGTCGAACTGCTTGAGCCGCGCCGCCGTCTCGGGATCGTAGCCGGTATGTTTCGTCTTCGGATCGGGCGGGAAGAGCGGATGCGTCTCCCGTGCGCTGCGGTCGGAGCTGTTGTTGAAGACGATCAGATTGGCATCGCTGAGTTCATTGAGGTCTTCGGGCATCGCGCCTTCGTACAGCTTGGTCGTGATGCCGCTGAGGTTCGACGCGTTCTCGAGACAGTAGGCCAAGGCTTTGTTCGTCTTCGCATACTCGTGCCGGCCGGGCGCTCCATGGTCCTTGGGACCCGCGATCAGCACCACCTTCTTACTCTGGGCGCGCGCCGGCTGAGATAGCGCGGATGAGCCGAGAAGGACAGCGAGAATAGATAAACCAGTAATCGTTCGGACTGCAAACATGGCAACCAGTAACTCCTAATTATCAACAGCGCCCCATGTGGGCCGTCATCTGTTTTCTTACGGGCCGGATGTCGCCGGCTCCGGGCGAATCTCCATATAATCGAGGGCCGCCGTCTCGCCTCCGTCGGGCAGACCTTCGATTCGAATCTCATCGCCCGGACGCAACGCGACGCCGGAGATCAGGCGCCGGGTCGAGGAGGCGCTTTCGGGCTCCGGGTTCCGGGCCGCGAGCGTGTCGTCGGCGATCCACTCGTCCACGAGCTGCTCGCCGACCCAAAGCCGGAACCGCGAGGTGCCCCGGGGATAGTCGAAATACCGGATGTTCAGTGTGTACCATCCGGCTGGACCGTCGAAGCGGTACGTGGCCATGCAATCGTCGCCCGCGCACTCGACCGCCGTCTCGCCGGAGGCCGCCTCGAACTGCGAGACCTTCCTGGGCGCGTAGCCGGAGAGCGTCATCGATTCCGCCTCGACGCGGTTCGGATGATGGCCGACACGTCCGTTCTCATCGGGGATCCCGGAGGTCTTGTGAAACCAACCGGCGATGCCATCGCGCCAGACTTCCGCCGCGCCGGCCTGGAACTCGAGCATGTTCAGGACTTCCTGGTAGCGCTGCTCATCGATGCGGCTCTCGAGCGATTTCCAATCACGGACATAGCCCTCGACCGCCTGGGCGCCCTCGTAGTGGGAGTCGTAGATGTACTGGATGACCGTCTTGCCGTTGTGGAGCTTGTAGGTGTAGGGCACGTGGTGCATGAACAGCAGGAGGTCGTCCGGGCTGGTGTCGAGGGACTCGTAGATCTTGGCCACCTCGGGGCGGTACTGGCCGATGTAGCCGGTCCCGGTGGCGACGGTGCGGTCCATTCCGACGCCCTTCGCGCCGGCCCGGTGCCACTGGCCCCAGCCGTTGCGCTCCGACGCCTCCACCGACGGTCCGAAGTGGTTGCCCGGAACGTGGTGCTCCCCGCGCCAGGCGCAGCATTCGGTCAGCGTCTGCAGGCCGAGCGGCCCGGTGTACTTCTCGTAGACGGGCCATGACCGAAGGCTCATGTCGGAGATCGTGCGCACGACCTCCGGATCGCTACCGTAGGTCTGGCGCGTCCACTCGTCGATGATCTCGTTCGAGCTCAGATCCGGATTCCAGGCCAGGCGCCCGAAGCCGTAGAGATTGGCCTGCGAGAAGAGGCTCAACTCCCAGGTGTCGTTCATCGACGTCGTCGTGACGCCAACGAAGCCGCCGAGGGGCCGGCCGAAGACCTTGCCGGTTACGATGTCCTTGACCGGGGTGCCCGCGTGGCCGACGTGCATGTCGAAGTCGAGGTTGTCCTTCCACCAGGGGACGAGCCAGACCAGGTGCCGGCCCTGGCCCATGTACTCCTGGAAGATCTGCACTTCAACCGTCTGGGAAGTCTTCTCGAGACCGCTGAACAGAGGCGAGGCCGGCTCGCGCACCTGGAAGTCGATGGGGCCGTTCTTGATCTGCACGACGACGTTCGAGTCGAATTTACCGTCGAGCGGATGGAAGTAGTCGTAAGCGGCGCGCGCCCGGTCGGCTTTCAGGTCATTCCAGTCGAGGTTGTTGTCGTAGACGAAGGCCCGGTAGAGCAGCAGGCCGTCGTGCGGGGCGAGCGCGCGGGCGATCACGTTGGCGGCGTCCGCGATGGTCCGGCCGTAAGCGGAGGGACCGGTTTGGCCTTCCGAATCGGCCTTCATGACAAAGCCGGCCATGTCCGGGACGGCCGCGTACAGCTCGTTCACCTTGGACTTCCACCAGGCCGCCACGCGCTCATCGAGCGGATCGAACGTATCGAGGCCGCCGAGGCTCTTGGGGCTCCCGAAGTTCACCGGCAGCACGACGCGGACGCCCCAGGCGCGGAAGGTCGCCGCCAGCCGCGCCAGTTGCGGCGCAAATTCCGGCGAGAAGAGGCGCTGATCGGCGTTAACGTTGGCGATGGCGCAGCCGTTGATTCCGACCGATGCCAGCATGCGGGCGTAGTCGTTCGCCCGGCTCAGGTCCTCGCGCACGTTGCCGTTCTCGAACAGCACCGAACCGGGGCGGCGCGGCCTCGTACTCACGGGCGGCGGCGGGGCAGTGGAGGTGGAGGTCGACGGGATGATGGCCGGCGGGGGGCTGCCCAGGCCGTCCCACAGGTTGAGCCACCGGATCGGGGCCGAGGGCGCCTGTTGCTCGTCGAGGTCCGCGATCGATTGGCCGGTCGCGATCTTCCGCAACAGCGCGAAGGCGCCGTAGAGCACGCCGCGATCGTCCCCGCCGGCGATGATCAGCAGGCGGTGGCCGTCGACGGAAACGCTCCGGAGCCGGAAGCCCTCCGGCGGGAGGGTGCCGTCCAGCGGTACCCGCGGCGCGGCACGGCGAATGTCGGCCAGTGTGCCCAGCAGGATCGCGCCCTCCGCGGGCAATTGCGGCTCCACCCGCAGCGTGCGGCCGAGCATCCCGCCAATCCCGCGCAGCAACTCCGACTTCGCCGACTCGATCATCACCGAGTCGCCGACCGTCGTGAGAGTCGCGGGCACGACCTCGTGGTATTGGCGCGCGGCGGGCGCTTCCAGCGCGGCATACCGCAGCCAAGCCTCGTAGCCGGTCTCCGCCTGGAGACTGCCGGCAATCAGAAGCGTGAAGAGCAGGCAAAAATAGCGCATCGTTATCTCCCGACGCTCAAACTCGACAGGCAGGACAACCATCCGCCGCCGGTCCGATCCGGTCTGATGTTCGACCCGGCCGGTGCCAACTACAGCGTAACCAGCTCGATGCCTTTGTCTTCGCCCAGGTTCCGCGAGTACTTCTTTTCTTTCGGATTGTTCCAGTGCTCGTGGGTGCCCAGGCTGGTGAGCTGTTCGCCGCTCGGATGGTACTTGATCCCCGACGGGGGATTTTCGGCCAGGGCGGCTTCGTGCATGAAGTTGTCCGGGTAGCCGAAGACCGGGGTGGCCACGGGCTCGTTGCGGAGGAAGTCCAGGCCGACCGAGTCAATGGCCACCGGATCCTGCGAGGCGAAGATGCTCGAGGTCCAGTTGCCGCCGAACGACTGGAAGCGGATCACGTTGACCTCGCATTCCTGCGCGGCGTACATGCCGTCGATGAGGTACAGCATGTTCTTGCCGCCCAACTGATTGTGTCCGATCAGGTCGACGAAGGCGTTGTAGGCGCCCATCGGATGCTTCTTGTCGACGAACTTGTGCAGCGGCCGGGGACCCCAGAAATCGACGGTCGGGAAGTAGATCGACCCGAAGTTGTTCTTCTGGGTCAGCGTGACGCCGGCGACGTTGTGGGCCCGGAACAGGCTCATGTTGATGCGGTACTTCGCCTCGGTCACGCAGGTGGGCGCGTAGGCGATGGGCACGCCCGGCTGGGAGAACCGAACCGGGTCGGTCTCCGAGGCCACCGCGGCGATGCGTCCGTTCTTGGCCTGGCTGATGCTGACGACGAAATTGATGTCTTTGTACTCCGGGTTAGAGTCTGCCCGGACCCGCTCGAAGATGGGGTCACTGATGTAGCGGGGATTGGCGACATCATAGATATAGATGTCCTTGCCCGGTACGCCCGCCTGCTCGACCAGTTGGCGCAGCAGGGCCTGCACCACCTGCGGACTGGCCATCCCGCGACCCGGGGTCCATCCGGGCTGCTTCTCCGTCGGCCGGTCGTTGTTCGAGTTCATCTTGATGGAGATCTTCTCGCCCGGCTTGTAGCCCGCATCGCCGAAACCGCGAGTTCTGTTGAAGTGCCGGAATAGCGCATCCCAGGCCTCTTTATCCGAGTTCTTCCCGGCGAGCCCCTTAATAGATGTTGAAACCATCTCGCTGGCGATCTTAGGGTTGCAGTTGGCGTCGTCCCACCATTGACCAGTGGAGGACTCCACCGAGCGCGGTGTCGTCACTCCATCCCAACTGGTTGCCTCGGGACGGTGGACCCACACGACCCGGCCGGGGTGGATACCCTTCCCGACGCCGATCGGGCGGTTGGGGCCATCAACGGGAACAAAGGGATCTTTCGTCGCTTGGGGTGCTTGCCCTTTTATCATCCCGGGGCAGACGCCGAGCGCGGCGGCGGCGGCGAGGATGTCACGGCGTGTTGGTTTTATAAAGATATCCATTAACGTACCTCCGTACCCAAAAGTATAGAATAAGAGGCCGCATTGACGCCAGCCCCTTTTTACGATACACCCCTGGGGGTCGCAGCCCCGCTCAGCGGTGCCGGTGACACATGCGGGAGGAGGTGGCGCGGTCGAGCTGCGTGGCGCCCTCCGGCGTCGAATCAATCTCGAGCCGCCTAGTGTTGAATGGCCTCGGGAAGCCCCCTTTGAAGAGTCTTGACTTCAGCACATGAAATATGTTACTTTCACCTACCGGTCTTTGTGTCGGCGCGCTTGCGTCGGCGAAGACGCTGGAAAACGAGGGGACTCGTCTCGCAAAGTCCCCCAGGGGTCAGAATTAGACAGAGTGCTATAGCGTGCGGGAGCCGTGTCTCTCGGCCAGGGGGTTGCTATGCAATCTGTCGTAAGGGTCTTCGTAGGACTCTCGGTACTGATGTTGGGTACCGCGTATCTTATTGCCCGGGCGCTCGGTCAAACTATCTACGGTTCGCTTCTTGGTGGTTTGACTGATGTCGCCGGTGCAATCATCCCCGGGGTGTCGGTAGATCTCACAAACAACCGAGGCAGCTCTCAGCTAGAGGCTGACGGCTTCAATCGCTTTGCCAACCGGGTACCTGTCTGCCTGCGGATCAGGTGCTGACGGAGCCCCGGTTCATGCGCCGGGCGCGCGCGATCCGATCACAGTCAATGTGAAGGTGACGTGCGCTTTTGTGCAGCCGGATTGGGCGAGTCTCCGTGACCTTACAAGTGCCGCTCCCATGTCCTACAAGCATATGGACGGCCGAGTGTGACCGGAGACCGCTCGAGAGTGAAGCCAGGGCCATTTGAGGCGGTGCGCCTCAGGGCCCAATTCAGGGGTAAATAATCGTGAATGGATTAGGGAGGCATAGATGCTCAATAGGAGAGTAGCTTTGCTGAAATTCTCGCTACTCGTGTTCGGTATCGCGTTGCTTGCAGCGCCGATGCTGGGCCAAACATTTTACGGCTCGGTTGTGGGAACCGTCACCGACACCGCCGGGGCTGCAATGCCCGGTGTGGAGGTGACCTTGACCAACAACGGAACCAGCGCGGTGCACACTGCAACCACAAGTGGTGTGGGTACCTACCGCTTTGTCAACCTGCAGCCGGGCAACTACAAAGTTGAGGCCGAGCAGGCGGGGTTCAAGCACTTCACCCGGGACAACGTCACGGTTGAGGTCGAGTCTACGATGCGTGTCGACGTCTCGATGGAAGTGGGCGATGTCGCCGAGACGATCGAAGTCACGGCCGAAGCGCCGTTGATGAAGACAGAGAGCGCCGACATGAGTGAGGTTGTTTCCGGGCGGAGCGTCGAAGAGCTTCCGCTGAACGGCCGCAACGTGCTCAACCTGGCGGCGCTGGTTCCGGGCGTGGTGCCGCAGGGGTCGTCGATGGCGCCGCTGACGGGCCAGAACATTTTCGCTGCCGGCAACTACCAGATCGGCGGCGGCATGGCCAACCAGAGCGCCATGCTGTACGACGGCGTGCCGATGCAGATCAACTACGGCAACCTGACGGGCCTGGTCCCGACGCAGGACGCCGTGTCCGAGTTCCGTGTGCAGACCAACAACTCGAGCGCCGAGTATGGCCGCTACACGGGTGGCGTGGTCAACATGGCGTCGAAGTCCGGCACCAACGAGTTCCACGGCAGCGCGTACGAGTTGCTGCGCAACAAGAAACTGAACTCGGTGGATTACTTCTCCAAGCTGAACAACGCGGGCAAGACGGCGTTCACGCAGAATCAGTTCGGCGCGAACCTGGGCGGCCCCATCGTGAAGGACAAGACCTTCTTCTTCTTTGCCTATGAGGGCTACCGCCGCCGTTTCGGCCGGGCATTCAACCTGACCGTGCCGACCGAGGCACAGTTGGCGGGAGATTTCTCCCAGAAGCTCGACTCCAAGGGCAACTTGATTCCGATTTACAATCCGGACACGCAGTGTGGCGCCTACGGTAACGCGGCCTGCGTCGCGGGCCAGCCCGAGCGCCAGGTGTTCGGTGGCAACATCATTCCCAAGGAACAGTTCGACAACGTATCGAAGAACTACGTCACTTTCCCCTACTGGGCCAAGCCGAACGTACAAGGGACCCAGTACACCAACCAGTTCAACTACTTCAAGCAGGCCAGCGCGGGTGGGGACAACGACCAGTACAACATCCGCGGCGACCACACTCTCTCGGCGAAGAACCGCCTCTTCGGCCGTTACACCCGTTGGGAGTCCGACAACCTTCCGGCCGATGTTTACGGGAACACGCTGGTTTCTGGCGACCCGATCTCGCCGGAGTACTTCCTCACCCAGCAGGCTGTTCTCGGCGACACGCACTTGATCAGCCCGACCACAATCCTGGACTTCCGGGCGTCGTATATGCGCTTCTTCAACGAGCGCACGCCGGGAACGTTGGGTGTTGACCTGACCTCGGTGGGCTTCCCCCAGAACTTCGCGGATGGCCTCCCGAAGGACCGGGTCACACTGACGAGGATGGGCCTGTCCGGCTATGATTCGATCAGCACGGGCAGCATCGGTATCCGGGCCAACAACTACGCCATCGCGGCCAGTGTGACGAAGATCGCCGGCGCCCACTCGCTCAAGTTCGGGGCCGACATCCGCAAGCTGGAGAACAACTACTGGCAGAACAACAACGCCGGCGGCAGCATGACCTTCAGCAACCGGTTCACGGCCGCCGACGGCGCGAGTCCGGGAGCCACGGGTGACGCCTTCGCTTCGTTCCTGCTCGGCCATCCGGACAGCGGCTACGCCGAGACCGTGAACTGGACGGCGAACGTCATCTGGTACCAGGGCTACTACGCCAATGACACCTGGCAGGTGAGTCCCAAACTGACTGTGAATTTGGGTTTGCGGTGGGAGATCCCGGGCGTCCAGAAGGAGCGGTTCGACCGGATTGGCAGCCTGTTCCCGGATATCCCGAACCCGGTGGGAGAGAAGTCCGGGTATCCTGTCAACGGCGAGCTCGTTCTGGTGGACACCCCACTGAATCCGCAGAAGGGCACGCGGGTGGAGACCTACAAACTGTTTGCGCCGCGCGTCGGTTTCGCGTACCGCATGAGCGATAAAACCGTGATCCGCGCTGGCGCCGGTATGTTCTACGTTCCGGCGGACACGGCGTTCTGGGAAGCGGCGATCGGGCAGCCGTTCAACCTCTTCCGCAACGACATGGTGACCACGGTGGATAACTCGAAGACGTATGTCCAGACCCTGGAAAACCCGTTCCCGAACGGCCTGATTCAGGCTCCGGGGCGCGATCCGGCGTACTCCGAGTACATTCTCGGCGGTAACCCCCGGGCGCCGTTCCGGCACGGCGAATGGGGCTACACGGAACAGTGGAACTTCGCCCTCCAGCACCAGATTGGCGGCTTCGCCCTCGAGGCGGCCTATGCCGGCTCCCACGGCGTCTACCTAGCCAACGGCGGGTACAACTACAACGTGATTGCCGAGCAGTTCCTTTCGCAGGGTACCGGCCTCTACACCCAGGTACCGAATCCGTTCTACGGCTATATCGGGACCGGCACTTTGTCGGCCGAGACGGTGCAGTACGGACAGCTACTGCGGCGGTTCCCGCAGTACAGCGGTTTCACGGAGTCGTCCGGGAAGGTTGGCAACACCATCTACCACTCGCTGCAGATGAAGGCCGAAAAGCGCTTCGGCGGCGGCGGACGATTGCTGGCTGCCTACACGTTCTCGAAGCTTATCAGCGACGTGGAGTCGAACACGGGCTGGCTCGACGGCGGGCAAAACTCCGGCTACCAGAACATCAACAACCTGCAACTGGAGCGGTCTCTGGCCAGTTGGGATTCGCGCCACCGGTTTGTGCTCAGCTACGTGTATGACCTTCCGTTCGGCCAGGGCAAGAAGTTCCTGCCCGACGCGAGCGGCGTGGCCGGCAAGCTGGTTTCCGGCTGGGGCATCAATGGCATCACCACGCTCCAGCTCGGCTTCCCCATCGGTATGACCGCGAGCCCGAACCGGACTGGTTTCGGCACCGGCCTGCGGCCCAACATCGTTCCGGGTTGTGATCCGAAGCTGACCGGCTCGGCCGAGTCGAGGTTGAGCGGGTGGTTCGACACGTCCTGCTACACCGTGCCCGACGCCTTCACCTTCGGTGATGCGTCTCGTACCGACCCGGCGGTCCGCACTGACGGGACCAACAACTGGGACTTCGCGTTCTTCAAGCGGACAGCCATCACGGAGAGGTTCAACCTCGAGTTCCGCGCGGAGTTCTTCAACCTGTTCAACAATACGCAGTTCGGACGTCCGGGCAACCAGGTGACCACCTCGGCGACCTCGACGTTCGGTGTCATCCGATCGCAAGCCAACGAACCGAGGCTGACACAGCTCGGTCTGCGGCTCAACTGGTAGAACTGAAGGGGCTTCGGGAAGGGCGGTTTTTTCGCCGCCTGGGGCCCCTTTCCAACGAATTCAGGAAACAAAGACGACCCGGTCCGGCACCTCGCCGGCCGGGTCTTTGCCTTTTTGGGGATCACTGAGGTCCCCGGAACAACCACTCCTACCTCTCGGCCCTCACGCCGGCAACGGCCGCGGCCGTCTCGGAACGTTCAGGAATCCGTAAATTTCGAACGGCGTTCCCAGACACTTCACCCGCCGGGGAATGCCACCGTGGGCGGCAAACAGTTGCACCGATTCAGGCGGGCTTCCCCAAAACCACCCGTCCGTGCCATCACTGCGCCAACGCCCCCCATCGCCGTGCGGGGCACTGCTCGGAGCCCTATTGACTTCGTCACCCGGATGTGGTACATCTCATTCACCGGCTGAGCCGTCGCGTGACGCTCGTTGCGTGAGGGTGAAGGCTGGTGGGGGAAACGTAGGGGTATCGTCCACAATTTTCAGGGGCCGAGGCTTGTCTGTATGTGAGGCTTCGTCTGAGCGCACGGCAAGCGTGTGCCAGCGGCTCGGGAGATTCTTATGCAGTCTGTCAGGACGATCTTTGTGGGGCCCTCGATACTGCTGTCACGTATAGGGTTTCTCGCACCCTATGCGTTCAACAAGACTATCTACTGTTCACCAGTTCTTGCTCCGGCTGATTCGGCCGGAACGGGCGTCCCCGGCGTGCCGGGGGAACTTACCAGTGGCGGAGGAGGCTCTCAGTACGGCCGAATGGCCGAAGCTGATGGCTTCAATCGTTCTGCTGATGGGGTACCTGTCTGCCTGGAACTCAGGCATTAAGGGCCCCTGGTTCATGCGATAGACGCGCTGTCCGATCACGGTTGACGTGAAGCCGGCGTGCGTGGCTAATGTAACCAAGCCGAGCGATTCCTCATGACCTCACAACCGCCACTTCCGTGTGCGAAAGACACGTGCGGGGCTAAGTGTGTCCAAGGGCCGCTCGCAAACAAAACCAGGGCCGGCAGGGGGAGATGCTCCTAGGCCCTGTTTCCGGGGTACAGCTCGTGAAAGATTGGGAGGCACAGATGTTCAGAAGCAAGGCATTCTTGCTGAAGTTCGTAGTGCTGATGGCCGGTATCGTATTGCTTACGGCGCCGATGCTGGGCCAAACATTTTACGGTTCGGTTGTGGGAACCGTCACCGACACCGCCGGGGCTGCAATGCCCGGTGTGGAGGTGACCTTGACCAACAACGGAACCAGCGCGGTGCACACTGCAACCACAAGTGGTGTAGGCACCTACCGCTTTGTCAACCTGCAGCCGGGCAACTACAAAGTTGAGGCCGAGCAGGCAGGGTTCAAGCACTTCACCCGGGACAACGTCACGGTTGAGGTCGAGTCTACGATGCGTGTCGACGTCTCGATGGAAGTGGGCGATGTCGCCGAGACGATCGAAGTCACGGCCGAAGCGCCGTTGATGAAGACAGAGAGCGCCGACATGAGTGAGGTCGTTTCCGGGCGGAGCGTCGAAGAGCTTCCGCTGAACGGCCGCAACGTGCTCAACCTGGCGGCGCTGGTTCCGGGCGTAGTGCCGCAGGGGTCGTCGATGATGCCTCTTACGGGGCAGAACATCTTCGCGGCCGGCAACTACCAGATCGGCGGCGGCATGGCCAACCAGAGCGCCATGCTGTACGACGGCGTGCCAACGCAGATCAACTACGGCAACCTGACGGGCCTGGTCCCGACGCAGGACGCCGTTTCCGAGTTCCGCGTGCAGACCAACAATAGCAGCGCTGAGTATGGCCGCTACACGGGTGGCGTGGTCAACATGGCGTCGAAGTCGGGGACCAACGAGTTCCATGGCAGCGCGTATGAGTTGCTGCGCAACAAGAAACTGAACTCGGTGGACTACTTCTCGAAGCTCAACAACGCGGGCAAGACGGCGTTCACGCAGAACCAGTACGGCGCGAACCTGGGCGGCCCCATCGTGAAGGACAAGACCTTCTTCTTCTTTGCCTATGAGGGCTACCGCCGCCGTTTCGGCCGGGCGTTCAACCTGACCGTGCCGACCGAGGCGCAGTTGGCGGGAGACTTCTCCCAGAAGCTCAACGCCAGCGGCAACCTGATTCCGATCTACGATCCGGACACTCAGTGCGGCGCCTACGGCAACGCGGCCTGCGTGTCTGGCCAGCCGCAGCGCTCGGTGTTCGGCGGCAACATCATCCCCAAGGAGCGGTTCGACAACGTGGCGAAGGGCTACGTCAATTTCCCCTACTGGGCGAAACCGAACGTGCAGGGGACTCAGTACACGAACCAGTACAACTACTTCAACCAGGCCAGCGCGGGTGGCGACAACGACCAGTACAACATCCGCGGTGACCACACTCTCTCGGCGAAGAACCGCCTGTTCGGCCGTTACACCCGGTGGGAATCCAAGAATCTCCCCGCCGACGTCTACGGGAACACGCTGGTGTCGGGCGACCCGATTTCGCCGGAGTACTTCCTGACCCAACAAGCCATCATCGGCGACACCCACCTGTTCAGTCCGACCACGATCTTCGACATCCGCGCGTCCTACATGCGCTTCTTCAACGAGCGCACACCGGGCACGCTGGGCGTTGACCTGACCTCGGTCGGTTTCCCTCACAGCTTTGCGGATGGACTTCCAACCGACCGCGTGACGCTGACCAGGATGGGCCTGTCCGGCTATGACTCAATCGGCACCGGCAGCATCGGTATCCGGGCGAACAACTACGTCATCGAGACAAGCGTCACGAAGATCGCGGGCGCGCACACGCTGAAGTTCGGAGCCGATATCCGGCTGTTGCAGAACAACTACTGGCAGAACAACAATGCCGGTGGCAGCATGACCTTCAGCAACCGGTTCACGGCCGCCAATGGCGCGAGTCCGGGAGCCACGGGCGACGCCTTCGCTTCGTTCCTGCTCGGTCTGCCGGATAGCGGCTATGCGGAGACCGTCAACTGGACGGCGAACTACATGTATTACCAGGGCTATTACGCCAACGACACCTGGCAGGTGAACCCCAAGCTGACCATCAACATGGGTCTGCGGTGGGAGATCCCCGGCGTCCAGCGGGAACGGTTTGACCGGGTCGGCAGCCTGTTCCCGGATATTCCGAATCCGGTGGGCGAGAGGTCCGGGTATCCCGTCAACGGCGAAATGGTTCTGGTGGACACACCCCTGAACCCGCAGAAGGGCGTGCGAATAGAGAACTTCAAACTGTTCGCTCCGCGCTTCGGTTTCGCCTACCGTCTGAGCGACAAGACCGTGGTCCGCGCCGGCGCCGGCCTGTTCTACGTTCCGTCGGATACGGCGTTCTGGGAAGCCGGTATTGGACAGCCGATCAATATCTTCCAGAATGCGATGATCTCGACCGTGGATAACTCGGTGACATATGTCGATACCCTGGAGAACCCGTTTCCGAACGGCCTCGTCGCGGCTCCGGGGCGCGATCCGTCGTACTCCGAGAAGATCCTGGGGCTCAACCCCCGGGCGCCGTTCCGCGACCAACCTTGGGGTTACACGGAACAGTGGAACTTTGCTGTCCAGCACCAGATTGCCGGCTTCGCCATCGAGGCGGCCTATGCCGGTTCGCATGGCGTCCACCTCGCCGATGGCGGGCAGGACTTCAACGTGATTGCCGAGCAGTTCCTTTCGCAGGGTACCGGCCTCTACACGCAGGTACCGAATCCGTTCTACGGCTATATCGCGACGGGCACCTTGTCGGCCGAGACGGTGCAGTACGGACAGCTTCTGCGCCGCTTCCCGCAGTACACCGGTTTCCGGGAGTCGTCCGGAAAGGTCGGCAACAGCATCTACCACTCGCTGCAGATGAAGGCTGAGAAGCGCTTCTCCGGCGGCGGGCGATTGCTGGCCGCCTACACCTTCTCCAAGCTCATCAGCGACGTGGAGTCGAACACGAGCTGGCTCGACGGCGGGCAGAGCGGCGGCTACCAGAACTTCAACAACCTGAGGTTGGAGCGGTCCCTGGCCAGTTGGGATTCGCGCCACCGGTTCACGCTCAGCTACGTGTATGACCTTCCGTTCGGCCAGGGCAAGAAGTTCCTGCCCGACGCGAGCGGCGTCGCCGGCAAGCTGGTTTCCGGGTGGGGCGTCAACGGCATCACCACGCTCCAGCTCGGCTTCCCCATCAACATGACCGCCAGCCCGAACCGTACCGGTTTCGGCACCGGCCTGCGGCCCAACGTGGTACCGGGTTGCGATCCGAAGCTCACCGGCTCGGCTGAGTCGAGGATCTACGGTTGGTTCGACACGTCCTGCTACACCGTGCCGGACGCTTTCACGTTCGGTAATGCGTCCCGTACCGACCCGACGGTCCGGACTGACGGGACCAACAACTGGGACTTCGCGTTCTTCAAGCGGACGGCAATCACGGAAAGATTTAACCTCGAGTTCCGCGCGGAGTTCTTCAACCTGTTTAACAACACGCAGTTCGGACGTCCGGACACGACGGCAACCACATCGGCAACGTCGACGTTCGGCAACATCCGAGCGCAGTTCAACGAGCCAAGGCTGACTCAGCTCGGTCTACGGCTGAACTGGTAAGGCCCAGAAGGGGCCTCGGAAAGGGTGGATTGACCGCCTTCCGGGGTCCCTTCCGAACGATTTCAGGCAGTAACGAGGACCCGGTCCGGCACCTCGCCGGCCGGGTCCTGGCCTTTTAGGGGGCGCGGGGCGGCTCCCCGGTGGAGAGCTTTCGAGCCGCTTCCAACGCTGCTCTTGCCCTCCTCTCGGCGCCGGCCGCGGGCGTTCCCCAAGGTGCGTGACTGTAAATTCCTGGTCTCTCATCAGGGGCATTCCGGCGACAGGAAGTGTTCGCGAGAGCACCATCCGGCGCGTCGCCCGAAGCCTGACCCGACGGTCCGAGAGGCCGGCGCCGCCCCCCCGGCGCTTCCACCTCGCCTATTGACACACGTCCGGATCATGTGATAGGTTTTCCCAGACTAGTTCATAGCGCACGTGCGTTGCATTATGCGCAAAACAAGGGGATTCCCAAGAGTCGAGCGAACCGTGCTTCTCTGAGCGGGGTTATGCCCGGGGTGTTCCTTTAATTTTGGGGTCGCAGATTTGCTGGCAACAGCAGGGGGAATAGGGATACTCTCTGCCGCGAGGGCAGTATCGGCCCGCCACGGCTTGCCGTCCCATCACAACAAAGCGCAATACGGGCTGCAGTCGCAGTCCGAACGAGAGGAACCCAGAGAGTTAAGTGCCGTAGTGTCCACGGCTGTCAGCGTGTTCGAGGTCTCGGTCCGCTCACTCTGCGGGCATGAATTGACTAGAAGAAAGCAAGGAGGCTCAAATTGTCTCATCTCCGATTTTGCCTGGTACTTGTGGCCAGCGTCATGCTGTCCGCAGTGCCGATGCTAAGTCAAACATTTTACGGTTCGGTTGTGGGAACCGTCACCGACACCGCCGGGGCAGCGATGCCCGGCGTGGAGGTGACCCTGACCAACAACGCAACCAGCTCGGTTCATACCGCAACGACGAGCGGCGTGGGCACATACCGCTTTGTCAACCTGCAGCCGGGCAACTACAAGGTGGAGGCCGAGCAGGCGGGCTTCAAGCACTTCACCCGTGACAACATCACGGTTGAAGTCGAATCGACGATGCGCGTAGACGTCTCGATGGAAGTGGGCGATGTCGCCGAAACCATCGAGGTTACCGCCGAAGCGCCGTTGATGAAGACAGAGAGCGCCGATATGAGTGAGGTCGTTTCCGGGCGGAGTGTCGAAGAGCTTCCGCTGAACGGCCGCAACGTGCTCAACCTGGCGGCGCTGGTTCCGGGCGTGGTGCCGCAGGGTTCTGCGATGGCGCCGCTGACCGGCCAGAACATCTTCGCGGCCGGCAACTACCAGATCGGCGGCGGCATGGCCAACCAGAGCGCCACGCTCTATGACGGCGTGCCGGCGAACATCAACTACGGCAACATGACGGGCCTGGTTCCCACGCAGGATGCGGTTTCCGAGTTCCGCGTGCAGACCAACAACAGCAGTGCGGAGTACGGCCGCTACACGGGTGGCGTGATCAACATTGCTTCCAAATCCGGGACCAACGAGTTCCACGGCAGTGTGTATGAATTGCTGCGCAACAAGGAACTGAACTCGGTGGATTACTTCTCCAACCTGAACAACGCGGGCAAGACCGCTTTCACGCAGAACCAGTTCGGCGCGAACCTGGGCGGTCCCATCGTGAAGGACAAGACCTTCTTCTTCTTCAGCTACGAAGGTTACCGGCGGCGTTTCGGCCGGGCGTTCAACCTGACCGTGCCCACGGAGTTGCAGCGGCAGGGTGACTTTTCCCAGTTGCTGGACTCCAGCGGGAATCTGATTCCCATCTACGACCCGAATACCCAGTGCGGCGCCTATGGCAACCCGGCTTGCGTGTCGGGCCAGGACCAACGCCAGCCGTTCGCCGGCAACCTCATTCCGGAGGGGCAGTGGGATACGGTAGCGAAGGACTACGTCAATTTCCCCTACTGGGCCAAGCCGAACGTGGCCGGCCGGCAGTACACCAACCAGTTCAACTACTTCAAGCAGGCCAGCGCGGGTGGCGACAACGACCAGTACAACCTCCGCGGCGACCACACCTTCTCGGCGAAGAATCGTATCTTCGGCCGCTACACGCGGTGGGAATCCGACAACCTCCCGGCTGACGTTTACGGGAACACGCTGGTGTCGGGCGACCCGATTTCGCCGGAGTACTTCCTCAGCCAGCAGGCGGTTGTCGGCGACACACACCTGATCAGCCCGACTACGATCCTGGACCTCCGCGCGTCCTTCATGCGCTTCTTCAATGAGCGCACGCCCGGAACGCTGGGCGTGGACCTGAAGACCGTGGGCTTCCCTGCGAGCTTCGTCGATGGCCTTCCGACCGACCGTGTCACGCTGACGCGGATGGGCCTGTCCGGCTACAACTCGATCTCGACAGGCAGCATCGGTATCCGGGCGAACAACTACGCGATCGCGGCCAGCGTGACGAAGATCGCCGGCGCCCACTCGCTCAAGTTCGGGGCCGACGTCCGGCAGATGCAGAACAACTACTGGCAGAACAACAACGCTGGCGGTAGCATGAACTTCAGCAACCGGTTCTCGGCCGCCAACGGCGACAATCCCGGGGCCACGGGCGACGCCTTCGCTTCGTTCCTACTCGGCCTGCCGGACAGCGGCTACGCGGAAACCGTAAACTGGACGGCGAACATCCTCTGGTATCAGGGGTATTTCGTCAACGACACCTGGCAGGTGAATCCCAAGCTGACCATCAACATGGGTTTGCGGTGGGAGATCCCCGGTGTCCACATTGAGCGGTTTGACCGTAACGCCAGCCTGATGCCGG
>CAWELS010000054.1:0-147116 GCA_963809945.1 Bryobacterales bacterium | reverse complement strand
GATCAAGCGGCGGGCGATGAAATCCGGAATCCGGTCGTCCTGTTGCCAGTCGCCGTACTTACTCCAGGCGCGAAACTGCCAGTTAGTAATTGCCACCGCGCCAGCGGGGCGAGTAACAAAGATCGGCCCGGAGTCGCGCAGCCAGCCGCGATTGGTGGGGCAGATGCAGAAGTCGACCGCGCCGGTCGGCGTCCCGGCCTGTTCGAGCGTCCGGCGCGCTTTCTCGCGATGTTCGGCCGACTCGGTCAGGATCCGCACGCGCTCGTGGGGGGCCAGGTGACGGACGATCTCGGCGTAGACCCAGCGGATGGGCGCGAATTTGCCGGGCCAGTCGGTACGCTCGTGCGGCCATCCGAGCCAGGTCGCTTCGTGGGGCTCCCATTCGGCCGGCATTCTGCCGCCGGTCGCGCTCAGCCGATCCATCGATCTTCGATCCCCTGATAGGCGTCGATGCGGCGGTCGCGCAGGAACGGCCAGTTGCGGCGGACGGATTCGATGCGCCGCGGGTCGCACTCGACGATGACAGTCTCTTCTTTCTCGACGGCCGCCTCGGCGAGCAGCTCACCGAACGGGCCACCTACGAACGACGATCCCCAGAACTCGAGGCCGTTGTTGGCGGGACCCTCGAACCCCGTGCGGTTGGCCGCGGCGACATAGACCCCGTTCGCGATGGCGTGGCCCCGCTGGACGGTGCGCCAGGCGTCGCGCTGGCCGGCGCCGTGCTGTTCCTTCTCCGACGGATGCCAGCCGATCGCCGTGGGATAGAAGAGCACGCTCGCGCCCTGGAGCGCGGTCAGGCGCGCGGCCTCCGGATACCACTGGTCCCAGCAGACCAGGACCCCGATGCGCGCCGTAGCGGGTGTCGAAACAGCGGAAGCCGAGGTCGCCGGGGGTGAAGTAGAACTTTTCGTAATAGAGCGGATCGTCGGGGATGTGCATCTTGCGATACAGCCCCAGGAGCGATCCGTCGGCGTCGAGCACGGCGGCGGTATTGTGATAAAGCCCGGCGGCGCGGCGCTCGAACAGCGACGCCACGATGGCCACCTCGAGTTCGGCGGCGAGCTTGGAGAGTCTCTCGGTGGACGGTCCGGGGATCGGCTCGGCGAGGTTGAAGCAGTCGGCGTCCTCCTCGCGGCAGAAGTACTGCGAGCGGAACAATTCCTGCAAACAGATAACCTGCGCGCCGTTGCCGGCGGCTTCGCGGATGCGCCAGACGGCCTTCTCCAGATTCTCGGCCGGGTCGGGCGAGCAGCTCATCTGGATGAGGCCGATGCGGAAGGCCGGGGCAGAGAACATGTGTCTATTCTCTCGTATCCTTCCCGCCCGATCCGGAAACCGCGGCGAACTTCGGCACCAGCCGGCGCAGCAGGCCACCGAGAACGGGCTCGATCCGCCCGGCCACGTCGAGCACCTCGCCGTGCGCCAGCTTCTCTTCGCCGACGCCCGCCGCCAGGTTCGTGACCGACGAAAGCGCCAGCACTTCGAGGCCGAGTTCGCGGGCCTTGATCACTTCGGCGACGGTAGACATGCCGACGACATCGGCGCCGATGGTCCGGAGAAACCGGATCTCGGCCGGCGTCTCGTAGTTGGGTCCGACGACGGCCGCGTAGACCACTTCCGGCAGTTCGATGCCCTCCTCGGAGGCGGCCTCCCGGGCCAGCCGGCGCAGCCGCGGGGAGTAGGCATTGCTCATGTCGGGGAATCTCTGACCGGCCTCGAGCGGACCCACCAGAGGGCTTGCACCTTGCAGGTTGATATGGTCGGCGACAAGCACCAGTTGGCCGGGGCGGAGGCTGGAGTCGATGGCGCCGGCGGCGTTTGTCACCACGAGTCGCCGGACGCCCCAGCGGCCCATCACACCGACACCAAAGGCCACCTGACGCGCCGTGTAGCCCTCATAGAGATGGACGCGGCCGGAGAGCACGGCGACCGGGGTGTCGTCCATCCGTCCCGTTATCAGCCGGCCGGCGTGCCCCGCGGCGCTGGGCTCCGGCCAGCCGGGAATGCTGCCGTAGGAGACCTCGCGGCGTCCCTCGAGCCGTTCCGTAAAGGCGCCGAGTCCGCTGCCGAGAACGATCGCGACGGCGGGCGACTCCCCGAGCCGGTCCTCGACATAGGAGACGGCATCTTCGGTCGCGGGCAGGTGCATTGGGTCAACTCCGGGGGGACCTATCCGTAGGACTCCAGCAGCTCATCAGGATGCGCGCCATATCCGTCAGTATCGGGACGCAACCATAAGCGAACACAACGCGTACGGTGTACTTCCCGTTGCGCTCTCTTACGATCGCGTCCCGGCAGAAATGGGCGATACCGTAACAGTCCTAGCTGACAACCTCGAGGATCAACTCGCGCTCGTCGGGCTGCTGCGCCGAGATGCGGAAGGCATCCTCGACGTCCTCGGCGGCCTCATCGACATGCTGGTCGTCGGTGAAGTAGAGGCGGCAGAGAACGGCGCCTTCATCGACCTTCTGGCCGACCTTCACCTCGAGGATCACGCCGACGGCCGGATCGATAGCCCCGTCCTTGCTCTCGCGGCTGCCACCGATCTTCGCGGCCGCACGGCCGATGTCCTCGGCATTGACGGCGCTGACGTAGCCGGTGCGCGGCGACAGGATTTCCCGGGCGCCGGTGGCGTTGGGCAGCAGGTCGAAACGATCCATCACGCGCGGATCGCCGCCCTGCGCTTCGATCACCTGCTTGAGCTTCTGGTAGCCGGAACCGTCGAGCAGCTTCGACTGCGCCATCTCGCGGGCTTCCTCGACCGAGGCCGTCACCTCGCCCAGGTAGATCATCCGCGCGGCCAACTCGAGCGCGAGCCGCGTCAAATCGGTGGGCCCGACATTCTGGAGCGTCTGCGACACCTCCATGATCTCGAGCGCGTTGCCGATGGCGAAGCCGAGCGGCTGATTCATGTCCGTAATCAGCGAGTGGATCCGCTTATCGGAGCGCCGTCCGATGGCCACCATCATCTGCGCCAGCCGACGGGCGTCAACCTGGCGCTTCATGGCGGCCCCGCTGCCGACCTTCACGTCCACGACGCTCGCATCGAGACCGATGGCGATCTTCTTGGCCATCACCGACGCCGCCATGAGCGGCATCGATTCCACCGTGGCCGTGGCTTCCCGCAGTGCGAGCAGCTTGGCGTTGGCGGGCACGAGGTTCGGGTCCTCGGTGATGAAGGCGATGCCGATCTGGTTGAGCTGGGTCCGGAACTCGTCGATGCTCAAGTCCGTCCGGAATCCCGGAATCGCCTCGAGCTTGTCGAGCGTGCCGCCGAGGTGTCCCAGGGCACGGCTCGAAATCATCGGCACGACGACTCCGGCCGAGGCGGCCAGCGGCGCGGCGATAATGCCGGCCTTGTCGCCGACGCCGCCCGTTGAACTCATATCGACTTTTACTCCGGGAACCGAGGACAGGTCGAGGCGGTTGCCGGAGCTGAGCAGGTAACCGGTCAAGGCCGTGAGTTCGGGGTCGGACATACCCGTGAAGTACACGGCCATCAGGAACGCGGAAAGCTGATAGGGCGGAATCTCGTCGCGTGTATAGCCGTCGACCAAGGCTACAATCTCTTCCGGTGCGAGATCTTCCCCATCTCGCTTGCGCTGGATCAACTCGACAATACTCATTGGACGAGAATCAGCGTACCATCTTTTGTATTTGAAAGTAAAGGACTTGTGGTGGCCCAAGTGCCGAAAAAAGGAGCGCTGCCGCCGGGGCTAGTCACGGTAGTCGGAGACCTGTGGGAGTGGCACGCGGTAATGCCCGTTGAAGACCTCGACAAAGAGCGTCGAGATTTGATCGTGAATCGCCCCATTACTGGCCAGAATATGGGGTTTTCCGAGCCGGTTGGGCACGCCCCGCATGTCTGTCACCCGGCCTCCGGCCTCGTTCACGATGAGGATGCCGGCAGCCACGTCCCAGGGGTTCAAACCGAACTCCCAATACGCGTCCATCCGCCCGCAGGCGACGTAGGCGAGATCGATGGCCGCCGCGCCGGCGCGACGCACACCGTGCGACACCATGGCCGCCTGATGGAAGAAATGGACATTGATGTCGCGATGGCGGCGCCAGCTCGGGAAACCGGTCGCCAGCAGGCTCTCCTCCATCTTCTTGACCGCCGAGACGCTGATGCGGCGGTTGTTCAGGTAGGCGCCACCGCCATGCTCCGCCGCGAACAGCTCCTGGCGGATCGGATCGAAGATCACGCCGGCGATCAGCTCGCCCTCGTACTCGAGCGCGAGGGTCACATTGAAGAACGGGAAGCCGTGGGCGAAGTTCGTGGTCCCGTCGAGCGGATCGACGTACCAGCAGTAGCCGGACGAGCCTTCGTGACTCCCGGACTCCTCACCGACGATCGCGTGGGACGGGTAGTGCGCCCGCAAGCGTTCGATCACGAGCGCTTCCGAGGCGCGGTCGGCGGCCGTGATGAGGTCGTGCGAGCCTTTGTATTCGAAGCCGATGTTGCGGTCGAAGTATTGCGCCAGGACCGCCCCGGCTTCGCGGGCGATCTCGATACAGGTTTCCAGGTAGGAGGCCATCGGGGTGTGCCGTCTATTCGGCGAGCTCGAAAATGTACTTGATGTCGTGCTTGAAGATGAAGAGGTTCGGGTCGTCGTTGCGGGTCAGCCGAATGAAAGTCGCATCGTAATACTCGACGGTCCCCTCGACATCCTCATTGTTGGTTAGGCGGATACAGACCGGAATGGCGTTGTCGATGAGGTGCTTGAGATAGCGGACCTCCTCGAAGGTCTGCTCCGGTGCTCGCTTTTTCGGTGGCGCCTTCGGGGCGACGGTTTTCTTCTTGCTGACGGGTTTCGTGGGTTTCGCCACACTTACTCCTGGTGTCGGGGGCTATGAGAGGGACCTCCGCGGTCTGATGGCCGGGGAGCCTGATTTCCGTATTCCTCATAATATCCAGTGCGCGTGACCACCCGCAAATCCGGACGCGTCACCTTGACCTCGACACGGCGGAAGCGGTCGGTCGAATAGGGCAGGTCGCGGGGGTAGTAGGCGATCAGGTACTGCGTCCGCAGATCGTTGAGGATCGAATCGAATGCCTGATCCAGGGCGTCGCCGAGCGAGGCGGCGATGGCCCGGCCGCCGGTGCCCTCGGCGAGGCTGAAGAGCGCATTTTCTCCGGCGATGTGCCGCCCCGGATCGTTCATCACGGGAATGATGGTGATTCCGTAGATGATGGCATCTGCTTGCTGGGCCGCCTCGGTGGCATCCTGAAAACTCTTGACGCTGGTCGTGTCGGCGCCGTCGGTCACCACCACGAGCACGCGGCGGCCGTCACGGCGTTCCACGGCGTGCGAGGAGAAATAGATCGCGTCGTACAGCGATGTCCCCGAGTCGGCCTTGAAGGTGGACAGGCGCGATTCGAGCCGCTTCAGGCGCCGCGTGAAGCTCGACTGCAAGGTCACGTCGTCACTGAAGCTGTACAAGGTCACCGCGTCGTCCGGGTTGCCCTCCCCGAAAAGCGCGTTGAGGAAACGTATGACCGAGGATGTCTCCTCGCCGAGCTTGAGGCCGGTGGAGGCGCTCGTATCCACCAACAGGGCCACCGACAGCGGCTGCGATGTGCGGTGTTCGAACAGCGTGATCTCCTGCTCGACACCGCTGTCGTAGACGACGAACTCGTCGCGCGTCAGGTCGCCCACCAAGGCGCCGTGGGCGTCCTTCACGGTGGCGAGCAGCCGCACCAAGCCGACGTCGACGCGAAACACCGTATCCGAGTCCTGAATCTGGCCCGGGGCGGGGAACACGGCAGCCACCAGCAGCAGAACGACGGCAAGGTAACGGATGGTCATGGGTTCAGGACGCTGTCGTCCCATTCCCCCTGGACCCAGACCTCGCCATCGGTGAAGTGTTCCTTCTTCCAGATCGGGACAATCTTCTTCAGTCGATTGATGCCCTCGAGCGCGGCGGCGAAGGCGGGCTTGCGGTGCGGCGCGGAGACGGCGATGGCGACGCTGGTCTCGCCGATCTCCATGCGGCCCAGCCGGTGGACCATCCCGATGCGGCTGATCTCGTGTTCGGCGGCGATGGCCCGGCCGATCTCGGCCATCATCTTCACCGCCATGGCCTCGTAGCACTCGTACTCGAGGAAGCTGGTAGGGCGTCCCTTGGTGTTGTCGCGGACGACGCCGTCGAAGACAATGAACGCTCCGTCGCGGCCCTGGAGCAGACGGCTTTTGATCGCGGCGGTGTCGATGGCGTCGCGGGTGAGGGCGAAGAAGTGGCCGGCCGGGTCGGCGATCTCCTGCGCGTAGCCGAGTCCGCCGCTGACGGGCGGCATGAAGGCGATCTCGTCGTTGTCGTCGATGGCCTCCGAGCGCTGGGCGAAGGAGCGGTTGCGGGCGAGCACGATGCTCGCCTCGTAGTCGCGCAGTCTGGGAAAGCGCTGGGTGTACTGTTCCAGCAGGTCCGCGAGCGTCGCCCCGGGGGGGACGTCGAGCTCTTCCACCGGCCCTCCGGTGATGTCCTTTAACATGCCGAAAAACAGCACCTTAACGCGCACGATTGCTATGGTACCAGACGCCCGCAGTAGGGCAGGCGGTTTCGCATTCCAGCCGAATCTGAAGAGCCACCCGCCGGCAGCAGGAGCCGGCGTTGGGCGGGCGGCTTCGCCCGCGATGCCGCCTGCCAGAACTCCGACCGCCGGCACGACTCCGGCGTGGCAAGCCTGACGGCTCGGTCCACCTCAGGCGGCGTACACCTGCTCGCCGTCAAGGAATGTTCGGAGGACCTTCAGGGTGTTCGCTGCCGCATTCCATTCGAGCTCGACCAGGTCGGCGCGGTCGCCTTCCGCAAGGCCCTTCTGGCGGCCGCCGATCCGTCCGACGCGGGCCGGGTTCCGGGTCGCCGCGGCGATGGCCTCGACAAGCGACAGCCCAGCCAGCGACACCACGTTGCCGATGGCGCGGTCCATGCGGAGGACCGAGCCCGCCAGCCGCTCCCGGCCGGCGAGCGTCACCCGGTCGCCGGGGGCATGCAGTTCCACCTCGACGGTGCCGAGACGGTAGCGCCCTGGAGCGCAGCCGGCCGGCATTACCGCGTCGGTCACCAGAATGGTCCGTTCGGTGCCCTTGGCGCGGATCGCCACCTTTAGGAATGAAGCCGGCAGGTGGAGTCCGTCGACAATGAAGCCGGCAGCGAGACGATCCTCGGCCAACTGGTCCCAAATGTAGTTCCAGCGGGGCAGGGTCGAGTGGCCGGCGTTGCCCAGATGAGTGGACAGCGTCGCCCCGGCGCGCACGGCATCGGCGATCTGCCCGGCGGTGGCGCCGGTGTGTCCGATGGCGACGGCGACGCCCCGGCCGGTGATCGTTTCAATGTAGCGGGGCGCTCCGGGCCACTCCGGCGACAGCGTGACCAGCTTCACGTTCCCCTCGGCGGCGTCCTGCCAGCGGTCGAACTCGGCGAGATCCGGCGGCCGGACCCACTCCTTTGGATGCGCCGCGCGCGGACCGTCGTCGAGCGAGATATGGGGGCCCTCGACATGGAAGCCGGCAATGGCCCGGCCTTCCGGGAACACCTCCCGGGCCCGGGCGAGATTGCGGAGCGCCCCGGTCATCGCCTCCGGCGGACCTGTAATGACGGTCGGTAGCAGCCGCGTAACCCCGGTGGCGAACAGTGCCCGGAGAGAGCGGGCGATCTCCTCGTGCGCCGCCGCCGGATTGTTATAGTCCACGCCGGCGTAGCCGTTGATCTGCAGGTCGATGAAGCCCGGCGCGAGCAGCGGGAGCCCGTCGATGGGGTGAATCAGCGGCTCGATCCGTTGGATCGATCGCTCGCCGAAGACGGCGACCTGTAGCCGGGAAGAGACGTCAATGCCGTAACGTTCCATGGGGCCCGTGTTTTTTCCACACCTTTCAAACAGCAGTGAGGTCGTATGCTATTGATTATACAAAGGAAAAAACCTGTTGATAACGGCCGAAAACAACTCCGTCAGGGGTGGTCTCGGAGCGATCGACCTGCTACAACGGTGAGTGATCCCAGGAGGGCACTGAGCGGTACGGATGTCTCGGGGGAGGTGGCCGGCTGCGAGGCTCTTTGGGATCGGCAAGAGGGGCGAGTTGGCATTGTGCCGCCTCGCCCCCGTCGCCATTCCTTCCTGATTTCCCTTTCAGTTGCGCAGCCTTCCGCCCCAGCGGGGATTTTGCGGGCTACCTTTACGCATCCACCCTGAACCTGCCGCAGCAGTGTCGCCGCGACGGGTCCTCCGAACACGGTCTGGCTACTTTCCTTCGCGAAATAGCGAGGGTGCCCCTCCCCGACTGTCAGCAGGCGGGTCTCCTAGCCGCGGTACGCTAGACCGTCGCCGGAGCGGGCACCGCGGTGAGCCAGCCGTAGCGGTCCGGCTCGGTGCCATTGACCACGCTGAAGAAGGCGCTCTGCAGCTTTTCCGTGATCGGTCCGCGATAGCCTCGTCCGATCTGGATCTTGTCCACCGAACGCACCGGAGTGATCTCGGCGGCGGTGCCGGAGAAGAAGACCTCGTCGGCAATGTAGAGCATCTCCCGGGGGATCAGCGTCTCGATCACCGGAATGCCGAGACCGGCGCAGATTTGCATCACCGAGTCGCGGGTGATTCCGGGGAGGATCGAGTTGCCCAACCGCGGCGTGTAGATCTTGTCGTCGCGGACCACGAAGATGTTCTCGCCCGAGCCCTCGCTCACGTATCCGGACGCATCGAGCGCGATGCCTTCGTCATAGCCGTTGACGTTGGCCTCCATGCGGATGAGCTGCGAGTTCAGGTAGTTCCCGCCGGCTTTCGAGAGCGCCGGAAAGGTGTTCGGCGCCATCCGCATCCAACTGGAGATGCAGACGTCGACACCGCCGGTGATGGCTTCGTCGCCGAGGTACTTGCCCCACTCCCAGCAAGCGATGTAGGTCTCGATCGGATTCTTGCGGGCGTCGACACCCATGGTCCCGAAGCCGCGGAAGATGATTGGCCGAATGTAGCAACTGCTAAGTCGATTGACGCGCACGAGTTCTACTGTGGCATCGGCTAGTTGGTCGAGACGTGAAACCGATGTCATCCATCCGGTAGATCTTGGCCGAGTCCACCATCCGCCGAACATGATCGCGAAGGCGGAAGATCGCGGGACCGGATTGTGTTTCGTAGCAGCGGATTCCTTCGAACACCGAACTGCCGTAGTGGATGACATGGGACAGGACGTGGATGGTGGCGTCCGCCCAGTTGACAAATCGACCGTTATGCCAAATTTTTTCTGTGGGCGTCATTTCGCTATTATATCTCAGGGGTAACGGGACCTACTCGTCGTGTGCGCCGTTTTTGGTCCCGCAACTCGGGGGCTGGCCGGGGCATCGAAGTAGTGTCGAGAGAGGAGGGTTTTCGTGATGATCCGTCAGGCCGTCTGCGTGCTCGCGGCGTTCTTCGTGCTGCTGCCGGCGCCGCCCGCCGCGGCGCAGGGCAAGAAGCCGACCCCCGGATTCAACATGTTCTCCAAGGATCAGGACGTCGAGATCGGCCAACAGGGCGTCGAGGAGATCGAGAAGAGCGTCCGGCTGGTGACCGATCCGGAGATCAACAAGTACGTCCAGACGATCGGCAGCAAGCTCGCCGCGGCCCCCGACGCTGCCGGCTATCCTTACACCTTCAAGGTCGTCTGGGATGACTCGATCAACGCCTTCGCCCTGCCCGGCGGACCCACCTACGTCAACACCGGTCTCATTCTGGCGGCAGAGAACGAAGCGCAGATCGCCGGCGTCATGGGTCACGAAATCTCGCACGTAGCACTGCGGCACGGCACCAACCAAGCCTCGAAGGCCAGCTTCCTGCAGATCGGCGCCATGCTCGGCGCCAGCGCCCTCGGTGGCGGAGGCATCGCCGGGACGCTGGCACAGCTCGGCATCGGCTTCGGCGCGAACTCGGTGCTGCTCAAATTCTCGCGCGGCGCCGAGCGGGATGCCGACATCCTCGGCGCGTACATCATGTCGGAGGCCGGCTACAATCCCGTGGAGGAGGCGCGGTTCTTCGAGAAGCTGGAAGCCGAGACCGGACAGCGCGGCAAGGTCCAGCAGTTCTTCTCCGACCACCCGAACCCCGGCAACCGCATGGAGCGGATCGAGCAGGAGATCCAGTACATGCCGAAGCGGGAGTACAACGCCGGCACTGGCCAGCTCAGCCACATCCAGGAGCTGGTCCGGCGGTTGGGATCGCCGCCCGAGGCGAAGCAGGGCGCCGCAACGCCCGCACCGTCGGCGGTCTCGAGCGAGCGGCAGGCGCCCGCCCGCGCCTCCTCCGGCCAGCAGCAATACCAGGGCAGGGCATTCGAGCTCGCCTACCCGGACAACTGGCACGCCTACGAGTCCCAGGACTCGGTGTCGGTGACCTTCGTTCCGGAGGACGGCATCGTGCAAACGAGCAGCGGTGGGACGGCTGTCGCCCGCGGCGTGGTGGCCGATGTCGCCGAACCCGAACAGGGAAAGCAGATCGATCTGCGCCAGGACACGGACCGCCTCATCGCCAGCCTGCACGAGCAGAACCCCTCGATGCGCGTGGTCGGCCAACGGCCGCGTCGCGTTCGGGTGAACGGCAATGCAGGGCTGCTGACGACCCTCCGATCCGAGTCCCCCTTTCAGGGATTGAGCGAAACTGATCTATTGCTTACGGTTGAGCGATCTAACAAATTGTATTACATGGTATTTATCTCTCCGTCAGATGAGTATGGCGAATACCAGCCCACATTCGAAAACATTCTTAAATCAGTAAAGATAACGTTTTGAATAGAAGGACGTTATACGACGGAGTCCTGTTCGATTTTGATGGCGTCCTCATCGACAGCGAACCGGCCCACTTTGCCTGCTGGCGTGAAGTGCTACGACCTCTCGGAGTGATTCTCGATTGGGAGGCTTATCGTTCTCATTGTATTGGGCTTGCCGACTACGAGATGCTCCAGTTTCTGGGTGGTCGGGCCGAGCCTCCGGTGCCTGTGGAACGCCTCTGGGCCGAGTACGGGCGCAAGCAGGCACTATTTCTGGAGCAGATGACTGACGCCCCGCCGGTGCCAGCAGCCACCCGGCAGTTGCTCGATGAACTCGGCGGGTATCGGATGGCGGTCGTCTCCTCGAGCGGTAGCGCCGAGGTCCGGGCTATCCTCCAGGCAGCCGGAATTGCCGCCCATTTCCCGGTGGTGATCTGCGGCGAGGACGTTTCACGTCACAAGCCAGATCCGGAACCCTATCGAATTGCCGCGGAACGGCTTGGCGTGACGCGTCCGCTGGTGGTCGAGGATTCTGCGGCCGGCGCTCAAAGCGGTCGTGCGGCGGGCTTCGACGTCGTGGTGGTCGGCGCTGCCGGCGAGACCGCAGCCCTCGTCCGCGAGCGCCTGGCAGGCTGACACTCCCGGCCGAATCTTCAACTATTGGGGAAGGGGATCTCAGACCCTGGGCTCGGGCCAGTGGGGCAGGCGGTTTCGCCTGTAAGCACTCCCCTTCCTCTTCTTCTTCGCGACCCAACCAACCAAAGGAACAACCACGTCAGCGGCGGGCACTCCGCCCCGGCCACCCCGTGGGCGCCCGGCCTCAGGCTGGACTCGGCGCCTCCCGTCGCGAGCGTTGGATCGTTTCGGCGGCCAGGTCGCGGAGGCGGCGCAGTTGGTGCAGCGTCTCCTTGCTCGGCTCCTCACCACCGGGTCTCCGGTCGAAGTAGAACAACCCGAGCGGAACGCCACTGATAATGACCGGCATCAGGCCGAAGTGGGCGCTGCCCACGGTCTGTCCAAAGATCGTATTGGCGTAGCGGTCGTCAGTGATGAACAGGTCCTGTTTCCCCATGAGGGCGACGGCGATCGGCCCGGACCGGATCGACAGCGGGAAACGGAACGAATCAATAAACGGGTCGATGTGGGGCCCCATGCCGAGGCGTCCGATGACGTAGCGGTGGTCGGCCGAGACCAGTCCGAAGACGACGCGGTCGAAGGAGCCGCCGCGCCAGATCGCCTCGAGCACCATGTGTATGATCCGGTTCAGGTCGCACCCGGCGTCCCGGCACAGCGACAGCTCGATATCCTCGGTGAACCCCTCGAGGACCGCCTCGCTCGGCAGCGGCGGCGTCTGCAGAAGACCGGCCGACTCCTCCGCCAGCGGCTTGTCGATGGCGGCCAGGGCCAGCTCCGTCTGGCGATGCAGCCGAAGATCGTCGAACGGGATCCGCAGTGCGTCGAAGGTCGACTTGGTCGTCTCGACGGCCTCTCCGGCGATCTGCTCGATGCCCGTTCGGTCGAGCGGCAGCACGCCGGCGTAGTTGATCAGCAGGCTGTTGAGCTGCCCTCGAGCGGCCGCCGGATCGTGCCGGTGGACGGCCTCCGTAAGGCCGTGACTGAACGAGACGATGGTGCGGAGAATGTCGAGCTGACTGGCCGCGGGCCCCATCCGCTGGGCGCGTTCGGTCTGAATGGCCAGCCGCATCCGGTCCGGGAGCCGCCAGTGCCGGAGAGCGGCGCGGCCGAAGTCTTCGTAGGTGCATTCGAGCACCCGGAGCGCGGCGGCGTGCTCATCGGCTCCGAACCGCTGCATCCGCTGCAGGATGGTGGCGTACTTGCGCGGCAAATAGGATGAGACCAGAATTTCGCCAAAGTTGCGGAACATGCCGCACAGGTAAGCCTCCTCGAGCTCGCCGTACTGCACGCGCCGCGCCGTCGCCCGGGCATGCCCGGCGGTGAGCAGCGACAGCACCATCAGCTCGCGAGCCCCGGCCGAGCGCTCCCAGAAGTGCTGCAGCAGGAGCATCCCGCTCGCCAGGTTCCGCACTGCGTCCAGCCCGATCAGGGAGACCGCGTGGGTGATGGTGGCCAGCTCACGGCCCGAACGGTTGTACTCGGCGGAGTTGGCCCTCCGCAACACCTGCATCGAGAAGCTGACGTCCTTGAGGATGACCTCGGTGATCTGGCGCATCGACCGTTCGTCATCCTCGACCACCTCCATGACCTGGTGGATGTGCTCGGAGAGTGCTGGCAGGTCGTCGCGCTGGGTGATCTTGGTCAGTAGCGAGGAGACGACTTCCTGCCGGATTTTAGGTTGCGCCATGATTCCTTCGATTGACACGAGCCGCTAGCCTCAATGACATCCGTGACCTGGCACCGGCCAATGGTGCGCGGACATCGGGTGCGGCCGATCGCAAGTATGTCTTCATATCCCTTATCGGACGGGTCGGCGGCTTCTTTGACACGGCCGGCGAAAGGCCCGCTTCCGAGTCAAGGGACTGTGTGGCTAGAGTTCCGCGAGCAGGAATAGCCGGGGAAATGGAAACAGGGCGCGACCGTCGGGCTGCGGCGGGAAAACCTGCTCCATGAGGGCGCGGTAAGCGTCGAGGAAGCCGTTGCGTGAGGCTTCCGGGAGGCGCTCGAGGTAGGGGCGAAGTCCCGTGCCGCGCATCCAATCGGCGACCGCCGCCGGCCGCTCGAGCACGTGAATATAGGTAGTCTGCCAGGCGTCGAAGCGCCGGGCGAGGGGCGCGAGGAGGCGGTAGTAGAAGTCCGGGTCGTGGATCTCGAACGGCTCGGGCGGCGGGGTGAGCCAGCCGTTCCAGGGCGGCTCGGCACAGAGATCAAGGATCGCGCGATGGGCGGGGCTCGGCAGGTGGTACGGGATCTGGATGGCGAGGACGCCCGGCCGGCGGAGGGCTCCGAGCAGGGAAGCGAGCAGTGCCGAGTGCCCCGGCACCCACTGGAGCGCGGCGTTCGAGAAGATCAGGTCGATCGGCTCATCGGGCCGCCAGGAGGCGATGTCGCCCTGGACCCAATCGGCGGCGACGTCGCTCGCGCGCGCCTGTTCGAGCATGGCGGCCGAGCTGTCGACGCCGGTGATCCGGGCGTTGGGCCAGCGACCCCGGAGGATCGCCGTGCTGTTGCCGGGACCGCAGCCGAGATCGACAATCCGCTCAGGCGCGTCGAGGACGATCCGCTGGACCAGGTCGACGCAAGGCTGAATGCGCTCGCGGCCGAAGGTGAGGTAAAGGGAAGGATTCCAGGTCGGCATGTAGGCTTCCGGCGTTAGGTCTCCGCAGCGTCCATGATACCGGGTTTGTTCATGACCGGAAGGAGATTCAGAGGAAACTACCGATAACGGATATTATGTCTACTTCTATCCGCGATTCGCTACAAATGCCGAGCCAATATCGTCGCCCGGACAAAAAGGTGGCCTGCCCCGGGGCGTTTTGCTCACGCTCGGAGGCAGGCCTTAATGAGGGAAGAACGAAAGGTCTACTTTCCGCCTAACGGCGACGACCCCCGCCCGATCCACCGGTACGGGAAGCGCCCCCTTGAGAACTCGGTGCGGCCCGGCCGCCGCCAACGCCGCTACGACCAGACGGCGCTCTCATCGACGGACGTGACGGGCGGCTCGGGGCCGACGACCGGCCGGACGGTGCGCTCACCGACGGTCGTGAAGACCGGCTGGGCGCGCTCATCGACGGCGCCGACGACCGGCCCGAGCTCCGGCCGGACGGTGCGCTCACTGAAGGTCTCGATGACCGGCTCGGCGTGGCGGTTGATGGGCCGGACGAGCGTCCGGAACTCCGGCCCGACGGCGCACTGACCGACGGCCGCGAAGACCGGCTCTGGGCGCCCGACATGCCACGAGAGCCGCTGCTCGTCGAGCTGCCGCGAGCGACCGAACTCGGCGCCGAGCGACTGCTCCGCCCCGAGCCGTCGCCGCCCGACGGCTGCGACGAAGCGCCGCTGGACCGGCCGAACGATCGCCAGCCACTGCTCTCGGAGGCCCCGGAACGGCTCGCGCCCGAAGACGAGTGGGCCGGCGAGGAGTCCCGGTAGCTCGAGGCTCCCGCCTCCGATGGTGACGGCGGGGCCGAGGAGCCGGACCGTGTGCGGGAGGGCTCGCCGAAGCGGCTCCAGCCACCGTCGGAACCCGCCTGGGGCGCCGAGCTCGACGCCTCGGATCCGGATGGCGTCACCCGTTGCCAGCCGCTGTTCGCGCTGCGGGATTCACGGCCCGAGAGGCCGGATGCCACCGCGCCACCGTTCCGGGTCTCAGTGCTGGAGGAAGCGCCGCGAGTGGCCTCTGAAGAGGCTCCGCGCCCGGACCCCGTCAGCGCCGAAGCCGATGCGGCGGACCGCCCCGGGCTCCCGGATCCTCGGGTGTCGGCGCGCGCGCACCACGTGTTCCATCGTTTGCCGCTGCTGGGCGAATGGGACGCGCTCGATGCTGCTCGCCTGACGCCGGCTGTAGAAGCTGGTCGGTCCGTTGGAAGCCGGGCGCGCCACGTTGCCTCCGCCGCGGTTGGCGAAGCGCACGCTGTCCTGTCCCGGCACCACCGGCAACTGCCCGCGCACCAGATTCGCCTGCCGGAGCTGCTGCTGGCTGCCGTTATAGATGTTATGGACCCGCCCCCGGCCGAACTGGTCGCCCTGGACGGCGGTCACGCCGTTGCGTACCCGGGCGTTCCGGTAAACGTTGGTAATGTTGACGTTATTGACGATGTTGACGCTGTTGTCGATATAGGTCTGGTTGCGGAAGCCGCCGTAGTAGCCGCGCCCGTACCACGGGTGATAGCGCTCGTAAGGGGCCAGCGGCACCCAGCCTACGTTGCCGAAGCCCACGCCCACGCCGATGCCCACGCCGTGCCCGCCACCCCAACCGAAAAAGGCGACCAGGCCCGGGCTCCAGTACTGGCGCCGGAACTGGCCCGGCCACCAGCACCATCCGCGGGCTCCGTCGTTGAACCATCGTCCATAGTGATAAGGGGCCCAGCCCCAGGGATCGTAGCTCATCCACGACCAGCCGTAGTAGTCTATCCAGCTCCAGCGGCCGTAGCGGTAGGGGGACCAGTCGACAGCGACGCGGGGCGACCACACCCATCCGTATGGGGCGACATGGACCCAGTCGCCGTAACCGTCCAGGTCTTCGATCCCGTCGATGCTGCGGTGCGCGTACCGATAGCCCCCCGTGCTCTCGAGCTCGCTGTCGCGCTGCTGGTTCCACTTGTCCCAATCGTCACGCGGGATCTCGGCCACCAACTGGAACTCCGGCTGATCCACTGCCCCGCGGACGAGCATGGTCTTCCCTTCCTTCAGGTATTCGGTGCCCACCGGGGTGTAGATTTCCGCCTCACCCTCGCGGACCGTAATCTCGGTGGTACCGTCGGGCAAAACCGCGATGCGGTAGCGGCCCTGGTCGAGTGGGCGCACCGAGACGTTGGGCGCGCTCAAGTCCACATCGGCCGTCGAGTCGCGTAGGACGCTGAAAGTAATAGTGCCTCTTGCGATTTGAACTTGATAGCGATCCTCCTCGAGCTCGGAAAATCGAACTTCGGTGTCGGGGGCGAGACGGACCATGTTGGCCCAGTCCAACTGCACCTCCGCGCGCGAATCGTCCGCGGCAAAGAGGCCATCCGGGACCACCAGCGGCACGTTGACGGCGGCAGCCACCCACTCTCCCGAGTCGCCGCGCTGGATGGAGACGTCGCCATGGATTACGCTGATGCGAGCGACTCCGCGACCGGGCTGTTCGTCATCCGATTGGGCGCTCGCCAGAAACGGGGTCAGTAGTGCGACGGTCAGGATCAGGTATTTTTGCGGTATTCGTCTCATGTCGCCCTCCCTTACCACGGCGTTACTAACTGCAATCAGCGGACCAAACTGCAACTTATTGAAACTTAAGTAATATAGGGATCCATCTGAGAGGTCGCATGTGGTTGATATGCACCGCTTCCGGTGCCAATGCACCGCCGTCTGAGCACCGGAAAATCCGGTCTGCCCCGCGCGCCGCCACCCCGCCCGCCGGCGACATTGCGGGCTCCCGCCGACGAACCTTGGAAGTGTCCCCCGCCGTTCCACACCTTCCATGACCCCCTATCAGTCGGTACCGAAAGGTGCTATGATGTGAACTGTAGTTAACTGTGGATGGAAATCTACGGTTACATAGGGGCGATAGTGGGCAACATAGTATGGATTGCGCTGGCCGCCGGAGTTGCATGGGTGGTCGTGCTGGCGCCGCATTGGGGCTTGCGTGACCGCTGGCGGATCTGGCGGCGTCAGAAGTACCGGCGACAACTCGAGGATGCGCTCAAACACCTGCTGGCATTGTCCGAGCGCGGGCAGATAGGCTCCGCCGAGTCTCTCGGCGGAGCACTAGGACTGAGTCTCCGGGACGTTTTCCGGCTGATCCAGCGCATGGAGACGCGCGGCGTCACCCACTCGAGTGGTGGCGGGATCGAACTCACCTCGGAGGGCGAACGTTGGGCGCTGCAAGTAGTGCGGGCGCATCGTCTCTGGGAGCGGTACCTCGCCGACGAGGCGGGCATGCCGCTCGGCCGGGTTCACGGCGCCGCCGAGCGAGCCGAACACGGCATGAGTGCCGAACGCCTGGACGAGTTGGAAGCACAGCTCGGACATCCGACCAGCGATCCGCACGGCGATCCGATTCCGAGCCGGGACGGCATCTTGGAGAGCCTTGGAGCCACACCTCTAACTGATTGGGAAACAGGCAAGAAGGCCTATATAGTTCATGTGGAGGATGAGCCAGACGTCGTTCTCCGCCAGATCCTTGCCATCGGGCTCAAACCCGGCGACCCGATCCGTGTCCTCGAGCGCGGTCCCGACTTCGTGACGATCTCCCACGCCGAGACAGAGCACCGGATGGCGCCCGTGGTGGCCGGTAACATCCATGTGCGGGCCGCGGCGGTGGCGCCCTCGAAGCCCGCCGATGCCATTACGCTGGCCCAGTTGGCCGACGGTGAGGAGGCCGACGTGGTGGGGATCGACCCGTCGTACCGGGGCTTCGCCCGGCGGCGTCTGCTCGACCTGGGGCTCACGCCGGCGGCGCGGGTCCGCACCGAGCTCGACAATGCTTTCGGCGATCCAAGGGCCTACCGGATTCGGGGTACGCTGGTCGCCTTGCGTGGCGATCAGGCGAAGCTCATTTGGGTTCGTCCCGTTAACGGCGCCCGCCAGGAGCACGTGGCATGAAGCCTCCTTCGCTTCCCGGACATGATTGTGCCCACTGCCCGGCCGGCGGCCAGCTCGACCAGATGGGCATCCGGCTCGCCAAGCATAACCATCTGGTGGCGCTCGCGGGCAACCCCAACACGGGCAAGTCTTCCGTTTTCAATGCATTGACTGGCCTCCGGCAGCACGTCGGCAACTGGCCCGGCAAAACGGTCAGCCGCGCCGAGGGTGGCTTCGCGTTCAATGGCATCCACTACAAGCTGGTCGACCTGCCCGGGACTTATTCATTGCTGTCGGCCTCCCAGGACGAGGAGATCGCCCGCAACTTCATCCTCTTCGGCCAACCGGACTGCACCGTCGTGGTGATGGACGCCACGGCGCTCGAACGCAACCTGAACCTGGCCATCCAGGTTATGGAGATCACCGATAAGGTGGTCGCTCTGCCGTCAATCTGATGGACGAGGCCGAGCGGAAGGGGCTGACGGTGGACGTCGCGCAGCATATCCCGCGACCTGGGCGTGCCCGCCGTGGGACCGTAGCGAGGACGAGGCAGGGACTGCACGAGCTGGTCCGCACGGTGGCCGGGCGTCATCAGCGGCGAAATCCTGACGTCGCCGCTGCGCCGCGAACGCGACGCGAGCCGTCGAGCGCGCCGTCGACGAGCTGGTTCCGATGATCGAGGAGTTGGCACCGGGGCTGCCGAGCGCGCGCTGGGTGGCCTACCGCCTGCTCGACGGCGACCACCGTATCCGCCAGGCGCTGCTCAGCGGAGAGCTGGCCTCGCTGTCCGAGCAGCAGTCGCGGCCCGTCGAGCGCGCCAGCCAGATCGATCGCGATCGAGGGGGCCCAATAGTGGCCGGCACGACCACATCCGCCGAACAGGTGCTCGCCCGCGCCGACGAGCTGCGCCGGGGTCTTGGCGACGAACTTCCGCGACGAGATGGTGGGCGCGCTCTACGAGCAGTCGCAGCGCATCGCCGACCGCGCGGTCCAGCGACCGACGCGCCGCGCTGGAGTCTGGATCAGAAGATCGACCGCCTGGTGACCTCGCCGCATCTTCGGCTTGCCGCTGATGCTGGTCATGCTGGCGACGGTCTTCTGGCTGACGATCGTCGGGGCCAACTACCCGTCGCAGTTGCTCGCCACGCGGCCTGTTCTGGTTCGAGGCCGCGGCGGCCGGCGCAGTTCGACCAGTCTGGTCGGCTGCCGTGGTGGATCACCGGCTTCCTCTGGCACGGCGTCTTTCGGGGGCTGGCCTGGGTGGTGAGCGTGATGCTGCCGCCGATGGCGATCTTCTTCCCGATGTTCACGATCCTGGAGGACCTCGGCTACCTGCCGCGGGTCGCTTTTAACCTGGACTGGCTGTTTCGGAAGGCGGGCGCTCACGGCAAGCAGTCGCTCACGATGGCCATGGGGTTCGGCTGCAACGCGGCCGGCGTGATCGCGACGCGGGTGATCGACTCGCCACGGGAACGGCTGATCGCCATCCTCACCAACAATTTCGTGCCGTGCAACGGCCGCTTCCCTACCCTGATCATGCTGGCCACGGTCTTCGTGGCGGCGTCGTTCTCGCCGGCGGTGGCCTCGTTTGCGGCGGCCGGGTCGGTGGTGGGCGTGGTGCTGATCGGGGTGGTCTTCACGCTGCTGGTCTCCTGGGGACTCGCGCGGACGATCCTCAAAGGCGAGGCCTCGGCCTTCACGCTCGAGTTGCCGCCGTACCGCCGGCCGAGCATCCTGCGGATCCTCTACACGTCGCTGATCGACCGGACGATCTTCGTCCTGCTGCGCGCGATGCTGACCGCCGCGCCGGCGGGCGCTGTCATCTGGATCCTCGGCAATATCAATGTCGACGGCGTCAGCTTGGCCAACCACATCGTCGAACTCCCTGGCGCCGTTCGGCCATGCCATCGGGCTCGACGGCGTGATCCTGCTGGCCTACATCATCGCCATCCCGGCCAACGAGATCGTCGTACCGACCATGCTGATGGTCTACATGGGCACCGGCATGATGACGGACGTAGAGTCATTCGACCAGCTCCGCACGCTGCTGGTGGGCCAGCACGGCTGGACGCTGCTGACCGCTGTCTGCCTGATGCTGTTCGCGCTGCTGCATAACCCCTGCGCTACGACCATCCTGACCATCTGGAAGGAGACGCGGAGCACCAAGTGGACGGTGATCGGAGCGCTGATGCCACTGGCGCTGGCGTTCCTGGTGACGTTCGTGGTGGCGACGGTGGTCCGGTCGTTCGGTTAGTTAGGTTGCTCAGCAGGCGTCTCGTCTGTTCCACAACATCTTTGGGGAATTGTGTCGCACCCACGTGTCAGTGCAACCCATGTTCCGTGCTCCCTCGTGCGAGTCGGCCACAGAAGGTATTCTGGTAGACTGTGGATATTGGCGGCATCCTGCCTGTAATCAATCGCTTGCCAATTGTCGGTGGCTGTGGAAGACTCTGGCATTTCGGGTGCTACGTAAAAGACGGAATTGAGGTCGTGATGCGTACCCTGTCCGTAGCGCTGGCGTTGATCTGGTCGCTTCTACCGGCCAGCGGGGCCACGTTGGAGAAGCTCTCGCTCGATCAGATGATCGCGAAATCCACCTCCATCGTCCGCGCCCGTGCCCACGAGAGCCGGGCCGAACAGCGGGGCCGGGTGATCTACACCTTCACGCGAGTCGATGTCCTCGAGCAGTGGAAGGGAGCCGAGGAGTCGACGATCGATGTCGCGACACCCGGCGGAGCGGTGGGGGGCATGCGGCAGATCTTCTCCGGCACCCCAGATCTCCAGTCCGGCCAGGAATATGTCCTGTTCCTGTGGCGGGGATCGAACGGAATCACACAGATCATCGGACTCTCGCAGGGCCTGTTCACGCTCGAGGCGGACGAGAACGGCCAGATGGTGGTGCATCGGGCCGCCAGCGGCGAAGTGATGCTCGATGGAGAGACCGGGCAGCGGGTCCAGGACCAAGCCATGACACTGGATCTCGGCGAGCTAAGAAGCCGTGTCGATACGGCCCTCGGAGCAGCGAGGCGATAGAAAGAGATGCGTAGCCTGATGAAGCGTTTCCTGGTTGTTTGCGCGCTGGGAATCCTGCTCGGCTCAATGGCCCAGGGCTACTACCACTTTGTTCATTTCCGCACGCTCGGGCCGCCGTATGTTCCTGTGCCGGAGAAGTTCGACCTGGACAGCCTGGTCGATGGCACGGTGCGCTATTACATGGCCTTCGAAGGCCCCGAGCAGCTCGAGGCGAACGACAGCCTGGAAGGGCTGCTGAGCCAGTTTCGTGCCGCGGCCAATGTCTGGAACGGGGTGAGCACCTCGCGACTGCGGCTTGAGTTCGGCGGCTTCATTGAATCCGACACTGTCCAGAACGCGGCCGGAATCGATATTCTTTTTGAGGCCCCGCCAGGCGTTATCGCCCAGGCGGGCACGACCGTGGGCGAGTCGCCTGAGTTCGTCCAGCGCGGCGACGATGTTTTTGCCCGTGTTGAACGGGGGCTGCTGCTGGTGAATCCGGATCTTTCCGGCGACCGGAGTTCAAGCGACGGCTTTTTCATGACGCTGGTTCATGAGTTCGGCCATGCGCTCGGGCTGCAGCACACCTTCACGTCGTCGGTAATGTCAACGAGCTACACGCGAGCCACCACCAAGGCCAATCCGCTTGGCGCCGACGACATCGCGGGGATCTCGCTGCTCTATCCGGCGGCGGGCTTTGCCCAGGCGACAGGGATGATTCGAGGACGGGTCGTTCTCGATGATTCCGGCGTCAACCTGGCCTCTGTGGTGGCGTTGTCGCCGCAGGGACAGGCGCTCAGCACGCTGACCAACCCCGACGGCACCTATGAGATCCGCGGCGTGCCGCCCGGCCAATACTACGTCTATGTTCACCCGCTACCGCCGGCCGTCGACAACCAAGTGAGCCGCGCTGACGTTAGGATGCCGGTCGACGCTGACGGCAACTCCATCCCGGCGGCGGACTACTTCGACACGAAGTTCTACCCCGGCGTCAAGGACGTTAACTCCGCTTCCACGGTCTCGGTGAAGGCTGCCGGAGCGGTCGATTCGATTGATTTCTTTGTGGCGAGGCGCGGAGTCCCGCGGCTGCATTCGATCACGACCTACACCTTCCCGGGCAGCGTCGCGGTGCCCTCGGCGCATTTGAGCCTGGATGCCACGCGACGTTTCCTCGTCGCTTACGGGTTCGGGCTGACGGCGGACAGTCATCCCGCGATCGGTCTGACTGCGTCCGTGATCGGTGGCTCGGCGGCGGTGCCGGCCAACGGCTTGCTCCCCTACTCACCGGCTCCCGCGCAGTTCGTCCAGATCAACGTCGACTTCAATCCGTTCTCCGGTGTCGGGGCCCGGCACCTCGTGTTTCGACTGGGCGACGACCTCTACATCCTCCCGTCCGGCTTCCAGATCACCCAGAACCGTCCGCCGACAATCTCCAGCGTGGGTACGACGGTCGACCAGGACGGAGAAGAGGTGGCCATCGTCGTGGGTGAGCGGATCACGGCCAAGTCGCGGATCATGTTCGACGGCGTGGCCGGCGAGGTCATTGGAGAGATCGAACCCGGCCAATTGTTGGTCCGGCCGCCCGCGGCGCCTTCCCAGTACCACGCCACGGTGGTCGCATTGAATCCGGACGGCCAGACCTCCTGGTTCCTTGACGGACGGACACCCCCGGTGTATGAATACGGCGCCCGGGAGGACGCCTCCTTCAGCATCAACCCGAATGTCCTGAACGCGGGCACCGAGGCGATGGTCGAGATCCACGGCGTGAACACGGGATTCCAGCCGAACGGAATGGCGCTTGGCCTCGGTTCGAGCGACGTAGTGGTTCGAGACCACGTGGTGCTGGCGCCGGACCTTATCCTGGCCAACGTCGCCGTGGCCGCGAACACGGCGCCACAGACGGTGCCGGCGACCATGGTCACCGGGCTCGACGTTGTTCGGCAGCGGCGCATCCTGCGGATTGCCGAACTCGATCCACAGGAGCCGTCGATGCACGCCCCGTTGCGGGACCTGGCGTCTCGGAAGGTGGTGGCTTACATCGGCCGGCAGGCGCGGCTCGACGTGACGGGACCGATCGAGGGCCTCGCGCCGGAGCAGGTCGCACTCACGCTGAACGATGTTCCAGCGCCGGTGACGGAGATCGTCGATGGGTCGCTCGTCTTCACGGTTCCGGCAGAGCTCAATCCGGGACCTGTGGTCGCGCGGCTGAACGTGGCTGGCCGGGATGCCAATCCCCTGCTGCTGCACGTCGCGCTGGCGCCGCCGGAGGTGCTTGGATACGTGGTCGAGTCCGCCGCGCCGGTGGCGACGGACGGCAAGACGGTCAAGCCCGGCGATACGATGCTGGTACAGGTGAAGGGACTCGGTCCGGACGCCGCGGAGATGGACCTCAACCGGCTGCGCATGAAGGTCGCCGGCTTCTCGCATGAGGTCACCTCGGTGGCGCCGTTCGACGCCTCGCGTGACCTCTGGATGGTCCGCTTCTTCCTCGGCTCGAACGTTCCGACCGGGAAACAACCGCTCACCATCACCCTCGACGGACGCCAATCCGACCCGATCCAGATCGAGATCGTCGCTCCGTAGGCGGAGCTTCCACTTTCACGCCGGAGAATGCGGAGCGCACGGAACCGGCCCCCGCCTCGCGAGCGGCGGACCGGAGCGTCTCCCGAGGCCGGGAGCTTGTCACCCCATACCGCGACGGCCCGTGGTACCTTCTACATAATGGCTGGGATCGAATCCGAGAAGACAATGTTCGAGGTGTACCGGGAGAAGACCTACAGCGGCGAATACCGGGTCGTCTACTACACCGAACTCGAAGACCACAACAAAGAGAGCGAGATCAACCGCGCCGTCGCCGGCGAGCACTACGTCGAAGGTTTCCTTCGCAACTTCAGTAAGGACGACGCCAAGAAGGTGATCGACCGATTGCTGAACCGTCTGAACGACGGAGAGCAGATCGCTCGTGACCAATTCCTGGGAGCTTTGGGCGACCATCTGGCCTGACGGGTGACGTTATCGCCGGGGTCGTTCCGTCAGACGGCTCCAACACCGCACGACAGTCGAAGGGTTATGTGGGGGCCGTGGAGACCCCTGGCGCGGCTGCCGCAAGGCCACGAGAAGCGCAACCGCCTCCAAGCTGCCGGTACGGGCCCAGTACCTGGGAACCTGTGTTGGGTGGGGCTCGTGATCGACATTGAGCGTCGCCCGCCTGGTCACGCCGGCGGCATCTCCCACTGACTCACGCTCCCGGCACGCCGATAGACCCGTCGCAAGCCCTGACAGTATCCCAGTGAACCGCTCTGGCGAGCCCCTGACGAGCGGGGCCGCCGGCGGAGCCAAGATGGAACAGGGGGAGACGCACATAGGCAGGATCCTCGGCGGATCGACCGATCCGCGTCCCCCAACCAACACCACCAGCCCCCCCGGGGACATTGCGGGCTACCTTCACCCATCCACCCGTCACCTCCCGCAGCAGTGCCCTTCGGAACGGCGCCTCCGTATACGATTTGGTCGCCCGTATCCAGTCGATACAGACCGGAGTCTCAGATGAGCGGGTTCTGGGCCAATCGCCCACACACGCTCCCTGATCGTGCCCATGTGAGAGGCGAACGGGGGGCGGGAATCTGTGAACAACTGCCTCGACGGGCTGAAAGGTCTCGAAAAGCTTGAGGCAAGGTCGACCACTGAGCCAGAGATCGGAGTTGGTGGGGGACTGGGAGGACCCGTCAGGACCGTATGAGAGCGCCACGGCCTTTCCAGGAAAGGGCGTGGGGGGGGCGCCCGGTGAGAGATTGGATAGAAATCCTGAGAGGACTGACCCGCTGTAGACACAAAAAAGGCATGGACGTAGCAGTGGAATCACTGCCCGTCCACGCCTCTTGATTTCTAGGCGTAGCCGGTGACCGAACTAGGCGGTCCGACGACGACGCAACAACGCCACACCGAGCAACCCGGCGCCAACGAGAAGACTCGTTGTCGGTTCGGGAACCTCTGGCGGTTTGGGATCCGCAATGTTACCCGTGATGTAAGCTGTGGCCTGCGTGGTCTCGTTCACGAAACTGCCCCCGAAATTCTGCGTTCCTCCGGGAGCCGGTAAACGTCCCCGAAACCGAGGATGCAACCATCTGCGACGGATACACGCCGAAACCAGTGAGGTCAACGTCGAGTTGAAGGTGCTCGAATCTGCCACTGACGCATTGCCAGATCCGGTGTAAGTCAACGTCAGGCCGTCCCACCGTCGCCACCGCCCGAAATGCAGGTCGGCGCAATGCCGGTAAAGTCACCGGCTGTCAAGTAAATGACCCGGAGCGCTGCTACCAATGCCAGGCGCAGCCGGAGTCGGATCGAAAAACACACCGCCACCGAGGGTAATTGTCAAGCTGTCGAGAGTGAAGCCACCGCCGCCGGTAACGTTAATGGTCCACAACGCATCGCTGCCGGTGCCGACAGGATTGTTCTGAATACAACGTTAGCACTCACCGACGTCGCATACATTGCAGGAGTGGCCACCAGCACCATCACGACAACTGCAGACAGACCCAAAATTTTCAACATAGATTAACCCTCCTCCAGCGCATGCAGGGCTCAACTGCTCCCTCGTGCGCGGTTAGATAAAACGAATGTATCGTACCCGACTACAATAGTCAACGGGAAAGTGACGTAATGATAGGGGAAATAGTACAGATGTGATCCCCTAGGATGGTGGGGAGATTGAGCCGCCCGGGGGGCGCGGATGGCGCGATGGCTGCTGGTGGCCAGAGAACTTGCCGGCGGTCTGCAATCAGGGTGTTTAGCGCCTGACAGTGTTTTCGTCTGACAGGAATGCCTCCCGGCCGGAGGACGGGCCTGGGAAGTTGGGAATGAACCCCTTCGCGCAGCCCTCAGCCACTTGGAAGACATTGAAGAGATTGCCGTAACGCAGGTTGGTCATCTTCCGGGTGCCGCACTCCGGACTGAGGGTCCGGAGTGATTTGTCCACCAGCGGCCACGTATGCGGGCCTCTGCGAGGCCGCTACTGGCTGCGGCTGAGCTTGCGGTAGTATTCGGCGACCGAATCGGAGTAGCCGGGGGGCACCGGGCGCGAGAGAACGCTCTTCACCTCGCCGCCATCATCGGTCACCTCTCGGCGGAGGCGTAGCTCCAACTGCTCGAGTCCGGTTAGCACCTGGGTGCGCAACTGCTCCACCAGCTCGGGATTGCCGCGGAAGCGGCTCGGGTCGAGCTGCTGCATCTGGCGGATCAGGTCGGTGATGTCTTCGGCCGCGGAGCCTTCACCACGGACCTGGCCCCGCAACTGCGACAGTTCCCGCATCCCCTCGCGATAGGAACGCTCCATGGCCTGGTAGTCCTGCGGCGTCAGGGGACGACCGCCGGCGTTGAACTGGCGATCCCCCATGTTCATAGCCGAGAAGGCCCGCCCGCTGCCGCCAGCGTTGTTCGGTTGGCCCCCGGCGCCCGGGTTCTGCCCGCCCTGCATGCCGGGACCGGGCTGTCCCTGCCGGCTCAACTGCTGACCCGGCTGCCACCCGCCCTGGCCCCCTTGTTGCCCCGGCTGGCCCTGTTGACCCCCCTGGCCTTGTTGCCCTTGTTGCCCCGGCTGACCTTGCTGGCCTGATTGACCCTGTTGTCCGGGTTGACCTTGCCCCTGCTGACCCTGCTGGAGCTGGTTGGCCATCTGCTCCATCTGACGGCGCAGGCGCTCGACGCGCGCCAGGGCCTGCTCCATGCCCTCGTTCTGCTGATCGCCGCCCTGGCCCAGCGCCTGCTGCGCCTGGCGGGTCTGTTCGGCGAGCCGGTCCATCCCCTCGGTCACCGGGGCCTCGCGTAGCCACGCGTAGGCGCCGAGGCCGCGCCCGATCCACTCTGAGAGGTACTGCATCCGCAGACCCAGCTCATTTTGCTGCATCTCGCCCAGCGCTTCCCGGAGGCGCGAGGCCGCTTGCGCTCGGTGGCGGAGAGCTCGCGGACAGTGTCCCGCATGTCGCGCTCGATCGCTTTCAGTTCGTCAGCCATGCGCTGATTCCGTTCGGCCATTGCCCGGACCTCACTCGGGTCGGGCGCCTCGGCCTCGCCGCGCTCCCCGGGACCGCCCAAGGCGGCGTGGCCGCGATACATATCCCGGAGCTTATCGGAGAACTCGCGCTGCTGGCCGGCCAGGCGCTCGGTGCGTTCGGCCAGCTCGGACAGGCTGCCGGAGTTTTCGTCCCGGCGCATGCGACCCAGCCGCTCGGCGGCCTCCTGGAGTCGCTCGGCGGCCCGGCGCGAACCGGCTTCCTGCTCGCTCGTGTCGCCGCGTCTGGAGTTCGCCTGACGCATGTCCTCGGTCGCCTGGCGAAGCTGTTCGAGCGCCTGCTCGAGGCGCTGTTGAGAAACCTGCCCGTAGCCGCCGCCCTGCTGGCCCTGGCTCGCGCTCGACGACGCCTGTTGTCCTTGTTGTCCCTGCTGGCCCTGTTGTCCCTGCTGGCCTTGCTGGCCCTGTTGTCCTTGCTGGCCTTGCTGGCCCTGGCTCGCTTGCCGTGCCAGTTGCTCCATCTGGCGACGCAGTTCCTCGGCTTCGCGCCTCAGCATCTCCTGCTGCCAGCGTTGCTGGAAACTTTGCTGCGAATTCTTCCGCTGCTCGGCGAGTTCCTGCTGCCGGCGGGCCAATTCTTCGAGCTTCTGCAGGCCTCGTCGATCTCCTTCGACTGCTGATCCATGGAGGCGGACTGCTGCCCCGTTTCATACTGGTTCTTCTCGGTGTCGAGTTCGAGATCGAAGAGGTTCTCCAGATCGCGCCCCATGTTGCCACCACCCCCACCGCCGCCGCCCTGGGAGCCGCGGGCCACCTGGATCTGGCGGAAGATCGACTCGGCGCGCAGCAGGTGCTGTAGAGCCTTCTGCTCGGGCAGCAGGGCGTCCTTCCAACGCAGGTTCTTGAGCTTGGATCGGCGGCATCCTCCATCGAGCTCGCCGCCGCCTCCATGTTCTTCGAGAAGCTCTCGAACTCCTTGTTAGCCATCGAGAGTTGACGGGCCCTCATGCGTTCGGCGAGCGACTGCGCCTGCTTCTTCAGTGTTGCTTGAACCTCCGAGAGGAAAGCGCCATCCTCGGCCCCTTGCGCCGGGGTCGAGGAGCGGTCCTTGATGCTGATTCCAGGTGGCGGAGATGATTTCCTTCTGCCGCGGGGAGATGCGGTCCTGGTCCGCCTCACCGGCCGCCCCACCACCGCCCGCCTGCTGCGATTGCGAGTACTCGCGCTCAAACGGCTGGGCCTCGATGAAGAAGATATCGGTTTGCGAACTGGTCCGCGCATCGCGGGCAAGCGCCGTAGAGGCTGACCAGGTCGCCAGGCACGAGATCGTGATCTTCGAGATACAGGATGGTGGATCCGCTGGCCTCGGTAACGCCGCCTGCGTTCCAGGAGCGAACGCCTTCTGCTCGGCTCCGCCATTGACGGAATACTCGGACACTCATTTCCTGCAGGCCGAAATCGTCCTAGGCCTCCACTTCGAGCGCAACCTCTTCGATCGGGCTGGCGCGGTAGTCGCGGCCGGGGCGGCGGATACGGATCGACGGCGCGGACTCCCTTGCGGCCTCGATGAAATAGTCCTCGGTGAGGCGGACGCGCTCCTCCTGGTAAACGGCGGCGATGTGATAGATGCCGTCCTTTTCGATCCGGACCGTTCCCCGCTCGGAGGTTGCCGTCCCGCTGAGCCCAGGGTGATCTCCTCGCCGTTGTCGAGTACGAGCCGGCCGCCGTCGAGCGGCTTATCCGTTTCGATGACCAAGATCGGCCTCGGTCCCTTCGACGGCCCGCAGGTCGCCTCCGTCTTCCTCGGTGGTGTTGGCCTTGCGAAGCCACTCGGGATAGCGATAGGTGACCTGGATGCGCTTCACCTTGGGCAGGTCGACGACGGTGAGCCGGAATTGGCGGTGCGAACGGCGCCCGCCTCGACGTAGTAGTCGACCGCTTCCGGGACACCGGCGAAGAGAAACTCAAAGCCCATGCCGCCGGGCTCGGGCTGCATGGCAACCTCTTCCCACTTCGTCGTGCTCTCAAAGCGGGCGAAGAGGCGGACGCTGTTCGGTCTGAAAGCCGATCAGCTGGGCAGTGACCAGTTGGTCACCGCCGCGGCGGACGGTCTGGTCGCCAGGAAAGACGTCAATGTCGTAGAACGGCGTTCCCCGCCCCGGTGTGCGGCGTTCCAGCCCACAGTAGCGAGGAACCGTATCCGAGGAAGCCCGGTCCCGCCATAATCAGCCAGATGAGTACACCGGCGGAGGTGGCGGCGGCACCGACAAAGGCCGCGATGCGGCCGGGCGTGACGAAGTGCGAAGGTTCGGCGCGCGAGACCACCGGGAGGGCATCATCGGCCAGCAGCTCGAGGAACGCATTCGGCTCCTGGTCGTTGCGGGCCTCGGCGAAGGTCAGCAGGCGCTGCTCGAACTCCGGGAACGCGTCCTCGGCCTGGCGCGCCGTGCGCCGGCGATTGAGACGTAGCAGCGGCAGCAGAATTCCGAACCCCAGGGCGAATGCCAGCACGAGGAACAACACCACTCGCGCCCCCGTGACGGAGATGTCCGAGAAGGCGAAGGCGTTGGTCACGAGGACGAGGACGACCGTCGCCACCAACGCGGCGAGCGCGACCAGCGCCGCTCCCCGGCTTAGCTCCTTGAAGCGCAGCCGCCGCTCCAGGTGGCCCAGGTACGTGTTCAGTTGATCCAGTGGATTCATGCTGCACCCCTGTCAATGCTCAAGTACTTCGCTCCGACCAGCGATTCCGCCAATAGCACGAGAAATGCCATCAAAAGGAAGAACCAGCCCAGGCGCCACCGGTTATGGACCTGCTCGGCATCGCCGGCAGCCGCCGCGGCCTGCGCCCCCTCGTCACGAGTCTGCCACAAATCGAGCGTTTCCTGTGGCAAAACCGCGAGATTTGCCTCGCGGCGGTCGGCGTTGACGGCCACCATCTCATTCCGGTCGCCCGGACGCCGGATCTCGTAGAAGCCAACCTTCTCGGCCGGGAAGCTCGCACTCTGGGTGGCGTCTTCGAGCGAAAGCGCGCGATTGCCGTCCGGGTCGATGACCTGGGTGCCCACCGCCTGCTCCCCGCTGTGCCCGGCGCGCAGGTCGACGAAATCGCCGACCGCGCTGGCCGACGTCCGTTCCTCGACTCGCCCGAGATAGCGCGTCGTGCGATCGACGAAAGCGACGAAGACGGGATAGAGCGGCAGGTCGTTCGAAATATTGTCGAACGTCGAGGTGAACAGGATCGTTCGTCCCTCGCCCAACGGGCGTTCGACCAGCAGCGGAACCCCGTTCGCCAGCCGCGCCAGCACCGTGCTGTCCTGTGGGTCGATGCGCGCCGCCTGGTAGAACTTCACCCCTTCCCAAAGGTCGGCCACGGCGACCGCCGGATGGGAGGAGTCCGCTTCTCCGGCGACAAAGAAGCGCTGCTGGGACCGGGACGCGTACAGCGAATCGAGCACCGGCAGGCCCATCACCGGAATGGTCCGGAGGCGCGCCATCGCCGGACCAGCGGCGATGAACAGCGACCCGCCTTCACGCACGTACTCGGTCAGCTTGCTCTCGAAGCCACCGGGCAGCGCACCGGTGTCGGAGAGCACCACCAGGGCGTAGCGCGACGGGTCGACGCCAGACGTGCTGCCGGCCTCCACCGCCTGCAGCCGAAACGCCTCGTTCGGAGACGCCTCGAGCGCCGATTGGAAGTAGAGCAGATCGCGCGGTGTGCCGTGGCCCCGGTGGACGAACAGGATCTGCCGCGGGTCGGCGCGTTCGGTCGCGAACAGGTAATGGTCGTCGTCCGGCAGGACGTCGCCGGCTTCCATGCGCACTTCACAACGATTGAAGCCATAACGGAACGGCGGCGAGCGGAATTCGACGGTCGCCCGTCCGTTGGCCGGCACATCGACGGTCTTGGAATCCACCTGCTGGCCGTTGACGAGCAACGAGACGGTCTCACTCGCCGGCTCGGTGCCGTAGCCGGCGACAGTGGCGCGGACCGTGGACTTGTCGAGATTGAAGATACCCGCCGGCACGAGCACGTTTTCGATGGCGAAGTTCGGCTGTGTATCGTCGACCACCGAATGGATCTCGAAGCGCACGTCGGCCGGCAGCGCCAGGTCGCCGAAGGAACTCGGCATCGAGGTGCGCTGCACGTCGGTGAACAGGTGCACCTCCATCGGCAGGCGGGCCGATTCCGCCGTCGCGCGCAGGGCGCGGGCCAACTCGCCGTAGGAGCTGCGGGCATCGGACGCCTCAATGGAGCGGACAGCCGAGGCCAGTTCCTCGCGGTCCACCGTGGGCAGGGTAAGGAAATCGAGGCGCGCGCCCAGGGCGCCGACCTGTCCCTCATCCCCATCCCCGAGCGAGCCGAGCATCGAGAGCGCCTGCTGGCGCGCCTGCTGGAGGCGATCGCCAGCGCGCATGCTAAAGGAATTGTCGACGACCAGCACCAGGAGCTTGCGCCCGCTGCCGAACACCGATGACGTCCGCATGACAAACGGCCCGGCGAAGGCCAGGATCAGGAGCAGTATCAGCGCCACGCGCAAAGCAAGCAGCAGCAGATAGCCGCAGGCGGCGGTGCTTGATCGAACTTTGCGTCGACCGCTCGAAGAACATCAGCGAACTGAACTGCAGCGGCGTGCTCCGTGTGCTGCCGCAGCAGGTGCAGATAGACCGGAAGTCCGACGGCCGGCGACCCCGCCAAGCAACCATGGCGCGAGAAAACCCATCTCTACATCCTCCCCTGCCGGTATGCCCATGTACTCGCGCAGCGCCGAGTCGAGCGGCCGGTTGGTAGGCAGCAGAAAGTAGTCGAGGCCCGCGCGCCTGCGCCCTCTCGGCTCGAGATCCGTCGATGTGGGCGTCGATCGCTCCGGCGATACTGGTGCGCGGCGAACTCCGGCGAGACCTCCAGCTGGTCCTCGGTCTCCATGTCCACCAGGATCATCGGCTCGCCGAGCTTCGGGCGGATCTCCTGGGGATCGAGAACCTGGAACATGACCACTTCGTTGCCGCGGATAGCGCAGCGGCTCGACGGTCTTGACGACGCGTCTCGGGCTCCTCGTAGAAGTCCGAAATCACCAGCACGATGCCGCGCCGCTTCAGAGAAACTGCTGGAAATGCATGAACGGCTTGGCGAAGTCGGTGCGCGCCGCCGGGCTCGGCGTGCTTGATGGCGTGCAGCAGGCGGGCGAGTTGGCCCTGCCGGGTGGAGGGCGGGACGTAGTCGCGGACCTCGTCGTCAAAGACGATCAGCCCGGCGGCGTCGCGCTGCTGGCCCGCCAGATAGCAGAGGGAGGCGGCCAGGTAGCGGGCGTAGTCGATCTTGGTCACCGAGTGGGAGCTGTAGCCCATCGAGGCGCTGGCATCGAGCAGCACGGTCACCCGGGTGTTGGTTTCGCCCGTGATAGCGCTTCAGGTAGCAGCGCTCGGTGCGGGCGAAGACGTTCCAGTCGACGTGCCGCAGGTCGTCGCCCGGGGTGTAGGCGCGGTACTCGGCGAACTCCTGGCTGAAGCCGAAGTCCGGCGAGCGGTGGAGTCCCGCGACGAAGCCGTCGACGACGGTCTTGGCCACCAGGTCCAGCCCCGATATGCTGGCGAGCACCGCCGGGTCGAGAAAGCGCTGTGCTAGCATCGTGCTCCTTGCCGTCACCTAACCGGCCGAGCCAGATCTCCTAGTCGCCGAGGCGCCGGCTTCCACTCGAGCAGCCGCGCCAGGATGTCGTCGGAGTGACAGCCGCTCCGACTCCGCCTGGAAGTTCAGCAGATATGCGGTGCCGCAGCACCGGCGTGAGCAGCGCGCGGATGTCCTCGTACGCTGACGTGATAGCGGCGCTTCATCAGCGCCCGCGCCTTGGCCGCCAGGATCAGGAACTGCGCGCCGCGAACGCTGGCGCCGATAGTTCACGTACTGCTTGACGAAGTCCGGGCGCCGGGTCCGAGCTGCGGGTCGCGCGCACCAGATCCACCGCGTAGCGGGCCACCGACTCGGCCACCGGCACCATGCGCACCAGTTGCTGGAAGCCGAGGATCTCCTCGGCGTTGGTGACGGTCTCGGCCTCGGCGCACGTGCGTGGTGGTCGTGGTCAGGCCGATGACCTCCATCTCCTCCTCGGCGGTGAGGTAGTCGAGCACGGTGTTGAACAGGAAGCGGTCGAGTTGCGCTTCCGGCAGCGGATAGGTGCCTTCGAGTTCGATCGGGTTCTGCGTGGCCAGCACGAAGAACGGCGCGGGCAGCTTGTAGATGCTTGCCGCGCACGGTGCAGGAATGCTCCTGCATGGCCTCGAGCAGCGCCGACTGCGTCTTGGGCGGCGTGCGGTTGATCTCGTCGGCCAGCAGGATGTTGCCGAAGATCGGACCGCGCGACGAAGGTCCAGGTGCGGTGGCCGGTGGTCGGGTCCTCCTCGATGATGTCGGTGCCGGTGATGTCGGACGGCATCAGGTCCGGCGTGAACTGGATGCGGCGGAACGCCAGCCCGAGCGTCTGCGGCGATGGTGCGCACCAGCAGCGTCTTGGCCGTGCCGGGCAGTCCGGTGATCAGGCAGTGGCCGCCGACGAACAAGCGCGATCAGCACCTGCTCCAGCACCTCTTCCTGTCCGACGATGACGCGCCGCACCTGGCTGCACAATCTCGCCCTGCACCTGCTGAAAGCGCGCGATTCGGTTCTTCAGTTCGGCCGAATCCATCGGTGTTTCCACGGTGGATGACATCGTTTCGTTCTGTCCTTCTTTCTTGAGCTCAGATCGAGCAACATCTCCTGCGCGGGCCGGTAACCGGGCGCCGCCTCCAGGGCCAGGACGACGTGGTCCAGCGCTTCGTCTGTCCCGCTTGGCGGCGCTGTAGGCCCTGGCCAGATTGTAGTGCGAGGCCGCCTGGTCAGTCGGATGCAGGCCACCACCGCGGAATACTCGCGGATCGCCCGTCCGCGTTCCCCAAGTTCGAACCAGAGGTCGCCCAGCCGCCGATGCAAGTTCCTCGTCCTGCACCGGGTAGATGTAGTTGATGCGGTCGAGCGTTGCCGCCGCGGCTCGCTTGTCGCCGGCCTCCGCCTGCAGCTCGGCGAGTTGCTTAAGTGTCGACGGATTGCGTCCGCCGGCGTGCATGTAGCGTTCCAGCTCCGCGCATGGCGGCCGCCTTGTCTCCCTTGTCGAGATGGGCCTTGGCGATCATTTCGTAGACGTTGCCGTCCTCGACGTACTCGGGATACAGGTCGCGAACCGCCGGGCCGCCTTCGACGACACCGCTCGTCGGATCGCCCATGCTCAGCCAGCGCGACCAGCGCCTTCATCTTCTTCTTCCACTCCTCGAAGCCGTCGACGGTCGGTCTCGGTCTGCGCGTCGAGCCAGGCAGAGAAATCGCTGGTCGAACTCCTCCGGCGCCATCCCCAGGCGGCCTTCGGATCACCTCGGGGTGGACTTGCTGCTCGCCGAAATCGTGCCATCATCCCGAGCAGCTTGTCGTAGCCCCACCGCTCGTTGATGTAGTCGCAGATCTTGCCCGCCTGGAAATAGGAGACCACCACCTGCGCCGGATAGGTGCGGCCGGATGAAGCCGCGGTCGAGCTCGGCCATGGGCAGCAGCTTCTTCTCCTTGATCGCCGTCGATGCACTGGCGGGATCGATGCGGTCGCCCCATTCCGGCGAAGCGGCCGTCTCCTCGTGAACCGCCATGCCTTCGGTGAACCAGCGCGGGACGCCGGTGGCCGGTGAGCCGTCGAGCGTGTAGACGTGGCTCAGCTCGTGCCACAGCGTGCTGGCCCAGTGGAAGATGCCCGGCGGCCGCCCGGACGGGCTGTCCATGGCCACGACCGTGGCCGAAGGTGACGCCCAGCGCGCCGAGTCCCGGCATGCCCATCGTGCGGACGGCGAAGTCCTCATGATCGGGATAGACCTCCACCTGGACCGGGCCCGGAGAGCTTCGATCTTGTACTTCTTCTCATAGGTCTCGATCGCCCGGTCCATCTCGGACTTCGAAGTACGGACTGGAGCAGTTCGGCCTCGCTCTTGTGCAGCCGCAGGATGGTCTTGTCGGTCCGTGAAGGTGACGAAGTTCTTGTAGCTGTCCATCAGCCGCAGCGTGTTCACCGTGGCGGCATCGCGGTAACCGTTCTCGTAGCAGCGCTCGCAGTTCTTGGCGGGCTTCGTCCTCGCGCCCCAGCCGCATCAGGTTCACGCCCAGCTCGGAGCGGGCCGCCCACAGCCGCGGATCGAGCTTCAGGGCCGGCGGTAGTACTCGATCCCTTCCTCGTAGCGGCGGTTGAGGACGAAGAAGTGGCCCGCCAGGGCGTAGGCCTCGCCATAGACCGGATTGATCGCGAGGACGCGGTCCATCCACTGCGTCTGTGCTTGTCGTTGAGCCAGTCCATCGTGGCGCGCATGCGCCATCGCGTCGAGCGCCTCGTCGGACATTTCGAGAGCCTTGTCCGCCTGCTCGACCGCCCGATCCTCATTAACGTCCTCCAGGGCCAGCTAGGCGAGCAGCACCCGGGCCTCGACCAGCTTCGGATCCTTCTCTAGCGCCTGCTCGGCCAGCTCGACCGCCTTGGCGTCAAAGGACTGCGCGCCCACGAGCGCCAGGCCCAGCAGCGCGCCGGCATTGTTCTCATCGATATCGAGCGCTTCCTGGAACAGCTTGGCGGCGTCGGCCTCCTGGTAATGGTCCAGGTACATCCGCCCCCAGCGGACCCGGTACTCGGCGTTCTTGGGAGCGCCCTGGACGGCCAGGCGGAACTGGTCGTTGGCCGGGTTGTATTGTCCGAGGCCCCAGAAACCCTCGGCGCGCTGATAGGGATCCGACGAGCCGGACAGCTCCGAGTAGCAGGCATCGGCCTCGGCGTTCCGGCCGTAGTGGCGGTGCTGCTGGCACTCGGCGAGCGTCGCCGCCACCGCCGGAACGGCGGCCAGCAGGACCAGCGACGTCACTACGGTTCGGCGGATCATTTTTCGTCCAACGCCTTCTGCGTCTTGGCCAGCTCGATCAGCAGCTCGGTGAGCTGCGCCCGGTAGTCGCCGGCCGGCATGGCGGCTTTCTCATACTTCAGCTTGTCGATCTCCTCCTCGAGCGATTCCTTCTTCTCGAGCAGGGCCCGTTTGGCGGGGTCCTGCGAGGCCAGTTGCATGCCGCCCATTCGGAGCAGGGCGAAGTTGCGGGCTTCGAGGCCGGCGCCGTTGGCCGCCGACGGATCGCGCACGCCGTCACCCTTGCCGGTATCCTCGAGCATGGCGTGCTCGGTGGCCAGGCGCTTCTGCGATTCGTAGAACTCCTGGGACTTGCGGTTGGCGAAATCGAACGCCTCGAGAGCCGAGATTACTTCGTTTTTGTCCGTGTCGGCCGCCTCGTCCTGGAGCGCGGAAACGAAGTAGCGGGCGAAGACGACGGCGATCCGCTCGGTGCCGCTCTTCGTGGCCGTGATCACGGTGCGATGGGGCTTCTGGAGCGCAGCCAGTGACGCGCCGCTGGCGCTGGTCATGTTGGCGACCAGCTGCCGCCGCGCCGGAATGCGGTCGACGAGCGCGGCCAGATCCTCGGCCGTCATGTCCGGTCCCGGCAGGTTCATTTTGTACTCGTCGCCGTCGTAGCTGCCGTGGCCGATCAGCATTAGCGCGAAGCATGTCGTCGGGCTTGGCTTCGGCGGCGATCTTCTCGAGCACCGAAGTCGATCGTCTCGCGGCGCGCGCGGTCGCCGTACAGGGTCTCGACCCGTGCGTCGCCGCCGGCTTCGGTGAACGCCTTGTCGAGCTCCTGCGCCCATCCTTCAAAGCGTTGTTCGTAGTCTTGTTCCCCGCCGAGGCCGGCCACCGTGACGTAGTAGTTCGTGGCTTGCAGGCAGGCCGCGCTCAGCAGGATCAGCAACGGTAACTTCATACGACTCCCCACCTCCTTCGCAACAGCCATTCTGCGTCCCAGCAGCGCCAGCAGCGCCAGGAAGACGATCGGCATGTTCCAGAGGTCCTTCGTCTCCCGCACCGTGATGCCGGCCTCCGAGAACGAAATCTCATCGGCGAGCGCGCCGGCCGTGTCGCGGGAATAATAGCGTCCGCCGGTCTGCTGGGAGAGCTTTTCGAGCAGCTCGCGGTTCTGTTCGAGCGCGGAAGTTCTCGGCCACGCCGTCCATGCGCTGGAAAGTGATGACGTCGCGCCCGACCTCCTCGCCGTCAGTGGAGGAGGCAGCGGCCGGGTCGCCGGGAGACGCTTCGCCGTCGATGGCGCCCCGCGCCCCCGTCTCAGGGTGGCGGAAGGCGACCACCTCGGCCACAAAGGATCCCTGCGAGACGGCTGTCCAGTCGGCGTGATAAGTGCCCGGCTCGGTGGCGTCCGGCGATAGCTCGATCGTCTCCGCGCGTGCCGCCGGGACCGAGAATGCGCGCCTCCACCCGGGCGTCGGAGGCCGGCGCGTAGGTCTTGTCGCGGACCTTGGCGGTGATCTGCGACCCGGCCTTCGTCAAACAGCATCTGGCTCGGCACCGACACGGTCACCCTGGCCGGGCGTCCCGGTCACCAGCCAGCGCAGCAACTGCCGCCAGAACATCTCATGCGTCTGGTCCTCGAGGGGCTGGGCATCTGCCAGCGCCAGCTTCCGCTGGTGGCGAAGACCGCGCTCCGCCCTCGCCCATAGTTCTGGTCACCAGCAGTGGCAGCTTGCGGCCGTCGCCGGGCACCGCCTGGGCCAGCGACGCTGGCGCCGGGCTTGGCCTCGACCCACCTCCTGGTAGTCCGCCAGCCGTGGCAGCTTCTTCCACCGCTCTTCGTTCTTCTCGGGTCCTCGTCGAGGCGCGTGATGAGGCTATCGCCCGCCGGCCGCAGTCAGTTGGACGGCCGCCTCGATCGCGATGGAAGGTGGTCCCTTCCCGCCGGGAAGGCTGACCGGCAGCATGTCGGCCAAGCCGGAGGTCTGCTAGCCGCCTTCGGCAAGCGCGGACCGGCCGCCAAGGAAGAGCACGCCCCCGCCCCGGCGGTCGGCGAACTGCCGGATCAGCTCCTGCTGGCCGGAGGTGAAGTAGCTCGCCTCAACCGAGCCGATGATCAGTCCCTGGTAGCCAAACAGCTCGTCCACCCGTCGCCGGGAAACCGCTCTTCGAGCTCCTGGGGGTGCATCGATGCCCTGACGATAGATCTTGTTTTGGGTGGTCCGCAAAATCGAGACCAGCCGGACGCTCGGGTCCTTTTCCATGGCCCGGCGGATGAACTTGAACTCCCACCGCGGCTCGCCCTCGAGATAGAGGACGCGGGGCTGTCGACTCCTCCACGTTGACGAGCCGCGACGATCGCGTTGTTGCTGCGGGTTCTCCTCGTCCGGCATCAGATCGACCGCCACCTCCAGCCGCTTCGCACCGGCCCCGCCGGCATGAAACAGCAGCGATTCAGCCTGTTGCTGGCCGCCTCGAGCGAATTCGATCTTCTCGCTGGCCAAGACGCGGCCCTGCTGCCGAATGGTGAGCCGCGCCCGGCGCCCGTCATAGCCGCGCTGCCGAAGCGTCACCCGGGCCAGCAGCCGCGAGCCGGCCAGCGCCCGGTCCGGCGTCTGCACGTCGACGATCTCGACGTCGTGGTCGAACTGCTCCCGCCCAAAGCCGACGGTATGCACCGGAATGCGCCGCGACCGCAGTTCGGCGATCGCCTCCGGACTCGACGCCGCCGGAGTTGTCGGCGCCGTCGCTCATCAGCACCACCGCGCCGATCGGCAGGCTGGCCGACTCGGCCACCAACTGGCTGAGACTGTCGCCGATGCGCGTCGACCGGTTTGCTCGACGGCCAGATTGTCGAACGCCTGGATCCGCTCGATGCCGGCGCCCATGCGGTACAGACGCACCTGAAACTGCTCGCTCAGCTTGTCCAGCAGTCCGCTGTCGAGCACCTTGATCGCCTCGGCCGACCGTGTGGTCCCGTTCTCCTCCACGGCCATGCTGCGCGAGTCGTCCAGCACCACCGCCACGATGTTCTGTTGCGGCTTGAGCGTCGCCACCCGGAGCGCGGGCTGCCAGAGCAGCAGCAGCACCACCGCCACCAGGGCGCTCCGGAGCAGCCAGATCACCGCCGGCCGCCAGTGGCTCATGCCGGGCGCAAAATCCCCGCGCCGCCGGTAGATCCACCAGCCCAACCCTGCCGTCGCCGTGACGTCGCCAGCAGCAGGAGCCACACCGGCCACCCGCCGAGCAGCACGAACTCTCCCTTTCGGAAAGACTGCCGGCGAATAGTTGAAAAAGAACTCAAACATGAACGTCTTGCCGCCTGAATGTCCTCTTGCCGTCGTCTAGTGCGTCATCGCATAGATGATGTAGTTGACTCCGACCCGATACGCCAGCGAAGCCCACTTCTCGGGATACTGCGGAGAATCCGCCCACTCCCAAGCGTCCCCCAGATCCATGTTGTGGCAAATCGCGACCATCAACCGGCCGTCGTCGTCGTAGATACCGCGCCAGCGGGGCTCGATTCCGTCCTGCTCGTAGGTGCGACCGCTGTAGAAATATTGGATGCCGGGCACCTGAAACCGTTCGTCCAGGTCGTAGAGGACGTGGAAGATCGGATCCTTATTATCCAATTCGATGATCGGACGGTCGGGAAAGACTCGCTGCATGCTGGCCATGAAGACCTCCCACTCGTAGGTGCCGTGGAAGTCGTCCGTCATCAGGAACCCGCCCCGAAGCAGGTACTCGCGCAGCTTCGCGGCTTCTTGGATATTGAGTTCCCAGTGGCCGACCTCCACGGCGTAGATCCATGGCCAGTTGAAGATCTCATCGGATTCCAGGTCCACGACTTGCTCGACAGAACGAGCGTGAATCCGCGTCAGGCGCCGGACGCCCTGCATGAACTGCCGGTCGGCCTTCGGATAGTCGGTCGTCCAGGCGCCGCGCCGACCCCAATAGCGCCCTCCGAGATCCGGATAGCGGAGCCTGGCGAAGGCGAACTCGGTCTTCTCGCCGGCATCGGACGGAATCGGGACGTAGCCGTCCTCGTCGAACATCGAACCCCTGCGTCCACGTCCGAACCTCTGGGCATACAACGTGCTCAGCAACCCCAGCACCAGGACGATTATTACGAGTCGGCGGATATTCATTGAAGCATCCCCCGCGATTCTTTCACGATATCACACGGGTCCGGAACCTCAGCGCCGCACAGCAACTGCATAGTAGATCTGACGCTACATTAGCTGCCGGGGTTTTAAGAAGCCTTTAGTTTTTCCCGATCCCCAGCGCGCTCAACAGAAAAAGGACGGACAACACGACGATTCCGGGGACGATATAGGACAGCATGACGGTTTTCGGTGCCTCGACGTCAGACATATCGGCCGAACCCGGGTGGATCCGCCTCTTTGGCCGGGTGAAATCGACGCGGGCGCCGGAATGCCGAACGGATCGAGGGCCCCAATGTGCTTGACTTTCCCTATTTGTTCGCCCAAAATGATCGAAGGAGAAACCCCGGTCATGGCGCTTACCAGACGGCAGAAGGAAGTGCTCGATTTTTTTGCGGCCTTCGTCGAGGAAAACGGCTACAGCCCCAGCTACGACGAGATCGCGCACGGCCTCGGACTGGCCTCGCTGGCGACGGTCCACAAGCACATCTCGTCGCTCGAGGCCAAAGGCTACGTGCACCGGTCGCATAATCAGAGCCGGTCGCTCGAGTTCGGGCCGAAATACGAACAGGAGCTCGAACGGCGTCGCGCCGCCAGCCCGGCTTCGCTGGAGCTTCCGCTGGCCGGACGCATCGCCGCCGGCGCGCCCGTCCAGGCGTTCGAGAACCAGGCCACTCTGAGCTTCTCCGATTTTGCCGGAGACAAGGAAACATTTGCGCTCGAGGTGAGTGGAGACTCGATGATCGAGGACCACATCATGAGCGGCGACTACGTGCTGGTGGCGCGCACCGATTCGGTCCGCGACGGCGAGGTGGTGGTGGCGCTGGTCGACGGCGCCGAGACGACCCTCAAACGCTTCTATCGCGAACCGGGCGACATGATCCGCCTGCAGCCGGCCAACTCGGCAATGGAGCCGATCATGGTCCCGGCGTCGAAAATCCAGATTCAAGGCCGCCTGCTGGCCGTGCTGCGGAAGTACTAGCGCCAGCGGCGATCCCGCCCGCTAATAGAGCCGCGACGGGCAGGGAGCGGAGTCTGCCAGTTTTCAGTCCAATTCTTGCCTGAGGCCCAGGCCAGGCAGCACTCGTGAGAGCCGTGTTAGCACCTCTTGCCAACACCGGACGTCGGGCCGCCACCGTCTGACGTCGGTCGCCCGAGCGACTCTCATCCCTTCGGGCGGCCCGCACAGCGCCACGGCGACTCCCTCTCGGTCGCGGCCCGGCAGGGGGCGACGTGCACCTGTCATCACCACACGTCACGCGACAGACGATGAATCGGCGCCACATCGGGGCCCGTCAAGCGGTATCCTCAGAAATTGCCCAGTTCTCACTCCGGACCGGGGCGCTCTTAAACGAACAACCATGAATGTCTCCATCATCGGTACCGGCTATGTGGGCTTGACCACCGGTGTCACGCTCGCCTATCTCGGCCACGAGGTCACCTGCATCGACGTGGACCCGGGCAAGGTGGATTCCCTGCGCGCCGGCAAACCGCCGTTCTTCGAGCCGCATCTCGAGGAGCTGCTCGCCGTCGCCCGGCAGAGGATTCGCTTCACGACCGCGTACGCCGAGGCGATCCCCCGGGCCGAAGTCGTCATCATCGCCGTCGGCACGCCGTCGCTCGCCGATGGGAACCCGGATCTGCGCTACCTCAAGCAGGCCGCCGAAGCGACCGGACAGCATCTGGACGGGGCCTTCACCGTGGTGGTCAACAAATCCACCGTTCCCATCGGCAGCGGCAACTGGGTGGAGGCGCTCATTCGCGATGCCTACCGCGAGCGCAACGGCCGTCTCTCCGAGGATCGTTTCGCCGTGGCCTCGAATCCCGAGTTTTTACGCGAGGGTTCGGCGCTGCATGACAGCCTGTACCCTGACCGGGTGGTGATCGGGGCGGACCGCTCGCGCGCCATCGAGGTGCTCTACAACCTCTATAAGCCGATCCTCGAGCAGACCTTCGCCGCACCGCCGTTTCTGGACCGGCCGTCGGGACTGGCGGCGGTCCCGTTGGTGACGGCGGATCTGTCGTCGGCCGAGCTGATCAAGTACTCGGCCAACGCGTTCCTGGCGCTCAAGATCAGCTTCATCAACGAGATTGCTCAGTTGGCGGAGCGTGTCGGCGCCGATGTCACGCAGGTGGCCCGCGGCATCGGACTCGACGCCCGTATCGGAATCCGCTTCCTCCAGGCGGGCATCGGCTGGGGCGGTTCCTGCTTCGGCAAGGACACCTCGGCGCTGATCGCCACAGCCGGCGAATACGGCCTGCCAATGCCGATCATCGAGGCCGCCCGGCAGGTCAACCAGCGGCAGCGGGAGCGGGTGGTCGAGCTGCTGCTCTCCGAGCTCAAGATCCTCAAAGGGCGCACCGTCGGCCTGTTGGGGCTCGCCTTTAAGCCGGATACGGACGACCTCCGCGACGCTCCGGCGCTCGACATCGGGCGCCTGCTCGCCGAGCGCGGCGCGAAGGTCCGGGCGCACGATCCGGTGGCACTGGCCAAGGCTCGCCAACACTTCCCCGATATCGGTGTCGGCTACTGCGATGACGTCGAGGAGACCGTCAACGAGGCCGACGCGCTCGTTCTGGTGACCGAGTGGCCGGGGTACCGCAAGCTTGACTGGCCCCGCATCGCGGCCGCCATGCGCCACAAGGTCCTCATCGACGGCCGCAACTACCTCGACCGCGAGGAAATTACCAGCGCCGGCCTTCGCTACATCGGCATCGGGCGGTAAGGCAGTCGTCCACGACGACCGCGCCTGACCGCCCGGTCCGGCTCTCCGGGAAGGCCGGCGAGGATGTCGCCGGCGGGCCTGGAGTCCCGCCTTAGATGACAACAGGCGGCCCCCTGCAAGCCCACGTCGTCCCGGCCATCGCCCTCACCGCTTGCGCTTTGGCATGCGCCGGATCATTTTGTGCAGCTCCTTGTCTCGCTGCTTCCGGCGGAGCATCGCCTGCAGGTCGGTTCTGGTCTCCAGTTGGTGCGCCTCGCGGACGAGACGATGGAAGCTTTCGAGCCGATCCGGCCCGATCTCGCCCCGCTCGACGGCGGTCGCCACCGCGCAGCCGGGCTCGCCGGCATGCGAGCAGTCGCGGAACCGGCACTGGGCGGCGGCGTGCTGGATATCATCGAACGATCCCGCGACGGCAGCGCCCGATGCCCACGGCTGCAGCTCCCGCAGACCAGGCGTGTCGATGAGGACCCAGCCGCGCTCGAGCGCGAATAGCTCGCGCTGGCTGGTGGTGTGGCGGCCGCGGCTGTCGCCCGGGCGAACCGGGCTGGTCCGCTGGCGCTCCCCGCCGAGCAACCGGTTGGCGATGGTCGACTTCCCCGCCCCGGAGGAGCCAAGCAGAACGGCCGTTTCGCCCCGAGCGACCTCGGCGGCGAACTCGTCGATGCCGGTGCCGTCGCGGGCGGCCGTCAGATGCACCGGCGCGCCGGCGGCGATCTCGAGCACCTGCTCGCGGGCAGCCCAGGGGCTCCGCGCCAGGTCCGCCTTGTTGAGAACGATCACCGGGCGGACGCCGCCGGCAGTGGCCACGATCAGATAACGCTCGATGCGGCGGGCGTTGAAGTCGCCGTCGAGGCCACAGACGAGGAAGGCGACGTCGACGTTAGCAGCCAGTACCTGGCTGGCTGACTGGCGGCCGGGACGCTTCCGGCGGACAACGCCGTGACGCGGCAGTATCTCCGCGATTCGCCGGTCGTCGAAACAGACCCAATCGCCAACCACCGGCCGTTCGAGGCCGGCAGCGCGTTGCCTGCCGGCCAGCTCGACATCCAAAGTCGCGGCCTCGGTCACCACCCGCAGCCCGCTCTGTCCGGTTCGCACGACGCGTCCCACACCGCGGGAATCGGGGGCTTCGCGGCCGGCCTGACGGTCCTGATAGTGCCCCCATCCGTATCTCTCCAGTTCCATGACATATCTCCGTATGCATACCTGTTCCTTGGGAGAAGCTGGACCGGGAAGCTGCGGAAGATTGCCTGATGGATGGCCGACGGCGCTTTCGAGGATCTTGAAGAACGGAAGCGCGCCGGGACCGTGGCCGGTTCCCTTCGCAGCCTCCCTAACCCCCATGCCACGAGCTACTTATATCGCCGATCACTAAAGAGATCGCGAACATCCGCCGCGGCGGCTGGCACAGGGGATCAGAGGAGGAATGAGCGGTCGGGCACACTACTGGCCCGCGCTGGGCCGCAGCGAACCGGCCGTCTCAGAAATTGGCGACAAGGACCGTCAAAGGCAAGTGCCAGTGTAGCAGAAGCGTCTTGCTCAAAGACAGCGGACCGTTCGATCCGCCCATTACCCGCGAAACCGCCCAATGTCACTTGGTTTTCAGTACGAAGGTCGCGGCTGAAGCCCCGAGCTCAGGAGTGAGCTTCGGCGGCGCGAAGGCGCTGGGTAGCCTTCTCGCCGGATTCGTCCTTGGCAGGCACGGGCGGCAGCGGCTGGCCCAGCAAGGCGCGCTCGTTCACTCCGTAGAGCTCCTCTGCAGCGCGGTTGCACGTGCAGACCCGCCCCTGGTCATCGAGGGCGACAATGGCGATAGGGCTCCGCTGAATCAATCGGTCCAGCACGGCCTCCGGGCGCTCACTTCCCCCATCGACAGGATCCTTGGCTGCCTGCCGCCGTGCGAATACCTGAGAGATGGCCTTCTTGTCCAGCACGGGCGCCGGCGGCTCCATCGCCTCCGACAGCCGCAGCTTCACCTGCGTGACCCGGTGGCGCGCTGTCTCATTGTTGAGGATGAGCAGGGCCACGAACACCAGGATCGCGACCAGCAGGTCCACGAGGTGTCCGTATTCCCTGGCGCCCTCGAAGCCCGCCAGTCCGGGATCGGTCAGCAGACGCAAGCCATGGAAAACAGAAATGATACCGACCATCCCAACAAGAAATCTGGATCTCCGGTCCTTGATTTCCTGGAGCAGTATGACCGTCCAGCAGATGGTAACGAGGATGAAGCCGACGGCCAGCGCACAGAGAGTGCTCATTGCAGGAACTCCATACCGTATATCGTTGAGAGGAAATGAATACTTTAGGTCTGGCGCTGGCAGACCGGCGGCGATCGGGCTTTGGGACGGGCGGTGGTCTCGAGAAATTCAGGGCAGGCGGAACCGCCTGCCCCACTTGGCTGCCTGGCGCGTCAGGGGGAGGCGATCGAGCCGTCTTCTTGATGCGGCAGGATCATGAACGGCTTGGTCCCCCCGAACGGATACTTGGCGAGCACGGCCTCGTCCACTTCAATGCCGAGTCCCGGCTTGGTGGGCAGCGGGAAGTAGCCGTTGACCATGCGCATCGCCGGGAAGCCGAGGAACTCCTCCCAGAGTTGCTCCTTCGGCGCCGGCTCGACCCCGCTGCAGATCTCCTGGACGGTGAAATTTGGCATCGCGGCGTCGACATGCAGCGTGGCGATGCCGGCGATGGGCCCCTCGCAGGCGTGGGGCGCCATCTTGATGCCGGACGCCTCGGCCATGGCGGCCACCTTCCACTGCGCGCTGATGCCGCCGACGTGGGCGCTGTCGGTCTGGAGGATGTCGACCACCTTCTGCTCGATCAGTTCGCGGACGCCGTAGGGGGCGATGAGCCGCTCGCCAGTGGCGATGGGGACCGTCGTGCGGTCGGAGATGCGCTTCATCGCCATGACGTTCTCGGGTGGACAGGGCTCCTCGACAAACATCAGGTTGAGCGGCTCGATCTCCTTGCAGATGACCGTGGAGACGGTGGGGCTCGGCTTGGCGTGGAAATCGATGCCGATGTCAATCTTGTCGCCCATCACCTCACGCAGGACAGTGAGCTGGTCGATGGCTTCCTTGATGCGCTGGTGGGTATCGAGCCACTCGTAGTAGCCGGGGATACCGGTCTTGAATGCGGTGACGCCGTGCTGCTCGGCCCGCTCGCGGATAGCGGCTACCTGCTCGCGGAACGGCGTATTGGGCGGCAGCACGGGATTGAGGTGGTAGTAGCCCCGCACGCCGCGGTCGTCGAGCGGGCCGCCGAGCAGCTCGTGGATCGGCTTGCCGAGCACCTTGCCGCGGATGTCCCACAGCGCCATGTCAATGCCGGAGATGGCCGAGCCGAGCACCGGTCCGGCGCGGTAGAAGCCGTGGATGTACATCGACTGCCAGAGGTATTCGACCTGCATCGGATCCTGGCCGATGATGGCATAGCTCAGATCGCGGACGGCCTGCATCGCGGCGCCGGCCTTGCCCTCGAGCGTCGCCTCGCCCCAGCCGACGACACCGGCGTCGGTTTCGAGCTTTACGAAGACGTGCGGCCGGTCCGGCGGCAGGGCGTCGCTGGTGACGCCCATCACCTTCAGGCCGGTCACCTTGAGTCGCGGCGCCGACGGCAGCACTGCGGCTGAGGGGGCGAGTGCGCAATCGCAGCCGGAGGCCAGCCAGCTTCTCGAGGAGGCGGCCAGGGCGGGCGCGGCGGCGCCGCCGAACAGCGTGGTTTTGAGTAGTTCTCTGCGATTCATGTGGTGCTCCCTCCTAGCTGGCGGCCGTGTGCGCGGCCAGCGCGTCGTCGTTGATTTCGAGACCCAGTCCGGGGCCTTCGAGCAACTTGTAGAACCCGTCCTCGGGCGCTTCGTCCCAGCCGCCGGCGATTTCACGGCGCATGCGGCGGTCGGCCTCGTTGAGCGAGAACGGCGTTTCCTGGATGAACGAATTCGCGAGCGACGCGGAGATATGTAACCCCGCAGCCGTCGAGATCGGCCCGCCGCGATGATACGGCGCCACGGCGACATAGTAGGTCTCCGCCAGCGCGGCGGCCTTGCGGATGGCGGTGATCCCGTTGAGCGCCAGATCCGGCCGCAGGACGTCGATGGCCTGCTCGCGCAGCAGGTTCTGGAAACGCGAGTTGTGGTTGAAGTTCCGGCCTGAGCCGAGCGGTGTGGCCGTCTGGCTCGCGATGCTGGCCTGGGCCATGGTGCTGAGGTCGCCGACCGGCTCGTCGAGCCATAGCAGGTGGAAATTCTCCAGCCTGTCGGCGATCGAGAGGGCTTCGCCGGGCGTGGTCTGGCCGGCGCAGTCGAGCACGAAGTCGCACTCCTCGCCAGCCGCGCCGCGCAGGGCGTCCATCATGTCGCGGACTCCCGTATAGAAGATGCGACCCCGTTCCTGGCCGGCCGGCATGTGCAGGGGGACCGAAAAGGCGCGGTGGCCGGCCGCCTTGGCCTCGAGTACGGCCTTCTTCAGTTCATCGGTGGTCTCGCCGACGACGACGGCCATCGCCCGCGCCTTGTTCCGGGTGGGTCCGCCGAGCGTCTCATAAAGCGGTGACCGGACCGCCTTGCCAAGGATGTCGAACAGCGCCACGTTCAGGCCCGCCCGTGCGCCGGCGGAGGCGCCCGCGTGGAGGAGCTCCTGGTCAATGCGCATGGCTCGCACCGGGTCCCGCCCGCGCACCAGCGCGAGCTCCCTTCGCAGCAGATCGACGGCGGCGTGTGGATCGGGTGCCGACGGCGCCTCGCCGTAGCCGGCAAGACCCTCGTCGGTCGACACTTTGAGCACGATATAGCGGCGGCCTCCCGGCTCCGCGATCGCGATGGGCTCGATTTCGGTGATTTTCAAGGTTCCCCCAGCGTGGGGCTCGCGGCACCGGCCTCGAACGGGGCGGTCGGCGAGCAACACGTAAGGTTATCCCTACCACCGGCGGAGCCCCGAGTCAAGTTTGCGGGAATCGGCGCCAGCTCGTTTGTAGTGGTTGGTGGCGTGGGAGACGGGACGGCCGGGCAGTGCTCGAAGAACCGGAACGGTTGGTCCGCGCGGGACCAACCGTTCCGCCCCCAAGGAGACGTCAGTAGGAGATGCGAAGAATCTCCGACGCCACGCGATAGAAGGCCTGTGACAACTGGGCGTTGTTCGGGGCGAAGACGTACAGTCCCTTGGGCTGGTCTTCGTCGTAGATGGGGCTCTGCGGATCGTTCGCCACCCGGCGCATGAAGACCTCGTCGGGCGGATCGCCACCGGCGGGATCGCCGAGGCCGATGGTGAAAATCACTGCTGGAAGGGTGCCGTCGGTCCGCATACGCTGCGCGGCGTTGTCGGCGGCGTTCTTCGAGGCGCGGCCGATATTGATCGGAGTGTCGGGACGGATGCGGCCCTCGTACTCATGGCCCGCCCAGTAATGGTCGAGCGAGAGATAACCGTGCGTCTCGTTGTCGTACTCGTCGTAGTCGGGGATGTAGGCGATGTCACGCCGCATCTGCCAGCCGTTGCTCGAGAAGCCGCAGCCGGACATGCTGATCGGATTCTCGTTAGCGTTGTACATCGAGGCCGCCTGCAGCGGCGTGACCCCGAACGTATAGCCGGTGCTCTTGGTCCCGCTGCCCTCGGCGGCGATCACACCGGTCACGGTGTTCGGCGGGCTCCAATAGGGATTCCAGTTGGGCCCGTTGTAGCGGCGGTAGGAGTCCCAGGGCCGCCGGTCGAACTTGTCGCCTTGCGCGTCCTGGCAGGTGCTCGGTTCCATGTCGTAGTGGCTCGAGGTGTAGGAGTAGGGCGACCAGCCGTGTCCGTAGCGCCGGTCGGTCCTCTTCTTGAGCGGGAAGTCGGCCGCGATGCCGTTCGGCAGACCGTCGGTGAAGAACACGATCAGGTTCAACGCGCCCGGCTCGTTGATGGTTTTCAGCTCCTGATAGCCCTTCCACAGCGCCTGGGCCGTACCGGTGCCACCCGTGCAATCGATCTGGGAGAGCTTGGTGTCGAGGTTCGGCTTGAAGTCTCTGCGAAGCCGGGAAGGCGTCGTAGTAAGTCATGCCGAAGGTTATCAGGCCCAACCTGTCGCGTTGGTTGGCGAAGTGCTCGACAAACGTCCGGGCGGCCTGTTTCATCGGCTCGCAGGAGCCGGAATTGTCCATCGATCCGGACCGGTCGAGGACAAGAATCAGGTTGACGTCACGGCGGGACGCCTGGCCCTCGACGCGCACCGTCGTCGCGTCGCGGCCGAGCGTCCGCATAAAGAATAGGCCGACGTCGACCGAGGACTGGATGAAGACCGTGCGGGTCCGGTAGGACGTCTCCGACACCGTCACATTCACCTGCTTGCCGGTGGTGTTCAGGGCGCCGTTGGGGAAGTTGGCGTCAAAGAAGGCCATGGCCCGCGCGCGAGCGGAGTCCTCCTGGTCGGCGATCGTCATCCCCACCGACAGCGACCGTGCCGCCGCCACCGCCGCGGCATCGGTGGCCGCCGTCAGGCGCGCCCGAACCGCGTACAAAAATCCGGCGTCGATGGCCAGACCGACCAGCGGCATCACGACGAACATCGATGCCGTGGTCACCAATAGCGCGATGCCGCGCTCATTCCGGTGCGGACGTTGGGTGGTTTTCGACATCCTGTGCCAACGATAGTTGTATTTGCAGTGGTGGACAATCCGGTAAAAGCGCCCTTTTGGTGCCGACCTTGACTTAGACGCCCCGGTACCTCCGGGCCATGGAGTAGTACGGGAGTTCCAGATTCCAGGGGAGATAGCGGCCACGGGCCAACATTCTGCCGGCAGCCCCGACGCCCGCCCGGCGGCGCCCCGAAAGGGGCGGGGCGATCGGCCCGATACCGACCGGTCGTCCGCCCTGGGGGCTCTCGCTTAGTGCGAGATGCGGAGGATCTCGGAAGCCACGTGATAGAAGGCTTCGGCCAACTGGGCGCTGTTGGGTGCGAAGGCGTACATGCCGACCGGCTGGCGGTCATCGAAGGTCGTGCTCGATGGGTCGTTGGCCACCCGCTTCATGAACTCCTCGTCCGGCGGCGCACCGCTAGCGGGATCGCCGAGGCCGATGGTGTAGATCACCGCGGGGGAATTGGGGTCGGTTCGCATCCGATAGGCGGCGTTGTCGGCCGCGTTCTTTGACGCCCGGCCGATGTTGATCGGGGTGTCCGGCCGGATCCGGCCCTCGTAGGGGTGTCCGGCGGGGAAGCGGTCCACGTGCTGGTAGCCTGACGTGGTGTTGTTGAAGGCGTCCGTGTCCGGGATGTAGGCAATGTCCCGGCGCACCACCCAGCCATTGCCCGAGAAGCCACAGCCGGTCATCGAGACGGGATTCTCGTTGTGGTCCGTGAGCGAGTTCGCCTGTGAGTGGGTGACGCCGAACGTGTATCCGGTCGTCTTGGTGCCGTTGCCTTCAGCCGCCATGACCCCGGTCACCGTCGCCGGCGGGTTCCAGAACGGGTTCCAACTGGGGGCGTAATACTGCCGGACGCCGGACCAGGAGCGCCGGTCGTACTTTTCGCCGTTGGCGTCCTGGCACAAGCTCGGGTCGACATAGTATGTCGCCCCGGTGCTGTCGTAGGGCGACCAGCCGTGGCCGTAGCGGTTGTCCGACAGCCTCTTGATTGGGAAGTCGGCCGTGATCCCGTTCGGCAGACCGTCGGTGAAGAACACGATCAGGTTGAGGGCGCCGGGCTCGTTGACTGCCTGGAGCTCCTCGAAGCCGCGCCACAACGCCTGTGCCGTGCCAGTGCCGCCTGAACAGTCGATCTGGGCCAGCGTCTGGTCGAGGCCCGGTTTGAAGCTCTGCGTCGGCGAGAAGGCGTCGAGGTAGGTCATCCCGAAGGTGATCAGGCCGAGGCGGTCGCGTTCGTTGGCGAAATGGTCGACGAAGGTTCGCGCCGCGTCCTTCATCGGCTCGCAGGCCCCGGCGGTGTCCATGGATCCGGAGCGGTCGAGCACCAGCATCAGATTGACGTCGCGGCGGGAAGCCTGGCCTTCCGCCCGCACCGTGGTCGCCTCCCGGCCCAGCACGCGCATGAAGAACAGACCGGCGTCCACAGAGGACTCGACGGCGACGGTACGGGTACGAAACGCCGTCTCGGAGACCGAGACGTCCACGGTCTTATTGCTCGTGTTGAATTGCGTATCCGGGAAGTTGGCGTCGAAGAAGGCCCTGGCGCGCGCCTTGGCCTCGGTTTCCTGTTCGGCGACAGTCATGCCGACCGACAGGGACCGCGCCGCCGCGATCGCCGCCGCGTCGGTGGCCGCCGTCAGCCGGGCGCTGATCGTATACAAGAAGCCGGCGTCAATGGCCAGACCGATGACCGGTACGATCACGATCAATCCGGCCGTCGTCACCAATAGTGCGATGCCTTTTTCTGATTTTCTGCTCCTGCGATTCATGCCGATGCCTCCAAATAAGCCGTCTCGCCGGTGTCCCGACCGGAGGACTGGCCTCGTGCCTCATGCGTTCTCTCGCCCGGCGCCGGACACAGCTCTCCTGTCCAGCCTGTGCCGTAGCCGTTATGAATGCCAGTAACTGCCCGCCACGCCGGATCCGCTGGACGCGGGCGGGCTAAAAGATCGTGCGGGCGTAGGTCTGCGTGTCGTCGTAGAATCCGGGAAAATCGAGGTCCGGCGAGATGACGTACGCCTCGGAAAGGTAGGCGATCTCACCGCCTTGAAGCACCAGCACGCTATCGAAGGAATCGGCCCGCACGCGCATGTCCGTGAGGTAGTCGTCGGGTTCGATCTCACCCTCGCTGTTCATCAGGTCGCCGGGGGCGTCGCCGAAGTTGCTGTCGCGCAACTCGTGGTTGCCGACGATTATCTGCTGGGTGATCACGGTGTGCTGGTAGTTGGGGCACTGCCACGTCTCCAAACCGCCGACGTTGCACTCGCGCTCGCCAACCTTGGTGATCCGTGTCAGCGTCACTCGCCCATTGCCACCGGTGCGGCTCATGCCGAGCCCTTCGGCCAGGCGCACGATGATGTTCTGGTTGCCGGCCTGGGAGAAATCCACGAATCGCGCGTACATGTGTCCGGCGTCGCGGCTCAACTGCGTGACCTGGATGCTGCGGCTGAGGTTCATGCCCACGTTCACCGTGCCCAGCAGCAGCGGCAGCAGAAAAACGAACACCAGCGTGAACTCGAGAATCGTGTTTCCGCGTTGTTTCCTTCTGTTTCTTGCTCGCATGGCTCCTCCTTATGGGCTTTATCGCGGCGGTGGATTACTGCCCGCCGGCAGGCCCTCCATACGGTCCGAGGAACGGGTCGTGATCTGCAGTGGCGAGGCGTTGCGCATGAGCTGCGCCAACCACCCCCACGTGTAGTTCTCCACCGAGATCTCCACCAGGTTGCCCGGCGAGTTATCCGGCACCTCCAGGAACGTCCCCGGATCGTAATACCGGACGTGGACCTTCTCCAGGTGGTCGTCGCCGTTCAGGAAGCCCATCGCGGATTGCCGCGCCACCTCTTTGATCGAGGCGTCGTGCCCCATGCCATCCACCGTCCGGTACGTGATGGCATAGCGGACGGCTTCCCGGGTAGCGTGTTGCAGCGTGCTGCGAACAAAGATGGCGAGACCGAAATCGACGATGGCGAAGATCAGTGCGAAGAGTGGCACGAGCACGAACGCCGCTTCTACAAAGGCGTTTCCTCGCTGCCGTCTCCGTCTTGTCAAGGTCAGCGTCTGGCCCGGCAATGTGAACGTCTCAGGGGACATGGCTGTCGGTCTCCAATCTGCCGTTTTTGCCTTCAAGTTCCTATTCGGATCGCTTCACCTATCACAGTAGGGGAAATTGGCATTTCTGGAAATCAGAGAAGTGGGTAGGGTTAGGCAAATAAAATCACCTAGTTAGGAGAATCCTTTAGAACGATCGTAATAGGAGCAACGTCAGGAAAGTACTACGCGCGCCGCAGCGTCAGCCACGTCCCGCAGGCGAACAGGGCCATGGCAATCCATTGGGTCGCCGTAAAAGGGCCGCCGAAGGGGTTGGGTTCGCTGTAGTAGCGGAGGAAGTCGACGCCGAAGCGCACGCCGCCGTACAGGACCAGGTAGAGGCCGATCACCTGCCCGGTGCGGTGGGTCCGGTGGAACAGCCAGAGCAGGATGAGAAAGATGATCGCCTCGGAGGCGGACTCATAGAGCTGTGTCGGGTGGAGCGGCTGGTTGAGCGGTACGCCGACCAGCTCGTGGGCCTCGGGGTTGGTGAAGGTCACCGCCCAGGGCCGGTTGCACGCGACGCCCCAGCAGCAGCCGGCGGCGAAGCAGCCGAGACGCCCGATGGCGTGGCCGAGCGCGAGTCCGGGGGCGAACACATCAAGGGTCCGGAGGGCCGGGAGCCGCTTGTGGCGCATGTAAAGCATGCCGACCAGCAGCGCCGCGATCAGTCCGCCATAGAAGATTCCGCCCGACGCGAAGGGTGGAGAGCGAGAAGATCTCGGCGGGATGGGCCGCGTAGCGCCGCCAGTCGAAGGCAATCATGAGGAGCTTCGCACCGGCGAGGCCGGCGAGGGCCGCATAGACGCCCAGGTTGGTGACGTTGTCGGCGTCGAGCCCCTCGAGCCGCGCCAGCCGTCCGGCCATCCACAGGGCGGCCAGGAAGGCCAACGCCACCAGCAGGCCGTACGTCGGCAGGAAGAAATCGCCGATTTGGATCAGCTTCGGAAACATGTCATTCTTGCCGGCGACGGCGCGCCGCTAGTGTCCGGCGGCCTCATCGGCCCCTTCTCGCGGGCGGAGTTTCCCCGTCGCCACGGGGCGCCCGGATCAGCTCGATCGCCATGAGGATTGCGCCCACCGTGATGGCGCTGTCGGCCACGTTGAACGCAGGCCACTGATACTCGCCGACGTAGAAGTCGCAGGAAATCGGTGACGCTGCCTTGGACGGCGCGGTCAAAGAGATTGCCGATGGCGCCTCCGAGCACCAGCCCCAAGGCCACGGGTGTCAGCCGCTGGGCGCCGGGAATGCTCTTCGGCATGCGCCAGATCAGCACCATGACGAACACCAGCACGCCGAGTGCCGACCACCACCAGAGCGCCGGTCTTGAGCGGACTGTGCCGAGTCGTTGAACAGGCCGAACACCATGCCGCGGTTCTTGGCTGTGCACGATGTCGAAGAAGCCCGGGATCACGGCGGATGCTCGTCCATAGATCGACGTTGCCCTCGACCCAGATCTTGGTGATCCGGTCGAGCACGGACGACGAGCGCGGCCAGGCCGAAGGCAGTCGTTCGGCGGATCCATGTCAGTCCGTTCAGGATTCTCCCGTGACGGCCGTCGCGCAGGCGCCGCAGACTTCGGGCAGTTCGGAGCTCGATCCGATGTCCTCCTTGTATTTCCAGCAGCGGGGGCACTTCAGGCCGCCGGCGTGTTCGACCATGGACCGAGAGTTCGGTCCCGCCTGGCCCTCCATCGACACCTGGGAGACGATGAACAGGTCGGCCAGCTCGGCGTTCGTATTCGTCGAGCAGCTGGTACAGGCTCGCCGCTGGCCTTCAAATGGACCCTGGCTTCGAGCGGGTCCGCGCCGACGCCTTGCCGTCGCGGGCCGCCTCGAGGCTCTTGCAGGACGGTATCGCGGACTTCGATCAGGCGGTCCCAGTTCGGCGGCGCCTGCGCGGTGCTTCGGCGGCGAGGCCCGCCGTCAGTTCTTCGGGCTCGGGGAACACCGCCATGTGGACGCTGTCCGGGGCGCCCGCCGGCTTGCGGAGGTGGGCCCAGACCTCCTCGGTGGTGAAGCTCAGCAGCGGCGCGAGCAGCCGCGACCAGCGCGTAGGTGAGCCGGCAGAGTGGCCGTCTGCGCGCTGCGCCGGGCGTGGGACCTGGGCGCCGCTGGTGTAAAGCCGGTCCTTGATGCACGTCGAAGTAGAGCGAGCTCAGCTCGATGGTGGCGAAATTGTAGAGCGCCTGGTAGACGCGATGGAAGGCGAACTCCTCGTACCAGCGGCGGCACTTCGGCGGTCAGCTCCTCGGCGCGGAACAGGATCCACTGGTCGATTTCGCAGCATCTCCGCCGCGGGCGACGGCATCGGCGGCCGGATCGAAATCGTCGAGGTTGCCGAGCGCGTAGCGGAAGGTGTTGCGCAGCTTGCGGTAGGCCTCCACCAGCCGCGTCAGGATCGTTTCCGAGATGCGCACGTCCTCGGTGAACTCGACCGAGGCCACCCAGAGGCGCACGACTTCGGCGCCGTACTTGCTTGACGATTTCCGACGGCTCGATGACGTTGCCGAGCGACTTCGACATGGCGCGCCCGTCGCCGTCGAGCGCCCAGCCGTGCGTCGCGCAGGCCTTGTACGGACTGCCCGCCGCGCAAGCCCACGCCCGACCAGCAGCGAGCTGTGGAACCAGCCGCGGTACTGGTCGCCGCCTTCGATGTAGAGGTCCGCCGGCCAGTGCAGAGCTCCGGTTCTCCGTATCGATCACGGCCAGGTGGCTCGAGCCGGAGTCGAACCAGACGTCGAGAATGTCGGTCTCCTTGTCGAACTCCGCGCCGCCGCACTTGGCGCAGCGGTAGCCTCGGGCCCAGCAGCTCGGCGGCCGTGCGCTTCTCGTACCAGACGTCGGCGGTATGCTCGGCGAACAGATCGACGACGCGGTCGAGCACCTTCCGGTCGGTGACGGCCTCGTGGCAGTCGGCGCAGTAGAAGACGGTGATCGGCACGCCCCAGACGCGCTGGCGCGAGATGCACCAGTCGGGCCGGGTGGCGATCATGTTCGAGATGCGCTCCTCGCCCCAGCGCGGGATGCCATTTGACGTTGCGGATGGCCTCCAGCGCCTTCGTGCCGCAGATCGTTGCGCTCCATGCCGATGAACCACTGCTCGGTGGCGCGGAAGATGGTCGGGCTTGTGGCAGCGCCAGCAGTGCGGGTAGCTGTGATGGATCGTCTTCTCGGCGAGCAGCGCGCCGGGCTGGCGCAGCAGGTCCGACCACCACCGGATTCGCGTCCCACACGGTCTGGCCGATCAATCTCCTCCGGCAGCTTGCCCGTCGGCGCCCTCGGCGTGGAAGAAGCGGCCGCCGGCAGTCCACCGGGCAGTAGATCGTCGATGCCGTACTGCTGGCCGACGACGTAGTCCTCCTGGCCGTGGCCGGGGGCGGTGTGGACGGCGCCGGTGCCCTGCTCGAGCGTGACGTGGTCGGCGAGGATGCCCGGCGAGTCGCGGTCGAGGAACGGATGGCGGAAGACGGCGCCTTCGAGCTGCGCGCCCGGGAAGCGCGCGATCACGTCGTGCTGGATCCAGCCGCAGGCGCTCGGCGGTCGCCTCGAGCAGCTCCTCGGCGACGATGTAGACGTCGTCGCCGGTCGTCCACCGCGACGTAGGCAAACTTCGGATGGAAGGCGATGGCCATGTTGGCCGGGATGGTCCAGGGCGTCGTGGTCCAGATCAGGCCCGCAGACCTTGCGGCCGGCGAGCGCCGGATCGATCGCTGCCGGATCGGAAGTCAGCGCGAAACGAACCCAGATCGAGGGGCTGGTGTGGTCCTCGTACTCGACCTCGGCCTCGGCCAGCGCGGTGCGGCAGTGCGGGCACCAGTGGACCGGCTTCAGGCCCTTGTAAACGTAGCCCTTGATCCAGAAAATCGACGAAGGCGCGGGCGATGACGCTCTGGTACTGCGCGGCTCATCGTGAGGTACGGGTCGTCCCAACGGCCCAGACACGCCGAGCCGCTGGAACTGCTCGCGATGGATGTCGACGAACTTCTCGGCATACTTGCGGCAGGCCGCGCGGATCTCGACGGGCGTCATGGACGCCTTCTTCTTGCCGAGCTCGTTGTCGACCTTGATCTCGATGGGCAGGCCGTGGCAGTCCCAGCCCGGGACGTAGGGCGCGTCGAAGCCGGCCATGCTCTTGGACTTGACGATGAAATCCTTCAGGATCTTGTTGAACGCGGTGCCGAGGTGGATGTTGCCGTTGGCGTACGGCGGCCCGTCGTGCAGGACGTACTTCGGCCGCCCGGCGCGCGCCTCGCGGATCTCGCTGATAGAGCCGCATCTCGTCGCCAGCGAGCCAGCATCTCCGGCTCCCGCTGCGGCAAGTTCGCCTTCATCGGGAAGGTCGTCTTGGGCAGGTTGATTGTTTTCTTGAGATCCAGGTTGTCGAGGTCCATTTAGTGCGGTACCTTCATCGTACCTTACCAGGGCTGGTGGAACGCGCGGCGGCGGTAGGAAAACACCAGCCACACGAGCACACCCACGACGGTGAGCAGGCTGAGCCAGCGGGTGGCTTTGCCCTCGACACCGCCATCGTAGGTAAGCTCGATCTCTGAGGGACCGGCTCGGTCCGGTTCAATAACCATCAAGCCGATGCCGTCGCCGTGGAGCCTCTGTTCGCGGCCGTCGATGGTCGCCCGCCAGCCGGGGTCGTAGGTGACCTGGACGGAGATCACCTGGCCGGGAGCGATGTCGGCCCGGATCGCGGCCGAATGCGCATTCCGCCACTCCCAGCTTGCCAACGGCAACGACGGGTCTTCGAGCGCGGCGACGTAGCGCTCCACCTGCTCCGTGTCGAGGCCGTGGGCCGGCGGACGATCGACAGTAGCGCCGCCAGGCACGATGCGCGCCAGGCTCGCCGATCGCTGCGGTACCCGGTAGATCGTATTCCCTTCCTCGCGCCGCACCACCGGCAGGCGGCCGTCGAACATCGTGTAATTCCGCTGGAAGAGCTTGTAGGGCTCCTCGCTCGCCGGACCGGGCACGTTGATGCCGTGGACGCCGAAGGCCTTGAGCCACAGGACCGCCACCTCGGCGTCGCGCTCGCCGGCATTGAGTCCGGAGTAAATGATGAAAATCGCGACCCGCGACATCCAGTTCGGGTTGAACGGCTCGTGACCGCCCGAGAGCTGTGGCTGCTCGGTGAAGACGTTGAGCCAGAAGGACGGCGAACCGGTGGCCATCACGCGCTCGTCGCCGAAGTCCTCCTGCAGCCACATGGCGGTCTTGTACTCGACTGTCCGGTGCACGTCGATCGGCTGGATCAGGTCGCCGGCGTAGCGGCGGGTGTGAAGCGCCTGCCAGCCGATCCCTACGAGGCAAACGCCAAGGAGAGCGGCACGCGCCGGGCGCGGCGCCCGGTCCCACCACTCGGCGGCGAGTAGCGCGGCCAGAACCGTGAGCGCCATCTCCATCTCGAGGTGAAACCGCCAGCCCTGCGGAATCGCGTGCAGGTTGAATTCGAGGCTCAGCGTGACCACCATCGTGAGCACCACCGAGAACAGCAGGAAGAAACGCAGCCCCTCGCGCGATAGCTTCCAGTGCCGGGTCAGCCACCAGCACGCCGCGAGCGGGACGAGGACCAGCGCGATCGCGGTGAGCGATCGCAGCGACCACCGGAAATCGCCACCCGCCGTTTGCGAGTTGAACTCGATGACGCGGAGAAACGACGGCGGTAGCCAGGGACAGATCGCCAGATACGAGACCACCGCGATCGCGACCATCAGTGCCAGGTCCCGGAACATTTCCCGTACCGGACGCGCCAGGATCAGGCAGCCGACGGCCAGGGCGAGCGAGACGGCGCCGAAGGCGTTGGTGAGGACAACGGCCGCGAGCGACACGCCGGCGCACAGGTACAAAAGCGGGCGCCGGTGCCGTAGCGCCAGGCCAACCGAGAGGATCGCGAGCGGTGTGAGAGCGAGCGCGCTGACCTGCGGTCCGGCGCCGTAGTGGATCAGCACGTATAGGCGTTGCGAGTCCCACATGCCGCCCAGGTCGGAGCGGATCGCCGGAAGCAGCAGTGCGGAAGGCGAGACGACGGAGTAGACCAGCCCGCCGACGAAGCTGGTACGGGGGTGCCCGGACAGCCCGGCGGCCATCCAGAAGACCGCCACCGGGCCGAGGCAGTAGAGCGCCGCCGTCACCGCGTGATAGGCAAGCGCCGGCGAGGCGCCGCTGAGCTTGCCCCAGGCCGCGACCATCGCCGGTAACAACGGCAGATAGGTGCAATGGAACGGCAGCCCTGAATTCCAAAGCGGCCACCACGTGTGTTCGGCGGGATGCTCCATCATCCACCGAGCGATGGCGATGAAAGAGCCCTCAACCGAGTCCAGGTTGTTCGTGAACTCGGTGGCGAACAGGCGGCCGGCGATCAGGACGTTGACGGAGAACAGGAGCAGAGAGTAGCCGAGGACCTGCCAGCGCGGGTTGGAGGCGCGCTTCATCTCGACGAGCGGTGGCCGGGCCACATTGGTTAGGCCGCCCCGGGACCCTGCCCCTTGTACAGCGTGTTGATTGCCTCTACGTGGTTCTTGGCCACCTGGGCGCGGCGGACCTTCATGGTCGGCGTGAGCTCGCCGTCGGCGATCGTGAAATCGCGCGTCAGGACGTGGTACTTGCGGATACGCTCGAAGTCAGCCAGCTCTTCGTTGACGCGTTTCACCAGCTTCTTGAGTTCCGCCTTGACCGGCCCAGCCTCCACCAGCTCCTCGAGGGGTATCTTCGAGGCGCCGTTCATTCCGGGTAGCGATTCGATCGCCGCCGGATTGAGCGTGAACAGCGCCGCCACGTACGACATCTTGTCGCCGAGCAGCAGCACCTGGTTGATGAGCGGCTCGAGTTTGAACAGATTTTCGATCCGCGCCGGGTAGATCTTCTTGCCGTTCGAGGAGACGAGCACTTCCTTCTTCCGGCCGGTGATGAATGCGAACCCCTGCTCGTCGATCCGGCCAATATCGCCGGTGCGCAGCCAGCCATCGTGGAGGACGGAGGCGGTGGCGGCCGGGTCGTTGTAGTAGCCGGAGAACAGGGTTGGACTGCGGATGAGCAGCTCGCCGTCCTCGGCAATGTGGAACTCGACGCCGGGGAGGGGCTTGCCAATGCTGCCCGACAGCGGCGCACCCAGTGGATTCAGGCAGACGATGCCGGCTTCGGTGAGGCCGTAGCCCTCGTGAATCGGCATCCCGATGGCGGCGTAGAAATCGGCCAGGTCGCGGCCGAGCGGCGCGGCGCCGGAGACCGCCAGCCGCAACCGATTGCCGAAACGCGCCCGGATCTTCGAGAAGACGAGCTTGTCGGCCACCTTCAGCGCGGCGCCGAGCCACGGCGGGATCGTCTCGCCGCGCTGCCTCTTGCGGGACGCTTCGAGCCCGATGCCGAGCGAGCCGTAGAAGAGCCGCTGGGCGAAGCCGCCGCGCTTCCGGACCTCGGTGCAGATGCTCGCGTAGATGCGCTCCCAGACACGCGGCGGCGCGACAAAGAAAGTCGGACGAACGTCCTTGAGCTCGCCCGGCAGACGGCTGAGTCCGGCCGAGAACCACACCGGCACGCCCATGCGCACGGGCAGCAGTTCCATGGCGATGCGCTGCGTGATGTGCGCCGAGGGGAGGAAGGCGATGGTGGCGTCCTCGGGACCGAGGTCGATCACCTTGGGGCCCATGTCAACGTTCGCGACGATCGAGGCGTGGCTCGCCAGGCCCATTTTGGGCTCGCCGGTCGCACCCGAGGTCAGGTAGAGGATTGCCGGGTCGTGCGGGTCGATTTCGGCGCAGATCCGCGACAGCCATTCCGAATCGTCGGTGATCGCCTCGGCGCCCAGTCCGCGGAGCTCGTCGAGCGACGTCGCACCCTCGGCCTCCCCTTCGAGCAGGAACCAGCGCACCGGTAGCGGTTGGTCGCCGGCGGCGCCCTGCAGCGCGCGCATCGATTCGGGATTCTCGGCGAAGACGGCCTTGGCCCCGGTGGAGCGGATGGTACGGGCGCGGTTCTCGGCCGGGTAGCTCGTATAGAGCGCGGCCGCGATCGAGCCGTTGGTCATGATCCCGAGATCGGCCAGGTACAGCTCGGCGCGGGTTTCGGCGTCGATGGCCACGACGTCGCCCTTGCCGATGTCGAGCCGCCGCAGGCCAACCGCGATCTCCTCGACCGCTTCCCGGTATTCGATCCAGCTATAGCTCTGGTATTTTCTGGGGCCGCTCTTGCGGGGCTGATGAAGCGCCGGGCGGGTCCCCCACGTCTTCGCGGCGTTCTCGACCAGGCTGTACACGCTGCGTGTCATCGGCGTCATGTTACCAAAACAGAGGCGTCATGCAGAGCGGGCGCCACTTGGGGCAGGATTTTCAACACAAAGAATGCCAGGACGCAAAGATAAAGACTCGGATAGAAACACCGGAGAGCGTTGGTCGGTTGTCCCTCGCCGAGACAGGCGATACTCCGCTATCGCCCAGCTAGCAGACGAAGGACCGATTGCAGAAGTCTCTGCGTTCTCTGCGGTTCAACCTCTTGCCGTAATCCGCCTCACCAATCACCGGACGTGAACCGGTTCGGGTTCCTTGCCGACGCAGTCTTCCTTCACCAGTGGTTCGGCGATGTCGCGCAACTGCGTCCAGTGCAGGCTGCTGCCGAGTTCGCTGTCCGAGCCCGCCGCCAGTTCCGAACCGCCCCAGATGCGCTCGTGGGGCTTGTCCTCGGCGGCCTGGAACGCGGAAATCAGCTTCAGAACCTGAAATGTGTCCTCATCGTAGGGTGAGCCACGGATGACGCTGTACGTATAGCGGCCCGCAGGGACGGCTGGTGATCAGGCTGATCAGGTTGCGGTGGCCGCGGGAGGCCAGTACCAGCCGGGCATGCGGGTCGCCCTTCTCGTCCACGATGACGAAGTCATACGGGGACTCATAGAGAATCTCCGGCTCGGCCGTCACGGGGAGCGTGCCGGCGCTGCCGTGCATCAGTCATGAGAGCCGGTCGCACACGTCCCGGATGGTCTGCTTCACCAGCCCGTCGTCACCTTCGCTACGGCCCGCCATGCGCTGCGCGCGGTACGGCTCGAAGACCCAGGTGAAATGGTTGCGCTCGAGCTCGTCCAGCCGCACCGGATAAAGCCCGCCGCAGACGTCGATCTTGTTGTTGTACTGCACGATCCAGCGCAACAGCGGGAGCCCCTTCGGCCCGCTCCAGCAGGTGATGGTACTCGAGCACGAAAGCGGCCAGGCATACGTCCTGATCGGCATTCCAGACCTAGACGTGGATCGGGTCCTTTGCCGCGAAGCCACCGTTGCATCAAGCCAGCCCCTGCCGCACGGCGATGTAAGCCTGCATCGCCGCGCTCATGGTCGCTTCGCGGATCACGCCTTTGTGGTGGTCGAAGTGGACCCGATGGCCGATGTGGCCCGGCACGTCGTCCATCACTTCCATCCCGATCGAGTACTCGGGAGTATTCTCGATGAAGTGGTCCCAGTTCTCAAATCGCTTGGGGTGCTACGTGGAGCCGTATATTGTGAAATTGCTCATCCATGGCTATCCGCCGCGAGGCCTTGCCTCACCTCCGCTATCATTCCTCGGGGGATGTGCCAATCCCCTGTCGCCTTCTGGTGGGCCCTGTAGGATTTGAACCTACGACCAACGGATTATGAGTCCGCTGCTCTAACCGCTGAGCTAAGGGCCCTCATCCTGGCAACCATATCGACTTTAGCACGATCTCCCCGGCACTGCGGCACCGGTTTCCCCCTGGGTTTCCACCGTGTCCGCAGCCGAGCCGGGACTGCTACCGGTCATATCGGCAGGTTGCCAGTTTTTGGCCACCGCCCAATGTCGCGCGATTCCCCTCAAATCGCGCAACGCCGGCCTTCGGCGGAACGCCTGGCGGCGGCCGCGGTCTCAGGAGTTGCGGCATCGACGCTGGCGTTCCGGTAAGGTGGTAGAGAAAACATCTGTCCGGCCATACGGTTTAGGACGCTTTGACCAGACCAAACGCTTCATGCGAATTAACCGACGCGCATTTATCTCGTGCTCGCTCGTGGGACTGGCCGCGGTCCCGGCCTATGCAAAATTTGTCGAATCCGGCTGGCTCGAGCTGACCCGGAACGAGATTCCGGTGGCCGGCCTCGAACGCCCGATCCGGGTGCTGCACCTGTCGGATCTCCACGCCGGCGATCACACGCCGTTCTCCGTGGTCGCCTCCGCCGTCGCCATGGGACTCGGCGAGCACCCGGACCTCGTCTGCCTCACCGGCGACTACCTGACGTTCGGCGAGTTCCGCTATGAGGCCGACTATCGGAGCGTCCTCGCACCGCTCGTCCAGGCCGCTCCCGTCTATGCCATTCTCGGCAATCACGACGGGGGGCCTTGGGCCGCCTCGCACTCGGGCGTCGACACGACGGACATGGTGCGCGGCCTGCTCGAGTCGGTCGGAATCGTGTTCCTGCGAAACGAGGCCATTGTCGCCGGAAACGACGGCTGCCAGTTCAACCTGGTCGGCCTGGGCGACCTCTGGGCCGGCGATTGGGACGCCGACCGTGCCTTCGGCGCCGTTTCCCGCCCGGAGCTGCCCACGGTCCTGATGGCACACAACCCCGACCTGACATCGCGACTCGGCCGCTACCGGTGGGAATTGCAGCTCAGCGGCCACACCCATGGCGGACAGCTCGTCGTGCCGGGTTTCGGTCCCCCGTACGTGCCCGTCGAAGACAACCGTTTCATCCGCGGCCTGTGTCCATATGAGGGTCGCTGGGTCTACGTGACGCGCGGCGTCGGGGCCATCTACGGGGTCCGCTTCGACTGCCGCCCCGAGGTCAGCATCCTGGACCTGGTTCCCGCCTGAGGCGCCGGTCGACCGACCCCGCCGCTGACCGTACAATAGAGGTGTCTATGCCCGAAATCTTCAAGATCGCCGACCGCGAGTTTTCCTCGCGTCTCATTATCGGTACCGGCAAGTACCGGTCCTTTCAGGAAATGCAGCGGTGCCACGACGCCACCGGCGCGGACATGGTAACGGTAGCCGTGCGCCGCGTGAACCTGACGGACAAATCCAAGGAGTCGATGCTCGACTACATCGACCGTTCGAAGTATTTCATCCTGCCCAACACCGCCGGCTGCTACACCGCCGACGAGGCCGTGCGCACCGCCCGCCTGGCCCGTGAGGTCGGCCTTTCCAACTGGATCAAGCTCGAGGTCATCGGCGACCAGCAGACGCTGTTTCCCGATACGCTCGGCCTGATCGAGGCCACCGCGACGCTGGTCAAGGAAGGGTTCGTCGTCTTGCCTTACACGAGCGACGACCTGATCATCGCCCGCCGCCTGATCGACGCCGGCGCGGCCGCCGTGATGCCGCTCGCCGCTCCGATCGGTTCCGGGCTCGGCATCCAGAACACCGCCACGCTGCGCATCCTGCGCGAGCTGATCACCGAGGTCCCGCTTATCGTCGACGCTGGCGTGGGCACCGCCTCCGACGCCACGCTCGCCATGGAGCTCGGTTTCGACGGCATCCTCATGAACACCGCCGTCGCGGCCGCCACCGAGCCCGAGAAGATGGCCGCCGCGATGAAGCACGCGGTCCTCGCCGGGCGCCTGGCTTTCGAGGCCGGTCGTATGCCGAGGAAGCTCTACGCATCAGCGTCGAGTCCGCTCGAGGGTGTAGTGCGGTAGGAGATTGAACCGCAGAGACGCAGAGGACGCTGAGATAAGAGGAAGACCAGGAAATGGCTGCTAGACTAGCAGGCTGGGATCGGCTCTGCCCGGCGCGGTAGAGCGGGCTACGATTTCCGGAATCGGCCCAGCCGCCGGATAACGAGTTTTCTTAGATCGCTGCGTTCTCTGCGCCCTCGGCGGTGAAAAAATCTTCCTACGGCAGCACCACGACACCTTGCTGTAGCGCCGGGATGTCGATTTCGGTGCGGGTGCCTTCCCCGGGGCGGCTGTCGACCCACATGCGGTAGTCGTTGCCAAAGACGACCTTCAGCCGCTCGTTCACGTTGCTGATGCCGATCCCCTTCTCGAACACCTTCTCCATGATCGACGGCGGGATGCCCACGCCGTCGTCGGCGACCGACACCGACAGGCGGTTGTTTTCCAGGCGGCTGTGGATGCGGATCGTGCCGCCGCTCACCTTACTCGCCAGCCCGTGGCGCAGACTGTTCTCGACCAGCGGCTGCAGCATCATGCTGGGGACCAACAGCTCGAGCGTCGCCGGATCGACCTCCTTGACGAATCGCAGGCTGTCGCCGAAACGCACGATCTCGATGGCGAGGTAATCGTCAATGAAGGAGAGCTCCTCGCGCAGCGGGTTGAAGTTCTCGTGCTGCTGCATCAGCCGCCGGAGGATCGTCGAAAGTTTGTGCACCACGCCACGGGCCTGCTCCGGGTTGATGCGGATCAGCGACGAGACCGTGTTCAGCGTGTTGAACAGAAAATGCGGGTTGATCTGGGTCTGGAGCGCCTGCAGGCGGGCCTCGCCCAGCAGCCGCTGCTGGGCTTCGAGTTTTTGCTCCGTGCGGGCGTTGTTCCAGATCTTGAGCGGCAGAGTGACGCTGAAGACCGTAGCCAGGTAGACGCCAAGCACCGACAGCGGGTGCGGCAGATCCGAGGCGGGCGGATGCAGGCTGAACTGCATCTCCGGACCGAAGATGCGGCTGACGCTGAAGCGCACGAACTCGGCGGCCACGATCGAGGCGAGAAAGAAGGTGTGGAACGCCGAACGCCGGTAGTCGGTCAGGCCGCGGAACAGCCGCTTCAGGTTGACGTGCAGGAAGGGGGAGAACTTCCAGACCTCTTCCTTGTCCGGCGCCAGGTCGCGCAGCAGGCCGCCCAGGACGCCGACCCCCGCATACAGGAGCATCGTCAGGTACTCGTGGTTGGCCATGGCGGGGATGGAAATCAACACGCCCGAGACGAGGCCGGTCACGTACCCGCCGACCGCGCCGGCGAGCAGGCTGCCTTCGAGCCCGAGGTCCACCGCGCTGTAGGAATCGGTCAGGACGCGGATGCCGACGCCGGCCGCGAAGACCGTCGAGAAGGCCAGGGCCAGCTTCATCCGCTGATTCAGCGTCCGCTCTTCTTGCATCAGCATTCGCCGGAAGGCGCTGAAACGAACCATGATACTGGCCAGCGAGGCGGCGACGGCGATTTTCAGGAGCAGGGCGACGGTGTGCTGTTCCACCATGAGGGCTCGCCTGCCATTATAATGAAAGGTACGGTTTGTCCCTCGAATCGTGTCCCGTGCGCCCAGGAATAATGGCTGCAAATCCCGCAACGATGTTGGAAAAGACGGCGGAAGCCGACTTCCCGAGCCGATTCGGCCGCTTTCGGATCTATGGCTTCCAGAACCGGAGCGCTACCGGTATCGAAGAAGCGGTCGCCCTGCGTATGGGCGACATTACCAACGGGAAACCGCCACTCGTGCGGATCCACTCCCAGTGCCTGACCGGCGACGTGTTCCACAGCCTGCGGTGCGACTGCCGCGCCCAACTCGAACTCGCCCTGGCGATGATCGCCGACGCCAAGCGCGGACTGATCATCTATGAGCACAAAGAGGGCCGCGGCATCGGCCTGCTCAACAAGCTGCGCGCCTACGAGTTGCAGGACGGTGGAGCCGATACGATCGAGGCCAACGAGCAGCTCGGCTTCGAGGCCGATCTCCGTAACTACGAGCTGCCGGCACAGATCATCCGCTACTTTGGCGTCACCAAGGTGCGGCTGCTGTCGAACAACCCGGACAAGATCCGGGCGCTCGAGGACCACGGCATCTCGGTGGTCGAGCGTGTCCCCTGCCAGCCAGAGTACGCTGAAACGGCCGAACGCTACCTCCGCACCAAAAAAGAGCGGATGGGCCACTTCCTCGAAGGCTTCTAGACTACTGTTCGATGCGCTCCGTTTCAACGGAGGCCGGTTCGGGCGATGCCGTATCGAGGGCAGCGGCGAGCGCCGCCAATGATTGAGCCGACTCTTCGACGCGCCGGACCTTCAAATCCAGATCGGGCCACATGGTGCGTTCCCGCCGGTGCAGCCCGAACCGGTATTCCAGCACCAAAAAGATCATTCGCCCCCCGAGCACACAGGCCTTCCAGAGAGAGCCGGTGACCGACGACTCACCGACCCGCGGACGATAGTTCATCGGTATCTCGACGAACGGAATTCCGTGGGAGATTACCTCCAGCAGCACCTGCGGCCCGAAGTGCGAGCCGCCGACCAGCAGGTGCGGCCGAATCAGATCCAAGACCTGTCGCGACAGGAGCCGCTGGGTGCAGCCCATATCGGTGAGGATGGTCGTGTTGAAAAGGACCTCGGTCATCTTCGCCACCGCCCAGTTCCCCCACCGTAGGAATGGGCCCATGTTGGCGCCGTTCCAGATGAACTCTCGGCTGGTGCGTGTACCAAACACGACGGGCACGTCGTCAGAGTAGGCCAGCAACTTGATCAGGCGTGTCCGCTGAACGCCCCATCCGGCTCGGATAGGATGACCAGATCCGCCTTAGTGCTGTCGATGCCGCAAAGCAGGGCGTGACCGTAGCCTTGGTTCGTCTCGAAGATCTCCTGGGCACCCGTGCCTGCCACCTCCTCAGAGGTCCCTTTGGCGGCGTTGTTGTTGACGACAATGATTTCATCGACGAGGCCGGGGGCGAAGTAGTCGCGGATACAGGCTCGGATGGAGTCCTTCTCGTTGTACGTCGGGAGAATCAGCGCAACGGTTTTTCCTCTCCACATCGGCTACTCTCCACCTCGCTCGGCCACCACCAGGAACTGTCCGGCAAAGGGGCGAAAGGGCAGAGCCAGATACAGATCCACCATCCACTCGGCTTTTGGCCAGCGCGACTGCATGGAGAACGGTGTGAACCGAGGTTCCGAATGGACGATCTGGAAACCGCAGGACTGCAACAGACCGGCGAACCCGGTGTCGGTATACGCCGTCTTGTGCGTGAAGTCGTCAAAGTACCGGCGCGGCTCGAGCCGGAAGTTGGGTTGAACAGCCACCAGCCGGCCACGCGGACGTAGAACGCGGTGAATCTCGCCCAGTATCCGTTTGCCCTCGTCAATGGTGAAATGCTCAAAGAAATTCGAGGCAAACACCGTGCCGAAGGATCCTGCCGGGATCGGAATAGGGTCCAGCGCCTCCTGAATAAGCGGCTGAACGTCTTCACACCAGTGCTCGACCAATTCCGGATTGCGGTCGAGTGCCCATTTGCCGTTGGCCTGGATGGACCGGGTGAAATCTCCGTAGCCGGCACCGAGATCCAGCACTGCCGCATCGACATCCACCCAGCGCTGCAGGTAGCGGCACAGGGAGCGCCACACTTTGGCCCTTTCCGGATCGAACCGGAACCGGACACTGATACGCGTTCAGATCTTCTTCAATCACCAATCGGCTCATACACATATCGCCATCGAGCAGAGGCCCGGGCACATGTTGAACGAAACGGTAGCTCTTCCGCATTTGTTCGAGGAGCATGGCCGGGAGAGTCGGGACTTCCGGCTGCTTCCAGTCCGGCTCCGGCAGGAAGATTTGCTTCGTACGAGCACTGCCGTCGCGAAGTGGCCGGCGGCGAGGTCGCGCCGCAATGGTTCCGGCGGTCATCCCGTCGTGCACCAGGAGGGTATGGATACCAGCGGCTGACCTTCAGAGGCAGGCGCAGTTGCACCAGCAGGTCGAGATGCGCCGCTAGCACCCGGCCGGATTCCAGATATGGGCGCAATGCCTCCGTGTCCGCCTTCTTGCAGGCTCCAATACCAGCCTGGCCATCAGCGTTTTTGCCGTCAGCTGAGATTCACTGCAATGAACAGCAGCAACGGGAGTTGAAGTAGTGTGACCCAGGTGTCTTTTCGTTCCAGCACGCTGGAAAGAACCGCACCGTGTCCAAAGACGCCGCCGCACACGTTGCCAGAGCCACAGTGAATTCGATCTGGTAGTTCAGGTCGGAACCGATCTTGGACGCCGTCAGCAGCCAAACGGCGCCGGCCAGCGCCGAGTACAGATACAGCGGCCGCAAGTGCCGGCACCCGGGCCGAGGCCGGCAATCGCAACCAGAAAAGCGGTCCACAAACCGGGAGCAGATAGCTCGCCTGCTGCCACAGTTTGCCTGTACTGAAGGGATTCAGGTTGGCACGAATCGCGTTCTCGAAGTAGTGTCCGCCGGTCGCCCAATTCAGCGTCAGTGCGATGGAGATCCCGGCTAGCCCGACGCCGGCGATCCACTCGACGCCTCGCCGCCTGTGCTCTAACAAGAGCGAGATCGCGATCGCGGCACCCGCGGCGAGCATCGTCTGTTTGATGAAGATCGCCAAAATAACGCACAGGCCGGCCCAAACCAGGCGCCATCCCCTCTGTCGCGTCCTCCATTCGAGGAATTCCACAAATGCCCACAGCGAGAGGCAGCAGGCCAGCATGTCCGTCTGTCCGGTCGTCGACCAGTACAGGAGGTTCGCCGTGCACCCTACCACCAAGGCTCCGGTCCAGACCGCATACCGGTTCTCGATCAGAAGGCCAAGCGCCCGCCACACCAGCCACAGTGACACCAGGAGGGCGACAAGGAGATCATCCTTCCCCCGGTGTAGTGTGGCGCGCCGGCCTTGACTAGAGCCGCCCACAGGGAATAGAAGATCGGACCATAGGCGGAGACGGTATATGGGTAGCTGTTCAGGTCGTAGTAGAGGCCCTGCCCCGCGGCCAAAGCATCGCTCTGCAATGCGATGACAGACTCCACCTGGGTGAACTCATGGGACGCCCATAGCATGACGCCAAGATGAGCCACGATTCCCACCGCGGCCGCGGCCAAAATGATCGCCCCAATGGTCCGAAGCGCTGCTCCCGAACGACTGACATGGATCGCTCGCCCCGGGTTCAGAACGCCTGCGGTAGCCCGACTCATCCTCCTAGCCATCGTCGGAATCCTGAGGAATCTTTACGTAGTTATCACGGGGCGTTTCTTCGCTTCGGCGCCGGCCCCGTCACCCCCACGTGAGGCAGTCAATCAGTCCGCGGCCTTTGAGGCGGAGTGGGATATCGTCGTTCACGGCCCAGCGGACCAGCTTGGCCAGCAGGTCGCCGGGGTCGGGGAGGTTGGGGCGGCCTGCGGGCCGCCGGCTGGGTCATGAGACCACGTCAAACGCCGTGGTAACGATGTCCCCGCGACGGGCCGCTAGTACTTCTCGGGCACGAACCGGCGGCTCAGCAAAGGCGTGATGTCGTCGTAGGCGTGGGTAGGGTCGCGCTCGGGCAGCACGATCGGCTCGCGGGGCAGTTCCTCGTAGTCAAATAGAGACAGGAAGTGGCTGATGCAGTTGAGCCGGGCACGGCGCTTGTCGTCGGATCGGACCACATACCACGGCGCATGATCGCTGTCGGAGGCCGCCATCATCATGTCGCGCGCCCGGGAGTAGTCGTACCAGCGGCGGCGCGATTCGAGGTCCATCGGGCTCAGCTTCCACTGCCGCAGCGGGTCCTCGATACGCTTCTGAAAGCGCCGTTCCTGCTCTTCGTTCGACACCGACAGCCAGTACTTGATCAGCACGATGCCATCGTCCACCAGGAAGCGCTCGAAGTCACTGACGTTGTCGAGGAACGTGTCGTACTCCTCCAGGGAGCAGAACCCCATCACGCGCTCGACGCCGGCGCGGTTGTACCAACTCCGATCGAACAACAGCACCTCGCCGGCGGCCGGCATCCGCTCGATGTAGCGCTGCAGGTAGAGCTGCGTTTTCTGGCGGTCGCTCGGCACCGGCAACGCCACCACGCGGAACACACGCGGGCTGACCCGCTCGGTGATCCGCTTGATCATGCCGCCCTTCCCGGCGGCGTCGCGGCCCTCGAAGAGGACGACGATCCGCAGGCCGCGGTCCTTGACCCACTCCTGAAGCTTCACCAGCTCGACCTGGAGGCGACGGAGCCCGTTCACGTAATCGGTCTTGCTCAGGTGCGGCTTGGGCTCGGTCATCGCCTCGACGGAGACTGCGGGGATGGCGACCCGTACCTTCTTCAACGCTTTTTCTTTCTTAGCCATGGCCGCTGGTTGGGGTGAAGAAACGCCTTGGGGACAGTCCACGACGACTTCGAAGGTCCCGAAAAGACTGAAGCGCGCTGGGACAGTCCCCGGATTCTTTCACAGCTTCCTGGTCCTCATCTTCCCATATCAACGACGCGCGGCGGCCCTACAACGGCGGCGGCGGATCGAATCAGTCTGGTTGCCGGGCTAACCGGGGACCCGGTGCGGACGGGTAGTCGCGTAGGAGACTTGGTGCGGATGAGAGGACTTGAACCTCCACGGCCCGAAGGCCACATGGACCTGAACCATGCGCGTCTGCCAATTCCGCCACATCCGCAGGTATATTGGCTTCGACCATTGTCCGAAACCGGATAGGGCGGTGTCAATCGGAACGCGATCGGAGGGCCCGCTACGGGGGACACCGCTGCGGGAGGTTCCGGGTGGATTGCCTGAAGGTAGCCCGCCATTTCCGCCGTGGGGCGAGGGTGACGGTCGGGGCGGCGGATCGATCGATCCGCCTTGGCCGGGAATTTCGTCGGGGGTCTCCCCTATCTGTTTCCGGGGCGAAGATCGGGGCTGACGCCCCGAGCGGGCTGAAGCGCAATGCCACTTAGTTTCGCAAGGGTTCCATCTCTGAAGTTTGTCGCGGGTGGGAAGAGAGCGGAGCTGAAGCTCCGCGCCCGCTCAAGCGCGCGTTCCGCGGCGTTCTAAAGACCTGGAAGGCGGGCTTCGAGCCCGCCGGGGCTTCAAGCCCGGATCTATCCGCGAAAACTAAGTGGCATTGGACTGAAGGCCGCCCCACTTATTTAGAGGAGCTGCGGGAATTCTTGGTGGAGGTTGCCCATGTAGCGCTGCCGGCCGACCTGTTCGGGGTCGGTGGGGCCGATGATTTCGGCGTCGAAGGCGCCGAGGCCATCGAGGATCGAGAGAGCGGCGCGTAGCCGGATCGCGGGTGGGACCTCGGCGTTGGTCAGCAGTTCGCGCAGGGTGGCGAGCGCCTCGGCCGAGATCTGGTGGACCGAATTGCGGAGACCCTCGAGCCGTTCCCGCTTCATGCGGTTGTACTCGGCGGCGAAGAAGTCGTCATGGTTGAGCCAGTTGTGGATGGTCGAGCGGTGGACGCCCACACGCTCGGCGGTTTTCGAGATGGAGATGCCGGCGGCGAGCGAGGCAAGGGCCTCGATCTGTTCCGGGTGGAGGGTCTCGGCGGTCTCCACCTCTTCTTCCAGTTCGTCCACCGGTTCCGCGGCGATGGATTCGACATTCGGCGGTTCGACATCCGCCGAAAGTGTCGAATTTTGTCGAATTCTGTCGAGTGCAGGTTGCATAAGAGGATTGGTCCCTTTCTCAGACCAGCTTCGCGCGAGGCAGGCGGCGGGAACGGTCCATGTGCTGTAGGCTATTGAATCTTATGGGGGAAATATTTCTTGGGCGTCTGTGACTGCGGTTTGGGCTGATGGCGTTTCCACTTGCGAAGGGTGTTATTCGGGGGGATGGGGAGGCCGTATATGAACGTAGATGAACGTATATATTGATGGTAACGGGAGAACCGATCTGCCTTTCTTCCCGAGGTGGTGACCCTATCCGTCCCTATCAGCCTGTGGGGAACGGTCACGTTTCCGGATTCTGGATGCGCGAATTTCTTCGTCAGTCCTCAGCGCCAGAAGCCGCCGCGACCATCGAGTTCATCGCCGCCAGCTTTCGTCCGAGGGCCCTGATCAGCTCAGGCACCTGGTGTGAAGGAGCTCGCTGATCTGGCAGAAGCTCATTCAACGGGATGATCGAACGCCGCGGCATTGTCACGAACGCGGCGGTCACGGGAGACTACGATCACGAGGGCGGGCGGCTCGCCCAGGGCTGCCACCGTCGCCAGATGAATGGCGTCCAAGGTTCGGACAGGTTCGACCGGAAAGGGGCGTGCGGCCTGGGCGAGGATCGCGTCGGTCACGCTCACAATATGACAACGGCGGGCGAATCGCTGCAGCGTGCGCAGGGCAGCTTGTTGCTGCTGCATGGTGATCCTCCCCGAAAGGTGCGCGCGGAGCACGGCGCGGCTGGTTTCGGCAACTGTTATGGCGGAAGTGACCCGCTGTCCCTGAGCCCGGATTGAGGCTTTCGCGGCGGTGTCGCTCTCGAGCAACGCCGCAACCAGGGCGCTCGATTCGATGTAGCGGATCGCAGCAACCTGCGGAGAAGCGGCAGAGGCACGGCCTGAACGGCGGGCACCACTGCGCGGAACTGTCTTACGCTTCGTCACGGTCACTGTCGATCAGAGCGGTCGCCGTGCCACGTGGTAGCCGAATCTTTGGGCAGCCTTCCAGCGGGTCGCCATCCTCGGCGGGCGGCGTGATCGCGCCGGAGGCCACGAGGCGGTCGAACTGGCTCGTTTGACTTCGGCCGGCCGCACCCGGGGGGACAAGCTCCGCGACAACCCGTCCGTGGGCGGTGACCACGACATGCTCCCCCGTCTCGACCAGCCGGACATACCGGCTCAGGTTGTCCTTCAATTCGCGAATGCCGGTCTCCATGAGGACATTATAGCTATTTGTGGCCACAACCGGCGGTGGGCGGTTGGCCCGATCGGCGCCATACTTCAGCAGAGTGCACACCGGGACGTGCCACCAATCTGCCCGCGCGAGCCGTCATTGCGCGGATAGGTCGTGCGTAGCCACCACTACGATTTTTGTGGGTACTGACCCGTTGGCACCAATCCGTTACCTGGCGTGTTTTTCGATCCACGACCATCGGGCGGGCGGTGAGGTATCAGCGTCTTGGGACTAGCCAGTCGACCGGCTACCGCCACCCAACGAGGTGCTACGTGATCTGGAACTCTACAACGGCAAGGAAGTTGTAGTTGTAGGCCGTTCAGGTTGGACTCGGGGGAAGACCATCTCACGCCGATATCTCTCCTCCGCACCATCTGAGACTTCTATCGTAAGTTGACACGCACTGGCCAGCAGAAGTTCCCGATGCTTCTCCGATTACGGAGGCGGACGGAGCGGGCTGAAGCCCTTCGCAAGGTGAACCTTGCCCCACAAGGTGTGGTGCGGCTAGCTTTTTTTCAGGGCGTCCAGGGCGCGTTGGAGGGCCATTTTGTCGGCGCCTTTCAGGGCGGCGGCAAGTTCACTCTGGAGTTCGCCGGGTTCGGGTTCGGGGCTCGCGAGTGGCTCCATGCCGAGTAGCCGCCTGACGGCGGAGACATACGACGTCGGGCGGACCGGCTTCTCGAGGTAAACTCCCGGACCGGACATCGTCATATCGTCAAAATCGGCCCGGCCAAGGTCGTCGCGGGCGTGGCCGGTGACGACCAGCACCGGGATCTTGTGGAGCTGCTGGTCCTTCTGGAGCTCCCGGTAAAACTTGGCGCCGGAGTGCCGGGGCATGACCAGGTCCAGAGAGATGAGATCGGGCGGGTCGCGGCGCACGGCCTCCAGGGCCTCGGCGCCGTCGGAGGCCGTCTCCACCTGGAAGCCGGCGTCGGAGAGAGCGGCACTCAGATAGTCCCGCACGTCGGCTTCATCGTCCACTACCAGGATGCGCTTGGTTTTTCCGTTCGTCATTTCGACACCTCTTGAGCCGGCTTCGCGGCGGCAGCCGCCGCAGCCAACGTTTCAAGCCGCTTTCGCGGCAGGCGGATCCGGAATGTGGATCCGGTCCCCGGCGTGGACTCCACGTCGATGCGGCCCCCGTGCTCCTGGACGATCTTGCGGGTCGTCAGCAGGCCGAGGCCGGTGCCCGCGCCCCCTTTGGTTGTAAAGAACGTTGTGAAGATCTTACCCTTTGTCTCCCAGTCCATGCCACAACCATTGTCGGTGACCTCGAACAACAGGTCGCCGTTCTCCTCGAGCGTCCGGACGACGACCCGGCCGCCCGGCTCGTCGCGCATTATGGCGGCGTCGATGCCGTTGGAGACGAGGTTGGTGAGACTGGTTTCCATGCCGTGCGGGTCGAGCGGCGCGGGACGGACACCAGGGTCCGACCTCGAGGATCAGCTCGACGCCCTGCTGGTGGGCGGCATCGCGGTAGAGGTCGACGATGTCGCCGGCGAGGGCGTTGGGGTCCACCGGCTCGAGCTGCGGCAGGCGGCCCTTGGCGAAGCTGAGGAAGTCCTTGACCAGCGTGGTGGTCTTCTCGAAGTTGCGCTGCAGCACGCCCCAGCCGTTGATGATGCGTTCAGCGTCGCCGCGGCGGAGGCCGGTATCGACCATGTACATGCCGCCCTCCAGGCCCATCAACAGATTCTTGATCGTGTGGGCGAGGCCGGCGACGGTTTGGCCGACCGCGCCGAGCCGCTCCGCCTCGAGCATCTCGTGCTCAAGCTTCTTGATCTGGCGAAGGTCCTCCATCAATGCCGCACGGCCGAGCGGGCGGCCACGGCCTTTGAGGCTGATGGCGGAGAACCGGACTGGAACCTCCTCCGATTGGGCGGTCCTCACCGACGTCTCCGCCAGATCAAGCCCGAACCCGTTGCCCGGCCGCTCGGCGAAGAACTCCTCCGGCAGCATTTTTCGCAGGCTGTTCCGACCGGGAGGACGATTGCCGCTCCAGTCGAGTAGCGTGCGGGCAGCGGGATTGAAAATCCGTGTATGGCCGTCGCGTATCCACGGCCACGATACCGGTGCCGGCATTCTGAATCAGGCTTTCGTAGAAGTAGTGCGCCTCCTGCAGCCGCATTTCGAGCTCGCGGATGGGCGTCACGTCGGTGGCCATCTCGATGACGTGCTCGATGCCCTGCTCGCCGCGGGACAGTGGCGAAGTGGTGACGACATAGTAGGCGGGAGTGCCGTCCTTGGTCACGCCGACCTGCTGCGAGGTGTGCTCGCGGCCGTCCTCGAAGGTCAGCGCCGCCGGGCAGTGGCCGCACTTGTTGTTGCGGCGCTTGTAAGTCTCATAGCAGAGCTTGCCCCGAACCTCGCCGAAGGTGGCGCGGAACTTCTCGTTGGCGCGGACGATGCGGAAGTCGCGGTCGATGACCGTGGCGTAGCAGGGCACGCGCTCGAAGACGAGATCATATTGCCGCTGCCAGTGGCGTGTCTCGGTAAGGTCCGTCGTCATCTCGATGACGTACTTCACCCGCCCCTGGACATCGCGTAGCGGAGCCAGGTGGACAACGTAGTGGCACTTCCGGCCGTGCCGGTCGACGCCGCGCTCGTCGGAGACGCGCACCAGTCCGTCGTGGAAGACCTGAGCCGCGCGGCAGTGACTGCAGCGCTCGGTGGAGTCCTTGAAGACCTGGTGACATTTGAGCTGCTCCCAGTTGCCGAAGAACTCGCGGAAATTGCGATTGGCCGCGACGATATTGAAGTCGCGGTCGATGACGGCGGCGTTGAACGGGACCTGCTCAAACAGGCCCCGCCCGAGCAGCTCGTCGAGTTCGGGATTGGGCAGCAGTCGCATGGACTCAGTACGGGGGCAGGATGAGCCGTTTGCCCGCGCGCCGCCGGGGGCGCTCCGGGAGGCCCTGGGCGGCGAAGTAGTCTTCACCGTTATGACAGGTCGCGCAACGAGCGATGTCGGGCCTGTCCGTCATCTGGGCCATGTCGGCATGGCAACCGATGCAGAGCTGGTGCATCGCCGAGACGTAGCCGACCGCGTTGTACTGCTTGACCTGGATGGTCGCATTCGAGGGGAACAGGTCGGTGTGGCACTCGCTACACTTCTTCGCGGTGTCGGCCGATCGAACCTCGCCGGACGGATGGCATTCAGCGCAGCTCAGGCCGGCGCCATCGGCGGCGCTGTGCCAGTCATGCTTGAAGGCGTCGGTCGGCAGGTACATGTCACTGTGGCACTGGGAGCAGGGTGTGTCCTGATCCATGGGCAGGTTCATGTGATGGCAGGTGGCGCACTGCCCGCCGCTGACCGACTTGTGTACTTCGTGCTGGAAGGCGACGCCGAAGCCGTCGAGGTTGCCGTCGATCCACAGCGTCTCGCCGCCTCGCGCATGGTGCGTCGGGGCCGGGACGATGCCGCGGCTCCCGGCCGGCTGTGGCGACAGCAGCGCCAGACCGGTGGCGGCGGCCACGATGAAGGTCAGCGAATAGACGGTCCGGTTGGCGACCACCGGGACGCCAAGCCAGGTGGCGCCCACGCCGGCGAACTCGGGGAGCATCTTGGGATCAGCCTCGGGATCGACCGGCCGTTCCTCCCACACCTTGAAGCGCTCAATGAAGAAGAGGAACGCCAGCACGGCCACCGAGACCACGCCGGCGCTGATGACGATCTCCGTCCACGACGGGAGATAGGAGCCGCGGCCCTGCTGCATGAAGCCGCCGACGTCGACGCGGTTGAGCACCACGCCCGCGACGCCGAGGGTGGCGGCGGTCCACTGGGTAGCGCGGTTGCGGCGTACGTAGGGGATCGAGAAGAGGATGATCGGCACGAAGGCCATCACCGTCAGCTCGAACCAGAACCAGAAGGCCGGGAACGAGGCTTCCGTAACGTAGTGGAGCTGTCCGCGGACGGCGAGATCGGTGAACCGCACGACAACGTAGGTGATGAGCACCCATCGGGCGGCCTTGCCGAACTGCTTGAGCAACGGCGTCTCGGGCTTGCGGTGGTAGAGGAAGGCCGTCGTATGGCTCTCGAACATCACCATGGTCAGGCCCAGGGCGATGGCCGAGATCAGGAACATCACCGGCAGGATCGGCGAGTACCACAGCGGGTGCAGGTGGTACGGCATGATCAGGAACAGCGAGCCGAGCGAGGACTGGTGGAGCGTCGACAGGCCGATACCGGCGATCACGAGCGGCAGGCGAATCTTGAGTAGGAAGCGGCGGGCCCTGGCCAGGCGGCTGAACTCCTCGGCGGGCACCGGGAAGAACTCGAGCGAGAGCACGGTCAGGTACAGCATCACGCACCAGCCGACCTCGAACAGCGGCGAGTGCGGATTCCAGTAGACCAGCATGTGCCAGATGTTCCACGGCAGGCCGAGATCAAACAGCAGGCCGACCGCGACGGCCAGGTAGCCGAGGAAGGCGGTCAGCACGGCCGGGCGCACGATGTTGTGGTAGCGTTCGAGCCGGAAGATGTAGACGGTGGCGGTGACGATGAAGCCGCCGGCGGCGAGCGCAACGCCGCTCATGACGTCGAAGCCGATCCAGAGGCCCCAGGGCGTGGCGTCCGACAGGTTCGTGGTGGCGCCCAGCCCGTTGAGGAAGCGGACCGCGCCGACGGCCGCCGCCAGGCCGGTAAAGACCCAAAGGAAGAACTTGAGGCGGCGTACTCTATGCATTGTTGCTGTCCTCCGTTTCCGGTTCCTCGGGATTCTCCGCGAGTTTCATCCGCCGGCCGATGATCCAGTTGACGGACGCCATGGTGGTGGCGACACCGACGAAGGCGAACGGGACGGCGTGCATGGCCAGCTTGGTGCGCTCCGGCAATGGCTCGTCTCCGAGTTCCTGGCCGCGGGCGAGGAACGACAGGTCGATGTCCGATATGTAGAGGATCGACGTCCCGCCGATTTCATGCTCGCCCCAGACCTTGCCTTCGTAGCGCTCCGGCTCGGCGTCGATTCGCTGGTGGGCGATCTTGATCAGGTCGTCCCGGTCGCCGAAGATGGTCGCCTCGGTGGGGCAGGCCTCGGTGCAGGCGGGCTGCTGGCCGTTCTTGAGGCGGGTTTCGTAGCAGAGCACGCACTTGCGCACGTAGGGCACGGTCTGGTCCCAGTCGTAGCGGGGAATGCCGTACGGACAGGCCATCATGCAGTAGCGGCAGCCCATGCACTTGTCAGCGTCGTAGACCACCGGCCCGAGCTCGGTCTTCTCGAGGGCGCCCACCGGGCAGGCGGAGGCGCAGGCCGGCTCGAGGCAGTGGCGGCACTGCTTGCGCACGTACTTCGAATCCGGACGGTCGATGATCGACGTCCAGTTACGCGCCGAGAGGCCATCGTCGAGGTTCCACCGGTGCGGCACGTCGGGCGGGAGCTCATTGACCTTCTTGCAGGCGACGACGCACTGCCGGCAGCCAATGCACTTGGTGGTATCGGTCAGGATTGCGGCATGCATGATTGCTTCAGACCTCCTCGGTGGGCGTGGCGATCTTGTCGGTGGCCAGGCGCGGGCGCTCGACCCAGGTGGGCCGGTCGCCGTAGCCCAGCGTCTCGGCCACCTGCCGGCCGGCGCCGATGGGGAACTTCCAGGCGAGCCCGGCGACGTATTGCGACGTGGGCAGCAGGATGCAGTGGGCGATCTTCGTGAACGGAATCAGCAGCATGATGGCGTCCGCCGAGAAGACGTGGATCAGCATCAGGCGCTGATAGAGCTCCGGGGCGACGGTCAGGTTCACGCAGATGTAGCCGGTGACGAACGGCACCACCAGCAGTACGGGCCACATGTAGTCCTGCCGCCGGCTGAGCGAACGGGAACCGCCGTGGAGAAGACGGCTGCCGAACAGCACGAGCCCCATGGCGATGGCGAGCAGCGTCAGCCAGTCGGCGACCGGCTGCGGCAAGGCCGGCCAGGCGAAGCCCACACCTTCCTTCCACAGCAGAGCGTGGGCGGCGAGGAACAGCGGCACCAGCAGCAGCCCCACATGAAACAGGAACGAGACCGTGCTGTAGAAGGGGCGCTTACGCCACAGGGCGCCGCCGAGCGGGAACAGCCAGCTCAGCGTCTTGAGCGTGAGGTCCTTCCACGGCATGATCTTGTCCGGGCTGCGCCGGTAGGCCTCCCACATGTTGACGCCCGTCAGCACGAGCAGCCGGAGGAGGCCGATGACCATAAGGGCGAAGCAGAACCGGAACAACGGTCCGCGGCCGAATTCGAGCCAAGATTCCATGACAGTTTCCTTCCCGGCCGGTCTCAGTCCGCCTTCTCGGCAACGGCCGCCGGCTCCGCGGCGTCCTCGGCGGAGCTGTCAAAAATGATTGCTTTGTAGAGCAGGTCGTGGAGGCCGACGATCTCGCAGTCGACCTTCTGGTCCTCCATCAGCTCCCGAAGCTGCTTCTTGCAGTTGGCGCACGGGGCGATGCAGTACTTGGCGCCGGTGGCGCGAATCTGCTCGGCCTTGACCTTGCCGCCGACCGAGGTGCGGTAGGCGCGGACCTCGTCGATCGACACCGTACCGCCGCCCCCGCCGCAGCAGATGTTATTTCGGCCATTCGGAGTCATTTCTACGAAATCGGAACAAAACGCGCGAACCAGCTCCCGCGGCTGGTCGACGATCCACCCGGGGCGGGCGATGTTGCAGGGATCGTGATAGGTAACCCGGTCGGTAATCGTGTTCGGCTGGAGCTTCAGACGGCCCTCTTTCCAGGCCTTCCAGGTGTACTCGAGGATGTTGATGACCGGCTTGGCCCCGCGGCCGCCGCAGAAGGTGGGATAGAAGTACTTCGCGGTCCGGGAGGCATGGCCGCACTCCCCGATCAGGATCTTCTCCACGTTGAGCCTTTCGGCCTCCGCACCCATCTTCTCGAGCACGGACTCCATCACCTGATCGCTGTAGAAGAGACCGTAGTTGATGGCGTCGTAGTCCTTGGTGCCGATCGTCCAGCTTCCGCCGGTGGCACGCATGACAGCGGCGATGCCCATCAGCGTGTCGGCCTCCATCATGTAATCGGAGACCGGGGACATGAAGAGAAATTCGGCGTTCTCCTGGTCGATGGGGAACGGGATGTTGATTCCCTTCTCTTCCTCCATGTCCTCGGTAAGGAACTCGAGGCTGTCGAGAAGCGCGGGTACCGGAATCGCCGACGTGTTGCCGGTTTTCCCGATCAACTGCTCGCGCGTCGACACCACCAGGGCCCGGGGCGCGATGCCGATTTCCGAGAGGACATAGCGGCCCAGATGCGTCACCAGACCGTGGTCGATGCCCATCGGACACTCCATCGCGCAGCGGCGGCAAGCGGTGCAGTTATAAAAAGAGTCGGCCATCTCCTGGATCTTCTCGTCGGTGAGACCCTGGTCGCCGAAGATACGGCCGCGCATGATGCCGGAGATCGTAAAGTGGCGGCGGTAGACCGACAGCAGGAGCTCGGAACGGTGGCAGGGAATGTCCTTGGGATCACCGGTCACCATGTAGATCTGGCACTGCGTGCTGCAGCGGGCGCACTTGGCGCTCATGCGAACAAAATGATCCATCGCCAGCCGGTAGTTGGTGTGCTTCAGGATCGCCGCAAACGCCTGCAGGAACCGCCGTGGCCGGTCGTCGACGTCGAAGTCCTCTACGTGGTAGCGGACGGGCAGTTTCTGCCGCTTGATGACATCCGGCTTCTTGTCGGTCCGATACGCCTTTTCCAATTCTTCGGGTGTGAGCATTCTTTGGGTAATACCCCCTTGACGCCCAGTTTCGGCGTCGTGGCGCTTTTCAGACTTCTAAGTCCAGTTTACACCGGCGCGCGCCCGGCGGCAAGCATGAGCATACTGATCAACTTACTCCAACGAGTAAACGAAGAAGGCGGAACGTATGCGCTCCGCCTGGTATCTCGTCCCGGATCGAATCCGTTATTCTTCACTCTGCTTCTCAGCCTCGGGGTCGGCATTGTCTCCCTCATGGGTGTCGTCATCGCTCCCGGAAGCCGGGGATTCATTTGCCTCCAGCGAGGCGATCTGCTTCCGAATGTGCTGGTCGGTTTCCCGCCGTGCCTCCTCGGCGTGCTCCGGGTGCTCGTGCTTGTACATCGACTCCGGCATCGTCCCGGTCAGCCAGGAGGGATTCATCGGGTAGACGTGCGGGCTGAACACGGTGGAGTACATGTGCCAGACGACGATCGCGAGCGTAGCCAGCCACGCCTCCCAGAAGTGAACCACCAGCGCCACGTCCAGGACACCCTTGGGCACGAAGTGAATAATCGTGTTGTCGAACCAGAGCATGAGGCCGGTAACGACCATCACCGCCGTGCCCCACACCAGGGCCCAGTACTCGGCCTTCTCGACGTAGCTGAAGCGGCCAAAGCGCGGCGCCTGCTTCCGGCGTCCGAGATTGTAGAGTATCCTGTCCCAGAACTGCGAGAAGTCCGACTTAGCGGGAAGCATATCACCGACAAACTGTCGGCCCCGGCCAGTTACCAGGAACACGATGTGCCAGAGGACAGTAAGGATGAAGATGACCGCGGAGACGCGATGCACCAGGCCGCGCAGCTCGAACCCGCCCCGCCAACCGAATAAGAGCCGGGCGAACCAGCTCTCGGCGTAGCGCAGCGAGAAACCCGACATCACCAGCACGATGAACGAGATCATGAGCAGCGCATGCTGCCAGACCTCGTCGGCCCGCATTCTGCGGATCTGCGGCCGCGCCTTGATCACCGAGCTGACATGCCGGAACAGATCGAGCAGCCAGTGGACGACCATCAGCCCGATGATCACGAAGATCGCCACGATATAGACCTTCTCGACGGCATCGGCGAGCGGCGTGCGCAGGCCCACGCCGCCGACCCCGTGGATCGGCGAGTTCGCCAGTTCCTCGGAGATGCCGGGGTGGCACTGGCCGCATGTGCGGCTCAGGTTCTTGGGATTGATCGTGGACGTGGGATCGCTCGACGGAAGGATCCGATGCTCGCCGTGGCAGGAGGCGCAGTTGGCCACCGTGTTGTCGCCGGCCATGCTCTTCAGTCCGTGATAGGAGTCGATGAACGTGGCCAGGCGTCCCGACGCTACACCGTACTTCTCGTTCAACCGGGCCGACTCGTGACAAGGCGAGCAGGTGGACTCCGCCACCCTGGCCGGTGACACCGGTGAGCGCGGATCGTCCGCTGCGAGGATCCCGTGCTCCCCGTGGCAGTGCGTGCAGACCGGCGAGTCCGTTTCGCCGCGCCGGACCAGCTTTCCGTGGATGCCTTCCCAGTATTCGTTTTCGACGCCCCGGTGGCATTTGCCGCAGGTGCCCGGGATGTTGAAGTGGTTGATCGAGGATTCCGGATCGTCCGGCGACAGGATCCGGTGAGCCGTGCCGCCGGTCGAATGACAGTCGTTGCACGTCGCCGCGACGAAGACGCCAGCCTGGGTGGCCTTCCCGTGAACGCTACTCTGGTAGACCTCGACGGCCTGATTGAACAGCATCTCGTACTTCGTCGTGAGGTTGAGGTCCTCATGACACGTGCCGCACGTATTGGGCAGGTTGGACGGATAGGTCATCGAAAGCGGCGCGGCCGACGGCAGGATGCCGTGGCTGCCATGGCAGCTCGAGCACTTGGGCAGGTCGGGCGTGGAACCAACGTCGTAGCGCCCGTGGCGCTTGTACTGCTCGGCGGCATCTACGTGGCACTGTGCGCAGCCATCGTAGCCCGGCTGGAACGATGGCGGCTGGGTGGCGTGGACCGGCATGCCATCGGCGCCCATCGCATCCCAGCCCGTGTGGCAATCGGTGCAGCCGAGGCCGTCGTGGATCGAGTGCGAGAGCTGAACGGTGTACTCCGCGCCGGCCTGGTCGGTCGCGTGGCAGTCGACGCAGGCCGGACCGGTGGCGGCCTCCTGGCCCCGGCAGGGAGTGATCCCCAGAACGAAAACAAGCAACCCGAGAGAGAAGAGCAAGCCGGGCTGACGAATGGACTGATTCATGCCAGTTCTCCAATGGCCGAGAGATCCGCGGCGCCACGCCGGCGATTGCCGCGCGAGCAACCGATCCTCCGCAGTCACCATCTATATCAGATATCCATACCTTCTAGTATCAATTCTCCCCGAGCCGATCCGTGCTGGCGGGCTGGCGATCCACGCTAGCGGTACACGAACAGCACGGAATAGATAATCAACAAGACGAGCGCCAGGCCGATGGCGAGCGCGGTGAAGCCGAACATCTTCCACCGGCGGGCGGTCTTCTCGGCGGGCGCCTCCATCAGCATCTCTTCCAGGCGGCCGCTCTCGACCAGTTCCTGATACTCCCGCGGCCGGTCCTGCTTGAACTCCTCGAGCGGCATGCCGCCGGTAAAAACCACCGTGTCCATCGGGAACTTCTCCGGCCGGAAGTGCGTGTTGAAGAAGTGGATGGTGAAAATGAAGCCCGTCGCGAGCAGCGCTTCGTCACTGTGCACGATAGTGGCCACGTTCAGCATCCACCCCGGCAGGAACCGGGTGAAGAACTCGGGGAACGCCAGCACCAGGCCGGTGGAGCCGATGACAAATACGCCCCAGAACACGGCGAAGTAGTCGAACTTCTCCCAATAGGTCCAGCGGCCGTACTGCGGCCGGGATCCCTTCCCGACGAACCACTTGAGCGAACCGATGAATTCGGAGAGGTCCCGGCCATTGAACATCATGCTGCCGGGTCCGAAGATGAATTGCTTCCAGGACTTGCCGCTGGCACGCCGCTTCTTGAAGAGGTCGTAGATGTGCAGCCCGAAGTAGGAGAAGGTCACGACGGCACAGAAGCGGTGGATCCAGCCGGTAGCCTCGAATCCGCCGATCACGCCGGAGATGACCTTCGCCCAACCGGTGTAGGAAAACTTGAGCAGCATCCCGGTGGTCGCCAGGCCGAGGAAGCTGAAGATGACCATCAGGTGCAGGTTGCGCTCGTAGGGCCGGAAGCGCCGGACGTAGGGCTGCCCCTTCTGATGAGAGTTGGCGCCGAGCACCTGCGTCTTGTAGTGCAGGGAGCGTGGCAGCCACAGCAGCGTATGAAGGCCCGAGACGGCGAACGTTCCGAGCAGCAGGCCCGTCATGCCCCAGAAGGTAATGAAGAGATACGGATACTTCTTCGGATCGTGGTGTGTCGCGTGGGTCAGATAGCCGGCGAACTGGCGGTGGCTCTGCGGATGGCACTTGGCGCAGGTCTCGACGATGTTCTCGCGGCTCAGGTGCGACCGCGGGTCGCTTACCGGCAGGATGTCATGGGAGCCGTGGCAGTCGTAACACTTGGCGGCCTTCTCGTAGCCGAGACGGGAGACCTTGCCGTGAAAAGTATCGAAGTAGCTCTGGCTGATCTCCTCATGGCAGCGCCCGCACTGGTCCATGATCTCGAAGCGGAAATCGGTCAGGTCGGTGCGCTGGATGTCGTGCGCGCTGTGGCAATCCTCGCAAGTGGGAAGCTCTTTGTCCGTATGGGTGTTTTTCGGCGAATGGACGCTGGTCTCGAACAGCTCCGTAATGCCGAGATGGCAGCGCCCGCAGGTGGCCGAGATGTTTTTGCGGTTCACCGACGAGCGTGGATCGGAGGCGGGCAGCTCGAGGTGGGCCGTGTGGCAGTCGGCGCAGTTGGCGGTGACGGTGAGGCCGCTTTCGAGCAATCCCTTGGCATGGATCGAATCCATGTAGTTCTCGACCACGGATAGGTGGCGCGAGGTGGGCCGCACGTCGGCCTGGCTGCCGGTCCGGTGGCAGTCCGCGCAGAGAGCGGGGACGTTCCGCGAGAAGGTCGGCGAATCGGGCTGATTGTGGCCGAGCACGCCGTGGGTGCCGTGACAGTGGGCGCAATCGGGCGCATCGGGGCTGCCCTCAGCGAGCAGTTTCCCGTGCGCGCTTTGCTGGAACTGGGTCACGGTGTCGGGATGGCAGATCGAGCAATCCACCTTCTCGGAGACCGTGTCGCAGGGACGCTGGTGGGTGGGGTCGGCGCCCGTGTGGCATTGGACGCACGCCGTCCGGGCATGTCGTGACCGCGCCAACTGGTCTTCATTGACAAAGAGCGAGGTGGTTGTCCGCCGCCCCGCGCCACCGACAGGCTCGGGATCCCCGTGACACTTCATGCAGTCGCGGTTGGCCATGCCCTCGCTGTAGAAGACGCGCCGGATCTCGTGCGGCTGGTGGCAGTCCACGCAGGCGGGCACCTTGTGCGGCTCCTTCTCCCACAGCTCCCCGCGGATCACCTTCTGGTGGACCGCTCGATCTGGGCGTGGCACTGCTGCAGGTGGCGGCGATGCGATCCTTCGAGATCGACGACCGCGGGTCGGTGTGGGGAGCACGAAATGGGCGGTGTGGCAACTTGTGCAGACGGCGGTCGACCGTGAGGCCCTGTTGGTACAGCGCCTCGCCGTGGATCTAGTCCACGTAGTTGTTCGAGAATGTTGTCCTGCGGGATGCTCGCGGGTCTCGGAGACCGGCGTTCCCTCACGGTGGCACCGGCCGCAAAGGCGCGGGATCTCCATCACGGAGATGGGCGGCCGGCGTCGGCGGCGCGCATGATGTTATGGGTTCCATGGCAGTGGTGCAGGTGGGGGCGAGCGTGTCGCCTTGCGCGACGGCATTACCGTGGAGGCTTTGGGAGAACTGTTCCTGATATCGGAGTGGCACATCCCGCAGTCGACCTTGGCGAGTTTGGGCTCGGTGCGGGAACTCGGAACCCATCAGGTCCATGTGGCAGGTCGAGCACTCGATTTCGGCGTGGGGGGAGGCGCGCAGGGCGGCGGCGTTGAATGGCGGCGGAACCCCTTCTTCACGAGGACCGCGCCGGCGGCCCGGCTCATGGCACAGTACGCAGTCATCGGAGCCCGGCAGCGGCGCGATCTCCTGGGCCGGCGCCGCACCGGCGAAGATGCCGGCCATCAGCAGGAGCGCCAGGATGAGCTTGCCGCGGACCGTATTGGTGGATGCCGTCCGGAACGGGACCAGACAGGAGAAAGGGCGCCGATTATGCTGCAACTGACAACTCGTGTTTTGCGAAAGGGTCGACACGTGATCATTCACCCGACACGAGGTGTCGAGAATAACAGCAACTATCGAGTAGCATTTTGGTATCCATTCCCAGCCCGTGCACCGGAAAAGCTACCGTGCTCATTTAAAGGAGGTTATTCGGAAGAACCGGCAAGGCCCTCGACCGTCCGGGCTCCGTCCTGGGGCACATCGCCCAACTGCCTGATCCATTTGTTTGGCGGTGCCGGTCTGATGCGCTATATTCCACAGCCCGGGCTAGTGGTGGAGCACGAACTGGAAAATGTAGTTCAGCGAGATCCCGGTCACGATGAGGCCCAGGACGAGGCGGATCCAGAGGTCTGGCAGGTACTTCTGAAGCCGGGCGCCGACGAAGGTGCCGGCCAGGCCGCCGATGCCAAACAGGAGACCGAGCAAGTAGTCAGGCTGCACTGTCGTTCCCGCGGCGAGGGGCTGGTGCGCCAGGTACTCGAAGAAACCTACTCCGAAGATTGACGTGATGAAGGTTCCGAACAGCGTCGCGCCGGCGATGGTGTAGACGGGCAGGTGCAGCACCGAGACGACAAACGGGGCCACGATCGCGCCGCCTCCAATCCCGTAAATGCCGCCGACGACGCCGACCACCAGGGCCACCCCGAGCAGTTCGAGCGTCTTGAAGTGATATGTTTCGCCCCAGAACTCGTATTCCACCCGCCGCAGCGAGAACAACTTTGTGCGGACGACGGCATCGGACGGGAGCCGGCCCTTGAACTTGGCGGCGATCTTGTCGGGGACCTTGCTGCGTCCGGTGACCCGCGCGATCCAGTCGCCCAGGATCCGATAGCCGAGCCACAGCAGCACCAGACCAACAAATGCCTTGGCCGACCGGGCATCCGGCATATACCGGATACGGATAACGGCGCCGACGAAGATGCCAGGCAAGGTGCCGGCGAGCGTCACGACCGCGAGCGGCCAAGCCATGCGCCCCTCCCGGATGTATTGGGAGACGCCGCCTGGAATGGCAATGACGTTGTAGAGCAGGTTGGTCGCGCTGACCGCGGGGCTGGTGAAGCCGAGCACACTCATCTGGAACGGCAGGAGCAGGAAGGCACCCGAGACACCGGCCGACGAGACGACAGTCGCGATCCCGAACGAGATCAGAGGGGGCAGGAACGGGGAGCAGTCAACTCCGGAAACGGGGAAGTGCACTTTGCTAGCTTAACTCTTTCGCAGGTGGCCAGCGGGCATTCCCGGAGTCCACATCGGGCAACGGCTGCCGGACCGGCGCCAGACACGCATGACCGGCCGGCCGATGGAGAGAGCGGGCGGAAGCAAGAGGCTCCTCACGTCTCGAAGAACGTGTGGCTGATCCAGACGAGGATCCCGAGGGAGACCACGCCGATGATGATGCTCCACGCGATCAGCTTCTTCTCGATGGGGAGGAGTGGCTCGTACTCCTCGTCCATCTTTTCGAGTTCGTTGACCAGGTTCGGATTCTCTTCAGCCATTTGGGTACCTCCTTGTCAGACGGTGGGCGGCTTCACGCCGTGGAAGAACAGCCAGGAGATGACCAGTCCGACCCAGATGATGAAGCCGAACAGACAGATCACGTAGACGGCGGCCAGCCGGGCGATGCCCTCCTCCCACAACTTCTTGAAGTTGGACACGATGCCGATGGTCAAGAACGTCATCGCGAAGAAGATGCCCGCGGAAGATGTTGGCCTCGCCCATGGCGGCGTTCATGTCGGGACAGCAGGTTCCGCGCCGAGAGGCCGATCGACAGGATCAGCGCGAACGTGCCGACGTAGCCGAGGACGAATTTCGGGAAACGCTCCCATATCTCCCCGAAGCGGACCCGGTCGCCCTCCCTTCGCTCGATCTTGCTGGCCCAGATCCAGGCCAGGATGAAGGCCCAGACGCCGATGAAGATGTCGATGAAGACCTTGACGGTGGTGGCGGTGCCCATGATCCAGCCGGGCTCGTACTGGATGCCCTGCTCGGCCTGCGCCTTGGCCAGGATGAGGGAATCGGCGATCGCGCCGCTGGCCACCGCCGCGCCGTCGGTCTTCACCGCCAGGCCCATCCAGGCCCCGGCCACCATCGGCTCCTTGTAGAGGAACGTCTGGGCCATGAACGGCAGCAGCATCAGCTCGACCACCGCGAAGATGACCACCAGAGACGAGACCATCACCGGCACCACCGGCCGGGCGCGGATGGCCGAGCCGGTGGCGATGGCCGCCGAGACGCCGCAGATCGAGATGCCCGAAGCCAGCGGCACCGCCCACTCCCGGCTGAACTTGAAGTATTTGCGGGAGACGAAGTAAACGACCGCCCAGTAGATCAGATAGGCCTCGATGATGGCGCAGAGCGCCGCGGAACATCACCGACGTGGCCAGACCGAACTGTTCGGCCGCCTTGACCCCGACCGTGCCACCGAGGATCACGATGGCCGTCTTGACGTACAGCTCCGGCCGCAACGCCTCCCGCATCTTCTCCGCGAGGCCGGGAATGAAGTTGCCGATCGACCAGCCCAGCCAGCAGCGCGACGATGTAGCCCGCCTCCGCCGTCAGGCTCAGCGACCAGCCGATGCCGAAGGCCTGCCCGCTTGTCCGGCGTGGCCGCGATGTAAGCCCAACTGCCGATGAGCAGGCAGACGTACGCGACGCGAAGAACACAGCGTGAAACCGAGGCGAACCGTCTTGATGTTGGCGCCCAGCGCCTTGGCGCCGATGCCCATGACCACCAGCAGGAACAGATACGTGAGGATCAGAGCGGGAAAGCCGCCAATGCCGGCATAGGCCGACGAGGCGGTGCCCACCGACTTGGTGATGTCGTTCCACACCGACAACTTCACCGCCCAGCCGAGCAGGTCCACTCCGAACATGGTCATCAAGGCGGCGAGAACGATGACGACCGCCGATGTAGACGGCAAGCCAGTCTTCACTGACTCTGGGTTTCTTCGTTTCCATTTTTGTCACACCATGCTTTCGCGGACAGAGAGTGTGATCTTATAAAACACCGTCACCATTAAGCAACCGATCGCCCAAATACCGAGGGCGATTCGAGATCTCCGGCAACGTCGGCGCGTACTCGGTGATGCTGCCCAGGGGAGACGGGATGAACCCGCCGACGATCAGGCCGAGGCCCTTGTCGATCCACAGCGACAGGAACACCATCGCGCAGGTGGCGGCCAGCAGCTTCTGGTTGTGGCGGAACTTCGGCGTAATCAGCAGCACCAGCGAGGCGACGGCCAGTATGGACGACGCCCACATCCACGGGACCAGCCCGGTGTAGCCGTTAAGGCCCGTGAACAGGTACCGGAAGTGGTACTGGTGTTCGGGAATGCCGCTATAGAAGACCGTGAACAGCTCCATGAGCACGAAGAAGACGTTCACGCACATGGCGTAGGTGACGATCAGCGACAGCTTGTTGATAGGTTCGCGGCCGACGTCGAACCAGGTGAGCTTCCGGATCAACATGCACAGGAGGATGAGCAAGGCCGGGCCGGCCGCGAAGGCGGAGGCGAGGAAGCGCGGCGCCAGGATGGCGGTCAGCCAGAAGGACCGTCCGGGCAGGCCGTTATAGAGGAATGCCGTCACCGTGTGGATACTGACCGCCCAGGGAATCGAGAGGATAATCACGGGCTTGATCCACTTCGGCGGGGCGACCCCTTTCCGCTCCGCGCTGAGCGTGACCAGGGCGATGGTGGCGTTCAGCAGCAGGTAGCCGAACAGCGACACCATGTCCCAGAACATCATCGAATGGGGCGTCGGGTACAGCATCACGTTGATGACCCGGGTCGGCTGGCCCATGTCGACGAAGATGAACAGCATGCACATCGTCACCGCCGAGATGGCCAGGAACTCGCCGAGGATCGTGATCTTGCCGAAGACCTTGTAATCATGCAGGTAGTACGGCAGCACGACCATCACGGCCGAGGCGGCCACGCCCACCAGAAACGTGAACTGGGCGATATAGAGGCCCCAGGTCACATCTCGACTGAGTCCGGTGATGGCCAGACCTTCGTGGAACTGGCGGAGGTAGGCGAGGAATCCGAGGCCGATGACGACAAACAGACCGAGAATCCACAGCCAGTACCTCCGGCTTCCGACGACTGCTTTTTCGAACATGAACATGGCCAGGACCTCACAGAATATAGAAAATCTCGGGCTTCGTTCCGAGCTCGGGCTTGCGCCGGAGCGTGTACTGCTCCGCGATGAGCTGCCGCACCTCGGAGTTCGGATCCGACAGGTCACCGAAGACGAGCGCCTTCTCCGTGCAGGCGTCGACGCAGGCGGGCATCTGCCCGATCGCGAGCCGTTCCTCGCAGAAGGTGCATTTCTCGACAACGCCCTTGGTCCGGGTGGGGAAGTCGGGGTTGATCGATTTGATGTACGGCCGCGGATCGGACCAGTTGAAGCTGCGGGAGCCGTACGGGCAGGCCGCGACGCAGTACCGGCAGCCGATGCAGCGGTGCCAGTCCATCATCACGATGCCGTCGGACTCGCGTTTCCAGGTCGCCTGGGTCGGGCAGACGCGGACGCAGGGCGGCTCATCGCAGTGGTTGCAGAAGACCAGCACGTCGCGGTGCTCGAGTGACTCGTTGGGGTACTCGGTCTCCTGTGACGGGAAAGCGTGCGGGAACTGCTCCTTCCAGATCCACTTGACCTCGCGCCTCGGGTCGTCGATCTTCGGCACGTTGTGGGCCGTGTGACAGGCCTGGATGCATTCGTCGCAGCCTTTGTCCTTGAGGCACTTGCGGGTGTCGATGACCATGCCCCACCGTTTGGCCGTCTTGGCCCCCGGTTCCGGCGTCATGACCGCGTCCCGCGCCTCGACGATCTGGAGCAGCCGGTCGCCGCCGATCGCGCCGGCCAGAGCGCAGCCGGTGACTTTCAGGAACGATTTGCGATCCATGCTCATTCGGGGGTGCCTCCTTGGGTGGCTGGGCTGTTGTGGGTCCGGAGCCCGGCCGCGACCACTCCGGGGCCGCGCGGATCGACGTGGCAGTCCCAGCAATAGGGCGTCACGGCGGCGTATTCGTGGCACTTGTCGCAGAACTCCGCCTTGTCGCTGTGGCAGTCCAGGCAGGTCTTCGTCAGGCTCATCTGGTAGGTCTTGTCACCGATCGTCACCAGGCGGTTGCCCTTGCGCACCACCTCGTCGCGCCACACCATCAGCACCTTCATATGATTGGTGCGCATGTACTCGGTCGGGTAGACGCAGGCGTCGCCCTTGGGCGTCTGGAGTTCCGGGGCCGCCGAATCGGTGCCGGCGATGGTGTCGTACCAGACGGGAAAAGTGATCAGACCGAGGAACACCACGAGTCCGAGCAGGATCAGACCGCGATCACGCATGGGCTTCCTCCTTCGTGTCCTTTTGCTGGAGGTTGGGGAGCGGCTCGCCGCGCAGGTCCGTCTCCCGCGTCTCGCCCTCCATCACCAGGGCGTTGCCGACAAACTCGTGGATGCCCGCCACCTCGACGCCCGGCACCCAATACTCGAGCAGCGGCGGCAGCGTCGCCTTGTCGATGGCGCAGATGCAGGACAGCACGTTCACGCCGTGCTTGTCGTGGACGTACTTGACGGCATTGGCCCGCGGGAAGCCGCCACGCAGGCGCATCTCCATGTTCTCGTCGGTGCCGAGGCCGGAACCGGAGCCGCAGCAGAACGTCTGCTCGCGGATCGTGCTCTCCGGCATCTCGTGGAAGTTGTTACAGGTGTTCTTGATGACGTAGCGCGGCTCCTCGAGCAGCCCCATGGCGCGCGCCGGGTTGCAGGAGTCGTGGAAGGTCACGTTCCAGTTGTCGTTGCGGCTGGGGTCGAGCTTGAGCTTGTTGTTCTTGATGAGGTCGGCGGTGAACTCGGTGATGTGGACCATCTTGGTGGACGCCGCGTTGTCGAACGTGGTGCCGGTGATCGGCGACCGCGGGACCTCCAGGAAGTCCGCCGGGCCGTTCATCGTGTCCATGTACTGGTGGATCACGCGCCACATGTGGCCGCATTCCCCGCCCAGGATCCACTTCACGCCGAGCCGCCTCGCCTCGCGATACATCTTGTCGTTCAGGCGCTTGATCATCTCGTGCGAGGTGAACAGGCCGAAGTTGCCGCCTTCGGTCGCATAGGCGCTGATCGTGTAGTCGAGCCCGATGTGGTGGAACAGCAGCAGGTAGCCGAGCAGCGTGTAGTAGTGCGGCGAGGCGAAGTAGTCGGCCGAGGGCATGATGAACAGCACCTCGGCGCCCTTCTTCATTGATCGGCGCCTCGACCCTGATGCCGGTCATCTCCTCGAGCTCATCGACGGCGAAATCGATCGAGTCCTTGAAGCCGTGCGGCTGAACGCCCAGGTGATTGCCGGTGCGGAAGCAGTTGGCCGCCGGCTCCATCGCCCAATTGATGTTGCAGCCCGACCAGGTTCAGCAGCTCGCGGCCGATCATGGTGATCTCGGCGGTGTCGATGCCGTAGGGGCAGAAGACCGAACAGCGGCGGCACTCGGTGCACTGGTAGAAGTAGTAGAACCACTCCTTGAGGACGTCGACGGTCAGTTCCCGCGCGCCGGCCATGCTTGCCGAATACCTTGCCGGGGGTGGTGAAGTAGCGGCGGTAGACCGAGCGCAGCAGCTCCGCCCGCAGCACCGGCATGTTCTTCGGATCGCCGGAGCCGACGTAGAAGTGGCACTTGTCGGCGCAGGCGCCGCAGCGCACGCAGATGTCCATGAACAAGCGGAAGGAGCGGTACTTCTCCAGCCGTTCCTTCATGCCGTCCAGGATAATCTGCTTCCAATTCTCCGGAAGCTGCCAATCCTGGTCGCTCGGCTGCCACTCGCGAGGATTGGGCATGTCCAGGTACTTCAGATTCTTGGGCAGCGCGCTGTAGCAGAAGGTGCCCTTGCGGAACTCGGGGGTATCCGCCATCCAATCCTTATGGGGAGGCCGGTAGTCGATCTGTACGAGCTCTTCGGGTTTGGGTGTTAGGTCGGCCATCGTCTACTCCTTGTCGAGCGGGAGCCCGGCGGCCACGATCTTGTCGTGGAACTCCTCTTCCCACTCCTCGTAGGTGTGGACCTTGACGGGATAGTTCCAGGGATTGACGTGACGCCGCGCGCGGTTATCGTTGGGCATGTTCCGGGTGGGGCTCAGGAACACGCCCGGCATGTGGACCAGCTTGCTGAACGGGAAATAGGCGATCAGTGCGCTCAGCAGCAGCAGGTGCACGAAGAACAGCGGACCGATCGCCGCCGGCACCACCGGGGACAGCGTCACCAGCCCGACGCCGAGCTGCTTGACGGCCACGATGTCGACCTTGGTGAAGTAGCGCATCAGCAGGCCGGAACCGGCGAGCGAGGCGAGCAGCAGCAGCGCAAAGTAGTCGGTGGCGAGCGAGATGAACCGAACCTGGGGATCGAACAGCCGCCGCAGCAGCAGGTAGGAGAGCGCCAGGAACAGCAGTACTCCAGTCCACAGCACCGCGGGCGCTGCGATCTGGAAGAAGCCGTCCAGCGACTCCAGCCCCTCGACCCAACCCGGTGTCGGCTCCATGAAGAAACGCAAGTGGCGCAGGAAGACGATCAGAAACGTCCAGTGGAACACCATGGCGGAGAGCCACAGCCACTTCTCTTCCCCGTAAACCAGCCGCGGACCGTCTCGGAGTTCCACCTTCGAATTTCTGAAAAGGGAACGGAAGAAAAGAACCTCGAGCAGCATGCGGCCGACGACCTCGAGCTTTGTGAACGGGCTGTCGAGCCTGGCCTGCCGGATCCAGGGGAGTGATCGTTGCTGTCCGGAGGTGGTCGGGATCTTGAAGGGCACCGGCACCGCGGACCAGCGGAGCACCCGCAGCGTGATGCCGGCGAGAAATGTCACGATCGCGACGTAGGGAAGGACGGCCCCAAACACCATCCTCAGGCCATCCACCTGCCCGCCGACATATCCCAGCGCGACCAGGACCACAACCGCGACGAGGGCAGAAAGCACATTCATAACCAGTCACCTCACTTTGCCGTCCGCTCCGGACTGCTATCTGGGGGGGAGGCCGCTTGGCCGACAGCGAGCCGTATCGGCCCGCACACCCACCCCACTGATCGCGCACCAGACCCCAAGCGGATCGATCGATCCGCCACGAGCCAATCGGTCCGCCCTGTAGCCAGTCCCAACAGGCCGGCGCTACCTTCCGCGGGACGCCACCTTTTCGAGCACGTACACCCGGCGCTTCGCCTCGTTGACCCGTATCTCCCAGGTCTTCTCACGGCACTGCATGTAGAGATCGAATGTGACGAGGGACAACCACTCGAGGCGGGCCTCGAGATCGGACATTATCCGTGGCTCCGGAGCAAGCTCGGCGAAGAGGATGGGCTTCAACAGGAAGACGAAGCCGACCGCCTGCCCGGCGCTGAAGTCCTGGACGGCCCGGATATGCACGATCTCATCGAGAACCGGCTTGAGACGATCCACATCAAAGCCGCCACAAACCTCGTCAACGAGCACGGGTAGGCCTTCAGTCAATGCCCGGCCGACGGGATTCCGGAACGGGTCCCGGGTATTCAGCAAAAACCGCGATGTTTGCTCGGGGTATGACTCGAGAACCTGAGCCAGCCACTTCCGGACCACCGACTCGCGTGCGGCGGGCGTCAGATCCAGAAGCGGCGGGCTCGATTCGGTCACGGCAAGCTCCTCAGACGCAGCCGGTCGGCTTCGGCAGCCCAGCCAGCTTGCAGGCGCCCTTGGCCGGTCCCGACGGGAACAGCTCGTAGATCTTGTTGAGCTTAAAGCCGGTCTCTTTGCACAGCTTGCGGATCATCGGGGCGATGCCGAACTGCAGATAGTAGTTACGCAGGTAGTTGATGACCTTCCAGTGCTCCTCGGTCAGATCGTCAACACCTTCACTGGTCGAGAAGTCCTTGGCAACGTCTTCGTTCCAGATGGACGGGTCGTTCAGGAAGCCGTCCTCGTCGACATCATAGGTTCTTCCGTTCACATCCAAATTAGGCATATTCTTGCGTCTCCTAGTTCCAAGCTCTCTCGGCTATCCGGCCGGGGAAAAACCGGACCACCATTCTTACTTCATTTCAATGAAACCGCAGGGGCAGGCGTCGGCACACTTCTTGCAGCCATTGCACACCTCGAGTTTCACGCGATAATGCTCGCCCTTCGGCAACCTTACAAATGCGTTGTTGGTGCAATACATCCAGCAGGTCTCACAATCCATGCAGAGACCGCAGGACATGCACCGTTGGGCCTCCGGCACGACCTCTTCCTCGGCGAGACCGACCTCGATCTCGGTGTCCATCCCGCGCTCGGCCACGCCCACGTGCGTGCGCTCGTGACGGTCGGCGGGCTTATACCAGTCGAGCTTGACTTTGTCGGAACCGATGGTCTCCGGCTTGTCGGGCTTTGAGAGTTCCCTGCCCCGCAGCCGGGCGTCGATGGCCTCGGCGGCAAAGCGGCCCTGCCCGATGGCGATCGAGGCCAGGCCGAGCGAAGTGTCGTCGCCACCGGCGTAGACGCCTTCGACCTGGGTCTCGCCCCACTCGTTGACATTGATCCAGTCCTTCGCGTTGCCGATATCCAGGAAGCCGTTGAAGTTGGGTTCCTGACTGATGGCGGCGATGATGCTCGAGGCCGGAACCTCGAACTCGCTGCCGGCGATCGGCACCGGGCGGCGGCGTCCCGAAGCGTCCGGCTCACCGAGTTCCATCCGGATTGCCTTGATGCCGGTGGCGCTCCCGTTGCTGCGCAGGATCCCGATCGGTGCGGCCAGATACTCGATCTTGACGCCTTCCTCCTCGGCACCGGAGATCTCCGGGTCGATGGCCGGCATCTCCTTACGGGTCCGGCGATAGAGGATGGTCACGTTGGCCCCGAGGCGCTTGGACATCCGGGCCGCGTCGACAGCCGTGTCGCCACCGCCGATGACAATCACGTTGTCACCGACCTCGACACTCTCGCCGGAGTTGACCCGGTTGAGAAACTCGGTCCCGGTGAAGACGTTATCGGCGTCCTCGCCCTCGACACCCAGACTGTAGCCCTTGTGAGCGCCGATGCCGACGAAGATCGCCGCGTACTCCTGGCGGAGGTCCTCCATCGAAGCGTCCTTGCCGACCATGAAATTGGTCTTCAGCTCGACGCCCAGGTCGAGAATGTTCTGGATCTCGGCATCCAACACCTTGCGTGGCAGGCGGTACTTCGGGATGCCGTAGCGGAGCATGCCGCCCGCCTTGTCAAAGCCCTCCAAGACCGTGACCGGATAGCCCCGGCGCGCCAGATGGTAGGCGCAGGAGAGGCCCGCCGGTCCGGCGCCGATGATGGCGATCTTCTCGGTCTGCTTCTCCTCGGTGAGCTTCTTGAGCTTGAGGCCCTTCTCGATGCCGAAATCGCCGATGAAGCGCTCGAGCGCGTTGACGTTCACCCCGCCGTCCTTCTCGCGGCGGTTGCAGTTGTCCTCGCAGGGGTGCGGGCAGACACGCCCGCACACGGCCGGGAACGGATTCCGTTCCGTAATCGTCTCCCAGGCGACCTCGTAGGCCTGCTCCCGGGTCCGCCCATAGGACTCGTACTGGGCGACCGCCACCAGCCAGCCGCGAATATCCGTGCCGGCCGGGCAGTTCCCGATGCAGGGAGGCGTCTTTTCGACATACCGCGGCCGCTCGGGGCTAATCTCGCTGCCGCCCGTAGAGGCCTTGATGACCGGTTTCTTCTGCGCTTTGAAAAGACCCATAACCCCTCTCCTTTCCTTACTTAGTCTCCTGGTCGCCAGTCACTGCCTTCTGCTCGCTTGTCCGCGGCGACTCAGCCGTACGGGTACAGGCTCCGTTTGAAATCTTCGAGGTGCCCCATGAGACGCTCATGCTTGCGCTCATCGTCGATCAGGTACTCGAGCAGTTGCCGCTGGATCGTCAGCGGGCACTCGCGGCGGGCCTTCTCGGCCATCCGGACGGCTTCCTCCTCCGCCTCGTCGTGCTTCTCGATCATGTCCCAGATCTCGGCCAACTCCTCGGGCTGCATCGAGAACGCCTCTTTCTCGAGCGAGTCGAGGATCGCCTGCTGCACCTTCTTGTGCATGACCGAGTCCTGCCGGATGATCTCCATCACCAGGCGGATCAGCGGATTCTGTGTCTTCTCGAGAATGACCGTCGAGTGCTCGACGCTACCGTCCTCGATCTTCTGCCAAACGCGGAGGGTCTTCTTGAGAGCCTCGAGCTGCTCGCCCTTGGTTTCCTTTGTATCTTTGAAGCTCATCTGCTATCTCCTCTCCTTCGATCACCGTCCGGTGAAAGTGCGGGGACGGCATCCACCGCCCCCGATCCTGAGGCTACTCGGGCGCCGCGCCTTCCTTCTTCGGCAGCGTGACGTAGCTGCCGCCGAAGTAGCTATAGACGGTCCGGCCGTTGTCCATCAGCTCGCGGATCGCGGCTTTGCAGTCCTGCTTGCTGACTTCCTCGCCGTACTTGGCGATCATGGCCTTGGTTAGGTCGCCGGCTTTGAGGTTCTTCTTGCCCTCGTACTCGGTGACCATCTTCAGCATGTCATCAGCCAGTTGTTCGGTTGATACTGCCATGGCGTACACTCCTACATGCGGATGTGAGCGGACCGGGCAAAGGTCGTCCCCGCATGCTTAAAGTCGTCGATGTGATAGCGGGTGAACTCGATGCCGGTGAACTCGAAGAACCTCGGCCATCCGATCCGGTCGATCCACTCACCCATGCGCTCGAATTTGCGGGCGTTCTCCGCATAGACGTTGACGATGTTGACAACCGCGTCGACGACTTCGGGCCACCGGGGTGGGTTATTGGGCAGGAACGGAATGGCGAGCTTCGAAAACTTGGGGGCGGTCCGGGCATTGGACACCTTCCCGCCGACCCAGATCGAAATACCATCGGTGTCGGGGTTGTTCAGCGGCATGGCCGGGCAAACCGTGTAGCAGTTGCCGCAATACATGCACTGTTCTTCGACGACTTCGACGCTCTGCTTGCCGTCCACCGTCGCCGGCCGGATCGCGCCGGTCGGGCAGGAGGCGATCAGCGTGGGAACTTCGCACATCTTGCGGAGGTCGTCGCGTTTGACGACGGGCGCCTTGCGATGAACGCCGAGGATCGCGATGTCGGAGCAGTGGACAGCGCCGCACATGTTCAGGCAGCAGGCCAGCGCGACCCGAAGTTTGGCCGGCATGTTCTCGTTCGAGAACCGGTCGAAAAGGGCGTCCATGACGCACTTGACGATGCCGCTGGCGTCGGTCGCCGAAGAGTGGCAGTGCACCCAGCCTTGCGTGTGGACGATGTTGCTGATCGCGTTGTTGGTCCCGCCGATCGGAAAGCCGGCTGCGGCCAACTCGGCCGCCAGCGGATCGATGTTCGCGGCTGACTCCAGCAGGAACTCGACGTTATTCCGGCTCGTAAACCGAAGGTGACCGCCGCAATACTTGTCGGCCAGGTCGGCAAACAAGCGCAGGCTCTGGATGCTCAGCAGGCGGGGCGAGGCGCAACGGACAGTGTAGAGCTTGTCGCCGCCTTCCGCCACATGCACCAACTTGCCCGGCCCCATCGACTCGTGATAGAGCCATTTACCATAGTTCTTCTTGACGACCGGCGGCAGGTACTTCTCGTAGTGCGGGGGCCCGATATCCGTGATTCTCTTTGGTTTCTCAGCCATCTTTCTGACTCCTCAATTCCTTCTCGATTCGCTACGCCTCGACGTCCTCTTTCTGGAAGAAGATGTACGGGTTGTCACGCGGCGCGCTGATCATCTCCGGCGCCGGATCGAGCCCGATCGCATCCAGGAAATTGGCCATGCCCACACGCTGAATCAGCTCCCCGACGCGCTCGCGGTTCTTGCCGTACTCGTCCCAGAATTCCCACACGCGGTCGGTCAGCTCGGTCAGCGTTTCCGACAGTTCCTCTTCAGGCACAAACGGCACCAGCACGCTCGACAGCAGCGCCCCGGCCACGATCGGAGCCTTGGCGCCGATCAACAGCGTGGCGCCCCGGTTCTTACCGGGCCGCAGCGCCTTCGGCAGCACGTTGATGCAGTGCATGCAGCGGACGCACTCGCGGTTGCTGATGGTCAGCTTCTCGCCGTCGAGTTCCATGCAACGCGTCGGGCACCTCTCGACGACGTCCTTCTGGATGTCGACACCGTCGGCGAGGTACTGTTTGATCGCCGCGTCGTCCTGCTGGATGTCGTCCTGCCAGGTGCCGATCACCGACAGGTCGGCGCGCGCGATGGAGGCCACACAGTCGTTCGGGCACCCGGAAAACTTGAATTTGAATTTGTACGGGAACGGAGGCCGGTGCAGTTCGTCCTGATACTGCATCGTAACGTCGTAGCAGAACTTCATCGTGTCATAGCAGGCCCATTCACAACGCGCCTTGCCGACACAGGCCGACGGCGTCCGCACGCAGCTACCCGAACCGCCCAAGTCGAAGCCGTTCTCGGTCAGCTCCTTGAATGTGGGCTCAAGCTGGTCCGTCGTGGTGCCCAGGAACACGATGTCTCCGGTCGACCCGTGCATGTTGGTCAGACCGGATCCATGGCGCTCCCAGATGCCGCACAGCGTCCGCAGAGCGTCGCTCGTGTAGAACCAGCCGGCCGGCTGATTGATGCGCAACGTGTGGAAGTGCGCTACCTCCGGGAACCGGTCCGGGGCGTCGCTGTAGCGGCCAATCACGCCGCCGCCGTAGCCAAGGACGCCTACGATGCCGCCATGCTTCCAATGCCCGATTCTCTCCTCATAAGACAGCTCAAGCTGGCCCAGAAGACCGTCGCACATGGGACTGGTCTCGCGGGCCTTCTTGATCTCCGTTACGAAGCTTGGCCAAGGCCCCTTCTCCAGTTCATCCAGGAGCGGGGTGTTTACTTTTTCGTCAACGGCCATGTGGTTTTCTCCTATACTTCTATCTTAAGACCTTTAAGTCTAAAATCATACAGTACATGCCTACCGGCATGTTTTTTTTCGCCCGTTCCGGCTCCACCGGCCCGAGCGACTCTCCCTACTTCCTCATGGCCGCCATCGCCACCGTCCGATAGACCAGGTGGGCCAGCTTTGAGTAGGGCGCATAGAAAAACAGCATGAAAATCAGCACCAGGTGCGTGTAGTAAACCGGATACATCACCGGCGTCTGCGCCAGCCGCGTGAGCTGACTCAGAAAGCCCGTCAGCACGATGGCACATAAAATCACGAGAAAGAACCAGTCGAAGTAGGTAGACCGGGCGCGCTTCTCGGCATCGCGAAAGCGCTCGGCGAGCAGCATCAGCGCGCCGACCAGGATCACCACCGAGGCAATGTTCGTGAAGATCTTCAACGGGTTGGTCTGGGCGAGCGGCGTATGGAGGATGCCGGTCATGACACCCAGGCCGACCGCGGTGCCCACGCCGGCAAGCGCGAGGAAGCCCCACATCGTCAGCATGTGCCCCAGGTAGCGGGGCCGGTTCGGCCCGCACTCGTGGAAGTTCTTGTGCGTCAGTGTCTCGGTGACCACCGGCGCCAGGTTCTTGAGAATCGGGCCGTTGGCGCCGTTCTGCCGGAGCGCGCCCACGAACCGCGCCACGCCGACCGCGTAGGAGAGCACCACCAGTCCGGCCACCGAGAAGAAGAACATCTCGAGCAGCGGCAGCGGGTACTGGTTGGCGAACTCGACGCCCGCCCCGTGCGACGGCCCTTCCGGACCGACGGCCCATTGGAGCGCGAAGATCATCGCCGGGATCAGCGCCAGCAGCACCAACGCCTTCGGATTGTTCACCAGCCGCCCCATGAACGACGGCCAGGCGAAGTACTCGATGGCCTTCTGCCGCAGCGCGCCGAAGACGTCACCGGGCCGGGCACCGCGCGGGCACTTCTCGCTGCAGTCGCCGCAGTTGTGGCACAGCCAGATGGCCGGGTCGCTGAGCACCTTCTCCTTCAGGCCCCACTGTGCCTCGATCATCTGTTTCCGGGGAAACGGATGGTCGTCGGGAGCGAGCGAGCAGACCGTGGAGCAAGTGGCGCACTGGTAGCACTTCTTCAGGTCCCCGCCACCGCACGCGACGATCTCCCGAATGAAATCGACGTCAGGTTGGACTGCTAGTTCCGCCATACAAACCTCTTTCGTTGCCTAAGCGAACTCCCGCATCGGGTTCATGCCCATTTCACTGACTTCCTCGACGAACTTGTTGATGATCTCCGGGAGCTTGTCGCCCTCATTGATCGCCAACTGCATCATCTGCAGCCGCTCGGGCTCGATCTGCATCCGCTCGACGGCCTCGCGCATGTTGATCAGGCGCTGGTTGGCGAGCTCGCTACCGGTAGCAAAGTGGCACTGGTAGTCGTCGCCATACTTGCAGCCGACCAGGAGCACGCCGTCGATGCCGCCGTTCATCGCCTCGCGGATCCACACCATGTTCACCGAGCCCAGGCACCGGACCGGAATCACCCGCACGAACGGGCTGTAGGAGAGCCGGTTCAGCCCCGCGATATCGAGCGCCGGGTAGGCGTCGTTCTCGCACATGAAGACGAGGATCCGGAACTTGTCGTCTTCGGTGTCGTCGGGCACCTCGATCGCTTTGATCATCGAGGCGATCATGTCCACCGAGTAGTTCGGGAAGTTGATGATGCGCTCCGGACAGGCGCCCATGCAGATGCCGCAGCGCCGGCAGCGCAGCGGGAAGTACTGGGGCGTCCCCTTGGCATCCTCGTTGATCGCGCCGAACGGGCACTCCTCGGTGCACCGCTTGCACTGGGTACACCGCTGGAGGGAGAACTCTGGGATCGAGATATCGCCCACGCGCGGATGCACCGCGGCGCCGCCCTCGGTAGCCAACTCGACCGCCTGGATGGCCTTCATCACCGCTCCGGCGGCATCTTCCTCGCTCCGGGCGGCGTCCATCGGCTGCCGTAGCGGACCGGCGGCGTAAATGCCAGTGCGCCGGGTCTCATACGGGAAGCAGACGAAGTGCGAATCCGGAAAGCCGTCGCGCAGGATCGGCAGGTCCGGCCCCTGCCGGTAGTTGAGGTTCAGGATCTCGGTGCCTTCGTGGCCCTTGAGCTCCTCGACCCGTTTGGTGGCTTCGGCCACCTGCTGCGGGCTCTCATTGCGCTCGACCTTGGCTTTGAAATCCTCGAGCAGGCGGATCGCCGGACCGTCGGCTGAATTCGGCACCATGCCGGTCGCGAGCACGACCATGTCGACATTAATGGCCAGCGTCTCGCCGATGAGCGTGTCGCTCACCGTGACGGCCAGTTTTCCGTCGGGCCGCTTCGCCACCCCGGCCACCTCACCCTTGGTCAGGAAGTTGAGCGGATTATCCTGGACCGTACGGTAGAACTTCTCGTACTGGCCCGGCGTGCGCATGTCCTTATAGATGATGTAGACCTTGGCGTTCGGATTTTGCTCGCGAATGTAGACGGCGTGCTTGAGCGACGCCATGCAACAGACCGTCGAGCAGTAGGAGAGGTGGTTCGCGTCGCGCGAGCCGGCGCACTGCACGAACAGCACGTCGGTGACCGGCTTGCCGTCCGAGGGCCGCCGGATGTCGCCGGCCGCGGCCAGCTTCTCGAACTCAACGTTGGTGACCACGTCCTCGCTCGCCCCGTAACCCAGGTGCCCGAGCTTCGAGGCGTCATAGGGCTTCCAGCCCGTCGCCATGACGATCGAGCCGACGCGGTCGGTGACTTCGCCGTCCGGAGTCGCGAGCGTCACGTCGAACTGGCCGGGCTGCCCCGTCGTCTTGACGATCTTCGCACCGGTCGTGACCTTGATCTTCGGGTTGTAGCTGACCGCTTCGATCTTCTTCTTGAGACCGTCGCCGTTGAGCGTGGTGTAGGGAGGCGCGGTCGGGTATTGCTTCTTGACGTTGGCCAGGAAACCGCCGAGTTGGGCTTCCTTTTCGACCAGCAGCACTTCGTAGTCGGCGTCGGCCGCCTCGAGCGCCGCCGTCATGCCGGTCACACCGCCGCCGATGACCATGATCTTTTTCGAGATCTCCTCGTCGATCGGCTCCGGGACCGTCGCCTTCTTGGCGCGGGCGATGCCCATGCTGAGGTAGTCTTCGGCCATCGCCGGGACATCCTCGTCGTCAGCCTTCTGACACCAGGCGACGTGCTCGCGGATGTTGACGCGTTCGACGTAGACCTTCGGGCCGAAGTTGAAGGCGTCCATCTTCATCCGCTGGGAGCAGGCGGCGATGACGACGCCATTCACCTTCTCGGCGTCGAGGTCCTGCCGGATGAGAGCCAGACCTTCGGGGCCGCACAGGTGCGGGTGCGTCTCCTTGGAGGCCACGGCGCCGGCCGCGCCCTTCAGCTTCTCGACATTGACAACATCGCCGATGCCGCAGCCGCTGCAGATATAAACACCGAGTTTCTCAGGCATGGTTCGCGCTCCTCCGAGCCATCTGGTAGGCTTTCAGCGCCGCCCCGGTGCCGTCCTGGACGGTCGCGGAGACCTCCTCGGGGCGCCGGACGCAGCCGGCCGGATAGACGCCGGTCTTGCCCGGCGGGCTGGTCAGGAACAGGAATTCATCCCGGACGAATTCGCCCGGCAGGCCGGTGGAGTTGGGGACGATTCCGGTGGCGAGCACCAGCAGGTCCACGCCCACATGGGCGCGGGTCCCCTTCATGACGTCCTCGGCCGTCACCACCAGTTTGCCGGTCGCCTCGTCGCGCTCCACCTTGGCGGCCTTGCCCTTGATCAGCTCGATACCCTGCTGGGCGACCTTGGCGTAGAAGTCCTCCAGCCGGCCCGGTGTGCGGATATCGATGTAGAAGATCGTGATCTTGGCATCGGGATAGCGCTCGCGCACGTAGGTGGCCTGCTTGAGCGAGGCCGAGCAGCAGACGGCCGAGCAGTACGGCAGGTGGTTCTCGTCGCGCGAGCCGGCGCACTGGACGAAGGCCACCGACTTCGGCTCCGCTCCGTCCGACGGGCGGCAGGATCTTGCCGCCAGTCGGGCCGCTGGGCGACGCCAGCCGCTCCATGATCACGTTGGTGATGACATCCGGATACTGGCCGTAGCCCAGGTGGTCGAGCTCTCGAGGCGTCATACGGCGACCAGCCGGTGGCGGCCACCACCGCAGCCGACCTGGAAGGTCTTGGTCTCGGGCTGCTGGGCGAGGTCGATCGGCGCCATACTGGCAGGCGTCCTGGCAGGCCGTGCAGCCCTGGCCGCAGGCCGTCCGGTCGATCACGTAGGCGTGGGGGAACGCCATGCGTGCGGCAGGTAGGCGGCCTTGGTCTCGCGAGAGACCGTAGTTGAAATCGTCGGCGCGGTCGGCCGGGCAGACCTTGGCGCACTCGCCGCACAGCGTGCAGCGCTCGGTCACGTAGCGCGGGGCGACCTTGACGCTCACCTCGTAGTTGCCCGGCTGTCCGGACATCTTCTCCACCTCGGCCTGGGTGAGCACCGTGATCCGCGAATTGTTCTTGATGCGGCGGAAGTTGATCTCCAGCCCGCAGGTCGGGCGGGCAGAGCTTCGGGAAATACTGGTTCATGCGGGCGACACGGCCCCCGAGCGCAGGGCTCCTTCTCGACCAGGACGACATCGACGGCCGGCCTCCGCCGCCTCGATTGCCGCGGTCATGCCGGCGATGCCGCCGCCGATGACCAGAGCTCAGCCATTCGGATTTGCCAGCCTTTCGTTCATTGCTCGGCCGTTGTGAGCCCCTGCTCGGCGGCGTGTCTCTGCCAGGCGTCCATGACCTTCGGCTTGACCTGAGCCGCTTCTCGCCGAACAGTGCAGAAACGAAGCCACTGCATCGCGAACTCGAGCAGTTCGATATCGTCGGTGCGGAGAGCCTCGACGCGCTCCTCTTCGACGTCGAACATCTCGAGGAACTTCGTCTCGAAGACGAAGCGGCGGAACCGGTCCAGGTCGTAGCAGGCCATGAAGTACATGTCGAGCTGCCCCGGTGTGAGGTCCTCTTCCGGTCCCAGAAGTCGTGGACCATCAGCTCCTTGAAGCTCTGGCCCATCATGTCGTACTCCTCGATGCCTTCCGAGTCGATCCAGTCCCTCACGGTGCGGACTTCGCCGGCGCCGTGCCCGTGGCAGAGGTCTTCCTTCATGAGGAAGTGGAAGCGGTGGTCTTCCGGCGTGGGGTTCTTCGGATCGGCCATGCCAAGCGGGTACATGCGGCAGGCCCAGGGACGGTTCGTATAAATAGAGCAGCCGTTGTCGCCGACGAAGAGGCACGTCTTCGTCTCCGGGTCCATCTTCAGAAACACGACGGGGATCTTCTGCCCCTTGGTGAACGGCGACGACGGTGTACTGCCCGAGAAACTCGCTCGAATCCATCCCGAGCGAGCGCTTCATGCGGATGATGTCGTACGGCGTCAGAATGATGGAAACGTCCGAGCAGCAGCAGGTGAAGCAGTCGCAGGATCCTTGCCGCAACGGAACGTGAAAGTGTCATCAGAACCCAGCCGGGGGTATTCCCGGATGATCTTTTCTTGAGTGGGAGAATCAGTCGGCATCGGTCAAGCCCCTTTCCGTCGTCATCGATGATGTTCGATCCGCAGCGCCGCCTGCGACCAGACCGGCAGCGGCCCCGTCTCGCCCGTCTTCGGGTCCAGCCGAAAACGGTAGGAGGCGTTCACGCTGAAGCGCTCGTTCATCCACGCCCAGCCGCGGACGATAGTAGGAACACTCATCGTTGAAGCAGACGAGCTGGTACTCGCTATCCCAACTGGTCTCCGTCAGGGTTCGACCAGCGAACCAAGCGACCCGCCGCAGTGCGGACAGTGTTGAGTGGTGGAGTCCATGCTCACAGCTCCTCTCTGAGTCATCGGAGGCGAGGAGGCCGGCGGCCTCCCCGATAACCGGCCAGCTGACTTGATCAGCCGCCGAGCAGCTCGTGATCCTTGGCCTGCGGGAAGACGTGCAGGATGGGCCGCTTGATCATCTCCCAGCTATTGGCCTTGGGATCGTATTTGCAGTTGGCGAAGCAGATGCCAGTCTTCCTGGTTCATCTGTCGGCTTGTCGGAGCGGAAGTAGTAGCCCGGCCAACGAGTCTCTTCGCGGAACAGCATGGTGCGGACATGGGCCTCCGCCTGCCACATGCGGTGGACGTTCTCCCAGCACCGCATCAGCTCGTGCAGGTCCTCCGCCGCCAGATTCTCGGCGTCCTCGCGCAGGAACTGCAATAGCTCGAGGCCCCGTCGAGCAGGGCTTGCATTGGTGGTGAACTGGGCACGTGACGCCGCCGGCGTATTCGTCCATGATCTTCTGCAGACGGAACATGAACATGCGCGGCCTGATGTAGTTGGGGTTGATCTCGGTGTCCGTGGTCTCGCCGCTCTGCTTCTCGAACATGCTCGACGGGCTTCAGGATCCGAGCCTTGACAGCGGCCACTTCGGCGGCGTCCACGGCCGGCATCGGTGTTGTTGTCCACGACGAACTTGACGGCGGCCTTGGCGGCGATGCGGCCCTCGGCGTGGGAGCCGGAGGAGAACTTGTGCGAGGAGGCGCCGGAGGCGTCACCCGCGCAGAACAGCCCCTTGACGGTCGACATGTTGGCGTAGCCCCAGAAGTATCGTCCTTGGTCGCTCGAGTCGCAGGTCCTCGGGACCGCGAGACCCAGGCGCCGGACGCGCCGGAGTGCGAGCCGATGAAGTACGGCTCGGCGGCGGCGATCTCGGAGGTCTTCTCCTCGGGCTGGACGTTGGTGGCCGCCCACAGGATCGCCTGGGAGATCGTCATGTCGAGGAAGTCTTCCCAGGCTTCGCTCTCGAGCTCCTTCATCTTCTTCTTGTAGGCCTTCGGTCATCCTTGAAGGCCTCGGCGATCTTCCCAATCGCCTCTTCGGTCCGCATGTAGATCGGGCCCTTGCCGTCCATGACGTCGAGCATGCCGAGCCAGTTGCGGAGGTTGGCCGGGACCGGCTTGACCCGGCCGTACGGGCCCCACTTCTCGAGCTCGGGACGGCGTTCGACCATGTAGTCGCCGCCGACGGAGTTGGTCGCCCGGCACTTGAAGAGCAGGAACCACGCACCGACCGGACCGTAGGCGTCCTTGAAGCGGACCGGAATGAAGCGGACTTCCTGGCAGGTCATCTCGGCACCGGCCTGGATCGTGAAGTAGGCCGAGGAGCCGGAGTTCCATGGCGGATACCAGGCGCGACCCATGCCCTCACCCGAGGACCGCGGCTTGAAGACGTGCACCGCGCCGCCCATGGCGACCAGCGTGGCCTTCGCCTTGAAGACGTAGAACTTGTTCTCGCGGACGGAGAAGCCGACCGCGCCGGCGCACCGATCGCCGTCCATCAGCGGGCCGACGATGAACACGCGCTCGTAGATTTCGCCCATGCCGCTCCGAGCAGCGCTTCTTGGCGGCCTCGGCCACGATGACCTTGTAGGACTCGCCGTTGATCATGAGCTGCCAGCGGCCTTCATGGACGTAGGCGCCTTCCTCGTCCTTCCAGATCGGCAGGCCCCACTTCTCGAACAGGTGGACGGTCGAGTCGACGTGGCGGGCGATGTTCGCCACGAGGTCCTCGCGGGTGATCGCCCATCAGGTCGTTGCGGACGTAGTCCACGTAGTCCTTGATGGTGTTCTTGCCGTCCTTGAGGCCGACGTACTGGTTGATGGCCGACAGCCCCATGGCCACGGCGCCGGAGCGGTCCATGGCGGCCTTGTCCACCAGCGTGACCTTGAGACTGTTCTGCTTCGCCCAGTAAGCGGCCTCGACCGCGGCGCCGCAGGCGGCCATGCCGCCACCGAGGATCAGTAGATCAGTTTCGACATTGACGGTTTCGAATTTCGCCATGAGAATCCTCCTTTCTACTTCTTCAGCGTGTAAACTTCGCCCATGCCGAGCGAGGCGGGCTCGGTGAACAGCGCCGGGCTGTTGAGATCAGCGCCTGCTCTCAAAGCCACCGTCGGGAACCGCGGCGCCTTCCGGCGTGGTGCGGATCGGGAACTTGAACCGCTTGATGTTGCCGTTGCGGAACTTGACGGTCCACATGATGGAGTCGGTCGAGCGCATCGGCGTCACCGACGCGCCCATCGGCACGAAGTCGGCGTAACCGCGGACCTCGATCGCCTGGGTCGGGCAGATCTTCACGCAGTTGTAGCACTCCCAGCACATGCGACACGTCCCGGTTGTAGGCCTTCATCTTCTCCTTGTCCAGGACCATGAGGTCGTTGGGGCAAATGTACTGGCACGCGGTCTTGTCCAGCGCTTTGCACCCGTCGCATTTTTCAGTATTGACGAAGCTTGGCATTCGATTACCTTCCTACCTTCCTCAAGAGGGCGGGCGCACCGGCGGTCCACCCTGTCTGGCGTCAGACCAAGAGATTATAAACAGATCTTAATGTCTGATAGTGGTATTTGTCAACACACCCCGTAGTGACGCCGACCCGCGGTGTGCCCGTTGGCATACCCAACCGCCGTAGCAAGCTGGGCTGCCAGGGTGATGGGATCTGATGACGGCTTTTGGTATCTGCTATCACCTAGCTCCGGTCCACTTTGTTGCCTGGGATTCCGTCCACAACTGGGGAAATCCGCATATCCAATCGATTGGCATGCGGCCGGAGGAGGTCACTCGGCTGTGCCTGGGCCCCCAAACAGCCGACATCGCGTAAACCGTTCACCCACATCGTTGCAACCGGACTTCCAGAACCTGTTATCGTTTTATATCAGTTGGTTGCGTGGTCCGGACCCGGCCGAAGGGGGGCTATGACTCTCCGAATTGGGTCGATTCCCCCAGCTACACCCTGCAAATTGGAGTCAAAAGTCCGGATTCAGGACACCTTTGGGCACAATAACCCACCCCTGCGCCGGTCCCGAAACCGCCCGAAACCGTGTCGCGAAACCCATACTATCGGTGCCGGGAATGCCCGAAAAGAGCAACCTTTTCCCTATGTCGAGGTATTCAACACTCATGCCCGCCGTGCCGCTGGTGAGCCAGCACTGTCGGCAGCCCTTCCGGCTGATTCTCGACACGCGGACCGGTCAGGCTTCACTTCTTCGCCCGGCTGGCGCCAGCACGCCCGCGATGGCCTCCTGCAGTTGTTCCCAACGCGTCCGCTCCACGGCGAGCTGCTGCTTGCCCGCCGACGTGAGGCGATAGACCCGGACCCGCTGCTTATTGTCGGACAGCTCCCACTTCGCGGCAATCCATCTCTTCTTCTCCAAACGGTGGAGCGCCGGGTACACCGATCCGGTATCGACCTGGAGGATTTCCCCCGACCTGGTACGGATGGCCTGAATGACACCGTAGCCGTGCCGCGGCTCCCAGGCGAGCGTCTGCAGGATCAGCAGATCGAGCGTCCCTTGCAGCACCTCGATCCGGTTCTGGTAGCGGCTCTTCATGACTCCCTCATTCGTGACGCAGCGCCGTCATCGCATCCACCCGCATCGCCCGCCGCGCCGGCACGAGGCAAGCGAGGATGGTGACTGCGGCGAGCACCAGCACTACGACCGTGAAGGTCGCCGGATCCGTCGGCGACACCTCGAACAGCAAGCTGGCCAGTACCCGGCCCCCCGCCAGCGCCCCCACCAGACCGATGGTGATTCCGGCCGCGGCCCACCGGACTCCCTGCCCCACCACCATCCGCAACACGTTGGCCGGCCTCGCCCCGAGCGCCAGCCGGATCCCGATCTCGTTGGTCCGCTGCTCGACCACGTAGCTCATCACCCCGAAGATGCCGATCGCCGCCAGCAGCAAGGCCACGAAGGCGAAGAATCCGAGCAGGCCGGCGTTCAACCGTGGCCCGGCCGAGGCATCGTCGATCAGCGCCCGCATCGGCCGCACATCGTAAAGCGGCTGCGCCGGCGCGACCCGGCCCACGGCCGACCGGATGGCCGCCGCCATCCCCTCCGGTTCACCCGTCGTGCGAACTGCCATCGTCATCGTGGCAAAGGAGGACTGCCGGTTGGGAAGGTACATCTTGAAGGGCACGTCGCCGGTCAACGCCAAGTCCCGGACGCCGCCGGTGACTCCGACAACTTCGCGGGGGTTCCGCCCGTCGCCCAATAACAGAACGCGGCCGACCGGGTCCTCGCCGGGCCATAGCCGGTTGGCGAGTTCCTCGTTGATGACGGTGACCGGGCGGGCCGTCTCTTCGCCGTCCCGTTCGTCGAAGGCGCGCCCGCGAAGCAGCGGGATGCCGAGGGCACCGAAGTAGTCGCCCCCCACGATGCGCCATTGCATTTGGATCCCGGGATTGTTCGGCTGGTCGCCCTCGCCTTCCGGCCGTACGTTCGCCGCGCTCGTGAACCCGTCGAATGGAAGATTGCTGGTGAAGCCCACGGCCCGGACCCCGGGCACACCCTCGACCGCTTGCTGGACCCGGTCGAAGAACGCCTGCCGGCCGTCGAACTCCGGACGGTTCATCTTGACGGTCAGCACGTGCGCGGGCGTGAAGCCGAGCGGGACGTTCTGCAGACGCTCGAAGCTCGTGAGCAGAAGTCCGGCGCCCGTCAACAGCACCATGGCCAGGGCGATCTCGCCGACCACCAGAAGTTGCCGCAGCCGACGGTGTCCGACCGGAGCCGTGTTCCCGCGCCCGCTCTCACGTAGGCTCTGCTCCAGGGCGCTGCCGCTGGTGGCGAGCGCCGGTCCGAGACCGAACAGGACCGCGGTGGCGAGCGTCACCGATACCGCGAACGCCAGCACTCGCCCGTTCAGGTGCGCCTGCTCGAGGCCCGGCATCTCCCCCGGATGCAAGAAACGAACCCAATCCACGCCCCAGATCGCAAGCAGGACCCCGGCCGTTCCACCCACCACCGCGAGGATTACGCTCTCGGTCAGCAACTGCCGGATCAGGCGGGCCCGCCCCGCCCCGAGAACCTGACGGACCGCCATCTCCCGCGATCGCCCCGTGGAACGGGCGACCAACAGATTGGCGATGTTCGCGCACCCGATCAGCAGCAGTAGGCCCACCGCCGCAAGCAGCACCGTCAGCCCCCGCTGCGTCTCCGGCTCGACCACGGCATCGTAGAGCGGCTCCACCCGCACGCTCCATCCTTCGTTGGTCTTCGGATACTGTGCCTCCAGTTGCGCGGCGATGGTTTTGAGGTCCGCTTGGGCCGCCTCGATCTCCACCCCGTCCTTGAGGCGGCCGACAACGAAGAGCATGTGGTTGCCACGGTCGAGGCTGGCCGGCTCCGGCGCCAGGGGACGCCAGAGGTCGACGCGCAGAGGCCGGCGCATGGGCGGCGCGACGCCGACGATGGTGTACCGCTCGCCGTTCATGGTGAGGACCCGGCCGAGAACCCCGACGCCACCATGGAAGCTGTGCTGCCAGTACTCGTACCCGAGGACCGCGACGTAGCGGTTGGCCGGTACGTCTTCCGAGTCCGAAAAGTAGCGTCCCAGAACGGGCTTCTGCCCGAGCGTGCGCAGGAGGGAGGCGCTCGCCCGGCCGATGTGAACGTTCTCCGGGACCTCGCCATCGGTGCGGTTCTCGCTGCCAAACTCGATGCCGCCGAGTTCGGCGAAGCTGGTCTGCGCCTCCCGCCACGAGAGCAGGTTCAGCGAGGAGCAGGAAAACTGGCTGATCTCGCGCGGCGGGTTGGTTTCCCAGACAACGGCCAGCCGGTCCGGCCGGGGATAGTCATATGGGTGCAGAACGACCGCGTCCACGACACTGAAGATCGTGCTGGCGGCGCCGATCCCGATGGCGAGGGTGAGCACGGCGACGGCCGTGAAGCCCGGATTCTTCGCGAGCACGCGGAAGCCGAACCGGATATCCTCGAGGAGGCGTTCGAGCCAGCGCCACCCCCACACGTCACCGGTTACGTCCTTGATCAGGGCCACGTTGCCAAACTCCCGCCTGGCGTCGATCTCGGCCTGATCGGCCAGTTCTCCGCGCTCGATCCGTTCGCGGATCGCCATCTTCAAATGGCTCTCGATCTCTTCGTTCAGCTCGTCGCGCCGGCGCTGCCAGAAGAACAGTCGTTTTCTCATGTCCCTTACACTGGATGTAGACATTCTACATCCAAGACAGAGCGATGCCAATCCGAATGGTCAAAACAGACTATTGTCGATGCATCTTGATACACCTTGCCGGCGGAGTCGCTGAACCTGGCGGAAGGCGCCCGGCTTCCCGCCGGTCAGCCTCCCATGAGACCGTAAAGCAGGGCACTGAGCACGATGAGCGTCACCACGACGTAGAGGCGGTCCCGCTGTCGCGCAAACGCGTACACGGAAAAGGTAACTCGCGCAATCGGAGTCGCGATCAGCAACAGCAGCCCCAGTTGGATGATGCCGCGGGCTTGAAAGGCGAAAGCGTCCGCAATGACTCCGCGGACACTGCGCAAATCGGCAGGCTCGCCCAGAAAAACGTGGTAGGCAGGCTGGGCCGTTCCATGCCGCAGCAACAAGAGCACACCGCCGAACAGCACCACGGAGGCGGCAATAATAACGCCGGCCCGCAGTAAGTTCCCCATTATCGTCTCGATCTTGTCGTCGCTCCAGGATGCCCGTGCGGCTGGCATGTTACTTTATAGCCTCCCTGTCAGACTGTTATAGAGCATCTCGATAGCAAGAATAGCCACCACGCCAGCGAAGACATTGCGGAGCAAGCCGGTCTTGGCCCCGGTAAGGTATCTCGCGCCAAGAAACGAGCCGGCGAGCACGCCGAGAACCACCGGCATCGCCAGACCCGGATCGATGTATCCACGACTCAGATAGACTCCGGCGCTGGCCGCCGCCGTGACTCCGATCATGAAATTGCTGGTCGTGCTCGACACCTTGAAGGGGAGACGCATGGCCTGGTCCATGGCGATGACCTTGAGCGCTCCAGAGCCGATGCCGAGCAGTCCGGAGAGCGTCCCGGCGCCGAACATCAGACTGAATCCCAGCGGCACCGCGCGCACGCAGTACTGGCGCGGACCCTTCGATGTCGGGTAGGAGCCGTGCATTCGTAGCCAGCTGGCAATCGGGTCCCGGGGGCTGTTTTCGTCGCACGGATGTTCCGCCCGCTGCCGCAGAGTGTTGTATGCGGCATGGAGCAGAACTACTCCGAAGATCGCGCCGATGATCTGCGTGGAAACGATGGCGGCCAAAAACGCCCCAAACAACGCGCCGATGGTCGTGGCGATCTCGAGAAACATCCCGACGCGGATGTTCGAATACCCTTCCTTCACGTACGCCGAAGCGGCTCCAGAGGATGTGGCGATGACCGAGACCAGGGAAGCGCCGACGGCGTAGCGGATATCCACCCCCAGAGCCACGGTCAGCAGCGGCACGATGACGGCCCCGCCCCCCAGTCCGGTCAAGGCGCCCAGAAAGCCCGCTACGAATGCGCCAACGCCAATCACCAGACTGAATTGGTTGATGTCCATTTAGAGGAGTGAGCCGTCCTGACGATCATTTATACCACCGGTAATCCGTGTCGAACCACGCGGTTCCGCCGGCTCTCCAGCGGAGCCGCTTCCTTCGTCGGAAAAACACGAACGTAAACATTCATGCCGCCAGTGACTTGTGTTTCGTTGATCGTCCGGTTGTGGCGGGGATCCCCCGTGGCGCTTCATTCGTCGCCGGCGTAGGCCAGCGCGTAGGCGATCAGCGTCTGATCGAGGCCGTGTTCGACCAGCAGGAGCGTCTCGCGGCAGCCGGGATCGACATTGACGCGAGCTTCCTCGATCTCCGCCTCCGTCGATCCCACGAAGCACAGCCCGCACGGCGGCAGCGGGTCGTCACCGAACTTCACCGGAGGACCGAACGACCTGCAGGCGACGGGCCGGTGTTCGTAGACCTCGCAGACCTTGGTCTCCGGGTTGAGCGCCGGACACGGCACGTCGGCGAAACGTTCGACGAAGGCTGCCTCGGCATCGTCGTCGTCGGCGAGCCGCCCGGCCACCGCGTCGCCCGGAAACTCCGGCGCGAACTGGAGCGCCGTATGCCGCGCCCGCTGGACCACCCGCTCGGCGCGGTCCGGGTCGGTCATCCGGATCTCGGCAATGCCACGTTGGAGCCGCCGGGCATCGAGCAGATTGATCGGGAACGGCCCGACGCAGCACTCCCCGCAGCCGGCGTAGCACGCGAGCCGTGAACCCGCGCGCCGGGCCGCCTCCGCCATGGCGCTATCGACGATCTGAATGAGCTCCCGGTCGGAAGCGTCGAGCTGTTGTTCCGGAGTCACTTCTTTCCAGGGTATCGAACCGCCCTGTCGCCCGCGAGTTTGCCAGTTGCCCTGGTAACGACGTCGCGTCGCAGCCGTAACGCAGGCGCCCCCTTCCCTTTCAGATTAAAGTAAAGTCTCAGAATTTAGCTCGTGGGTATCAGATACAAAGCACGATACCTGCGAGAAAAGTCCTGCGGTACGGACGCGCCGGTCATGTCCCGGGCACCGCAACGGCTTCAGGCGGTTACTGGCTGCCAGCATTTGGAGGCGCGGCGGATCCGGCGCCGGAAGCGGGCGCTGGGGGAGGCGGTGGGTTGGAAACGGTCGGGGCGTCGTCCCGCGGCATGACGATCCAGCAGACCAGATAGGCGATGAACCCCGCCCCGAGCAGGAGCGCGACACACAGCCAAAGGACGCGCACGAGCGTGATGTCCATGTCCAGGTATTGCGCGAAACCGGCGCAAACCCCGCCGATCATCTTCCCCCGCATCACCCGGACCAGAGGGCGCCGCGGGCCGGGAGCGGGCCGGGGCTGCTCCGCCGCTCCTTTCGGGGTCTGCGTCCCGCATTCCGGGCAGAACCGATCCGCCTCGCTCAATTGATTGCCACAACTGGTGCAGAACATCGCGACCTCCCGGATATCCCTTACTGGTCATTCGCTCCGCGCGCCACGGACACTAACCGGCTGTCAACGTCATTCATGACGCGCAGGCTATTAGGAAGTACGGAAAGAGGCTGGTTTCAGTTCCTGGGAAGAGCCGCCATCAGGAGCGCTCAAAGATCAGCACGTCGCCCTTCTGAGTTTGCGTTTCGGCGGCCATGCCCGCCGGCAGTTCGAGCACCGAGTACGCCAGCAGACAGGCCGACATCCGCCACGGCACCAGGTTGCGGCAGATCTTGAGCACCTTCTTCTTCTTGTTGAGATACAGGATGTCGATCGCGAACTTCATCCAGAAGGTGTGCACCGCCTCACAGGGCGCGATCCACAGGCCTTCGCCCTTGGGCAGCGAGGAGTGCTTGAGCAGGCCCCGCCGGCGCGACTCGCTGGTGTTCGCGACGGTCGTCTTCTCGGACAGTATGGTGTTCCGGGTTACGTTTTTGATGCGCACGGTCGGTCAGTCTCCGTCGCCAGGTCTCTCGAATCAGGATCGGCCGTTTCTCCGCCCGGCTTTAGCTTCCTGTCGCGGTGAGGTTCACGACACCGCCCCCGGGAAAGGCCCACCCTGGAGATCGCGGCGCCGGTCCGGTTGTTGCCCCCGATTGTCTGGCGGGCGTACACTGAAGGAAATCTGGGCATACTCAGCAAATCCACATTCCGTTTGAAGAACTTGGAGGGAATCCCGAATGAAGCGAATCGCATCTATGGCGATCCTTACTGTGTGCGGCGCCGTGCTGCTGGTCGCACAGCAGCCGAAGACGGCCGAGGCCACGATCGGCGCCTGTCGCGCGGGTGAATCGATCACCGGCAAAGCCACCCTGACCGAAGTGCCGAGCCCGGAGGGGGTCAAGCAGGTCCGCGTTCGTCTCGAGGTCAATGGCCTCAAAGATGGCAAGCACGCGGTCCACATCCACGAAGTTGGCGTCTGCTCCCCGTGCGGAGATGCCAAGGGCCATTTTGACCCTGGCCCGAACTCGAACTCCAGTCCGGACGGCAACCACCCGTTCCACATGGGCGACCTGATCAACATCGAGAGCAAAGACGGCCACGCCGTGCTCGAGACCGTGACTACCCGCGTGACGCTGTCACCGGGACCGCTCAGCCTCTTCGACGATAATGGTAGCGCGTTCATCATCCACGACAACATCGACACCTATTGCCCGGATGGCGCGACTGCCGGTTGTGCCGGCGGTTCCCGCGCCGCCTGCGGCGTGATCAAGGCCGTAAACTAGCTTCGCGTGACGGTGCGTGCGCACGCTCGAACGCCGCGCGAAGACGCCGCTCCCTCTGGTCACGGCTCGCATTGAGCGGATCAGCCCTACTGGGGTGATGACCGAAGGGAGTGGCGTTTGCGGCCCACACAGCGACGGAACGGCGCGACTTTCAACGGAGCGGTCTTCACCCGGTTTTCGAGCGTGCGCACGCCACATCGGCCATCGATAAGTCAGCCGGGTGCAGACTGGGACTAGAGAGGAAGATCACCGATCTTTCCGGCATGCAGGCGGGCACGCCGGTTACCCTCCTCCACGCAGTCCGCGATCGGTGGAACCCACCCCACCATCGCGAAAGTCAATAAGCGGAGTGCCCGCCGGCTCCAGCTTTCCCGGAGCAAATCCCATCTGGCGTCCTCATACGCGGCCATTCGTGAGATCCTTATTGGTATACTCGCTTTGCCGGAAGACCGCGAGTGCCGCCCATCGGGCAGTGCCGGATCCGGCAGTGGATCGAAATCGTCAATAGGCGGGAGGGGGTGAGCGCCGGGTCGGGTATTGGCCCTCACCCCCCGTGGGCGGGATCGAACCGGGACTGGCGGGTTCCCCGGTTCGCGCAGGCAACTTGTTTAAAACGGACGGACGGCCATTGCCTGCTCGGCCGCCGCCGTTGTCTCGGCGAGCGGCTGAAACCGCACCGAGACAAGCTTGGAAACTCCTGGCTCCTGCATCGTCACACCATAGAGCGACTGCGCCGCTTCCATCGTCGTCTTGGCGTGCGTGATGACAATGAACTGCGTCTGGTCCGACATCCCCTTGATCAGCCGGATCATCCGGCGGATGTTCGCCTCGTCGAGCGGGGCGTCCACCTCGTCGAGGATACAGAACGGGCTCGGCTGAAACTGGAAGATGGCCATCAGCAGGGATAGCGCCGTCAGCGCCTTCTCGCCGCCCGACAGCAGCAGGACGTTCTGCAGGCGCTTGCCGGGAGGCGATGCGACCACGTCGATGCCACTCTCGCCGGGATTCGCCGGGTCCGACAGCCGCATCTCGCCGGTGCCGCCGCCGAACAGCGTCTGGAACGTGTGCTTGAAGTTCTCGTTGATCGCCTCGAAGGCGTGCGTGAAGCGCCGCTTGGTCTCGGTATCGATCTCCTTGATCGCCTTCTCGGTGTCGCGAATCGAATCGAGCAGGTCCTGCCGCTGGGCGTTGAGGAAGTCGTAGCGCTGCTTGGCCTCCTCGTATTCCTCGAGCGCCGCCGGGTTCACCGGTCCCAGATTCTCGATGCGATTCCGAAGCAGCTCGTATTCCTGCTCGGCCGCGCCGAGCGCCTCTTCATCGAGCTCGTCGGGCTCGGCGTCGGCCAGCTCCGGCAGCGTCATCTGGAGTTCCTTGATGGCAAGTCTCCTCCAGGTGCTTGCGGTCAGACCGGCGCTCGGCCAGGGCGATCTCGATCTGCGATCGCCGCTCCTGGGCCTCCTGGACCTCGACGCGTAACCGCTTCAGCGTCTCGTCCATGGCCGACAGGCGCTCCCGCAGGGCGGTCTCCTCGACTTCCAGCTCGCTGGCGGACCGCTCGGTAGCCCCCGTCGCCTCGGTGATCTCGCCCGACTTCTGGTCCAGCTTGATGTTGTCTTCGAGCAGCCGCGCCCGTTCGACGCCGAGCCGCTCGAGCTCCCGGCCGACCTCCTCCCGACGCCGCCCGATCTCCGCCGCCTGGGACTCGAGCCGCTGGCGAGCGGAGTGCTCCGCCCGCCGCCGCTCTTCTCGCTCGGCGAGCGCGACACGCAACGCCGAGTGCTCCTCCGAAAGCCGCGAGACCAGGGTCTGCAACTCTTCGAGCCGCCGCCGCGCCTCTTCAAGGGCGCTCTCCTCGGCGACCCGGGCCGTTTCCTTCTCCTCAATCGCCGTCCGGAACTCCTCGCGCCGGGCCAAAGAGCGCTCCCGCTCATGCCCGAGCCGCGTCAGCTCTTCGGCGGCGATCCGGCTGCGTTGCGCTGACCGCACAGCCTCCTCGTCGAGCTTCCGCGTCTCCGCTTCGATGGCGACGACTTCCTTCTCATGGCCCTGCTGTTCGGCCCGCAATGCCTCCAGCCGCTCGCCGAGCCGCGCGATCTCGTCATCCAGGGCGGCCACCGCCTGCTGGACCGCTTCGAGGTCGCGCTCGCGGACCTTGAGGGTCCCGGTCACGTCGCGCAATTCGCGTTTGAGCGCCAGCGGACCACCGGCCGTCTTCTTGCCGCCGGCGACTGCGTAGCCGTGATAGCAGACCCCGTCGGTGAGGAGGAAGTAGAAATCCGGATACTGCTGAGCCAGGCGTTGGGCCGCGGCGGCGTCCTCGGCAATCAGACAGCGGGCAATGCGCGGGACCAGTTCGGTCGGCGCATGCGTTAGCCCGTTGGTCATGCGGAGGACACTCGACAGGCGTCGCACGATACCCGTCTCCGGTCCTAACGGCGGTTCACTGGGACCGGCGCCAAACACCAAGTCCGGTTCCGGATGCACCAGGAAGGTGGCGCGTCCGTCGATTTCGCGGCGCATCAGCTCTACGCCGCGGCCCGCCTGCTCCCAATTCTTGACGACGATGTATTCGAGCTCGTCGTGTAGGAACTCCTCGGCCGCTTTCTCGAACTCGGCGTCGACGTCCACGAAATCGGCCAAAACGCCCAAGGGCTCGATGTCCCGCCGCCGGTCCCGCTCCACCGTGGTAAAGAAGCGCTTGACAGACTCGGTGGTGTAGGCCCGATGAGAGAGGATCTCGTCGAGCGACTGCTTGCGCGCCCGAAGCTGCGACGTCTCCTGCCGCAGCGACTCGAGCTTCGCCCGCGCCTCGGCGAGAGCCGCTCTCCGGCGCCCGAGCTCCTCTTCGATGCCGCGGCGCTCGCCCGTCACCGCTTCCAATTGGCCACGTCGCTCCGCCAGCTTCTCCCTGGCCTCCCGGCGGAGCCTTTCCAACCGTTCGCTCTCCTCGTCGGCGCCCTGGCGCTCTTTTTCGAGCCGCGCGGTGTCACGGTCGATCGAACCGAGGTAGGTGTCCACCTGGGCCAACTCGTTGGTCAGCCGGCCGGTTTCTCCGAGCAGCCGTAGGACTGTCTGGCGGGCGGTTTCGATGGTCCGCTCCCGCTCGCTGAGCTGCGTTTGGGCGCCCTGGCGTTCCTGCTGCTTCGCCTCGAGCGCCGCGCCGGCCTCGCGGGTCAGCGTCTCGAGTTCGGTGAGCGATTTGGCGTGGGCGGCGACCTGCTCATCGAGCTCGCGGGCCCGCTGTTCGAGCGACTTGGTCTCGGTCTCGCCCTGCGTCAGCCGCAACTCGATGTCAGCAATCTGCCGCGCCTGGGATTCCATCCGGCCGCGTGTGCGCTCGCCCTCCACCCGCAGTTCGCTCAGCCGTTTGCGGGTTTCAGTGAGCTCGGCCTCGATCCCGTAGGCCTTCTTCCGCGCCGCCGCCTGCGCCTGTTCCTCCTCGCCGACCTTGGCGTTGAGATCCTGGAATGCGGCGTTCGCCCCGGTCAGCTCGGCGGCCGTCCGGGTCGTCTCTTTCTCGAGCAGCCGGAAGCGGCCGGAGAGGGTACGTCGCAGTTGAACCACCAGATCCGCCCGCAGGCGCTGGTAGCGTTCCGCCTTCTTGGCCTGCCGGTTCAACGAATTGACCTGCCGGCCGACCTCCTCGAGGATGTCGAAGACACGCGAGAGGTTCTGCCGGGCGCCTTCGAGCCGCGCCTCGGCCAGCCGTCGCTTCGACTTGAACCTGCTGATGCCGGCAGCCTCCTCGATGATCGCCCGCCGGTCATAAGGCCGGGAACTGAGGATCTGGCCGATGCGCCCCTGCTCGATGATCGCGTAGGACTCCGGGCCGAGGCCGGTGCCCATGAACAGGTCCTGGATGTCGCGGAGCCGCGCCAGCTTGCCGTCGATCAGGTACTCGCTGTCGCCGGAACGGTACAGGCGGCGGGTGATGGTGATCTCGTGGGGCTTGTGCGGCCGTGCGCCGTGTCCGTTGGTCCCGTTGGTCCCGTTGCCGTTGGTCCCGTTGGCCCCGTTGCCGTTAGCCTTGGCGCGCGTCCTCGATGTGGTACGCCGGATCCACCAGCGTCATCGTCACCGAAGCCATGCCCACCGGCTTCCGCGTCGAGGTCCCGGCAAAGATGACGTCCTGCATCCGGCTGCCACGGAGCGTCTTCGCCGACTGCTCCCCGAGCACCCAACTGATGGCATCGCTGAGATTCGATTTCCCGCACCCGTTAGGACCGACTATCCGCCGCGATGCCGGAGCCGTTGAACCGCATCTCCGAACGGTCGCAAAAGGACTTGAACCCCTGGAGTTCGACACGCTTCAGTTTCAGCAAGCCGCTATGCCTCTTCGTATGATTTCAGTATCCGCAACTGCAATGTCGGAACAAAACCACTGTTCCACCGGAGGCCACTCTGGTCAGAGACGGTTTCCGGCGCCGCCAGGCTTCAGTTCCGCCGCAAATACTTCCTGCGCTTGGGCTGTGATGCCCACGTCTCGGGGGGGAGTCGAATCCATAGTAGCCCCGTTCGAGTCGAAAGTAAAGGAGAAAGACCACACTCCAGGGTGGTATTTCTCAGGCGACCACAATATATGGGGTCAGTGTCCCGTTAGGATCCCCTCTGGCGCCGGCCATGTTGTAGCCTCTCCAGCCCGCTGGACGGCCCCGACCGGCGTGATCGTGTGTCCTTTGGCGGCAGAGGCCCCGGGCCGGATGGTCTGTCTCCGGACGCAAGCAGAACTCACCCTTTTGACAAGTGACTTGCATTTGGTCACTCGGGCCTGACCCGCCCGGTCGCTCCGTGCCAAGCGGGGCGGTGACGCAAACAGGAATTCCGCGGTTCCCTACTCCACCACGCGCACCGTGGGGGGCTCGGCGTAGTCGTGCTCGAGGCGGTCGTTCGTCACCGGCTCCGGCGTACCGTCATGGATCCAGAAGCGGTAGCGGGAGACATAGTCCTTACCCGGCTCGATCGAAAACTCGCCGAGCACCATCGGAGAGAAGCAGAAGTACGGATTGTCCGGGTGCAGCCGTACGGGCTGGGGGTGACGGAAGTTGTCCGGCGAACCCAGGGCGACAATCCCGACCGGGGCACCCTCCACCGGGCCGTACATCTCCACCCAGTCGGGGCGGGTGTGGTTGCCCTCCACCTGGTCCTTGCCTTCGCTGGTGACCATGCCGTCGTCTGTTCCCTCGACCCACTCGCGTGCGCCCCGCACTTCCATGCCGCCGTAGTGGTACTCGTTGATGAGCAGGGGCGAGTCCGACGCGGCTCGCTGGACGGAATCCAGGTCGATCAGGTACCCGTCGCCGAGCGCATAGGCGCGCACCGTCCAAGTCTCGTTGACGGCCGTCTTCGGACCCTCCGGCGCGCTCCTGTCGACGTACCGGCGGATGGCGGTGAACCCGGCGTAGACGTCGCCCGAGCGGGTATCGGTCAACTCGCCGTGCTCGGTCATTCCGTCTTTCTTGAATATGTTCCAGAAGTCGACGTGGCGGCCTTCGAACGTCGTATCGGTCCAGGCGAAGAAGAAGCCGTGCTGGTGGAAATGATCCGGCGGGAAGTCGTCGGTGACCAACTTACCGAGGGGCGTATAGATAGGGTAAATAAACCCGCTCGCGGCGTAAATGGGATCGACTCCCTCGGGCGGCTCGACCACGGCCGTGTTGTAGGCCAGAATCGTCTTGCCACCCGCCTTCAGCGTGACCGCCCGGTCATCTTTGGTGGCCGTGAGCGCAGGGGACGCGGCCGCCTCTCCCAGGACTAGCGAGTAGCGCCGCGTCTGCCCGGTCGCGAGCGGCTCATCGAGCACGAATACCGCACGGGAAGGCTCGCCGGCCAGCCGTTCGAGGGGAATCTACCGCTCCGGTGTCGGTGCGATGCAGCGACAATAGTTGCGAGGGGTCCGCGGCCAGGGCGGCCGGAACATCCATGAAAATGGGGCAGTCGTTGCGATCGTACCCCCCGGCGGAGACCTCGACGACGGTGCCTTCGGGCGCCGACGGAGCACAGGAGATCGTGAAAACGACGGCTAGGGCGAGTATCAGAACACTGCGCGGTGACATCACAGGCCAGTGTACTCTAGCTAGCGGTCCCCAGACCGCCACGTCGGCCGAGGATGTTAGCTTCTAAGGTGTTCACCCGATGCACCTGCAGGAGACAATCCCGACGAACTACGTTAGAGGAGTCATCCTATGAATCGCATCGTGTCCCTGGGTCTTCTGGCAATCCTGAGCGTCGCGGCTTCGCCAGCGGCGTCGTCGAGCGTCTCGATGCCCTCGTTCTGGCGCTACGCGCATCCCGACGCCAAGGCGCTCATCGGGATCGAGTGGAAGCAGATCGTCAACTCGCCGATCGGTCAGGAATTGCGCCAGAAGATCGCGGCCAGCGCGCCCAGTGAGTTCGGCGGTGCGGAACTGGTCGACCGTGTCAGCCGGGTCTTCATTTCTTCGCCCGGCAAGGAGGCCGCCGACGCCAGCGGGCAGACCCCGGCAGTGATCGCGATCCAGGGCGACTTCGATTGGCGCGGATTCATGACTGGCGGCCGGGAAGGCCGCCGGAATGGACAACTACGCTTCGACCGACATCTTCCACTACCAGGAGAAGGACGGCACGATGGCGGACCTCGCCCTGGTGAGTCCGCAGCTCCTGTTGTTTGGCGACGATGCCTCGGTCCACGCCGCCATCGATCACTATCTGGCCGGCGACGCGAGCCAAGCCTCCAACCCGCTCTACCTGCGCGCCTCCGAACTGGCCGCGACCAACGACATTTGGGTCGTGGCCCACGCCTCGCCCTCGGATTTCTCAAAGGACGGCCTCGAACAGGCGCAGTTCCTGAAGGATGTCGACACTATCGAAGCGGGCGTATCCCTGCAGTCGGGCCTGGGCCTCGAACTGAACCTCGGCACCAACAGCCCGCAGAGCGCTACCGAGCTGGCTTCAGGCCTCCAGATGATGCTTGGCATGATGCTCGCCGCGCAGTCCAACGAGAAGGGCGGGCCCAACCTGGCCGACAGACTGCAAGTCGCTACCGACGACACGCTCGTGCGGCTGGCGTTGCACCTCGACGACAGCGAGGTCGAGCAGACACTCGGCCAGATGGCATCGTCGATGATGTCTTCGGGCGAGGGCGCCGATGGCGGCGTTCCCGGCAGTGCCGGCGACGGAAGCTGGAGTCAATCCCAAAGCTCGCGTACGTCCCGTCCGGAACCCCCGTCCGCTCACCCGGGGACGGTTATGATCTATGGTCTCGATGGCGGCCCGCGCGAGATCCCCTTGGGCAACCGGTAATCCACATACTCAGTCCTGAGGTCACGCTACCTGGCGCCTTCTCTCCATCCCGCGCCTCCGAGTATCGAGGGCAGGCTCGACCACCTGTTCACCTGACCGGAAGACGTCGCGTCCCCGGCGCCGCGGCCAGACCGTTTGGCTACAATTGAAGCTGTTCCTTCCGCGCTGCCCGGCTGACTATGTCGAACAAAAGCCTGAGACGCATCGTCCTCGCGATCTTTGTCGGCGTTACCGCCCTCCAAGCCGCCGTGCCCGTGCCGACGGAGTACTTCGGCCATCCGATGGGTGCTTCGCGGCGGCTGGTGGCTTGGGATCAGGTGGTCGGATTCTTCGAGGAGCTCGGCCGGCAGAGCGACCGGGTGCGCACCGAGACCCTTGGACAGACCACCGAGGGCCTGCCGTTCATCGCCGCCACCATCGCGTCGGCTGACACGCTGCGCAATCTCGACCGCTACCGCGCCATTCAGCAGCAGCTCGCCGACCCGCGGCTCGTCGCCGCCGGCCAGCTCGACGCGCTCGTCGCCCAGGGCAAGTCGGTGGTGATGATCACCTGCTCGATTCATTCGACCGAAGTCGCCTCCACACTGACCGCGATCGAATTTGCCTACCGCATGGCCACCCGCCAGGACGAGAAAACACGTGCCATCCTGGACAACGTCATCTTTATCCTGGTGCCGTCGCTCAACCCGGATGGCGTCGAGATCGTGCGCCGCTGGTATGAGAAAACCCTCGGCACGGAATACGAGGGCACCGCGCCGCCCGAGCTCTACCAGAAGTACGTCGGCCACGACAACAACCGCGACTGGTACATCTTCTCGCAGGTCGAGACGCGCCTGGCCGTCTCCAAGCTCCACAACGTCTGGCATCCGCAGATCGTCTACGACGTGCACCAGATGGGCCCCTACGGCGCCCGCATGTTCGTCCCGCCATGGCTCGACCCGGTGGACCCGAACATCGACCCGATCCTCGTTCAGCTCTGCAACATGATCGGCAGCGGCATGGCGGCCGACCTGACCATGGCGGGCCACAAGGGCATCGTCATGCAGGCCATCTACGATTTCTGGACGCCGGCGCGTCACTACCAGGCCTATCACGGCGGCATGCGAATCTTGAGCGAATCGGCCAGCGCGCGCCTGGCCACGCCGATCCATGTGTCGGAATCTGAACTCAGCTCGCCACAGCGAGGCTACGACGCCGACGAGCGCAGTTGGAACTTTGTCGAGCCGTGGCCCGGCGGTGACTGGTCGCTCCGCGACATCATCGACGATCAGCTCGTGGCGTGGGAGTCCTGCCTCTACCAGGCGGCGCTCCGGCGGCAGGACCTGCTGCGCGCCTTCTATCGGATCGGACAGCGCGCCATCCAGCGCACCTCGCCCTACGCCTATGTCATCCCGGCCAGCCAGCGCGACCCCGGCGCCGCCCGTAAGCTGCTCGAGACGCTGTCATTCGGGATGATCGAGATCGAGCGCGCCGAAGAGCCGTTCGAGGCGGGCGGCGCCGACTACCCGGCTGGTACCTACGTGATCCGCATGCAGCAGCCTTATAGCTCCTGGGCCAAGACGCTGCTCGAGAAGCAGGAGTATCCCGACATGCGGCAGTATCCCGGCGGTCCGCCCGAGCGCCCCTACGACGTCACCGCCCAGACGCTGCCGCTGTTGCTGGGCGTGGATGTGACCACTGTCGGCGAGCGGTTCGAGGCGACGCTCACGATCCCCCGCCAGTTCGACTTCACCCTCCAGGGTCGCCGCCCCGTCGCCGGCGGCCTGCCCGCCGCGGACATCGATTCCTGGAAAGCCGTCAACCGCATTTGGCAGGGCGGCCAGCCCGTCTTCCGTGATCCGGTGACCGGCGATTTCTACGAGCAGGCCCCGGACGCCCCCGCACCGTCCGCCTCGACGCCCCCCGAATTGGCATCTACCGTAGCTGGACTCCGTCAGCGGACGAGGGCTGGACGCGCTGGACACTCGAGCAGTTCGGCTTCGCCTATGAGCGGATCACCCGAGACACGGTAATCGCGGGCAACCTGGGGTCGCAATTCGATGTCATCGTCTTTCCGGACCAGCCCGCCTCGACACTCGTCGACGGCTACAGCCGCGGCTCCATGCCACCGGAGTTCACGGGCGGCCTGAATAACCGCGCGGTCGCCTCGCTCAAGTCGTTTCTCGCGTCCGGCGGCAAGCTGGTCTTCCTGAACCGCTCCTCGGACTTCGCCATCAAAAACCTCGGTGTCGCCGCCGTCGACACCGTCAGCGGCCTCGACGAGGAGGACTTTTACTCGCCCGGTTCCCTGCTCTGGGTCACGCTCGAGAACCACCCGCTCGCCTACGGCCTGCCGCGGCGCATCGCGATCTGGTCCCAGGGAAGCCCGGCCTTCACATCCGGCCGTCCGGCCAACGCCGAAACCGTCGCCCGCTATCCCGGAACCGGCATACTCGCGTCCGGCTGGCTGCTGGGCGCCCAGCACATCGCCGGCAAGGCGGCGCTGCTCGATGTCCCCTTCGGCCAGGGTCACGCGATCCTGTTCGGCATGCGTCCCCAGTACCGCGGCCAGAGCTACGATACGTTCCAGATCTTCTTCAACGCGCTGGTTCGGTAAGCGGCTGCCCCAGGAAGACGTGAAAGAACCCGGGGGCTGTCCCCAGGCATTCTTTCACCCCTTCCAGAGACACAAAAAAAACCCGACCGGATCGAGGTCCGGCCGGGGGATGGGTTGCTGCTCGTGGAACTAAATTAGTAGCAGTTACTCAGGGAGCCACGTAGGCGTCTTCCGTACCGAAGAACGTCCACTCGTCCATCCAGTTCGTGTCTCCGAACGCGCCACGGTAGGTGGCCGACGTGTCGAAGAACCCGTTGCTCGGGGGAGCTGCGGCTCCACCGATGATGCCCGCCGGTGATGTATCCATCCGGCGCGGATCGGGATTGGGCTCGTAGCGGACATTCCGCAGCTCCGGATTCTCGAAGCTGATCGCGGGCGCGCTACTGATGAACGGCTGAGTGGCGGCCTTGAACTGGTCGAGACCAGTAGCACCATTGTTGTTGTAGAAGATGCCGTGCCCCAACACGGTCGTGCCGTTGGTGATCTGGGCGAAGGTCGCGTCATCGGACACATTCAGGCCTTCGGCCGCGAAGTTCTCAATGACGAAGTTCTCGATCGTCGCTGAGGTCCCACGGCGAAGCTCGACCCCACGTCCGCCGACGGGTGACCCGACGAAGGTGATGTTCCAGATATTCGGGTGTGACCGTGGCAGGTTCTCGTGACCGAACTCGAAGTTGTCCGCCTCGATGCCGCGGTCGCCTTCCACGTTGTCCTGCAACACATAGACGAACTGGACGTTGCCTCTCCAGCCGTGTGTCCAATCAAGCGAGTCGTCCTTTGACCCGTCCGATACGAGGTACTTCACATTGGCCGTCCCGCCGAAGAACTCGCAGCCGTCGTCCTCACCGTCGTGGGCCTGGATGTGGTCGATGATGGTGCCGCTTCCGATGCCGTGAAATCCAAAGGCGTTCGGCTGAATCTCGTTCGAGAAGTCCACGCCCGCGAACTCCACGCGGACGTAGCGGAGAATGCCGCTGTTGTCCTCGGGATCGTTTCCGCCATAGACCGGACGCTCGGCGGGAATGACGCCCTCGGCGATAGCTGTTCCGCCGCCACCGTCTTCGACGTTGATCGGCGCCTTGCCGAGCATGATGATGCCGGCCCAGCATCCGGAAAACCGCTCTCCGAGGGGCGCGTCGCACGTCATCACGATCGGCATCTCGCGGCGGCCGTCGGCGATCAGCTTGCCGCCACGCTCGATGACGAGTACGGCATTCTGCCCCTGGGCCACGACCAATGTGCCGGGCTCCACCGTCAAGGTAACGCCGTCGTGGACGAAAACCTGGTGCCGGATGCGGTAGACCATGTTCCGGTGCCAGGTCGTGTCTTGCGTGATCTCGGTGTCGTCGCCACTGAAGCCCATATCCACGGTGCCGTCGGCCACCACGTACTTGGCCCAGGCGGACTTGATCACCTGGGTTCCGGTGACGTCACGCAACTCGGCAACAAAGTGATAGTAACCCGTGTCCTGCGCGGTCGTGGTCAGCAGCACCTGGCCCGTGGTCGGCGGCAACTGCGTGGGCGCAAAGCTGCCGGTACCGTGACCGTAGATGTCCTCCACGTTGGCCGTCAGGCCGCCGTTGGCGACGTACTTCCGGTCGCCCGTCTCCACGTTCTCCCAGTAAGCGAACACCGTGAACGGATAACCGTCGGTTTGCGGGTCGAAGGTCCAGCGGAGGGTGATGGAATCTCCTTGCTGGTACCAGAGCTTGTCCGTCCAGATGTAGTGGGTTGCCGGCGTAGACTGCTTGAGCGCGTCGCCGGCGAGCTGTTCTCCTCGCGCTGCCGTCCCTCCGGCCGCCATCGCCAGGTTCGCCGTGACAACCATTGCGAGAATCAACAGGGTTAGGTTATGTCGCATTCAATTCTCCTCAATCCAAAATTCTGTAACTTGTCCCTTTTCAGTCCGCCCAACGGGCCTGAAAAACTGTGACAAGGCTCCCCGACCGTCGCGGTGCGCCGCCGGCCTCCTCCGGCCTGCGGCGGCGCGTCGCACTGTCTCCAAAGGTTCATTCACAGCTTCCTGTCGACCCGCGCTAGAAGATCTGATAACTCGTTCCGATCTTGAGACTGCGGCCCAAGGACCAGCGCTGGAACGTCTCGCCGCCTTGCGTCCACAGCCAGGACGGGTCGTTCAGGTTTTCGGCACTGACCCGAATCTTGAACTTCCCGCTTTCAACGACGTTGAATTCATATACCAGGTCCGTCGTCACCACTCCGTGCTGGATCACGTCCGGCAAGTTATAGGAGCCGACATCCGTGATCCGGCTGGAAAACCAATTGACGTAGAACCGAGCCGTGCTCCGCCACTTCGGCCTCGCCCACTCACCGATGAAGTTGTAGACGTACTTCGACTGCCCCTGCATCGGACGTACCTTCGTCGTCAGCGGAGTATCCGTGACATTACTGAGGTCGATCTGCGACTTCACTAAGGTGAAGTTGGTCGAGACCGCGAAGGGGCTGAGCCGCGGGTTGAGCCAGCCGAGGTTGCGGCGGAACTCTAGCTCGACGCCATAGTTATCGGCCGTCTCCGCATTGTCAAACGTCGTGAGCAACCCCACCGTCGCCCGGATGGTGCGCTCGATGGGGTCCTTGAACGACTTGTAGAAGACACTCGCCGCAACCAGTTGCCCGCCACCCGGAAACCACTCCCAACGGCCGTCGACGTTATGAATCGATGTTTGCCGCAGGTCCGGGTTCCCGACAGTCTGCCGGCCGCCGACGATGTCCAGAAAGTCGAACAGCGCGAGCTCGCGGAAGTCCGGGCGCGATACGGTTTGCGAGTAGCCGAACCGGAGATTCTGCTTTGGCGTCAGATAGTAGACGACATTGGCCGCGGGCAGGTAGTTCTTCTTGACAAACGGTGAGGATACCCGCGACTGGTCGGGCGCGAACGGGTTGAATGTGGTTACGTCCTGATCGACGCTCTCGATCCGGAGTCCGCCGATGGCGCGCAGCCGGGGGGTCAGGCTGATGTCGAGCATCGCGTAACCGCCGTAGACATCCCGCCTGGCATTGTAGGCGTCGGTCACCCGCGTCGTCTCGTTCAATTCGAAGGCCCCCGGTCGAATGTTGTCGTACGCCAGGAGTTCATTCGGCGGCAGTGACGGATCCACGTTCTGCGCGCCGGCCAGACGGAACCGCAGACGGCGCGACGAGAAATCGCGCTGCCGGGTGTTGTAGTCGACGCCCAGTTTGATCGAGCCGGTCAGGCCGCCCTTGTAGAACGGCAGCAGCCAGTTGATCTGCGGGTTCCAGACGTTCTCGGTCTGGTAGTTCCACATCCGGAAGGCACTCTGGCTGTCGTCGAAGTATTCGAACTTTCCGGTACGGTCGTTCAGTAGATAGAGATCCTCACGCAGATCGGGTTCATCCCGCGTCGCGCGGGAGTAGCCAAGCTGCCAATTGAGAATGCTGTTGTGGAGGCCGCGAACCAGATGCTCCCCGCCGACCTGCCCACTGTAAATCTGCCGCTCGATCCAGCGCAGCCGCTGGTCGAGCACGTCGGTGCCGAAGTCGTCGTGGTAGCCCGTGTAGATGCGCCCGTTGTTGTCGGTATCGCGTGACAGGAAGTTACGCACGAAGAACTTAGTCGTTGGCGTGGCCTGGTAAGACGCATTCAGGATCGCGCCCAGCCGGACATTCACCGTTGACTCGTCATATTTGAAGATATTCTTCGGCAGTGGTGTCCCGGTCTCGGGATTCGTGGGATTCGGCACATAGAAAATCCGGTCCTGGTTGGGGATCGTGCTGAGGTCGTTCGAGAACTGGACCGCACCGACGACACCCAGCTTGCCCCAGGTGTTGCCGGCCACCAGGCCGAAGTTCTCCGACGGCCGCGCCGAACTCTTCGGCGTCAGCTCCCAGCTATCCGGCAGTGAGCGGCCGATCGCCTGGATCTCGCTGGGCGAGAAGTTGAACCGGTCGACGCGGGTATCCCGGGGAATGTCAGCCGGCATATTACGCGAGCCGTCGTCGAAACCCCAGAAGTCATGACTGCCACCGGGATAGGAGTTGAAGAGCTTGCCCGTTGTCTGCGAGTTGAAGCCGATCCCGTAGTTCACCTGAAAGACCGGATGGCTGGGGAAGTCAGTGGTACGGATCTTCACCAGACCGGCGGAAAACTCGCCCGGCAGGTCCGGCGTGTAGGTCTTCAGAACCTGAATGTTGTCGATCAGGCCGGCCGGAAACAGGTCCAGGGGCACCACCCGCTTCTCGGGTTCCGTGCTGGCGAGCATCGCGTTGTTCAACTGGGTCGAGCTGTAACGTTCACCCAGACCCCGGACATACACGAACCCCTTGCCTACAACCGTCACGCCGGTCACCTTCTGTAGCGCGCCAGCGGCGTCGGAGGCCGTACTGGCCTTGATCTCCTCCGCGCTGATCGAGTCACTGACCGTCGACGACAATTTCCGTTCGACTATGGCGGACTCCTCGGTGGCCGTTCGCACGTTGACCGATTCCACTACGTCGATCGACGTCACCGCCGACTTCGCCGCCATCACCGTACTCGCATCAGCGATCTCACCAGCCGTCACCACGACATCGGTCATCTCGGCGGTCTGATACTTGTCACCCGTCATCCGCAGCGAGTAAGTCCCCGGCGGAAGCTCTATCTTAAACGTACCGTCGGTCGTCGTGATCGCCGTGTAGCCCGGCTTTTCGATCACGAAGACCGTCACTTGCGGTACCGGTTGGCCCGTCGAGGCATCATAGACAACACCAGTTACCGAACCGGTATCGACTTCCTGAGAAAACCCCGGGGGCGAAAGCGTAAGCAGCAGCATCACGAAGATGCAAGGAACGAATTTCTGAAGTTTCATGATCCAGCAACCCATTTGCGGAGATCCGTGAAATTACCTTGGGAAGCCTTACTCGGCCACCCACAGGAAAACAGTGTTCGATGGAACGTTGTTGAACGTGACGACGAGCGGCACGGCGCCCGCGATAAAGGCGTCATCGGGAATCACGGCATTGACCTGCCACAAACCCGGAAAGTTCGGAAACAGACCAGAGAAAATAACATTCGCTTCGACACCGGCAATGAAGACCCGCGGTTTCACCTTCGTCTGACTCTCCGGCCCCACCGGAGCCTCGCCGTCAGCCGGCGGATTGTCGACGTTGTTGCCTTGGCCGGTGAGCGCAATCGCGATGGCGCTGCCGCGGCTGGCCGGAGTCCCGTCGACCGCGTAGGCGTAGTCGGTAGTGCGCCGGATGCCGCCGATCGCCGTGCCATCACTGCCGAATCCGAAGAAGACGCCCGGGAAGGCTCCCACGACGTTGACCGGACCCTGGCCGATAACCTGGCCGTTCAATATCACCTGGATGGTGTGTTGTCCGAGAGTCGTCGCCTGGGGAACGATGAACGCCACCAGGTCCGGGCGAACCGCGTACAGCGGAGCGGCGACGCCCTCAACCATCACCTGTACGCCTTCGAGAGTGGTAGGCAAAGGTAGCGAGCTAATGTCGGTAGTGGTGGTGGGAAAGCCCGCGAAGTCGCCAAACACCTGCGCGTAGCAGCCCGGGGCCACCGGCGCCCCCTCCTGGAAACTCGCACCGTTGGCAACGACCACCGGAACCTGAGCACAGAGCGTGAGTGCGAAAGCGCACGACAACAAAGCGATAACGATTAGCTTTCTCATAAGCCGCAAGTGTATCAGCCAGTTAATGACAGATATGTGAATCTAGAATGAATACACAGCTAATCTCTGTCGTTGGTTAAACTGTTCCGGGAGAAGAAGATACAAAGATAGAGGTACACCGCGGGCCAGTGCCATGTTTCCAACAAAGCAGGACTATATTGTTGTTTGTAACAGGAATGTAGAAATCGCGGGCGGGTCGCCTATGAGTTAGCGACCATCTCGCGGGAAACAGTCTGCGCGCCGACGTCCTTGAAGCTGTATCCGAATCCCCGCACGGACCGGATGAAGCTCGGCCGCGAGGGATCGGGCTCGATCTTCTGGCGCAGTCGCAAAATGTAGACGTCGACCGTCCGGTCCGTGACCGCTCGGTCGTGGCCCCAGACGGCGTTCAGAAGCTGCTCCCGGCTGAAAACGACTCCCGGGCGGCCCATGAGGTATTCGAGCAGACGGAACTCCGTCGCCGTCAGTTGCAGCTCGTCACTGCCGAGGCGCACCGCGCAGGCGCTCCGGTCCAGTTCGAGCGGCCCGGCCTTGAGTACCTTCTGCGGCGTCTGCTGCGTCCGGAACTGGATCTTGATGCGCGCGATCAACTCCCGCACAAAGAAGGGTTTGACGATGTAGTCGTTGGCCCCGAGTTCGAGGCCCACAATGCGGTCCGCCTCCGACGCCCGGGCGGTCAGGAAGATGACTGGAATGTGCGCCAGTTGCGGATGGTTCCGGATGCTCTTGCAGATATCGAGCCCATCGGAGTCCGGCAGCATGATGTCGAGCAGGATCAGGTCCGGCCGTTCACGCAGGCAAAGATCGGTCGCTCCCTTCCCGGTCTGGGAGCCGACCATGACGAGACCCTCTCTCTCGAGGTTGTACTTCAGCAACGAGAACAGGTCGGCGTCGTCTTCGATGAGAGCGATCTTCTTCTTCATACCGTGGATCTTGATTGAAGGTATCGCGTTAACAATTACAATACCATTACGAACTGGTTAACTGTGGCTGAACATTCGCATCCTTGGGCAACCCGAGGTCCTGAACAGGCAGCGTAATCGCGAATTTCGCCCCCGCGCCGAGTTCACTCTCCACCCTCACATCGCCCCCCATGGCGCGCGCCAGATGCTTCACGATGGCCAGTCCCAGGCCGGTGCCGCCCAGTTGGCGCGACCGGGCCTTATCCACGCGGTAGAAGCGCTCAAACAGCCGCGGCAGGTCCTCCTCCGGGATGCCGAGGCCGGTGTCGCGGACCGCGACTTCGACGGACTCCGGCGCTTTCGGGTCCGTCTGTACCACCCGCGCGGAGACCCAGATGTGTCCGTTCTCGGGCGTGTACTTCACCGCATTGTCCAGCAGATTGCTGAGGGCCTGATGGACGGCCTCGGAGTCGCAGAAGGCCCGTGTTCCCTCGGGTGCGCGCTCCGTTTCCAGCGTGATGTTCTTCCGTTCCGCCAGCGGGCGCAGTGACTCCACGCACATCTCCACCACCGGGTTGATGTCGAGAAGAGCCGGCTGAAGCCTGCGCAGCTTCATCTCGATGCCCGACAGCGTCAGCAGGTCCTCGGTGAGATTGCGCAGCCGTTCGGCGTTGGCGCGGATGATGTTGAGGAAGTGAACGTTGTGCACCGGGTCCTGAATGGCGCCGTCGAGGAGCGTCTCCGTGTAGCCCTGAATCGAAGCGAGCGGCGTGCGCAGCTCGTGCGAAACGTTGATGACGAAGTCCTTGCGAATGCGCTCCTGCCGCTCCAGCTCGGCATGTTCCCGGCGTAGCTCCTCGAAGGTGTTTTCGAGCTTCTCCGCGGTCTCGTCCAGCTTGCGGGCGAGCAGCTCGAGTTCATCCTTACCGTCCCAGTTGAGCCGCCGCCGAAAGCCGCCGTCCGGCAACTGCCCGGCGAACTCGATGATCGCGCCCAGCTTTGAGGAGACCGATCGCGCGAACAGGGCCGCCACCAGCATGGCCGGCAAAAAGGCGTAGATCAGCGAGATCAGCGTCTCCATGCGGATGGCCTTCACCTGTTGCTGGATGTCGGAGACCGGCACCGCCAGACGCAATACCCCTATCGGGATGCGGATGGCGTAGTAAAGCATCTCGACGCCCACGGTGGGGCTCTCCCGCAGGCTGTACTCGGCTCCGGAACGGAAGGCCTCGGCGATCTCCGGCCGCCCGGAGTGGTTGTCCATCGTCGCGGGATCGGCGACGGAGTCGGCCAGCACGACGCCGTCCGGCCGCACCACCGTCATCCGGATCCCGGCGCGCCGTCCCAATTGCTGGAACTCCTCATGGGTAAGCTCTGAGAAGCCGCTGTCGGAGAGCCGGGCGAGCATCCGCGCCTTCTCCTGCAGCTCGCGCCGCCGTTCCTGGATGTAGGTGTCCTCCGCCTGCTTGGTCACCAATACGTCGATCGCCGCCAGCGCCACGATCAGGACGCACAGCACACCGACGATCAGCTTGACGAAGATGCGAGCGGTCAACCTACCTCCGGAGACAGCATGGTCTGCTGGTCCCTCCATTCTAGGATACGTATCAACCGGGACTGGAAGCTGCACCGCTCCCTGGTTACCACTCGAAACATGAAGCGGTGTTTACGATTTGCTGTCGGATTGGCTGTTGTGTCCGGGAATCGCCGCCGCTCACGATCCCCGGCCGGTGGTTGCCCGGTCCCGATACAGCCCGCGCTCGCGGATGTACGCGCGCACCGCTTCGGGGATTTCTTCCGTGTCGGCACCGGCCGCCAGGCGTCGCCGAATTTCAGACGAGGAGACCGGCAGGTCCGCCGTGTCCAGCCGACGCACCCGGGCGCCCTCGGGAACCCTGTAGTCGTGGCCCGGCCGGGTCATGACGATGAACTCGACCGACCGGATCACGTCCCGCCAGCGGTGCCACGTCGTGATTTCCGCAAAAGCGTCGGCGCCGATCAGAAAGCAGATCACCGCGTCGGAGCCAAGCTGCGCCCGGAGCTTCTCGATTGTCAGAATCGAATAGCTCTTGCCCGTGCCTTCCTCGAGCCGCGACGGCTTCAGCCCGGGATGGTCCCGACAGGCGAGCTCCACCATGCGGTAGCGGTCCTCATATCCGGCCACCGTCGCGCCGGACTTGTGCGGCGGGTGCGCCGCCGGCACAAACAGCACCTCGTCGAGGCCCAACCTCCGGACCGCCTCCTCGGCCACCGCGACGTGCGCGCAGTGCACCGGATCGAAGGTCCCGCCGAAGAGTCCCACCCTCGTGCCGTCGCTCATGATTAAAAGGTGATGCCCACCAGGAAGTCCGCCTGGTTCCGGTTGTTACGGAGGGGACTATTGGAATTCGGGTCAATCGAGCTCCACCGCGTGTAGCGGAGCTCCGGCGAGATGCGGATCTTGCTGAAGTGGAGTTCCAGTCCGGCGCCGGCCACAAAGCCGTGGACCGTCGAGTCCACGCCGGTGGCAAACGCCTTCAGGTTGCTGAACCGCCGGAACGCCGCGCCCCCGGCCACGTACGGCCGCAGTACCGCTCCCGGCAGCCGCACCTTGGCGAGCAGCGGAAACTCCCAGGAACTCGCCGTATCGCTCGTCGTTCCCTGCTCGGAAACCATGTCGATGGTGGTGCGCTTGTAGATCGCATCCACCTCGACGCCGAGTCCGAACGGCAGCAGCAGCTCTACGGACGGACCGCCGGCGAAGTTCATGGTGGAGGGAACGAGGTCGTTGGTCGGGTCGCTGACCTTCTCGACGAACGAACCGCGAATCGGCACGCCCACGCGCCCGCCCACCGCCAACCAATCGGCCGCCCAACTTGCCTGGGCCACCAGCAGCAACAGCAATAGATGTTTCATCGGACCGCCGCACCTCGACGGCCCCGGGCGAAAACAATGATCGTCCACTCTGTTTTCATCCAAACGCACCAATTGTATCCTACACCGGGCGCCTCACCGGTACGCTTCCGCTGCCGCCCGGGCCAGCTCGTCACAGCGGTTGTTGTCGGAGTGGGAAGCGTGACCCTTGGTCCACTGCCATTCGGTCCGGTGCCGGTTGTTCTGTTCGTCGAGCGCGATCCAAAGGTCCTTGTTCAGCACCGGCTTCTTGCTCGCCGTCTTCCACCCGTTGCGCTTCCAACCGTGGATCCAGGAGGTGATGCCGTTCTTGAGGTAGTTGGAATCGGTCGTCACCACCACCTCGCAGGGTTCCTTGAGCGCCTCCAGTCCACGGACGGCCGCGGTGATCTCCATGCGGTTGTTAGTGGTCTGGCGTTCGCCACCGGAAAGCTCCTTGGTGCGGCCTTCGTGTCGCAGGATGCACGCCCACCCTCCAGGGCCGGGGTTCCCCAGGCACGCGCCGTCGGTGATCAGACTCTATTTTCTTCATGATTCTGTGTGCGGGAACACGTCTGCTTCGCCGAGGAGCCTACCCCTCCACCGCGGCCAGGTCGCGATCGAAGAATGCGTCCACGGTGGCGAGCACGTCGCCGATCGCCTTCGCGCGATGAATCGCCTGCCTTAGGTGCGAGCCGTCGCGAATGCCATGAGTGAACAGCGTGGCGAACTGCTTCATCTTGCCGATCGCGTTGGGTTCGTTCCGCTCGGCGAGCATGCGGTAGTAAGTCGCCATCATCCGGTAGCGGTCTTCGTCGCTCGGATGGAAGTAAGCGCCGGTCGCGAGATACTCGGCAATCTGGCGGAAGATCCACGGGTTCGACGCCGCCGCGCGGCCGATCATCACCGCGTCGCAGCCGGTCTCCCGCACCATGCGCTCGGCGTCTTCCGGCGTGCACGATGTCGCCGTTGCCGATCACCGGGATCTTCACCGCCTGCTTGACGCTCGGCGATCCGCGTCCAGTCGGCCTGTCCGCTGTAGCCCTGCTCGCGGGTGCGCGGATGCAGCGCCAGCGCCTCGACGCCGCACTCCTCGGCCAGCCGCGCCAGCTCGACATGAACCAGCTCGCGATCGTTCCACCCGGCGCGGACCTTGATGGTCAACGGGATTCGAGATCGCCGCGCGCACGGCCCGGAGCATCCGCTCGACCAGCGGCAGGTCGCGCAGCAGTCCCGAGCCGCCGTTGCAGCGCACCACCTTCTTGACCGGGCAGCCGAAATTGATATCGACCATGTCGAAGCCCAGGTCCTCGCAGAAGCGCGCGGCATCGGCCATCACGTCCGGGTCGGCGCCGAAAAGCTGTGCCGCGATCGGCCGCTCCGACGGGTCGAACTTCAGGTAGTTGATCGTGCGTGTCGGCTTTCCGGCCCGGGCGGTGGCCACCACGCCGTGCGAGCTGGTGAACTCCGTCATCATCAGTCCGCAGCCGCCCTGATCGCGAATCAGGCGGCGGAAGACCGTGTCCGTCACGCCGGCCATCGGCGCCAGCACGGTCGCCGGACGGATGGCGCTATCGCGGATTCGCAAGCCCTCCGGAAAGTCCCTCATCGTACTTCCATTCTACCGGACCCCTGTCCGCGGCCTGGACTCTCCGGCCCGGCTCCGTGGAACCAGTCGCCCTCGTGGCACGTACACTACAGCGAATGAGAACGCTGCTGAAACCGTTGATCGCGTTCGCCGCCGGGGTCGTCCTCTCGGCCGGAGGCATCTATACCTATCTATCTTTAAGACCGGACAACGCGGCCGAGCGGGCCGGGATCCAATCGCCTCTCTCCGATCCCAGTCCGGCAGCCGCTCCACAACCGGCGGCCGCTCCACAAGAGGAGGCGGCCCCCGAGCCCGTGGCCGAACCCGCACCGCCCGCGCCGCGGAAGCAGGTTATCGCCGACCGTCCGTTCCGCATGACGCCCGCCGAGAAGCCCGCCGCCCCGGCCGAGCTTCCCCCTCCCCCGAAGATCGAGCACGAGTACGAGCCGCGCCACGATATCGCCGCCACCCTCGCCTCGAATCATGTCCCGCCGCCGCCCGAACCGAACCGCGTCACCATCGAGGCCGGAACGGTGATCAACGTCGTCCTCGATGAGCCGCTCTCAAGTGAGGAAAACCTCGACGGCGACCTCTTCAGCGCCACTATCGATCGCGACCTCGTCATCGACGGCTTCATCATCGCCGCGCGCGGCGCCCATGTCGAGGGCCACGTCGTTTCCACCGATCCCGGCGGCCGGGTGAAGGGAACGGCCACCCTCTCGTTGGTCCTCACCCGATTTGCCAGCACCGACGGGCAGGAAGTCGAGATCACCACCGACGTCTTCACCAAGGAGGCCGAGAGTACGGCCAAGAAGGACGCCGCCAAGGTCGGCGGAGCGGCGGCGGTGGGCGCCCTGATCGGCGGAATAATCGGTGGCGGTAAGGGCGCGGCCATCGGAGCCGCCGTCGGTGGCGGCGCCGGAACCGGCACCGTCCTCGGCACCCGCGGCGTCCCGGCCGAGCTGCCGGCGGAGACCCGCCTCCCCTTCCGCATAAACGCCCCCATCACGATCACCGAACGCATCTGAGCCCATGTGGGCTGAGTCACGCCAGGCTCCCCACGCCGGCGTTTGCCCGTAAGGCGGACGTCGACGTCCGCGGCCGATCTCCAGATCGGCCCCTTCCTGCAAGCTTTGAGATGTTTGCCGCGCGCGACCTGGAGGTCGCGCGCGGGCGTGGACGCCCGCCTTACACTAAGAACAGCGCGCCCCCCAGACGCGAATGCCGCTGTCCACTTTCCATCCGCTCATCGCCGAGTGGTTCGCCACCCGGCTCGGCCAGCCGACAGAACCGCAGGTCCGCGGCTGGCCCGAGATCCGCGCCGGCCGCGACGTGCTCGTCTCCGCCCCCACCGGCGCCGGCAAGACGCTCGCGGCCTTCCTGATCGCCCTCGACACGCTCATCCGCACGCCCCAGCTCGACGACCGTATCCACGCCCTCTACGTCTCCCCGCTCAAGGCCCTCAGCAACGACATCCGCAAGAACCTCGAACGCCCGCTCGACGAACTCCGCGACCTCGCCGACGCCCGCGGCCAGCCGTTCCCCGCCATCCGCACCGCCGTCCGTACCGGCGACACCTCCCAGTGGGAGCGCCAGCAGATGCTCGCCCAGCCGCCGCACGTGCTGGTGACCACACCCGAGTCGCTCTTCATCCTCATGACCGCCGAGAAGAGCCGCCAGCGACTCGCCACCACCCGAACGGTGATCGTCGATGAGATCCACGCTGTCGCCGACGACAAGCGCGGCTCGCATCTCGCCCTCACGCTCGCCCGCCTCGACGCGCTGGTGACCCGCAACGGAGGCCCCCGCCCCCAACGCATCGGCCTCTCCGCCACCGTCAAACCCATAGAGGAGGTGGCTCGCTTCCTCGGCAACCAGACCCGCATCATCCACATCGGCCACCGCCGCCAGATGGACCTCGCCATTGAGATCCCGCGCGATGAGCTGGGCGCCGTCGCGACCAACGAGATGTGGGACGAGATCTACGACCGTCTGGCGGCGTTGATCGAAGCCCACAAGACGACGCTCGTCTTCGTCAGCAGCCGGCGCCTCGCCGAACGCATCGCGCATCACCTCGCCGAGCGCCTCGGCGCCGACGCCGTCCTACCCCACCACGGGAGCCTCTCCCGCAAGCTCCGCCTCAACGCCGAGGAACGCCTCAAGGACGGCCAACTCCGCGCCGTCGTCGCCACCGCCTCGCTCGAGCTCGGCATCGACATCGGCACGGTCGAGCTGGTTTGCCAGATCGGCTCGCCCCGCTCCATCGCCGTCGCCCTGCAGCGCATCGGACGCTCCGGCCACTGGGTGGGCGCGATGCCCAAGGGCCGCCTGTTCGTGACCACCCGCGATGAACTGATCGAGTGCGCCGCCCTGCTCGACGCCATCGAAGCCGGCGATCTCGACCGCATCGAAGTTCCGCGCGCGCCGCTCGACATCCTGGCCCAGCAGATCGCCGCCGCCGCGGCCTGCGACGAGTGGACCGAGGACGAGCTCTACGCCCTGGTCCGCGATACGCTTCTCCTACCACGACCTGCCGCGCGAGCAGTTCGACGCCGTCGTCGAGATGCTCTCCGAAGGCATCGCGACCAACAAGGGCCGCCGCGGCGCGCTGCTCCATCGCGACCTGGTCAACCGCCGCCTCAAGGGCCGCCGCGGCGCGCGCCTGGTGGCCATCACCTCCGGCGGCGCGATCCCCGATACGGCCGACTACCGCGCCATCGCCGAACCCGACGGCACCTTCGTCGGTACCGTCGACGAGGACTTCGCCGTCGAGAGCATGGCCGGCGACGTCTTCCTGCTCGGCACCACCTCCTGGCGCATCCGCCGCATCGAGCCCGGCCAGCTACGCGTCGAGGACGCCCACGGCGCGGCGCCCAACATCCCCTTCTGGCGCGGCGAAGCCCCCGGCCGCACACGGGAGCTCTCCCAGTGGGTCGCCAAAACGCGCGACCGTGTTGCGGAGCAGGCGGTCCCGCCTGCCGGAGGAAACGACATCCTCCAACAAGCCCGCGCCTACCTCGCCGCCGGGCGCGTCCGTCCTCGGCGCCATCCCCACCGACCGCCTCGTGGTCGCCGAGCGTTTCTTCGACGAATCCGGCGGCATGCAGCTCGTCCTGCACGCCCCCTTCGGCTCCCGCATCAACCGCGCCTGGGGACTCGCCCTCCGCAAGCGCTTCTGCCGCTCCTTCAACTTCGAGCTGCAGGCCGCCGCCACCGACAACGGCATCGTCATCTCGCTCACCGAGCAGCACGCCTTCCCGCTTGGAGGCCGTCTTCGAGTTCCTCCACCCCGACACCGTCGAGCACGTGCTTACGCAAGCCCTGCTCGCCTCGCCGATGTTTACCGCCCGCTGGCGCTGGAACGCCTCCCGCGCCCTGGCCATCCCGCGCTTCCTGGGCGGACGCAAAGTCCCGCCGCCCATCCAGCGCATGCGCGCCGAGGACCTGCTGGCCGCCGTCTTCCCGGACCAGGTCGCCTGCGCCGAGAACCTCGCCGGCGAGATCCGCATCCCCGATCACCCGCTCGTCAACGAGACCATCGACAACTGCCTCCACGAGGCGATGGACATCGACGGCCTCAAGAGCGTCCTCGCCGGCATCCTCTCCGGCAAGATCGTGACGCGCGCCGTCGAGACGCCTGCGCCATCGGTTTTCAGCCACGAGATCCTCAACGCCAACCCCTACGCCTTCCTCGACGACGCCCCGCTCGAGGAGCGCCGCACCCGCGCCGTCCAGTTGCGCCGCACGCTCCGGACCGAGCTGCCCGATGAAGCCGCCCTCCTCGACCCGGCCGCGATCGACGAGGTCGAACGTGACGCCTGGCCGGTGGTCCGCGACGCCGACGAGTTGCACGACGCGCTGCTGACGCTGATCGCCGTGCCGCCGTCGGAGGAATGGAGCGCCTGGTTCGACGAGCTTCGCCGCCAGCGCCGAGCGACACGGTTCGGGGCGTACTGGGTCGCCGCCGAACGCCTTCCGCTCGCCCGCGCCGTCTATCCGCAGGCGCCACTCGATCCGCCCATCGCCGCACCCGACGGCGCCGCGCCCGCTCCCGAGATCGCGCGAAGAGTGCATCGCCGAATTGCTCCGCGGCTGGCTCGAATCCACCGGTCCGCAGACGGCGGCGGGCTGGCCGAACGCCTCGGCCTGACGGTCCCGGACGTCGACGCTGGTCTCGCCCGCCTCCAGGCCGAGGGCCTCATTCTCCAGGGCCGCTTCCGCTCGACCACCGAAACCGAATGGTGCAACCGCCGCCTGCTCGCCCGCATTCACCGCCTCACGCTCGGCCGCCTGCGCCGCGAGATCGAGCCCGTCTCGACCACCGACTTCGTCCGCTTCCTCCTCCGCTGGCAGCACGTCGCGCCCGGCACCGAACTCCATGGCGTCGACGGCGTCTTCCAGGTCGTCCGCCAGCTCCAGGGCTACGAGATCCCGGCGGCAGCCTGGGAAAGCCAGATCCTGCCCCGCCGCATCGCCCACTACGCGCCCGAGATGCTCGACAACCTGTGCCTGTCAGGCGAAGTCATGTGGGGTCGGCTCTCCCCTCACCCGGCGACGGAAGGCCACCGCGTCCGCCCCACCAAGGCCGCACCCATCAGCCTCTTCCTCCGCGAGGACGCCGACTGGCTCGCCGCCGCAAGCGACGCCCGACCGCCGCTATCGCACCCCGCCCGCGAGGTCCTCGAGGTGCTCGAAAGCCAGGGCGCCTCCTTCTTCCCCGACCTGACGCGAGCCTCCGGCCGCCTGCCGAGCGAAGTCGAGGACGCGCTGTGGGAGCTGATCGCCGCCGGACTGGTCACCGCCGACAGCTTCGAGAACCTCCGCGCGCTCACCGACCCCAAGCGCCGTCGCGGCGAAGGCCGCGGCCGTCGGGAGCGCCCCCGCTATGCCGGCGGCCGGTGGGCGGTCCTGCGTCTTCGCATGTGCGGCCGCCACGCGAGGAGGAGTATGCCCGCCAGTTGCTCGACCGCTGGGGCATCGTCTTCCGCGACATCCTCGCTCGTGAAACGCTCGCCCCGCCCTGGCGCGACCTCCTGCAGGTCCTCCGCCGCATGGAAGCGCGCGGCGAGATCCGCGGCGGCCGCTTCCTGTCGGCCTTCCTCGGCGAAGCCTTCGCCCTGCCGGAAGCCCTCGACCTGCTGCGCTCGGTCCGCCGCAACCCAAGCCCGATCGAAGTCCCCGAACTCCCCGCCGCCGACCCGCTCGAACGTCTCCGGCTACATCCTCCCCGGCTCCCGAGTCAGCGCCCTGGCTGGCGGTGTGGTCCAGCTTGCGTAAGGCGGACGTCCCCGTCCGCGGCCGACCTCCCGGTCGGCCGATCGCCGCGATCCGTGTACATCGTCGAGTAGCGCGACCGAGAGGTCGCGCGCGGGCGTGGACGTCCCCCTTACTGAAACCGAAAGCCCCGCGCGATCACCCAACCCGCCGCGATCGCCGCCACCGTCAGCGCCGCGATATGCGGCAGCACCGCCACCGGCGAGTCCCCGAAACTCATCAGCCGGTGTAGCGCGTCCATCGCCCAACCCGTCGGCAGCAGCATCGTCAGCCGCTGCGCCCACGGCGGCGTGATCTCCACCGGCCACCAGCAGCCGCCAAGCGCCGCCAACAGGTTGGTCGAGATGACGCCAACCGCCTGCCCCACTGGGCTACTCTATCCCGGCTCTTTCCATTTCAGCTCGGCGTCGGTCCGACGCACGTAGTTCGCGTCCAGCGCCGCCGGATCCACCGCGCCCCCGTCATCATAGACGCGCGACGCAATCAAGCCGACCGCACCGGCCAGCGCCCGGGGCGCCTCCATCACCGGAGCCCGCTCAAACCTCGTCCCTACGAGCGCCGCCCGGAACGGCGTGAAATCCGTCGACACAAACTCCACTGCATCAGGAAGTACCATGAGCCAAGCCGGGAATTGGTTCACTTGTTCGCCCAAAACGACCCGCAAATCCGAGTCGTACACCGCCCCGTAGATCTCACCCCGCCGCGCATCGATCACGCTCGCCCGCAACTTCCCGGACCCGAACCGTGCAATCGCCTTGAGATTCGAGACTCCAACCGCGCGGCTTCCCCGCCCCCTCGGCCAAGCCCTTGACGGCCGCCAGTCCCACCCGCACGCCGGTGAACGACCCCGGACCGGACGCCGCGGCAAAGCAGTCGACGCTCGCCAGATCCCAGCCGCGCCGGGCGAGCAGCGCCTCCAGGTGAGGATAGAGAATATGTCCGAACCCGTCGGTCGAGTGGAGCATCACCTCCTCGACGACGGCTCCGCCCTCCACCAGGGCGAGGCTCGCGAATTCGCTGGTCGTATCGAGACTGAGGATGCGCCCCAAGGTCTACTCCGTGAGCCCGTAGACCCGGTTGAGCGCATAGACCTTGCCGAGCGCGTTGATGCCAAGCAGCCGGACAGTCAGGTTGGCCGGCAGCCGGTCAACGATCCCCCGCGGCACGCGGAACTCACCCTCCGCGCCCGTCGCCAGGATCCGGTAGCCCTGCGATCCGCCGGCCACCTCGCCGGTCCACACGTACTGCATCGCCCGGCTCGCCCGCGTCTCCTCGGCGAGCTTCACCTCGAAATGCACTGGTTTATCGAGCGGCAGCGTGTCTCCCGCCGGCTCGACAATGTCATACGGGCGAAGCTTCGCGTTGAGCTCCACCTCCTGAAACAATACCCGCCGCGACTCGAAATGCCACTTCTCGAGCATCGACTTCTTTTGATCGTCCCGCGAGAGATGCAGCACCCAGTCGTGGTCCCCGTCCGGCGGCGAAGCGGCGAAGCGCTCGCCCTTGAACTCCTCCGCCTTCTTGACCTGCACCGACTCGCCCGTAGCCGGGTTGAACCAGTAGACGTCGTACTTCCGCTTCTCGGTAAGTAGCTCCACCGGTCCGGGCTTCTCCAGATAGACGATGTATTCGATACCGGTCAGGGCGAGCGCCCGTCCGCCATCGACGTCGAAGTACGGCTCGAGCTCCCAGTGCCGGGTCTTCGAGAAGAAGTCGTACCAGTGCGTCATCTGCTGGGCGCCGGCGGCGTCCAGATACTGCGCGCTCGGCTCGATCCCGCCACCGCCGTAAGTGCCGGAATTGGCATAAGTGGGATACTGGCCGTCCATGGTCGCGTTCCAGAGCCGCTTGCGGAAGGTGGCGGTGTCGACGTCGTCGGGGCCGCTCCCTCCGGCGCCCGAATTCTCCACGGCGAAGCCGCGCATTTACCTGCGGCGCCGCGTAGATCTGGTGCTCGATCGCTCCCAGGGCATCCTGCGAGGAGTGGTAGAGGATGTAGTCCATCCAGCTCGTCGCCGTAGAGCGGCGCGGCGGTGGCCTCGGTGCCGGTCGATTGCGGATGGTCGTATGGGATCGAGCTTCCGGATGAGCTGCCCGATCTCGCGGAGCAGGTCGCGGCCATGGTCGTACTGCTCGAACTTCTCGACGCCCTGCCAGGTGACGTTCATCGGCGCATAGCGGGACACGATGATACTGGATATAGCGCTGGCGCTGCCGCCATGTGGGGAAGAACTCGGCGAGTTGATTGCCGTCGCCGCCGAGCAGGAGGTCGGCGGTGATGCCGTGCTCGTTCATGTAGCGGATGCGCTGGTCGAGCTCCTGGAAGTACTCGGGGCGCGGCGTATCGGCGTCGACATAGGCGGTGTTCAAGCCGGGTTGATCGGCGAAGACAAGTCCGCGGATATGGTTGAACTCCTGCTCGGCGCGCTTCGTCGACCATTTGCTCGAACAGGCCGCGGTCCATGACGGCGAAGCGGTAGCTGGTGTCGCCCATCCAGAGGTGCGGGATGGGGCGCACGCCGTGCTCGGTATAGGAGAAATGATGGAAGTTGGCCGTCCGCACGAAGCCCTTCGAATCCGACGCGCTGACGCTGAACGACCCGAGCTGCCCGTCGAACCGCTTCAGGTTGCTCGAGATGCGGAAGTCCCAGTGGCCGGCCGCCATCGGCGCGAACCGGATCACCATCCGCCGGTCGCCGTCCCAGAAGGCATTCATGAGGTAGGTGTCGGCATGGGGCGAGCGAAACTCGGCGTGCATGTCGACGGTCAGGTACGGCTGCGGATGCGCCGCCGCCTCGGCGTCGTTGAGCTGCAAGACGATATCGCACGGCGTGTAGGTCACCAGGCCCGGGCACACACCCTGCGCCGCCGCCCCCACCACCGTCACCAGAGCCAAGAGCAGAATCCGGTACGTCATTAACTTCTAGTCTACAATCGCGCCGGTGGGGGCACCGGCCTCATTGCGTGAGGGTGCCGACTGCGCGTTCCGCCCACTATGAATCGCCACGGGGAAGGTGTCCGCAAACCCGGAACGGGCCGGCCACAGGAATGAAAGTCTCCGGTGACCGGCGCTGCAGACGGCGACGGTCCGACGTTGGGTGTTGGCAGAGATGCCAAGACGGCTCGCACTAGTGTTGCTTTGCCTGGGGTTCGGCAAAAATAGGGCTGAAACCCAAGCAGCCTTCCGCTCCCTTCTGTCACGGCTCAGAGTCAGCCGAACGCTCACAACGAGCCGTGACCGAAGGGAGCGGAGTCTGCCCAGTTCGAGGGTGCGTACGCCACAATGTTGAGCCGACCACCCGACGTGGCGTGGGCACTCGTGCCTGCCGCGTTCACACTCTTGTGAACGCCTGGCACTGGCCCGAATTCGCCCCTTCCCTCGATCGCAACGAGCGGCCCAAGTTCACGCACGCCATCGATCCAGCCGACGGGTCGCATCCACCGGCGTCAGGATGGAATGTTGTGCTCGATCCTGGAGAGAGTCCGGTCGACGAGTCCGATTCCTTGGTCGTTGGCCAGGAGGTCGGGCGGAGTCTGACCGTTAAGGGTCTCCAGCGGGCTATAGAACCAATGGATAGCCTTCTGCTCATCGCCGAACACTGCCACGGCATGCGCGATCACTGGCACCAGCCGCACGACTATGTCACGAGTCGCCATCACGATCACTCTGCCGCGCCTCGCCCTTGACAGGACCATCTCCATTGACGCATACTATGACTGACCGGTCAGTCATGAATTTGACGAGCCGGTCGCATTTTGGCGTAACAATTGACTGACCAGTCAGTCAAGCAGGTAAAACCATGGCCCCACGATCCGTTGACAAAGAAGAAAAAGCCCGCCAGATCATCGCTCACGCCACCATCGTCTTCGCCGAACGGGGCTACAACGCGACCACCATCGACGCCATCGCCGAACGGGCCGGCATCGCAAAAGGCTCTGTGTATCAGTACTTTAAGAGCAAAACCGACCTCTTCTTCGCCGTCTTCGAAGCCCAGACGCAGGAGTATTACTCCGCGATGAGCGACAACGTTCCCGATGCTGGACTCTAGCGCCGAGGAACAGATCCGCCGCGCCGTCGCCGTCGTCTGCGAAATGGCGGTCGGCATGGAAGAGCTCTTTCCGCTGACCTTTGAATTCTGGGCGGCGTCGGCCTCCTCGGAGTTCCGTGACCGTTTCGGCGACCTGTTCCGCCGGATGTACGCCCAATTCCGGCACTTCTTCGCCGAGATCATCCGGCGCGGCATCGCGGAAGGCGAGTTCGCCGCCGGCATCGACGTCGAGGCGTGCACCGCCGTCCTGGTGGGCTCCTTCGACGGACTTGTTTCTGCAGAGCTGGTTCGACAAGGAGATGGACCCGGTCCACGCTGGCACTGCATTCATCGAGGTATTTCTGCGCGGGCTCAGAGCGGTCCGCGCCAAAGCTGGAGGTGGAGGTGCTTGACACCATCTGGAACAGACGAGAGTTCCCTGCCCTGTTGGCTGGCTTCGTTCCGTCACTGTGCGCCGCGACGCCGGACGCGCTCGAGATCGTCACCCGCTGTGACCAGGCGCTCAAGGGCAAATCGCAGATCGGAAAGGCGTCCATGACCGTCCGCCGCCCCGAATGGGAGCGGACGCTCGAGATGGACTACTGGTCCGTCAACCCCGACAAAGCGTTCATCCTGATCACGGCCCCGGCGAAGGAGGAAGGGACGGCCACCCTGCGGATCGGCTCAAACATGTGGCTCTACATGCCCCACGTCGAGCGGACCATCAAAGTCCCGCCGTCGCTAATGCTGCAGCCGTGGATGGGGAGCGACTTCACCAACGACGACCTGGTCCGCGAAAGCAGCCTCGTCCACGACTACACGCATAAGATCACGGGCGAAGCCACCGTCGCGGGCGATCGCCTGCTATCTTATTGAAGCCACACCGAAACCGGACGCCCCCGTGGTTTGGGGAAAACTTGTCCTGACCGTCCGCCAGTCCGATGCCCTGCCCTGCAAGGAGGAGTACTACGACGAGCGCGGGGCACTCCAGAAGGTGCTGACGTTCGAGGATTTCCGGACCACGGATGGCCGCCTCTACCCGATGCGCTGGCGCATGGTGCCCGTGAACAAGAAGGAAGCAATACGGTACCGGTCCAAGCAGGAAG
>CAWELS010000053.1:0-199355 GCA_963809945.1 Bryobacterales bacterium | reverse complement strand
CCGGCTCGCGATCCTCGAGGTGGCGGTCCCGGCCCTCGGCACGTTTCGGTCGCACCCTTCAGAATACCCCGCCTACAGTAGCCGGCGCGCCCGCAGTTCACAGCTGGCCCGCGGTTGTCCGAAGGCCCCGAACCCGCGTCTCGACGGGCCATAATCAAGGTTGGCGGCGGGGCCGGTATGCTACGATAGCGATTTACCGCTCCACCGGCGGCGCCACCGCCGACTCACGCAGGGCGAAGCGGACTCTCCTTGGACGGACATCCAGGTTTTCATGGAAGAAGGGCTCGCGATTGAGCCGTGTGCCGGGACGCTCGTTTCGGGCTGGAGAGGCGCCATTCAAGCGTCGAGTTCTGGCTCCAATGAGGTCTTCATTTGAGGACGGCGCGCGGTATCTTACACTGGATCGGAGCGGGGGATAGGGCGGGCATGAAACCCGCTCGTCGGTTCCGGGGGCGTAGCGGCCCGTCGCGTTTGGCGTTCTCCGGCGAATGCGATGACGCGACGCCGGCCGTCTGGAGGCAGGGCCTGTAAGTCTAATGCGCGTGATGCACGTTCTGGATCATTCCGTTCCCTTGCAGAGCGGTTATGCCTTTCGGACCCTCTCCATCCTCAGGGAACAGCGGGCTCGCGGCTGGGAGACCGTGCACGTCACGAGCACCAAGCATGCCACGATCAAGCCGGTCGAGGAGAGCCACGGCTTCCGCTTCCACCGCACGCGCCCCGGCGGGCAGCCCCTTGACCGGCTTCCGGTCCTGAACCAGTGGGCCGTCGTCCGCGACTTGAAGGCGCGCCTGCGGGAGCTTGTGCGGGTCGAAAAGCCGGACATCCTCCACGCGCACTCCCCGTGTCTCACGGGACTTGCGGCGCTTCCGGTCGGCCGGCAGGCGGGCATTCCGGTAGTCTACGAAATGCGCGCTTCCTGGGAGGACGCGGCCGTTACCCACGGTACGACGCATGAGGGCAGCGTCCGATACCGCGTGACGCGGGCGCTGGAAACGCGGGTGCTGCGCCGGGCGGACGCGGTGACGACCATCTGTGAAGGGCTCCGCGCCGACATCGCCCAACGGGGAATTCCCGAAAGCAAGATCACGGTGATTCCCAACGCCGTCGACCTGGAACGGTTTCCGTTCGAGCCGGACCCCGACAAGAGCCAGGTCCAGTCACTGGGCGTGGACCTCGCCAACCGGCCCGTGCTAGGCTTCATCGGCTCTTTGTATCGATACGAGGGACTCGACATCCTCCTCCGCGCGATGCCCCGGATTCTTTCCGCGGACCCGGCGACGGTCCTGCTGATTGTCGGTGGAGGCCCTGAGGAACAGCAGTTGAAGGCGCTCGCGCAGAAGTTGGATCTCGGCCCGGCGGTGATCTTCACCGGCCGGGTTCCTCACGCCGAAGTCGGCCGCTACTACGCCGCCGTCGATGTATTCGTTTACCCGCGGCTGTCGACCCGCCTCACCGATATCGTGACCCCGCTGAAGCCGCTCGAGGCGATGGCGCGCGGCCGCGTCGTGATCGCCTCCGATGTGGGCGGACACAAAGAGCTCATCCGGGACGGAGTTACCGGGAAGCTGTTCCGGGCCGGCGAACCCGACGAGGCGGCCCGGGCCGTCGCGGAGGTTCTGGGCGCTCGGGAGCAGTGGCCGGCACAGCAGCAGGCGGCGCGCCGGTTTGTCGAGGAAGAACGCAGTTGGCCGGCGAGCGTCGCCCGCTATGAGCCCGTCTACCGGTCGCTGGTGCGGGAGGATTCCTGATCCCGGTGCGACCGCGTGTTCTCAGCTTGAGCACGGTGTATCCCAACCCCAGCGATCCGCGGATGGGGCTGTTTGTGCGGGCCCGCCTGCAGCACCTGGCGGAATGGTGCGACGTCAAGGTGATCAGTCCGGTGCCCGCCCTTGACTACGCCACGCTGAGTAATCGGCACGGTGTTGTCCGGCGGACGGCTTCCGGCTGGCGTTTAGACGAGGCGCTGCAAGTGGCGCATCCGCGCTGGTTCTATCTTCCGGGAGGCGGACCGCTGGGCGGCTATCTGATGGCCGCACAGGTGGGCGGACTGCTGCAGCGACTTCGCCGCGAGTTCCCCTTTGATCTCATCGATGCCCACTTCGGGCATCCGGAAGGGGTCGCCGCCGCGGTGTTGTCAAAGCGGATGGGCTGTCCATTTCTGGTTACCCTGCGGGGCCACGAGACGATGCACGCCCGGTACTACTGGAGGCGGCAGGCGATCGGTTGGGCCTTGCGGCGGGCGGACCGCGTGATCGCGGTCTCGCGCCGGCTGGCCGACTTCGCCATCGAGCTAGGAGCGGTCGCCGACCGGGTGCGGGTGATCGGCAACGGCGTCGACGCGAGTGTCTTCGCGGCCGGCGACCGGGAGGCCTGCCGGCGCCGGTACGGCATCGGGGAAGGCACGCGGCTTCTTCTGTCGGTCGGATATTTGATCGAGCGCAAAGGCCATCACCGGGCCGTCGAGGCGCTGGCCGCGCTGCCGGCGAACGCGGAGTTGTGGATCGCCGGCCAGGCCGGCCGGGAAGGTGCGTTCGAGGCGCGGCTGCGCGGAATGGTGGCCGAACGCGGCCTTGAGCAGCGGGTGCGGTTTCTCGGCAGCGTCCCGCCGGCGACGCTGGCCGAACTGATGACGGCGGCCGATGCACTCTGCTTGGCAAGCAGCCGTGAAGGCTGGCCAAATGTGGTACAAGAGGCGTTAAGCTGCGGCCTGCCCGTGGTGGCCACCGATATCGGCGCGGTCCCGGATTTGATTCCCGACGAGCGATACGGAATAGTGGTTCCCCCGGGCGACGCCGAAGCACTCGCGGCCGCTTGCCGAAGGGCTCTGTCGACGGAATGGAATCGGAGCGAGATTGCGACTTGGGGGCAGTCGCGAAGCTGGGGCCGGGTCGCCGAAGAGGTGTATGAGGAGGTCCTGGCAGTGTGCAGCGAGACGGGAGGAGGAGAGCAGCGGTTATGAAGGTCTTAGTGACCGGCGGGGCCGGCTTTATCGGGTCGCATTTGTGCGAACACTTGTTGCGGGACGGATCCGCCGTCGCGATCATCGACAACTTGAACGACTTCTACTCCCCAGCGGTGAAGCGGCGGAATCTCGAAGAGATCCGGCAAGCCGGGCCGGCGAGCTTCCACGAGGCGGACATCACGGACCTGGCCCGCGTGGAGCAGGTCCTGGACCAGGAAACGCCGGAGGCCATTATTCACCTGGCCGCCCGCGCCGGCGTCCGGCCGTCCATCGAACAGCCGCTGCTTTACGAGGAGACGAACATTCGCGGGACGGCTGTTCTGCTCGAGGCAGCACGGCGCCGGGGGATTCAGAAGTTCGTATTTGCCTCGTCGAGTTCCATCTATGGCGTGACCAACACGGTTCCGTTCAGCGAGGATGACCATCTGAACCTGCCGATCTCGCCGTATGCCGCTACTAAGATCGCCGGTGAGAAGATCTGCTACACTTACTCGCACTTATATGGCATGCGGATCACATGCCTGCGCCTGTTCACCGTTTACGGTCCGCGCCAGCGCCCCGACTTGGCGATCCACAAGTTCACCCGCATGATCGACAAGGGCGAGCCGATACCGGTTTTCGGAGACGGTTCGAGCGGCCGGGATTACACGTTCGTGGCGGACATCGTCGACGGGTTTGTCCGGGCGCTCGCCCGGGACGACGCCTACGAGATCATCAATCTCGGCAACTCGAGTCCAGTGCTGCTCAAGGACATGATTGCAGCGTTGGCCAAGCGAATCGGGCGCGAACCGGAGATCCGTCGGCTGCCCGACCAGCCGGGTGACGTGCCGATTACGTTCGCGAGTATCTCGAAAGCCCGCGAACTGCTAGGGTACGAGCCGGCAACGGAGTTCCCCGAAGGCATCGACCAATTTGTCGACTGGTACTATCGGAGTCAGCGGTGCGACTGAGGATTTGCCGGAGCAGAGGTAGGCGCGTCGTCGGAGCCGGATGTTCGAGACCGCGCGGCCTCGGCTCGACGGTGTTGCACTCATATTGCAGGGTAGGGTGTTGAGATTGTCCTCCCCGGTGTCCTCTGCTCGCCCTTTGATCGCCCACGTGGTGCATCGTTTCGCGCTGGGCGGCCTGGAGCGCGATGTCCTGAAGATGATCAACCGCCTGCCGCCGGATGCTTTTCGCCACGCGATCATATGCCTGACCGACTACACCGACTTGCGGTACGAAATCGAGCGGCCGGACGTCTCGATTGTGGCCTTGAAGAAGCGAAGCGGCCAGGATTGGGGTATCTATCGCCGGTTCTGGAACGCCCTCCACGAGCTGAAACCGGATATCGTACATACGGCGAACCTGCCGGCCATGGAGATGCAGGTGGTCGCCGCGCTGGCCGGGGTTCCAGTGCGGATTCACGGTGAGTTCGGCCGTGACACGTACGATCTGCATGGAACGCGGCTTCGCTACAACTTACTCCGCAAGGCTGTCCGCCCATTTGTCCACCACTATGTCGCGGTCACGCGCGAGTTATGTGACTGGCTCGAGAACACCGTGGGCGTGAGAGCCGACCGGATCTGCTATATCCCCCGCGGCGTCGACGTGAGCCGGTTTCGCGAGCGCTGCGGCGAGCGTCCGTTGGTGGGCCCGCCGGGATTCGTTTCGCGGGAATCCTTCGTGATCGGCACGGTGGGGCGGATGATGCCGGTTAAGGACTTTCCCTGCCTGGTGAAGGCCTTCCTGCTGGTGCTCGAACAGCATCCCGAGCTGAGAAGCCGGCTTCGCCTGATGATGATTGGCGATGGACCGGAGCGTGCTGTTTGCGAGCGGCTGCTTACGGAGGGCGGGGCCGCCGAGCTCGCCTGGCTTCCCGGCGCGCGCACCGACGTCGACGCCGTGATGCAGGGCATGGATCTCTTCGTCCTGAGCTCGATAGCCGAGGGCATGCCGAATACCGTGCTCGAGGCGATGGCCAGCGGACTGCCGGTAGTCGCGACCCGCGCCGGAGGGGCTGTCGACCTTGTGGTGGAAGGCGTCACCGGAACAACTGTGCCGGTAGGCGACCCTCCGGCCATGGCTCGCGCCATAACCGCTTATACGACGGATCCCGAGGAAGGACACGCGCACGGACGGCGGGGCAGGGAACGGGTAGCGGCGGAATTTACCATCGACCGGATGATCTCCGGATACGAGGATCTGTTCACGCGGGCTGTCTCTGCGGTTACAGACCCCCGGCCAGCAGCTTTGCCGAAGAGACACTCACACCAAGGCTGATCGACCTCTATGCGGACCGCTCTCTTAGTTGCCTATTACTATCCGCCGGCTAACTGGTCGGGAGCCCAGCGGCCATCCCGGTTTGCGCGCTTCCTGCCCGAGTACGGATATCAGCCGGAGGTGGTCTCCGAGCATAATGTTGACCCGGGCGGGCGCTTGATGGATCTGGGCGGCCGCCTTCTGCACGAGTTGCAGGGAGTGATGAAGCGATATGGCGAGCATCTCTCCTGGGTCGAGCCGGCCACGCGGAAGGGGCGCGAATTGGTCGCCCGCCACAATCCCGGGATCGTCTATTCCACTGCCCCGCCGTTTGGCGCGCACTTGGTGGCACTGCGGTTGAAGCGGGAGTTCGGATTGAAGTGGGTGGCGGACTTCCGCGATCCGCTAGTGGGCAATGCCTTCCGGACCGGGCGCCTGGGCTGCTTCTATGACGAGCAGCTCGAACGCATAGTTTTCAAGCACGCCGATGCACTCGCGGCCAATACCGATGCGCTGGCGCAGACCTGGCTCGGTCGCCAGCCGGACCTGGCAAGCAAGGTCTCCGTGATCTGGAATGGGTTCGACCCGAACGAGGAGATGCCGGTCGCCGAGCCCACCGGCGATGGTGTGCATTGGATGCGGCATCTGGGGTCTCTTTACGGGCCGCGGGATCCCGGGCAGTTACTAGATTCCCTGGCCCGACTGATTGATGGCGGGGCGCTATCGGCGGAGCGGCTGCGCCTGGAATTCATCGGGCAGTGTGATGCCGGGATGGCTTTTCAGTCGAGCTCGGCATTCGGGAAGTTGCGGACGCTCGGCGTGGTTCGGGTGAGTGAGGAGACGGTACCGCGGCCGGTGGCACTGGAGATGACCGCCACCGCAGAGTCATTGCTGCTGCTGGATCTTACTGGCCGCGATAGAAACATACAGTTACCCGCCAAACTGTTTGACTATATTCGCTGCCGACGTCCCATCCTCGCCATCACAACGAAGGATTCCCCCGGAGAACGGATCCTGGCTCAATGCGGATTGACGAATGCTTGTATCTATCCGTCCGATCCACCGGGTGAGGTAGACCGGAAGGTTAGTGAATTTCTGAGCCGGTCGACAACGCCGGGACAAGTAAACAACTGGTTCAATGAGACGTTCGATGGAAGGCTGCTGACTGGACGATTGGCCGGGGTCTTCGACTCCCTATTGGTGTAGCCGTGCCGAGTGGGGTGCTACCGGGCAGCGTGGATGGCTTCCCGTGCGGAGCGGACCGTGCGAGCGAGCAGTTCCAGGGTGAGAACCCGCTGCATCCGTTTGGCGTGGACACCGCTTGCCGGGGCATCTGTTCGCAACAGCGCGGCAAGGTTGGACGGGTCGTAGATCCCGCGCGTCAGCATCGCGGCGGGCTGGAGCATCTGGCGCGCTTCTTCAATACTCCAGAGCCAGTGGGGCGGGGCGGGAGCCGTGGGGACGGTACGCTGGCCTCCGCCGAATCGCTTCAGGATCCGGTTCCGGCGGGACCAGACGAAGTCGGCCCAGTGTGGGATGAACTCGTGGGCCGTGGTCAGCCGCAGCGGTTTGGCGGGCCCCTCGTCCGCCAGCTGCACGGCTGCCAACCGGGGATCGAAGTGCTCGAGCAACCGGCGGCTGAGGCGATGGCGCACGCGAACGCCGGGCGCCGAGGCTACCGCCGCCTCGATCGGACGGCGGAAGGAGAAGGGTGACCAAACCGGCCAGATGCGGCCAGTGGCGCTCGCGATTCGGCCCTGCCAGCATTGCATGCGCAGCCGCAGATACACGTGGTCGAGCTGAGACGTGTTCGGGTACTGCTCGAGGCCGCGATTGGTCCGGGCGATAACATCGGCAAACCACTCGTCGAGGCCCATGGGGAACCGCTCAGCCAGGAGGCGTCGAACGTCGCCCTCGAAGGTGAACCGTGCCCGTGCGATCTTCAGCGGATCAAAGTGGCCCGCGCGCCCGGTAAACGGGAAGAGCAGTTCCCACCAGTAACCCTTGCAGATCTCGCCGTTCGATCCGTTGATGCTGGCGTCGTAGACATCTGACAGGTGATCGTGAACCCAAAACGTGCGGCCGTACTCGGCGACGTCACACTCGCCGTCGCAGAGGCTAACCGCGCTCTTGGCACGCACCCAATGCTCTGATGGAGTAAGTTCTCGCGGCTTCAGTTGGTGGTGCTTCAGGCCGTAGATGGATGCCAGCTTTTTGGACACGGCGACGTCCTCGGAGTCATCGTCCCCGGTCACGGTAGTGTCGAAGCCCGCGCCGCATTTGAGCGCCGCTCCCAGGACGATCCGCGAGTCGAATCCCCCTGTCAGGTCGAGAACGGGATGCGGGTATAGACGGAGCAGTTGCGCCACAGCGTCCACGACGGCGGTGGCCACGTCATCGAGGGAGCGCGCCGACCGAGGCCCGCCCTGGTAGAGTGACGATGCCAGATTCCAGTAACTGTTGGCTACGATCTCGCCGTCACGTTGAAACTGGTATATGGTCGCGGCCTGGAGTTTGTGAATATTACGGAAGAGCGTTCGCGACTCGAACAGCGTTCCCATGGCAAGAAACTCCCGGCAACCGTTCGGATCCCATTCCGGGTCCACCATCGTCGCCAATAGTAGTGACGAGGTGGAAGCCAACACCACTCCATCAACGATAGTGTAGTAGGCGTGGAACGTGCCTAAGCGGTCGGTGATTAGCGTCAGTTCGGCCTCCGGCCCTTCCTGGCCCAGGATGACGAAGGCACCGTCGATATCGGTCAGCGAATCAGACAGCGACCGCATGCCGTGCTCCTGTGCTGGCAGCAACCCTTGAAGAGCCGCCGAGCCCGAGATGCCGTGACGGAGCACTGCCCCGGCGGAGGTAATCCACCCACTGGTTCTGGAGTTCGTGAGGATTTGTGGTGGGTCCTTCTTCAGCGGGCGCAGAACCGCCAAGGCTGTATTGTCATTCAGAAGTTGGTCGTGTATGCCCGGTGAAAAGAGACGATCGCAGCAATCGCGCCCCATGTCGAAGAGGCGCCGGCGGCGTGCGGCGGAGCCCCCATAGGCGACAAGGAACTGGCTCATGAGCTAGTCGACGGTCGCCCTTTCGAGCGTCTCCCGAATCAGTTCATCGTTGCGGTCGCCCCCGTGCCGATTGTGCCAGCACGCGAGCATTAAAATGCTCCAGAGTTCACGGGAGTAATTGCGCTGGGCGGATTGGTGGCTGTTCCAGACCTTCTTGACGCGGTCGAGACTGATGTAAGCGCCCATGTCAGGACGGAATACCAACGTCTCGAAGACCGGCTTGAGGCTGGTTCTCATCCATTCGGCCATCGGCACTCCGAATCCCATCTTCTTGCGATCAATGATTGCGTCGGGCAGCAGCGGGCGGGCCATCTGCCGGAATAGATACTTGCCGACTCCGTTCCGCAGCTTGTACTCGGCCGGGAATCGTCCCGCCAACTCAGCCAGCCGGTAGTCGAGCCACGGGGCACGCGCCTCGAGAGAATAGGCCATTGTGGCCCTGTCCATCTTGACCAGGATATCTCCGGGCAAATATGTTTCCAGATCGACGGCCTGAAGCTGCTGCAGCGGGGGCAGGTGATTGTGAGCCCGAAACTTATCGACGAACCACTCCCGCGGCGAATAGCCGTTGAGGCGCGACTTGAGCTCCGGCGAGAGTATCTCGTCATAGAGGCCCCACCGGAATCCGGTCATCGCCTCGAAATAGGCTTCCCCAAGTTCAATTGAATATTCGGTAAGCGTGGCCTTCGCGCGGAAGATACGCGGCAAGTAATCAAACTTGGGATACAGATCCGCGGCGGCCTTGATGGCAGACTGGCGGAACCACCGGGGCAGCATCGCGCGGACCTTCTCTTCGGCGACGGCAAAACGGTAGCGCCGGTAACCGCCGAAAATCTCGTCTGCGCCGTCACCGGAAAGCGCCACGGTGACGTTCTGGCGGGTCATCTTGGCAAGATAGAGCGTGGGGATGGCCGAGGCGTCGGCGAACGGTTCATCATAGTGGTCCACGAGGACGCTCAGCATGTCCTTGATGGACGGCGTGACCACGTGTTCATGATGTTCGGTCCGGTACCGCTCGGCGACCATTTTGGCGTAGGACAATTCGTCGAACGCCTTGTTTGAAAAGCCGATTGAAAAACTCTTCACGCGTTCCGGCGCCCGCTGAGACATCATGGCCACGACGGCGCTGGAATCGACACCGCCACTGAGGAACCCGCCCAGCGGGACGTCGCTGATCATGCGCCGTTCGACACTGTCGAGGGACAGGGCCAGCAACTCCTCCGATGCCTGATCGAGTGACAGGGCGCCTACGTCGAAAGCAGGCCGCCAGTATCGTTCGACCGTGATCCGTTCGCGGGAGATGCGCAGGCTGTGGGCCGGCGGCAACTTTTGTACTTTCTCGAAAATCGTGTCAGGATCCGGCACATACGAGAGTGGCAGGAAGTTAGCGACGCTTCGCGGATTCACCGTATGGTCAAAGCCGGACAACGCGGCAAGGGCCTTTAGCTCCGAGGCGAAACAGAGCCTGTAGCCCGGTATCTCCGTTGAGTAATACAGCGGCTTCTTGCCAAAGCGGTCGCGTGCGAGGAACAACTCCTCGTTCCGCCCGTCCCAGATGGCGAATGCAAACATCCCATTCAGGAAAGTTGGGAGGCGCGCTCCGACGTCCTCGTAGAGGTGCACCAGCACTTCGGTGTCCGAGTTGGTCTGGAATCGGTGTCCCTTGTGAACGAGGTCCGCGCGCAATTCACGGAAGTTGTAGATCTCGCCATTGAAGATGACCTGAAGCGCGCCATCCTCGTTGCCGAGTGGCTGATCGCCTCCGGCGACGTCGATGATACTGAGCCGGCGGTGGCCGAGTGCCACACGGCCGCGGCGGAAGTAACCCGAGGCATCCGGCCCGCGGTGCGCGATGCGATCACACATCGCGCGCAGGATGGAATCGTCTGAAGGGACAGGCCCGTCGGCCAGGTAGCCGGCAATTCCGCACATTCTCGTTCGAATTGTACCGCACGCAGCCGGACGTGACGCTGGACCGCCGTGCTCCGCTACCTCAGGTCTCGGACTCCACGCCGCCCGGAGCCGGCGTTTCTGCTATCGGCAATGGTGATGGACAGCGCTCTTGTGGCTATGGTGTTACTCGTATCTGTCACGCGCACAGTGAACGAACAGGGGCCGGCCAGGTTTGGTTTTCCGGTGACCATGCCACTGCTCTGCAGCACGAGCCCTCCACAGAGGTCGCCGCTGGCGAGATCCCAAGTGTACGGTGGATGGCCGTTGGCTGCCAGCAGCGTTTCCGAGTAGGTTACGTTCCGGGTCCCATTCGGCAACCCATTCGTTGCGACCTTGAGCGCCGGAGCCATGGCCAGTCGGGGATAGAACCCCCACGTCGGATTGTCACACTCGGCCACGGCGAGATGGCTACTCCCACAATTGGTATTGCTGCCGAACCGTGATGTGCCCGAAAGGGCCGCATTAAAGGTATCCCAGGCGGATTGGGCCGAGATCGTGGAGCCGTTGCCTTCGTCGGTGACGCTGACGCCGTGGCCAACGGCGAACGAGAGCGCCGCGCGGAAAATCATCGCGTAGCTGTGGGTCACCGATCCTCCGAGGACAGTGCGGCCAGTGAAGTTCACCGTCGCGCCGGCGCTATGGGAAGCTTCGGACGTGCCGCCGTAACCGCGCGTGACGGCGAACGAGAGCATCCCAAGCTTCACGCCGGAGCCCGGGGAGGTGATGTCAACGTAATCGGAACACGCGCTCGATGTGCAGAGTTTGACCGTGTCGCCGTTCAGGACCTCGACAGGGTAATCTCTTCCATTTGTGGTGCCCCCTGGAGCCGAATTGGCGACCAACTTGACCATGTCTCCGGCCTGGAACGGGTGCTTGCCGCATGTGAAGATGTCTGTTCCTGGATCGGCAGTACAACTGTCCTGAATCGGAGTTATCGTATAGCTGTTTCCAGCGACTTTCTCCGAGTCGACCGTCAGGACCGCCGTATCTCCCGCATCCATGGTCCAGAAACTGTTCAGCAGGCCCGTGATGTAGATTGCCTTGGAGCCCCGGCCCAGGTCGCGAGCCAGGGCCGCACTGAGAACATAGCCCTCCCTGACGGCGGCATAGGTGGTTAGAAAGGTGTCGAAGTCACTCTGGGCGGGTATATTGTAGGCGGCCGCCTGGAACATCAGATTGTAGCTACTGTCTTTCACGAGGTGGAGAAGCTGCTCTCCGGCCGCCCGGGCTACCGGTTCCGCTTGCGGGAACAACTCGCCGACATGGCCCATGACCACTCGCCAGTAGTTGTCCATCCACAGGCGGGCGCCGGTAAAGACGGTGTCACCGTTCATGCCCTCCGTGTAGGGGAGGCTGAACTTAAGCACCGGAAATCGAAGAGGATTCTCGTGGTCGTTCGTGAACCACATGTGGCCTGCGCACCAGACGTCGGTTTCGGAGTTGAAATTGCTTGGCGTCGCGACGCAGGATTTCTTGCCGAAGATAGGATAGTAGCTCCCGTCGGTAATTCCGAGACGACCCTCTTCCCAGGCAAGATTGTTTTGGAGCTTCTCATTGAAATACTTACCCTCCGGGGTCCCGTCGGTGCTCATGAGGGCCGCGTGTGCCAGGTCACGCATCGACCATCCGATCGAACGGGACAGGAGGTCGTTGATAATCGCCTTGCTGCCCCAGTGGGAATACTGCCTGTTGCGAGGAGGATCGCGCCCCGGATTCAGCAGCATCCGGTACTGCGCCCAGGCTTGCAGGGCTTCGAGGTAGACGTAGTCTCCGGTTACAAGATATGGGACGAAGAAGGCCTCGGGGGGGTGCGCCATTTCCAACTGCCACTTGTTGACGGCGTTGGAACTGCTCACCGCGGTCCACGGCCTGTTGTCTGATCCTGGGGTTATTGTCACGGTCCCAACCGGACTGGGGACATCTTGTGAAGGCGTGTAACCGGCGTTCGAATGATAGGCCATGTCCGGACGACTGTCATTACTGATTGGCCGACCGAACGCGGTGATTGTGCCGCCACCGAGGCCACAGTCGCTCGTGCCGCAGTAGTTCCTGGCGTTGTCATATTCCAGATACCAGAAACTCGCGTGCATCATCGCCTTGGCGTTCCCCAGGACAACCGTCCATAGGTCCTGGTCCCACGCAAGAATCAGGCGTGCACTCCAACGCGGGAACAAGCCGAGGTCGGGCCTGCCGCCGCCCTGACCCATACCGCGCGTCCATTGTCCCCAGCCAAGGTGAGGCGGCGCGGCGCCGACAGTCGCGCCGCGGTCGCTAGAGTCGAACTGCGCCTTTTCGAGGGCGATGGCTTGGGAACTGATTGTCAGGTTTCCAAACTCGGGGATGACCCTCGTGCTCTCCATGTACTGGGTATTCAGGTCGAGACTGTAAACGTTGGGCGCCGTTGACCAGACTTCCTCCATGATCCGTGATCGCGCCGGTATGACGATCTCGACGGAGGAATCGTAGACCTGATTATTTTCCGCCCCGCCGTCGAACAAGAGAAGCCGGAATCTCTGATCCTGCAGGCGGTCGGTCCAGCCGTTGTCAATGATGTCGTGCGTCCGGACTCTTTTCCAGCGGCGGTAGAACGTCACCACGAAAGAGGGACGCATCGATTTGAAGGACTCGCTGGAGGCGGCGTGCCAACTGGAGCTGGCATACGGAGCATCGCAACTGGCCGTGCAAACGTAGCCGAAGGAATACTGTCGCGTCGTGCCGCCGGCGACGCTGCCGGGTCCTTCTCGAATCAGGATCGTGGTGGCCAAGGGGCCGTTTTCGAGCAGCTGGTAGTGGTCATTGGCGAGCATGTCGCGGCACGAGGTGTCCAAGGTGGCCCCACCGACGCTCGTGCGAATCTTGCAGCCCCAGGACGCCGGACCACCGCCGGCATCGAAGTCTAACATCTCCTGCTTGGTCATGTTAGAATCCTGGCTGCGGGAGTTCGGGTCATTTACAAAATCCACGTTGATGGACTTCGATCCCGAGATCGTGGCTTCGACGTAGATGACGGCAAAGCGAACGCTGTTGTCGTCCCAGCGCGTTTTCACCTCGGCCTGCCAAATGGCCGCCGATGTTCCTCCGACACGCGGTTTCGGATAATTGACGATCTCGCCCTTGGCGAAATAGCGTGCAATCTTGAAGGTGCACCCGGGACAGCCACCGCCTGACTCGCCCGTGATGGTGACCGAATTGTCGGCCATCGCCGGAAGAAACAAGATGGTCAATAAGACGAAGAGTCGCATGTTTTACCTACTGTTTCGATTGGGGCAACTGCGGAGACCGGTTCTAGCTTCGTTTGAGAGACACAACCTGAGGGGAGCACGAACCCCGCTCCCGTCGCGGTCGAGGAATTTGTTTCCTCGGCCATCGATTCGGCACGCCGGAGGGTCGGGGCCGGAAGGTGGCACTGGGCTCTGCTCGAATCGCCATCCGAATCTGGTTCCCCAGTCGTTGCCTGATTGCCTGTCCATGCCACGTCGCTCCATCGACATCGATGATGCTCGAAGTTGCTTTCTCGGCCTGTCCACTGGTGGGTTGTTATCCCGAAAACACGTTCAGATATCGCTGCTCTGGCCGGCCAGGCCAGGACTGTGGCACCCCTGCCGCCGGCCGTCGACTCAAGCGCGATAATGCCTCCCTGACACGACCCATCCGTGGATTCGATTCCGTCGGCGCAACTGAGCGCTTCCTGGCCCCTCGCCAGGGTGTGCCGGCGACCCGCGGGAGCTTCTCCTGCGCTGTCGCCAAAAAGCTATCCCACTTGACGGGAACTACCGAGGCTGCTTACGCAGCCGCCGCCACCGGAACCGACGACAATCGACGAGCACTGGTCGGATGCCGTACACCAGTATAGGTTATCAGTGCTTGGGGGTGCTGAGATGTGGGGACATTTAAAACGGCCGAAAGGCGGCGGATCCTGAGAGCCCGACGAATCTTGCGAGACGAATCCGGTCCCCGATGGGATGTACTCAAGGATAGCGATGACGGCGATGCCAAGAGAAGCGGCTGGAGCCGTGGAGTCACTCTGCGCCGTGTCCGTTGTATTGTCCGCCAGCCCGATCGGAAACCGTGCTGACACAGTCTGATAGCGCCGATCCGCGACGAACGGAAGCGCCGATTGCGAGTACCCGTCCAGCGGGATTCCGGATGAAGCACTGGGCGATGAACGATGCTAGACTCAGAGGAGCCTCAAAGCAGCTCCCATGGCCGCGGACCTTCCACAGTCAATTTCGACAACCCCGACTGTTCTGTGCGTGGACTTGGACGGCACTCTGGTCGCAACCGATACCCTGTGGGAATCGTTGGTCACGGTGCTCTCGCATAGGCCGATGGCGGTGTTCTCAATCCTCTGGGCACTCATTCAAGGTAAGGCTCGTTTCAAGTCAGCTGTGGCCCGCTATGCCTCCTTGGAGGTGGGGAGCCTGCCATTTCGGAGTGACCTCCTCGGCTATTTGAAGAAAGAGCGCGATGCGCACAGACGACTGGTCCTGGTGACGGCGGCTCACCGGTCAATCGCCGAGGCGGTTGCCGGCCATTTGGGCATCTTCGACGACGTCATCGCCACCGACGGCGACCGCAACGTAAAGGGCCGCGAAAAAGGTAGGTTGTTGGTAGAGCGGTTCGGCGAGAAGGGCTTCAGCTATGTCGGAGACAGCGCCGCCGATCTGGAGGTCTGGCAACATGCCGCTACGGCAATTCCAGTCGGAGCGCCGGCGGGTGTTGTGCGCCGTCTCCAATCTCCGATTGAAGCATCCTTTCCCGGCCGGACTTCCAACCTGGGTGTTTTCTTCCGGGCGATACGACTACATCAGTGGACAAAGAACCTGCTGGTGTTTGTTCCTCTCTTCACTTCGAAGGACCTGCTGAACTTCCCGGTTGTAGGGCGGCTGCTCGCAATGGTGTTCCTCCTTGGACTCGTGGCGTCCGCGCAGTACCTCGTCAACGATCTGATCGACCTGGAATCGGATCGTGGCCACCCCGAGAAAAGGCTGAGGCCCCTCGCATCCGGAGAACTTTCCATCCCCGCGGGTCTGCTGACCGCGGTGGGCCTTCTTTCGGCCGGGTTGCTGGGTGGCTACTTCATCGGTGCGTGGCAGAATGTGAGTCTGCTCGGCGCTTACTTTGTCGTTAGCCTCTTGTATTCGATCTGGTTGAAGACACAGCCTCTCCTCGACGTTTTTGTATTGACCGGGCTCTACGTGTTCCGGGTCGTCATCGGCGGGGTTGTCAGCGATCATCATGTAACTGCCTGGTTGCTCAACTTCGTGTTTCTCTCTTTCTTGGGCCTCGCCTTCTTGAAACGTCATGTCGAAATAATCCGGGCAGGCATAGCCAAGGATCACGTGGTCGGCCGTCGAGGGTACTATAGTGGCGACGCCCCAGTGGTCATCGCGATGGGCTTGGGGAGCAGCTTCACGGCGGCCGTTGTGTTGGCCTTGTACATTAACTCCGAATCCGCCAATTTACTCTACCGCTACCCAATGGCCCTCTGGGGGTTCATTCCTGTTTACCTTCTGACGCAGGGCCGTCTATGGCTGTCGGCGTCACGGGGGTACATAGGGGAGGATCCGGTGCGGTATGCAATTTCAGACCGAATGATGTGGGGGAGCGCTGCATTGAGCGTGATGATCTATTTGACGGCGGTAGGATGGACCGGTTGGTGACGACGTCCGTCCATGAGTCGGGCTCCTCGCGCATGTGGCTGCCGTCCGACTTCTGGGTGGCGCTGGTGCTCACCTGTGTATCGTTGCCGCTATACGGCTGGTTGATGACTTTGTGGAAGGTGCACGGGACGTTCGCGCAATATAACATCCTGTTCGACACCGACCCCAACCAGAGGCTCTCCGTTCTGGCCAACGGCTGGGGCGGAGACGGCTTTGTGCATCCCATTCTGCCGGTGTTGTTTTCCCTGCCGTTCCACATGATCTCCGCCGTGCTGACGAGGGTAGGCTTAGTCGGCGATGCCGCCGCCTTTCGGGTTCAGATGGCCTTGTGGATCGCTCCGACCATGAGTGCGATGAAAGTGGGTTTGTCGTACTGGGGAGGACGCATGCTGGGGGCCTCGCGCGTCGGTGCGCTGGCGATTGCATTGCTCATGGGTTGCTCAACTTCCGCTCTCGTCTTCTGCGCGATTCCCGAACACCACCCCCTGTCCGCGGCTGCGTTAGCTGCGCTATTTGTCTGGGCGATCGCGGTTCAATTCAATGTGGTGCGCGACCGCAACGTCGTCTGGGGCGCTTTGGTCTTCCTTGCCGGCGGACTGACCATCACGAACCTGCTTCCCGCCCTGGCGGTGTTCTTCGTCATGCGCACGGCACGGGAAGGCTCCTGGCGAAAGGCTTGCGCGGCCACGGCCATATTGGGGGTGATCTGTGGAGGGCTGGCTATCGGCGTTTCAGTGGCGGGCAGTTCGTTGATCAGAAATAGCGAAGATGCGGTGGAGAGAACCACGGAGTTTACTGGTTCGTATCTGAGGCGCCCGGATCTGGAGCGTTCGGTTCGTTATCTTGTTGCATTGGCGAACTCTGTCTCCGGCGGGAAACCGGCAGTGACTCCAAATACGCTGCCTCCGGATGGCGAGCCCGACGAGGGACACTTTCTCAACATACAATTTTCCTACGATGCGCTTCCGGCATCGGCAGGAGCGTGGCGCACAGTATTGACGCTCGCGGTAATCTTTCTGGGGCTGGTGTACGGATGGCGACGCGAGGTAAGGTTTCGTCCTATCGCGATAGCGGCGCTTCTCGTACTTCTATTCAACGGAGTTCTACATTCTGTTTGGGGCGCAGAGTGGTTGTTGTATTCCATGCACTGGCAGGCCGCGCTTGCGATGTTGGCAGCCGGGTGGACTGTCCGCTCATCGCGGTTCGGTGGTGGATTGCTGATGGCTTTCGCCGTTGTCGTCGCGATTCACTCGGTGATGGTTATTCGCGGGATGCTGATGGTCCTCGCGGCAGGGTAGATGGTGGCGAGTGACAGGACCGGAGCCGGTCGTGGACGGCCCGGTACGAAGCCGAGCCGCCATACTGCTACCTCAAACTGCCTGCACCTGGACCCACTCGCGCGGCTCCTCTCGTTTTCCGGATGGAGATAGAAAGGGCCCTGGTGGCAATCGTGTCGCCGGCATCTGTCACGCGCACTGTGAATGAACAAGGTCCCGCTAGGGCAGGCGTGCCGGCGATTACGCCGCTACTCTGGAGAGCCAGCCCAGTGCAGATGTCCCCGCTGTACAGGTCCCAGGAGTAAGGCGCTGTCCCGCCGGTTGCAGTCAAATCGCAGGAGTAGGAGACGCCCGCCGCCCCGTTTGGGCAGGACGCAAAGGCCACCGCGAGCGGCTGGGCCGAATACTCGCGAGGCTCTAATCCCCAGGTAGGGTTGTCACACTCATCGACTGACAGCCCGGCATTGCCGCAGTTCGTGTTGTTTCCGAAGCGGTCCGCGCCAGAGATAGCTGCATCGAAGGTGGACCATGCGTCGCTAGCCGTGAGTGTAGCTGCATTGCCCTCGTCCATTGTTGAAATGCTTAACGCTGGGGCAAAGGAAAGGGCTGCTCGGAAGATCATGCCGTAATTGTGAGCTACCGATCCACCGATCACCGTGCGGCCGATAAAGGTTACGTTCTCGCCTGGGCTGTGCGCGACATCCGTGGTCGAGCTGTAAGCCCGGTGGACACTGGCGTACATCATTCCCAGCTTCACCGATGACCCAGCTGATGTTGGGTCAACATAGGCGGAGCATGCGGCGGTGGTGCAGAGCTTCAGGGTGTTGGCGTCGAGGACGTCTACAAAATAGTCGTGCCCATTTATGGTGCCGGACGGTGCGGCGGTGGCGACTAGCTTGAGCATGTCGCCATCCTGGAATGGATGAGAGCTACAGGTGAACACGTCGGTTCCCGCGTTGACCGCGCAGCTATCTGTGATGCCGGTCACGCCGGAAGTGCCATAGACTTGCTCTGAATCGACTGAAAGGACCGAGAAGGTACCCCAGTCCATTCCCCAGTACTGCGATGGAAGGCCGGTAACGTAGAGAATTGTCGAGCCTTGCGCAACGGCTCTGGCAACGTGAGCGGACAGGACGTACCCATTTCGGACATCGGCATAGGTGTTGAGGAAGTTCTCGTTCGATGACTGTACCGGGATGTTGTAGGATGAGGCCTGCCACATCAAATCGTAGTTGCTGTCGAGGACCAGGTGGACCATGGTTGTGGAGACAGCTTTGGAGATGGGTCCTGCTTCTGGGTACAGTTCCGCGATGCGACCCAGAATGATGCGCAGGTAGTTGTCCATCCACTGTCTGGCGCCGTTCCAGGCAGTGTCGCCGTCCATGCCCTCCGGGTATGGGAGGCTGCGCTTGAAGAGGGGCCAGTGAAGCGGGTTGGAATTAAACAAACTCCCCCAACGTCCAAGGCACCATGGATCAGTCTCCGATGACACATAGAGCGTACTCATAGCTCCAATCGAACAAGCAGCGTCGTCCGTACTAGGAGCATAGTTCCCAACCTCGTGAGTCAGATGCAACACCCCTTCCATCCACGCCAGATTGTTCTGGAGCTTCTCGTTAAAGTAGTTGCTCTCTGGCGTGCCACCTGTGCTGAAGAGAGCGGCGTTGGCGAGGTCTCGCATGGACCATGCTTCTTCGCGTGACATCAGGCCGCTGAGAATGCCAAGAGACCAATAGTGGTGCAGATTCCTGTCAGTGGCCGGATTGTGGGCCGGATTGATTAACATTCGGAACTGTGCCCACGCCTGGAGCGCCTCCAGGTATACATAGTCGCCCGTGACGAGGTACGGGCCGGCAAAAGCCTCGGGGGGGTGGGCCATCTCGAGCTGCCAGGCATTGACGGTGTTTGCAGTGCTTACCGTCCACGGTTGGTTGTCAGAGCTGGACGGAACGGTGACCGTGCCAACCGGGCTCGGGACGTCGTCAACCGGCGCCGTACCCCGATTCGCGTGGTAGGCCATATCCGGGCGGCTATCGTTGCTGATTGGCCGGCCGAACGCCGTGATCGTACCCCCGCCCAAGTCGCAGTCGCTCGTGCTGCAATAGTTCCTGGCGCTGTCGTACTCCAGATACCAGAAACTCGCGTGCATCATCGCCTTGGCGTTGCCGAGGACGACTGTCCACAGGTCCTTGTCCCACGAATTGAGCAGGCGTGCTGTCCACCGCGGCTCTACCCCGAGATCCGGCCTGCCGCCCGCCGTGCCCATGTTGCGGGTCCACTGGCCCCAGCCCAGGTGAGGCGGAGCCGCGCCCACTGTTGCCCCCTGGTCGGTCCCGTCGAACTGCGCCTTTTCGAGCGCGACAGCTTGGGCGCTGATCGTGCGGGTTCCATATTCAGGAATGACCTTCGTGCTCTCCATGTATTCGGTGTTTAGGTTCTGGCTGGAGAGCCCCGGGGTCGTTGACCAATACTCCTCAAAGATCCGGCCTCTGGCAGGTAGAACAACTGCCGCCGACGAATCGTAAACCTGATTAGTCTCCGAGCCCCCGTTTAAGAGCACCAACTCAAACCGCTGATCTTGAAGCCGGTCCGTCCACCCGTTGTCCAGGATAAAATGCGTTCGAACGCGTCCCCACCGGGGGTAGAACGTTACGACGAACGACGGGCGCATCGACTGATAGGTAGTGCTGCCCGATACCCAAGTGGCCGTGTCATAAGGCGCTGAGCAGTTGGCCGTGCAGTGGTAGCCGAAGGAATAGTTCCTCGTTGTGCCTCCGGCCACGCTTTGTGGCCCCTCCCGGATGAGGACAGTGGTCGCCAGCGGCCCGCTCTCCAGGACCTGATACTGATCGTCGGATAGCATCGTCCGACAGGACGCGCTGAGCGTCACAGAGCTGGCGATCGTCTGAATCCCGCATCCCCAGGAGGCCGATCCGCCCCCGGCGTTGAAATCCAGCATTCCGGTCTTCGTGAGGCCGCCTCCGCCGTTGTTCGGGTTGAGGTCGTTCACGAAGTCGACGGTAATCGAGTTTGATCCAGCTATCGTCGCCTCGAAATAGATGACGGCGAAGCGGACGCTGCCGTTATCCCAGCGAGTCTTGACCTCGGATTGCCAGTATGCGGCCGGAGCGCCTCCGATGCGTGGCTTCGGGTAGTCATTGATTTCACCGCTGGCGAAGTACCGTGCAACTTTATAAGTGTAGCTGCTCTGTGTGGACTCGGTCTCATTGGTAATCGTGACCGAGTTGTCGGCTAGTGCCGGCAGAAGAGAGATGATCAATAAGAAAAGGATTCGCATATTCCACCTATTGGCCGGAGAGAATGAGTGTGGGCGCGGTTCCGCCCGCTTGCTGCGATCCGCAGGCAGAGGGAAGAGACAATGATGCCCCGGATCCCGTCGACGGGTTCCCTGTGCTTAGGCCAAATCCTGCCGCACTCAGGAAGGAGGCCGGATCATACTGGTCGTCAGCAGTCTCCAGCTTCATTGACGCGTTGTCGCTCGACCAGGCAAAGTAATACAGCGTGCCGGCGGTAAGGGGAAGCGCCGGAGAGAATGAGAGGGTGTACTTGCCTGAGCCCGTGACGGTCACCGCGGTGCTGTCCGCGAGTAGGTTACAGGCCGCGTCATAGATTCCGGCGATGAGCCCTCCGCTTGTCGTGGAGTCCACACCCACCACGGCACGTGTAAGGTTGATGTTATAGGGCAGGACAACTCCTCCCAGTTCGACCCGGTTGGCCGCGCCGAGGGTCTGATACGTGCCAGCATCGACACCAAATGGAGCGTAGTAGGCTCCCGTGGCCGATCCGCCGGCACCGCCGGACTCCGCTTCCCACGTCATGACCTGGCAACCGCTCCAGGTCTTGTCGAGCGCCAGAACATCAACAACGGCGGAGGTTGCTTTCAAAACCTGCCCCGCCTGCGGCTGTTGGTCGGGAAGTACGATGCAGCGGTCGGCGTTTTGGTTGGCTGGGCCGAAGATGCCCAGTTCGTATGTTCCCCCGTTGGTCGTGGTTTCGCTGGTAATAATACCTCCCTGGTAGGTCCCATCTCCGGAGTCGATTCCACCCGTACAGCTAAGGACTCCCCTACCACTGACCAGAGAGTAGTGGCATCCGGTAGCCTGACTCAGCACAGAGCCACTCCCGTCGGCGAATACCGTTACCGCGTTTGCCGTCGAGCCGAGAGGCCCGACAACGCCGGAGCCGCTGACACTGCCGGTACTCAACGTCCAGGTGTCCGTCGCTGTACATAGGTATAGGTTCTCGACCGGCCGGAGCGTTGAGGTTGAAAAAGGCCTCGCCCGCTTGACAGGTCGATGGCGCCGAGGTGCCGGACTTGAACGGAAGAGTCGAAGATGCTCCCGAGAAATCAACACGCCTGCTCTGAGTCTTCAAATCAATGGCCGTTTGCGCGAACGTGCCGGTGCTAAACAGGCATAGGCTCATCATGGCGACGAGCAGACGCCCACTTCTATAGTCCATTATGGATTCCTCCACTTGTATTTCCGTCGCTCGTGCCCGCCAACAAGGCGGGCGTTTGGTTTCTCAGTACACCAGTGGGAGAGCTGAAACCACGAGCGTGATTCTACTCGAGAGTATAGCACCTGACTGCACATGCAATCCTACTAAGTAGTTGAAATAAAAGGCCGAAAGCGGTTGTGACTCAAGTGGCTTGATATGCCGGAAACAGGGCCGTTGAAGTGGATTCAAGGGCGACACGGTGTGAACGCATTCCCCTCGATGCATCAATTACATCCCGGGGAAGCTCTTTGTTTATCGGAGAGACGATGGAGGAACCAACAGGTGCGGCCGACCTCTAATCGGGTCCGCCAACGGAGCCGCGAACACTACCAAAACCGGGAAGATCAATACTCATTGTCCCGACCGGTCGCGGTGCCACGTGGCGCCGGCGGTAGAAGGCAATCGGCCCGGGACCCGTGCCGTCCGGCGGCCCGAACGTGTCGACGCACTCCCAGTCGTCGCTACGCTGCTTCACCAACTCGTGCAAAAGCGCGTGATGATGGAAGGTATATCTTTTGCCGAAATCATCGATGACCAGCATTGAGATCGGGACGCGGTCTAGAACCGCGGCCACCTCATCAACAGTCTGATATAGAGGGTGGTCGCTCTGACCGCTCCACGATGTGGATGTCAGGAGTTTGCTCGCGCGTACGATCACGTGCTTCGGCTTGGGCTGGGCGAGGGCCATCTCGGCAATCAGCATCCGCTCCCCATCTCCGGTCGACGATATCAGGATTCCCGCTCCGTCCAACTCGGGGTCGGCAACGATCTCCTGAGCCGCGGCAGTGAATCCAACGTCCGGCTTTCTCAAGAAGTCGCTCTGGTTCAGCCAAACCAGAGCACCGCAGGCTGCCAGCAGGAGCCCTCGCCGCAGCCAGAGAGGCGCCGGTCCCCACAGTGACCGCTGACAGAGCCAGTGAATGCCCACGCCCGCAAACACCAGCGCGACGGCCTGCGATGCCATCAGCATGCGTGGATTGGTGCCAGCCGGAACAATGATGTGGAACACGACCCATCCGGGAAGGAAGGCTCCGAGTACGGCCCAGAGATTGAGCACCGTCCCCCGGAGAACAGGTCGCGCCACTTTTACAGCGTAGCCAATCACCACGAACGGCAGCATTCCGATCGGAAGGATTCCTAGGGCAAGGTGGATCGTCCACACCAGGCCCCGGAAATAGCGGTACGCCGGTGCGGTGGCCGGGATACTTTGTGGAGACATTGCCCAGCCCCGGGAAGCGATGTTGAACGTTGTCGTGTACCAAGGAAGACACACGGCGGCCACCAGCAGTACGGACAGCCAGAAGTCGATTCTCTTGAGCAATCGCCACCGGCGCGTCAGCAGAATCGCCGCGGGGAAAATCAGCGCCAGCGCCACGGCATTGCCCTTCGACATCATCGCCATGGCCGTGACGACGCCCCAAACCAACCCTCGCCAGACAGATGGAGATTCCAGGTAGAGCCAGAACGCCAGAGATGCCACGAGCGACATCAAGGCGGTAAAGCCATCGGCCATGACGTAAGCCGTTGTCTGGTGTACGACCCGGTTGAAGAGGTACATCAATCCGATGCCGAGCGCCACAGCGGCGCCCGTCACCGGTCGGGCGAGGCGATAGATGATAAAAGCCACCAAGCCGCAGACCGCCGCCATCAACGCCATGATCGACGTCCGGGAGACGGAGAATACCAGCATCCAGATCGCTTGGACGAAGTAGAAAAAAGGAGGCCAATTCCCGATAGAAACCTTGGGGTAGTGGAAGTAATACTGCGTGGCAAACGTGTAGGGATGCAGCCAAGCGCCCGAGAGCAGGTACTGCTGGAAGAAGACGCCGGTGACGAAATGTTCCGCTTCGTCGGCCCTGGACCCGATCTCCGCTCCATAGGCGTTATGCGCGTACTGCAGCAGCACGGTTACGGCGAACAGAGCGAGGAACGCCAGTAGGTCGATCGGAGCAGGTCGGTTCCGGTGAGGGCTTCGGTCGAGCCTGGGCAACATATTACGAAGCAAGGGTGGCAAGCATCAAGCCCAACCGACTGTCCAACAAAGCTTCAGCGCGGCAGCGGAGGACTCCGCAAGCGGTGATTATACCATCAACGTATCCGGCCTTTGCTCGAGATCCACCCGGATTCACTGCTCGGCCGGTTTTCTGAACACCGCCACGATATTAGAGCGCCAGTTCTCAAAAAGCCGTGTTTCGAAAAGACGAATCACCAGCAACTCGAAAATCACCACCGGACCCAGCATGATAGAACTAGGAGAATCCTCAAACAACTCCATGTCAACGAGTTCCATCCCGTTCTCGGCACAGAGAGCGCGCAGGCGTCTCGGAGTGTTCATCCGATAGAACGTCGGAAAGACATCCGCCTCCTTCCGTGACTCGAGCAGGAATGCGAGCAAGCTCTTGGCGGTCTGCGGCAGCAGGGTCAACGCGCGCACCTTGAAGTTCAGCAGGTTTGGAGTGTGAATCACGCAGAGCCCACCGGGACGGAGCACCCGCCGTACTTCTCCGAGCACGCTCTGCGGCCGCCTGATGTGCTCGGCAACCATGTTCATCGTCAGGGAATCGACGCTGCCGTCCTCAAGCGGAATACGCTCGGCGTCCCCAACGAAGCCGCTGTGCAGGCTGCGGTGTTTGGCCACATCTTCCGGGCTAAGGTCCATCCCCAGCAGGCACCCCGCTCGCTTCACCAGCGCGGCCTCCTCCTCGGCCATCCACGCCCCGAGCACCTGGTGGCCGCAGCCAACATCCAGCCAGCGGGAACCGGTCGGCAGCGTATTCTGCAGGGCCCGGCAGTAGCTGGCCTGGGAGTTCTGAAGGTTCGGCGCGAGGAGGGGCTTCACCGACCAGTAAAATCGATAGCAGACCCGCCGCCACCCCCGCATCCTCATCGTAGCCATCCGCGTCATTGTACTGGGTTTTCGCCCTCCTATTCTCTCCCGCGACCAGCCCCGGACGGCGGGAGGGCGAAGGTCGCGATCCTGGCCCGCCGGCTGGATCGCGGCCAGCTTGTTCGCGCGGAATGATTCAGGGGACTATGGTGCGCCAGCACCAGGTGGATGGCCGCTTCCGGATGCGCGCGGCCTGTCACGGTCCGTCATTGCTTGCCGCCGGCGGCATCGGGCTTGAAGGCAAATGCGTAGTCGGATGGCATCAGATCTCCACCATGCTCGACCGCAAATTGCCGCGCGTCCTCGAGTTTGGCGAAGGAGATCACGCTGGGGGTGCAAGGGTCGAATCGCTCCGAGGCCGGCCGCCGATCGTCGTCGAGATGTTCTTCGGCCTCCGAGCAGTAGTCGACATTGCTCCCCACCACCACATAGGCCTCGCGTGCCGGGATCAGCTTTCCGGTAGTGACGTTGGTCACCTCGAGGAGCGTCACGTTCTTGTGCTTTTCATCACGCAACCGTTGCGCACACCTCGGACAGCAGAGCAAAGTACGCATCCCATTCACTTCGGCGACCGTACGCGTCTCGGCATGGATGCTCCGCTTGCAGACGATGCAGGTGTTCATTCGAGACGTGGAAACAACTGTCCAGATGAAAAACGACACTCCCACCGCGAACCCAGCCAGCCCGATCCAGATCGCCAGCGATGTCTTTCCCCTCATCCCACCCACTTGGATGCGGAAGAACCCCGCGACGACGCGGCCAATAGATCCCGCGGACCGGCTTCCCGCACTACCGCCTCCGGATCAGATCCAGCCGCGCAGGCGATAGTAGGCCAGGGCAACCCATTCATGCAGCACGTCCTCGTTGATGCCGATGGCCCGGGTCGCGGGCACCAGGTCGGTCCAGCTTTCAATAGGCTGGGTGCTCCGGAACCCGCACGGCGCGGGAACCACCTCCAGGCCCTGCTTGCGAAAGCAGAGTTCGGCCCGCGGCATGTGGTACGCCTCGGTGACCAGTGCGATCCGGCGAATGCCCCGCTCGCGCAGGATCTCCGCGCTGCGGACGGCATTCCAGTAGGTCGACGACGATCTCCGTTCGGTCCAGACCATCTCCTCGGGCACGCCGTCGGCCACCAGCGCTTGCTTCATCACATCCGCCACTACGACCCGCCGTCCTCGCGGCCCCATCGCGCCGCCACTGGCGAGGATCGGCACGGCCTTCCAGTTTCGATAGAGCCAGCCTGCGTAGCTGGTACGCTCCAGGCTCTGCGAGTCGAGCAAGGCCTCCGGTCGTGACTCGCGGGGCAGCCGGACCGCCGCCGAAAGAACCACGATCGCTTCGGCGTCGCCCTCGGGGAGCGCCCGTTCCGGGTATCGCCCCTCGAAGGAGCTGGCGGTCAACTGCGCCACCGGTTCCCAGGACCACAGAAACAGGCCACCCGCGGCCACCGCCACCATCACCCATGACAAGCGCGGCCGACGTCTTCGGGCGAGAAGGGCGATAAAGAGCAGCGCCAGAGTCGCGGGCAGCACCGGTTCCAGGTAGGTCATCCGAGTCAACTGCAGTATACCGGACACCTCCGGCGCCGAACACGGCGTCCCGGCTCACTATACTGGATGGAGGTGCCTCTCACCATTGTGAAGGGCTTTGCCCTCGCCACCGCCATCTACCTGCTCCTGTTCTTCGGCCTCACCAAGACCGGCCTGCTGGGACCGGATGAGCCCCGCTACGCCTCCATCGGCCGCGAGATGTCGCTCACCGGCGATTGGGTCACGCCCCGGCTATGGGGCGAGCCATGGTTCGAGAAGCCGGCGCTGCAATACTGGATGACCGGCCTCGCTTTCCGTATGGGGCTCGGTGACGACCTTGCGCCCCGGCTTCCCATCGCACTCATGAGCCTGGCGTTCCTGATCTTTTTCCAGCGCCTGCTGGCCTGGCAGTTCGGCGACCGGGAGTCCTGGTTTGCGACGGCAATTCTGGCCACGGCGACCGGCTGGCTGGCCTTCAGTCAGCTCTCGGTCCCCGATCTCCCACTGGCGGCCACCTTTGGCGCCTCGGTGATCTGTTGCCTCCCCTGGATCGATGACAGAGGCAGTCCCCGGCTGCTGCTCGCGGCCGGTGTACTGCTCGGCGCCGCGGTGCTGGCAAAGGGATTGGTGCCGCTGGTCCTGATAGCGCCGATCGCGTGGTACGGCCGCCGGCGTCTGGGAGACCTGCTGACGCTCGGCGGCTTCGCCCTGGTGACGGCGGCGCCGTGGTATGTAATGTGCACACTCGAAAACGGCATGCCGTTCATCGAGGAGTTCTTCGTCCGGCACCATTTCAGCCGCTTTGTCACTTCCTCGTTGCAGCATGTCCAGCCGATCTGGTTCTACGTGCCGGTACTGCTGGTGGGGTTGCTGCCTTGGTCGCCTTTGATTCTGCTTCTGTTCCGCCGTGACCTATACCGGGACCGCCGTCTCCAGTTCCTCGCTGTCCTGGTGGCCTTCGGCATGGTGTTCTTTTCGGCCTCCTCCAACAAGCTTCCGGGCTACTTGCTGCCGCTGTTCCCACCGCTCGCCGTCCTGCTCGGTGTCGCGCTGGCTCGGACCACCCGGGCGCGCGCGGTCCTGCTGTGCAGTGCGGCGTTGCTAGCCGTGCTGCCGGTCGCGGTTGCAGTATTACCGGAAGCCATTCGCCGGGGCCTGCCTTATGCATCGATGGCGTCGATCAACTGGCTCCCGCTGATTCCGGTGGGGATCCTGGCGGGACTGGTCTGGTGGGGCGAGACGCAGGGCCGGCGATCTCTGGCGGTGGCCGGCATCGCCGCCGGGGTGGTGCTCGGCGTCTTCTATCTCAAAGTCGAGGCGTATCCCGTGCTTGATCGTGAGGTGTCGGCTCGGGGGTTGTGGCGCGAGGTGGCGCCCCGATACTTCGATGCCTGCGTGGAAGACATCCACCGCAGTTGGCGCTATGGGTTGAACTACTATTCACTCGATCCACTGCCGTCCTGCGCGGAAGACGACCGGCCATTTCACGTCAGAATGGCTCCGGACGGCCAAGCCGTGATCGGGCGGCGCTAGCGAAAGCCTCCAAGTGGGCTTCCCGGACGCCCCTATCGCCACCGGCCACCTACACCAGCCTCTCGACTAGCTACTTTCCGTCGCAAAATGGCGAAGAGGCCCCTCCCTGACGGTCGTGGTTCCGTGCAAGCTGTTGAAAGCACAGAACCGAGCACGTCAGCAAGCGTCGGGATCGGCTCTGGCGCTGGATTTTGCGCGGGAAACTAGCTAGGCCGCCGCGAGCAGCTTTCGGAAGTTCGCCAGGGAACGCTTGACGCACTCGAGCGGAGGATATGGGTAAACCTCTTGCTCCACGATGTACCACTGGAGGGGCACGGCCTCGCAGGCGGCGATCACGCTCTTCCAATCTATCTTGCCTTCGCCGAGCAGGATCTTCTCGTTGTTCGGATCGTAGTCCTTGGCATGGATCTCGAGCGTGCGATTGGCGTACTTGCGAATGTACGTGGCCGGGTCGACTCCCCCGTGCAGCATGTGGCCGACATCGGCTTCGTGGGTTACTTCGGGGGGTGTGTTCTCAAAGACAATGTCCCACGGAACCTGCCCGTCGATGGGCGCAAAATCGAGGTAGTGATTGTGGTATCCGGTGCGCATCCCGTGAGGCTTCAGTTGCTCGGAGATCCGGGTGAGCTCTCCGGCGAACTCGCGCCAACCGTCGACCGTTTGCGAACGATGGGACGGTACCACCAGCAGGTTGATCCCTAGCTCCCGGTGGAACTCGATAGTCTTCGCGATCTGTCCCGGCGCAAACAGCTCCAGACTCACGTGCGCGCTCGGGGCCTGGAGGCCGTTGTCGTCGAGAAGCTTCTTGAGGTCATTGGCCGACCAGTCGTGATAGCCGGCGAACTCGACGCCCTCGTAGCCCATCTCCGCGACGGCTTTGAGCGAGCCGGGCCAGTCCTTGGCGCAATCCTCGCGAATCGAGTACAGTTCGAGGCCGACGGGGATCTTGCTGGCGGCCTTCAGGAGCGGCCCTGCGGCGGCGAGCCCTCCGGCCAGCCGGGTGAAGTCGCGTCTTGATAGCTGCATGTGATGGGGCTCCCTTCTACAGAATCAGTATAGTGTTTTCTCGCTCTCATGCAGTTGGCGTACATGGTCCTGACACCGGCCCGCCGGGAAGCCAACGCCGGCCTACTCGACCGTGAGGATCACGAGCGACTCTCCCGCCGTCGCCCACGAGCACGCCAACAGGAGAAGGGTGAACATCCAGTGGACCCGACGCATGCGGCCATCGTATCCGCGGGCGCCGTCCGCGTCTGTTGCACGCCCTGCGCTTCACCGATATCGTTGGGAGAGGATGCGCGCATTGCGATTCCTGCCGTTGGCGGGGCTACTTCTGCTGGCTATGTGTTCACGGCCGGCAGCCCAGGAGCCGCCTGACTCCGGTCTCGCCAGCGAGATGAAAACCGTGCTGCTCGACAACATCGCCTCCTTCTGGTACCCGCGATCGATTGACACTCTCAATGGCGGCTATCATCTGAACTTCGACGCCGCCGGCCGTCCGGCGCCCGAGGAAGGACGGCTGATCGTCAGTCAGGCCCGTATGGTGTGGTTCTTCTCCAGGCTCGCTCGCGAGGGCTACGAGAAACCGGGAGCATTCACCAAGGCGGACCTCCTCGCCGCCGCCCGGCACGGCTACGGGTACCTGCGCGACACGATGTGGGACAAAGAGCACGGCGGTTTCTACTGGATGACGAGCGCCTCGGGCCGCGTCACGGCTCCCAATAAACACCTGTACGGGCAGGCCTTCGGCCTTTACGCGCTCTCGGAATACTATCTCGCTACAGGAGACCGGGAGGCGCTCGAGCTGGCGACGCGCCTCTTCGAGATCCTCGAGCAACGTGCGCACGACGTCGAGCACGGGGGCTATCGGGAGTACTTCCACGCCGATTGGTCGGAGGTCCCCGCCGGCATGGGCAGCTACATGGATCCGGACCGCTCCGACCTCAAGCTCATGAACACCCACGTCCACCTGCTCGAGGCCATGACCGCGTTCTATCGGGCCGGCCAACTCCCCTTGGCACGGAAGCGTCTCCTCGAGTTGATCGGCGTCGAGACGGACAAAGTGGTGCGCAAGAACGTGGTCGCCTGTACCGACAAGCACGAACCAGACTGGACGCCGATTCTCACCGGCAGCGCCGCGACCGTCTCCTATGGCCACGGCCTCGAGAACATCTGGCTCGTAGCCGACGCCTGCGATGCCGCCGGGGTGAGCACCGGGCAGTATGTCCCGCTGTTCCGGGACCTCTGGGCGTTCTCACTGAAGAACGGCTACGACACCACCCAAGGTGGATTCTTCTCGACTGGCCCCCTGGACGGCCCGGCCACCGATCGGTCAAAGGAATGGTGGGTCCAGGGAGAAGCGCTGGTGAGTGCGCTGCACATGTATCGTTGGACCGGCGATGTCGCCTATCGCGAGGTCTTCGACAAGACGTGGCAGTTCATCTGGAGGCGCCAAATCGACCACGAAAACGGCGAATGGTATCGTACCGTGCTCCCCTCTGGGCAGGCGCGCGGCGCCAAGGGCGACGCGTGGAAATGCGCCTACCACGACGGTCGCGCGATGATGGAAGCTATTCGGCTCCTGGAGGAGCCGGCCCAATAACCGAGGCACAACAAACATGACCAAAACGTTCTCCGTGTTTGCGATCCTTTTCCTGCTGGCGTCTTCCGTGGCGGCAGCCGACCTGGCGGTAAAGAAGGCCCTGACGCTCGAGGTGGCCAAGGAGATGGCCGCGGCGGCCGAGAAATACGCGGACTCCCAGGGCTGGAACGCCAACGTCGCCATCGTCGATGACGGCGGCAACCTGATCTACTTCCAGCGCGGCGACGGCGTGCAGATGGCGAGCGTTGACATCTCCATCGCCAAGGCCCGGGCCGCGGTCGGCTTCAAACATCCGACGAAGGCCATGCAGGACCGCGCCGCTGCCGGCGAACCTCACGTGGCGGCGCTGCCCTGGGCGATGCCGTTCGAGGGCGGATTGCCCATCGATGTGGACGGCGCCCTGATCGGCGGCATCGGCATCAGCGGCATGACGTCCGCCCAGGACGGCCAGATCGCCAAGGCCGCGATCGATGCCCTTCCGGGAATCCTGGGCCAGTAATTGATCCGGATCGAGAAGGCGGCCGGAGCCCTGTCGCTTCGTTTGCCCACCGCCAGGAACCGCCGACGTGAAGCGAATCGCGAGACTTGCCACGCCGGCGGTCGCGCCGGCGGGTAGGCGGTCATGGCAGATCATCGCCTCCGTCCCGGTCCCGATGGCGGGTAGCCATCTGTGAGGCCCATGGATACTCCTCCACGGGATATTCCTAATACCCGGCGCCGTTCGGCCGATACGCCTGAGTAAGATGCATGAATCGGCGTTAACCATCCTGCTGGTGGAGGACAATCCCGGTGATGCGCGCCTGTTCGAGGAGAGCCTCACCGAGGAGGCCGGCGACGCTTTTCGCCTAGTCTGGGTGCAGGATCTGGAGTCGGCCCTCGAAACCGCCTCCCGGGAACTGCCGGATGCCGTCGTGCTGGACCTGAATTTGCCGGACAGCGATGGCTTCGACACATTTTCGAGGCTCCGGAAGCGGTTCCCGACGTTCCTGTCCTGGTGCTGACCGGGCTCGAAGACGACCGACTGGGCATTAAAGCGATCCAGCACGGAGCACAGGACTATCTTTCAAAGAGCGATGTAACGGCCAGCAAAATTGCGCGCGCTTTGCGCTATGCAGTCGAACGCCACCGCAACCGGGCCCGGGAGATGAGCAAGGTCTGTGTACTGTCGCGGGGGAAGGTCATCGGCTTCGCCGGCGTCAAGGGAGGCGTCGGGACTACCACCGTGGTGCTCAATGTCGCCACGCTGCTGGCCCGCAATGCTCAGCGTTCCGTCACCGCCGCAGAGTTGCGGACCGATTATGGGAGCTTCTCCGCCCACCTGCACGAGTCACCGGCGCATTCGCTGGCGACGCTGCTGCGGTTTGATCCGGCTACGGTGTCCGACAGCGTCCTCGACAAGTGCCTCATCCACTGCCGGTTCGGCTTCGACGTGCTCTTTGCCCCGCAATCTCCGCGGGAGTGCGTCGGCTGCGACCCCGCGCGGTTCGGGGCACTGGCGGACCGGCTCGCGCGACGCACCGCCTACACCATGATTGACCTGCCCGGCGCGGCGCAACCGGTCACCGATGCGGTGTTGCCTCACTGTGACTTTCTGGTGCTGGTATCCGAGCGCGACCCCTCGTCGGTGGCCGCGGCCCAGGCCGCGATCCGGCATTTGCGCGAAAGCCGGCACTTGCCGCCTTTCGGCCTGGTAGTGGTGAACCGCTCGCTCATGATTGACAGCTTCTCGCCGCGCCAGGTTCAGTCGGCGACCGGATGCGAGCTGTTGGGCGTGGTTCCTCCGGCGCCGGAGGTCTCGGTGGGCGCGCAACGCGCCGGGACCCCGATCGCGCTACACCGTCCGCTGAGCGCTCCCGCCACGATGCTGACCGCGATCACAGAACGGATTGCCCGCGCCGTCAGCGAATCGCCGGGCGCGGAGTTCACCGGGATCGTTCGTGCCAAGCTGTCCGTTGGCCAGGTCGCGACCCGCGCCGTACAGGACGCCGCCCTTTCTGAGTAACATGGCATCCTGCGGCCCGGCTTGACATCTATGAATTTCCGACTGGGGAAATACCAAGACGGCCTGCTAATCCGACGGGGAAGACGGGTTCGCCTGCCAGCGGGTCGATTGACCCCCTCCGCAACCATCGCCCCCATTCCACCGGAGACATGGCCGGCTACTTTCGCCCGCTCCCGACCTCCCGTGGCAGTGACCCCGCAAAGGGACCTCCGCGCACGACCCGTCTAACCTTCTTCGAAGTTCAGTTGTCCCTCACGAGCCAGTTGATAATGAATGGCTGCTCAGATGGTTTGCGCATCGCTCTCTTCTCCTAAGAGAGGTACAAAGATCGAGCTCCGCGAAGCGTTAGCCAAGGGATGCTGAGTGAAGCCGCCGGCCCCTGGACGAGGTTGGGAATACAGCATCGAGAAGCGGCGTCGGATAGCGCCAGACAGTGCCACGTGGTCGCCACAGCATTCAGGCACAATCCGTTACTCATAAAGCTTACTGGCAGGGGATTGAGCGAGAACTCGCCCAACTAAGAACGGCTGAAAGAGTTACAAAGGGCGGTGGGAGAGTGACGTCCCGCCCGGCCTGAAATCGACCTTCACGCCATCATCGTGCGCATCACGCGCGACACTGTTTGAGTGCCTGACTTCGTCCGGTCGTTCGTCGATTTCATCATGCTGCCTGCAGGCCGGTCCCACACCGCCCCAAGGACTTGTAAGGCTCTATGTGCACCTCCTCCCGGCCATTCCGGCCGGCTGACGTGATCAGAACCTCGGAACCAGCAGTTCCTGGTTCCAATTTCATTTTGCGCCGATCCTCTGGTTGTGTCAATAGTCTTTCACCGTGGACGGTTCAAGGCAAGCACACTGCCATCGTAGTAAGGTCCTGTAGTCAAGTTCGACATAGAGACCGCCAGATATCATGTCCGATAGTCCGCATTGACGTGGACGTAACCCTCGGTGAAATCGCAGGTCCAGAAGGTGGCGCGGCCCCGCCCGCGGCCGTGGAACACGAACCGGATCTCGCACTCGGACTCCGTCAGTGCTTCCGCGAGCACCAGCTCCTCAAAGGCGGCCGCCAGACCGCCTTCACAGACCTTTGTGTTCTGTAGGTAGATGTCGACTTTCGCTGGATCGAACGGCACGCCGGCGTAGCCCGCCGCCACGAGAATCCGGCCCCAGTTCGGATCGCCGCCCGCCATGGCCGTCTTGACCAGGGGTGAGTTGGCTATGCTCCGGGCGATGCGTGTTGCGGCTTCGTCGCTCGGCGCTCCGGCCACTTCGATCGTGACCAGCTTGCGGGCGCCTTCGCCGTCGCGTGCGATCTTGCGGGCCAGCTCCGCCAGCACCCCGGTGAGAGCCTCCTGGAACACCCGCCGCTCGCGCGTTCCCGGTATGATGCCCGAGGCGCCGTTGGCGAGCACGAGTACCGTATCGTTGGTCGAAGTGTCGCCGTCCACGCTGAGCTTGTGGTAGCTCCCCTCGACGGCCACGGTCAGCATCTCCCACAGTGAGAGCGGCTCGATGGCGGCATCCGTCATCACGAACGCGAGCGTCGTCGCCATGTTCGGATGGATCATCCCGGCGCCCTTGGTGACTCCGGCGATACGAACGGTGCCTCCCTTGAGCGCGACCTCGGCCGTGGCGATCTTCGGCACCGTGTCGGTGGTCATGATAGCGTCGGCAAGATCAGGTAGGCGCTCCGCCGAGAGATTGTCCATCAGTTCCGGAATCCGGTCGATAATGAGGGCCGGATCGAGCTCGACGCCGATGACCCCGGTCGAGGACGGAATGATCTCGGCCACCGGGACGCCCATGGCCTTGGCTAGCGCACGGCAGCATGAGCGCGCCACCTCGTCTCCGGTCCGCGTGGCGCAGTTCGCGTTGCCGGCGTTGACCAGCACCGCCCGAACCCTCCCTCCCGTCTCGTTCAGGTGCCGCCGGCCCAGACGCACGGGCGCGGCCTGGACCCGGTTCGTCGTAAACACCGCGGCCGCGGCTGCGGTCTCGTCGGAAACGATCAGCGCCAGGTCGTCCTTGCGCGCGTGCCGTATGCCAGCGTAGGCGGATGCGTAGCGGTATCCAAGGGGAAGTGTCACTCCGGTTCTCCTTTGAGCATTTCGCCGCTTTCGATGTGCTGGCCGTTGGCGAAGGCGGCGGCGGCCATGCGCTTTCGGCCTTCCAACTGCACCTCGAGCAACTTGAGGCGCGTGCCTTCGCCGCAGTCCACGGCGACACTGCCTCGCTCCAATGTTATCCTACCCGGTGTGCCCGCGTTTGCGCCGGCTCCGCCTGTGACTCCCAGATATGCAGGCTCTGCCCGCGAAACCACGAGTAGGCTCCGGGCCACGGCTGGAAGCCGCGGACGCGGTTGTGGATCTCACGCGCCGGCCGGGACCAGTCGATGTTGCCGGCCTCTTTGGTGAGCATCGGCGCGAAGGTGGCCCGCTCGTGGTCCTGTGGCTGCGGCGTGATCTTTTTCTCTTCGAGTGCCCGCAGCGTCTGCACCAGCAGATCGGCTCCCATCGGTGAGAGCCGCTCGCTCAGCTCGACGGCGTTCTCCTCCGGGCCGATCTCGGTTTCCGCCGCCAGCAGGATGTCGCCGGAGTCGAGACCCGCGTCGATCAGCATGGTCGTGACCCCGGTGCGTGTCTCACCCTCGGCAATGGCCCACTGCATTGGCGCGGCGCCCCGGTACTTCGGCAGCAGAGAGGAATGGACGTTCACCAAACCGAGCGGCGCAACGTCGATAATCGACTGCGGGATGATCTTCCCGTAGGCGACCACGGCCATCGCATCGACCCCGAAGCTTCGGAACAGTTCGAGCGCCGCCGGGTCCTTGATCCGCGCGGGTTGGCGCACGGGAATGCCGAGCCGCTCGGCGCAGATCTTCACCGGCGAGGCCGCCAGCGTTCGGCCTCGTCCTTTTGGTTTGTCCGGTTGGGTAACGGCGGCGACGACATCGTAGCCGGCCTCCACCAGCCGCTCGAGTGAGGGAACGGCGAACTCGGGAGTGCCAAGAAATGCGACGCGCAAGCGAATCTCCAGGGCCCCGGACTAGGCGATGACCGCGGAGTCCTCGCGCGGACCCGGCGATACCAGCCCCCACTCGCCGGCCTTGATCAGCTTGCGGATCTTTCTCCGGATCAGGTCGCGCTTGAGCGCACTGATGTGTCGGATGAAGAGAATCCCGTGGAGGTGATCGATCTCGTGCTGCATGGCCCGGGCCAGCAGTTCCGAGCACTCGAACTCGTGGGTCTCACCCTTGGCGTCCTTCGCCGAGACCACGACCTTTGAGCCCGGGTCACGTCTTCCCGGAAGCCCGGAAAGCACAGGCATCCTTCTTCGTCCCGTTGCTTGCCTTCCTTCCTGGTGATGGTGGGATTGATGATAACGGTCTTCTCCGCCTCGTCTTCTCCGACCGAGATGTCGATGACCGACAGTTGCTTCATGACGCCGATCTGCGGCGCCGCCAAGCCCACGCCCTTGTGGTAGTACATCGTCTCGAACATGTCCGCGACCAGCTTGTCGAGCTCGGGCGTATTGAATTCCGTGACGGGGTCGCACGGCGTCTCGAGCCGCGGATCTGGATAACGGATCACATCGTAGATCATCAGAATTGCTCCACTTGCTTGAGAAACCCTTCCAAGTTACGGCAGGTCTCGCCGAGCGAGTCGCCGCCGAACTTTTCGAGGAACGCCTGCGCCAGCACGATCGCGACCATCGCCTCGCCGATGACGCCCGCCGCCGGCACGACGCAGACGTCGCTCCGCTCGTAGGCCGCCTCCGACGGCTCGCGCGTGTCCAGATCCACCGATTCGAGCGGCCGGCGCAAGGTTGAGATCGGCTTCAGCATTCCGCGAACCAGCACGTCCTGGCCGTTGGTGATGCCGCCCTCTAGCCCGCCGGCACGGTTGGCGCCACGGGTGAAGCGCCGGGCTGGACGGTCGTAGTGGATCGTGTCCTGCACCTTCGAGCCGAACGATCGCGCGCCCTCGGCGGCAAAGCCGACTTCGACTCCCTTAACGGCCTGGATCGAGACAATCGCCTGCGCCAGCCGCCCGTCCAGGCGCGAATCCCAGGTGATGTGCGAGCCCAGGCCCGGCGGGATCCCGTGCGCCACCACTTCAAAGATGCCGCCCACGGTATCGCCGGTCTTGTACGCCTCGTCCACCACGGCTTTCATCCGCTGCTCGGCATCCGCATCCACGCACCCGAGCAGCACTTCATCGCGGCGGCTCAGGGCGACAATCTCGTCCCATGTCGCCAGGCGGCCGAGTTGCTCGGTTCCCACCCCCATGACGTGACTCAGCACCTCGATGCCGAACTGCCGCAGAAACTCCTTGGCCACGCCGCCCACGGCCACCCGCGCCGTGGTCTCTCTTGCGCTCGCGCGCTCCAGCACGTAGCGGGCGTCGTGAAAATCGTACTTGAGGCACCCCGCCAAGTCGGCGTGCCCGGGGCGCGGGCGGGTCACCGGCTTCTTCTTCGTGTCGCTGTCGGCGACGGCCTCGACCGGCAGCACCTCGGTCCAGTTCTTCCAGTCGCGATTCTCGAGGATCATCGCGATCGGCGAGCCGATAGTCTGCGAGTGCCGGACGCCGGAGACGATCCGCACCCGGTCGGTCTCGATCTTCATGCGCCCGCCGCGGCCGTAGCCCTGTTGCCGGCGCCATAACTCCCGATCGATCGAGTCGATCGAGATCGGAATCCCGGCGGGCAACCCCGTCAGGGTCGCCACGAGACATTCCCCGTGGGATTCACCAGCGGTTTCGAAGCGCAGCATCGGTGTAATTCTATGGTAACAAACGATCGTCCGGCTCTCTGCACCAACCGGTCGCCGGAGGTGCTCGGCGGCGTGCAAGTTGAGCGATCCCGCCCACTGCTAGGACCGGATTTGGGTTCGTTTCGACGGAAAGGTCCCACATCTCGCGCTGGCCCGGCGAGCGGGCCGGCTCCGGGTCCGGCAGGCAGCGCGCGACGGAGCCGTCGTGGTGAGGCCGGAGCGGTCCCGCACCAAACACCGGACGCCAGCCGGCACGTGGCGGGTTCTCGCCGGAAGGCGGAACCGTGGAGCGCATGCTCTACGGCTTCAGCATCTTCCACTGCCTGCCGGTGGCGATGTGCGGCGACAGCCCCGCCGGCACCGGGACCGTGATGCGGTCCGGTACGTTCCGGGACTACGCCCGGCGCGCCCGCTTCTCACGGATCGACATTTTGCCGATCGAGGATATCTTCTTCCGGTTCTACTGCCTCCGTCCGTGAGGCGGTTTCGAACCGCCGACCGGCGAGCGCGAGCATCCGGGGATCCTGTCCGGCGGGGTCGCGGAGCCTGGATCGGCGAGCGGCTAGGTAAGTGTCTTATTATCATTAGGTTGTGGCTGTCTTCGCCGCTGCGGGGACAGCCGCTGTGCCCACCCGTTCGCGCTACGGTCGCCCTACCTGCCGGAATCGACGCCCGATTCTAGATCTCCAGACCGAAGTGGCCCTACTGACGTCACCTGTTCTGGCCGATAAACATATGAGTTTCAGACCGCTTCGTGCGGCCTGGCGCTGCGATCGGTCATGAACAACAAGAAAAACCTCGCAACACTGCTGGCGATCGCGTTCGTCGTGGCGATCCTCGCCACCGGGCTCTTCTACGGACTGGTGGTGAACAAGCTGAACGACGACGCCGACGCGAACCAGGACCAGATCGCCGTGGCTGTCCGGGATCTCACTCCGGGCGAGCAGATGACGTTGGACGACGTGAAGTGGGTTCCCCGCGCTCAAGTCGACACACTGGTGGATGGCCTCCACTCCCCGGACGACTTCGCCGGACTAGTGGTGGCCGTGCCCGTGCGGCAGGGGGAGGCGGTGGACCGTGGTGCGCTGGCGTCGGAGTCTTCGCCGCGCGGGGCCGCTGTCGGCATTCCGCCCGGCCTGCGGGCCGTTTCCATTCATGTGGCCGACTCGTCGGGAGTGATCCGGCTGATGCGTCCCGGCCATCGGGTGGACGCCCAATTCGTCTATCAGGACCGTCACGGAACCACATCGCTACGAACGGTTCTCCAGAATCTGGCCGTGCTGCAGGTCGAACCGGAGCCGGAGGCGTCCGAGGGCCGGCCCGTCCTCCCGGTCGTCACGCTGCTGGCAACGCCCGCGGAGGCTGATGCCCTGGCCGTGGCCGACGCCACCGCCCGGGTTCGCCTGCTATTGCGGCATCCGTTCGACGATCAGTTGACGGAGCGTTCGGGCGCCACCCTCACCGACGTGCTCCGCAACCCGCCGAGCCAGGTGGTCCGCGACGCTGAGCGGAACGAGGGAAAGCCTGCGGCAGTGCCGGTCGAGACCGCGGCGACTCGAGTCGCCGAGTCGGCCGAAAGCCATTGAGAGTGACGCCGACGCATTATGTTGCTCACGGTTCTACTCTTCTTCGTCGCCACGTTCGGCCTGGTTTCGGCCGGCGTTATCGCCTACCGCTTTCTGCTTGAGTGGCGGGAACTGGCTGGTGAGCGAAACCGCGATGGCAACATCGCCTGGGTCGAACCGCGCGAGCTGCTCAAATCCGATTCGCTGAGCTCAATATCGTTCTGGGACAAACTCCTGGCGCGGGTCGACTACGTCGAGATCATGAAGGTCCGGATCGGCGAGGCCGGTTTACGATGGAGTGTCGGCCGGCTGACGGCGTTGATGCTGCTAGTCGGCGCCATCGCCTTGGGGATCCTCGCGAACCTCGGCGGCGCCCCGTGGTGGATGACTCTTGGAGGCTCCGTGTTTGCGAGCCTCGTGCCCTATATGTACGTGCTCGCCCTGCGCCGGCGGCGCCTCGAGAAATTCGAGTCTCAGTTCCCCGATGCTCTCGATTCGCTCGCCCGCGCCCTGCGCGCCGGGCATCCGCTGTCGGCGGGCATGCACATCCTGGCCGAGGAGGCCGCCGAGCCGCTCGCCCGTGAGATCCGCATTACCGTCCGCGAGCGTACTCTCGGGCTTTCCTGGGATCAGGCGCTCGACAACCTCGCCAAGCGCGTCCCGCTCGTCGAAGTGAGCACCTTCGTCGCCGCCGTCAAGCTCCAGAACCGGACCGGCGGCAAGCTGAGTGAGGTGCTATCGCGACTCGCCGAGACGATCCGCGAATCCGTGGCCCTGAAAGGTGAGATCCGGGCGATTTCCGCCCACGGCAACCTTACCGGTGGCGTGCTCACTGTGCTCCCCATCGGCATCGCCGTCATCATGGCGGTGGTCAACCCGGCCTATCTCGCCCTGCTGTGGACCCGGCCGGCCGGGCAACTGATGATCGCCGGTGCCGGCCTCTGTCTGGTGCTGGCCCACTTCGTGATTCGAAAGATGGTGGACATTCGCGTATGACGTCCGAGACTTGGTTGCTGGCGACATTCTTCTGTGTGGTCTTCGGCTCGATCGCGGCGGTCGGCTACGTGGTTCTCGTCCGCTTCCGGTCGAGGGATGACGCCGGAGCTCCGAGTTCGCCTTCCGGATTGTCTCTCGATGACAGACCGCTGGGCCGTCCGCACGCCTTCCTGGCCAAGACGTTTCAGGCGGTTGGCGAGTCCGTGCCGCCGTCTCGCGAACGGACCGAACCGTTGCGCAAGCGCCTGGTGATGGCGGGCTACCGTTGGCCCACGGCCGTCGCCATATTTCACGGCGTCAAAGTCGCCAGCGCTCTCGGGTTTGCCGGTTGCGCCGGCTGGGCGGTACTGCTTTTCCGGTGGGATTCCCAGGCGACCCTCATTCCCGCCCTGTGCGCCGCCGGGTTCGGCTACCTCCTGCCGGACCGGGTCCTTCAGCGAAAGGTCCGGGCTCGGGCCCAAGCGATTCGCCGTGGCTTGCCCGCGGCCATGGACCTGCTGGTGCTCGCCGTCGAGGCCGGGCAGTCGCTCGACCAATCCGTGCTCGACGTGGCGAAGGCACTGTCCGATCCTTACCCGGAGCTCTGCGAGGAATTGCTCTTCTTTAACCTCGAGGTTCGCGCCGGCAACAGCCGCGCCGAGGCACTGCGGCATCTCAAGGAGCGGAGTCCGGAACCCGAGCTACGAAAGGCGGTTGACGTCCTGCTGGACGGTGACCGCTACGGCACCAGCCTCGGGCCGGCCTTGCGCACCCACTGCCGCTATCTGCGCACCCGCGTCCGCCACAGCGCCCAGGAGCGCGCCCGCAAGCTTACCGTCAAGCTCACCCTGCCGACCTTCTTCCTGATCTTTCCGGCGGTACTGGCGGTGACGCTCGGTCCGGCCTACCTGCAGTTGCGGGAGAGCCTTTCCCGGCTTCTCGAAGGAATGTAGCCCCCGCCGGATCCCACTCCGAAAGGGACCGCCACGGCGCGACGCGATTTCTCCGCGCTGGCGCCTCACCACTGAGAGCCGAGACGAGATACGTCCATGCTCTACCGGTCTTATCCCCCCCCGGTGATCCACCGTCCTTCGATCATCTGAACCACACGATCTGTGGCGCTCGCGGAGTGTGCTTCGCCGTCGAACGGCCCTGCCGGAGATTCAGCATTTTCCAATTGAAAGATGAGCATGAAATGAGCTCTGCGGGGTGGGGGTTGCAGCGGTAGGGGAAGGGCGAGGCCGCGAAGCGGCCGAGGTCCTTTCTTTGGGTTTTGGTTTGGGTTAGGAGCCGTCGTCGGGCCGGTGGGAATGTGCGAATCCCGCCGGGGTTGCGGGATTGGCAAGGGGCGGTGGGAAGCGTGGGAAACCTGGCTTCGGTTTTCCATGCTTTCCACGGCCCCGGCATTTCCACCGACGCCCGGCCCCACTATCGGAACCGGGGCGGGACCGGAGACTGCGTTTTGCACTGCCGCAGGAGTTTGGCCTTGGCGGCGCTCATCCGGCGCGCGCATTCGGTGTCGCTCATCGCCAGCGCCGCCCGCTCCATCCCTGACAAACTGACTCCCGGCTTCGAGCTCTTCTCGACTTCCGGCAAGGATTGCAGTTTCTCGAACGGCGTCCGGTAGTCTTCGATCTTGTACTGGCGCTGCCGTTTGCCCCGCTCGTCCAGACTCACCGTCGCGAAGCCGCAGGGCCGGTGGTCATTCGGATACGGGTTCAGATGCTGCGTATAGAACGCTCCGATGGCTTCGGCGTGCTTGCCCGCGATGTAGCCGTAGCCAATCAGCTTGCGGATCACCGCCCCGTTCTTGCCCTCCACCAGCGCGTTGTCCTGACTGCGGCAAGCGCGGCTCTTGGTGAACTCCGCCCGCATTTTCTCCAGCAACTTCGCCACCCTGTGGTTGATGTACTCGGAGCCGTTGTCGGCGTGAAACCCCAGCACGGTGAAGGGAAACTGCCGCAGCACGGCCTCCAGCACCGGCATCAGGTAGGCTTCGCTGATCCTGCTCGCGCATCCCACCACCTGCCATTGCGTCACGGCGTCGACCGCGTTGATGTGATACACGCCCTTGGCGCCGTCCCGATCGCCCTGATGCACCGTGTCCACGCGCAGGTATCCAGGCCGGCAACGTGGGTCCGGCCGGCGCCGGTCGCCGATGGCGATCCCCGACGGCCGCGTCGGTTCGAACACGGCCGCCTGGTTGCGGTAGCGCGCGCTGGCGCGCAGGTTGTACAGATGCGACACGCTGATGTTCGCCAGACGCTGATAGCGCTGGTCGCCGAACTGCTCGTACTCGCGCCGCAAGATCCGCCGCGTGGCCGGTCCGCTCAACCGCTCGTGCGCTCGGTCCACTTCCGCCAGCAGCGCAATATCTTCGACCGTGTAACACGTGCGGAAACGATGCCGCTGGTAGGGCGCCGCCGTCACCGCCCCGTGATCCAAGAATGCCCGGATCAGTCGCGTCACTTGAGACGCACTCATCCCCGTCACCTTTCCCACGTATGCTCGGACGACGCCGCGCTCCCGCTTGCTCAACTCCCCGTAGCGTTGCCAGGCCAGCACGCGCTCCACCCAGGCGTACCTCTCCTTCCGCCCGCATCCGGCAAACTCGATCGGTTCGCTGGAGGCCAGAAACTCCCGGATCTGCTCCCGGCTGAGGCTCTCGGCATTCCACATGCGTACATGCACCCGGCCGGGCCACGCCTACCCCATCCTCCCCCTTTTCATGCTCATCTTGTATTGGAAACCGCCCCCACCTCCTCGCCTCGTTCATGCTCATCTTGTATTGGACAATTCTGGTTCTTCAAGATCGCACCGTGTCCGGGCAGAGCGTGTATAATCTACCCACATTCCACATACGTGGAGACTCTGCATATGGAGGGAGACAATGGGGATTCCGTTGCGAGTCTGGATTACAGTGCTGGCTCTGGGCCTTACCGTGTCACCCGCGCCGGGACAACACTTGTCCGAGAGCACGGGGGCGCGCGAATACTACAGCAACTGCGCCCATTGCCACGAGAATGCCGAGCTTCCGAACGCGCCGCGGACAGACGTGCTGCGGAAGATGCCGCCGGAACGCATCTATGACGTGCTGACCACGGGGACGATGAAGACCATCACGGCCGCCGTCAGCGATCAGGACAAGCGCCTCATCGCCGAGTGGCTTGCCGGGCGAAAAATGGACACCGGGCGGATCGGCGCCGTGGAAAGCATGCCCAACGCCTGCCAGAGCAACGAGCCGATCGCCGACCTCAGCGCTCCCGGCTGGAACGGCTGGGGCGTCGACCTCCACAACACCCGCCGCCAGTCGGCGCGGGAGGCGGGACTGTCGCCCGGCCAGGTGAGCCGGCTCGAGCTCAAGTGGGCGTTCGGCTTCCCCGGCGCCACCGCGCTTTACAGCACCGCGGTGATTGACGGCCGCCTCTATGCCAGCTCCAATGCCGGCTACGTCTATTCCCTCGACGCCGCGACGGGTTGCGTTCACTGGTCGTTCCGGGCACTGGCGAGCGTCCGCACCGGCTTCACCATCGGTCGGATCGGGCAGCCGGACGCCGAAAAGATGGCCGTCTTCTTCGGTGACATCCACGGCACCGCATATGCGGTCGACGCCAACGACGGCGAATTGCTATGGAAAACGCTGACCGATCCTCATCCCCTATCGCGCATCACCGGCTCGCCGGTCCTGCACGACGGACGCCTCTACGTGCCGGTGACCTCGCTCGAGGAGTCTGACTCCGCCCAGGCCGACTACGCCTGCTGCACCTTCCGCGGTTTCGTGACCGCGCTGGATGCCACCACCGGACGCCACCTCTGGAAGACGTATACCATCGCGGAAGAACCGAGGGTCGTCGGGCGGAACTCCCGTGGCAAAGACATGCTGGCGCCCGCCGGCGCGGGTGTGTGGGTGACCCCGGCTGTCGACGCCAAGCGCCGGGCGCTCTACTTCGGTACCGGCAACGCCTTCGCCGGACTCCCGAAGACGTCTGACGCCGTGATGGCGCTCAACATGGACACCGGCAAGGTACTGTGGACCATGCAGGCCCATCCGGCCGATGTCTGGCACGGCTCGTGCCTCCAGACGGTACCCGGGCGCTACCCGCCCGCCGGGCCACGCCCCGTCCGGAATGACAACGCACCGCCGTATCCACCGGAGAACTGTCCCGAGCAAACCGGTCCGGACTGGGACTTCGCCTCTTCCCCGTCACTGGCGACTACCGCCGACGGCCAGGACATCCTCATCGCCCCGCAAAAGGAGGGGCTCGTGTGGGCGCTCGACCCTGACACCGGCGCCGTGCTGTGGAAACAGGACGTTGCCCGGGAGATCGCCGGCGGCCGCGGAGAGACCCTCTTCGGCCAAGCGGTGGACTACGAGAATGCCTACTTTGGACTGGTTAGCGGCGGTGTCGTGGCACTGGATCTGAAAACGGGAGAAGAGGTCTGGTACAAGCCGTTCGAGGCGCCCGAGGGCCGCGAGAATCTGCGTGGTGTGGTGGCCGCGGTGACGTTGATTCCCGGGGTCGTGTTCACTGGAGCCCGGGACGGAATGCTGCGCGCGGTCTCCGCCCGCAACGGACAACTGCTTTGGGAGTTCGACACCAAGCGGGCGTTTGAGACGGTCAACGGCGTCGAAGCCACCGGCGGATCCGTCGCCTCCGGTGGCATCACGGTCGCCAACGGCATGATATTCGTCGGCTCGGGTTACCCGGGCTTCCAGGGCGGCGATCCCGGCAACGTGTTGTTGGGGTTTGCTCCCGGCGTCCGCCTCGACGTTCTGGTCGACCAGCAGCAGGCCGCGGCGGAGGGACGGCAACAGTAGGACGAAATGTCACTGGTCTTCGGGAGACCTCGATCCTTGAGCTTGATCAGGGGCGAGCAGAGCAGGAGCTAAAGCTTCGCGCCCGCTCAAGCGCGCCCTCCACGCTGTTCACCCAGCCTGGAGGGCGGGCCTTGAGCCCGCTGGAGGCTTCAGCTCAGCCCCCATCCTCGCGAAGACTAAGGTGACATCGAGCAGAGAAGAAGGTCGCCGACCGGACATCTGGATCGGCCGCGGAGGTTGGAATTTGCACCACCGATTTGTCACGAGTCTTTGTTTGCTGGCGCTCGTCTCCTGTGCGAGAGCTCCGGTTGTGGAAGAGACGGCGATGGAGCCGAGGGTCTACGTGACCAATGAGAGCTCCGGCGACATGAGTGTGATCGACGCCGGCACGGACCGCGTCATCGCAACGGTCCCTTTGGGGAAGCGACCGCGCGGGATCGAGGTGAGTCCGGACCGGAAGAGTCTCTACCTGGCGCTGAGTGGCTCGCCGATGGCCCCGCCGGGCGTGGACGAGTCGACTCTCCCGCCACCCGACCGGTCAGCCGACGGGATCGGCGTGTTCGATGTCCGGGCGAACAAACTGCTCCGGGTCCTGGACGGCGGCTCCGATCCGGAGCAACTGGCCGTCAGCCGGGACGGGTCGAGGCTGTACATTGCCAATGAGGATGTCGGGCTGGTTAGCATCGTCGACATCGCCCGCAACCAACTGATTGGCAGCCTGCCGGTGGGGGACGAGCCCGAGGGGGTGGCGACCAGTCCGGACGGCAAATTCGTCTATGTGACCTCGGAGGAAGACAACAAGGTGTTCGTCGTCGATACAGAGTCGGACAGCGTCGTCGGGAGTTTCCCGGTCCCCAGCCGGCCGCGGGCGGCCGCCTTCCTGCCCGACGGGACGCGTGCCTACGTCACCTCGGAGATGGACCCGGCGGTGACCGTAGTGGACACGAACGGCCACCGGGTGATCGAAACGATCCGTCTGAGCGGCGAAAATGTCCGGCCCATGGGCGTGGTGGTTGCCCCCGACGGGAAGCGGATCTACGTGACGACGGGCCGCGGCGGGACAGTGGTGGCCATCGACACCGCGAGCCAGGAGGTCGTGGGCTCCGTGGCGGTCGGCGAGCGCCCCTGGGGCATTGCGATCACGAAGGACGGAAAGAAGCTGTACACTGCCAACGGCCCGTCAAACGATGTTTCGGTGGTCGACACGGCCACGCTCGCGGTGCTGGGGAAGATTGAGGTGCAGAGCCGGCCCTGGGGCGTGGCGGTGGTCGAGTGAAGTGTGAGCTCGAATCGCCCTACTTCCCAATAAGCCGCGGGAGAGGAAGCCGGCGTGCCTAACTCGACTTCTTCTCCAGCACGAGCAGCGTTTGCTTCTTCTTCTGCAACATGCCGACGACCTTGTAGCCCTGTTCGGTCGACTGCGCCAGCGTCACCTGCAACGTCTCCGCCAGCGACGCGTCGAGCAGGAGGTACTCGTAGCCACCCTCTGATTCGGGGCGCTTCTCGAGGATCATGACGACATCGTCGGCGCCGAACTTTTTGTGGAGCAGGGTCACGGTGTTCGGCAGGAGACGGTAGCCCTGGGAGGCCGCATGGCCCAGTTGCCGCTCGATGTCGGCCGGCTTGTCCGCAGCCACCACCACGTAATCGAAGCGCCCATTGTCGGGGTCCTTCTCGAGCAGGAGCATCACATCGCTACCGCCGGTGGAGGAGCCTGTCACCACGCGAATGCCGTTCTGCCCCGCCTTGCTGAGGTCGTTAAACAGCTCATTTGTGTCATTGCGTTCGATCACCTGGTAGCGCTTGGTGAGGTCCAGTATCTGTGCCTGCAGAGCCTGCGCCGAGAGCAGGCCGGCGACCAACAGGGCCGCCATGACAACGTACTTCTTCGACATCGGTGTTTCTCCTCCACGATTCGCATTCCGTCCGCAACGCTCGAGCGCTGCAACATTATGATGATGGCCTCCGGGCGCGATACTTGGCAACCGGATCGGGCTGGGAATTCGCCGGTGGGCCTCGTCCCCCCTCTGTGGCGTGGGCCCCTCGTGCTTGCCGCGTTCACACTTCTGTGAACGATGGAAGTCGGACAGCCAATCGTCTCCGGCCGAAATACGGCGCGTGGTTTTCCACGAAAGGCACTCACGGTCGGGGTTGACCTCGCGGGAGGCTCGGCCAATCAGAAAAGAAGATCATCGGCAGTCGAAACCGCCTGCCCCACCACACTAATCGGAGGCTGAAGCGCCGGCCCCGCCTTCCGCGACGCGGCCGGTCTTCTCGAGCCAGTGGCGGAACATGCGAGCGAAGTCGTCCACCGTCTTTGACGTCTCCAACTCCTCGAGCGAATAGCGCATCTTGCGCTGCCAGTTCGGGTGCTGGGCGGTGGTGCCGGGGAGGTTCTGCTGCTCGGTCTCCTTGGTCAGGTCCTCCTGGTTGAGCGCGAGCAGCATGCTGGGCGTCGAGGCCAGAAAGCCGATGATCGCGTTGTGGAGTTCGCCCGTCAGCACCGGCAACTGCTCGGCCCGGCGCGGTACGTTGCCCGGCACCAGGCGGAGATCGTGCAGGCGGTCGAGCACCGCCTGCTTCTCGCGGCGGCGTGCTTCGAGGGCTCCGTGGTAGGACGCTTCGTCGGGGAAGACGCCGGCTTCATGCCGCGCCTCGACATCACGAGCCCGCCAGAAACCGGCGAGCGTCGGCAGATCGTGGGTCGTCGACGAGACCAGCGCCTGCGCGGGGTACTCGTCGGGCGCACGGAGCTTGCCGGCAGCGTCGCGTTCAAAGTAGAAGAGTCGGTAGCTTAGGATGCCGAACTGCGCCAGCGTTTCGCGCACCGATGGCTCGACCGTGCCGAGGTCCTCGCCGATGACGACGACCTTGTTGCGAACACTCTCGAGCGCCAGGATGCGGACCAGATCCTCGTAGTGGTCCTTTACATAGGTGCCGTCAATCGCCTCCATGCCGGCGGGAATCCAGAAAAGGCGGAAGAAGCGCATGACATGGTCGATGCGGAGAGCGCCTCCGTGCCGGCACGAGTTGCGGATGGTCTGGCGGAAGTGGCGGTAGCCATTCTCGCGATGGCGGATGGTGGACGGGGGAGGGAAGGACCAGTCCTGGCCGCGCGGCGAGAAGTCGTCGGGCGGGGCGCCGACGCGGCAGCCGGCGACGAAGAAGTCGCGGTGAGCCCAGAGATCGGAGCCGTAGCGGTCAGTGGCCAGGGCGAGGTCGTGGAAGAGGCCGATGGAAAGGCCGTGGCGGCGCGCGGCCGCCTGCGCTTCGCTGAGCTGGCGGTTTATCTGCCACTGAACGTACTTGTAGAACAGCACGCTGCGCCAGCGCTTCTGGGCGAACTCGCGGACGGTCTCCGAGGCGGGGTCGCGGTATTGTTCGGGCCATTCGGGCCAGGTCCAGAGGCTCGGATGGCGCCGGTGAATCCACTCGTCGAGCGCGCAGTAAACGGCGAAGCGGTCGAGCAGTTCGCCCTCCTCCTCGACGAAGCGGCGGAACTCGGCGGCCCGGTCGGAGCCGTCGCGGTATTCGCGCAGGAACTGGCGGAAGGCCAGCTTCAGAAAGGCTTGTTTAAGGCGGGCAACCCGCTCGTATTCGACCAGCTCGGTGGCGTTCAGCGCGGCGATCTCGGCGACGATGTTGCCGCTCGAGCGCAGGTCACGAGCCCAACGGCAGTTCTGGAAGTCCTCGATTCGCTCGATGTCGAGGTAGATGAAGTTCTGATAGAAGATGCAGTTGGGCAGATAGGGGCTCGTATTGAAAGGCTGGCGGTTGTGGATTGCGTGCAGCGGGTTCAGCGCGACGAAGCTGCCGCCGAGGCGGTCCCCAACCCAGACAGTGAGGCGCTCGAGGTCGCTGAAGTCCCCGCAACCCCAGCTTCGGGCGGAGCGAATGCCGTAGAGGCTGACGTACAGGCCGGCGCGGCGGCCGCCATTCTGAAGCTCAGCCGGCTGGTAGGCGCGGTCCGGGGCGACGATGAGATCGGCGACGCCTGACCAGTTCGGCCCGGCGTTCGGCGCGAATGTGATGTGGAGACGGTGATAGCCGAGCGGCGCTCTCGGAAGCGGCAGGCTCTTCTCGACGAACTTTTGCCCGCGCAACTCGGCCGTCCCCGTCGTCTCGAGCTCCGCCGCGTCGTGGCGTGCTTCACTGGACGTCCCGTCCTCATACTCGATCCCGGCACGGATCGCCCGATCGGCCAGCGAGGCCGGGAGGCGCACGGAGACGGCGGCCGGCGCGTCGCTCTCCCCGGTCACCACGACGGGCGCGACCGGTGCGCTCCACTCGTCCCAGAGCCGCTGCTCTATCGATTGATTCAGTTGCCCGAGATCGCCGGCGGCGACGCCGAGCGACTCCAGGATCCGGCGCTGGACCTCGGGCGCGACGACATGGTGATTGCCCCAGATATCCCAGTAGTCCTGCTCGATGCCACACAGCCCGGCGGCGTGCTCGAGCGCTTGTCGATAGTCGTCAAACAGCTTGAACGTTCGGTGGGGGATGTTCATGGGGAGTCCAGATCTCCATTCTAGCGGGATGTGGGATAATCGTCCTGAGTCCATGGAACGCGCACGCGAACTGGAACCGGTGGAGGGGCTGTTTGACCGGGTCGACGAGGAATCGTTTTTCGGCCTGGACGAAGGCCTGCTGTTGACGACGCTCGACAAGGCGATCAACTGGGGGCGGAAGAACTCGATCTGGCCGATGACGTTCGGCTTGGCGTGCTGCGCGATCGAGATGATGGCGATGAGTGCCTCCCGGTTCGATATTGCCCGATTCGGCGCCGAGGTCTTTCGCGGGTCGCCGCGGCAGTCCGACCTCATGATTATTGCCGGGCGGGTGTCGAACAAAATGGCCCCGGTGGCCCGGCGGCTCTACCAGCAGATGCCGGAGCCGAAGTGGGTCATCTCGATGGGAGCCTGCGCCACCTCGACCGGCGTGTTCAGCAACTACGCTTTGGTGCCGATCAACCAGGTGATCCCGGTGGATGTATTCGTGCCGGGCTGCCCACCACGTCCCGAGCAGCTCGTCTACGCGCTCATGATGCTGCAGAAGAAGATAGAAGGCGGCAAGGGGACGTTCGTCGAGACCATCAACCTGGCGCCTTCCGACCGCGCCTAGGGCAAGTCCCGGCTTTCCACTCACCGCCAGCGTTCGGCTGGATTTCCTCATTTACTGATGATTTGAGGTGCGCGGCCGAGACGGGTGTGAACGCCCCCCCTGGCGCGAGGGCCCAATGCCACTTGGCTTTCGCGGAGGGGGTTGGACCGAAGCGCCGAGCGGGCTTGAAGCCCCCTTCTTCCAATAGCCGGCTGCCTTGGAAGGAGGCGCTTTAGCGGGGGCCGGAGCTTCGGCTCCGCTCTTTCCCACCTCCGTCGAGGCGTGCGCACACGCCTGTGGGGCGAGAATCGCATGTAAGTTATTGATTCTTATCCCTCCAGTGGGTTGTCCCAGGGGAACGCTTCGGACCCCAATCATGCACCGTCCCGAAAAACATTCCGCGAGTTTTTCTAAAACCTCACTTCCGTCAATCGATAAGAAACAGTGAGAAGCGGAAAACTCCATAGTTAGGAGGCTGAAATGGAAATAGGGTCCGTCCAACTCAGCCAGCCGGCTCCATCGGTCACGACGCCAGCGGTGCCTCAGGAGGCGAAGGCCTCCGATCGGGAACTGATTAAGGCGGTCCGGGCGTTGAACGCCACCGAGCTGTTTGGCCAGAACAACGAATTGACGTTCGTTTTGGATCGGGAGTCGCGCCGGCCATTGGTGCGAATAGTAGACAAGGAAACCAGGGAGGTGATTCGTCAGATCCCGCCGGAATACGCTCTTCGGATGGCGGAAGATCTTCAACTACGTGGCTAAGTGCTGATTTCACACAAGAATCAGGCCTCCGAAACGATATGAATAACGGAGGAAGTTGCATGTCAGTTGATGTTCGGCAATCTTACGAGGAGCGAAACGTTTTGGAGGCGGACGGCTGCCAGTTGGTCGTGCTGCTATATCGGGCGGCCATCGAGGCGCTCGACGAGGCCCGCGGCCACTTGGCTCGCGGGGAGATCCGTGGGCGGTCCGAACGGCTTACGAGAGCCTCCGAGATCGTCAATGAGCTGGCGCTCTCGGTCAACCACGAGGTCGGTGGCGAGATCGGGCGCAACCTTGTAGAACTGTACGACTACGTCCAATACCAGATCCAGACGGCGAACTCCGAGCAGGTGGAGCCGCCACTGGTGGAGGCGAGACAAATCCTGGCGACACTGGCCGAGGCTTGGGAGGCCTGCGGCGCGACCGCGAACCTGGCCGTCGAACCTCCCGAAATGCTGGTGTCCCACGAGACAGAGTACGCGAGCGTCAACTGCATGGGTTAAAACGGGCGGAAGCACCCGGCACTGTCAAACGTGACCGGCCCGGGTTCCTCGAGAAGGAACCCGGGCCTTGTGGTCCGCAGCCCAAGTCGCTTCGTTCCCAAGTGCTTTTCCTCTGAAAACAGATCCGCTTCTCCGACCGCCATCGCCCGCCTCACCGGGGGCATTGCATTCCCCTTTCGAAACGGCGCTCACCCCTGCTTCGAAAGCCGGTAGATGTACGCCAGAATCTCCGCGACTGCCCGGTACAGGTTCGGCGGGATCTCCTGCCCGATTTCGACTGACTTGTGGAGCGCCCGCGCGAGCGGCGGATTCTCCACCAGCGGGACGTTGTTCTCGATCGCGATCTCGCGAATGCGCTGCGCGAGGTAGTCTCGCCCCTTCGCCACCACCATCGGCACCATCATCGATCCGTGTTCATACCTGATCGCCACGGCGTAGTGCGTCGGGTTGACCACCACGGCGGTCGCCTTAGGCACGTCCTTCAGCATCTGGCGGCGGAGCATGTCGCGGCGCATGCGGCGCGCGCGCGCCTTTACCTGGACGTCGCCCTCCGACTCCTTGATTTCGTCCTTGATGTCCTGGCGGCTCATGCGCAATTGCTTGGTGTGACGGCGAAACTGCCGGAACAGGTCTACTGTGCCGAAGACCACGAAGATCGCCGCCGCTTTCCAGAGCAAATTCTGGAGCGTCTCCGCCCCGAGCGCCAAGCCGGATTCCAGGTGGCTCAGGGGAAGCGCGACCAGGTCCGTCATGCTGTTCTTGAGCAGCAGGAAGATGGCGCCGCCAAACACCACCAGCATGAAGACGGCTTGGATGGTTGCCGGAACGGTGCGGCCGGGGAGGTCCTTGATCTTCTTGATAGGGTTCAGGCGCTCGAGCGACGGGCTCAGCGGCTTGAGGCTGACGCCAAATCGGGTGATGCCCAGTTGGACCGCCAGGGTCGCGAGCAGGATCAGGGCGCCGCCCACTCCGAGGGGCACCAGCGCCGTCTGGACGCTGAGCATCGCGTACCGCTGGATGTCGGCCGGCCGGATGCTCTCCCGGAACGACTCGCGGATCAGAAAGCGAGTCAGGTCCTCGGCGCCGGCGAGCCACTGGGCGGCGAAGCCTCCGAGCAGCGCGACGAAGACCACGAACTGAAGAGCGCCGACGAAGTCCTTGGAAGAGGCGAACTGCCCATCTTCACGCGCCTTTTGCATGCGGTGCTGTGTCGGTTGTTCGGTCTTGTTGCTCTTGTCGTCGGCCATGGGGAGGGGTTTTAGGCGATGAGGCTCCGGATGGATTCGAGCACGCGGACCGAGACCTCGCTAAACAGGCGTGGCAGGACGAGTCCGGTGCCGACGAGCAGCAGCAGTGAAAGCAGCATCTTGATGGGGAACGACAGTACGATGACCTGGAGCTGCGAGTTGAGGCGGCCGAGCAGCGACAGCGAGATGTCGACCATCGCCATCAGGAACAGGATGGGCAGGACGAGCCGCAGTCCCGTATTGAAAACCAGGCTGCCGATAATGATGACCTGTTCCATCATCGGCCCGGCCGCGACGAACGTCCCCGGAGGGTAGGTCTTGAGGCTCTGCGCCAGCAGCCGGACAATCTCGAGGTCCAGGCCGAAGGCGAAGAACAGAAGGCCGGAGACGAGCTGGGCGAGAATCACCAGGACATTCGATTCGGCCTGTGTCGAAGGGTCGATCGAGGAAGCGTACGTGTAGCCGGCGGGCATGCTGATCGCCTGCGCTCCGATGGCGAAGGTTTCGGTGAGCAGGGCCACCAACAGCCCCACCAGGATGCCGAGCGTCGCCTCGGCGAGCACCCAGACGACGAACTGCGGCAGCTCGACGACGCCGATGACCACGGGCCATTGTGGGTACAGTGCAATCGCAATCCCGACCGACAGCACGACGCGGGGCAGCGCGGGGCCGGTTCGAATGCCGGGAATGGGGATGAAGACGAAGACTCCGCCCACCCGGATCAGGACAAGCAGGAAGGCGTAGAGAGTGGATAAGGAGATGGTCAGCTCACCGGGCATAGCGGCTGAGGTCTCCGAAGAGGTCGCCGGTGTAGGTCAGCATGCGGCTCAGCATCCAGGGGAGAAGCAGCAGGAAGCCGAACAGAAACGCGGCCAGCCGGGGCACCGTGCTGAAGACGGAGTCCTGCATCGACGTGAGTACCTGAATCAGGTTGATGCCGACGCCGACGACAAAGCCGATCAGCAGCAGGGGCGCGCTCAGCCAGAAGGCGGCCAGCAGCGCTTCGCGAACGATTTCGATGGTAGTTTCCGGAGTCATGGCAGTGCGGTGATATCGGGTTCAGTAGAAGCTTTTCATCAACGATCCAATCACCAGCGACCAGCCGTCCACCAGCACAAAGAGGAGCACTTTAAACGGGGCGGACAGCATGACCGGTGGCAGTTGGATCATGCCGATCGACAGGGTGACCGAGGCGACCACCAGGTCGATGATCAGGAACGGCAGGAACAGCACGGCGCCGATCTGGAAGCCGGCTTTGAGTTCTGACAGGATGTAGGCGGGCACGAGCACCGAGAGGCTGAGGTCCTGCGGAGTCGCGGGCGCCGGGCTTCCGTTGAGCTCGAGGAAAAGCTGGACGTCCTTCTCGCGCACGAAGCGGCCGAGGAAGTCCTTGAGCGGCTTGGCGCCGTTGGCGGCGGCCTGCTCCAGGCTGATCTCGCCCTTGGACATGGGCTGCCACGCGTCGGTGTAGATGGCCTCGGCCGTCGGCTGGATGAGAATGATCGACAGGAACAGCGCCAGGCCGACGAGCACTTGGTTCGAGGGAGTGGTCTGCGTTCCGAGCGCCTGGCGGAGGAAGTGAAGGACGACGACGATCCGCACGAAGGGCGTCACCGACATCACCGCCGCCGGCAGTAGCGTCAGCAGCGTCAGGGAAATGACGATCTGCATCGGCAGGCTCAGGGATGCGCCACCCGAGGGCTGGACGCCAAGGGCGTCGAATACCGTACCGCTCGGCGTGGCCGCGCCGGCGAGTCCCGCGCCCATGAGCAGTGCGAGCAGGATTCGCAGGGCTCTCACCGGGCGATCTCCTTGCCGGCCGCGAGCGGACCGATCGCCCAACTCTCTTCCGCGCCCGCTTCTGCCGCGCCGGCCGTACGCTGCCCGTGTTCCGACAACGTCTCAATCAGATTGACCGCGTGCGGCGAGACGCCGAGCACCAGGGTCCGGCCTTCGATCTTCACCAGGTGCAGGGAATGCTGCGGGCCAAGCGCCAGACGCTCCAGACTCTCGAGGCGCTTCCCCCGCGGCCGGAAGCGGCCTACGGCGCCGGCGTGAAGGATGCCGCGGCGGTTGAGCGCCCACAGACAGAGTCCGAGCAGCAGCAGCACCAGGCCGACCATTGCCATCTGATGGAACAGGGACCCCGAGTCAGTCGGCATCGAAGACCTCCGTGATCCGCGCGTAGGTCCGGTTGCCGATAACCACGATTCGGCCCTTGCCGAGTGGAACACCGCCGGCAACCATGTCGAGCTCCGCGCCCGCCGCCCGCGTGAGGCGCAATGCGGATCCTTGGTGAAACGCCATCACTTCACCGACGCGAATCGGCTGTTCGCCCAGCACGAACGACAGCGTGATCGGGACCTCCGCCAGCTTGGCTTCTTCGTTGTCGAGTGACATATCAGTTCCACACGTCAGCCGGCCGCGTCGATTACCGCTTCAGATTGAGCGTCTCTTGCGAGATCTCGTCGACGGTGGTGATGACTCGAGAGCTGGCCTGATAGGCGCGCTGGTACTGAATCAGATTGGTGAACTCCTGGGCGATATCGACGGTGGAGGACTCGAGCGCCCCGCCGACGATCTGGCCGCGTCCACCGCTGTTCGCCGCTCCGATGGCCGGAGTACCGCTGGCCGCGGTCAACTTGAAGTTGTTCCCGCCGGACGAGACCATCGATTCCGGATTGCTGATGTTCGCCAGAGCAAGTTGGGCCACGACCACCTCGGAACCGTTGCTGTAGCTGGCCACCACCAGTCCGTTGTCCTGAATGCCGACATCCACCAACTCGGCGGCCGCCGAGCCGTCCTGGATGGTCGACGAAAGGGCGGACGAGGCGGAGTACTGGGACACCAGCGGCTGTGAGTTCGCGCCAAAGACGTTCCAGTCGATCGCGAGATCGGACGCTCCGTTGGCGAGGCCGGCGCCGGCAATCTGTATGGGACCATCGGCCACGGCGGGAGTGCTCAGCACGCCGTTGCCGTCGAAGGTGAGTGTTCCAGTCACCAAAGAAGATGGCGTGCCGGCCGTACCGCCGGTCAAATCCTCGCCGGGGATGGTGACGTCGTAGTCCCAGTCAGTGGCTGAACTCTTGGTGAGCTGAATGGTGACGACATGGGTCTCACCAAGGGAGTCCACGACACTGATAGGCGCCGAGAATGTGTCGCCGATCTCCGCGGAGGCGTCGAGGTTCATGGCCAGGCTGAACTCGGTGGTGGCGACCGGCGCCAGCAGCCCTTCGGAGGGAATCACGATGTCCTGGGTGGCGCCGGACGGATTCACGGTTCCGTTGACGACGTTCCAGCCCTGGACCCGCTCGCCGCTCGATGTGAGCAGCAGGCCGTCGGAGTCCAGGCCGAAGGTGCCGGAGCGCGTGAACAAGGTCTGCCCCTGGCCGTCATTGACGACGAAGAACCCCGTCCCTTTGATCGCGGCGTCAAAGGAGTGCCCGGACTCCTGGATGGAGCCTTGGCTGAAGTTGCGTCGCGTCGTGAGGCCGCCGACGCCGGCGCCGATCTCGAGACCCGTCGGGTTCCCGGCGGTGGCCTGGCTGACCAGGTCGTGGAAGGCCACGGAACTGGTCTTGAAACCGGCCGTGCTCATATTGGCCAGGTTGTTGGACGTGACGTCAATCGCCGTCGAGTTGGCGTTAAGTGCGGACAATGCCGTTGTGAACGAACTGAACATAGCTGAAGACTCCTTGAGGTCGGCGCTTACGCCGACGAACTCGCTTCTCCTTGCGCGTCGTTGTTGGCAGCCAGCTCGGTACCGATGCCGGTCAGGTCCTGCCGGATGCCGATGAGCTGCTCCAGTTGACTGAACTGGGCGAGCTGGGTCAAAAACTGAACGCTGTCGGTCGGGTTGAGCGGGTCCTGATTCTTGATCTGGGCGACCAGAAGCTGCAGGAAGGTCTCCCGGTTGGCTAGCGCGTCCTCGGCGACCGGGACGGTGCCCGTGCTTGACTGTGTATTCGCGGCGGCCGTCTCCGCATTACGAGTAACTGTACTTACATCCATTGGGACTCCTCCTCGATGGTTTCGAGTTGATACCGCCAATCCTGTTGGCGCCGATCGTGACCATATCCCTGTTGCGAGTCGCCGGATTCGTCCTGGTGCCAGGCGTGCTGCTGCTCGGAGTCGGTATCGGTATGGCCCTGAGAGTGCGCGCTGTCGGTGGCGGCCGGGGCCCAGATCTCCGAGCGGAAGCCGGCGTGGTGGAGGCGCGTCTCGAGCCCTTGCAGGTCGGCCCTCAGTTGATTTGCGAGCACCGGGTCCGCGGCGCGGACGCTCAGATGGACGGCGTTGCCGCGGTCCGTGAGAAAGACGTTCGCCGATCCGCGCTCGCCCATCTGTACCTGGATAGAGAGGTTCTTGACGGGCGCCGGCGGCGCATCCGGTTTCGAGATTTCAGCGACCTCGCGCATGACATCGACCCGCCGGGGGGCCGCCTGCTGGGCGTTCGGCGCGTCTGTCGAGTTCGTGGCACGTGCGGAGGGCGCGGCGGTGACGACGTTTCGGTAGCTATCGGTGGGCGTGATCTTGCGTTGCGCCTGGGCCGTCTCGTGGCTTGCCGTCGCAAGGGCCGATCCCCGCTCAGCCGTTGCCGTCGTGGTGCCCTGCGGCGGCCGTTGGCCGGAGGGGGCGGCGTCGGACGCTTGCTTGGCCGAGCCCGGCTCTCCGTCCGCCTTCACTGGGATTCCATTGCCTTCCGGAACTCCGGAGGTGACTGGTTCGCCTGTTGCCAGCGAGGCTCGCGCGGCCGTTTGGCTCGCGCCGGAGGATGACGTGTTACTAGGAGCCGCCGCGGTACTAGCCTCGGTTGTCCCGGCTTCTTCATTATTAGGTACGAGCCGGGCGAGAAACGCGGCCGTGCCGGCGGCTTGTCCCGCGGCTGGTGTCGATGTCGTACTGGTAGCGCCTGTCCGCAGCTCGATCTCCGCGGCGACGGAAGTGGTCCTTGTCCGGCCGGACTCCGGTCCCGGCGCGGAGTCCGCTTCCGCAACCCTGGCGGCCACTTCAATCGGGATCTGCGGAAACAACACCAAGTGGCTTCGCTGTTCCGGCATCGACAGTTGGCCCGGAACCGGGGCGAAGGTCTTCTCGGTGTCGTCGGCGTCCGCCGCCTGAGGCTCCTCGCCATCGAGGCGGACGCGCGGTTCCGAAAATGTCTTGCCGTGCGGCCTGTTTCCTGCTGTCGGGCTGCTGCTTGCGCCTTGTGTCTCGCCGGCCGCCTCGCACTGCACGCCTGCAAACTCTTCTGGAAACCCAACGCGGTCGCCGTCTTCGCCGAGTGTTTCCGGTATCTCGACATCGGCCATCCCGGAGGCGCCGGCGCCGGCTACCGGTGTCTGCGCTGACGGCAAGCCGCATTGGGAGAGGAGAATCATGTGCCGCCAGAAGTGCAGGCGGCGGGCCAGAACAGCGGGGGTGGCTTTTCAAGCAGTTAGCGGAGCGAAGCGTCAAAGGCTTGACGCCGGCCGTCGACGAACCGTCAAGAAACGGATGGCTGTCTATCTTAGTTGTCGCTCTTAGCGGCTGAATTTAGAGGGAATCTGGCATTTTGTTTCTTTGGCCGCCCACTTGCACCCACCATGCCACATCATGGACCCAATTACTACGGCAGCCGCTAGCGGCATCCGGGCCCGCATGGAAACGCTTGATCTGCTGGCGAACAACCTGGCCAACGCCAACACGAGCGGCTACAAGACCGACCGGGAGTACTACAGTCTCTACCACGGTGCGGCGCTCGGCGGCGATAATCTCGGCAACATCACCCAACTGCCCGAGATTGATGGCCAGTGGACCGACTTCGAACAAGGGCTGCTCGAGTCCACCGGGAGTTCAACGGACCTGGCGTTGAAGGGCCCCGGCATGTTCGTGGTGAACGGCCCCAGCGGGCCGCTCTATACGCGAAATGGCAGTTTCCAGCTCAACCAGGACGGCGTTCTTGTTACCCCGGAAGGCTACCCGGTCTGTCTCGAGGACGGGGGGGAGCTGCGGGTAACCTCGCGGGCGCCGCTCGAAGTTTCCCCTGACGGCCAGATTCAGCAGTCCGGTCGCAAGCTCGGTCGCCTGGAGGTCGCCGAATTCCAGGACCAGCGGGTCCTGGCGAAACAGGGCGCCAGCTACTTCCGGACGCTGGATCCCAAGGCGACACCCGAAGACGCCTCCAAGACCGAGGTCATCCAGGGGCACCTCGAGGCTTCGAACGTCGGCGCGGCGGAGTCCGCGGTCCGGCTGGTACAGGTGATGCGGCAGTTCGAAATGCTGCAACGAACGATTTCAATGGCCACGGAGATGGACCGTAAGGCGATCCGCGACGTGGCCAGCGTCGGTCCGTAATCGACAAAGGGGCGATTAACAATGATACGAGCACTCTACAGCGCAGCCAGCGGAATGGAAGCGCAGCAACTGAATCTGGATAACATAGCGCATAACATCGCGAATGCCAACACCACCGGCTATAAGATGCGTCGGGCCCAGTTCCAGGACCTTCTGTATCAGAATCTAATCCAGCCCGGCTCCGCGGCCGGCCAGCAAACGACGGTCCCGACGGGCCTGCAGTTGGGCCTGGGGACGCGCGCCGCATCGAACGAGATCATCTTCAGCCCCGGAAACTTCACCGCGACGGAGAACCCCTTCGACATGGCGATTCAGGGCGGCGGTTTCTTTCAAGTGCGGCTGCAATCGGGCGACATCGCCTACTCGCGGGCCGGGGCATTCCACGTCGATCGCGACGGCAACCTGGTAACCGCCGACGGCGATCCGCTCGATCCGCCGGTGACGATTCCGCAGGACGCGCTCAACGTCAGCATCGCCCAGGACGGTACGGTAAGCTTCACCCAGCCGGGCCAGACGGCGGCGCAACTGGGCGGCGAGATTCAGCTCGCGCTATTCCAGAATCCCGCCGGCCTCAACAGCATCGGCCGGAACCTGTATCTGCAGACCGACGCCTCCGGCGAGCCTATCATCGGCACGCCCGGCGGACAGGAGGGTCTCGGAAGCCTGCTCCAGGGCTATCTCGAGGACTCCAACGTCAGCGTCGTCCAGGAATTCATCAACATGATCGTCAGCCAGCGCGCCTATGAGGCGAACTCCAAGGTGGTCAAGGCCGCTGACGAGATGTACCAGCAGATCAACAACCTGACAAGATGATCGGACTAATCCTCATCGCCGCCACCGTCGCCGTACCGGCATGCCTGCCCGTTACCGGGGAGCATATCCGGGCCGCGGACTTGGCTCCCGCGGTCGCCGCGTTCGGCACCCTGGCGCCCGAGACCGAACTGGGCTACTCGCCCGTTCCCGGCGCCCGCCGCGTGCTTCGTCCGAACGATCTGGCGCGCCTGGGCGAACGCTTCGGCCTGGAGGTGGCGTCCGATAACGATGTCTGCTTCGAGTGGCCGGTCCGGCAGCTCGATCCACGGGCTGTACGGTTGGCCATGGAAGAGGCGTTGGCCATGCCGCAGGCGGAGATCGACGTAGTCGAAGTCAGTAACTTCCCGGTGCCTTCCGGAAAGATTCGTTTTGAGACGGCGTCGCTGCAGCAGCCTCCCTATGGGCGTCCGGATACGCCGCTGCTCTGGCGCGGCCGGATCGAATACGGCGCCACGCGCGACCTCAGTATCTGGGCGCGGGTGCGGATCACGACGCCGATGACGCGGGTGTCGGCCCGGAATCTAATCCCGGCCGGCACGCTGATCGGACCCGACGATCTGACTACCGAAGAGTACCGCGGCTTTCCGCTGGACCAGACCGGTGTAACGGATGCCGAGGATGCCGTCGGCTACGTAACGCGACGCTCGCTACAGCCCGGCGATCCGGTGCTCCGAAGCTATCTTGATAAACCGGTCGAGGTGGCCCGTGGCGACCTGGTCGAAGTCCAGGTACGGAGCGGTGCCGCGTTGATTAGGACCGAGGGGAAAGCCGAGGCGAGCGGCCGCCGGGGCGACGTGGTGACGGTCCGCAACACGCGTAGCGGAATGGATTTTCAGGCCACCGTCGCCGGACCCGGCAGGGTGCTGCTTCTCGTTTCGGACAGGTAGAAGGAGAACGATGCTCTACCGATTGACACGCATCCTTATATTGAGTCTCCTGGCGCTGCTGGTGGCGACGAATGCTGTGGCCGCCAAAAAGGCGAAGGATGAGGGGGACAAGAAGCTGAGTCCGCTCGATCTGTACGTCCGCGCGGCCAAGCAGCGCGGCGGGCTGGCGGGCAGCGCCCCGGCCGCCGGATCGCTCTGGAGTCCGACGGCGCGGCTCTACGACGTGGCCTCCGACCTGAGAGCCAGCCGCCTGGACGACACGGTAACCATCCTCGTGCGGGAGGACGCCTCGGCGGTTTCGCAAGGCAGCGTTGATTCCAAGCGCGACTCGAGCGCGAGCGCCAACATCCCCGCGCTGGCAGGCATTCCGAGCGCCGCGGGTGCTCTCCAGAACCTGCTCGATCTCTCCGCGAGCCGTACCCTCCAGGGCCAGGGGGCGACTTCTCGCCGCACGACGCTGAGCACCACCATGACCGCTCGCGTCACCGACGTGCTGCCGAACGGCTTCCTCGTGATCGAGGGGACCAAGAGTGTCGCCGTCAACTCCGAGAATCAGCTCGTAACCATTCGCGGCGTGGTCCGGCCGACTGACATCGGCACGGGCAACGTCGTCCTGTCGGACCATATCGCCCAGTTAGAGGTGGCCGTAACCGGCAAGGGTGTCGTGGGCGATGCCATCCGGCGGCCGAACTTCCTGTATCGCCTGTTACTGGGAATACTCCCCTTCTAAAACCATGCTGCGGACTATCAGATTGATTTCGGCGTTACTGGCTTTGCTGGTGTGCCTGCCCGAGGCCGCACTGCCGGCGACCAGGATCAAGGAACTGGCCTCGCTCGAAGGTGTCCGGGAGAACCAGTTGATCGGCTACGGGCTGGTTGTGGGCCTCAACAAGACCGGTGACCGCCTGCAGACCGTCTTCTCGGCGCAGAGCCTCGCGAACCTGTTGCAGCGGATGGGCGTCAGTGTTCCTCCCGACGCGATCCGCGTGAACAACACGGCGTCGGTGATGGTGACGGCGACCCTGCCGGCGTTTGCTCGGCCCGGAACAAAGATCGACACGACCGTTGCGGCCATCGGCGACGCGCGGAGCCTGCAGGGCGGCCTTCTGCTGCTGACCAGTCTTAAGGGCGCGGACGGCCAGGTCTATGCGGTGTCGCAAGGCCCCGTGGTGACCGGCAGTTTCGTGGCCGGCAATGCGATCGCCAACCAGACTGTGAACCATCCGACCGTGGGCCGCGTGCCCAACGGCGCGATCGTGGAGCAGGCGGCGCCGTCGGTGGCGCCTAGCGACGTTGTCCAACTGCAACTGCGCCATCCGGATTTCATGACCGCCACCAGGATCGTGGACGCGGTGAATGCGGAGTTCCAGTCCCCGGGCGATGGCATCGCCACGGCGGACACTTCAGGGCTCGTGACGATTCGAGTGCCGGAGTCCTTCTCCCGCCGCCCCGTCGCCTTCGTGGCGGCACTCGAGGAAATTGAGGTCGAGTCAGACCGTCTGGCCGAGGTCGTCATCAATGAACGGACCGGGACAATCGTGATGGGCAAGAGGGTTCACATCTCGCCCGTGGCGATCTTCCACGGCAACCTGTCCGTTGAGATTCAAACGAGTTTCTCCGTATCCCAACCGGCGCCATTCTCGCGCAATGGGGAGACCGAGGTAGTCCCGGACTCGAACGTCGGCATCACCGAAGAACAGGCCCGCGACCTGGTGCTGCCGGAAGGAGCGACGGTGGAGGAGTTGGTGCGATCGTTGGTTGCCATTGGCTCGACGCCTCGCGATATCATCGCGATCCTCGAGAATATTCGTGCCGCGGGCGCGCTCGAGGCGGAACTCAGGGTGATCTAGGCACCCAGTGAATTGTCCGGGTGCCGGCCCGCGCGGCGTCTGTTGACAGCTTTCGGAAGGAAGAATCGATGAATTCGATACACCTGGCAGGCGGGAGCGGATTGTCGCCCGTGGCGGAGTCGCTATCCGGTGCCGGCCAAAGCCGCGCCAAGAGCAGTCCGTCGGAGATCGAGCGGTCCGCGCAGCAGTTTGAAGCTCTTTTTGTGACCCAGTTGATGGCGTCGGTGCGCGACGGCGGATCCGGCGGCTGGCTTGGGGAAGAAGGTGACGGGGCCTCGACCACGGCGATCGAACTGGCCGAGTCGCAACTGGCCGAGGCCATCTCGCAGGCCGGCGGGCTGGGGCTGGCTGCCATTGTCGCGCGGCAGGTGGAGCCGCGCCCAGCCCCAGCGGACGCTCCGCCGGACTAACCGTACACCTGGGACGCCGGTGCTCGTTCCTGTTCCCCGACTTCCCGCTTGGCGATGGTTGCCCACGCCGTTCGCAGCGATGTTACGATCCGTTGCGCCTCGGCCAGACCATCGTCGGACTTCCGGATGTTGGCATCGGAGAGCTTTTCTTGAAGGTAGGAGTAGAGGGCATTGAGGTTATGGGCCAGTTCGCCGCCCCGCTCGAAGTCCAGCGCGTTCATCAACTGCGAAAGCGCCTCCTGGGCTCGAGACACGGCCTTGCACCTTGCCTCCACTTCCTCGTTTACCAGGCAGTGGCGAGCCCTCTGGATCGACTCGCCCGCGATGTCATACAGGATGACGATCAGGTTCAAGGGATCTTCCGACAGTGCGCTGCTTTCTTTGTAGGTCCGGTGGTGATCAGATCGCATTGTGCTTCTCTCTCTGGGGGTATTGTCGCCCCCGGCGTTGGAACTTAGAGAGAGATTCCAGAATGCTCGTGCCCGCACCGTTGCGGGCGCCGGTAACAGCAGTCAGAACACATGAGAGGTGGACTCGATGACAGTCATGGCAGAACCCCAGCCCTTTGATTTTCGCGCCGCGGGATCGCTCTCCCCGAGCCAGGTCCGGGTCTTTGACCGTGTGGCGGGAACGTTCGCCGCCGAGGCGGGCTTCCGCCTGGCGACGCAACTCCGGCGGGACGTAGCCTTCGAGCCGGCGGGCGTGGAGGAGGTCGCGGGACTTGGCGGCGCCCCTGGTGCGGGGTTCGTTCGGTTTCCGCTCTGTATCGGCGAGAACGATCGCGGCGGGCTGCGATTGGAAGCCACTGCGGCACTGCAGTTGGTGGATCTGCGCCTGGGTCAGAAGAACCTGGCCGAACCGGATCCGAACCGCCGCCTGACTGACCTCGAGATGCGCATCCTGCGCGTCATCGTCGCCGAACTCGTGCGGGACGTCGAGAGGGCCTGGGGGCCGCTTGGAGATCTGCCGATTCGCCTGGAAGAGGAGTCGGACGAAGAATCGACCCAGCCGGATGTCGGGGGCTCGGCGGTTGCCATGGCGTGGGCCATCACGCTGGAGGGGGTCAGGAGCCGGATGGAAATGCTGCTGCCGTCCGCCTTGATCGGGAGGCTGCTCCCCGCCCAGCGACAAGCCGCACAGCCCGCCCGCTCAACGAGCGGACCGAGCCGGGAACGGCTTCGCCGCATCCCGCTCAAACTTCGCGCCCGCACCGACGAGACGACTCTCTCGCTCGGGGACCTCCACCTGCTTCAGCCCGGTGATTTGCTCGGACTCGAAATCCACCTCGAGCAGCCGACACGGTTGGAGGTGAATGGAACCGCGCTGTTCACCGGCCGTCTCGTAACCGCCGCCGGCCGGCGCGCCATCCGCATCGAGCAGGAGGCCGCTGAGCCTGTCCGACAGCCCTGAAATCGGTGCCACTACGGCGGAGTCACTAGCCCCATCTGACTACTAGAGGATCTAGAGGTACTATGGGTACTAAGTTGTTGACTCTATTGACGAAATAAATCAAAAAAAAAGCTATAAAATCCGCAAACCCCTATTCTGATCTCCACCTTCGTCCGATCTACTCCTTTTAATCCAAAGGTTGTAGGGTTTCAAATTTGCTCGTGGTCGTACGAGGTAACTGTGACTGTCCTACTGTGGATCGCTGACGACGCTCATGTTGAATACCGGGAAGGCCTCGAGGGTCTCATTGAAATCGAGTTTCAGGTACGAAAGGATGCATCGGACGCGGTCCGCGGCGCCCGGTGCGATCGCTTCGATGCATTTCTTATCAGTGCGCCAGCGCCGGAGGACGAGCTTCGCTGGATGATCGGCGAATTGGCGCGGGTCGGGCGGCTGCCGGCCCTGATCTGGCTGGAAGAGGCGCTGCCGGCGCCAATCAAGGACATGTTGGAGGCCGGGGCCCATCCATTCACCACCATTGCCGACCTGGAGCCCGACTCCGTGAGGACCGCTCTCGATCGGCTCGGAGAGGCGGGCAGGCCGGTCCTTACAAAAGATCCCCAGCCACTGACGTGGGAGGAGACGCTGGTGGGAGAGGGCGCCTCCATGAGGCAGATCCGGCAACTCATTCGCCTCGTGGCGCCCCGGACATCCACCGTACTGATCACCGGCGAAACGGGAACCGGCAAGGAGGTTGTCGCCAAGGCGCTTCATCAGGCCAGCGCTCGCAGCCATCGGCCGATGGTTGCGGTCAACTGCGCTGCCCTGCCGGCGACGCTGCTCGAATCCGAGCTCTTCGGCCACGTCAAAGGGGCTTTCACGGGCGCGATGGAAACCCGTATCGGCCGCTTCGAGAAGGCGAACGGGGGCACCATCTTCCTCGACGAGATCGGTGACATGCCGTTGGACCTTCAGGCGAAGCTCCTGCGGGTGTTGCAGGAGAGGGAGATCCAGAGGGTTGGCTCCAGTGACTCGGTGAGTGTCGACGTGCGGGTGATTGTCGCAACCAATCGCGACCTGGCCCGGGAAGTACAAGAGGGGCGCTTCCGCAGCGACCTTTACTTCCGCCTGAGCGTGATTCCCATGCGCATCCCCTCGCTACGGGATCGCATCGAGGACGTGCCGCTCCTGGTGGAGCATTTCCTCGACAAGATTTGCACCCGGGAAAAGTTGGAACGACGGTTCGTTGATTCGACCGTGATCGAGCATCTTTTGGACCGGCCCTGGCCGGGTAATGTGCGCGAGTTGGAGCACGCGGTGGAACGCGCCGTGGCGCTTTCCGGAGAGCGGCTGGTTCTGGATGCCACGGACTTCGCCTCCGTCGATGAGCTGGTACTGCCGGAACTCGCCGGCGGCTCGGTTCTGGACGTACCGGAGAGCGGCATTCAGCTCGACGAGGTGCTGGGCCGCATGGAGCGGTCGCTGCTGCAGCGGGCGCTGCGCCGGTCCAACGGCAACAAGGCGCGGGCCGCGGAGCTGCTGGGTCTGAAGCGGACCACCTTTGTGCACCGCGCCAAGGCGGCCGAGGTGTGTGCGTGCTGACCGGCGGTCCACAAGGCACCGGCGCAATTCCCGGGACCTCGAAAGCGGGTTGACGTATGGGTGCGGAGGTTAGAGCATTTCCGGCGCAGGTGGCGAGACCATCTCTTTGGGGCCGCTTCTCCTTGAAGGCGATCAGCGAGTTTACCGTCCCGATCTGTGTTCTCGGCATCGTGATGGCGCTGATCGTGCCGGTGCCGCCGTTCCTGCTGGATCTGCTGATCGTGGTGAACATCACCCTGTCGGTCGTGGTGATGATGGTCGCGATGTACGTGGAGCGGCCCGTCGAATTCAGCGTCTTTCCCACCACACTGCTGCTGTTGACGCTGTTCCGCCTGGCGCTGAACGTCTCCTCATCGCGCCTGATCCTTATGAACGGGAATAGCGGAACCCAGGCCGCCGGCCACGTCATCGAGGCTTTCGGCGTCTTTGTTGTCGGGGGCAACTACGTGATCGGCGCCGTGATCTTCCTGGTGCTGATCGCGATTCAGTATGTGGTCATCAACCACGGCGCGGTGCGCATCTCGGAGGTGACCGCGCGATTCACCCTGGACGCCCTCCCCGGCAAGCAGATGTCGATCGACGCGGATCTCAACGCCGGACTGATCGACGAGAAGCAGGCCCGCAGCCGGCGCAAGGACCTGTCGCTCGAGGCGGAGTTCTACGGCGCGATGGATGGCGCCTCCCGGTTCACCCAGCGCGATGCGATCGCCAGCATCCTCATCACCGTGATCAATATCGCGGCCGGTTTTCTCATCGGCGTCTTCCAGCATCATATGGACCTCGTCCGGGCGCTGCAGACTTACACCGTGCTTACCATCGGCGACGGACTGGTTACGGTAATCCCAGCGCTGATGATCTCGGTATCCGGCGGCATCGTGATCACCCGAGCGGGATCCGAAACCCGAGTCGGCGTCGACTTCCAGCGCCAACTATTCTCGAATACTAACCCGCTACTGCTCGCCAGCGGTGTGCTCGGTGTCCTGGCGATGCTTCCCGGGCTGCCGACCCTTCCGTTCCTTACCCTGGGAAGCGGACTGGCGGCCATCGCCTGGAACGTGCGCAAGAAGAATGTCGCGGCCGCCGCCGCCTCGACCGAGAAGGCGAAGAAGAAGGGTGCCAGTGATTCAGACAATCTGGAAGCTTTGCTACGCACTGAACCCGTGGCGGTCGAGTTAGGGCTCGGCCTGGTTCACCTGGTGGACGGGGGGGCGGATTCGCCCCTGCTCAAGCGGATCGCGGGCATCCGCAAGCAACTGGCTGAACTGTACGGCTATCTGTTGCCGCCGGTGAAGGTGAACGACAATCTGAGCCTGCGGTCTCGCGAGTACGTCATTCTGATTCGCGGAGTTCCGGTCTCCCGCTACGAGCTTTTGCAGGGCCACGAGTTGGCGATCTCCGACGGCCATCCGGACCCCTCCATTCCAGGCGTGGCGACGAAAGAACCGGCCTACGGCATGGAAGCGATATGGGTCCCCGAGGATGCGGTCGAACAGGCTCTGCAGGCCGGCTACACGGTAGTGGACGATGTCGGTACCGTAGGTACGCACCTGCTCGAGACCGTTCGCTCCCGGGCCCACGAGATCTTCTCCCGCGAAGATGCCAAGGCTTTTTGCGACCGGGTGGGCAGGCAAAGCCCGAAGGCGGTCGAAGACCTGGTTCCGAAGCTGCTGCCCCTCGCGGGCGTCCAGAAGGTGTTGCAGAGCCTACTTCGTGAGGAGGTGTCGATCCGCGACGGAGTCTACATCATGGAGGCGCTCAGCGAAGGCGCGGCGATCAGTAAGAACCCGGTTCTGCTGACCGAATACGTCCGCCAGGCGATCCGCAGATCGCTGATCGGGCCCCACTTGAACAACAAGAACGAACTGGCCGCCTACTTCACCGGACCCAAGATCGATCGGGCCATAGAGGAAGCCGTCGAGCACAGCGAGCAGAACAGCATTCTGACCCTTGCCCCGCAGAAGGTCCGCGAAGTTATCGGTGCCTTCCAACAGCGGCTTGGCACGCCGCAGGCCTCCGGCGTCGTGGTTACCTCATCCGGGTCGCGCTACTTCCTGCGTCAGATTCTCGAGACGCCGCTGCCGAACCTGGCTGTGATGTCGCACAACGAAATCCCGCCGAACATCAATGTTCGATCGCTGGGGGTGATCGAGTAAGGACCCGCCTATGCGTATCAGCTCCATCTTCGCTCCCTCGGTAAGGCAAGCGCTCGAACAGGCGCGCCGCGAATTGGGACCCGACGCGATGCTCATTCGCGCGCGGCGCAGTTCGGTCGAGAGCCGTCACCTCGGCGCCTTCGAGGTTGTCTTCGGGCTGGCCGGACCGGTCGCCGAGAAGGCGACCCCGTCCGCGCCGACCGCTGAGAATGAGCAGCTCGCGGCGATTCGGAAGCAGATGGACGAACTCCGGGCGTTGCTCGAGCAGACTGCCGGACAGCGGGTTGAACCGGCGAAACCGGAGGCCGAGGAGCCCCGGGAGTACGAAGAGGATCGTGGTCCGGATCTCGACCCTTCGTTGCGAGAGAGTATTCAGGAGCTGGCACGGCCTGGCCTGGGTCTGGCCGATGAGGGCGGCATGGCTGCATTTGTGGGCCCGCCGGGCGCCGGCAAGACGGCCACGGTGTTGAAGATCGCGGCCAAGGCGGCAGCTACCGGCCAGCGGCCGCTGATCGTCTCGTTCGGTGAGTTCCGGGTAGCGTTCCACAGCGTCATCTCGCGGTACGCCGCGTTGTTCAAGATCCCCTGCCTGACCGCCGACGCGCTACCGGAGTTGGGCCGGGTGCTGGCGCAAGCGAAAGGGTACGGCCCGGTCCTCATCGACACGCCGGGCTACTGTGCCGCCGAAGAGGCCGCCGCCAGTGAGCTGGCCGGATTCCTTTCTCGCTGCGACGACCTACTCACTCATTTGGTGCTGGTGGCCCACGGCCCCCGAGACGTGCAGCAGGCGATTGTCGAACGCTTCACCGTCTTCGAGCCGGACCGGCTGGTGTTTAGCCGGCTAGACGAGGCGTTCACCTTTGGCGCCGCCTTCGAGGTAGCCACGGCGAACGACCTTCCAATCTCTTACTTCGGCTGCGGACAACGGGTGCCCGAAGACTTACTCCCCGCCGCCGAGAGCACTCTCATGCAGCTTCTGGAGGAGGACCTGGCCGCGCGGACCCGCCGCGCCGCCTGAGGAGCACATCATGACGGCCGCTACCGCATACGCTCCGCATAGCAAGGAGCGGTTTACCAGCGAAGAACGTGAGCGGTTGATTCTGGAGAACCTTCCGATGGTTCACTGGATCGCGTCCAGGATTTTCGAACAGAGCCCGGCCGGGGTAAGCCGCGACGATCTTGTGTCGACCGGTGTTCTCGGGCTGATCGCCGCCATCGACAACTTCGACACCCGCTATAACGTGAAGCTCGGCACCTACGCGCAGCACCGGATTCGCGGCGCCATTCTCGACAGCCTTCCCGATCGTGACGGGCTTTCGGGCTATCGGCGCACGCAGGCCAAGCAGGTGGAAAAGGCGATCGCGTTGCTCGAGCAGAGACTCCAGCGAGTGCCGGAGGAAGAGGAGATCGCCGCTGAACTCGGCATGCAGGCCGAGGAGTACAGAGGCCTGCTGGTGGATCTTCGGGGTGTCACTATCGGTCCGCTCGAGGCTACGGGAGACGATGCGAGCGGGCGGGCGATGATTCACTGGATCGCTGATGACGGAGTTGATCAGCCCAGTGAACAACTGGAGCGCGCCGAGCTCGAGGGCCTGCTGGCCCGAGGCGTGAATCACCTCCCCGAAAAGGAGCGCATCGTCCTGAGTCTCTATTACAGGGAAGATCTTACGTTGCGCGAGATCGGTGAGGTGATGAAGGTCCACCTTACCCGTGTTTCTCAATTGAAGGCACAGGCGATCCTTCGTCTGCGCGCGTTCATGGACCGCTACTGGCCCTCCCCGAGAGGTATCTACCGATGATCCCAACCGAAACCCGTCAGGAACAATCCGAGACATGGCTCATTCAGAGTTGGTCGGAGTCCGCGGCGACGGTGCTCCAGGACCTCCTGCACCAGGAGCTGACCGCGGAATGGAACGAGGTTACCAACCCCTCGGCGGTCGCCGATCTGGAGGCGCGCTGGTGGCGGTTTCATCTCGACGGCGGCGCCGCCCCGGCCACCATCTGGGTGGGCGTTCCGAATGCGACCGGCGCGCAGTTGGCTTCGCTTGCCTCGCAACTCGCCGGCGGCGACATCGGCTCCGCTGACAACGATGTCGTACTTCCCGCCACTCTGGGCAAGGTCGCCCGCAGTGTGGCCGAGCGCATGGAGCAACAATCCGGGAGCCGAATCGAGGTGTCCGGTCCGGAGATGTCAGACACGAATCCAGATATCAAAGCCGCCCACATAGCTTCGTTGTCTCGCGGGTCGGACCTGGTTCTCGAGATGATCGTCGCGGTGGAACCCTCAGCGGGCGAGCCGGCCGCTGAAGCGACGGATGCCCGGATCCAGGCATGGCCGGAGCCCGAGGGCGAAGTCCGGAGCACCTCCGATCCGTCGCCGGCATTCGACCTGATCTCCTCGATTGAAGTGCCCATCCACGTGGTGTTCGGCACGGCGGAGCTCAGCTTGAGGGACGTCTCGCGGCTGGGCCCCGGCTCTCTCGTGGAATTGGACTGCTCGTGTGATGATCCGGTGGAGGTGGTGGTGAACGACCGCGTCGTGGCCAGGGGCACCGTCGTGGTGATTGACGGCAACTACGGAGTGAAGATTCAAGAGGTTATCGGTCCCGGTCGCAACGGCGGCCACGGACCCAACGGCTGAAGATTCGGCCGAATTGAGAATTCCGCTCTAGCGGGAGCGGAATCGAGCGATATAAGTTCAGCAGTTCTGGAAGGAGACTGGCAATGCAGATACACGACAAGACATTGTCGGGCATCGCGAACACGTCGATCGAGCGGACCGAGGCCTCGCAGCCGCCGGTTCGAGGGAGCAAGGGCACATCGCGGGCGAGCAGTTCGCAGTCCGACGACCAGGTCGCTCTCTCCTCCGCCCGGCGATACGCGGTCGAGGCCGGGCGACTTGCCTCTACCGAACGACAAGACCGCATTGACCAGATCCAGAAAGAGTTCCTCGCCGGACAATATCGCGTGGACGCGGTTGAGGTTAGCCGGGCGATGATCCGCTCCGTGATGGAAGGGCCGGCCTAGCGCCGGTCGTGCGGATTGAGCACCGGCGCGTTTGCCGCTCGCAGCGGCGTGATGCAGCAAGGGCTGCGGCGACGGGAACATTTCTGGAGGTAGTGGAGTGGCGAATCTGTTTGCGGCCCTGCACTCGGCAGGGGGCGCTCTGCGGGCATTCCAGGACGGGATCAACGTTACCCAGAACAACGTCAACAACGCCTCTACGCCCGGTTATGCCAAGCAGCGCCCCACCCTCGAGGCATTGGCGGCCGACGGCGACGGTCTGATCGGTGGCGTCCGCAGCGGTACCGTCGACGGATCCCGCGATCCGATGGCCGAACGGCAGGTCCGCCGGCAGTTGAGCGGATACGGCGGCCAGTCGGCGCGCTCCGAACTCCTCTCGAACATCGAGACGGCGCTGCCCCTGGGCGGAACCGGCTCGATTCCCGACGCCCTCACCGAATTCTCGAACGCATTCTCCGCCCTCAGTGTGACGCCGAACGACAGCACCGCCCGGGAGAACGTCATCGCAAGCGCGGAGACGGTGGCCCATACGTTTCGGGCGGCGGCGGATGAGCTCCAGGCCTTCCGCGGCGAGGTCGACGCCGACATCTCACAGCGAGTCGAAACGATCAACGAGATCGGCGCCCGGCTGCGCGACTACAACAGCCAGGTGCTGCGAAACACCACCCCCGACGCCGGCCTGGAGGCGCGGGTTTACGCGGATCTCGAGGCGCTCTCCGAATTGGTGGACCTCCAGGCGATGGTTCAAAAGGACGGCACGGTCAACGTTTTGATCGGCGGGCAGTACGGCCTCGTCGTCCAGGACAAGCTGCAGACGGTCGGAACCCGGTTCAGTCCCAACAGCGCGTCGATTACCGGCGCGGGCGGCCAGGACATCACCAACCTGGTCACTGGCGGACGCTTGGCCGGCGACTTGAAGGTGCGCAACGACGACCTCCCGCTGCTGCTCGGCGACGATACCCAGCCCGGCGCCCTCAACGAGATGGCCCAGCATTTTGCCGACCGCGTCAACGGCCTGCTCACGGCGGGCATGGTCGATGCCGCGACACCCGGCGTCGCCATGTTCACCTACACCGCCGGCGACGAGGCCCGCACCCTGGCCGTCTCGGCGACGTTCACGGCGGGCGACATCGCCACCATCGATCCCGGTCCGCCGGAAGCGGCCAACGGTGTCGCCCTGGCCCTGGCCTCGCTCGCGACGTCGACGGATCCTCCCGACCAGGTGAACGGCCTGAGTTTGACGGACTACTACAGCTCGGTGGCGAGCGACATCGGACGGCGGGCGTCGAATGCGCGCAATGCCGAGAGCCTCGGCGCCTCGCTAATGAGCCAGGCCCGCGAGGTGCGCGATACGCGATCCGCCGTGTCCCTGGATGAGGAAGCAACCCGGCTGGTGGAACTCGAGCGCAGCTACCAGGCCGCCGCCCAGACGGTGTCGGTGGTCGACGAGCTGATCCAGACGGCCCTGAGTATCTTGCGGCGGTGACATGATCCGACTTAGCAGCAGCACCGAGAACTTTCTGAACACCCTGACGTCGTTGCGTGAGCGATTCGACCAGTTGCAGCGCCAGCTCTCTTCCGGCGTGGGCGTGGAGCGGGCCTCCGACGCTCCGGAGCGGGTCGGCGACTTAGTCCGCGTGAAGGCGGAGATCAGCGGGACCGATCAGATTCTGGCCAATCTGGGTCAGGTGCAGGCCGAAGTGGACACCGGCGAGCGGGCGCTCGAACGGGGCGTCCGCGTGATCGAGGAGGCGATCGTGATCGCGTCCCAGGCCGGCTCGGACGCGGCCACCGTTTCCCAGAAGGATACCTTCGCGGCCCAGGTGCGGGAACTGCACGACGAGATGGTGACGCTGAGCCGGACCACCGACGGTGGCCGCTACGTCTTCGCCGGCGACGCCGACGGAACTCCCCCGTACGAAATCAACCTGGCCAACCCGAACGGCGTGAATCGTCTCACCACGGCTTCGGCGACGCGCGAAGTCGAGACGTCCGACGGCCGGCGCTTTATTGCCTCCCGGACCGCGACGGAGATCTTCGACCATCGCGACGGGACCGGCGCCATCGCCTCCGACAACGCCTTCGCGGCGCTCAACACCCTGGCCGCAGCGATCGAAGCGGGCGACGGCGCCGCCATTGACGCGGCGTTGCTCGATCTGCGCGCCGCGGGGGATCATCTCAACAGCCAGCTCGCTTTCTACGGCCGTGTGCAGGTCAGGATCGAGTCCGCGAGCGGGCAGGCGTCGAAGGCGCTCGTGAACAAGCAGCAGAGACGCTCCGCACTCGAAGATGCCGACGCCGCCGCGGCTGCCGTCGAGCTGTCGCAGGTGGAGACCAACCTTCAGGCTGCGATGCAGGCGAGGAGTGCTTTCCAACTGAGCAACCTGTTTGACTTCCTGCGCCGGTAGACGGCGTCAAATTCCCTCTAAGAACACGGTCTGCCCGCGGATATACCCATTAGGTATGGGCGTGCAGACCGATTTGACCGCACTCGAGCGCTATGCTGACCGCCTCGTGGCCGGCTGGCGTTCGGTTTCCGGCTCCCCCGGCGAGCCGTGGCTCGTCTCGGCGGCCGGTGAGTTGTCCCGGCTCGAGCACTTGACGCCGGCCGGCGACGAGTACCGGCAGCTTCTGATCGCCGTGATCGACGGCTTGCGTCAGATTCCCGATCCCGAAGCACTCGACCTGTATTACCAGGTGGTGGTTCACGTTCGGGACCGCTGCCGCGCCGGCTTTGCCTATCAATAGGAGACATCATGATCCAACTAACCCGGTTGAACCATCGCCCGGTGATCATCAACTGCGACCTGATCGAGCACATCGAGACGGCCCCGGATACCGTGCTCTGGCTGACCTCCGGGCAGACGTTCATGGTGCTCGAGACCGCGGAAGAGGTGGTCGAAAGAGTAGTGGATTTCCGGCGTTCGGTCTTCAGTCGTGCGTTCGAGTGTCCGCTCGCCACGAACCAGACCCGGCCGGCCAGCCAAACGGCAGCGGACTGAACTGACAGGATCACATGGCTGACGAAAAACCAACATCGAAGCGCGGCGTGAAGCCGGACCTGGCGACCATCCTGGGTCTGCTGGTAGCGATGGGCGGCATCGCCGGCGGGCTGATCCTCGAAGGCGGCAAGGTGGCCGATGTCGCGCAGTTCACGGCCGCGATGATCGTACTCGGAGGAACCCTTGGCGCGGTGATGATCACCACTCCGATGAGTGCCCTGAAAGGGGCCGCGGGAAAGCTCAAGTTGGTGTTTTTCGACGACAGCAGACCGCCCGACGACCTGATTGAGACGATCGTCGGCGCGGCCACCAAGGCCCGGAAATCCGGCGTCGTTTCGCTTGAGGAGGACCTCGACAAGATCGAGGATCCGTTTCTGAGAAAGGCGCTCCTGCTCGCCGTGGACGGTACCGAGCTGAACGAACTGCGCCGCATGATGGAACTCGAGCTGACGCAGGGCGAAAAACGGGGAGAAGCCGAGGCGAAGGTCTTCGAGGCCGCGGGCGGCTACGCCCCGACCATCGGCATCATCGGCGCCGTGCTTGGCCTCATCCAGGTCATGAAGCATCTGGCCGACATCGACGAGGTCGGCCGTGGCATCGCCGTGGCCTTCGTCGCGACGGTCTACGGCGTGGGCCTGGCCAACATCATCTTCCTGCCGGCCGCCAACAAAATCAAGGCCCGCGTGGCCCAATCGGTCGAGGAGCGGGAGCTGATCCTCGAGGGTGTGTGCGCCATCGCCGAGGGCATGAACCCGAAACTGATCCGTACCAAGCTCGAGGCCTTTGTCAGCCCCGAAAGCGGCGGCAAGAAACAGAAACAGAAGCAAAAGCAAGCTGAGGCGGTCGGGCAGGCCGCCGCTTCGGCATAACCGAAACCCATGGCGCGTCGAAGGAAAGCCCCTGAGCCGGAGAATCACGAACGCTGGCTCGTCTCCTATGCCGACTTCATCACCCTGTTGTTTGCTTTCTTCGTGGTGATGTTTGCTTCGTCGCAGACGGACAAGGTTCGCGCCGCCCGGGTTTCCGAGTCGGTCGTCGAAGCGCTGGAAGGCATGGGGGCCTCGGGAGTCGCGGCGAAGGTGGCCTCCGTGTTGGGTGGTACGGTCGGCGACACCGGCCGGGGCAACGCCATGATGAAAGGGCCGGGCGGTGCGCAGCGGGCCGCGGAGAACGCGCCCCCCGAGGAAGTCGTCGAACTCATCCCCTCCTTGAATATGTTGAGCGCCGAGCTCCAGAACGAGATTGCCGAAGGGAAGCTCGAGGTTAGTCTCGAGCCGAAGGGGTTAGTTGTAAGTCTGCGCCAGGCGGCCTTCTTCCCCTCCGGCGAGGACATCATCGCGGATGACGCGGATCCGGTGATCGCGAAGGTGGCCAAGGCGCTTAAGACCACCGCGAACCCCATTCGTCTGGAGGGTCACACCGATGCCCGGCCGATTCATACCGCCCGCTTTCCCAGTAACTGGGAGCTCTCCACCGCCCGCAGCATCGCCATGATGCATGCCCTCACTGACCAATTCGGGGTGGCTCCCCACAGGATCTCGGTCGCCGGTTTCGCCGACACGGTCCCCACGGATACCAACGACACCGAGGAAGGCCGCGCCCGCAATCGCCGGGTGGACATTGTCATCCTGAATCAACTCGGGCTCCGCTACAACACCACCTCCGTCAGCGCCGATGTGATCGAAGCCGCTGAACAGGCCGAGGCTGGTGAACACTCCCATGAGTGACGCGGGATTCGCATCACTGTCCCCCCTGGCCGAGTAAGTGACGGCGCTTCCATCTCTAACCTCCCGGTCACGACCCGTAGTACGGTGGACCCTGCAAGTACTAGTCGTTACGCCTGATGGCGGCTTCCCTGGGGCCTTTCCATGCCTATTCTCTACCGCGTTGGCGGAAATTCTCGAAGAACCCTCTAAAATCCATCTGAATCGAACGAGACTAACATTGCCTGGGGAAATTGCTCCGGCGCCGGCGCTAAGCCGAGAGAACAGAAAAGAGGTTGTAAAAAATGGCTTTCAGTATTCAAACTAACGTCAGTTCGATCATCGCCCAGGACAACCTGCGGGTGACGAACGAGTTCCAGGGCCGGACCATCTCCCGGTTGACGTCCGGCTATCGTATTAACCAGTCCGGTGACGACGCGGCCGGCTTGGCCGTGGCGAACAAGTTCCGCAGCGACATCTCCGAGTTGATGCAGGGCGTCCGGAACGCCAACGACGGCATCAGCACCCTGCAGATCGTCGACGGCGGGCTGAACAACATCTCCAAGATCCTGGACCGGCTCACCACGTTGGCCACCCAATCGGCCACCGACACCTTCAACGGTGATCGGAACACGCTGAACAACGAGTACCAGGACCTGCTGACGGAAATCGACCGTCAGGCTTCCAACATCGGTCTCGTTGCCAACGGTGCGAACAACAAGCTGGCGAAGGTCTACATCGGCGGTGGCAGCAGCCAGTCCAACGCCCAGGTCGCCATCGATCTGAGCGGTTCCGCCAGCCGCGTCGACGCCACCAGCCTCGGTGTGGGTAACACCGGCATCGGCAGCGGCGGCACGGCGCTCACCGGCAACACGGTGCGGCTCGACAATACGGCCGTGGCGTTCCTGGCCGGCGGTGAGACGCAGGCGTTCACCTTCCGCGTCTTCGACAACGCCGCCACCAGCGTCACCGTTACGGTCACCGGCGATGCCGATGGCCTGACGGGCGCCGAAGTGGTCGACCAGTTGAACAGCGCTCTGAGCGAGTACAACATCAACGCCTCGATCGTAGGCGCCGGCTCAGACGTCGGTGAGCTGCAGTTCGGCGGCACCGCGGCCTTCGCCGTCAGTGTGGCCGCGGCCAGCGGCGGCAACGCGGTCGCCACCACCGCCAGCACCGCTGTCAACGACAGCAACTACCAGTATGGGATCGCCGCCGGCGATTTCACGGCCGTCACCGTAGGTTCGGAAGTCGTCACCTTCGCCAATGCGGACGGCAGCCAGGCAGTGACCCTCGACACGACCACGGGCGCCACGGTGTCCGCCGCCATCACCGAGCTCAACGCGCAGCTCGGCTCCCTGGGTATCACGGCGATCGCGGACGAGGCTGGAACGGGAATCTCCCTCCAGAGCAGCTCGGCCTTCAACATCGTCGTCACCACGGCCGCCGGCACCGGCTCTATCTTCGGCGCCGCCGGCGCCAAGACCGTGGATGCCCCGGCTGCGGGTACTTCCGAGACCGCCAACGGGCTGGCCGCAGTTTCGGCGATTTCGAACGCCATCACCTCGCTCGGCCTGGTTCAGGGCCGTGTGGGTACGGCTCAGAACCGGCTGCAGCAGGCCATCAACCTAGCCCAGTCGCAGGTCTCGAGCTTCTCGGCCGCCGAGTCGCGGATCCGGGATGCCGACATCGCGGCCGAAGCTGCCAACCTGACCAAGGCGCAGGTGCTGCAGCAGTCCACCATCGCCGCCCTGGCGCAGGCCAATTCGGCGCCGCAGGCAGTCCTCGCTCTTCTGCGTGGCTAACCCCTAATGTAAGTGCTGGTCTGGGCCGATCCAACCTAGGACGACCCAGATCAGCATCACCACGAGGAAGCCATGAGTTCAAGCGCGATCTTCTCCGGAGCCAGCCGCTACGCCAGTGACCTCGCCGAGGTCATGGACCGCAGCATCAAGATTGCCTCCCTGCCACTGACACAGTTGCAGAGCGAGAAGACCGATCTCGAGGACCGGTCCCAGGCCCTGAGCGAGCTGCGCACCAAATTCGACGCCGTTCAGAGCGCTATCGAGAGCATCGGCAACGCGGCCGCCAACACCACCTACACCGCGTCCATCTCGAGCGGCACCGTACTCAAGGCCAACCTCACCGGTGAAGTCCTCACCGGCAAGTACTCCGTGGAAGTCGTCGACTATGGCTCCGAGACCGCGATGCTCAGCGCGGCCTCCCTTCCGCAAGTCGCCGACCCGCTCACCGACAGCATCAGCTCATCTACCTCCTACACGCTGACCATCGATGGCGTCGACACTACGATCGAGCCGGAAGGTACGAGCCTGTTGGACCTGGCAAATGCGATCAATGCGGCGGGCGTCGGCGCCACCGCGACCATCATTAACGTCGGGCCGCCGGCGGCGCCCGACTATCGCCTTTCGATTCGCGCCGACAATCCCGGCGCGACGGCGATCACCCTCAACGACGGCACCCAGGATCTGGTCGAGACCGTGAGCACCGGCGCTCCGGTTCAGTACCGCATCAACGGCGGGCCGGACACGCCGCTCGAGGCCAACACCCGGTCGATCGAGGTGGCTCCCGGCTTGACCGTCGAGGTGCTCGGCGAGGGCTCCTCGGATGTCACCATCGGCCGCACCACCGCGGACATCCGCAGTGCTATCTCTTCCTTCGTCACGGCGTATAACTCCACGCTGCAGGCGCTCGGGGCGCACCGGGGAGAGGGGAAAGGTGCGCTGAACGGCGATTCCGTCGTCTACACCTTGCAGCAATCGCTCCGTGGCCTGCTGTCGTTCACCGGCAGCTCGGCGACCTTCTCCTCGCCGTCCGACATCGGCCTCTCCGTCACTGAGACGGGCACGCTTACCTTCGATCAAAGCGCGATCAGCAATCTGCCTCCGGACCAGATGGCGGAGTTCCTGGGCTTCATCGGCGGCGCTTCAACGAGTGGCTTCCTGAAGTCGGCCGCTGGCCAGTTGGACGGGATCAACAACAGCTCCGACGGCGTATTCCAGCTCACGCTCGATTCCCTCGACCGCCAGATCGAACGCCAGGACGACTTGATCGCCGCCAACGAGGACCGCATCCAGCTCTACATCGAAAACCTGCAGTCCCGGATGGCGGCGGCGGACACTTTGATTGCCTCGCTTGAGCAACAGGTCGTCTACTTCGACGGGCTCTTCCAAGCGATGGCCCAAGCGAACAAGACATTCTCATCATGACGAACCGGCCCGCTTCCCCAGTCGACGTGAACACGCAGGCGCCTCCGCCGGCTTCGCGGTCCATGATGGACCCGCCGGCGACGCCTCCGGCACTCGCCACCGCGGCGGCAGCGCTCACTCGCGCGATTCGCGATGGGCGCTTCACGGAGGCCTCCGCGCACATTGAGGCGTACCGCGCGGACTTCGACCGCCTGATCGCGAGCCTGCCGGAGGACTCCGATGACCGGCGCTGTCTCGTGCGCCAGGCGTCCGATCTGTTCGTCTGGGCCAAGCACGAGGCCGAGATCAGCCGTGCCCACATGCAGGCGCGCCTCCGCCGCTCCGGACGGATCCTCAACTACGGGAAGCAGGGATCCGACGATACGCCGATTCTGAGAGCCCGATACTGAGTCCGCCACGGCCCCGTCTCTCCCCGCTATTCCCGCACCGGCGTCGAACTCTGAACGCTGGCCGTTCAGACTTCGACACTCGTTCCCGCTAAGCTGCTGAAACTCCGTCCAGCGTCGATGGCGCCCGGCGTGCACACCGACTGCTGTCATGCTGCAAGGTGTTGCGTCAGGAATCGAGCAATTTATGAATCTGGTGAGCTATCGCCAGAAACTCGTGGCTGCTAACATCGCTAACGCCGATACGCCGGGCTTCCATACCAAAGACGTGGACTTCCGCTCGGCGTTTGAGGCCCAGCTACAGGGACTCTCCCCGCGATCGCAAGAGGTCGGCCAATTGCCGACCAGAAGCGACGGCAACAACGTCAGCCTGGATCGAGAGGCGCGGCTGCTGGCCGAGAACGCTCTCCGCTTCAACCTCGCCGGCAACGTTGCCAGCGCCGAGATACGCGCCGTGAAGATGGCGATTCAGGATGGAGGTAGCCGATGAGCCTGTTTTCCGCCTTGTCTGTCAGCGCGTCGGGCATGAGCGCCCAGCGAACCCGCGCTGAATTGCTGGCCGAGAACCTGGCCAACGCCGAAACCACTCGGACCCCGGAGGGCGGGGCCTATCGTCGCAAGGACGCCGTCTTCGAGAGCTCCACCACGCCGACGTTCGCCTCGCTGGTCAGCGACGCGATGGGCAGCGGCTCCATGAGCGGCGATGCCGCCAATGTCCGCGTGGCCGAGGTGATCGAGGACGAACGGGATCCCGAGCTCCGATACATGCCCGGACATCCCGACGCCAACGCGGACGGCTACGTGGCGTTTCCGCGGGTCAACCCCGCCGAGGAGATGGTCGACCTGCTCGGCGCCGCGCGCAGCTTCGAGGCCAACGTGGCCGCCATGTCGGCGGTGAAGAATATGATCCAACGGTCGCTCGACCTGTTCCGGTCCTGAGGAGGTAGCAGACGATGGCCATCATCCCGATTCAGCCCGCCTCCCTCGGTACTCCGGTTACCTCCAGCCGCGGAGTCTCCGGCTCCGGTTCGGGTTCGAGCGATTTCGGTTCGTTCCTGACCAAGGCTATCCAGGAGGTCGAGGGTTCCCGCACGCTGGCCCACCAGAAGGTCGAAAACCTGCTGCAGGGCGGGCCGGAAGAGCTTCACTCGGTGGCCCTCGCCACGCAGCGTGCGGAGATGGAGTTCGAGCTCATGCTGCAGGTGCGCAACAAGATCGTGCAGGCCTATCAAGAGGTCATGAGGATGCAGGTGTAGGACAACGTCCTAACCGATTCGTGTTCAGGTTGACATGCAACAGTTCAAGCGGCTTCTCTCATCGTTGTCCATCCAGCAGAAGTTCTCCCTGGCGATCGCTTTGGCCGTGGCGCTGACGGCCGGGGGATTCGTCGTCAATCGTCATCTGAGCGACAACTACAAAGCGCTGTTCACGTCGCTGTCCCCGGAAGACGCGACCACGGTCATCCAGCGCCTCAGCGAGGCCGGTATCGACTACCGCCTCGGCGATGGCGGCACCACCATCCTGGTTCCCGCCACCGATGTCGCCGAGACACGCCTGATGATGGCCTCCGCTGGTCTGCCCAAGACCGGCCGCATCGGCTATGAATTATTCGACAAGACGAACCTCGGGGTGACCGAGTTCGCCGAGCATATCAACTACCAGCGCGCGCTCGAGGGCGAACTGGAACGTTCGGTGATGAGCCTGACCGAAGTGGAGCGCGCCCGGGTCCACGTGACGTTCCCCACTGACTCGGTCTTCGTGAAGTCCCGGCAGCCGGCCAAGGCCAGCGTTCTCGTCCAGCTTCGGACGGGCACCAAGCTCGCTCCCAATAATGTCACTGCCATCACGCATCTGGTGGCGAGCGCCGTCGAAGGCCTGGACCCGAAGTCCGTCTCCGTTCTCGACATGGATGGCAACCTGCTCAGCCGGCCCCGAGCCGATTCGGCGGTGTCGAGGCTCGAGCCGTCCGACGCCCTGCTCGAATACCAGCAGGGTATCGAGCGAAACCTGCTCAACAAGATCAACGCGACGCTCGAACCGGTCCTCGGCGGCGGCCGCTTCCGTGCCGGAGTATCGGTGGAGTGCGACTTCACCAGCGGCGACCGAAGCGAGGAGACATACGATCCGTCGCAGTCCGTGATGGTGAGCTCGCAACGCAGCGAAGAGAGCTCCAGCCGGGGCGGCGCTGCCGGCGGTGGCGCTGCCGGTGGGGGCGGTGTTCCGGGCACCCAGGCGGCGCTTCCTGGAGCAGCCAAGCCGGGCGGGTCGGGCGATGGCGTTTCCCGCCGCACCGAGAACATCACCTATCAGACGGCCCGGACCGTGGAGCACGTTCAGATTCCCCAGGGCGCGCTGAAGCGGATCTCCGCCTCCGTGCTCGTCGACCACGAAGTGCATTGGGAAGGCGAGGGAGAGAACCGCCAGCGAACCATCGTACCGATGCCACCCGAACGCCTGGAGACGATCCGTTCCCTGGTGGCCGCCGCCATCGGAGTCATCCCCGAGCGCGGCGACCAGTTGCTGGTGGAAACACTTCCCTTCGAGGTCACCCGGGATTGGGACGAGCTGAGTGCGAGCCCGATGCCGGAGCCCGCCCCGACGCCCGAAACCAACCTTCTGCAGCGCCTCCAGGAAGACCGGATCCTCCTGGGCGCCGTGGCCGGGATCGCTGTGCTGCTGCTGGTGATCGCCGGGCTCCTGATGACGCGCGGCAAACGCAAGCGCATCGACCTGGATCGGCTGCAACAGGCGCTTCCCGCTCCGGCGATGCCTCCACCGGCACCGGCAGCCACCGGGCTCGAGGGCGCCAGGGGCATGCCGTCCGCCACCGCCGGCGCGATCGCCTCCCCGGCCCGGGCCGTCGCCGCCGACAAGCAAATGATGCTCGCCCAGGTCCGCGACTTCGTCCAGCAGGACAGCGAGCTGTCCCAGGCAATCCTCCGCGACTGGATTACGGCAGGCAAATAACATGAGCGCATCCACTCGAGAACAGGCCGCTTCGAGCGGTGAGAAGAAGGCGGCAATCTTCCTGCTCAGTCTCTCCTACGAGGACAGCGCCGCTCTGCTCAAGACTTTCAGCGACGAGGAAGTCGAGCGTGTCGCCCGCGCCATGACCGAACTCGAGGAGATCGACGAGGGCCACACCACGGCCGTGCTACGCGAATTCTGGAAGCTCTCGGGGCAGGACGGGGGAGCCTTGCGCGGAGGGCCGCTTCGGACCCGCCGCCTCCTCACCACGGCGTTCGGAGCCGACGGCAGCAAGCAAATCCTCGAGCGCACCGAGAAGAATCGCGGGCAAATCGGTGACCTGGCCGCGTTGCAGGGCGCCGAGCCGGAGCAGTTGGCGCGGTTCTTCGCCGACGAGAGTCCGCAGACGGTGGCCCTGGTGCTCAGTCAGCTTCAGCCGGACGTCGCCGGCGAGGTGCTCGGTTTGCTCGCCCCGGAGGTCCGTGTCGACGTCTTCGTTCGCATGGCGGAGCTCGATGAGACCACACCCGACGTCGTTAACGAGTTGGCCAGCCACCTGGTGCAGCGGCTTCGGTCGCTCGGCGCCGTCCAGCGCAAGAAGGCCGGAGGGTTGCGGACCGCGGCCGACGTCCTCACCAAGCTGGACCGCGACTTGAGCGACCAGATTCTCGATCACCTCGACGGCGGCCAGCCGGAACTCGCTGCCGAGATCCGCGACGCGATGTTCGCCTTCGACGACCTCCTCGAGGTCGACGCCAACGGCATCAAGGAACTCGCCGCCCGGGTGGACCGCAAGATCCTCACCATGGCCCTCAAGGGCACCAGCGACGACCTCCAGGATCTCTTCCTCCAAACCATGTCGACCCGCGGCCGCGAGATGATGCGCGAGGACATGGAGGCGCTGGGTCCGGTCCGGATCCGCGACGTCGAAGCAGCCCAGAAGGAAATCATCCAGCTCGCGATCTCGCTCGAAAAGGAAGGAACGCTGAGCCTCACGAAGTCGGAGTCCGACCAGTATGTCGTCTAGATTGATTCGAGGGGATCTCAGCGCCCGGGTCGAACCGTGCCGGTGGACGTCGGTGGATGCCTTGCCCCCCGTGGACTCTATCGTAGAGCCAAGCGCAGACAGTACCGGAGACGGGCAGGAGGCCGATTGCGAGCGGCGCGAGAACGAAGCTTTTGAGCGTGGTGTGGCGACCGGCGAGAGTGCCGCCGAAGAGCAGTTCACCGCCCGGTTACTGGGGATCGAAGAACGAATGGCCCGAGCGATCGAGGCCATGGCGAGCCTGGAAGAGCAGATTGTCAGGGACTGCCGTGCCGACCTCGTGGCGCTCGCCTTCGGCATCGCCCGCCGGGTCCTGCACCGTGAGTTGACGCTCGACCCCGACGCCGTGCGCGGCATCGTCAGCGCCTCCATCGAGAAGCTCGGCTCGCGCACGCCGAACCGGGTCCGCGTGCATCCCTCCCAGGGCGCCCCCCTGCGCGCCATCCTCGCCGAACGGCCCGGCGCCGCCAATGTGGAAGTGGCGGAATCGGCCGGCCTCGAGCCCGGCGACATGATCTTCGAAACCGACACCGGACATCTCAACGCCTCCATCGATGCGCAACTCGAAGAGATCCGGAACGGGCTGGCCGACGAACTCGGATGAGCACCTTACTTAGTAACAGAATCGGACTCGGGCGCCTGACGGAACGCGTTCCTCGCATCGAGCCGTTCCGGCTGGTCGGCGAGGTAGTCGACATCGTCGGTCTGGTGGTCAAGTCCCGCGGTCCCGATGTCGCCGTCGGCGACTTCTGCGAGATCCTCACCCGGAAGGGCCGCCGCATTCGCAGCCAGGTGGTGGGCTTCCGTGACGGATTGGTCACCTCGATACCGCTCGAGGAGCCCGACGGACTCACCCCCGGCGACGAGATCGTAGGACGCAGCTCTGCCGCTCGGATCGGCGTCGGCGACGCCCTCCTGGGACGAGTCATCGACGGCTTCGGCAAGCCGCTCGACTCCGGACCGCCCATCCGCACGGCCGAGTCCCGCGACCTGTTCGCCATTCCGCCCGGCCCGCTCGAGCGCGAGCACATCGATGAACAGCTCATCACCGGCATCCGTGCCATCGATGGATTCCTGCCCTGCGGCCAGGGGCAGCGCGTCGGCATCTTCGGCGGCAGTGGCGTCGGTAAGAGTACGCTGCTCGGCTGCCTGGCGCGACGCAGCTCCGCCGACGTCAACGTGATCGCGCTAGTCGGCGAACGAAATCGCGAGGTGCGGGGCTTCGTCGAGAACGACCTTGGCCCCGAAGGCATCCAGCGGTCCGTCACCGTGGTCGCCACCTCGGACCGTCCGGCGCCCCTGCGCGTCCGCGCCTGCTTTGTCGCCACTGCCATCGCCGAGTACTTCCGGGAGCAGGGCAAGAACGTCCTGCTCGTGGTCGACTCGGTCACCCGCCTGGCGATGGCCCAGCGCGAGATCGGCCTCGCCGGCGGGGAGCCCCCCAGCCAGAAGGGCTACACGCCTTCCGTCTTCGCGCTTCTGCCCAAGGTGTTCGAGCGCGCGGGCCGGTTCCGCCGCGGCTCCATTACGGGCTTCTATACGGTTCTCGTCGAGGGCGACGATTTCAACGAGCCGATCGCCGACGCTGTCCGCAGCATCCTCGACGGCCATACCGTCCTCTCCCGCGACCTCGCCTCCTCCGGACATTACCCGGCCATCGACGTCGAGCAGTCCATCAGCCGGCTGAGCTCCGCCCTCGCCACCAAGCCGCAGCTCGTCCAGGCGGCGAAGCTCCGCGAATGCCTGTCCTCCTATCGCCAGGCGAGAGATCTGATCCAGCTCGGGGCCTACCGCAAAGGCGCCGATCCGAAGCTCGATGCCGCGGTCGCGGTGCAGGAACAACTCAGTGCTTTCCTGCGCCAGTTGCCGGAAACCTACTCCTCGGCCGAGGAGACCCTCGAGATCATGGCGACCATCGCCTCGCAACTGCCCCGATAGTCCACCATGAAGGAACTCGAACCGCGACTCCAGCAGCTTCGGCGGTGGCGCTCCCAAGTGGAGAAGATTGAGCGCCGGGCGCTGCAATCGATCCTCGCCGAGCGGGCCAGAACCGAGGAGCGTTTGCGGGACATCGAGCAATCACGGGCCGGGGCTCCGTTGCGGCTGCTCGAGCAGGAGCAGATCTCCGGCGCCGATCTCCAGGCGCTGGGCCGTTTCTTCGTGGGGCTCGAGCACCATGCCGCCCGCCAGCAGGCGAGCCTCGAGGACATCGAACGGCAACGACTGAGCCAGAACAGGAAATACGAGACCGCGCGGCGTGAGCTCAAGCTCGCGGAGCGTCTTCTCGAGCGGCGCCTCGCTCTCGCCCGCAAGGCCGCCGACCGCGAGTATCAGAAGTTTGTCGACGAACTGTCCGTGCAGGGTAGGCGCGACGACTGACCGCCGGCGTGCGGGACACCGAATCGCCGGCTCCCTTTTGTTAAAAAACAGCCCGGGTCGGGCGACAAATGACTAGGAGGCGCGCATGATCTCGTTGAGGAAGTCGATTTCCGAGTTACAGCACTTCGAGGAACTCTCGACGGCGGCACTCGTCAGCTATCGCGGCGTGATCACCGCCATCCGCGACTACGTCGTGCAGTTCGACGCCGGCGAGGCGGAGACCTACCGCTCGCATCTGAATGTGGTCCTGCAGGAGGTGGAACGAGTCGGCTCTCCGGACGTGTTGCAGCGGACCCAGAGGGCGGCCTGCGACGAGCTCCGCGACTACCAGCGAAAGGCCGACCGGCACTTCAAGGCCCTCCGCGAGGAACTCGCCACGGCGTCGGAGGCGCTGGTCGAGATCCTGCAGTCGATGTCGAGCAAGGAGTCCCATCCGGAGGAGAAGCTCAGGATCGGTCTGACACGGCTACGTTCCATCGCCGGCCAGCCGGCCATCGCGGGCGTTTGCCCGGACCTGTCGGCGATTGTCCAGACGCTCGATGAAGGTGTCAACGCGCTTGAAGAAGAACACCGGCTCGTGGTCGTACAGTTGCGCGACGAGATTCGGACGCTTCACAAGTCCATCGACCGCGCCAACCCCAAGTCCGGGGGGCGCGGCGCGACCCTCATGAGCCGCGCGGAAATTGAGGATCTGGTGGAAGAGGAACAGCGGCGTGGATCGGGTTGCTGCCTGTTTCTCGTCTGGGTGGAGAACCTGGCGCGCATCCGGCGGCAGGCCGGCGCCCCCACCGCGGCGGAGATTCTCCACCAGCTTTCCGCCAGGATCGCCTCGGAAACCGCCTCGGCCACCGTGGGCCGCTGGAGCGACGACGTGGTTGTCGCGGTCGACTCCGACAGCCGGGAAGCGATGGAATCTCTCCGCCGGTTGTCCGACAAGTTGGTGGGACCCTACTCGGCCTCCTCGGCCGGAGTCCTGAACGACTACACGCTCTACATCCGCACCGGCATCGTGGCCCGGAAGCGCTACAGTGAAGCCGGACGATTCCGTCAGGCCTGCGATCAACTGGCAATGGCGCTGCAAGGCCGAGCCGAATAGCCCGACGTGGAGCGAGCCCCCCGGCTTGCCATGACGGCAGTCCTGCCGTCAGCTCTCCGACCCCCGAGCCCCCCACCCCCACCCGACCACTGACCACCTCCCCCGAATCAGCCTGAAACGCTCGTCCACCGCACTCGGTCCCCCCACAGACAAGGCCTTGCACATGTAACGCGAGGCCGAACTCGGAGGAAGGAGGTTACGATGACGACATTCTCGAGGAGTACACTATCCCTGGCGACCGGAGCTCTGCTCTTGCTGCCGGTATCGCTGGTGGGCGCCACGGAGACATGCAGTTGCGGCGCCCCGACCGAAGAGAGCTATACCTGGAACTTCCCCCAGGAGGGGACCACCAAGCTGGAGGCCATCCAGGTCCGCTCCGACATAATCCGTCGCGACGCGGACAGGCTGGTGGCCTACGCTGAGCTCATGAATGGCTCGGGCACCCGCGGCCAAAACTGGAAACTGACGAAGATCCGCGACCGGGTGAACGAGGTCAGCAAGAAGTTCTGCCGTCTGCAGTTGATCGATCACACGCTCGATCCGTGGCAGCAGAGCATCGTCAAACGGCTGAAGCCGGAAGTCAACGCGCTGGCCCGCAACACGGAGACAGCGATCCTGATCTCCCGCGACGAGCGTACGCAGGACCGGTTGCGTGCGAACGAGACCTACCAGCAATCGGTGAAGGACATCTATCAGCAGGCTGACAAGATCTCGGACATGGTCAGCGACAGCCTGCGATACCGCGAGGCTTTCGGTACCGGCGCCAGAGCCGGCGACTGACCGTACCTTCGAGCCGGCCGGGAACCGCTCGGCCGGCTCATACCGATCCATTCCGCATCCCGCCGCCTGAGGCCGCAGGCGAAGTAACTGGGCGGCAAGGCGAACCCTTTGGCGGCGAACGCCGGTCGCCACAGCTCTGCGCCGATAGACGAACACTTCCCAGCACTGAACCGCGACCGTCAGGGACCGGACCAGTTACATCACAGGACTTCCGCCGCGCCACTTGGCTAGCTCCAGAACATCATCAACCGTGAGAAACGCCGGACCAGGCGTCTTCCGGGATGCGGCTCCACTTCCGCGGATCGGCTCCACTGGACGATAGAGGCCACTAGCCAGCCGATGCTGATCACCAGCCATACGACGCCGCTGGCCCCATTCCCCATGACCAGCCAGATCAGAGCACCTACCAGCGAGATCGCGGCGCTCACAAGGCTCAAACGAGACCGACGCATTGCGCCCCAATCCTACCACTAATCTCGCAACTCATTGAGGGATTCCACACGTGATCCACAGCAAAAAACTTCTCGCATTCAATCTCCGAAAATGATGGAATAGAACTGGCGACTAAGCCATGCCGGCCAGCTTACAGGAACAGGCAAGCGTTCCATTACCGGCGAAGCCTCAGGTCCTCGCCCATGCTCCCGAAGAACTTGTATCCACTCGTCTCGCGCGCATCGGCGAGGGGGTGGGCCGGGTTGTCTACGCGTCGCAGCATTGGGTGGTGAAACGCGAGCGGTCGCCGTCCGCCATCATCGCCCTAATTCTGATCTGGAAGGTGCTGCGCCGGGTGGCGCACGTCCTGCCGGAGCGTCTGCGGGAGCGGCTGCTCGGCCGGCCGTCGAGAATGATTCGCCTGGCCCGCGTAATGGTGCAGCCGTTCGTCTCGGCCGTCCCCCGGAGCATCTGGCTGATGACCCATGCCGGCGAAGTGTGGCGCGTCCACCGGACCCGCGGCCGGCGCGGCGAGCGACTGGCCCGCGCCCATCTGGCCGGCACCGGGCTGATCGCCGAACGGATCGCCTTCCCCCCGACGCGCGTCCGGGTAGGCGGCTGGCCGGGTTGGCTCGTGGTCGAGGAAGCCTCCGAGCGGGTCGAGGACACCCTCCATCAGCGAATCATGGGTCTCGCCAACTTGGGCCGTTGGGACCGCGTCGAGCAATGGCTTGACCGCTTCCTCGAATGCCGTCAGGCCGGCTGGCAGCGCGGCGTCTTCTCCGCCGATGCGCATCTGAAGAACTTCGGTGTGATTGAAGACCGGGTCGTCCTCCTCGACACTGGCGGCCTGACCAAGAGCTGGAACGAGATCCATCGGCGTCTCACCCAAGAGGAACAAAGCGCCGCGGCGCCGCACGTGCGCCTCGGACTCGAGCGCGCCCTGGCCGGGCGACCGGATGTCGCCGAACGGTTCAACGAGCGTTGGACGGAACTCGTCAGCCAGGGCGGAGTCCTGCATCATTGGCCGGAGCGATAGGACTGGTGGCAAGCGGCAGGTGACTGGTAGCGGGTCACCGTCGGCTGCGGCGCGCTATTTCTCTGAATGGAAAGGACATGCTCGGTCACTTCAGCCGAACAGCACCTGGCAGCATGGTATAACCGCTCTAGAATTAGTGTGCTGTTTCAGAGGTCCCTGGACAGTGACCCTGCGGAGAGTGTTGGTCCCAGCAAAGAACCGTTCGACCGTCAGGGAGCGGCCGCGTGAATCCACGTCAAACACCAGTGGTAACGATTTCCCCGTGACGGGTCACTAGTGCAGCAGGCGCCGTGCAGCCAAGTGGGGCAGGCGTTGCCGCCGGCCCTGTGGTCTTGAATCACCTCTCGCCCCCCGATTCAATCGCGATTGAGACAGTGACACGCAACGCTGGCAATGCCTGTTCCGCTCCGGTCCCGAGACTCGGTTTCGGTTGGCTGCTCCCGGCTCTATAGCACGTTTGTGTTGTGGGTGAGTATAGCTATTTTGGGAAAAATATTTCGTCTGTAACTATATCTAATATATTAAGTTGTCATTCGAACGAAATAAAATCTACGTTAGCAGGAGCAGCAGCCACTTCATCGCGGTGTCACCATCAGCCCCCGCTTTCTCAGCAAAAATCGTGCGACGGCGCCGTCGCTGGACCGAGCCGTAGCGCCTCCACCCGCTCCACCCGGACCGAAATGGTCGCCCTGTGCTTCTCGAGCGGACCTTCCATGAGCAGGTATGGCTCCCGGGTCAGCACCACCCGGTTTGCATCGAAATCCTTTGGCTGGACGATGCCGTTAGCGATCCCGGTCTCGTCTTCCAGGCTGTAGAAGGAGAACCCCTTGGCCGTCTCCGGACGCTGCCGGCAGATCACCGCGCCGGCGATGCGCACCCGCTTACCCGACGGCACCTTCCGTAAGTCCGCGGCGCGGGTGATGCCCATGGCGTTCAACTGGTCGCGATAGTGCGCAATCGGAGGCCGCCCCACGGTGACGCCGACGCTTTGGAAATCGGCATAGGTGCGTTCGAGCGGCGTCATCTCCTGGAGCGGTGATTGACCGGCGGCGGCTTCGAGCGGAGCCAGCAGCGGTCCCACCGGCCGCGCCGCCCATTCGGCCTGCCACAGGGCGTCCCGGCGATGGCTGGCCAGCGGGTTTAGCGCGCCGGTATGCGCCAGCCGCCGCAGCGTGTCCTTGGGTAGCTCCGGCACGCGCCGGACCAGGTCCGCCACGGAGGCAAACGGCTGCCGGGCCCGCTTCCGGACGATCGCCTCGGCCACGGGCTCGCGCATGCCGCGGATATAGTTGAACCCGAGCCGCAGGACGGGCCGCTCCGGCTCGCCTTCCGGCACGCAGGGCCACTCGGACCGGTGTATGTCCACCGGCAGCACGCGCAGGCCGTGACGTTGCGCGTCCTTGACGATCGTTTCGGGATGGTAGAAGCCCATCGGCTGGTTGTTGAGCAGCGCGGCGGTGAAGACGGCGCGATAGTGGATTCGCAGCCAGGCGCTCGCATAGGCGAGCAGGGCGAAGCTGGCCGCGTGCGATTCCGGAAAGCCGTACAGCGCGAAAGCTGGTGATCGACTTCACGACTCCGTCCTGCACCGCGCCGGTGATGCCGTTGGCGGCCATGCCGCGCCGGAGCTTGGCTTCGATCGCGGCCATCCGCTTGCGCGACCGTGTGAAGCCCGAACGCCCGGCGCAATTCCTCGGCCTCGCGCGCCGGTGAAGTTCGCCGAGATCATGGCCATGCGCAGGAGCTGCTCCTGGAACAGCGGCACGCCGAGGGTCCGCCGCAGCACCGCCTTCGAGCGACGGGTGCAGCGCAGTCGGGCGGCTCGCAGCCCCTGCCGGCGCTTCACATAAGGGTGCTACGAGTTTGCCCACGATGGGGCCGGGCCGGATGATGGCCACCTGCACGACGATGTCGTAGAACTTCTTGGGCGCCACCAGCGGCAGGCTGGCCATCTGCGCCCGGCTCTCCACCTGGAACATGCCCACCGTGTCGGCCTGCCGCAGGTCGGCGAACACTTGCGGGTCGTCCTGCGGCAGGCGGCCCGAGGTCGATCTGCTGGCGATGGAAGCCGCCGATGCGTGTCGACGCACTCCTCGAGCACGGCCATCATGCCGAGCCCGAGCAGGTCGACTCTTGATGATGCCGATGTCGGCGCAGTCTTCCTTGTCCCACTGGAGGATCACGCGGCCCGGCATCGTGGCCGGCTCGAGCGGGACCACCTTGTCCAGCTGCCCTGGCAGACCACCATGCCGCCGGAGTGCTGGCCCAGGTGCCGGGGCAGGGAACCGATGCGCGTGTAGAGATCCATGAACTTGAGCGTGCGCGTCGTCGACGGGAATGCCGGCGGCGGCGAACGTCTTTTCGACGGTATCGTCGGTATCGCGGAAGCCCCAGCGCGAGATGCAGTTCGCCAGGCCGGTCGAGCGAAGCCGGGTCGAAGCTCGAGCACCTTGCCGATGTCCCGCGCGCCGCTGCGTCCGCGGTAGGTGATGTACGTTGGCCGTCATGGCCGCGCCGCGTGCGCCGTAGCGCTGGTAGACGTGCTGGATGACGCGCTCGCGCTGGTCGCCGCTCGGCAGGTCGAGATCGATGTCCGGCCACTCGCCGCGATTCTCGGAGAGGAAGCGCTCGAACAGCAGGTCGATGCCTAATGGGGTCGACGGCGGTGATGCCGCAGCGAGTAGCAGACGGCGCTGTTGGCCGCCGAGCCGCGGCCCTGCACCAGGATGCCTTGCTCGCGGCAGTAACGCACGATGTCCCAGACGATCAGGAAGTAGCCGGCGAGGTCGAGCTTTTCGATGAGCGCCAGCTCGCGCTTCGATCTGCCGCCGGGCGCGCTCGTCGTAGCGCGGGAACCGCTCGCGGGCGCCCTCCACGGTGAGCTTGCGGAGGAAGGAGTCCATGGTCTCCCCGTCCGGCACCGGGTAGGGCGGGAAGCGGTAGCCGAGGTCGGCGAGGGTGAAGTCGAGGCGACCGGACAGCTCGCGGGCGCCGGCGACAGCGGCCGGCCAGTCCGCGAAGAGGCGCTCCATTCGGCGCGGCGGCTTGAGGTAGCGTTCGGCATTCACCGCGAGCAGGCGCCCGGCGCGGGCGATGGTTGTCTTATGGCGGATCGAGGTCAGGACGTCGTGCAACTCGCGGGCGTCCGGAGTCGCGTAGAGCGGGGCGTTAGCCGCGACGAGCGGGAGGCCGAGCGAGCGGGCCTGTTCGGCGAGCCATTCATTGCGCGCCTCCTCGTCGCGGATGCCGTGATGCCGGAGTTCGACGGTGACGTTGCGATGGCCGTAGATATCGACCAGCCATTCGAGCGACGCCTCGCCGCGCGTCAGGCAGACCAGCCCGGCGGCGTACTCCCGCAGCTCGGCCTCCGAAGCCGCATGCTTACCCTTGGGGGCGCGCAGCTTCATGGATGTAATCAGTTGGGAGAGGTTCTGATAGCCGGCCCGGCTCTCAGTGAGCAAAGTAAGTCGTCGGCCGGAGGCGATAGTAACTTCAGCCCCGACATGTGCCCGGATCCCGGCCTTCTTAGCGGCGAGATAGAACTTAGGAGCGCCGCAGAGGTTGTCGATATCGACCAGCGCCACGGCCGGTATCTCGAGCCGTACGGCTTCTTCGACAATCTCCTCGGGCGTAGACGCCCCGGCGAGGAAGCTGAAACAGGACCGTGCGTGGAGTTCAGGTACCATAGCCATTGCTTGGGAGGGCGCGCTTTAGTGGGCGTGGCGCTTCAACTCCGCTCTCTCCCCGCCTGGAGCGGGCCCGAGTAAGATGCCAGGCGTTCACACCAGTGTGAACGCGGCAAGCACGAGTGCCCACGCCACTTCAACAGCTCGGCTCCTACTGTGGCGTGCGCACTCGTGCGAGCCGTGTTGGCACTCGTGCCAACACCCGGCATCGGTCAACCAATGAGTAATGCCACTTACAGAAGGAGACAGTCAGTCCGGCGGGCTGAAACTTTCCGCAGGCTGAAGTATGTCCTACTATGTACTTAGTCATAACTACCCTCGACAAACCATTGCGAATGAGGAACCGACAAATACACCCGATACACACCGCCCGAGTCCAGCGCCACATCCCACTCCTGGCGGCTCCAGGCCTCTCCCATCCACCAGTCGCCCGACTTGATCCACGGACCGGCCCGCTCGCAAATCTCCCCCCGCACCCCCTCGGCCGCGACAAAGACCGGCGCCTCCTGCCGCGTCCGAACCCGCGCCTGCCGGGGCGGCCGAAAAAATCGGAACGCCAGCCCCCATTCGACCGGCGAGCCGCGCCTCGCCAGCCTAGGCGACTCCAGATCCGGCAGCGACACCAGTCGCCAGGCATCGGGCCGGTGCGTATTCAGCAGCTCCGGCGTACCCACGCGATCCTCGCCCAAGAAGCCGCGAATCTTCGCGAGCGTCCAGTCGAGCTTCTCCGGCTCCGGCCGTGGCGGCTCGTAGAGATCGTGCTGCAGGAACCGCGGGCGGACCGGCTGGATCGTCAACGTGAACGCCACCACCGGCGCCGGCGGCGGCTGCGCCTCGAGCTTCGCCTGGATCAACCGCGCCAGGAACCTCGCATCGCGTGTCGGCACCGGCAATCCGATGCGTCGTTCTTCGGCCGGCTGCCGCTCGAGCTCGAGCTCCAGGTGGATCGTCTCGGCCGCCAGGGTCCGCCGGTCCAGCCGGTCGCAGAACCCTTGCAGCACGCGGTTCAGCAGGAACAGCAGCGGCTCCAGGTTGTCGAGCGGATGGTCCAGCGCGATGCGTTCTTCATAGGTCTCCGCCGTCCGTTCGACAGCCAGCGGCCGCGACCATTCGCCGCGCGCCAGCCGGTGCAGGAACGACGCCTCCCGCCCCAGCCGTTCGAGCAATCCGTCTTCGGGCAGCGCGCAGAACTGCCCCAGCGTCTCGACGCCCCACAGCGACAGCAGCGAGAGCGTTTCCGGTTCGAGCGGCAGGGCGGCGAGCTTCACATCGCTCAGCCAATCGAGCTCCGTGCCAGGCGCGATCACCGAGACGCCTTGCTTCGATCGCGCCGCCAGCGCCGCCAGGTCCCGTGTCTGCGCCACGCCGATATTGCCGTCGAGGCCGTGCTCGTGTGCCCGGCGGGCGATCTCGCTGGCGATGGCGTGCGGTGCTCCTATGAGCCGTCTCAATCCGGCGATCGAAAACACGACCAGGTCCGGCGCCACCTGCTCGACATCGTTGGCGAACGCCTTGGCCACGCGCAGCAGATCGGTGCAGCCGGTGGGACCGATGCCCGGAATGTAGATGCCGGCATACATCGCCTACCTTGCCTGCGCGTGCAGGTCGGTCTGGCGCGGTGGATACGGTTTGCGGACCACGACCCGGCAGGTCAGCTCGCGGAACAGGCGCGGGGTGAAGGTTGCCTGCCGCCGCTCGGTCGCCATCAGGAGCGAGGAGCACGACTTCGTCACCGGCCGGTCGGCCAGCACCAGGCAAATCGTCTGGCTGGCTTCCACCGCGCGGCGGAAGCGGAACCAATAGGACGGCGGAATGCGGCCGAGGTGCCGGGGATCGGCGTCGCACAGGTCGATCGCCACCACGCCGAGTCCGCCCGCGTGCAGCAGCAGGTCGGCGGCATGAAGAGCATATTCCAGGTTGCCGCCGCAGCGGACCCAGACCAGCCGGGCCAGGACCGCTCCGTGCAACTCCGCCGTGACCGGATCGAAGGCGTCCATCGCATCGACGACGGCGCAGATCTCGCCCCGCGCGGCCGCCTCTGCCAGCAGACGGTGCAGCAGCGTGGTCCGGCCGGAGCAGGCCTCGCCGGCGATCTCTGAAATCCGCCCCCGCGGCCATCCGCCCAGGGCTTCGTCGACAGCCTCTATCCGGGCGGGGAGGGTCGCTGGCGCCGCCGAATTCCGCCATCCCAGGCTGGCTTCCAGATGGCTGGGGATGGTTGCTATTTTCGCCATTTGTTCGCCTGTCCAGGATAGCATATCCTCGGGCAGAGAGCGCCGTCGAATCGGCGTCAAAATCGTAAATGTTGGGGGCCAAAATGCCCCTGGTGGCGGGATTGTAAGGCGGTCGTCCACGACCGCGCCGGACCTCCTGGTCCGGCTCTCCGAGATGCGGGACAAGGCCGACGGGGACGTCGGCCGCAGGTCAGGAGACCCGCCCCACGGGTGTCAAGCGCCAGACCAGGAAAGCAACCACCGGGCACACAGCGGCCAGCACAAATGCCGGGCTGTACGCCTGCCGGTCGAACAGGTGCCCGAAGATCGGCATCGCCACCGCCACGGCCGCCGACCAGGCGCCCGAGCTCAGCCCCGATATCAGCCCCGCGTACCGCGACGAGTAGACGTCCGTCGCGTAGGCGATCGACAGGATAATGAAACCCGCCGCGCAGAACATCGCGAGCACGAACCCGGCCATCGCCAGCGGAAGCGAGCCCAACGCCGGTATCCCGGCCAACGGCAGGCTGAGCAGCGTCGCGGTCAGCAGGAGCCGGCGCAGGGCGGGGAGCCGGTCCGCGGAAGCCGCCTTGGCGCGGTCCGCCAGCCACCCCCAGACGAAATAGCCGATTTCCCAGCCGAGCGGCGGCAGCCAGAGCACCTGGCCGATCCGTGCCTGACTGGCGCCGAGCACCTTATTAAGGTAGATGGGCGAGCTGTAGATCACGAACGCGATCGGCAAGGCGCCGAGCGCGTACAGGATGCCGAAGCTCCAGACTCGTGGGTCGCGGACGTGCATCCGCTTGTCGGATGGCTCCGTCTCCACTGTCTCCGGCAGCCGGCGAACGTCCGGTCGGCGGCTGACAAACGACCAGAGCACGAGCCACGCCGCGCCGATGGCGCCGGTGAAGAAGAAGGCCGAACGCCACCCCCACAGCAGGGCGATCGGCGTGACCACCAGCGGCGTGATGATTGCCCCCAGCGACCCGCCGCTATAGGAGACCGCGATACCGCGCGATTGCTTGGACGGTGGCAGCGTCTGGACGGCGGCCCGCAGTCCTCCCGGGAATGTGGCGCCCTCGCCGAACCCCAGCGCGGCGCGGGCCACCGCAAACCCGGCGAAGCCGCCGACAAAGGCGTGGGCGATGGACGAGATGGTCCAGAAGCTGACCGACAACGTCATGCCGACCCGGAGTCCCCACCGGTCCAGCACGCGTCCCCACAGCGGATTGCCCAGCATGTAGGCGACCGAGAAGGCCGAGATGATGAAGCCGTACTGCTCGGCCGTCAGGCCGGTCTCTTTGAGGATCGTGGGCGACAGCAGCGCGAGCGTATTCCGGTCGACATAGCTGATGAAACTCACCAGCAACATCGTTGCCGTCGGTACCCAGAGTGAGACTCTCTTCACGGAAGTTTGCCCAGTATAGCAACCACCTTGCGGCCCGGGCGCGTCTCGTCCGATTGCCAGGGCCGATTCGTCAAGGCCTCTGAGTATGTCGAAGCTTAGAAATCCAGATTGTGAGTAACTCGTGTGCCGTCGGCGCGGAACGACTTCATGTAGAGTTCGATGCGCTGCCGGGCGATGCCGAGGTCGTGGTTATTCAAGTTGATGTTCAGCAAGTCGATGTACCACGGCGGCTTGACTTCGTCGCTGACGTAGGTCTTGGCGATCTCGCGCGCGATCGGCAGCGTCGTGTCCTTCGAATCGTCGTGGACGTCGCGATTGCTGGCCCGGCGGAGCTTCGCGTACTCTTCCTCGAGCAGCCGTTCGAAGAGGGCGGCGCCCAGGCGGTCGCCGGCTTTGACGCCCGTCTCCGCGTCGTCCTCGTTGAACCGGGCTCCCTTGTGCAGCCACTCCCACAGGATGCTGAGGCGGATCTCGCCGGTCGCCATGTCCTCCATTAAGTAAAGGACATCATCGTTGCCGAAGAAATCGGCCGGCTTGAGCGCCGCGGCCTGGAAGCCGCGTCCGAAGGCATTGCCGTACTGGAGAGCCACGCTCAGCAGGTCGCGCGCGCCGCGTACGGTTCTCGGCGCCGGTTCGAGTAATACCAGGCCGGCGGCGTCTTCCTCGGTGTAAGTCAACCGCGGGAACTCGCGGCCAAGCTGGTTCGCGCGACCCGCCTTCTCCCACACCGGACGGACAATGTGGACCATCTTCCAGTGCGCGACCCACTTGCCGCTGGCGCCTTCGCGTTCCTCGCGCTCCCCGCCGGCGACCGCCCGCTTCATGCCGGCCGTGACGCCGGCCTCCGATCCGACCGGAATGTTCGGCTCCATGCCGCCCTGCCACAGCGAGTAGCGGCCGTTGCGGTCCGGCGTGTTGACGGCCCGGCGCACGCGGTCCTCGTAGTTACGCATGTAGCCGTAAGTCATCACGATGGAGTCGATGTTGGGATTGACGAAGTCCGCATCCCAGGCTACGGCGTCGGCGACGCTGTTGATGTAGTCCCAGCGGCCGGTGTTGAAGCCCACGAAGTGCGGGGTGAGCGCGGCCCGGATCTCCATAAGCTGGAAACAGGCCTCGATCCGCTCCACCAGGACGTAGGCCTTGATCGTGCCGACCGGAAGCCCCAAGTGCTGCTCGAGCCCGGTCATCATGTCGTTGAACAGCGCGGCTTCCTCGGCGGTCTCGATCTTCGGCAGGTAGAGCACGATCGAAGACCCGTCGGCGCGCAGACGCTCCTGGTTATTGACGACGTAGAGCACCAGGTCGGCGATGGCGGCCGAGAAGCCCGTGCCGCCGGCCACGCGGACATGGCGGTCGTCGAGGTGGAGTCCGCGCACGCGGAAGATCTTCGTGGTGAAGTCGAGCTGCCGGCGCCAGTCGTCGACGATCGGACGGCCGAAGAACTCCTGGCCCCAGGCGTTCATCTGGCCGGCCACCTGCTCGGCGGCCTTCAGGAAGATCTCATCGCGGTGGAAGGCGAGCTTGAGGTTGCGCTGGTTGTCGAGCGACATCGTCTCGGTCTGCCCGAGCGCATCCTCCCCGTCGAACATCCAGCCGTCGGCGCCCGACAGCAGCGCGTAGGCGACATTGCGAATGCTGGACTCCACCGGACTCCTCGGTTTGGCGCCGGGCCCGGTGCCCTGTATCCACTGGCGCTCCAAGTCGTGAGGGATCTCGCCACCGTCGAAGTTCCCGTCGCGCGCGTCCTGGACCGTGATCTTGGTCCGGGGGATAGTACCGGCCGGATCGAGAAAACGAATCGGCTCAGAGTTCTCATGCCGCTTACGCCGCCGTTCGATGCGGGCCGCCATGACTTTCTGTCGATCCCGATCAAGCGGTGCGAGCGCGGCCATGGCGTTGAGCGCCGCAGCGGTATATACGTCTGAATAGGTTTCTTGAAGGTTGTCTCGAACTTGCAGATCCAAGGTGATGCTCCCCTGTCGTTCAAGCCCGCAGTCAGGTCGCAGATGACGCATCGCGGCGCGAGCAGCGAGCTGGATCACAGCGTATCATAGCCCTGGGCTTGGGGGCCGAACGAACGCGGAGCGTCGCGGCCCAGTCGACCTCGGCAGCCTTCAATACCTCCACCGTCAGTCTCCTGCCGAAGCTTTTATCAATATGCTCCCCGCGGGCCGAACGCTTCTGATGGAGCCGAGGCCGAACAATAGGCGGCCCCGGGCAGACATCACTTCTCCGTTTCGATTTGGGGCTTCGATCGCCGGCGGGAGAGGAACCACCACAGCAGGCCCAATCCTACTGCCACCGCCAACGCCGGCTTCAGGAGCTGAAGATGGTGATGGATGGTTTCTGCCACCCGCGGCCATTCCTCGCCTGCCCACCACCCGATGGTGAAGAACGTCAGGACCCAGAGTGCGGCCCCGGAATAGGCGAAGAGGGCGAAGGTCCGGAATCGCATCTCGGACATTCCGGCGACGACGGCCGTGAGATGCCGGACACCCGGTACGAAGTACCCGCCCATGAGGGCCGGCGGACCGTACCGGTCCAACCATTCGTGTCCCTCCGCAATCCGGGTCGCGATCTTCTTCCGCCAGCCGGTCTCGCCGCTTGCCAGCCACCGTCCCGCGAACCGGCCTACCGCATAGCTCACGGTGATCCCGCACATGCTGCCGCCGGCCGCCGCGGCGAAGGCCGGGGACCAGTGAAACTTCCCGCCCGCCACCATTGCGCCGGCCAGTACCATAATCGTCTCGCCCGGGATTGGAATCCCCAGAATGCCGAACGCAAGGAGCGCAAAGAGCGCGGGATATCCATGCGCGAGGACCCACTGGATCGTTGTCTCCAAAAACTCTCTCCTCCGGTTGCGCTACAGGGCGAACGGCATTGCCCGGCCGCGACCATATTCTACGCGAGCTCTCAGCCCGGCCTGCTTATGGCGCGAGCGGGCCAGCGGTCCACGGCGGAACCGTCAATTTCAGGAGTCCTATCACTGGGATAGATCATTCGAACCCGTCGGGGGGACTTCAAACAAGGTGAAACGTAACTCGTGATCGACGACATTCCAGCCGCGAGTGCGCATCGCCGCGGCCAGGGGAAGGTCATTGCCCACCAGGACGTGGGTGACGCGGAGCTTTTCGAGCAGCTTGTCCCAATCACCGGTGGCGCCGGCGACTGCCCGGTAGAGGAACAGATACTGGGGACCGTAGTAGTCGATGCGACCGTCGATATAGACCTTGCGGCGGCCCTCGAAGCGGTAGAGGAGGTACCCGCCGTGCGCGATGGAACTGAAAATCCGGGCATTGGCCGGCAGCTTCTCGATCGCCGGGGCGATGTTCACCGGGAACAGCGCGGCAGGGAATCCGGTGCGGGCGGCGACCGCCGGGCTGGTCAGATAGAAGAAGGTCGCCAGCAAGGCAATCGGGGCGAGGGCGGCACCGGAATGGGTGCGGTCGACGGCGAGGAGATCATCGGAGGTGCGCAGCAGCCGGGAGCCGAGACTGCCCGGCTTTCTGGATCCGATCCGCGCCAGAACCGCCGCCATCGCGCCGTTGGCCAGCGGCAAACCGCCGATCGCCAGCAGCGGCAGGCCGCGAGCGGCGGCGAGTCCAGACCAGATCAGGAATCCGAGCACCAGCGCGTAGTGCGGCTTCCGGTTCCAGAGGGCGCACGCGGCGCCCGCCACGCACAGGACCACGACGACGACAATCTGCTCCGAGCCGGGCCGGTTCCAGCCCCAAGGCTCCCACTCGGCGATGCCCACTCGGATCGCCGGATTGCCGAAGAACCCGGCCACGTGGAGCGGTAGCCGCCATCCGTAAGGGTTCACCAGACTGCCCGCCGCCGCGGCCAGTGCCAGCAGCGCATAGACGCCGGCTTGGCGGCGGTCCGCCTTCGGATCCTCCACGAGCCAGAGCGAGGGGCGCCAGAACCAGGCGACGGCGTAGAGGCCGGCGATCACCGGGAAGAGCACAAAGCTGGCGTGCAGGTTCGCCCAGAGCGCGGCGCCGGCGAACGCGATGGCGAGGTCGCGGATGCGGACGGCGGTTCGCTCAGTTTCGAGCCAAAGCAGCATCGCCAGCAAAAAGACAAAGCTGAACAGATGGGGCCGCGCCAGCCAGTGGAACTGCGTGGTGGCGACAAACGGAGATGCCATCAGACAGGCGATGAGAATGTTACCGCCCGTCTTTCGATGCAGCCGGAACCAGAGCCAGAAGGCTACGCCCAGCGTGGCGGTATAGAGGAAGACGACGCCGGGAAGTCCGGCGGCCCGGTGCTCGGCGGCCATCAGGATCTCGGAGCCCCATTCCCAGGCGCGCCATGGCGGGTTGAGAATTACGAACGAGAACGGCTCGTGCTGGGGGAGCCGGCCGGTGTTCAGGATGATCTCGCCGGCGCGGATGTGCCAGCCCGCGTCGCCGTCGCGAAAGAACCCCACCGGAGCCTGGAAGACGAACAGCGTGAAGACAAGGCCGGCCAGTGCCGCGGCCATGGCGAGGTCCGGCGTCAGCCAGTAAGCCAGCCGGGACCGGATGTCGCGCGCCATCCAGCGCAGGATATCAACCTTGGGAGCGCCGTCGGATCTGCCTGCGGCGGAGCAGGGCCAGCAGCGCGAGGCCGCTCACGGCCAGAACTCCGGCGGCCGGCTCGGGCACCTGGGCGATGTCGATCTCGGCGCTGCTCGGGAGGGTGACGGTCTCGCCGTAGCCCAGGGAGTCGATGGTGAACTTTCCCGAATAGTAGGCGGTGCCGGAAAGCGCATTGACCATGTCGCTCCGGGACGCCGGACCCGCGCTGAAGTCCCCACCGGGCGTACTGAACGGCAGTGCGGAACCGGCGCCCAGCAGGAACAAGCTCCCGCTGGTCGCTCCGGTGGAGTGGCCGTCGACCGAAAGCGAAAACGGCACGGTCACCACCGCATCTGTTGGGTAGGAGCTCACGTCCAGCGTGAGACTGAAATTAAAGGGAAAAGAGAGGCAACCGAACGAATTCACGCACTCTGCCGACACGTCCGTCAGAATCACGCGGAACGGCTCGATGATGTAGTTCGCGAAGAACGTCCAGTCAGTGGTATTCCCCGCCACATTGAGCGTGTCGCCGACGTTGCCGGTCTTGTATTGGCCGTCAGCGCTCAGAGTACCGTTCACGATGGCGATAGTGGTGCCGAACAACGGTCCGAGAATGATCGCCAGGCACGCCAAGGCGAGCATTAGTGAATAGGAAATTCGTCCGGACTTTGACTTTGCGGTAGGGCTTGCCATACACAATCTTCCCAGAGTGAATTGTGTGCAGATTTCCCAGATTGACTGGGTAAAGAATAACATATCTTGGATCTTTTGGCTCATTATTTTTGTGTTACTTTGACGCTGCCAGCACTCCCCGGGCCCATTGAGCAAACGAATCGGCGGCATCGAAGTGTTGATGGTTCTGGTCCACCCAGGGCAGAGCCGGCTTAGTTCAGGTAGCCCAGCGAGCGAAGGCGGTCCAGCGTGTCCTTCTCCTGGTCGTCGGCGTTGGTTTCGACCCGCTCGATGGGACTGCCGTCATACGTCTTCAGAGTTCTGCCGGCGAGGAACGGCGCGGGGCTTCCGGACATGTCCTCGGCCACGGGTAGTCCCATCCAGGAGAGCACCGAAGGGGTGATGTCGTTCACCGACAGCCCGTATGCCATGTGCCGGTGGGGTACCCCGGGACCGCGAAAGAACGCGATACCGTATTCGGCCGCTTTCGTGTAGTGGCCGCCCGTCGTCCCGTCGCCTTCTTGTGTCCTCGGTTCGAAGCCGTGGTCGGAGACGACGATGATTAGGTCGTCGGTGGTGAAGCGGGCCGACAGCACGCCGATGAGGGCGTCCGTGTAGTGGTAGTAGGCGGCAAGGATGCGCCGGTACTGCTCGTGCTGTGCCGGTGTCACCCGTTGATCCACGGGATATTCAGCCGGCTCGGTCACTCCGGCCCAGAAGAAGTGCGAGACGCGATCGATTCCCTGGAGCAGCACCATCATCGTGTCGGGATGCACCTGGCGGTCGATCTCCAGGGCCAGCCGCACGGCGACGTCATCGGTGTACCGCGGCTGTTCGATCAGCGGCTTGACGAGCTGGTCGCCGGCCCATTCGGCGCCCGGGTCGTCGACACCGGGCAGCCATTGCCCGGGCCGCGAGAACTCCCGCACCGTCTGGGTCCAATCGACGGGCCACGTCGTGATGGCGGACTCGGCGCGATCGGGCGGGAGCGAAGAGTCGCGGCCGAAGTTGGTCCCCAGCTCTTCCCTGCCGCTGCGCTGACCGGGGATGGCAAAGTCCGAGACGATAACCCCGTTCACCTGCTCCGGCGGCTGTGTCATGAGCCAGTTGACGACGCCCACGGTGTAGCCGCGGTCGGAAAGAATATTCCAGATGGCGTGGCCGGCGCGGTCCGAGCCCAGGTAGAGCCGTCCTTTCCGCGGACCCTCGTCATGCACCCAGCCTTCGATCCGGTGCTGCTCGGGATCCTTCCCGGTGGCAATCGACGTCCAGACGCGCGGCGACAGCAGGGGATGTTGTGACCGAAGCTCGCCGAAAGTGCCTTGCTCATAGAGTGCCGCTAGGTTGGGGAGCTGCCCCGCGGCCACCCAGGGCCGGACCAGCGTCGGGGAGGCGCCGTCGATGCCGATAATCAGGACGCGTCCCGGCGGACCCTGCTCCGGACCACCCTGGCAGCCAGCCAGGCACAGGAGGACCAGCGTCAGGGCCGCGAACACCACCGCGAACCGTACGGCGTCACTCACCATCCGCCACCGGTTCGGCGCCCTTCGGACTGTAGAACCAGAAACGCCCGATGCGCGTTGAGAGCGTGTAGGACTCATTGAGTGTCTCCAGGAAGCCCGGTCCGAAGTGGACCCGATCATACCAGGGATAGGCTTCGGTGTCGTACCAGACCACCCGCTGGGAGCTCATGTTGGTCAGGACCACCGTCTTGAAGAAGTGCCCGCGAATCTGGGCCTCCAGCCGCTGCTCGATCTCGGGGTGGGACTGCCGGAGCAGGCGAAGCATGAATGCGTCCGCCAGGTAAGGACTCTGCCCGGCCGATAGCGGGAGGCTGGGGTCCTCGGAGAGCCATGGGCCCGGCTGTGTGCTGAGGTGGCGGACCGCCAGTCCGCGCACGTCGTATGACGGGTCCTGCACATACTCGCGGGGAAAGTTCACCAGCGAGATCAGAGCGTAGGTGGCGAGCAGCAGGGGGACGAAGTGGATGGCCGTCCGCAGCCGGCGGAAGTCGGCGGCCACCACCAGTGTGGCGGCGACGCAGAGATCGATCAGATGGTTGTGGATGGTGCCGCGCGAGCCGAAGATGACGGCGGTGACCACGGCGATGGAGGCCAGCAGCCAGGCGGGCAGGCTGGCGCGGCTGCGGCGGAGGTTGGAGGCGGCGAGCCAGGCGGCGATCCCGGCCATCACAAAGCAAATCGGGTCCGCGGCACGGGCCATCCGCTCGAGATAGTACGGTCCCTCGAGGAAGCGGGCGAGTCCGGAGCCGCCGCCCATGGTGGCGGCCATGTTCTCGAGGAAACGCCCATGGCTGATCGCCGTAACCCCGGCCAGGAACGCCGCCGCCCCCGCCGCCAGCCACGCCCCGATGCGGACAGCGGCCCGCCTCCGGCCGTTCAGCGCCAGGAACGCGAGCAGCCCGAACGCCCAACCGAGAGAAGTCACCTTGGCGGCAAAGGCCAGCGTGAACAGCAGTGCCGAGAGGGGGACGTCGCCGCGGCGTTCCGCGTCCGTACCGGCGCGGAGACCGTACCGGACGCCCCACAGCGCCAGTGCCACCGGCAGCAGATCGGCGCGGAACGAGGTCACCACCATCAGGACGGAGGTCGCACAGAGCGGGAAGAACGCGAAGATCGTGGCGATCTTCGATTCGACGCCGAACTCCCGTAGTAGCGAGCGCACACCGGTGACCACGAACCAGCAGCAGACCGCGCTGATCATGAGGGAGCTCGAAAGGAAGTCCAGGCCGAGCTTCCGCCAGAGGGCCAGCAGGGCCGGGTAGAGGGGAAAGTACCGGGTGCCACCGTAGCCGAGTTCGGCGCTCCACAGTGGCCGGTACCAGGTGCCGTGGAGGATGTCCGAGGCGATCACGAAGAGGCTGCCGGTGGCGTGGTCGTAGTGTGGCCGGACCGCGGCGGCCGACCAGGCGAGGACGAACGCCAGCGCGGCCAGCGAGACGCCGGCTCCCAGAATAGCCAGCTCCCAGCGACTGGGCGAGCTGCCCGAGTCGAACTTCGGCTCCGCCGGCAGTTGTAACGTCGGGTCGGACATTTGTGCGGGAAGACTTAAGTATAGGGGACCGAAAACCAGTATAGGGAGAACCGTCGTCGAGGCAGTGGAAATGTGAGAATCGCGTCGCGATTTCCAAGTGCGGTGGGAAGACGCCTGACGCTGTCAGAGTGTCGGCGGACGGGAATTGGTCCGCCCCTTCGCTGTTATGCGGTGATGGGAAGGTTGAGCGGTGATGGGGGTGCGCGAGGTCAAGTCGTGATGGGAACTATTCCTGGTCCGCCGCGGCCGCGATCGCAAAATCCCAGGCCTGCACGTTGGCCTCACCGGGCGTGAACTCAATCACGGCATACTCGCCCGCTCCGAGCGGATTCTTGGGCCAGATCTTGTATAGGTTGTGGCCTACTTCACGCCGGAACACCGGAATATCCTCATGACTCTCAAAAATCATGTCGGAAACGGGATCGATGTTCCAGGTCTCGACGTGACGATTGCCCTTCTTTACCGTTAGCTGAATAATCCCGAAGCGTTCCGCCTGGTCCAGCCGGATGTAGAACTCCGGCGCGGCCGTCGCGAGCGGCGCCGCCGACTTCTCGCCGGTGATATACACGTCCTTCTTTCCGGGAAAGATGGGAACCGGTGAGAGGGTCTTGAGCAGCGTTCGCTTCTTGTCGGAGAGGATTTCAAGCTCGGCGTGCGGCAGGGGCTGAATCTGCTCGCCATTGACGAAATAGACGCCTTTTGGGTCGGGCACGCTCTCGACTTCTTGTTGCCGGGCGCGGTCGGCTGCTCGCTCGGCTTGCCACACCTCACGCACCTCGGCCTGCCGCTCTTCGCGTGTGGCTTCTTCATTCCGGGTCCGGTCGAGGTCTACTAGATCGAGCGGGATTTCTTCCCAGGAGCTGCGCTCCGTGCTGTAGTACCGCACACGATCCGACTGCACCTCGTACTCCCGCACCAAGTGGTAGGTGCCGTCGGTGAGATACAGCTTGATGTTGGCGGACCAAAGCGTCCCCGCCAGAGCGAAGAGCAGGATCAGCGAACGCATCATGTCGTCCCTATATCGATTCTACTCTCCTCGTGCGCTCCGGCCCCGGCTGTTACGATGGAGTCCATCATGCGCTATCGGACACTCGGGAAAACTGGCTTTGAAATCAGCGAAATCGGCTACGGAGCCTGGGGGATCGGCCGGTCGCAGTGGCGCGGCGCTACCGACGAGACCTCGCTCGCGGCGCTGGCCACAGCCATCGAGCGTGGGCTCAACTTCATCGACACGGCGCTTGCCTACGGCGACGGCCACAGTGAGCAGCTCGTTGGTCGGGTGGTGCGGCAAGCCGAGCACAAGATCTTCGTCGCCACCAAGATCCCGCCGAAGAATATGCTCTGGCCCGCCCGGCGGGGGATCGGCATTGACAAGGTCTTCCCGTACAATTACATCGTCCGCTCCACCGAGACCAGCCTCGAGAACCTTGGCCTCGAAACGATCGACCTCCAGCAGCTCCACGTCTGGAACCCGGAGTGGGTCGCCCGCGACGAGTGGCGCCGCGGTTTCGAGGACTTGAAGAAGTCCGGCAAGGTGCGCGCCGTCGGCATCTCGATCAACGATCATGAACCGGACTCAGCCCTCGAGCTCATCGAGACGGGTCTCATCGACAGCGTCCAGGTCATCTACAACATCTGGGACCAGACGCCCGAGGAGCGCCTTCTACCGCTGTGCCGCGAGCGCAACATCGGGGTGCTGGCGCGGGTGCCGCTCGATGAAGGCGGGCTCACGGGCACGATTACCCCGGACACCAAGTTCCCGCGCGGCGACTTCCGTTCCTATTACTTCGCCGGCGAACGCAAGCGGCAGGTGTTCAACCGTGTGCAGGCGCTTGAGAATGACCTCGACGGGGTCGCCGGTACGCTGCCTGAGATCGCGCTCCGCTTCTGTCTCTCGCCCCCGGCCGTCTCCACCGTGATCCCGGGCATGCGCCGCGTCGCGACCGTGGAATCAAGCTGCTCGGTCAGCGACCTCGGACCGCTGCCCGAAGATGTCCTCGCGAAGCTGAAGCGCCATGCCTGGCCGCGGAACTTCTACTCGGATTAGGGCCGTCGATGACGGTAAATACACGGGAATGGAGTGGGGCAGGCGGCTCCGCCCGCCCCGTGTTCTCAGGCCCCGTCCAAGTCGCACTGACAGATCGTGTCTTCGAATGTAGTTCCATGGCCCGACGCGGTCACCCATTGGGATGAAAGTCGGACCGTGCTCGAGAGAGTGCGACACCAATATCGAGGTGCTCCGCCCCGCTCCCTCCCCGTCACGCCGACGGCTCGCATTGGGCCGAACGCGAACAACGAACCGTGACCGCAGGGAGCGGAGTCTGCAGCCCACATCGCGACGGGAAGGTGCTTCACGTTAATTAACGGCCTGAATCCCTCCCGCGACGAACGCCACTGACTTCTCCAGCGCATCGAGCGTCGAGTCGAGGATTGCCTCGCCATTCGGGAGGTCGCTCCGGTTCTGGCCCTGCGGACCAAGGCAGAAATCATGGTAGCCGCCCTCGTAGACCTCCATCCGCACTGATTTGCCGGCCGCATCGAGGGCGTTGTGCAGCATCGTCGTTACCGGCAGCAGGCTGTCGGCGGTTCCCACAAGAATCAGAATCGGCGAGTCGATCGGCTCGATGTTCTTCCGTGTGATCTCCGGATCGGGCTTCGCGTCCTTGAAGCGGTCCGTTCCTCCGGCCGCGCCGGGGGGCGGCATTTTGAGCCCCAGGAACCAGATGGCTGCCGGCGCGCCCGCGACGACGGAATGGACCTTCACCCGGGAGACGAGGTTCATGACCAGATTGCCTCCAAGACTGACGCCGTAGAGGTTGATATTCCCGGCATCGACGTAGGGCAGGGCCTTGACGTAGTCGATCACCGAGAGGCCGTCGTCGATAGAGGTGATGAGGCCGTTGTCGGATGGAGTTGACATCAGGTTGAAGTCCCCACCCCGGTAGTCGGCGACAGCGACGACGTAACCCTCTTGCAGGAACCGCTCCCAGACGGGTCCGCCATGATCGCCCCGCGACCATCCGACGAGTTGTTCCATCCCCCGGCCGCCGGGCGCGCCATGGAAGATGATGATCGCCGGGAACGGTCCGTCGCCCTTCGGCTTCCGGATGGCGGCCGCGATGTAGAGACCGTCCTTCGCCTTGATATAGGTTTGCTGAATGGGGGAATCCGCCTCACTGACCACGTGGATGTACTTGTCATGCGGCAACGGAGCGGTGCTCCCCGGGTTGTGATGGATCTCCGCCGCGGCGACGCCGGTGCAGAGTAAGCAAAGGAATGCAGTGCGTATGTGTGCCACCATGGACGCACTATACTCCAAGCTGGGCACTCAATGAACGGGAATGAACGTCAACACGGATTCTCACCGAGAGGGGGTTATCCGGTTACCAGCGAAGTCGTGCAGAGACTGGCACATCTCGACCGGCGCCGGTGATTCATGCGGCCGCATCCGGAGAGCGGACAAGCAGTGTAGTGCGTCGTAGGAAGCACGGCGTCCGCGGAGGACGGGTGGCGCTCGTTACTGTGCCCGCTCGATCCCATTCACATTCATTCACCGCCCGGATTTACGGCCGCTGTCACGGCCGCCAGCAGGCCGCCGGTGCGGTCTAGCAGCCGGTACTCGGCGAGTTCCAGTTGGTGACGGGCGTCGTAGAAGGCGATCCAGCGCTCGTTCTCGGCGAACCGCGCCGCCTCGACGTCCTGCATCGGCACCCGGCCTTCGTCCAATTGAGCGAGTTGGACGCTCAGCTCCTCGCGAGCCAGGTCCAGCTCGGCACGGGCCACCTCGGACGCGCTCCGCGCTTTGCGCACCTCCAGGTAGGCTTGGCGCGCGTCGAGGGCAATGGCGCCTCGTTTGGAGGTGAGCTCCGCCCGCAGGCGCTCGGCCTCGATCTCGGCCTGACCGAGCCGCGCCTTCGAACCCGGAGAGCGGTAGAGCGGCACCTCGATCGAGATACCGATCTGTCCATTGTGCCGCTGGAAGCGCTGGAAGAATTCCTCGAAGTTGTTGAAGCGGGCCAGCAGGTTGTACTTGGCGACGAGGTTGACCTGCGGGAGCCGCTCGGCCTGCTCGGCCCGGATGGAGAATCCGCTGGCCTTAAGCGACACCTCCAAACGGCGAATCTCGGAGTTATCGGAGAGCGCAGCGGCGACGGCCGCATCGGGCGAATCCGGTAGCGCCGCCGGCGAACGCTGCTCTTCCGCGGCCTGGACGCGGTCGCCCGGATCGAAGCCCAACACCACCGCCAAGCGGCTCTCGGCGAGCTCGAGATCGGCCTCATGGTTCTCGACCCGCTGCCGCGCGTGGGCCACGTCCACCTCCGCCCGGGTCACGGTGATGGGCAGATCCCGGCCTTCCTCGACCCGTGACTGCATCGCCTCGACCACTTTCTCGAGGCCTTCCGCCTGACCGCGGGTCATCTTCAATGTCTGAGCCGCCCACTCCGCGTCGAGATAGAACTCGACCGCCCGCATGGCAATCTCCTCGCGTGTGGTCGCCGTCGCCAGCCGCGCCGCCTCGGCATCTTGCTTCACCTGGGACAGCCGATGCATCTGCGGGCGATTGAACAGCGTCGAGGAGATCCGCACCTGGGCGATGCTCGGCGCTTCGCTGTCCAAGGTTGTCGGAAAGCCCCAGGTCTGCGCCAAGCCGCTGCCGGCGTACGTCTTGGGGAAGAACGGGTCCCGCGCCACGCGGACCTGGAGCCCGGCACTCTGTTCTTCGAGACGGGCGACGACGATGTCCGGGTTCTGTGCCAGCGCCCTGTCGACGGCCTGCCGCAGGGTCATTGAGTGGACTTCCGCCGCCGCGGTGGCGACGAATAACATCGCGAGTGCGAAGATCTTCCGTTTCATAGTTGAGGGACCATCGGCCACTGCTATCGTAACGTGGCCTGATCCCTCGGAGCCGCGGGCAAGAGGGATGTTTGCCGGTGGACTCCCGCCGCGGTCACGATCGGCCCTACGGGAAATCGACGGCTTGCTCGCAGTTGGGTGGGGTCACCGGCGAGCGGCGCCGCCCCAGCTACGGCCGGGGTCGGGCGCCCGCGGCGTCTTTGTCCTCGGCCACTCCGGTGAGCACTCCCAGTTGCACGATCGTGTCGCGGAGTTTCCGCGTTTGCTGGTTGAGGTCGCTCGCCGCATTCGCGCTGCGCTCGGCCCGGTCGGCGATGGTTTGGGTGACGCGGCTGACCTCGCCGACGGCCGAGGTCACCTGTCCGATGTCGGTCCGCTGCTCTTCACTCGCGCGGGTGATGTCAGCCAGCACTTCATCGACGTCGCGGGCGCGGGCGACGATCTCCTTGAGCGCCTCGACGACCTTGCTGCTCAGTTCCGCGCCGCGCTCCGTCTTCTCGATCGTCTTGCCGATCTGGACCGAGGTCTCCTTGGCCGCCTGCGAGCTCCGTTGCGCCAGTTGCCGGACCTCGTCGGCGACCACAGCGAATCCGGCGCCCGCCTCGCCGGCGCGGGCCGCTTCCACGGCCGCGTTCAGCGCTAGTAAGTTGGTTTGGAAGGCGATCTCGTCCACCACTTTGATGATCCGGGCGATGTCGTCGCCTGATACCTTGATGGCATCCATTGCGGCGGCCAGGTGCTTCATGTCGCCGGCCCCGGCCTCGGCCGCCGACCGGGTGCTCGTGGCCAGGTGTTTGGCCCGCTGTGCACCCTCCGAGTTCTTGACCGTGCTGCTGGTGATCTGCTCGAGCGAAGCGCTGGTCTGCTCCGCGGTCGCCGCCTGTTCGGTGGCCCCGGCCGCGAGCGCCTGACTGCTCTCGGAGATCGATGCCGCCACCTCCCCGGTTTCCATGGTCACCTTCCGGATCGTCTTCACCAGGCGCTGCAGGGGGCGCAGAATCATGCGTGCATTGACCCGGTAGAAGACAAAGCCGATCAAAACCGCGAGCGGCACCATCCATGCCAGTGACGTTCCCACTCCCTTCCACACCACCGCGTCCAGGCGCGACATGTCGGCCTTGAGAACAAAGGCCCCGTGGGTCTCACCGGCGTGCCAGCCTTCCATCGGGAGGCCCAACGGATCCCGGCCGTCACCGGTACGGCTAGTGGCTGGATCGCCGTGACAAGCCAGGCAATCTTCGGTGAGGCGGATCGGCAGCGCGTAGACGATCTTCCGGTTCTTCGAGTCGACGGTGAAGTACTCGCCGGACGGCGAGGTTTCGAGCGCCTTCAGAATCGCCACTTCGTCGGCGGTCGGGTTGTTCTTGGGGTTCCTGGCGTTCGGGCTGGGGATGCGGAACTCGTAGTGTTCGGCAGCGGACACGTGCTCGATGGCGCGCCACGCCGCTACCACCGGGATCGCATCATAGAGATTGCTGCGATGGTAGTCACCAGACTGGGCCGGGGAAGCCAGTCGCTCGACCTCGAATGCACCGGACGTCCACAGGCCGGACATCGATGCCCGCACGTTTTCGGCCTCGGCTACCGTGGCCTTCATCGCGGTGCGGATGCCCTCCACTCCTTGATCACGAATCGTGCGGCATTGCACGACGACCGCGAGCGTGATGCTCACGGCCACGGCGGCCATGGTCGGTACAACGGCTTTTGCGCCTAGTTTCATACTGGGTGTCCTGAGACGTCGTAGTCCCTCGGAGCCTCGCCGAACTACGGCAAGTTCCTCACTTTTCTCATCGGCGAGGATCGGCCGGTGCAGGCGACTTTTCGCGGGTGGACTATAATTTCGCTATGCGAGTCAGAGACCTGTCTATCGTAATTCCAGTCCTGCTTCTTCTTTCCCTGGCGTGCTCTCGCGCACCCGAGCAGCGCGCCGTTCGCCAATACTCGATCGAGCAGTTCCTCGACACTGAATCGCTCTCCGGAGGAGCCTTCTCCCCGGACGAACAGACCATGCTCTATTCGAGCGACGCCTCGGGTATCTACAACGCCTACTCAGTGCCGGTGACGGGCGGCGAACCCACCCAACTTACTCACTCCACCGACACTACCTATGCCAGTTCTTACTTCCCAGGCGACAATCGCATTCTGCTATCAGCGGACCAGGGCGGCAACGAGCTCTATCATATCTACCTCCGCGAGGAGGACGGCACGGTCCGGGACCTCACCCCCGGCGACAAACTTCGCGCCGTACCCTACGGCTGGGCGCACGACTTGAAAAGCTTCTTCTATGGTTCCAATGAGCGCGATCCCCGCTACATGGACCTCTACGAGATGGACATCGGAACCTTCAAGCCGCACCTCATCTACCGCAACACCGACGGTTTCGAAGTAAGCCTCATCTCGCGTGATAAGCGTCTCTTGGTTCTGAACAAGTCGAATACGACCAACGACAACGACCTCTATCTCTACAACGTCCAGTCCGGTGAGCGGGAACATCTGACGCCGCACGAAGGCGACGCCCAGTTCTCTGCCGCCGATTTCACGCCCGACGGCACGGCCTTCTACTACACCACCGACCAGGGCGGCGAGTTCGCACACCTGGCCAAGATGGACCTCGCCACGCTTGCCTCCGAGACCGTCGCCGCGCCGAATTGGGACGTCATGTTCGCGGGGCTCACCTGGAACGGCACCTACCTCGTCTTAGGTGTCAATGCCGATGCGCGGACCGAGATCCACATCACGAACGCCGCTACCGGCGAGCCTCTCGAACTGCCGGAACTGCCGGCGAGGGACATCTCCGGCGTGGCATTCTCGCGGAGCGAGAAGAAGGTGCGCTTCTATCACAGCGGTCCCCGGTCGCCGGCAAATCTCTATGTCTACGACGTCGGGGCGAAGCAGGCGGCCAAGCTCACCGACACGATGAATCCAGAGATCGACGCCGGCGACCTGGCCGATGTCGAGGTGGTCCGCTACGAGTCCTTCGACGGGCTCGAGATCCCCGCGCTGCTCATGAAGCCGGCGTTGGCCAAGGGCGAGAAGGCGCCGGCGCTGGTCGAGGTGCACGGCGGCCCCGGCGGACAGTCGCGGGTCGGCTACAGCGCGCTCTACCAGTACCTGGTCAACCACGGTTACGTCGTGTTGCAGGTGAACAACCGGGGTAGCTCCGGCTACGGCAAAACCTTCTACAAGCTCGACGACCACAACCACGGAGAGAACGACTTGATGGACTGTGTCAAGGCCAAGGACTACCTGATCTCGACCGGGTACGTCGATCCGGAACGCATCGGCATCATCGGTGGCAGCTACGGCGGCTACATGGTGCTGGCGGCGCTCGCCTTCCAGCCCCAGGAGTTCGACGTCGGCGTGGACATCTTCGGTGTCGCCAACTGGGTACGGACACTCAAAAGCATCCCGCCCTGGTGGACGGCGGCCCGTGACGCCCTCTACACCGAACTCGGCAACCCGAACACCGAGGAGGAGTACCTGACCAAGATTTCGCCGTTGTTCCATGCGGCGAATATCAAGAAGCCGCTGATCGTGCTGCAGGGCGCCAATGACCCGCGCGTGCTGCAGGTGGAATCCGACGAGATGGTCGAGGCTGTCCGGGCCAATGGCGTGCCGGTCGAATACGTCGTCTTCGACGATGAGGGGCACGGATTCACGAAGAAGGAGAATCGCATCAAGGGGTATGAGGCGATCCTGCGGTTCCTCGACACGCACCTGAAGGGAACGGCCCCGAGCGGAACGTAGAGCGTCGGACCGGCCCCGGCCGGTCCGCCCGCCGCGCGTTCTGGACCGTTCTTTTGATGTACAATCGTTGCTGTACGAAGCCGATGAAGCGGCCGGTACGGACCGGCCGCCGGTGGCCTACGGTTCCCCGCCAATAGGGGAGCGGATGGGCGCGTAGCTCAGTTGGTTAGAGCGCCTGCTTCACACGCAGGAGGTCACAGGTTCGAGTCCTGTCGCGCCCACCATCTTGTCTTTCCGGCCAAAAGATCTGCCAGCCATCGCCAAACGGGTCCGTCCGATATACTGAGCCAAGAAACATCTTCGTGACGGCCTCGGGCGTCGGCCGCGACCGGTGTTCAACAACTCGGCTCAACTCCGATGGACAACTACCTCGCACATTCGGCCACCGTGTTCATGGGGCTATTCGCCATCATGAATCCGATTGCCAATACCCCGATCTATCTCAGCCTGACCGCCGACGATGAACGAGCCGTCGGACGCTCCGTTGCCTTTCGAGCGGTCGCGCTGGCCTTCCTGGTGGTGTTGATCTTCAGCGTGGGGGGCAAGTTGATTTTTGATATGTTCGGCATCACCCTGCCGGCGTTCCGAATTACCGGCGGCGTTCTTGTCTTCCTAATCGGATTTCACATGCTCCAGGGGGAACTCTCCCGAGTTCAGAATCCCTACTGCGGACGATAACCGAAAGAGCCGGGAGGCCGAGTTGAGTGTCGCGATTACGCCGCTCGGCGTCCCGATTCTCGCCGGGCCAGGGAACAATCGCGACCGCCATGAATTTCGCCGCGGACGGCGGCTGGGTGGATCTGGCCACCACCATCGGCGCCTTTCTGGTGCTGAGTCTGATTACTCTCTGGTTCTTCCTTTCGGGCGAGCACTTAGTGCGCTTTGTAGGAGAGAGCGCGATCAAGGTCCTGACCCGGATGATGGGTCTTATCCTCGCCGTGGTCGGGACACAGATGCTGATGGCCGGGATCGCCGGCGCCATCGATCTGTACCGCTAGGGCTCGGACGGGCACTGTCGCGCTGCTCTCCGGCAACCGGCGGCGTTACCGTTCGTTCTCGACTGTCAGATCGTTGGTGACCGAGAAGACGCCCGGCACTCCATTCACCTGGATCCCGGCGATCTGCTTGTCCATAGCTGATGCGACCACGCCCATCAGCCGCACGTCGCCATTCTTTACCAGAATGTGGATCGGCGGCACCGCGCGGATGGCATATTTGGTGAAGTTGGGGTTGTAGTAGATGGCCCGGTAGACCTCCAGCCGGATACGGTCGTCGTTCGGTGAGACTGGCAGCACTTCAATGTTGTTGATCACCTTCTGGACTCCCTCGACGCGTTCGACGACGCGCTCGGCGGAGGTCTTTAAAGTGGGTGTCGTCACTTCGCCCATCAGGGTCACCGTGCCGCCATCCACCTTGAAGTCGAACCAATCAAAGACGTTGTAGAACGGCAAAGTAATCAGCTCGTGCCGAACGTGCCGCTCTACCGGCGTCAATTCCTGTCCGAACAGTTGTCCGGCCCCGCACAGCGGCAGAATCAACGCCGCCACCAAAGCCATCTGTTTGTAGATTCTCATGACTTAATACCCTCCTACTTCTCGAGTTGGTTGCTCAAAGTGTTCCAATCGTGACCGAGCCCGGTTTGTCCCGGCCTACTGTTGATTTGCCCGGGGGGGCCGGCATATTGCACGGCACCCGGGGCTCAACTGCCTTTGTCATGCGACGCGCCAGCGGACTTGGGCTGCGAACCGGAGTTCCGCCGCAATGGGACATAGAGGACCGGCGGTCGGCCCATGTCCTCTGTGGATACAGATCCATCAGCCTGCAAATTGGTTGTGGCATGCCGGTGGAAATGTTCAGGCCCTTCGGGGTCATCCGGCGGGCCCGCGGGATCGCCTCGGTTCCGTGAACCCTGCCTGCCGGTGAGCATCTCGTGGTCGCCGCGTCCATGCTTTTTCCTCCGCACCGCGTCGGCGTTGTGCGTCCTACAGTGCCAGAATAGGGCCTGCGCGCCGAAACTGGAATCGCACGGAGGAGGGATTCTACCGCCCCGGTCATGTGGAGAAGATAGTGTGTCTTACCACCGGATGAACGACTGCCTACTGGTCCGCGGGGTCGAAGATACCGGCTCGGCGGGATGTCACGCTTGGCGGGCGGCCCGCATGCGGCGGGCGATCTTTGGGGAGACTGGAAACATTGTGGGCCGTTCCTGGCGGGGGGTAACGCCTTGCCTGTGGTCGCCGTTCCGGCCGCGCCGGCCTTGGCGGCTCGTGGCCGGCCGAATCGGTGAAGAACGGGCGGCCAGCCATTCCGGCGGGTCCGCCCGTCCGTTGTCTCAGCAGCTCAGCCGATCAGCGCTTGCCCCAGAAGGCGAACAAGCCGCGGTCGGTTGCCGTCACCACGTCGACGATGCCGTCCTTGTTGACGTCGGTCGCCATCACGTCTGAGCCGACGCCGGAGCGGTTGTGGATCAGCTCCGGGACGAACCTGGCGCCGCCGGGTGCCTTCGGGTCGCGCACCGTCCGGTACCAGTAGAGAACCGGAGCATCGAAGGGATCGGGATCGAGGTGAGTATCAAGGTGCGAGAAGAAGCGCTTACCGACGATGAAGTCCGTGATGCCATCGCCGTCGATGTCGGCGAAGTCGGCGCCGTGCAACTCCGAAAACGTCACGCCGCCGGCGTTTTTGGTGGTGAAGTCGTCCATGATCATGTGCTGGACGAAGGAGATATTACCGGCCGAATCCCGCTTCTGCTCGTACCAGGCGAGGCCGATGCCGTGGGCCGTCAGGCTGGTGACGACGTCGTTGAGCCCGTTGCCGTTGACGTCGTAGACGGCCATCACGCTGCCGCCCGGAGAGCCCCGGTACCAGCGTCCGAAGGCCACCGGATGATACTTCCACATCCCGGTGCGGGTGGCAGGCTGCTCATACCAGCCGAATGCGTTCAGGATATCCATGATCCCGTCGCCGTTGACGTCACCGACACCGAGGCCGTGCGCGGTCGCGTATCCGGGCTCGGTGATCTTGTGGACCGTCCACTGGCCCGTCGGGTTGGACGGATCGGGCTTCGCATAGCACAAGGAGCCATCGGCGGCATAAACCAACTCGGGGGCGCCATCACCATCAACGTCTTCAACCAGCGTGATTTCCGCGCTTATCGACGATACCACCTGGTACTTATCCCAGCGGCGCAATTCCTTGCCGGGGTTGACATACAGGATGGCGCCGCCCCCGGAGTGCGTGGTGGTGAGAACGTCGGGCCAGCCGTCACCGGTGAAGTCGGCCGCGTGCTCCACCCAACAGTCTTCCGGGAACTCGGTCGACGGACTGTAGGTCACGCGGGGATAGATCTCCCGATAAGTCGTATAGTAGGGTCCCAGGTAGTAATAGGGTCCGGAGGCGATGTCGGTGTAACCATCGCGATTGATATCGGCCGCCGCTACCGACCAGCCATAGTAGAAGTCGTTGAGGCGCTGTATGTCGAAGTGGTCCGATACCTGCTCGGAGGGAAGAGCCTTGAGGCCGAGGTCGCGGTACCCGAGATCCTTGAACCGTACTTCGCCGGATCCCCCCACATAGAGGGCCATCGGTCCGTAGCGTCCCAGGGACGAGTACGCCGCGCCGCTCCCGGCCCGCACGTCATTGACGGTGGCGGTGAGGACGTCCACGTCGGCGATCAGTTCGACCTCATTCCAGTCGTTCGGACGGAGACTGCCGTCCGGCGGCTTGACTGGCAACTCGGGCCCCGCCGATGCTCTCGGCGGGCCGCGCCGCGCGCGACGAGATGGCGCGGCCTCTGATTCCGGCGGTGGCGGGGGAAGAATCAGGCTCCAGCCCCGGGCCGTCCCCAATGGCTTGCGCTCCACAATGCGGCCCTCGGAGTCGAGCTTGACACTGTAGTTCGCCATGGTCCCATTGCTCAGGGACCAGAAGATACCCTTCATTCCTTCCGGAGTCTTCTCGGCGCGCATCAGGATGCCTGTTTCGCAGCCGGTGCCGCAGCGGAAGGAGGCGTACACGCCGAGATCCTGATACGGATGATCGAGGACGAGCCAGCCGCCCCCATCTCCCTTTGCCTTCCCGACGATCTCTCCGTTCTGGGCGCTCCAATCCGCCGCGCCGAGAACGTGCCAGCCGTCGAGGCTAGAACCTTTGAAAAATTTATCCGGGCGGAACGTTGGCCCGGCGCCGAAAGCCGCACTCGCAATAAGCGACACGGCCACGGACATCAATACAGAGATGCCTTTTAGAGACATGAGAGGTCCCTTCCCCTTCCTGAGTCTTGGTGCTCTGATTTTACCAGGAACGCGAGCCGGCGCGGCGTGCATGGCTTAGGCCCGGTCAGCTTGACGTGGGTGGAGGGGAACCGCCTCTGCGGTTGGCGCTGGACGCGTCGGGGACCCGACGAAGCGTAGTGTGGAAACTCTTCGCCGGAGGTTCGAGAGGTGGTACCGGCAGGTCGGAATCGTACACGATTCGGTCTCCGCCCCGCAAGCCATGCGGCCCGGCGTATCCTCTATTGCTCGTTTTGCATTAGATCCAGAGCGCGGTCGCGGGCTTGTTCCGGGCTCAGGCCTGGTGTGTGTTCCCGCTGGATTTGGAGCAACGCCAGCAGGGATTCGGTGGGCTTCCAGCGGGGACGGAAGCTGACAAAGTTGTGACGGCAGGGGTTGCATCGCTGTTGTCTGGCGCCGACAATCGTTAGTGCGCGCACATACGCCGGCGGCAGGTGATACTCTTCCTGCCAGCCGTGGAGTCGTAAGTTGGCGCACTTGGGACAGCGCGCGTACTGTAGGTAGGCCCAATGCCAAGCATGGTGGGTGAACCGCGATCCACAATCCGTGCAGCGCACCGCGTGGATGCCAAACACCGAAAGAAGGCCATGTAACCACGTGCGCCGCCGGGACAGCGAGATGCGCCAGGATCCACAACTCGGGCAAGGCTTGTAGGCTTTGATGGAACGCGGCAACTGGCGGCGGGCTGACGCCATATCCGCTCGGTCTTGGGCGCCGGGCGGCCCTTTGGGCACAGTACTCCCGTTCGCGGTATGCACTGCCGGGCCCGCCAGGTCCCGGAGAACTGCTCCCAGAGTTCCGCTCGCACGAATCGTGACGCGAATCACAGCACCCTCCGTCAGGCCGGCACCGCGTAGCGTATGGGGACACGACCTTCGATACAGTGTAACTTACTATTGTTTAAAACAAAAGATTTTTTCACTGTTTGAAATAATGTCGACGTGGAGCGGCGCAGGCCGCGAGGGCGGCGGGGCGGGAGATCGATCAGGAGAGGCTTTTACTGCTCGTCGGAGGCGAGCAGTTCATCGATGGCTTGCTTGAAGAGCTCGAATGGCACGGCGCCTTGCAGCATCTTGACGGCGCGGAATTGGCTCGCATCGTTCGGGTCAGTAAGGCCCAGGACGAAGGATGGAGTGCCGTTGATGCCGAGCCGGGCCGCGGCCGCGAGGTCGGTCTGGATCTTGGCGTCGTACTTGTCATCCGCGAGGCAGGCTTTCCACGGGGCCAGATCGACGCCCAAATCGCTAGCGTAGCCGGCGAGGTCGTCCGGGCTCAGGTTCTCCCGGTTGTTGAAGATCCGCCCGCGCATCTGCCAATACTTATCCTGGTCCTTCGCGCATAGGGCGGCTCGGGCGGCCTGACCCGCCTCATGATGGATCGATGTCAGCGGGAACTCCCGGGCAACGTACCGCAATTTGCCCGTGGAGACGTAGTTCTTTACGATGTCCGGGAAGGTGGTTTGGAAGTATCGAACACAGAAGGGGCACTCGAGGTCGGTGAACTCGACCATCGTTACCTTGGCCGACGTCTCGCCCATGGATGGTGACCCGCTGAGGCTGACGTCCTGCGGCCGAAACGGCTTGGGCAGCCGGTCGAGTACCGGCGCTAGAATCTCCTTCAGCTCCGCCAGCTCCTGCTGCAAAGCCTCCTGGTTCGCCCGGAGCTCCTCTGACCTCGCGGTGAAGCGAGGCGGACTCATCGGCCTGCTGGCCACAGGCACAGACGCCGCCGCACAAAAGGAGGACGGCAGTGGCTGCTACTGGCGAAATGGTGAAACGCATGTTCGATGGATCCTTTCCCGGATTGGCGAGCCCAGCGGGCGGGCAACCCTATCCCTTACAGTGTAACTCGAAGGTGTTCGGCTTTACCGTGGCGGTTTTGAGGCCGTTCGGGTATCCTCGGTATCGGACGGAATCGTGCTGTCGGACTTGGTGCTCAAAGTACGCAATGCGCTACGCGACGACCGGCTCGGCCGCTTGCTCCTCTGTCTGCCTCCGCTCAGCGGCCTATGGCTGCTGCGGGCGCCCCACGCCGAGGCCTGGGAGAGCGCGGCCCTGTTCGATGCCGCCTACTACCGCAATCGCTATCCGGACATCGGACGCCGGCAGCCGCTGGCCCACTATCTGGCCTTCGGCGCCGCCGAGGGACGCAGTCCCAACCCGTTGTTCGACACCTCCTACTACCTTGAACGATACCCCGACGCGGCCGCCTCCGGCCTCAATCCGCTGGTCCACTTCCTCCTCCAAGACGTGGATGAACGGCGCGATCCCCACCGCTTGTTCTGGTCCGGTTACTACCGCGACCGCTACTCCGACGTCGCCGAGCAACGTTGGAACTCGCTGGCTCACTATCTCGCGCGAGGCGCCGGCGAGGGGCGATTTCCCAATCCGCTCTTCGACACGGCTTACTATGTGCGTCAGTGTCCCGAGAGCCTCTGGGACGGCGCTAATCCGCTGGACCACTATGTCCGCGAGGGCGCCTACCGGCATGATCCACACCCGCTCTTCCGCACTGCGTACTATCTCGAACAGTATCCGGACGTGCGCCGCCAGGGGCTAAACCCGCTTGTCCATTTCCTCTACTACGGCGCGCGCGAAGGCTGCCGGCCGCACCCGCTGTTCGACACGGCCTACTACTTGCGGCGATATCCGGACGTGGCCAAACGAGATGGCAATGCGTTGATCGACTACCTCGACGACGGCTGGCTGGCCGGCCGGTTCCCCAACGCGCTGTTCGACACCGCCTGGTACCGTGCCTCTTACCCGGACGTGGACCACGAGGACCGGAATCCGCTGATCGATTACGCCGAGCGCCAAACCGCCGAAGGCAGAAAGCCGAACCCGCTGTTCGACACCGGCTACTATCTGTCACGCTACCCCGAGGTGGCCCATGGCGGTCGCGAACCACTCGAGCACTATCTCAAGGAAGGTGCATTTACCGGTTACAATCCGTCGCCGCTGTTTGACTCCGCCCACTATCTGGCGCAGCATCCGGACGTGCTTCGTGCCGGCACGAACCCCCTAGTCCACTATCTCTACGAGGACGGCGCCCGGACATCCGATCCCCACCCGCTATTCGATACGTCGTTCTACCGGGCGCTCTATCTCGAACCCGGCGGCAACGCGGTTCCGCTCATGGACTATATCAGTGGGGGCTGGCGTGACGGCCGGCGGCCCAATCCGCCGTTCGATCCCCGTTATTACGCCGAGCAGTACCCGGATGCGACCGGCGTCGATCCTCTCACCGATTACATCGACGGCGGCGCCGCGGCCGGCCGGAATCCGAATCCGTTGTTTGACACGAGTTACTATTTGGAGCACCATCCCGAGTTGACCGGGAGCGGCGTCAACCCGCTGGCGCACTACATGCTGGGAGGCGCCTATCATGGTTCCGATCCGGCTGCCGCTTTCGACTCCAGTTACTATCTGGAAGCCAATCCCGATGTGGCGGCGGCCGGCCTCAATCCGCTGGCCCACTACCTCTGGATTGGACGCGACCAGGGGCGCGCGCCGGGGGTGGAGGCCCCGCCGGACCACGCGACGGCGGCTCCGCGCCCGGCCGCCGATGGGCCGCTCGTCTCCGTGCTTGTTCCCATATTCAACACGCCCCCGCCCTTGCTCGAGCAAGCCGTGCGGTCGGTGCGGGAGCAGACCTACCGGAACTGGCAGTTGTGCTTGGTCGACGACGGTTCCACGGCTCCGGAAACGAGGCGCGCACTCGACGCCCTCGCCGCCGGCGACGAGCAGATCGCCGTGCGGACGCTACCGGCCAACCGGGGGATCGCCGCGGCCACCAACGCCGCGTTCGAGCTCGCCACCGGCGAGCTGGTGGCCATGCTCGATCACGATGACGAGCTGACGCCGGACGCGCTCGCGGAAGTGGTTGGCGAGTTCCGGCGGGAGCCGGAGACGGATGCGGTTTATACCGATCACGAGGTGGTGGAGGAAGACGGTTCCTCTGCCTGGGTCTTTATCAAGCCGGACTGGTCGCCCGAACTGTTCCGCGGCGTGATGTACGCGGGGCATTTGCTGGTGGTGCGGCGTGAGGCCATGGTGGCGGCGGGCGGATTCCGCTCCGAGTACGACGGCGTGCAGGACTTCGAGTTCCTGCTGCGGCTGTCGGAGTGGACCCGGCGCATCCGCCACGTCCGGCGCGTCCTGTACCGGTGGCGTAAGGCGCCCGGCAGCGTGGCCTCGGGCCAGGGACACAAGCCCGACGTGCGGCGGCGGCACCTGGAGGCCGTCAATGCGCATCTCGCCAGGCTGGGAATCAAGGCCCGGGCGGTGTACCTGGAGCGGAATCCCGATCTGCTGCGCCTGGAGTCGACCGAGGAGTCGGCCACCGGCGAATACGAGCTGTTCTGGAACCCGGACCTGGGGCCGTGCTCGGCGGACGTGGTGCGGCATTTGGCGCTCTATGCGGCCATGGAAGACGTGGCCTGTGTCTCGCCGGTCGTGCTGCGCACCGGCGGCCGGGTCCACAATGCCGGTATTCTTACCGGGCGCGGTCTGCAGCTTCGCTGTGCTTATTTCGGCTGGGACCCCGCCTTTGACGGCCACGGCGGCTCGCTCGCCTGCGCGCGAGAGGTTACGCTCGTCTCCGGCGACTGCGTCCTGATCGCCAAGTCGACCCTCGCGGAGCTGGCCGGGGTCCGCGACGAGTACACCGCCGGCCGCTACCGCGTGATGGATCTCGCCATGCGCGCCCGGATCTCCGGCTACCGGAACATCGTGACCCCTTCTGTGATGGTGCGGCGCGCCGTCCCGCCCGGCGCGATCTCGACGGCCGACCACCGCGCCTTCATTGAAGAGTGGGGCGGGGAACTCGAACGGCCGGATCCCTACAGCCACGCGGGCTTCGATCACGCGAGCCATGTTCCGCTCCAGGAGACGTTCCATGTCGACCGGATCGAGGCGGCTCTCGCTCCGTAGAGCCGCCGGTGTCTGCCCGGGCGACAGGCCACGGCGATGTTCCGATGGGCGTCGGGTCTGTCGGGGTGTAACGTGGCACTCAGAATGCATCGAATCTAGACAAGATGGTTAGACAAAAGCAGCCCCAAGGTCCAGTCGACCGGTTGCCGTCAACGCAGAGGGCGCCTAAAACCCGAAAGAAAAAGGCAGATTGCCCGTTGGCCAAGCGAACGGGAAAGTGTTGCGGCGCTTGCCCATCCCATTAGGGAGTGGGCCAAAAGGCCCTCCTGGGCGGTGAATCGCGTTGAATTGCGCGACTTCAACCTATGGGTCGTAGTGCTCACATGGGGGGAAGGGCCGGGACGGAGCTGGGAACAGAAACTGGGATTGGATCTGACTCCACACGATCTGGGCGATCAGGGAATCTAGACTAGCTCCATTGAAAATCGGCTGTTTGAGGTCGCGGCGTCCCCGACAGCTCTGCCGCCGGCTGCATTGGCTGGTGTGGTTGCGACGGGAAGCTCTTGAGCATGCTCGGCATAGCGGCCGGAGGGTCCCCGATTGGGTCCGTTTCGTGCTGCAACCAACCGCGGGTGCGGCTCTTCCCGCTCCGGAACGAACGGCATCGGTCGTGGCGAATCTCCCGACCATCCATCTGGCCGAACCGGACGTCGATTAAGCCGTTACAATCATATTGGTTGTGTTTGGGGACAGCGATCCATGCATCTTGAGACCGTCGACCGCTGGCAGCACGACCACTCGTTTGGCCAGGACCGGGTCCGTGCGGGGGAGCGGCGCACTCTGGTGGTGGTCGTCATTACGGCCATCACGATGGTCGGCGAGATTGTGGCGGGCCTCGTCTTCGGGTCGATGGCGCTGCTAGCCGATGGCCTGCACATGGGCTCGCACGCGCTGGCCCTGGGGATCTCGGCGGCCGCCTACATTTATGCGCGGCGCCACGCGCGCGACTCCCGCTTCAGCTTTGGCACCGGCAAGGTGAACTCGCTGGCCGCGTTCGCCGGCGCGGTTCTGCTCGGCGGTTTCGCTATCCTCATGGCTTGGGAGAGTATCGAACGCTTTCTCAGTCCTGTCGCCATCCGTTTCGACAGCGCCATTCTCGTCGCCATCGTCGGACTGGGGGTGAACGCGGTCTGCGTCATCGTTCTCGGCGGACACCACCAGGGCAGCCACGAACACCATCATGGCGGGCATGAACACCATCACCACCACGATCATGCCCACCATCACCACCACGACCATGCCCGCGACGACTGCCATCACAATGACCACAACCTCCGCTCGGCGTATCTCCACGTACTGGCCGACGCGCTGACGTCGGTTCTCGCCATTGGTGCCCTGCTCTCCGGCAAGTACCTCGGCTGGGTCTGGCTCGATCCGGTGATGGGCATCGTGGGCGCCGCTCTGATCACGAACTGGTCTCAGGGGCTGGCCCGCACTTCGGCGAAGGTTCTGCTGGATCGGGAGGGTCCCGAGGCGGTGCGCACGGCCATTCGCGAGCGGCTCGAGGACGGCGGTGACCTGCGTGTCACCGACCTGCACACCTGGGCCATCGGGCCGAATTCCTACGCCGCGATCATATCGGTGGTGGCCTGTCATCCGAAGTCGGCGGACCATTACAGGGAGCGTGTGCCCGACGATCTAGGTTTGGTCCATGTGACGGTCGAAGTCTTCCACTGTCCGGAACACTAGCCCCCGGACTCTCGGGTACGGAAACCCGCCCCCTTACCTGGCCGCATCTCAAGAAACAGATCTAAGGATCTTGCAGCACGTCGCCGGTGCGATCAAGGATTCGTTCCTGCAGGTCGTCCGGCATCATGAGCGTGCCAATGACGAGGACCGCAACGCACACGATGCTCGCGGCCAGGACTCCGGCGATGATCCAGACCCGGCGGCGCTGCTGATGTGCGAGCGCGTATCGACGCTGTCGTTCCAGCCAGTACCGGTGAGAGTAGGGCCGGATGGATTGCTTTGCCACGCTAACTACATTCTACACGGGACATTTCATGGCAAACGGGGGGCAGATGGGGCCGGCCGCGGAAAGAACCCACCGGCAAATGGGAGCGATCTAAGGACCCACCTGCGCTGTCCGATTCCCCGGGCCCGGACACAGGTATCGTGCATGGCTGGTTCTCGAATGGAACCGGACGTCGCCGGACGTAGGAAGTTGGCGGCCCGCCTCGCGGAGGGTCAAGGCGGGCCCGGGGTCGAGGCCCCCGGAGACTCAAACCAGGTGCCCCGATATTCTCTCCCGTTAGATCGTCATTCCGGACGCGACCCTTTAGGGGGAAGGCCGCGATGCGACAAACTCGGCCCGGTCGAGTTGAGCAACGCCCTATGCCTGCCGCGGCTACCCCCGCGACGTTCAGTCTCATGGGCGGCCCGCATGGACCATGAGGGCTCCGTACAACGTCCTCCATGACGGACTCAAGACGCCGCATGTATACTCTATAACAGGGTATGAATATGCGAACTTGTCACTGGCTAATACTGAGTTCCACCATTGCGGTGTTACTTACCGTCTCCGGTTGCGGCTCGCAGCCGTCCGCCGCGATCGATCCCGCCGATCTGACCGATTTCGAAGCGCTTCCGGAGCAGATTCCGGCGTCCGCCGGCGCTCCCACCGAGGAGCAGGTTGCCCTCGGGCGCATGCTGTACTACGAGCCACGGCTCTCGCTGAGCCAGGACATCTCGTGCAACAGTTGCCACGATCTGGCCAACTATGGCGTGGACGGAGCGCCGACCTCCACGGGCTTCAAGGGCCAACACGGCGACCGCAATTCGCCGACGGTCTATAACGCCGCCGGGCACATGGCACAGTTTTGGGATGGCCGTGCCGCCGACGTGGAAGAACAGGCTAAGGGTCCGGTGCTGAATCCGGTCGAAATGGCGGTACCGTCGGAAGAGCATGCCATTGCTGTGCTGACATCGATGCCGGAGTACGTGACGGCCTTCCAGCAGGCCTTCCCGGACGAGGCGGCCCCGGTCACGTTCGACAACATGGCGAAGGCCATCGGCGCGTTCGAGCGAAAGCTGACGACACCGGCGCGCTGGGACGAGTTCCTGAATGGCAACCAGGACGCGCTTACCGAGCAGGAGAAGGTTGGCTTCAATACCTATGTTTCCGTCGGCTGTCCGACGTGCCATGCCGGCGCCCTGATGGGCGGCGACCTCTATCAGAAGTTGGGGCTGATGGAGCCCTATGGTGATGAGTCAGACCCCGGACGGTACAATGTGACCCACGACGACAGCGATAAGATGGTTTTCAAGGTGCCGTCGCTGCGCAACGTTGAGAAGACCGGGCCGTATTTCCACAATGGCAAAGTGGCCTCCATCGAGGATGCAGTGGCCGAGATGGCCCAACTCCAACTGGGCAAGAAGCTCAGTGATGCGGAGATCGGCGCCACCGTCGCGTGGCTGAAGACCCTGACGGGCACGCTCCCGACGGACTACATACAGAAGCCGGAATTGCCCTCGAGCACCGCTCAAACTCCGAAACCCGAAACAGGAGACTGACGCCCCTGATGCGAAAAAAAGTCTTGTACGCCGCCATCGCCTTTGTGGTGGTGATGATTGCGATTCAGTTCATCCCGGTGAACCGCACCAACCCGCCGGCAAATCCGGCCAACTCCTTCGAGGCCCTGGCTCATCCATCTCCGGAGGTGGTCGCCGTTGTCAACCGGGCGTGCAAGAACTGTCACTCGAACGAGACGGTATGGCCGCCATACAGTAAGGTGGCCCCCGCCTCCTGGCTCGTGGCCCAGGATGTGCACGAGGGGCGGGCACACGTGAACTTCTCGGAATGGAACCGGCTCAGCTCGCAGAGGGCGAGCCGCCGGATGGAGGAGATGTGCGACGAGACGAGGGAAGGGAAAATGCCGCCGTCCCAATACCTCCTGCTCCATCCGGAAGCGAAGCTCAGCGAGGCGGACGTCTCGGTGTTGTGTTCCGCCTCCGCTGACGAGCAGCAGTAACAGAAACATAGGCCGGGGCGGCTCGCGCTCCCTGTGGGACACGGCCGTCGCCGGACCTCTTGCCTGAAATCGGGCTTGTCGCCCTCGCCCCGGGAACCGGGCTGATCACCTGCGCCGATTCGGTGGGATCGGACGTGGTGGCGATCGGATATATATACTGATGGCTGGGAATTCCGGCTCACTTGGTCAGCCTCTGGGAGCATAACCGAGTCCGGGACCGGCGCACTATGGGTTGGCCAGCCTGCCACTCCAACTGGGTCTACGTCGAGTATCACCGGCTTCCGCCCGGCTCCTCAGTGGGACGGCGCAGGCACCGGGACGCGCCCAACTGTGACTGCGGCCGCGTCCGGGGGGATGCCTCGGGTGAGATAGCGGAAGCCCAGAGACCGCCGCGGTCCGGCAAAAGGGTCCACGAATGACGAGATACGTCCTTTCCATCACAATGCTGGCGGCCCTGTTGGCCGCGGCTCCCCAGGCGCGCGCACAGCGCGACGATCCAGGTCGCACGCAGTTCGAGACTCGCTGCGCCGGCTGCCATGGTGGCGACGGCGCCGGCGGCGAGCACGCGCCATCCATCATTGGCCGGGTGTTCGATCTTGACGATGCGCAGTTGACCCAGCTCATCACAAATGGTCTGCCGACCCGCGGCATGCCGTCATTCCGCATCACCGAGGCGGAGATGCGTGAGCTGATCCAGTTTCTGCGGACGTTGCGTCCCCCGCGACGCGGGCCCTTCGGCGGGGACGACGAGGCGGTTGAGCACGGTTCGGTGCAAACCGTCGATGGGAAGACCCTCGAGGGCGTGATCCTCGGCCGCGGAACCCGCGACCTGCAACTGCGGACCGACGATGGCGTGATCCACCTGTTTCGCACCCAGGGGGACAAGTACCGCGAGGTGACTTCCGAGGTCAACTGGTCCTCTTACGATGGCACGACACTCGGGTACCGATACGCCGGCATGGACCAGATCAACAAGTCGAACGTCCGTCGGCTGGCGCCCGCCTGGCTGTTCAACTTCACCTCCACCACCCGGCTACAGACCAGCCCCGTCGTGGTGGGCGGCATCATGTACGTCACGTCCGGTAACGAGTGCTACGCGCTCGACGCCGGCAGCGGCCGCGAGCTCTGGCACTTCCAGCAGCCGCTCACCGAGGGACTGGTGGGCAACGCAAGGATCAACATCAACCGGGGCGTTGCGATCGCCGGTGACCGCATCTTCATGGTGACCGACCACGCGCACCTGCTGGCCCTGAACCGCTTCACCGGCAAGGTCGTCTGGAACACGCAAATGGCCGACTGGCGCCAAAACTACAACGCCACCGGTGCGCCGCTGATCGTCAACAATCTCGTGGTCGCGGGCACCGCCGGCGGCGAGCAGGGCGTCCGCGGCTTCGTCGCCGCCTATGACCAGAAGACCGGTGAGGAGGTCTGGCGCTTCTGGACCGTGCCTCTTCCCGGCGAGCCGGGCTCGGAAACCTGGGAAGGCGTCGGCATCGAGCATGGCGGGGCCCCCACCTGGATGAGCGGCAGCTTCGATCCGGAGCTGAATTTGCTCTACTGGCCCACCGGCAACGCCAGTCCCGATATGAACGGCGACAGCCGCCCGGGCGACAATCTCTACTCCTGCTCGATTCTCGCGCTCGATGCCAACACCGGCGAGCTCAAGTGGTATTACCAGTTCACCCCGCACGACGAGTGGGACTGGGACTCGAGCGAGCCCTCGGCCCTCGTGGACGCCGACTGGAACGGCGAACCAAGGAAGCTCATGCTCCACGCCGACCGCAACGGTTTCTTCTACGTGCTGGACCGCACCGACGGCGAGCTGCTGCAAGCCACACCCCTGGTCAAGAAGCTTACCTGGGCCAGCGGTATCGGCAAAGACGGCCGTCCGATGGAGCTTCCGAATCAGCGGCCGACGCCCGAAGGCACGAAGATCTGCCCCGCGGCGAGCGGCGCCACCAACTGGTTCGCCACCGCCTATAACCCGGCCACCGGCCTCTACTACGTCAACACGCAGGAGAGCTGCGCTATCTTCACCAAGCGCCCGGTGGAGTGGAAGGCGCTCGGAAGTTTCTGGGGCGGCTCCAGCAGCCGCGTGCCGGGAGAAGAGATGCAGATGGTTCTCCGGGCCATCAACATCGAGACGGGCGAGTTCGCTTGGGAGCTGCCGCAGCCCGCCGGCAACACTCCCCGTGGCGGCGTGCTGTCGACCGCGGGCGGACTGGTCTTTCTGCCCGATGCCGCCGGCGTTTTCCAGGCCGTCGACGCAGCCACTGGAAAGGTTCTCTGGGGGTTCCCGGCCAATCAGGACTGGCGCTCGTCGCCGGTGAGCTACATGTTCGACGGAAAGCAGTACGTCGCCATCGCTTCCGGCCCTTCGATTCTTGCGTTCGCCCTGACGGAATGAGCGGGGATTTTCGGGGCCCGATGGGGGAAGACCAGATGGCTATCCTGTTTCTACCCGGCCAAAGCAGACCAGTTGAATTGGGGTGCCTGGTGGGATTTGAACCCACGGCCTCCAGGGCCACAACCTGGCGCTCTAACCAGCTGAGCTACAGGCACCACAGCGGTACAACCCGATTCTAACATGCAGCGCGTGTCCGGGCGCTCGGGAAACGCGGGGTTTGACGCTCTCCGGCGGAGGCGAGGACGGGCCGGTCCACGCCTCCGCCAGGGCGACTACTTGTCGGTCAGCGCGACCACGCCGGGCAGCTCGATGCCGGAGAGGAATTCGAGCGATGCGCCGCCGCCGGTCGAGATGTGGCTGATCTTATCGGTGACGCCCGCCACGTCGATCGCCTTGACCGAGTCGCCGCCGCCGACCACCGAGACCGCGTCGGATTCGGCCACCGCCTGGGCCAATGCCACCGTCCCGCGGTGGAATGGCTTCATCTCGAAAACGCCCATGGGACCGTTCCAGACGATCGTGCGGGCGTCGGCAACCGCGGCCCGGTAGGCCTCGGCGGTCTTCGGACCGATGTCGACCGCGAGCTTGCCGTCCGGGATGGTTGTCACCACCTCGCTCTCGGCGCCCTCGGCGAGTTCTCCCGTCACGACGTGATCCACCGGCAGCATCAGTTTGTCGCCGGCGGTCGCCATAAGCTGCCTGGCCAGCTCGACCTTGTCGTCCTCGACGAGCGATTTGCCCGTCGGCTCGCCCTTCGCCTTGAGGAAGGTATACGCCATGGCGCCGCCGATCAAGAGTTTGTCGGCGAGCCCCATCAGGTTCTTGATGGCTTCGATCTTGTCGCTGACCTTGGCACCGCCGAGGATCGCGACGAACGGGCGGTCCGGGTTGGTGGTGACCTTGCCGAGATACTCGAGTTCCTTGTCCATCAGAAAGCCCGCCGCCGCTTGCGGCAGGATCTGGGCCACGCCGACGGTGGAGGCGTGCGCGCGGTGCGACGAGCCGAAGGCGTCCTGCACGAAGACATCGGCGAGGGCAGCCAACTGGCGTGCGAATGCCGGATCGTTTTTTTCTTCCTCGGCGTGGAACCGCGTGTTCTCGAGCAGCAGGACCTCGCCGGGCGCCGGCTTCATAGCCTCCACTTCCGGCCCCACGCAGTCGGGCGCCATCTTGACCGGCCGGCCGATCAGCTCTTCGAGGCGTTTGGCCGCTGGCGCGAGGCTCATCTCCGGGACCCGTTTGCCTTTCGGCCGGCCGAGGTGGCTGGCGAGAACGAGTCCCGCACCTTGCTCGAGGACATACTGAATGGAGGGCAGGGAGGCACGGATGCGCTTATCGGAAGTGATCTTTCCGTCCTTCAGCGGGACGTTGAAATCGACGCGCATAAAGACGCGTTTCCCCTTGAGGTCAAGATCGCGAATAGATAGTTTGGCCATGGTTTGAATCTCTCAAAAAGACGATGGTATCACGACCATCGGATCTGCTTTTGTGGCGCTCTCGAGAATTGCTGGAGAGAAGAAGCGCGGCTGACCGATCCCGGGTGCTGGCCGCTACTCGGTCCTGCGAGGCTGCCCATATCGACGAAAGCCGTGGGGACCGTTGGTGCAGGCATCGAGTGCTGTCGAGTGGAACAGCCTAACTACTTTCCGGCGCAAAATAGCGTTTCGGAGACGCGAGGGGGGCATTGCAAGGCACGATAGACGAGGTTGGCGCGGACCTCGCGTTCCAACGTCTCGTAGCTCCAGTTGCGCACATGCTTCAACAGCAGCAGCCGTAGCGCCACTTCGGCAGGCGTTTGCGAGCGGCCCCTCGTACGGCTGTGCGGATGACGTTTGGCCTGCGCTTCGTAGATGGAATCGACCATCTCCTCGTCTTCCAGGGGCCGGTCCGACTCTGCCTCCAGGGCTCCTAGAGATCCTTCACGTGCTCGGCCGGAACGCCTTCTCACAAGCTTCGTTGCGGCTGTTTCCGTCTGATCAGCCTCAGGATACGACCGGTCTAAAACAAGAGCAATAGTAAATGTTTCAACACCCGCGAACGTATGCTCGATTGGCAAGGACTGTGGCCGCTTCGGCGACTATCGTCGCTGGAGGCGGCGGGGGCAGTTCCCGGATTTTCTCACAGCTTCCTGCCAGTATGGCTCCCAGGCACCTGGCACTGCGGCCAGCTTGCTCAATCCTCCTCGACTACTGCTGCGATCGTCCCGGGCGCGTTCCCTTCGAGCCGGTTGTTGACGAAGATGTAGGACGGCTGCCCGTTGGTGCGCGCCCGGCGGGCGAGCTCGCGCATCGCCTCGCGGGCCCGGGGGGTTGGGTTCCTGAATCCGGTCGTAGGGGCGGAACAACTCAACGGCGTTGGCGTAGTCGCGACCATGCTTGAGCAGCGCTCGGACGACCGTGAAGTCCGCCGTGAAGACATCATCGAGAGCCACCTGGACGTTCAGCTCCGGCATTCTCGCCCAGGCGCTGAAGGCGTGGGCGACGTGGTGGGAGCGGAGGCAGTCGAAGTACTCGGGTGCGAGGAACTCCGGGTTGCGGACCTCGACGGCGTAGCGGAACTGCGGCGGGATGGCGGCCAGGAAGCGGTCGAGATCGCGGGCGAAGGCGCCGGCGCTGTCGTAGCTCGAGCGAGGGAAGGCGCCGAACTCGAAGATGAGCACCGCCACCTGCCGGCGGTAGGGCCACAGCGGCCGCAGGAAGGCATCCTTGAGCAGCTCCGGGTTGAGGAAGTTCTCGTTCGTGTCCCCACCGCGCGGCCCATAACGCGCATGTGACGGCCATCGTCTCACGGTGATCTCCTCGGGGACCTTAAACGCGTAGAGAAGCGACTCGGGCGCCGAGCCGAACAGCCGCGACCAATACGGATCGGAGGGGAACTGGTAGAAGGTGAAGTCGCCGCAGACCACGGGGAAGGTTGCGGCGTATTCGGCCAGGCAGTTGTCCTGGAACTTCCGCTTCGACAGCCGGCCGCGGACCTGGTATCGCTCCGGCGTGTAGATCTGCCCCAGCCAGCCCTCGTACTTCCAGGAGCTGGTGCCGAAGTAGATGCGTTCGGCGGCCAGTGCCTGCAATTTCGCCTTGAGCCGCCGGGAGAACTCCGGCGCCGGGTCGTCACCGAATAGCGGTAGGTTTGTCATACCATCGTGTAAGTCCTTATAGTAACAAGCGTCCCGTGATGCAACCGCTGACCCCGCGCCAGAAGGCGATCTACGATTTCATTGTCGACTTCCGCCACAACCATGGCTGCTCGCCATCGATCCCGGAGCTGCAGCGAGCATTTTTCATCAGGAGTCCGAACGGTGTGGTCGGTCACCTATTGGCGCTCGAGGCCAAGGGATTCATCCGGCGTTCGAAACGGGGTTCGCGTCAGATCGACGTGGTGGCGGAGAATGCCGACACGGCCGGCCGCAGCACGCTGTACAGCCTCCCGGTGCTGCGGCGTCCGCTGGGTGACGGCGTGGCGCCACGAGCCGCCGGCCGTATGACGTTAGACGCCACCGCGCTCGGGTTCGAGCCCGGACCCGGCAGTTTCGTGACACTGGTTCGGGGCTGCGCGATGGCCTCGGCCGGGATTCTCCCGGGCGACTTGGCCGTGATTGAGCCCAACCAGCGGCCGATGGACGGTGACACCGTGGTGGCGGTGCTCGAAGGCGAGTATGAACTGCGGAGACTGCTTCACAGCCGCAACAAGTGGTACCTGCGCGCCGAGCCGCCCCGGCGAGCCAAGCGGCAGCCCCGAGCCGACATCGAGTTGGCCGGAGTGGTGCGGACCGTGATCCGCCGTTTCCACTGGGTCCTGGCCAGGTAGGGCTCGGGGGGCGGGCCAGACGCCGGCATCGGTCCCCTCCCCGGACGGCCTTCGCGGTGGCCTAGTTCCCGCTGCAGGAGCCTGTATCCCACTGCAGGTAGTGGGCGTGCAACCAGCGGTAGATAAGAATGCCCAGCACGACCCCGACGGTGGTGGCTGCCGCGGGCAACCGTCCCTCGCCCAACTGCACGAGCGGAACGGCCGGGCAGGCGCCAGTGACGGCCCAACCCACGCCAAAGAGCAATCCGCCGGCGACGGTGCCCTTGTGAATCGGCTTGGCCGGCAGTGGGTACTTGTGGGCCAGCAGGCGGAAGCCCGCCATGGTGAGGATCACCGCGGCGGCGAAGGCGAACAGCAGTCGCAGATCGACGAAGGTGAACATGCGGTGCACCTGGCCGAACTCAGCGAAGCCGAGCTCACTCAGCGTGAAGCCGAGCAGCAGGCCGAACGGGGCCACCTTGAAGTGGTCCCGGATCAGGGAACGATCCATTTGAGCACCCCCGCATCGATGAGGAACGAGGCCGCGACGGCACCCGCGAAGAACGCCGCAGTGGCCAGCAAACTGGCCGGTTGCAGCCGCGAACAGCCGTTGAGCCCATGCCCGGCGCTGCAGCCGCCGCGCTCCGAAGCCCACCAGCAAGCCGCCCGCGAGGAGCACGAGGAGCGCCGGCCAGCCGCTCGCGACCAGTCGCGAGTAGTCCGCGCCGAGGTCTGTCCGCAGCGCAAGATCACCGCGCAGGAGGGCGGCGACCAATCCGCCGACGGCGATCATGACCAGGAACGTGATCGTCGTGCTCCATGGCGGGCGTGATCCCGGTGCGGTGGCTGGGGGCGGCGGGGCTTGAGGCCCGACCGCAACGACGGCTACCTCGCGATCCGTTTCCGCCAAGGCGGGTGTCTCGACTTCTTCACCGAACTCCTCCATCGCAGCCGCGAGCATGGCGGCCTCGAACTCGTCGTCGTTCTCAAATGAATGAGGAGGTGTCCGACCGCAACCACTGCCAAGGCGATCCCGCCGAGCCACCAGGACCAATACCCGACGCCGGTCATCGAATCCACCGTTTACTTCCGGGCCTTCGCCTGCAGATCCTGCCCATTGGGCATGAGGGTGATCGGCACGGCTTTGCCACTGCGGGAAAGCTTGTAGCGGGCACAGGAATCAAACTTCCGGGCAGGGTCGCAGTATTGCAGTGGCCAGACGGCGAGGCTCGCCTTCAGGCGGCTGAAAAGGGCGCAACTGCTGGTGTGGGGGCAGGCCATCTTTTGTCCTTTCGATGGCGTACCTGCCGGATCGAGGCGCACCGGGGTCCGCTGGCATGCAGTGGGGCGTCCCGGCGCGCTTGGCGGGTAGCCGTGAGACCCGGACGAGCCGAATCCCTGACGCTCTCATCGGCAGGTGACGGCAAATGTTGAGTGGTGGGTTCGGCAGTGTTTCGGACGGGGGCCCGAGGGCCGGTTTGACCCGCGAGAAGCGGCGGGCGAACGAGGCGGCGGACTATTCCGCCGGCGCCGGCTTCAACCGCGCGTCATGTTCGACCAGGTACCTCATGGTGTTCGCCACGGATTCAGGGGAGATCCGATCTTCCAGGCGGCGGAGCCGGTCGCCGTGGAACCACGCCCGCTCCTCGCCTTCGAGAACCAGCACCGGCGCGCCGGGCGCCGTGTAGGTGCCGCGCCAACGCATCCAGACGGCGCCGTCGCGCTCGGCCGGACCCTCGAGCAACTGAACCTGACGGGTGGCGAAGCGCCGGTCGAACGCATCGAGCGAGCCTTTGAAGCCCGTCATGATGGCGGCGCGGCCTTCCCGGATGCCGCCGAGCGGCGGGTCCGCAATCGTCTCGTAGACGGCGTCGGCGGTGAAGAAGGGTTCGACCACGGACCAGTCGTCACTCAGGAAGGCCTCCTCGAAGGCTTGGGCATAGGCAAGAAAACGAGCGATCGTATCCATAACTCAGCTCCTGTTCGCGGAACGCGCGCCTCCGGTCCGGCTACCAGGCGTCGGCCTTGCGCTGATGGTAGGGGTCGGCGGCCGCCTCGATGACACCGTTCGGCAACAGGTGGATCATGACCGGCGCCGAACCGCTGTCCCAACGGGACTGGACGGTGATCCGATGCCCCATTTGCTCGAGTTCGGCGACCACGTTGGGGGGGATCCGCTCGTCGACGAACAGCTCGCCGGGGCTCATGGCGTGGTTGTCGAAGCTCGACACCAGGTGACGCGTTTCGACGCGCGGCGCCTCCACGGCGAGCTCGGTATCGAAGCCGAACTCAACCACGTCCAGGATCATCTGGACCAGCGCCTGATCCTGGTTGTCGCCGCCGGGGGTGGAGAGCGCGAGCATCGCCCGGCCGTCGCGCGTGACCAGCGTCGGGCTGAGCGTGATCCGGGGGCGCTTGCCACCTTCGAGCTCGTTCGGGTGCCCGGGGGCGAGCAGGAAGCTCTGGGCGCGCTGCGTGAGCGGGATGCCGGTGTCGCCGGCAATGAAGGACGGCATCCAGGCGCCCGAGGGCGTGGCCGAGAACATGATGCCGTTACTATCGACGGTATTGAGGCAAGTGGTGTCGCGCTCCATGAGCGCGTCGTCGATGGGGATACGTTCCAGGTTGTACTGGGACGGGTGACGGTCGGAGAACCCATCGATGTGGCCAGGACGGAACTCGAGCGATGCCCTGTTGCCGATCAGCTTGCGGCGCTGGGCGGCATATTCTTTCGAGAGCAATGTATCGGCCGGCACGGCGGCGAATTTGGGATCCGCGTAGTAGGTGTCGCGATCGGCATAGGCGAGCTTCATCGCCTCGACCAGATGGTGCAGGTACTCGGCTGTGTTGTAGCCCATGGCCACGACCGGGTAGCCCTCCATCAGGTTCAGGATCTGGAGCATCACGGGCCCCTGGCTCCAGAAGCCGGACTTGTAGACCGTGTAGCCGCGGTAGTTGGTCGAGTACGGCTCCTCCACCTGGAGCTTGAAGCTGGCCATGTCGCTATAGCGCAGCAGGCCGTCGTGCTGGCGGACGAACTGGTCGATCTTGTGTGCGATCTCGCCGCGATAGAAGTAGTCGCGCACGGCGTCGATGGCGTCCTTCCGGCTCCGGCCGTTGTCCAGGGCCTTCTTCTCGGCAGCGACCATGGCCCGCATCGTGCGCGCCAGGTCGGGCTGGCGGAAGGTGTCGCCCGGGTGTGGGACGTGACCGTCGGGCAGGAAGACGCGCAGGGAGTCCGGCCAGAGGTCGAAGTACGGACGGCTCCGGGAGATCGAAAAAGACCGGGTCTCGTCCATGGGCATGCCGTCGGCAAGATCGATGGCCGGTTGGATCACCTCGGCGAACGACTTGGTGCCGTACTCGCGTAACGCCACCAGGACCGCGTCGACCATGCCCGGCACCAGCACCGGCATGACGCCCGCGACCGGCACGAATTTCGTGACGCCGCCGGGGGCGAGGCGACGCACTTCACCCGGCTCGAGATGGCGGTTGCGGAAGAAGTCGGCCGTGGCCATCTTGGGCATGGTGCCGACGCCGGCGATCGAGTGGACCTTGCCGTCGGCGGTGCGGATGAGGATGGGGCATTCGCCGCCGAATCCGAAGTGCGAGTACTCCGACACGGCGGCGGCCAGGGTGGCGGCACAGCCAGCGTCGACGGCATTGCCGCCCGCATGGTACATGCGCATGCCGGCTTCGGTGGCGAACCCGGTTCCGCCGGCGACCGCCCCCCGAACCCCGCGAGCCGGAGTGTCCAGGATGATGTTGGAGTCCTGCCTTGTCTGGGCGACGCCGCACAGGACGCCGCAGACGAATAGCACCACGATTCTGAAACGCATTTACCTCGATTATATCGGCCTCCGGAGGCTATAATCGTGGCTACGGCCCCGAGGGAGTTCTTGATCGCCGATCCGCAACCATGAGTCAAGTCACCGATCTGCTCGAACGCTACCGGCGCGGCGCCGAGGTGGTGGCAGTCGCCACGACCGGCGCCTCCGGCTCACAGCTCGACTTTCAGCCGGCTCCCGGCAAGTGGAGCGTGCGCCAGATCCTGGGCCATCTCGCCGACGCCGAGTTGATTGCCGCGGCGCGTTTTCGGCGGGTGATCGCCGAAGACAATCCGCGGCTGCTCGCCTACGATCAGGAGGCCTGGGCGGCGCGCCTGCACTACGAGAAACGCCGGTTCTCGGACACGCTGGAGATGTTTCGTCGGCTGCGCGCCGACAATTTCCAGATGTTACAGGCCCAGGACGAGGAGACGTTCGGGCGCACGGGCAACCATGAGGAGAATGGCGTCGTGAGTCTGCTCGACCTGGTGCGGGGCTACATCGAGCACACCGAAAAGCACGCCGCGCAGATGCAGGAAGTACGGCGACTGTACAAAGAACAGCGAAGCCAGGGTTCCCGGTGACGGCGGTGAAGGGGCGGAGCTACTCGGCCGGTTTGGCCTCGTCGGGCGGCAGGTAGAAGTCCACCGTGTGCGGCTTCTGCTTCTTGTAGCGGCGGCGGATCTCGAGTTCGAGACCCTCGCGGCTCTCAACCAGATCGTCGATGCGCTGCTTGCGGGCATCGTTCTGGCGCTCGAGCTCGGCGTTCTGTTCCTGGAGCGTTTCGATCTGCGACCGCTTCTCGAACAGCGCCTGGACGCCGCGCGGTCCGGTCATTTCGAGAAAAATGTAGACGCCGATCATCGCGGCCAGCACGGCCAAGCCGACGTTCTTCATCAGGGGCTGCATTCTTCCTTACATTCTTTTATAGACTTGTTTTGGCCCGGCGTCCACAAGAAAGTACAGCCACTACTGTTTTGTCTCCTGGTACGATCGTCTCGACGACTCATGACGGACAAGATTGTTGTTCTCAGCACCACGGATTCCGAGGAGGAGGCACGCCGCATCGCCCGCGGGCTGGTGGAGTTGCGCCTGGCGGCCTGTGTGCAAATCACACCGGGGATCCGGAGCGTCTACCAGTGGAAAGGCGCGATCGAGGAAGGGGCGGAGTTCCTGCTTCTCATCAAGACGCGCCGGGACCTGTTCGACCAGCTCTGTGAGGAACTGCGGCGGCTGCATTCCTACGAAGTGCCAGAGGTAGTGGCCGTCCCGGTGGTGGCGGGGCTTGATGGTTACCTCCGTTGGATGGACGGGGAACTGGAGGGCGGGTAGGAATCCGTCCGGCGATGCGTGGGTACGCGCTCGTATGTACGTATATGTGACATCTCTTCCAGACGCTCCTCAATCTTTATCCGGCGAGTGACTACGCGCCCAAGGAGAAGGACGCCATTCAGCGGTCCAGACCCGGGGACAACGGCGATTCGGGACATTAGTCCCGAATCGGCCGCCGGCACACGGCCCGCCTCATCCTCGGGCTTCTTGCGGCCGTGGTCCCAGTAACTGAGTTACCGCCAACCCCGTCGCAATCGCGACGGCGCAGCCGATCACGTTGTACCAGAGGAAGCTGATGTCGGTGAGAAACCGCGTTGAGAAGATCGCCGCCTCGCCGGCGATCACGCCCAGGAAGGCCGCTGTCCCGCCAACACGCTTGAAGAAGAATGCCAGGACGAAGACACCGAGCAGCCCGCCGTAGAAAAGAGATCCGAGCACGTTGACCGCTTCAATCAGGGCGCCCAGGTTCTTGCCGTACTCGGCCGTCATCACGGCGTAAGCGCCCCAGAACACAGTCGCGATGCGGGAGACCTTCAGATAGTGATGGTCCTCGGCCTCGCGTTTCCAGAAACGTTTGTAGAGATCGATGACCGTCACCGTGGCGAGCGAATTGATCTCCGAGGAGATGCTCGACATGGCGGCCGAGAAGATCATCGCCATGATGAGGCCGACGAGGCCGGCGGGCAGATACTTGGTGACGAAGGTCAGGAAGATGTAGTTGGTGTCGTCGACCGTCTCGCCGGAGACGCGCGCGGCCAGATCGGCGCCCTCCTGCCGGGCCTCGTTCAGGCTGTCCTGCGCCGACCGGTAGCGGGCGACGGTTTGGTCGATCCGGGGTTCGTCGTGCGCGCGGCGGGCGGCGATGAAGTCCCGGGCCGCCTGCCGGCGCTGGTTGAAGGCGGTATCGTAGCGATTGGCGACCGCGGAATACTCGGCGAGCCGACTCCGCCTGTGCGAGCTGAGTCGGGTGGAACAGCAGCGGCGGCTGCTCGAAGATGTAGAACACGAAAATGATCGTGCCGATGAACAGGATGAAGAACTGCATCGGCACCTTGGCGACGGCGTTGAACAGCAGGCTCAGCCGGCTCTGGGCGATCGACTTACCGGTGAGATAGCGCTGTACCTGCGACTGATCGCGTGCCGAAATAGGCGAGCGCCAGGAACATACCACCGAACAGGCCGCTCCAGACGTTGTAGCTGTTGTCGAGGGTGAAGACGACCGGGTTCAGCTTGCCCGCCGCTCCGGCCATGCTGATGGCTTCGCAGAAGCTGATCTCGCGGGGCAGCAGCCAGACCGCCGTGATCAGCGCGGCGATCATGCCCAGCATCATGATCATCATCTGCATGAACTCGGTCCAGGTGACGGCCTTGATGCCGCCCATCGTCGTGTAGATCACGACGACCGATGCCCATCAGGAGCGTCGTCAACGTGTCGGGCCAGCCGAGGATCACGGTCAGCACGATGGCGGGCGCATACAGGGCGATGCCGACGGCCAGCCCGCGCTGGATCAGGAAGATCACGCTCACCAGGGCACGCGTCTTGGCGTCGAAGCGCTGCTCGAGATATTCGTAGGCGGTGTAGACGTTGGTGCGGTGGAAGATCGGCACCGCAGTGGCCGAGAGGATCACCATCGCCAGCGGCAGCCCGAAGTAGAACTGCACGAACCGCATCCCGTCGACGTAGGACTGGCCGGTGGTCGAGATGAAGGTGATCGCGCTGGCCTGCGTGGCCATGATCGACAGCGCCATGGCGTACCAGGGCATCGTCTTGCCGGCGAGCAAGAAGGTACTTCGTGTCGGTTTGGCCGCGAGAACGCCACAGGCCATAGAACACGATCGCGGCCAGGGACCCGACCAGCACGATCCAGTCGAGTGTCGTCATGGGGTGAACGCAGGCTTCGAACAAGTAGAACAGAAGGATCAAGCCCGACGAGATAGAGTAGGACGACAAGTAAACCCGGCGCCACGTACCGAGAAACGGCGGTGGATCTCAGGGATTTCCTTTACCGTCGGGAGCTCGGGCCATTCACTCATTTGGCCGCCGTCCGCGCCGCGCTCAGGAAATTGGCGAATAAACGGTACGCGCCCGGAACGCCGGCCGGCAATTCCCGGAAGAAGCTGAGGGCCGGTGAAGACGAAGACGCCGTTGCCGTAGCGGGTGTAAAGCGTGCTGCCGGCGAGCGGATCCTCGCCCGGATCATGGGACGAGAACAGCGGCTTGTAGTGCCGGTCCCACTGGTCGGCGAAATACAGGCCTCGCTCCTGTATCCAGCCGGCGAAATCCGCGGCCGTGATGCGGTTTGGGAATTGGAGTACCGGATCATCCGGTCGCCAGGAACTCCATCGGCGCTTCCTCGACACTGACGCGGTCACGGCCGAAACTCGATCGGATACGGACCGATGTCCAGCGAGAATATCCGCTCCGCCCGGTCCACGCCCGACCACGTTGTACTGCACCATCAGCGTGCCGCCCGCTTGACGTAGTCGAGCAGCCGCGCTTGTTGGCTCTGAGGTCTTCACGCACGTTGTAGGCGCGAACGCCGGTGACGATGGCGTCGAACCGGGACAGATCACTACGCGTGAATCCGCCGCTTCATCAAGCAGCGTCACTTCGACGCCGAACTGCCGCAGCGCCTCGGGAACTTCGTCTCCGGCGCCCATGATGTAGCCGACGTGCCGGGCCAGGTTCCGGGCATCCACGCGGACGAACTCGAGGCGGCCGCCCGCGCGAGGGTCTGGGTCGGAATGTGTTCGTAGTCGATTGACAACGCCGGCCGACATCTGGCGCCCGCCGGCGGTGACCACCACCTCGGCTTCGGCCTTGGCCGGGTTCTCAGGCGGCGTGACCACGGAAAGTGACGATCCGCTGTTCTCCCTCTTCCGCCAAATGGAAGGGCTGGGTCCGGCCGGTGTCGCGCGCCAGCCTTCGGGCATTCGTAGCGCCAACTCCCCGTCGACGGCCTTCGAGTCCGATGTCAGCTCGACCCCGATGCTCTTGGCGTCGTGGTCGGGGAAGACTGACGGTTTTGTCGGCGACGCCTGCGAAACGCCGGGCACGATGGCAAGCGACGGGTCAGCTCCCCTCGCACATGGTCCACCTACCGGTAGATCAACCGGGCGCCGTATTCGATCTTCTGCTTGCGATGGCAACCCGAAGCGGCCGTTGAATCACCGGGGGCGTGTCCGGGCGGCCGCCAACTCCGGATCGGGAACCTGATACAGCGCGCCCTGTTTCGGCAGGCGGAGCCAGTAGGGACGCGAGTAGGCCGGTCGCCCGGCACCGCCCAACTGCAGTCGATCTCTTGCGGCTCGTTGTTCCGAGCCGCTTCCTCACATCCCGCCGCCTTTCCCTCGAGCGCCGACCGATAGCAGTTGACCGGTACCGATGACCGGTCCACGCACGGTCGCCTCCACCTCGCACCTCCGAGCCCGGGATAACCTCGGCCCGGCTCCGCGGCGGCGTCGAACCACAATCCCGCGCAAGCGCGAGGGTCTCGTCCAGTTCGCTCCCGTTTGCGGCACGCCCAGGAGTCGTCCAGTTTCTCGATCTTCGTCCGGGCTTCCAGCAGTAGCGGAACGCCGCGGCCTCCGGGCTTCTCCGGATCGAAGACTCGCTTGCCGCCCGCTTCGAGAATTTCGCCGACGGGCGCACCACCCGGGATACGGTTCCAAGTAGTATCGATGCCGTCCATGAGGTCGCTGTGGGCCGGATCGCCGCTCACGTCGACCAGGCTGTTCACCACGAGCCCTTCCGCTCGGCGGCGCCGAAGCCCTGGCTCCGGTGCATGCTGCGGCTCATGCCGGCGATCTCCGCGTAGGAGAAGCCGAGCACCGGGTCGAACTTGGCCGACATCGATGTCGATCGCGGTCGGGCTGCTCGCCTTCATTGGTGAACTGGCCGCGGCGGAATGAGAAAACATTCCACATCAGGCGCTTTGCCTGCCACGGCTGGACGTACTGGAGTTGCTCGGGGAAACGGCTCGGGATCGGCGGCGGCGGTGAAGGCCTCCTTGCCGAGAATCGCGGAGCTCTGATGATGTCCGTGGCCGTCGCGCGGGGTGCCGGAGAAGCGAAGGACGACAACGTCCGGCCGCACTCTCGCGGATCACCCAGACGATATCGCCGAGCACTTTCGTCGCGGCCCCACTTGGCCAGTGTCTCGTCGGCTGTTTTCGAATAGCCGAAATCGATCGCGCGGGTGAAGTACTGCTCCGCGCCATCGATCCGCCGCGCGGCCAGCAATTCCTGGGTGCGGATGACGCCCATCAGGTCGCCTTGCTCGGAACCGATGAGGTTCTGGCCGCCCTCGCCACGGGTCATGGAGAGGTACCCGGCCCGGTAATGGCGTCCCGCGGGCGAGATAGGCGAGCAGCGCCGTGTTCTCGTCATCCGGGATGCGCGGCAATCATGAGCACCGTGCCCAGCACCTGCAGGCGATCGAGCGACTGTATCAATTCCGCGGTGCCGGCAAGCTCGCGCTGGGCGTCGACCCGCGGCGTAAGCATGACAAGAACTAGACAGGCCAGACCCAAGAGACGTTGCATACCCCCCCAGTCACGTCGCATCAATTTCAGTGTAGAGCATTCGCCCGTTCAAGACAGTGACGGACATAGATGGGCTTTAGTTAGTGCTTCGGCGCGCCGCCAGCGGACTTTCTTGCGGGTCGCCGGCGGGAATGCCTCATCAGCTCTCGAGGCGGATGCCGCGCTGGGCGGCGATGAAGTCGACCAGTGCGAAGTCCGTGCGGAGGCTCTCGGGAAGCTCGCCGCGCTGGGCGATGTGGCGGCACTCGATCGGGCCCAGGCGTCCGGAGGCCGAGTGAAGGTGGGCGATCTTGTTCGGGTCGATGCCCATGATGCGCGCCGCGGTGGCGTCGACGGCAGGCAGGTTGCGTCCCATCACCACCACGCCCGCGGGGTGGGGATTCCCCATGATCGGTCCGTCGCCGTCCATGCCGACGATGCCGTCGACGATGGCGAGTTGCGGGTGGACCGTGGCCGCAATGTCAAAGATGCTCTCGTCGATGCCGGCCTGGTGCAGCACGTTCTTCGGCCAGCCGTAGACGATCCCCGGCATCAGGCCGAACAGGTTCTTCATCGACAGCGTGACGCCGGTCCAGTGGTGGGTCTTCATCTTCGGCAACGAGACGACCCAGTCGAAGGTGCGGAGCGTACGAGGCAGCAGAAGCTGTCCGAGCGAGCTGCGGTCGCCCGCGTTGGGCGTCACGACGACCGAGTCGTTGTTCAGGTCGACGAAACGAATCCGGTCCTCGCGCAGCGCCTCGCCGAGGCCGGATTCGGCCAGCACGAGCAGAGAGTCCCGCCGGTGGCCCTGCCCCTCGGCGACGGTCACTTCCCGGGCGCCGAGCCGGAGGAAGGCCTCGGCGACGGCGCGGACAAATAGCGGATGGGTGTTGATCTCCGGCCTATCGGCGTGCGGCTCGACCAGGTTCGGCTTGAGCAGAATCCGGCGACCCGCGGCGTCATCGACGCCCAACTCGCGGAGCCCGTCGAGGACGATGCCGGCCAGGTCGCCCTGGTAACCGGCGGCCTTGCCAACGAATACGTCGGCGCGGCAGCCTGCCTCGTCGTAGTCGCGGAAGTTGGCGTACGCGCCACCGGCGGCCAGTGCTCCTCCGGCGAGGAATGCCCGTCGTGAAAAGCCGCGCCTTGGCCGGCGAGCGCCCAGGGCGGCGTCGGGGGTCGATTCCTTCGAACTCACGTCGTCTCCTCCAGCGTGTGCGCGGCCACCAGCAGCGTGGCCAGTTGAGCCGAGTCGTACTCGCCGACGGTCTCCTGAAGCGCCAGGGTTTCCTCAATCCAGGTCCGGGCGGGTTCGGGCCGGATCCCCCAGGCGTCAAGGCCCATCAAGGCCCACGAGAGGCTCAATGGCGTTCGCAGGCGACGGGCCGTCGACTGCAAGTACGCCAAGCTCTTCTCGACGCGGTCCCGACCGAGGCGTCCCCGGACCGCTCGGAGGGCCATGCCAGTCGCCTCCTGGAGTGGCTCGAGCGTCTGGCCGAAAACCGATACATTGCCGTAGTTCCAGCCGCCGTCGGGCAGCTGGCGGTCGGCGAGCATGGCGACCGCCTCGGTGACTCGTTCATGGCTTCCGCGGCCAGCCGCTTCCATGGCCAGGATTGCCAGCGACGTCGACCCGACCCAGGAATGGGTGTCGAGGACCCACGGCCAGCCTCGGATGGAGGTGTCGTGGCTCACGGGATCGTCCGGCTGTCGCTTCCAGTGGAGACCGGTGGTGGCCGACAGATAGTCCGCCGCCCGCCGCAAGGGGTCCGAGAAACGATCGTCGCCCGCCCAGGCCAGCACTGCCAGCGGCGTGGGCCAGATCGCGCGGGGCGCCTCGATCAGAATCGGGACGCTACCGTCGTCGGCTTGCCGCGAGGCTAGGAATCGGCGCGCCCCGGCCACGGCATCGGCCGTATTCGGGACGGGAGCGAGCGCCAGCACCGCCCAGGCCGTGGCATCCACGCGCGAACCGTCGCCCGCGTGGACCGGGAACCCCCCGTCGGTCGACTGTCTCACCCGGAGCTTTTCAAAATTGACTTCGCCGTACATGCCGACACCAGAGAATCGACCGTGGAGGTGAAAACTTTAGGCGTCACTCCCCGGAGCCGACACCGCGATGCGCTATCATGAGCTGAGAAGCTACTGATTCCTTTATGTTTTCTGTCGGAAACCGGCTCCGTCGCGCACGGGAAGAACAGGGGCTCTCCCTGTCGCGGGTGGCCGATGAAATCCGCATTCACGCCCGCTACCTCGAAGCCATAGAAGCCGACGATCTGAGCCAGCTCCCGGGCGGGTTCTTCACCCGCAGCTTCGTGCGCCAGTACGCCGACCGCCTGGGTGTGCCGATGGAGGAGATCGCGGCGGGCCTCGAGGGCTGGCTGGCCGAGTCCGCCAGCGAGTCGGCGCCTAGTCTCGAGCCCCGGACCATGAAGTTCGGCGTGCCGCCGGTGACATACATGGTCGAGGGCCGGAGCCGGCCGCGCCGCAAGGTGCTCGGAGCGATCCTGGCGCTGGTGGTCGTGATCGGCGGTTGCGCGGCGGTTTATTCCTTTTGGCTGCAGCGGCAGAAGGAGCCCCCGCTGGCGCAGTTGGTGCAGGAGCCGGAAGCGGCACCGGAACCAGCGGTGGTTGAGACTGCGCCTCCCACCCCATTGCCGATGCCCGAGGCGAGTGGGGAGGTCCGAGCCGATAGCGCCGAGTCCGCGGCGGCGCCCGAGAGTGAGCCCGCCGTGGATAGCGACGACGGCAAGCTGCGAATCGAAGTGGAAGCCGTGGACGAGGTCTGGGTGCGGGTGAAGAGCGGCGATGAAACACTCTATGTGGGAATCCTGAACCCCGGCGAGATGCAGCGTTTCAGCGGACTCAGCCTGGCGACGCTGCGGATCGGAAATGCCGGCGGTTTGCGGGTCCGCGTCAACGGTAGGGACCTGGGGAGTCTCGGGCCGCGAGGCCAGATCCGCATTCTGACCATCACGCCCGGCAAGACCGAGGTCACGGCCCCGGAGCGCGCGCCCTCGCTGCCGGTCCCCATCGACGAGGCGGATTCGAACGACAACGGGACGATCAACGAGTAGCCGTCCGCGCCACTGCTCCCCGGCGATTCCGGTCTCATGGAATGGGTACGGCGGAATCGAGGCAGTGCCCCGTCAACGCACCATCACGTGCAGGGATCATGCCGGAGTCCGACCTGGTACGATCCAGCGCCGGAGTCATGTATTGTCAGGCAGCGGGTGGCTAGTGGTGGGCTTCGCGGCGGCGGTGCAGTCGTTCCATGCGTTCCTGCTTTTCCATGGCGAGCAATTCTTTCCGCCGTCGCTTCTTGATGCTGTTATCGATGCGGCCCCAGAACTTGCGGAAGTAATCCGCCGCCGAGATGATGGCGAACAGGACGACGCCCCACAGCCAGATCTTGGCCATCAGAGCGAGCGAAGGCCAGTGCATGCTCATGAAGACCAGCGAGATGGCGACCACCTGCGTGACCATCTTGCCTTTGCCAAGCTCGCTCGCCTTGATCGTGAATCCCTCGGCGGCGGCGATGCTCCTGAGGCCGGTGACGGCAAACTCGCGTCCCACGATAATCACGACCATCCAGGCGGGAACCCGATGGACCTCGACCAGCCCGATCAGCGCGGCCGAGATCAGTAGTTTGTCGGCGATGGGATCGAGGAGCGTGCCGACAGTGGTGATCTGCCCCCAGCGCCGCGCCAAGTGGCCGTCGACGAAGTCGGTGACTGCCGCGGCCAGGAAGATGGCCAGCGACAGAATCTCCCGCGCCACCACATGACCGGCGATGACGATCTCGAAACGCTCCTGCACCAGCGCCGCCACGAGCAGAGGCACAAAGAAGATCCGCACCAGAGTGAGCAGATTCGGAAGATTCATCCAGAGTTATCAACTATACCGCAGACGGAAGCGCCCACGGCTGCGGGTTTTGTGTCAACCCCGGGTCGCAAGTCGCGCCGTCGTCCATGCCGGTTCCTCACCCCGCTTCGAGAAAGGCGCTCAGCCGCTGAATGATGGATTCCGGTGTATCGGCCTCCATGACACAGTCCTCCTCGACGTATTCCCGCCGCAACACGCGAGCGTTCTGATGGAGGAGATGGATGGCGCCCCCGGCGCCCGCCGGGAAGCGGAAAACCACCCGGCGTACAGGGTCGAGCGAAAGCATCTCGTCGATCGCCGCGAGTAGGGATTCGATACCGTAGCCGGTCTTGGCGGAAACGGTGACGGCGCGGCGATGGACGGGTTGGTCAGAATCAACCTCGGCCGGCTTCTCGGCCGGCAGCCGCTTCTCGAGCGTGGCGGTGTCGGGGTGCGGAATCAGATCGGCCTTGTTCCAGACGAGCAGTTGCGGAATCTGGGAGGCCTCGATTTCCTCGAGAACACGGGAGACTTGGGCGCTATACTCGGCCGCCGCCGGCGCGGAGGCGTCGAGGATGTGCAGCAGCAGGGTCGCCTGGCGGACCTCTTCGAGCGTGGCGCGGAATGCCTGCACCAGGGTGGTGGGCAGGTTGCGAATGAACCCGACGGTGTCGGTGAGCACCACCCGCCGGCGGGAGGGCAGCAGCGCGACCCGGGCGGTGGGGTCAAGCGTGGCGAACATGCGGGCGTCGGTAGTGACGTCGGCTCCGGTGAGGCGGTTGAACAGCGTGGACTTACCCGCGTTCGTATAGCCGACCATCGCCACGGTGGCCAGGGGAAGCTCTGCCGCTGGCTGCGCTGTATCTGCCGGGTGCGCCGCACTGAGTTGAGCTGCCCACGGATGGTCTTGATGCGCCGGAAGATGCGGCGGCGGTCGGTCTCGAGCTGCGTCTCGCCGGGTCCGCGGGTGCCGATGCCGCCGCCGAGGCGGGACATCTCGATGCCGCGACCGGCGAGCCGCGGCAACATGTAGTTGAGCTGGGCCAACTCCACCTGGAGCTGGCCTTCCCGAGTGCGGGCACGCGAGGCGAAGATGTCGAGGATGAGCTGGGTGCGGTCGATTACCTTGCAGTCGAAAGCCTTTTCGAGGTTTCGCAACTGGGTCGGGGAGAGGTTGTGGTCGAAGATCACCACGTCGACCTCCTCGGCCTGGGCGACCAGACTCAACTCTTCCACCTTGCCGGATCCGATCAGGGTGGCCGGATCGGGCGTGGATCGGCCTTGCAGGTGCCGGCCGGTGACCTCGGCGCCGGCGCTCTGCGCCAACACCTCGAGCTCCTCGATCGACTCCTCCGGAGTAGTCGTGGAGACACCCCGACCGCGCGCGCGTCCGCCGAGGTCGAGACCGATCAGCAATGCACGTTCAGGCTGTTTATCCAATGCTCACGCGGCTATTCGTCCGCACTGCCGGGTTGATTGGGGCCGGGGTTCATCGAGACGCCCGAGCCTCCCAGTGAAGGCGGTTGGTGTACGGGGTGCGGAGCAGCATGCAGGTGAGGCTTGCTGCCGGCCGCCTTGGAAACGACGACGGTTGAAATTGCGTGCTTGAAGATCAGTTGTTCCTGACTGTTGGTTTCCAGGATAACCGAGTACTTATCGAAGCTTTTGATGCGACCCGAGAGCTTCACTCCGCTCATCAGATAGATCGTGAGGAAGATCTTCTCCTTACGCGCGGCGTTGAGGAAAGCTTCCTGGATATTCTGGGGGAGTTTCTCCATTTCGTCTATTGGTTCCTTTTCGCCCGGTCGACGGGCTGTTCGTTTTTTTGTTTCACCTCGGCGGGCGGTCCGACCCGACGCCGAAACATCCTGAGTGCCTAAGCCAATGTAACAGTTCGCCAGAGAGGTGGCAAGACTCCCCGCGGCCAGCGCGGATGTTCCGGCACGGGGTCCGCGAGTGGACCTACAATCGAGGGCGTGGGGGCGCCGGGGATCGGCGCCCGGAGGAGGCGAATGGAAAATACCGAGATCGCGAAACTGCTGGCGGAAACGGCTGACCTGATGGAGATTGCCGCCGAGGATCCGTTTCGCGTTCGCAGCTACCGGAACGCCGCCACGGCCCTCGACGCCTACCCGGATCGGGTGGCCGATATCACCGTTGATCCGGAGCGTAAGCTGACCGACATTCCTGGAATCGGCAAGGGAATCGCGGCGGTGATCGACGACATTCTCGCTCGCGGTTCGTTCGACCGGCGCGACCAACTACTCGCCAAGTACCCGCCGACGACGCTTGAGATGCTGAACATCAAGGGGCTGGGACCGAAGAGCATCGCGCTGATCATCGAGCATTTCCGCGTCACCACGCTCGACGGACTCGAGAAGCTCTGCCGCGAGCAGAAGCTCCGGACGCTCCCCCGGATGGGCGCCAAGCTCGAGGAGAAGGTGCTCCGGTCGATCGCGCACTATCGGCGCAGCGCCGGCCGGTTCCTGCTGAGTCTGGCGACCAACATGGCCGAGGAGCTGACCGCCTATCTTGCCGAGAGCGGGGATCTCGACCGGATTACCACCGCCGGCAGTCTGCGGCGGGGCAGGGAAACGGTCGGCGACCTGGACCTGCTCGCCACCGGACCCGATGCGCGGAAGGCGCTCGATCGGTTTGTCGCCCACCCCCGGGTGACCGAGGTGCTGGGGCACGGCGAGAACAAAGCCAGCGCGCGGGTGGGGCTCGAGGGAATCCAGGTGGATGTCCGGGCGCTTCCGTCGGAGAGCTACGGCGCGGCGCTCGTGTATTTCACCGGCAGCAAGGACCACAACGTCGCCCTGCGGCAGCGCGCCCTGCGGATGGGCTACACGCTGAACGAGTACAGCCTGGCCCGCACCGACAACGACGAGCGGGTGGCCGGGGAGACCGAAGAGGAGGTCTACCGGGCGCTGAAGCTCGACTGGATTCCGCCGGAGATGCGCGAGAACCAGGGCGAAATCGAGGCCGCCGCCGAGGGCAAGCTTCCCGACCTGATCACGCTTGATCACATACGGGGCGACGTCCACATGCACACGACCGAGAGCGACGGGCGCGCCTCGCTCGAGGAGATGGCCGCCGCTGCCGCCGAGCGCGGCTACGAGTACATCGCCATCACCGACCATTCGAAGGCGCTCGCCATGGCCAACGGCCTGGACGAGAAGCGCGTGGTGGCGTTCGCCGCGCAGGTGCGGGAGCTAAACCGCAACGGCCTCGGCATTCGCGTCTTCTCGGGCCTGGAGTGCGACATCCTGCGTGACGGCAAGATGGACATCGCCGACGATGCGCTCGCCGAGCTCGACATGGTCATCGGCAGCGTGCACAGCTACATGAACCTGGAGCCGCCCGAGATGACGGACCGCCTGCTCGCCGCCATCGAGAATCCGCACGTGCGGATCATCGGCCACCCGACGGGGCGTGTCCTCATGCACCGCGAACCGTTCGGGTTCGACTTTGATCAGGTGGCCACGGCGGCCGCCAAGAACAGTGTCTGCCTGGAGCTGAACGCCAGCCCCGAGCGGCTGGATCTGCATGCCACGCACCTGCGCGCGGCGAAGGCGAAGGGCGTGCGGTTCACCATCTCGACCGACGCTCATCACCCGAAGCATCTCGCCAATATCCGGTTCGGCATCCTGATGGCGCGCCGGGGGTGGCTGGAGCCGGTTGACGTGTTGAATACGCGGCCAGCGGAGGAGTTCCTTGCGGCGCTCCGCGGCCAGGCTTGAAAGGACTGATTCGATGAAGATTGTTTCTTCCCGGGAAGTGCTCTCCACCCCGATTTTCACGGTCACCGAGGACCATGCCGTGGCGCCCGACGGATTCGAGATCAAGCGGCAGATCGTGCGGCACGGTGGGGCGGCGATCATGATGCCGGTGGACGCGAAGGGCCGGGTGCTGCTGGTCCGGCAGTATCGCCTGCCCGTGCGGAAGCGCATCTGGGAGCTGTCCGCCGGCCGGGTCGACGAGGGCGAGACGCCGCTCCAGGCCGCCCGCCGGGAGTTGAAAGAGGAAACTGGCTACCGGGCCCGCAAGTGGGCCAAGCTGCTCTCGTTCTATTCCAGTCCCGGCTACGTCTCCGAGAAGATGACCGTCTATCTGGCGACGGACCTGGTCGAAGGCGAGCCCGAGCCGATGGAAGACGAGCGCATCGAGTGCCGCTGGTTCAGCGCGAAGGAGCTGGACGAGATGATCGCCGGCGGGAAGATCGTCGATGCGAAGACGATCGCGGCGTTTCTGTTTTGGAGGCGGAAGCGGTAACAGAACTGAAGAACTGCTCCCTACGGGGGATTGAAATTCACGCTTGCCCGCCGCAATCCGGGCTGCAGACTCCGCTCCCTCCGGTCACGGCTCGCAATTGGGCCGAACGCTCATCTGCGAGCCGTGACCGAAGGGAGCGGAGCGCGCTGGCCATCGAGTTCAGCCGGATCCGATACCTCCGCCAATCGTCCGCCGCCCAGGCTCTCATCATTTATCCCCGCAGGTAACGCAACATACTTTCGAGTGCCCGGCCGCGGTGACTTACCGTAAGCTTTCGCTCCGGACTTGCTTCGGCCAGGGTGCAGCCGAACGGCGGGTGGTAGAAGAGCGGGTCGTAGCCGAATCCGTTCTGTCCGCGGGGGGCATCGAGGAGCTGACCCTCGACGGTGCCGTGGAAGGTCTCGATCATCTGTCCCCGTTCGGCCAGCGCGATCACGCAGACGAAGCGGGCGGTCCGGTCGGCGACGTCCGCCATGCGTTCGAGTAGCAGGCGGTTGTTGTCCTCGTCGGTGGCTTCCTCGCCGGCATAGCGGGCCGAGTAGACGCCCGGTGCTCCGTCGAGCGCGTCCACCGCCAGGCCGGAGTCGTCGGCGAACAGCGGGCCGTCGGCGAAACGGCTGTAGTAGACGGCTTTGAGAACGGCGTTCTCTTCGAAGGTCGCGCCGGTTTCCTCGGGCGGTGTAAGCTCCTTCAATCCGGGTACGACCTCGATCTCGAAGCTGCCGTTACCGAACTGCTCGACGGCCAGGCGGAACTCGCGGAGCTTGCCGGGGTTCGTGGTGGCGCAGTAGAGCTTCACGCGCCCTCCAGGGCGCGCTGCTGGACCCCGACCAGAGTCTCGATACCGGCACGGGCGAGCGTCAACATGCCGCCGAGCTGTGCATCGTCGAAAGCGATCTTCTCGCCGGTGGCCTGGATCTCGACGAACTTGCCGCCGCTGGTCATGACGACGTTCATGTCGACCTCGGCTTGGGAATCTTCTTCGTAGCAGAGGTCGAGCATCGCTCCATCGCTGAGAACGCCGACGCTGATGGCCGCCACCGCGCACTGGAGCGGGTTGGCCCGCACGGCCTTGTATTCAACCAACTGCCGGACGGCCAGCGCGAGCGCCACGTAGGCGCCGGTGATGGCCGCCGTTCGGGTGCCGCCGTCGGCCTGGATGACGTCACAGTCGAGCACGATGGTCCGGTCGCCGAGCGCCTCCAGGTTCATCACGCTACGCAATGAGCGCCCGATCAGCCGCTGGATCTCGAGCGTGCGTCCCGACTGCCGGCCGCGATTCACCTCCCGCGGCGTGCGCGTGGCCGTCGAGCGGGGTAGCATGGCGTACTCCGCCGTCACCCAGCCGCGGCCACTGCCCCGCAGCCACTGCGGGACCGACTCCTCGATGGTGGCCGCGCACAGCACGCGCGTATTGCCCAACTCGATGAGCGCCGAGCCCTCGGCGGTGGCGAGATATCCGGTGGCGATCTTCACCTCCCGCATCTGGTCTGGTTGTCGCTGGTCGATTCTCATTGGGTTGATGACTGGAGAAGCGCGTAGAACAGCATCGCCAGCAGTGCAATGCCGGAGATGATCAGGATCACGCAGGGGATCGCCTGAAGGGCCGATTTGTCCTTCTTCTTGCGACCCCGTGCCGCTTTGATCTTTGCCATGCAGATTCCTATGCTTTTGAGAGTTTAACGCCTCGCAGGGCCGCGGTCGCCTGCCGGAAGAAATCCTCGAGGGCGCCGATGGTGCCTTCGTCGAGGTCTTTGATGGTGACGGCGACGACGTTACGGCCGCGCTTGGCGAGGTCCAGGCGCGCCGCGAGGAAGAGAGCCTGATGGTGCCGCGCATTGAAATCGGCGGCCGGGAGCCGTTCGGCTTTCTCGTTGAGGAGTAACACGGCGAGGCATTTTCCACTGGGCGGCGGTCCGGCCGGAGGCCCTTCGCAGACGTCGACCGCCAGCTTCAACCGCGAACGGAAGAGACGCTCAGCGGACCGCTGGAGGACCTTGAGCACCGCGCGGCCCCGGGCGCAGTAGCGGGTATCGCCGAAGTAGATCATTTCGGCGCACTCGACGTTTCGCTCCGCCAGGATGTTTTTCACGATGGTGGCGAAGACGGTCGGTGCATCCATCACGTCCGGCTGGATCCCGGTGTTTGGGCCGTCATAGTAGAGGTTCACCAACCCGCGATGGCGCGCCCGGTGCGGCGAGGTGACCATCTCGCGCCACGCCTTGCCCTTCTCGGTGCCACCGGCTCGTTCGGCGTCCTCTAGGAGCGCCTGCGCAACGCTGTCGCCGGCGTCTTCCGCCACGCGCCGGGCCGCCGCCCGGATGCCGCGAAGGTATGCGATGCCGAACACGGTGTATTGGATGAACTGCATGTAGGCCGACAGCGGTGCTGCCTTCGGGATCGTAACCGTCGCCAATGGATAGCCCGACCGCCGGAGCATTCCAATCTTGTCCGGTACCTCCTTGGGGAGGCCGCGAATCTTGATCGCCAGGAATGTCCGGTCCTGTTCCGGCTCCCGGGGCGACCGGTAGTTGGCCAGCTTGATCTTGTTCTCGAGCACAATCCGGGTCCCGAGGTCCTTCGGGCCGGCGGCGCTTTCCGCGAAGATGTATTTGGTCCACGCGCCGACGCCGCTCCAGGGCTTGGGCAGCACCAGCGTGATCCGGCCCCTGCCGGCGAGCGCCTGCGCATTGAGGAAAGCCGCCAGCCGCCAGGCCGAGTCGATCTGGCCGGCATCGAGGTCGGCGCCTTCCACCCACGTTTCGAGATCGACCTTGGCGAGGCCCAGCGGGTAGAGGCTGCCACGGGTCAGCGGAGCGCAATGACTGTTGTCCGGCGCCTCGTCCGCGAGGTCCGCACCGGCGGCGACCCGGCTATAGCCGTGGCCGGCGCCAAACTTGTCGAGTGGCGATCCCGGCGGTGCAAAGTAGCGAAAGTTGGCGCGGCTGTCGACGCGGTTCTTGGCAAACAGCGCTGCCAGTCGTTCGAGCGCCATCAGCGGCTGGGAGGCGGTCGGCTCGGTCGCCATCGCCACCACGAGGGTGCTGCGAAGCGCGTCCGCTAGCCGCAAGCCGGAGCGGTGCACCATGTCGTCGAGAATGCACTTCAGTTTGGCCGGGTCGGTCGAGTCGAGCACGTAGCAGAGGGGGCTGCGCTTCAAGAGTCCCACGTCGCTGTACATGCCGATCTCTTCCGCTGGTACGCCGGCAGCGGCCCAGATGAGGAACCGCAGCCGCGCGCCGTGACTCTCTTTGATTCCGGCCCGGATGTCGTTCAGCTCGGCCATGATCGTTGATGGCCACCCGGGGCGCCTGCGAAGCTCCCAGGCAAGACTGAACGCGCCGATGCCGTTCGCGGTGACCCGTCCGCCAGCGGTGGTTTCCATGCAGATTGGGATGAGCTTGTCTGTTTTCGAATTCAGCGCGCCGAACCCCTTTTCCTTGGCGAGGCGATCGAGCGCGGTCATTCGGTCGAGCACCTGTTCCCGCTCGAAGACCAAATAATCGGGCTCCGAGGTCGGATTATCGTGGAACAGGGAAAGGATCACCTTCATCGTTTTAACATAGTGAGGGCTGTGTGATGAGGGTTCGAGTATCGTTTTTCGCCTTATTGCTGTTTGTTGGTTGCGGTGATACGCGGTCTCCCGCGGCTTTCACGCCACCCGCGTCGGTTGGCGGCGAGTGGACGCTGTCGGAGTCTGTTCCGATCACCGGCAACGAGGTTCCCGCATCCGGTCGGGAGGCGGGAGTCCTCGAGGCGATTCGCGTCCGGTACGACGGTCCGGAGCCGCTGGTTGTGAGCTTCTACCGGATGCCGACGGGCAGCGGCGCCTTCGAGATGATGCAGCACTGGCAGCCGGCCGCCGGCAAGCTGGCGACTTACTCCGGCTCCTGGTTCGTGGAGCTCGAGGCGCCGGGGCTCGACCAGCACCGGCTGAACGCCCTCGCGGACGATGTCGAGCACGCGTTGACGGGTGGCTGAAACTGGCCGATCCCGGCTGCCCGCTACAATGAAAGCTAGGGCATGAGCCGGATCGCATCAAAGCAGAACGGTCGCGTTGCGGCGGGCCCGGCGGACCGGTTCTTCCAGTTCTCCCTTCTTGGCCTGGTGGCCAGCGGGTACCTGGCCGTTGCCGGATCGGGCTATCTGGATGCCGTGACCCTGGTCGCCACCGGGACCGCGATCCTGGCGCGCCTCCTGCTCGTTGCCACCGGCCGGCGGTTTCCCGTCGGCGAACCGTACCTCACGATTCTGACGATCGCCTACATTGGATTCTTCCCGCTCGATCTTTTCTTCGTTTCCGGGGAGTTCCTGCCGGCCACCGTGCATCTGGTGCTGTTTCTCGCAGTGGTCAAGATCCTCACCGCCGAGACCGGACGGGATTACCTGTACGTCGTCGTGATCGCGTTCCTGGAACTGCTGGCCGCTTCGATGTTGTCGGCGCGCTTGAACTACTTCGTCTTTCTCGCGCTCTTCCTGGTGTTCGCGGTGGCTACGTTCGCCAGTTGGGAGATCCGGCGCGCCGGGCGCGGTGCGCGACTGGTTTTCCGGCGGCGTCCGGGGGGGCTGCTCTCATGGCGGCTGGCCGGGCTTGCCGCGGTGACCTCGGTCGGGATTCTGGGGATCACGGCCGTGCTATTCTTCGTCCTGCCCCGGACCGCGCGCGCGGCCTTCGATCGCCTCGTGCCGGAGCGTTTCCATGTCACCGCGTTCTCCAACCGCGTGACCCTCGGCGAGATCGGCGAGGTCAAGCAGCAGAGCACGGTGCTGATGCACGTCCGCATTCCCGGCACCGGTGGCGTCATCCACTTGAAGTGGCGGGGAAACGCATTGGCCGAGTTCGACGGCAGGCACTGGTACAACTCCACCGACCCCGGCGAGCCGCTACGGGTGACCAGCACGCTGCTCCGGGTCGCCGATGACGACCAGCGCCGACGTGTTGGACGGCGCCTCAACTACGAAGTGCAGTTGAAGTCGTTCGCTTCCGACACGCTGTTTATCGCGGGCGATCCCGAGTTCATCCGCATTGATGCGCCGCTGGTGATCCGCACCCGGACCGGCCGGTTTCGCATCGGCGCCCCGCCCCACGGCGTGCTCCGGTACGGCGTCTATGCCTATATCGAAGAGGGAGCCCCGGCGAGCCTGCCGCCCGAGCTGCCCACGGAGGAACGCCAACGCTATCTGGCGCTGCCGCAGCTCGATCCCCGGATCGCCCGGCTGGCCCGGCAGGTCACCATGTCGGCCGACGGAGTCGAGGCAAAGGCGCGCGCCATCGAGCGTCACCTGCAGACGCACTATGGGTACACCATCGAGCTGCCAAAGCACGAGGAGGCCCACCCTATCGCGCACTTCCTGTTTGCGCGCCGGGAAGGCCACTGCGAGTACTTCGCCTCGGCCATGGCCGTTATGCTGCGCTCCATCGGCATCCCGTCGCGTGTCGTTACCGGCTTCCAGAGCGGCATCTACAATCCCATCAGCCATTGGCACATGATCCGTGCCTCGGACGCGCACAGTTGGGTCGAGGCGTTCCTGCCGGGAAGCGGCTGGCGCACCTTTGATCCGACGCCGCCGGGCGATGCCGGCCCGGACAATGGGCTCCTGTCCCGAATGTCGCTGTTTTTCGACGCCGCCGACACCTTCTGGCAGGAGTGGGTATTGAACTATGATCTCAACCGGCAATTGTTTCTCGCCTCGAGGGTGCAGAATTCGCGACGACATTTCTCGCTCGACTGGGGCGGCCTCTCGAATGTGTGGAACAAATGGCGCGCGACGACGGTCTCCTGGATAGTGGCCAATGCCCGAGCATTGGTCACCGTAGTCGTCATCCTGGCGGGGATCATCCTGGCGGTGCCGCTGGTCTGGAGGTGGTGGAACGGCCGCCAGCACCGGCAGCGGTTGGCTACCGGTCACGCGCTGGCTTCCGACGCCACGCTGATGTACTTACGCGCCCTGGAGATGCTGGGACGTCGCGGCTACATCAAACCCGCTTGGCTCACGCCGGGCGAGTTCGTCCGCCAGGTGCCGGCGACCGTGGCCCCGGCGATGGAGAGCCTCACGGCTGCTTATCAGGATCTGCGGTTCGGCGGCCGTCCGGAGGCGGCTGGGCGCCTGGCGTTGTCGTTGCTCGAATTGGAGCAGGTTCTCGGCGCCAAGTCCGTGTGAGACGCCGCCGGGGGCGGGGTACTATATTCATAAGCGGAGCGAGATTCCAGTTGGGTGCGTTCAATACAAGCTTCGGGATTCCTCATCCCCATCTGGGGGACCGGGTCAACCACAACATCGTCCAGTCCGAGATCGAGGGCGGCGTCTACCTGACCGACCTGCCGAGCGACTGCACGTTGATGGTGCGAACCCGGAACCGGTCCTATCGGCTGGTGGTCCAAGGAGGCGGAGAGGCCCTGATCAGCGGGCATCCGCGGTTCTGCCCGACGCCCGTCCGAGTGCGGGTCACCGGTTCGAACTGGGGCGGCACGATGCTCAAGTCGGCCTACGTCGGCCGCGGCATGCACCTGGAGTTCCGGCATCCCGACTTCCCACAGCCGATCATCACGTCCCGGATCGAGGAGATCCGGCAGTTGACCGTGGGCTGATCCGTCTCTAGTGGAAACGACGAAAGCGCCCACCTCTGAGCGAGGCGGGCGCTTTCAGCCGCTCCTCCGTTAGCGCGCCTGCATATGGTGCGGCGCGATCCAGCGGACTCCTTCGAGCTTCCCCGCCTCGGCGAGCTTCGCCACCGGCAGCCAGCCGATGACCAGCTTGGCGATGCGCGTCTCCTCGATCTTCACGAAGCCAAGCGCCGTCAGCCGGGCGACCGTTCCCGGCGTTGCATCGACCAGCCAGATCTCGACCGCCACCTTGCCGTCCCGCGTGGTCAGATGCGCGACGACCTGCCCGCTCGCGAGCTTTGCGAGGTCGGGGTGGACCTTTGCCTGGCCGGTCTCGGTGGCATCCGCCACGGTGGGAGCGGGGCTGGGCCGTGGGAAAACGGATCCACCGCCTCCGGAACCCATCTCCTGAACCGCCAGCGCAGCGTGCCCGGCCCAGCCCACGGCAAGCCCGGACATCGCCTTGCTTCTTAGGGCGGTCGCCGCCACGGGCGCCTCCTGGCGAGCGCCGAAGATCCCGTCGTAGCTCACGCCATCCGGCAACTCTACGGGCACGTCGACCCGCCGCGGCTGCCCGCCTTCAGTGACGATGGTTTCTTCCACCGCGACGAACGAGGTGAACTGCGTCATCAGGCGATAGTCGAGCCCGATCTTCGTGATCGCTTCCCGGACGTCCGCGTTCGGGCTGCCGGACTGCATGCCCTCCCAGTCGCGCGCCATCAGGTCGTCGATCTTGCGCCGCGCCCAAAGCGTCGCCAGGACGTCGTGCTCGGGCTCCTCGCCCGGCAGGTCCACCGTAATCGTGCGGACGTACTTCTGGCCCGACATCGTGCCCTCGAGCCGGATCGAGCCGTGGGCCGGACCGGTATAGCGCCCGCTGACGACCACCGGCTTGGCCGTGAACAGGTCCGGGATCCGGCGCGGGTAGACGTCGGCGACCGGCAGGCCACCCCAGTCGATCGAGACATCCATCAGCAGCGGGTTGCGAATGCGCTCGTGGAAGCGCCGGGCCGCCGCCGAGCCGTCGTCGTTCAGGGCCACGTAGGCCACCTCGCCGCGGCTCACCTCGGCCATCTTGTCAAGCAGGAAGCGATTCACCGAGTTGCCGACGCCGAAGGAGAAGACGCGGGCGTTAGCGTGCTTCTGCACCTCGCCGAGGATGGCCATGTCGTTGCCCACGTAGCCGTCGGTGAGGAAGCAGACGATGCGGATGTGGTTCTGGTCGTCGGAAGAGTCGAGCGCCATCCGGATCGCCTTCATCATCTCGGTGCCGCCGCTGCCCTGGCGCGACGCGATGAAGTTCTGCGCCCGGCGGATGTTCTCGCTGGTCGCCGGAACGGGTTCGGGGAAGAGCACGTGCGTGTCGCCGGCGAAGGTAATCAGGTTGAAGGTGTCGCGCGGGTAGAGGCCATCGATGGCGAGTTGGATCACCTCCTTCGCCTTTTCAATCGGGAAGCCCGACATCGAGCCGGACGTGTCGAGCACGAAGACGAGCTCCTTCGGCGTCAGGTCCTCGACGGTGACCCGCTCGGGCGGCTGAAGGAGCAACGTGAAGAATCCGCCGCGCTCGTCGTGGTGCGCCAGGACGGCGTCACCGATCTTGTCGCCGGCGACCTGATAGTTCAGGATGAAATCCTTGTTCGGGATCTCGCGTTCCTGCTTGAGCCGGATCTCGGCCCGGTCGCCATCGCGACGGATGTCGACGTCGTGCGATTTCGAAGTGATGTTGCGCACCGGGACGCCGGCGTCGAGCTTCACGGCCAGGGAAATGTCGTGGCCGGCCCGCGTACCGGGCTTCGCCACCGGAGGCGTGATGCGGGAAGCGTCCGGAACCTGGTCCGTATCCGGCGCCCAACCGCCGCCTGTCTGGCCGCTCGGCGATGCCAGGAATGTAGCGCGGACCCACCACCATCGGGAAAGAGAACTCGTAGTTGCCCTCCTCATAGGAGAGCGTCTCGACATAGCTGATCTCGATTTCGACGCGCGCGCCCGGCGGGATGTTGGCCACCGACTGGGTGAAGATGTTGGGCCGCTCCTGGTCGAGCAGCGATGCCGTATGGCCGCTCGCCTTGGCCGCTTCGTAGATGGCGCGGGCCTCTTCCCGGCGCTTGATCTTGCCCTTGATCGTACGGTCGCCGACCTTCATCGTCATGTCGTCGACGGCCGCGTTCTGCGGCAGCGGGAAGACATAGACGGCTTCGATGGCGTCCGGGAATTGATTGTGGAACTGCTGTGTCACCGTGACGCGGGCCAGCGGCCCGCTGATAGATGCCTGTACGTCGGTGTGCTCGAGCGGGCACGCCGCACCCGGCTGTCCGTTGTCGTCGAGGGTCATCAGCGCGCCTGACGACATCGCCGATGACTCCGCGGCGAAGGCCGTCTCCGGTCCGCTGCCGGTGAAGCTGCAGGTCGCGACCACCAGCGCGGCAATGCCGGCCAGTGTCCAAGGGTAATTTGTTGTCGATCTCGTCCGCTTCATCCTGTACCTCCCGGCCGCCATTGCCCGGCGGCCTGTTGTTTTGGCTCTTCAGAAGGGTCATGCCGCGGGCGGGCTGGTCCTTTCATGTTTTTTCTCGAACAGTTTCTGATCGAAGAGTTCGTCCGGCGCCGTGTTGTCGGATATGATGTGTCACCGGAGGTCCCATGTCTGAGAAAACGATCTCGAGACGATCATTCCTGAACAAGGCATCCGTGGCGGCGCCGGCGGCGTTCACCATTGCGAAGCCCTACATGGTGCGGGCGGCCGGCAAGGAGAAGCTGCGGGTCGGGCTGGTCGGTTGCGGCGGCCGCGGGACGCAAGCGGTCTCGGACATGCTCGCGGGCAACGAGAACGTCGAGCTGGTGGCGATGGCGGATGTGTTCGAAGATCATCTCGAGCGCTCTCTTAGCCAGCTCCGAGAGGGGAGATTCCCATCCAGCGCTATGTCGGGGCCGAGGTCATGCGCGACGGCCAGCCGCACAAGCTCACCGAGGAGGAGGTCCTCGATCGCGTCAAGGATGGCATCAAGGTCGATCCCGAGCATCACTTCGTCGGCCAGGACGCCTACCGCAAGCTGCTCGACAGCGAGCTCGACATCGTGATCCTGGCCACGCCGCCCGGCTACCGGCCGATGCACTTCGAAGCGGCGGTGGCGCCGACAGAACATCTTTTGCGAGAAGCCGTTCGGTACCGACCCGGTCATGCGTGCGCCGATTCATGCGTGCGGCGCGCAATCCGAGGAGAAGGGGCTGACGGTGGTAACCGGCGCGCAGCGGCGCTACCAGAAGTCGTATGTCGAGACGGTCGACAAGATCAAGAGCGGCGCCGTCGGCGACATCGTTGCTACTTATCGCCTACTGGGTCGGCACGCCGGTCATCCAACAGACCGCGCGGGACCCGGAGTGGAGCGACGTTGAGTTCCAGCATCGCGCCTGGTACTCGTTCGTGTGGATCTGTGGCGACCAGATTGTCGAGCAGCACCTTCACAACATCGATGTCTGCAACTGGGTGATGGGCATGCACCCGGTGAAGGTGCGGGCCAGCGGCGGCGCGGCATGGCGGCCGCGCGAGGAGATCTACGGCAACATCTACGACCACATTGTGGCCGAATTCGATATACCCGAACGGCGTCATCATGCACAGCCACTGCCGGCAGTACCCGCCCCGCCGCCAGGAGAGCCTCGGATTCGATCGAACGCAGGGCATCTACCAGCGCGTGGCCGAGCAGGTGGTCGGCACCAAGGGAACCAGCAATTGCCAGGATATGGCGGAGGAAGGCAACGACCCGTACATGCAGGAGCACATCGGGATGATCGATTCCGTCCGTGGCGACGGTCCGCACGTCAACGCCGCGATGGAGGTCGCCGAGAGCACGATGACCTGCATCATGGGTCGTGAAGTCGGCCTACTCGGGACGTGAGATTCACGTGGAACGAGATCATGATGTCGCAGCAGGATCTCTTCCCGAAGGACCTCAGTCCGAACGCCACGATTCCAGTGCCGCCGCTGCCGGTGCCGGGTAAGTACGAGTTCGTGTGAGTGGCGCGCCCCGTCGGTTCCGCCGAGTGCCCGCAGTACAATTGAGGAAGGGGCAATCTGATGGGTGAACGTTCACAGGTATTTCGGGAAGCGATGAACCTGGATATCCAGGACCGGGCCAAGCTTGCCGATGCTCTCCTTGCGAGCCTGGACGAGTTGAGCGAAGAGGAGGCCGAGCGGCTCTGGGCCGAGGAGGCTCGGAGACGGCTTGTCGAAGTCAGGGAGGGGCGCGCGAAAAAGGTTCCGGCGGAGGAAGTCGCTAAGCGAGCTGAGAGCCTTCTCCGGTGAGGCGAGTCGAGTACCACGAGGCTGCGGCGGCTGAACTGCTGACCGAGGTCGCCTACTATGAAGACCGTTCCGCAGGCCTTGGTCGGCGGTTCCTGCGCGAGATCCAGAGAGTTGAGAACCGGATCTCTCGTTTTCCAGATTCCGGACGAGAAGTGCTGCCCGGTATAAGAAGGCAGATCCTTCGCACCTTCCATCATCTACTTTTCTATTCCATTGAGAGCGAAACGCTACTGATTCTGGCCGTCGCCCACCACAAGCGACGGCCAGGATATTGGCTCCGCCGGATCGAGCCGTCGGAATAGCCTCCTACGCCGGGCGAACACCGCCGGCGCGGATCAACCTTCGTTTGCCATCGTTGAGCCGGAGCCAGAGGAAGCCGTCGTTGTCGAGACCGTCGGTGGTGCCGGGGACTCCGTCGACGACGACCCGGCGGCCGGAGACATAGCTCGACGCGCGGGAGAAGAGGCGGAGGATCGAGTCGCGATCGAGCTGCGAGTAGTCGGCGATGGCGGCGAGGGTCGCTATAAGTAGTTGCTCGCGGTCGTGCTCGCGGCCGGTTTGGATGCGGAGCGATGTCGCGATCGGAGCGATGTCGGCGGGCAGGCGAGGGTGGTTTACATTGACGCCGATGCCTGCGACGGCGCGGTCGCCATGTAGCTGAACGAGGATGCCGGCGAGCTTGCGGTCGGCGACGAGAACGTCGTTCGGCCAGCGCAGGTCGCAGGCGAGGCCGGCCGTCATCTGGATTGACTCCTGCACGGCGAGCCCCAGGCTCAGCGTCAGCAAGGGCAACTCCGCCGCCGGGCCGCTGGCTGATAGCACCGCCGAGAAGTACAGGCCCGAGTCCCGGTTCAGAATGCCACTTGCCGCCCGAGCCGTCCCTGGCCCGCCGTCTGTTCCTCGGCCACCACGACCGCGCCGGGCGCTTCAGCCGCCGCATCGACCATCGTCGATTCCGTCCGCTCGACGCGCCGGATGAGCCAGTCCACGGCTATCTCCAGCTCCAGACGGAAGTTCATGTCGACGGCCGTGGCGGAATGGGTGATCGCGCCGGACGAGATGAAGTCCGCACCGGTTTCCGCGTAGGCCGGACGTTGTCGAGCGTCATGCCGCCGGACAACTCGACGGTGGCGCCCGCGGCGATGAGCCTCGCGGACCCAGTCCGCCGCCTCGCCGGGCGCCAGGTTATCGAGCAGCAATCGCTTGGCGCCCGCGTCGAGGGCCTCTCGCAGCTCCTCGCGAGTGCGGACTTCGATCTCGACCGGGCACCCGGCGCCCAGCGCCTGCTCGAGCGCCTGCCTCACGCCGCCGGCCGCCGCGATGTGGTTGTTCTTGATGAGAATCGCATCCCAGAGCCCCATCCGGTGATTGGTGACGCCACCGGCCGCCGCGGCCATCTTCTCGAGCCGCCGCAAGCCCGGCGTCGTCTTCCGGGTGTCGAGGATCTTGCAGCCCGTGCCCTCGACGGCCGTCGACGTAGCGCCGGGCGATGGTCGCCACGCCGCTCAGCCGCTGCATGAAATTGAGCGACACCCGTTCGCACTCGAGCAACGTCCGGGCACGACCGCGGACGACGGCAAGACATTGGCCGTCCTCGGCTTCGGCGCCACTCGCGACGAGGAGATCCAGTTGCTCCACGCCCCCCCGGATCCTGTAGATGAGGGGCAGCAGCTCGATTCCGGCCACTGTCATCAGCTCGCGGGCGTAGAAGCGCCCCGTGGCCATCCGGTCCTCGGCAATACAGGTGCGAGACGTAATGTCACCGGAGCCAATGTCCTCTTCGAGCGCCCGCTCTACTGCTCCGATGACTTCGGGGTGTGTTACTTCGAACATGTCAGATTATTAACCGCAAAGAACGCTAAGTACGCGAAGCAAATAATGGAATCTGATTCTTTGCGTCCTTTGCGTCCTTTGCGTCCTTTGCGATCTTCGCGGTGAAATCATTCCGGGCTCCGTACAGGATGCGGCTGCTCCAGGCCGGCGAGTGTGGCCCGGCTCTTCTCGAGCTGCGCTTCGTAGTCGGCCAGCTTGCCTCGGATCTCCTCCACGACGTGGGCCGGGGCGCGGGAGACGAACTTCTCGTTCGCGAGCTGGTTCTTCGCATTGCCGGCCATCTTCTCGAGATTGCCCACCTCACGTTCCAGGCTCTTCTTGAGCGCCTCGACTTTGGCCGCCGGCACGTCGAGCACGAGGTCGAACTCCGGCGTCGAGCGCTTCACGCCCTTCTCGGGAGCCTTTCCCTCGGCCAGCGTCAGCTTCAGCCGCGCCAGCTTCTCGATCGCCTCGGTGTTCTGCTCGGCCACGCCGTAGGCGCCATCCCGGGCGTAGAGCGTGGCGTCCAGGAACTCCTTCGGCTCCAGCTTGAGCTGCGCCCGCAGGTTCCGCGCCGAGACGATTACCGATTGCAGCAGATCCATCTCCCGCTCGGCCTGCTCGTCGTTCCACTCCTCGCGCGGCTGCGGGTAGTCGGCCAGCGCGACCGACTTCGTCCCATCACCGGATTCCGGGGCCAATCGCTGCCACAGCTCCTCGGTGATGAACGGCATCGCCGGATGCAGCAGCCGCAGCGCGGTCTCGAACGCAGTTAGTACGTTCTTCCAGTCATCCGTCAGCCCCGAACCTTCGCTGAGCCGGAGCTTCTTCAGCTCGACATACCAGTCGCAGAACTCGTGCCAGAAGAAGTGCCAGAGCGTCTGCGCCACCTCGTGGTAGCGGTAGTTGTCGATGGCCTTGTTAGTCTGCTCGGCGCAGCGGTTGAGGCGGCTGAACATCCATCGGTCCTCGAGCGGCGCGCCGTCGAGCGCGGCGCTCGTCGGGAATGTGCGGCTCCACACCCGACGCTTTCCATCTTCATGAAGAGGAACCGGGCGGCGTTCCAGATCTTGTTGGCGAAGGCGCGGGCGCTGACCATGCGCTCCTCGGTCAGCACGATGTCGGTGCCCGGCGCGGCGCCCTGCAGCAGCGACATGCGCACCGCGTCGGTGCCGTACTTCTCGGTCACCTCGAGCGGATCGATGACGTTGCCCTTCGTCTTCGACATCTTCTGCTTCTCGGCGTCCCGGACGAGGCCGTGGATGTAGACCTCGCGGAACGGCACGTCGCCCATGAACTCGACGCCCAGCATCACCATCCGCGCCACCCAGAAGAACAGGATGTCGAAGCCGGTGATGAGCAGCGAGGTCGGGTAGAAGGTCTCAAGGTCCTTCGTCTTGTCCGGCCAGCCCATCGTCGAGAACGGCCACAGGCCGGAGCTGAACCACGTGTCCAGCACGTCGGAATCCTGCGTCAAGCTTCGACGAGCCGCATTTTGAACAGGCCGCCGGCTCCTCGCGGGCGACAATCACCTCGCCGCACTCGCAGTACCACGCCGGAATCCGATGGCCCCACCAAAGCTGGCGCGAGATGCACCAATCGCGGATGTTGTACATCCACTCGTAGTAAGTCTTGGTCCAGTTCTCCGGGATGAAGCGGATGCGGCCCGTCTTCGACGACCTCGATGGCCGGTTCGGCCAGCGGCTTGGTCTTGATGAACCACTGCGTCGAGACCAGCGGCTCCACCGGCGTCTTGCAGCGCTGGCACTTGCTGAGGCTGAGCTCGTAGGGCTCGATCTTGACGCAGCAGGCCCTGGGCGTCGAGATCGGCCACGACGCGCTTGCGTGCCTCGAACCGGTCCAGCCCGGCATAGGGGCCGGCCTCCGACGTCATCTTCGCGTCCTCACCAATGACCTTGATGCTCGCCAGGTTGTGCCGCTTGCCGGCTTCGAAGTCATTCGGGTCGTGCGCCGGGGTGACTTTCACGACGCCGGTGCCGAACTCGCGGTCAACGAAGCTATCGGCGATCACCGGGATCTCGCGGTTCATGAGCGGCAGCACGATACGTGGCTTGCCGTGCAGGTCCTGGTAACGCTCGTCGTCGGGGTGGACAGCGCAAGCCGTGTCGCCGAGCATCGTCTCGGGCCGGGTCGTGGCGACCACGACGTAGCGGTCGCTGCCGTTGACCGGATACCGGATGTGCCACAGGTTGCCGTCGGTCTGGTCGTGGACTACCTCCAGATCCGACAGCGCCGTCTGGCACCGCGGGCACCAGTTGATCATGTACTCGCCGCGGTAGATCAGGCCCTTTTCGTGCAGGCGGACGAAGACCTCGCGGACGGCGCGGCGAGAGTCCCTCGTCCATGGTGAAGCGCTCGCGCGACCAGTCGCAGGAAGCGCCGAGGCGGATCATCTGCCTGACGATGGTGCCGCCGTACTGCTCCTTCCACTCCCAGACGCGCTGTTCGAACTTCTCGCGGCCGAGATCGTGGCGGCTGACGCCTTCGGCGCGGAGCTGCCGCTCCACCACCATCTGCGTCGCGATGCCGGCGTGGTCCATGCCCGGCAGCCACAGCGTGTTCTCGCCCCGCATGCGATGCCAGCGGATGGTGACGTCGATCTCGGTGTGCTCGAGCATGTGGCCCATATGCAGGCTGCCCGTCACGTTCGGCGGCGGAATCACGAGGGAATACATCGGGCGATCGGAGTCATCGCGCGTCCTGAACACTCCCTGGTCAATCCACCACTGTGCCCACCGCGGCTCGAACCGCTGGGGTTCGTAGACTTTATCCAATTCCATGGGTTTCACACGATTCTAGCATTCCGGTCTTGGGCGACCTGTCCGTGGGGCGCGCGCAGGCCGGGCTCGCGGACAAAAAGAGAGCCGCCGGTGACTCCTGACGAGAGCGCCGGCGGCGTAGAGGTCGTCGACAAGCCTTCGGCGCGGTTCTACTGGGACAGTTCGGTGACCTGCCCCGTCACGTCGACGCGTCCCGTGACCACCGACGTGGTGACCGCATCCTGCATGCCGCGGAAGCCGGGCTGTTTGCCGCCGGCCGCGATCTCGAACGTGCCGGGCTCGATCACCCGCCGGCCATCGTCGGTGATGACGGTCAGCGAGCGCGGGTCGATGGTGAACTCGACGGTCTTGGTCTGGCCTGGATCGAGCGCCACGCGCTCAAAACCGGCCAGCGAACGGATCGGCACCCGTACGCTCGCCTCGAGATCCTTGACGTAGAGTTGGACGACGTCCTCGCCAGCCATCTTGCCGCTGTTGGTGACGTCCACCGAGACGGTGATCTCGTTACCGGCGGGCACCTGCGGCGGCATCGACAGGTTGCCGTAGCTGAAGGTCGTGTAGCTGAGTCCGTAGCCGAATGGATAGAGCGGCTGGTCGCTGAAGTAGCGGTACGTACGCCCTTGCATGTGGTAATCCTCAAATGGCGGCAACTGGCTAACCCCGGTGTAGAAGGTCACGGGCAGGCGTCCGGCGGGATTGTAATCGCCGAACAGCACGTCCGCGATGGCCGTGCCACCCTCCTGGCCGGGATACCAGACGTCGACAATCGCCGGCACGTTCCGGGCGGCCCAGTTGATCGATACGGCGCTGCCGTTCATCAACACCAGTACGGTAGGCTTGCCGAGCTTCATCACCTGTTGGATCAGGTCTTCCTGGACCGAGGGGATGTCGAGTGTCAGGCGGTCTCCGCCTTTGAAGCCGGGGACGGGAACGCTCATCTCCTCGCCTTCGAGGCGCGGCGAGAGGCCCATCACCATGATGACGGCGTCCGCCTTCCTGGCGACGTTCATGGCCTCCTGCGTCAGGTCGCGCTTCCGGCCCGGCACCGACCAAACGAGACGCATGCTGGCGTCGTTGACGAACTCGAAGAACTCGACCCGGATCGGATACAGCCGCCCAGCTTCCAGGTTCACTTCCGCGTACTGATAGGTGGGCTCATGCACGTTGTGGAACTGCACAATGCGCTCGCCGTTGAGGTAAATGTCGAAGGCATTGAAGCCCTTGCCGCCGATTTTGTAAGTGCCGGTGACGGGCGCCTTCAGGAACCCGGTCCAGCGAATGCCGAAGTCGTCGTCGTTGAGCCGCTCGTCGGGCGAACCGTCCCACCAGTTGAACGCGATCTCGGGATCGACGCGCGTGAAGACGGGCTCGATGTCCTTCGGAGCCTCACCGACCATGATTCCCGTCGTCGGATAGCCGAACTCGCGCGGATGATGCAACTCGCCGTTGAAGTCAGCCGAGTTGTAATACTCGCCCCGCAGACCGTTCTCGCCACCTTCGGCCACGAACAGCGCCGAGGAAGGGATCGTCTCGTACTCGGGCATGTTCTCGGCGATTTCGCTGCCCTGTGCGTAGAGCACCTCGGTATCGGAGGAAACCGCCTGGCGGATACCTGCCAGAGCCGAGACCGGCGCGGATGGGTCGCCGTTGTAGTTGGCGAGCAGGACCTCGGTCGAGTCCGCATGCGGGCCGATCACGGCGAGCGTCCCCAGACCCTTGCGCAGCGGCAGCACACCGCCCTGGTTCTTGAGCAGGACGATCGATTTCCGCGCCGCTTCGAGCGCGAGTTGGTGATGCTCCTCGCTGTCGTTCACGCTGTAGGGGATCTGCGCGTACGGCACCATCTCCGGAGGATCGAACATGCCGAGACGGAACCGCGCCGTCAGCAGGCGTCGCACCGACTTGTCGATCTCCTCTTCCGTGATCAGGCCCTGGGCGACGGACTCGGTCAGGTTGAGGAAGCGGACGCCGCAATTCAAGTCGGTGCCTGCCTTGACCGCGATTGCCGAGGCCTGCGGCGGCGTGTCCGCGTTGTGGTGAAACTCATCGATATTCCGCACGGCCCCACAGTCCGACACCACATAGCCGCCGAATTTCCAGTCGTCGCGAAGGATCTGCTGCAGCAGCAGCGGACTCCCGCACGCCGACTCACCGTTGTAGCGGTTGTAGGCGCACATCACCGAATCGGCCATGCCTTCTTCAACCGCCATCTCGAATTGCGGCAGGTAAGTATCCCAAAGATCCCGCTGGTCCGTCGTCGGGTCAATCGTGTGACGGACCGATTCCGGGCCGCTATGCACCGCATAGTGCTTGGCGGTGGCGACAGTCTTCAGGTACTTGGGATCGTTGCCCTGCATGCCGGTGACAAACTGGACGGCCATCCTGCCGGTCAGGTAGGGATCCTCGCCGTAGGTCTCCATGCCACGGCCCCAGCGCGGATCGCGAAAGATGTTGATGTTAGGACTCCAGAACGTCAGGCCCTGGTAGATATTGGTCTTGCCCCGCCGCAGAAACTCCTGATGTTTTGCCCGCGCTTCGTCGGAAATCGCCGTCGACACGCGATGCATCAGGTTCTGGTCCCAGGTCGCGGCCAATCCGATAGCTTGCGGAAAGACGGTGGCCCGGCCGGCGCGCGCGACCCCGTGCAGGCCCTCGTTCCACCAGTTGTAGTGGGGGACGTCAAGCCGTTCGATGGCGGCGGCATCGTTGACCATCTGCGAAACCTTCTCTTCAAGGGTCATCTTCGAGAGCAGGTCCTCGACACGGTCTTCGATGGAAGCATTCGGATTCTTGTAGACGGGTGTTGATGAACATGAACTCATCACCAGCGCGGCCGCCACAGCGGCCAGGACGAGCGCTGGAATTAATCGACGGTAGATGACAGACATGGGAATTCTCGATTCGGTCCGAGTATATCGGAAAATCGGCTGCGAGTGTCTGCGGGGCCATGCTGGGATGTGGTAGCCGCGGCCGGAGCGGCCCCGCGCCTTTCGCGGGCATCCGATTCACAATTTCCAGACGCCGCTGGACCCCTCGTGCGGGGCACACGTCCGCTCTCTCTTGTGCCCTGTCCGCGCAGTTGATGAACGCGCCGGTCAACCTTCTTCGGATCGCGGCGCCTAACCGGAAACGGAAAGACAACATCCGGCAGCGACAGAGCCGAAGACGGCGCCGGCATGCCGCGGACGGGCTGCGTGCCCACTCGCATTCCGCCCTGAAAGCGTGGTATGAGAGTATCACCTGGACTCGAAAGGCAGACTAGATATGACGACAAAAAGGACACTCTGCTCACTCCTTCTCCTCGGCCTGCTGGGCGGATTCGGAACGGCCCCGCTGTTGGGACAGCCCGGGGTCTTCTCCAAGGAAGACCTGATCCGGTACACGCCGGAGTGGAACGGCGAGCGATTCGAAGACGGCCGGCCGAAGGTGCCCGATAACATCCTCGAGCGCATGAAGAATGTGACCCTCGAAGAAGCTTGGGCTGTGCTACGCAATGCGGGCTTCAACCACCAATACGAGGACGGCTGGATGGTGATCCACCCTGACCAGGTGCTGGTAGGCCGCGCCCTCACCGCTATGTGGGTGCCGGGTCGACCGGACATCCACAAAGTCATCGACAAGATTGGGCACGAAGAAGATGGCCGGGTAGGTGCCCAGAATGCTTGGCCGGTGGACATGCTGCAAATGGGGGACGTCTACGTGTGCGACCACTTCGGGCTGAAGGTCGACGGGCCGTCAATCGGCGATAACGTGGGCAATGCGATCTACGCCAAGAGCGGCAATGGCATCGTCTACAATGGCGCCATCCGCGACATCGAGGGGCTGGAGGAGTTGCCTGGGTTCACGTCGTTTGTCCGTTCCTACGATCCGTCGCACCACCTCGGCGGTGGTCCGCGGCTGAACTCCACCATGATAGGGATCAACACGCCGATCCGCATTGGCGGGGCTACCGTGGTGCCGGGTGACGTAGTTCTCGGCAAGGATGGGGGCGTCATCTTCATCCCGCCGCAATTGGCGGAGAAGGTGGTGCAGACTTCCGAGGTTGTCCGGTTGCGTGACATGTTCGGTCACCAGCGCCTGCGGGAAGGGACCTACACGGCCGGCCAGATCGACGCCCGCTGGTCGGACGACATCGAGCGTGACTTTTCGCAGTGGCTCCGGGATCACGTCAACGATCTGCCCGTGGCGCCGGAGCAGATCCAGGAGATTCTGTCGCAGCGCACTTGGTAGGCGCCCGGGCGCCGGCTAGTCGAGGACGATCTTCTTGCCGGCGCCGCCATGCTCGCAGGCGTCGCCGTAGGCCTCGCTGAAAAGCTCGATGGCGCGATCGCCGGTGCAGTGGGTCGGGATGATGCGCTCGACACGCAGGGCTTTCAATTGCGCGATCTGTTCCTGCACGCGCGCGTCTTCCTGACCGTTCATGTGGAAGCCGCCGGCCAGCAACCGGACGGCGTTCGTGGCCCGCTGGCGCTCGGCTGTCTCGACCATCTTGACGACGCCGGGATGGCTGCAGCCGGTGAGTACAACGACGCCTTTGGACGTCTCGATCACCAGTGCCTGCTCGGCCACGGGTCCGTCCACCTGGCCCGTGGTGAAGATGCCGGGCACGATCTCCCGGGGGCCCTTCACTCGCACCGGCGCCATGTCGATGGCGGCCGCTTGTTCGAACCGCCGGGGAGCGAAGCTGTCGAGGAAATAGACTTTCATCGACGGATTCTTCGGGAAGAGTTCATAGATTCCGTTGCAGTGGTCATCGTGCTCATGCGAAAGGACGGCCGCGGTGATCGTCTTCGGATCGACGTGCAGCTTTTCGAGGTTGCGCAGAAACAGATCGGGCTTGGTGCCGGAGTCGAACAGCACGTTCCGGCCATTGAACCGCACCAGGGCGGCAAACCCCCAGTCGGCCTCCATCGCCGGGACGGCGGCCGTGTTGTCGTAGATAATGTCGATTTCCAGCTCGGCGGCGGGAAGCGGGGAGACAAGTGCCGCCAGAAACAGTGCGATCACAGCGAACAGCCGCATGGGGGGACCTCCGATAGCTATACGTTCTGATTCCAGTATCGCCTTGTTCCCGAGCGTATTTTCGAATCATGCCGGAGGCGGCCGCCACGGGGAGTGTGCTCGTTCGACCATACCTTGTCCCCATACGTCGCTCTTCTTACGACGCGGCACCCCCCAGGTTACCCGGCGGCGTCGACTGGGTTCCGCGGCGCTTCTCTCCTTGATATGCTGGCTTCCTCGGCCGGCTCTGGCCGAAGGAGGGATCGAGGTTGAAGGGAAAACCAATAACAACGCGAGTGCTGCTGCCGCTCTTGCTCGCAGCCGTATCGATTCCGGCTGCCGCGGCGGGGGAAGTGCCGATGGGACAGCCGGAAGACGCCGGCATGTCGGCCGAGCGACTCGGGCGCATCCACGAGGCGATCCAGAGACACATCGACGCCGGTGAGATCTCGGGGGCGGTGACCCTGGTGGCGCGCCGCGGCCGGATCGTGCATTTTGAAGCGCACGGGCTGATGGATATCGAATCCAAGAAGCCGATGGACCGGGACGCGATCTTCCACCTCGCCTCGATGACCAAGCCGATCACGGGCGTCGCCGTGATGCTGATGCTCGAGGAGGGGCTCGTCCACCTCAATGATCCGGTGTCGAAGTTCATTCCGGAATTCAAGAACACGCAAGTCGCCATGCCGATCGATTCGATCGAGCCCCGTCCGCGGCGGCGTCGCGACGGCCCCGACTTCTACACGGTGCCGGCCTACCGCGAAATCACGGTCCGCGACCTGCTGACGCACACCTCGGGACTCGTCAGCGGCGGCCTCGGCGCGCGCGAAGCGGCCCGCACCACTCCCCCGCGGCCCGACGACACGCTGGCAACCTATATCCCCCGCTTGGGCGCTGTCCCGCTCGACTTCCAACCGGGTACCGATTGGGCCTACAGCGGCGCCGCCGGCCCGGAGGTCCTGGCGCGAATCGTCGAGATTGTCTCCGGCCAGCCCTTCGACGAATTCCTTCGCACCCGGATCTTCGAGCCGCTCGGGATGCACGATACTTTCTTCTACCCGTCCGACGCCCAGCGCGCCCGCATGGTGACCCTGTACAACCGGACGCCGAACGGCCTCGAGCTGCGCGAGAACCAGAACGGTTTCTCGAGCCCGACGTTCTTCAACGCGGGCGGTGGACTCAACTCGACCACGGAGGACTATCTCCAGTTCGCCCAGATGCTGCTCAACGGTGGCGAACTGAACGGCAAACGATTGCTGAGTCCGACGACCGTTGAGCTGATGTCCTCCAATCACGTCGGCGATATGTTCAATGGCAAGCTCGGGCGCCCCGATGCCGGCATGGGCTACGGTCTGCTGGTGGGGATCGTCGAGGACCCGGTGGCCGCCGGCCTGCGTGTCTCGGCCGGAAGCTTCGGCTGGGACGGCGCCTTCGGCACGCAGACATGGATCGACCCGGCCGAGGAAATGGTCTCGATCGTGATGATCCAGACGCAGATTATTCCCGTGCAGCGTGACTTCGAGAACGCCGTGATGCAGGCGATCGTCGAGTGAGCCATCCCTTGCGTGGTTCCAGGCCTAGTAACGGTGCGTCAGGGGCGACGTTAGAATGGATATAGATGCGAATTAATGGGATAGGTTTGTTACTCGTGGCGTTGGGCGCGGCCGCGGTGAACTGCAGCCCGGCGCCGGAGCCGCTTGCGGCTCCGAATACGATTACGCCCGCCGAGTTAGCGGCCGGCTGGACGCTGTTATTCGATGGCCGGACCCTCGACGGTTGGGAGGACCCGGCCAAGGAGACGCCGCCCGGTAACTCCTGGACGGTGGAGGACGGCTGCATCAAGGCGGTCTCCAATCCCCGCCTGCGGGAGGACCTCTTCACCAACGACACCTTCGGCAACTTCGAGCTGTCCTTCGAATGGAAGATCGCGCCGCGCGGCAACAGCGGCGTCAAGTACCGTGTACAGGACCGGGCGGTCCTGGTACGCGGGCTCACCGATCCGCAGGCCAAGCGCTTTGAAGACACGGTCGACTATGAGCTGGCCAACCGCGCCGGCGACCGCAGCCGCCTCGGTCCCGATGACTCGATGGAGGAGTACGACATCGCCTACGAGTACCAGATCATCGACAACGAGGGGCATCCTGACGCGCTCCGCGGCCCGAGCCGCACGACGGGTGCGCTCTACGGGATGGTCGCGCCGGCCGAGCAGACCGCGCGTCCGCTGGGCGAGTTCAACCAGTCGCGCATCGTACTCAAGGGCAATCACGTGGAGCACTGGCTGAACGGGGTGAAGGTGGTCGACACGTCACTCGACGCCGAGCCGATTCGCACCGGCCTGGCGGAACGGTGGGGGACGGATTCGCCGGTCTACCGCCTGATGGCCGAGATGCCGCATAAGGAGGGACCGATCGCCCTCCAGAATCACAATGACGAAGCCTGGTTCCGCAGCATCAAGATCCGCCGCCTGGACTGAGGCTGGGAGTTCGACACCCGCCCTCCTCCATGGGCTCTGCTCGGGGGGCGCGCTTCAGAGCGGCCGCGAGTGGAACGGGGACGTGACTCATTTTGGCGGATGGACTGATCCGCCTCCCCGCCCCAGGCCACCCGCCTCACCGGGGACATTGCGAGCTACCTTCACGTATCGACCCTGTTCCCTTCCGCGTGCCCGCTACTTGCGAAAGACCACCAGATCGCTGACCACAACGCTACGTCCCTTCTCCTCTTCCCTGGACCTCTCGTAGGGCTTTCCGCTTACCGTCAAATGCACCGTATGCTGCCCGGCGGCCAGGTCGAAACGGTGAAACAGCGACTCGGCATCGCGCTCCCCGCCCTCCATGTACGTGTCGATGGCCACGGCCGGCTCCCCGTCGACGGAAATTTCGGCTATCCCGCCGGACCTCGAGTAAGTTCCGCGCAGGATAAAGCCTGTTCCGTTGAACGTCACCTTGGTCTCCGCCCCCTTTGTGGCCGAGCGTTTCATCCCCGAGCCCGACCCGCGGTAGTTGTTCCACTGGCCGCTCCATGTCCAGCGCTCGTCGCCGATGGCGATGCGCTCGGCCGGCGCGCCGTAGTCGTCCCAGGTCTCGAGTACCGTGGCGGCCGGCTGCTGCCGGAGAATTGTCAGCGAGTCACCCATGAACTGGCCGCCGTTGCGCTGGGTCAGGTCGATGGCGTGTTGCATGGTGCTCTCGACGAGCGTATTGAGGCTATGGTTAGTGAAGGCGAACTTCCGGTCCGCGACCGGTGGGATGGCCTGTGTGAACCGCTCCGGGATACCGCTGAAGCCAAGGGCCACTCCAAGGACGCCGGCGGCGGTGGCGGGATTGCAGTCGGAATCCTGGCCGGCGCGCGTCGCGATGACGATGGTGCGTTCGAAGTCGCCGCCGCCGTAGAGGAGCCCGAGCGCGACATAGGCGCCGTTCAGCTTGGCATCGATGTTGAATTCGGAGAGGGCGCCTTGCGGGCACGGGTCGCGCTTGTCCCACTTGTCCTCGATGAGCTGCCAGGTCCGGGTCCAGTCGGTGGGGTTCTCACGCGACCATTTCAGGGTGTCGGCGATCACCTGCGCGTAAGGGCTCTCGGGCGGCAGGCAGGCGAGCCCGGCTTCCACCAGTTTGACCGGATCGCTTTCAAAGAACGCCGCCGCGTACATCCCGGAAATGAAGATGCCGCCGTAGATGCCGTCGCCGTAGTTCATGATGCGGCCCACGCGCCAGCAGTATTCGGTAGTCGCCTGTGGCATGCCGGGCGCCATGAGCCCGATGAAGTCGGACTCGATCTGGAAATCAATGTCGTTGGCGTGGGCATTACGGTTCGGTAGACCGGACTCCTCCGCCGGGATGCCGCGCCGCAGGTTCCGCCGGGCGGCGAGGTTGGCGTGCCAGAGCTCGTATCGAGAGTTTTTGAGCATCTCCCCGAAATCCGCGGTGGTCGCGTCCATGCCCTTCTGGTCGAGCACCTCGGAGAAGGTCACGTCGACGTAGATATCATCCTGCGTCAGCGCCCCCTCGATCATTTCTGGCGCCCAAACAGGCATCTCTTCCTCGGGCATGATCGCGCCGAGATGGTGAAACTCGGTCGGCGCGCCCCAACTCACCCCGATCATCTGGCCCGCCCAGCCCCCCTTGATCTTGTCCTGCAGTACCGACAGCGGCATGTCGACGGAAACCGGCTCCGGCGGCATTTTGGGTGTGCAGGAAACCAGTACGAACAGGACCGTGGCCGAGACTGTGGCCGCAAGAGTACGCATGACGGGAGCGTACCAATCGGAGGGAGCCTGACGCAATCGCGACGACTTGGTGACGTGGGTGCTGGGCCGCTGGCGGTAAGTCGGTGATCCTTACCGCAGCAACGCCAGGGTCGCCACCAGCGTGACTACCACCACGATGCGTTCGAACAGCTTCTGCGGAATGTGCTCGAACAGCCATCGGCCCGTGACCGCGCCCATGATCGTCACCGGGAACATGGCGGCGTCAAAGCCCAGCGACTGCCTCGTGAACAGACCGTGCCACTGGTAGATCGGGATCTTTGATAGGTTGATGACAAAGAAGAACCAGGCGCCGGTGCCGATGAACTCGTGCTTCGGCAATCGCATGCTGAGCAGATAGAGGTACGTGGCTGGGCCGGCGGCGTTGGCCACGGTGGTCGCAAAACCGGCGGCGATGCCGTAGGGCGAGGCGTGCGTGGTGCCCGTCATCGTCTCGGGGCGTAGGCGTCCGCGCAGATAAAGGGCCAGCATCGCGAGGATGATCACGGCCACCATCTTCCGCAGGATGCCTTCCGGCAGGAACAGCGCGACCGCCCCGATGCCCATCCCCACAACCACCCAGGGCACCAGCCGCGCGAGCCTCTTCACGTGGGCATGCCGGCGCCAGTAGAGGACCGCGAATGAATCGCCCACGCACAGCAGCGGCAGCAGCCAGCCGGCGGCATAACGTGCATCGCCGACCATGAGCACCAGGGTCGGGACCACGAAGGTCGCCGCACCGGGCAAACCAGTCTTCGCCACGCCAACCGAGAAGGCGCACAGCGCACCGATTGCCCATTGCCAAGCGGAAAGGTCCGGCATGAAGGAAAGTCCCGAGAGACTTGTCTATCCAGTGTAGCCGGAGCGAGCCAGTGAGCCTGAATGCCACGGTAAGGCGGTCGTCTACGACCGCGCCGGACCACCCGGTCCGGCTCTCCGATGCCCGGAGGGAGCCCGACGAGAACGTCGGCCGCGGGTCCGGGGACCCGCCCCACGACACAGTGAACAGGCCTGGCGCGGCGCGGAACCTCAGAGCTGGAACCCCATCGAGTGCCCCTTGAGGAAATCCACCGGCAGCGGCACGGCGCCCACCTGACGGAGCAGATTGGTCACTTGGCCGCGATGGAAGCTCTGGTGGTTCAGGAAGTGATAGATCATCCGCCACAGCGGATAGCTCCACGTCTCGCCGCGCGTGGTGACGCAGGTCACTTCGCGTCCGATCGCCTCTTCGCTCAACCCGGCGAGGAATTCGCGCATTTTGCCTTCCGCTGCGCGCCACGCTTCCGCCACCGCGGTCAGGGAAGGGAACTCCCCCGGCGGCGGCAACGGTGGAGGTGTCTTCCCGCGCCATCGCGCCAGCCACACCCGCTCGACGCCGATCATGTGCGCGAACGTGCTTTGCAGCGACGGGAAACTCCCCCCCACCTCGCGCAGGAACTGCTCTTCGGTTATGGTCTGGCAAGCCTGAAGCTGCCGGTCGCGCGCCCAGTAGTAGTAATCGAACAGCTCACTGACGATCACCAGCGGTATTGTCTCGCTCATGGGTCCAATCCTCACCTGCCCCGGCGCGCTCGTGACGATGTGGAGCGAGTGGCCGGATTTGGAGCGCCGTCAGTCATAACGGCGGGTGGTCTCCGGCCCCCCGAACTCACCGCCCGTATTCCACCACCAACATCGTGATGTCGTCGCTCTGCTCGGCATCGCCGGTGAATTCGCGCAGTGCAGCGAGCAGCGTTTGTTGGAGCTCCGTACAATCGAGCGCCTCGTGCTCGCGGATCAGATCGAGCAGCCGTTTCTCCTCGAAGAACTCGCCGGCCGCATTCCGGGCCTCGGGAAAGCCGTCGCTATAGATGATGAGCTTGTCGCCGTCGGCGAGTTGCGTCGTCTCGACCCCGTAGGTGGCCGCTTCAAGCATCCCCACGGGCATCCCCGAGGGTTGGAGGCGCTCGAGCTTGCCGCCGGCGTGGACGAGCACCGGCGAGCAGTGGGCGGCGTTCGCCCAGCGAAGAAGGCCGTCGGCGGAAAGCACCGAATAGAACAGCGTGGCGTACTTCTCGCCCTCGGTGCGCTCGATCAGAAACAGGTTCATGCGCTCGAGCATGGCGCGGATCTGGTCCTCGGACTCCGCGCCGCGCAGGAACGCGCCCTGGATCAGCGAGGCGAGCAGCGCCGAGCTGACCCCCTTGCCGCAGACGTCGGCCACCACCGTCGCCCAGCACTCCTCGCGAATGCGGATGGCGTCGAAGTAATCGCCGCCCACCTGCCGGGAGGCGATACTCGATCCGGCGGCGCGAAACCACCCGTCCGTGGGCAGGTGCTTCGGCAGCAGGCTTTGCTGGATCTCGCGGGCCACGCGCAGCTCTTCCTCGAGCTTCTGCTTCGCGCGCTCCTCATCGAGCAGCCGCGCATTCTCGAGCACGGTGGAGGCTTCAATCGCCAGCGTCTGCAGTAGCTCACGGTTGCCGCTCGAAAGATCGGCCACGTCCTGGCGGGAATCGAGATAGAGCAGGCCAAGCGTCTCGTTGAGCGACGCGTGGATGGTCTCCTGCAGCGCCGTGGTCCGGACCTTGACGAGGGGGACGCAGACGACGCTGCGGAGTTCCAGGTTCGCCACCGACATGTCCGGCTGGAGCCCCTGCTCGGCGGCCGGATCGAAGTTCATGCTGAGGAGATCTTTGCGGTGGTGCAGCGCGCGATTGATCAGCCGCGTCGGCACCGTGAGATCGTTCTTCGGCAGGCGCCGTCCCTGGCAGTCGCGGGCGACGCGGATCCCCAGGTCGTCGCTCTCCTGCAGTAGCAGGAAGCCGCGCTGGGCACCGGTTACGGTCAGCGCCGCATCGACTACCGCATCGAGCACCGATTCGATGGACAGCGAGCTACGCAGCGCGCGCGCCACTTCGATTACGGCCCGCAGCTTCGTAAGCCCCAGACCACGTTCGTCGCCGGCATCGACCGAGGGGAGCTGTCCGAGCAGCCGGCTAATGTCGTCCTGTGAAACCTGGAACGTGATCTGGTAGGAATCCTGAAACCCGAAGCTGATCACATCGCCGTCGGCCAGTTGACGTGACTCGACGCGCTCGCCGTTCACCAGCGTCCCATGTGTGGAGCCGAGGTCCTCGAGGCGGTAATCGGCTCCGTCAGCCGTGATCCGGGCATGGTACCGGGAGGCGCGGCTGTCGCGAATCACGACGTCGTTGTCGGCATGGCGACCGATGGTGAAGGGCAGGTTCTCGAGCGGGAGGTTCCGGCTGTTGCCGGACGGATCGGTCACCGTCAGCGTCGCCGGGCGGGGCGCGCCAGCCAAGCCTCCGGAGGCGCTCATGGCTTCTCGGCGCCGCTCGGTTCCCGGCCTTTGCCGGAGTGGTGGCCCGAGGCCTCTTCCATCTCGCGCTTGCGCAGCACCTGGCAGTTCGGGCAATACCCGCCGATCTCCGTCCGGGCGATCGCCACCTCGTAGCCGAGGGTGCTCTCCACCTGCCGGCGGATCTTCTGCAGCGGCTCACCGAAAAACTCCTCGACCTTGCCGCAGTGCAGGCAGACCACGTGCGCGTGCTCCTGCTTGCGGCGGGTCTCGTAGTAGTGCTGGTCGCCGTCGTAGTGCATGAGGTCGAGCTCGTCCACCAGCCCGCTCTCCTTGAGCAGTTTCAGTGTGCGGTAGACGGTGACCCGGTTCAACTTCGGATCGCGCTTGCGCGCCAGGTTATAGAGGTGCTCGGCGTCAAGGTGCTGGCCGGAGCCGTCAATGAGGTCGAGGAGAATCTGCCGCTGGCGGGTTAATCGGATACCACGCTGTTTGAGCGATTGCTTGATGCTATCAGGCATGTCTGGGTTCCTGGCCCCTCAAAAGACCCATCTCACGTGCGCCTGAATCAAGCCAGCACGCGATCGGGCTTACCTTTTGCGGGCGAGCTCCTCCCGGAGTCTCGAGTCCGCCCGATATGCCGGGCCCGTCGATGGCCCGACAGTTTCACTCTATCATGCAACCGGATGCGTTCCACCTCTTCTGCCGCATAATGGAGTTCGATGGCCGAAGCAGTGGAGTGTCCGCATTGCGGTGGCACGGGCTGGAAAACGGTGGAACGGAACGGCCTCTCGGCGGTGGAACGCTGCGAGTGCGCCTTCACCGGCCGGGCCGCGCGGCTGGAGGACCGGGCCGGGATCCCGCCGCTTTACCGGGAGGCCTCCTTCGACAACTTCGCGATCCGCTCGACCAATCCCGTCACGGCTCGCAAGCTCGCCGCCGCCATCACCGCCGCCCGCGCCTATGCCCGCAACTTCCCGTTTGGCAATAAGCGCCCGGGCCTGCTCTTCATCGGCGACTCCGGCACCGGCAAAACCCACCTCGCCGTTGCCGTTCTCCGAGCTCTCATCGCCAAGGGCCACGAGGGGATCTTCTTCCTCTACCAGGACCTGCTCGACCGCATCCAGCGCGGCTACGACAAGACCACGTCCGGCACCGGCGACCGTGAAGCCTACGGCGTGGCCCTCGACTGCGAACTGCTCGTACTCGACGACCTCGGCGCCCACCGCATCAGCGAATGGGTGGAGGATACCGTCACGTCGATCATCACCCACCGTACCAACCACAACAAACCGATCATCGCCACCACCAACCTGCGCGACATCGACGCCGGCGACTCGCCCCTGCCGGGCGGCGCGGCCGGAGAAACGCAAAGCCGCTATTACCTGGAAGAGCGCATCGGCACCCGCGCCCGCTCACGCCTGTCGGAGGTATGCCAGATGATCTCGACCCGCGGCGCCGAGGACTACCGCCGCCGGGCGCGGTAGAGCCACGCGACTCAGTGCGTTGACACCGCTGCGAACCGCGATCCGGTGAGCCGCGACCACAGAAAGCGGAGTTTCCCACCGGCCTCCTCCAGCCCGTACACTTACTGGCCTTCCGGCGCTTCGAACGGCTCGTCGGCACTCCCCCCGTAGATCGACGGGACCTTGCCACCCATTGGCCGCAGATAGGTCGAGAGCTGGCCCCGATGGTGGACCGCATGCAGCAGCAGAAAGTTCAGGTACACCACCCGCGGGTGGTTGAACAGGCCGAAGAAGCTCATCGGCGTGGCCAACTCCTCGCCGGTCAGGACCCTGACCTTCTCGATCAACGGCGGGGCCGTGCGCTCATACCAGTTCACGATCCCGGCCGGCATGGCCGCCTCGTCCGGCTTCTCCTTGTCGCCCATGGAGAATTCGCCGGCCAGCACCCCTTCCAGAAACCAGACCTGGGAGGCCGCTAGGTGCCACGCCAGATCATCCGCCGTATGCGATTTCGGGTCGGGCCGGTAGCCGCCGGCTCCCTCCGGAATCGCGAGGATGACCTTCCGGGTCGTCTTCCACTCGCCCTCCACCTGCGGCAACAGCGCGTGTAAGTAGAACGTCGCTTGATCGGGTTCCATGTGCCTCTCCTAGACTGAGACTAATTCGCCGCGCCACCGCCGTCAAGCCGCGCCGGCCAGGCACCGGACCGCTCCTCCGCCGGCCGCGCCACCTCCACCTCCAAACCGGCCGCGTGGGTGATCCGAACCTTGGAGCCCACCTCGATCGGCGCCTCGCCGGGAGCCAGCCGGGCGCGCCACAGCTCCCCGCGGATCCACACGTAGCCCTCCGGCGCAATCGCTTCATGGGCCGTTGCGGTCTCGCCCACCAGCCGATCGGTCACAGAGCGGTCATCGCCCTCATAGGCACGCCGCAAATGGGGAAACAGCACCAGGTCCTTGATGACCTCGGCCGCCAGCAGGACCGCCGCCAGCCACACCGGCAGCGCCAGCCAGCGATGCAGCCCGTAGAGGATGATTGCCGCCAGCACCCATCCCGGGGACTGTATGAGCAGATAGCGGCGGAGCACCGTCACGGTCCCACTCTCGCATACTGCGCTGTCGGCGGCCACCGCCAAGTCGGGTATAGTGAGAGCGTTCGGGAGGTCCCGTTCGGTGATGACCAACAATCCGCTCTCCTTCCTTGGCGACCAGCTCGCGGCCTGGCGCGAGGCTGGCACGTTCCAGCGGTTCCGTCAGCTTGAATCGGCGTGCGAGCCGGTGTGCCGGTTCGATGGCAAGCAGGTGATCAACCTGGCGTCGAACAATTACCTCGGCCTGGCCAATCACCCGAAGCTCGTCGAGGCGGCCATCGAGGCGACGCGCACCTACGGGGTCGGCTCCGGCGCGGTCCGGACGATCTCGGGCACGATGGATCTGCACGTCGAGCTCGAGCGCCGCATCGCGCGATTCAAGGGGACCGAGGCCTGCGCGGTCTTCCAGTCCGGATTCACCGCCAACTCCGGGACGGTTTCGGCGATCCTGGGTCCGGACGACTTCATCGTCTCCGATGAGCTCAACCACGCCTCGATCATCGATGGCTGCCGCCTCTCTAAGGCGAAGATCCGGGTCTTTCCGCACCGGGACGCCGCCGCGGCCGACGGCATTTTGGCCGAGCTCGCCGCCGCTGGTGGGCGTAAGTTGCTGATTACAGACGGTGTCTTCTCGATGGACGGCGATATCGCGCCGCTGCCTGATCTCACCGCCGCCGCCGAACGACACGGCGCCATCATGATGATCGACGATGCACATGCCTCCGGTGTCCTGGGCCGCAACGGACGCGGCACCGTGGACCACTTCGGCCAGCACGGGCGCGTGCACATCCAGGTCGGGACCCTGTCCAAGGCGGTCGGCGTCCTCGGCGGCTATGTCTGCGGCAGCCGCGACCTGATTGACTTCCTGTTCCGCCGCGGTCGGCCTATTCTCTTCTCGACCTCTCATCCGCCGGCCGTGGCCGCCGCCTCGATCGCCGCCTTCGACCTGCTCGAAAACGAGCCCGAACGGGTTGAGCAGCTCTGGGCCAACACGAAGTATTTCAAGGAGAACCTGACCGCCGAGGGATTTGACACCGGTGCCAGCGAGACGCCGATCACGCCGATCCTGGTGGGCGAGGCGTCCGCCGCCTACGCCTTTTCGAACGCTCTGTTCGAGGACGGCGTGCTGGCCACGGGCATCGGGTTTCCGACCGTGCCGCGAGGCAAGGCGCGCGTCCGGACGATCGTAACGGCGACTCACACCCGCGAACAGCTCGACCGCGCCCTCGACATCCTCCGCGGCGCCGCCAAACGCACCGGCGTGCTGTCCTGATCCGGAGCCCCGCGCCATGGAACGGGGGCGCCGGGCGGACTGCCGGCGCGGCCGGGCTGGTACTTCCATCCGTCTGGTACCAAAAAACGACCCCTCCCCTAAAGTCGCTTTTCCCGTCCGCCGATTAACGAAAAGACAGCCGTGACAAACGATACACAAGAGACGACGAAACATCCTCCGTTCGATCAGTCTTTCTAAGTCGCGGCCGATAGACAACTGCTGAGACGTTAATTACTGCAGCGAAGAGAGAACCGCGGGTGGCGCGGCGGGCTTCCCGCCACCCGCGACTATTCCCACCTTAGAAGCCACTTGGAATACGCCGACCGCTCACTTTGTCCCCATTTGCCGAGTCGCTGTGGCGCATTTACCTGACGAACGCAGCCTGTGGACGGCCTTGGTTCCGGCTCGACACGGCAGGTAGCGCGCGGAACTGCCGGTCATCAGAGTCACTACTTGATGTTCCCTGTAAGTTTCAAATCTTCACCAAACAGGTCGATCTGATTCATAGGAGGCTTTTGTCCGAGTATTCCGACGGTATGCGGTACCAACTTCCTAGGCAGACTTTTAACGGTAGGATAATTCAAAACGTCGAATAGGTACTTCGGCTGATTTCTTCCACCGGCTCCGAAATGATACTTTCGAGTCAGCAATTGCAGAAACCCCAAGTTGCAGGGAGAGGAGAAAAGAGAAACATGAAGAACCTTCTTTTGAAACTTCGTATTTGGCACGATACCAGAGGTCAGGACCTCATTGAGTACGCCCTGATGGCTGGTTTCGTCGCCGTGGCAGCCGGCGCCATCATGCCGAGCGTGTCGGGGAGCATCTCGACCGTCTTCAGCAAGATCGATTCGGCCATGGCCGGCGCCGCGGGCACTGGATCCTAACTCGTTCTTTTCGCACAACAGACGAGGCGGGCGCGGTGTGATGCCGCGCCCGTTTTCGTTTTGTGAGTTGTCCTTCCCTCCAGTCTTTCTGAGCGCCGTTCGGCCCTCCTCGGCCAGTCCTTTGCCCTCAATAGAAAAACCACCAAAGGTTCGGCGCAGCCTGGACCGACGAGCCGCCACCGCCGAGGCGACCGGCTCAGAGTCGCGAGATCGTCTCCTCGAACAGATCGAGCGCGTCGCGGAAGAAGTGGTCCGCCGCGGCGACCCAGAGGATTCGCTTCGGGCCTTCGAGCCCGTCGAACCACTCCTGCATCTTGTCCCGCGGCGAGTACTCGTCACCGGTGCTCTGGATGAAATAGCGCCGCACGCGGCAGCCGGCGGGGATCCGCTCCCCCCACTCCACCGGAAAGCCGACCGCGACGATCCGTGAGGCATCCTCGTAATCGCACCCGAGCCGCAGTGCCACCGTTGCCCCGAACGAGAAGCCGGCCAGCGTGAACGGCAACTCGGGATAGCGCTCCCGTAGCCACTCGAGCGCCGCCCGGGCGTCTTCCACCTCGCCGCGGCCGTGATCGTAGGCGCCCTCGCTGAGGTGAACGCCGCGGAAGTTGAACCGAAGCACGATCGAACCCGCCGTTCGCAGTCCCCGGGCCAGCCGGTGGACCACTTTGTTGCGCATCGTCCCGCCGTACTTGGGATGGGGATGGCAGACGACGGCAGCGTCGGTGGGGCGGCCGTCCTCCGGTTCCTCGAGCAGTGCCTCCAGGCGTCCGGCGGGTCCGCGAAGCGAGAGGGATTCGATGCGTCGGGGCACTACTCCGCTTGGCGCTCCTCGTGGATCTCGGTAACGGCCCCGTCGACCTCCTCGATGCGGACCGTCAGTCCGGTGCGCGCCTCGGCCTCTGACGCCGGAATGTCGAATCGCGCCATGAGCATCCGGTCCAGCGATTCGTTCGGTTCGACGCGGTCGCGGGCGCGAAACATCTCGTTGTACTGCACCCCCAGATCGGGATTGACCTTCGAATAATAGTCGAACACCTGTTTGGCGCTGTTGACGGAGACCGGCGCGCCCTTGACTGGCGGTTCATCGTCGACCTTGAGGTGCAGGGTGGCATCGCGCACGACGAAGGGATAGTCGGCCGGGTTGATGAAGCGGAAGTCGACGATGACCACGCAACTGTTGGGGGACATGGCCTGCACCCGAACCTGCTGGATCGAGCCGTCCAAACGAATCTGTGAGCCGCGGTTGGCGAAAAAGATCACCGCGACGACGACCCCCAAAAGCGCCAGCCCGATACCGGCCATCTTTAGAATGTTCTTGGTCATGAGAGCGACGTCTCCAGCATATGCTTCCTTCCAGTCTAGGACGGGGAGAGAGGGCGATCAGCACTTCGCATTCAGCAATCAGCTCAAGAGCGGTCCTCGAGAAGCTGATTGCTGACCGCTAATCCCCCAACAGCCGCCCATACGCCTGCAGACTCGGCACGTTGTCGCACACGGCTTTGATTCCCGCCGCCACCGGAATCGCCAGCACCAGCCCCATCGCGCCCCACAGCAGGCCGAAGATCATCAGCGCGATCGTCACCACCACTGGATTCAAGTGGACGCGCGATCCCACTACTTTCGGATAGAGCAGATTCAGCGCCAGCAGGTGCAGGAACCCGATCACCGCGGCGATTACCAGGTACGGCGTGAGCCCGTCGTAGACCGCCAGCGCCACGAACATCGGCGGGACGATCGACAGCGGCAGTCCGATATACGGAACCAGGCTCAAAAAACCGCTCAGCGGACCGACGAGCAATGCGAACGGCAGTCGCATCAACACAAAGAACAGCGTAGAGACCACCGATAACAGGACGCCCAGCACGAAATTCCCCACCACGTAGGCGCGCGCCATCTCGGCGATGCCTTCCCAACTGCGGCTGGCGACATAGCGGTCCTGACCCTCGAATAGATGCAGGTAGCTGCGGCGGAAATGGTCCTTCCAACTGAGGGTGAAATAGACCACGAACGGCACGAAAGAGGCCATCAGCGCGACTTCATAGAAGGCCCCGACCGCGTTCAGCAGGTGGGTGATGACGGGCGTCCTCTCCGTCCGAATCCGCACTTCGGGGACGTTCGGATCGAGCGCGGCGGGCAGTTCCGCCGAACGCCGCCGCAGCGTCGGGGGCTCGTTCTCCGGCGCCGGCTCCGCCAGTGCCGTATCCCGCAACTGCTCCGGGACCACCAGCTCGTACATCCGCTGCTCGAAGCCCTCGAGCCGCCCGGTCACACTGTTGACCAACACCGAGATGCGCTCGCTATAGTTGGGCAGATCCTCCACCAGGATCTCGGCCTGCGTGTACGCGCCCAGTCCGGCAAAATAGATGAGCAACAGGCCCACCGAGCACACCAGGAAGCTCGCCACGGGCCGCGGCAGGCGCAGTTTCACGAGCAGTCCGACAAACGGCTCGAGCAGAAATGCAATCGTCGCCGAGATGACCAGCGTGATGAAGAACAGTCGTCCATAGTAGAGCAAAGCCACGGCCACGCCGAGCGCGACCACAGTCAGGCTCAGGCTCCGACGGTTTTGCGGTTGGGGAGTTTGCGCCAGTGATGACACGAGTTTGCGAACTTCGGTCTGGTAGCCTCACCGAGCTCGCCAATCCGGTGAGCGGGCGGCGGCTCGCTTATGGCTACTCTAGCATGAGGCGCCTATAATGGTGATAGTAAGGTCGATAGTCGTTCCCTTTCATCCCATGGACCAGCCGATTGAGAGCGGGCGTGTGCTGGCGCTCGACTATGGCAAGCGCCGCATTGGCCTGGCCGTCAGCGACGAGCTCGGCATCACCGCGCAAGGCCTCGAAACGCTGCGTCGCACTACGATCCGCGACGACTTCCGTCACCTGGCCGATCTGGCCACCCGGCTCGGCGTAGTCCGAATCGTCGTCGGGGACCCGATCCACATGAGCGGCGTGCGCGGCGAGCAGTCCGACAACGCCCGCGAATTCGCCGCGCGGCTGGCCGGGAAAACCGGCCTCCCGGTCGACTTCTGGGACGAGCGCCTGACGACCGTCGAGGCCGAACGAATCCTCAAGGAAAGCGGCATCAGCCGGCAGAAACGGGGTCAGGCGGTGGACCGGCTGGCCGCCGTGATCATCCTGCAAAGCTACCTGGAATGGCGGACGACGCAACAAACAGACCCCACCGCGGAAAACTGACGCGGCTCCTGGCGGTGGCCGCCATCCTCGTCGTTGCCGGCAGTGCCACGCTTGCCTGGTTGGTCCGTGAGCCCTATGCGGCCTTCTCCGGCGAGCGATTCCTCCAGATCCCGCGCGGCTCGCGCAGCACTGACATCGCCCGCATGCTCGCCCGCGGCGGCGTTATCCGGCATGAATCGCTCTTTCTGGCCGTACGGGCGTTGCGTCCGCAGGCGATCCTGCAGGCCGGCGAGTATCGCTTCACCAGTCCCGCGTCCCCGTGGCGCGTCTTCGACCGGATCGAGCACGGCGATGTCTACTACTACTCGATCACCGTGCCGGAAGGCTCCAACATCTTCGACGTCGCTCGCATCGTCTCCCGGCTCGACTGGATTCTCGAGGAGGACGTGCTCGCGGTCGTCCGGGACCCGGCGCCGGTCGCCGATCTCGCGCCGAAAGCCGTCACCCTGGAGGGCTACCTCTTCCCGTCGACCTACCGCGTGCCGCGGGACACCAGTGCCTCCGGCATCTGCCGCATGATGGTGGCCCAGTTCCGCCGCGTCTGGTCCGGATTGCACACTACGGCGGACGTCCACGAGACGGTCACCTTGGCCTCGCTGGTCGAGAAGGAGACCGGCGTTCCCGACGAACGGCCGCTCGTGGCGAGCGTCTTCCAAAACCGCCTGTCCCGCGGCATCCCGCTCGCGTGCGACCCCACGGTCATCTATGCCGCGATCGTCGAGGACCGCTACGACGGCGTCATAAATCGCTCCGACCTCGCCAGCACGAATCCCTACAACACCTACCAGCATTCCGGACTCCCCCCCGGTCCGATTGCGAATCCCGGACTGGCCGCGCTCGCGGCGGCCATCGAGCCGGCCACGACCAAATACCTGTTCTTTGTTGCCCGGCCCGACGGCTCGGGCGCACATGAGTTTTCCGAGACCCTGGCGGCGCACAACCGCGCCGTCGCCCGATATCGCCGTGGGAACCGCCAGCAGCGTCAAAACTGAGCTGAGGGAGTACCTCGCGAGCCTCGCGACGGCCGAGATCGGCGAGCGCGAATGGGCCGCCATTCGCGAGCGCTTCGCCGGCTCCTCACCGGGCTATCTCCGCCGGCTGCTGCGCGAGTCCGGCCACCCGCTCGCGCCCTTGGTCGAGGGTGTCCGGCAGGAGTCGTTTACCGCTCTCAAGCGGACGCTACTGGCCCTTGAAGCCGCCTACACCGCCGCCCGGGACGCCGGTGAGCGCGATCGGAGCCGGGCCTGCCGTGATCTTGTCCTCGAGGCCAAGGCGCATGCGCAATGGGCCGCCCGCCGGGCCACCGCGCCGGCCAGGCGCGATGAGAAGCTCGAGATGGTCGAGTGGATGCGGATCTGGCTCGAGAGTCCAGCCGCCTTCCGCCCGTGGGCCCGGCTGCGGCGCCGCGCGATGGGGGAACCCGACTAGGTTTCAGAGCGTCTTTTGGTAGAGGCATCTCCTACTGGCGCCGCTTCCGGCATCCGATAAGGATTCTTGGCCGTCATTGGCACTTGATCGTCACGGCGGGCGGCGTTTATACTGACATTTTCGTTGGGGACTTCCTGGGGAAGAACGCATGATCGGGCAAGACGAAATCGATCCCAATGCGTTGCGGAAAGAGGCCGCGATGTTTTACGGGCTATTCCTGCGCGGTCACTCCGCCGAGAAGCTGCGCCGGGACATCGACGTGCCCAAGGCCACGCTCGAGAAGTGGCTCCGCCCCAGGCGCTATGACCAGGGTTTTCGCGAGAACCTCAGGCGCGTCTACTACTACCGCAAGCAGGTGCTCGCCATTTTTGATGAACTCTTGCTGAGCGAGAAGAACAAGGCCCGCCTCCAGTAGGTTCCCGTCAGGATTCCAGAGGAAATACATGCCGGATAAGAGTGCTCCCGCCAAGAAACCGATTCTGTCCCGACCCACCAAACCTTTCGATCCCGTGGGCGCCACCACCGCCTCGGAGATCCTCACCCGGATGCAGGATACCGGCTTCCAGGGCAAGCAGCTCGGCCTGGCTTTCGATGTCTGGAAGAGGATGCTGGGTGACGACTGCCTCATCATGATGGGCATGTCCGGGGCCATGGTCCCGGCCGGCATGCGGCGGCTGGTTGTGCGCCTGATCGAGAACCGGCTCATCGACTGCCTGGTCTCAACCGGCGCCAATTTCTTCCACGACATCCATGAATCGTTCGGCCACAAGCACTACCAGGGCTCACCGAACTTGGACGATGTCGAGCTCGCCGAGCAGATGGTGGACCGCATGTACGATGTGCTCGCCGACGAGGAGGTCTTCCGCCAGCACGACTTCTGGATCGGCCGCTTTGCCGGCACGCTCGATCAGTCGCGGCCCTACACGACGCGCGAGTTCCTCTATTTGCTCGGCCGGCAACTGGCCGAGGAATCCGCTGAGGACGGGATCGTCACGGCGGCCGCCAAGGCCGGGATTCCGCTCTATTGCCCGGCCGTCGCCGACAGCTCGATCGGCATCGGCATCGCCTGTGACCGCCACCTTGGCGGCAACGCGCTGATGTTCGACGTGATCGGCGACGTCATTGAGACGAGCTATCTGACCAAGGTCCGCCCCAACACCGGCGTCGTCTACTTCGGCGGCGGAACGCCGAAGAACTTCATCCAGCAGACCGAGGTCACCGGCATGATCGCCGACTTCGGCGTTCATGGTCACAAATACGCGATCCAGTGCGTGACCGACGCCCCGCACTGGGGCGGCCTCTCCGGCTGCACCTTCGAGGAAGCCCAAAGCTGGGGCAAGATCCATACCGAGGCCCACATGGTCTCCTGCCACTGCGACTCGACCATCGCCATGCCAATCCTGGTGAGCGCCCTGCTCGAGCAGAAGGACCTGATCGCCGCCCGCAAACCACCGAAGTTCAAGCTGGGCCGGACCCTGGACGTAGAGCCGGAAGAGTAGGATCATCGAGCAGTCCGCCGGGAACCGGGGCACACCCGTGCCCGCCTGGCATCTGGACGGAGCCCCGCAAATCCCGGGATACCAAGGTACATGGTCCAATCAGTCGAGGGGATCTACCGAGACGGTAAAGTCGAGTTGCTCGAACCACTCGCTGACGTTGAGGGCTCGTGAGTCATCGTTACATTGGTGCGGGACCCGAGGTCCGTCGATCTGCGGCGCAGGTTGACTTCGTTCGCCGAGGACTGGGATCGGCCCGGGATGGCGGCCTATGATGACTTACCGTCGCGGTGACGTCGTCCTGGTCTTGTTCCCGGACTCGCGTCATCGGCGCGTTTCCCGGGATGAGAGAGGTTGACGCAGCCTTGCGCGCAACACTCGCCCTGTAAATCGGCCGGTTACCCCTCCGGTGCCACCTCCGGCCCTTCCTTGTCACAGAACCACGGATAGAGCAGCGGCAGCAGGAACAGCGTCAGTCCCGTCGAAGTTACTAGCCCGCCGATCACTACTGTCGCGAGCGGTCGCTGGACCTCGGCGCCCGTTGTCGTGGCCAGAGCCATCGGAATGAAGCCGAGGCTCGCCACCAGCGCCGTCATCAGCACCGGTCGCAGCCGGATGGCCGCACCTTCGAGGATCGCCCGATCGCACGACAGCCCATCGGCGCGCATGCGGTTGATCGAACTGACCAACACGATGCCGTTCAGCACCGCCACGCCGAACAGCGCGATGAAGCCGATCGACCCGGACAGGTTCAGGTTCAGCCCCCGGATCCACAGCGCGGCAATTCCGCCCACCATCGCGAACGGAATGTTCAGCAGGATCAGCAGCGCGTGGCGGACCGAATCGAAGGTTGCAAACAACAGGCCGAAGATGATCAGCACCGACAGCGGAATCACGACGATCAACCGCTGCATGGCCCGCTGCTGGTTTTCGAACTGGCCGCCCCAGTCGATCGTGTACCCCGGCGGAATCTCGAGTCCGGCGCCGATCGCCTCCTGCGCGTCGGCCACGAAGCTGCCGAGGTCGCGCCCGCGGACGTTGGCCTGGACGATAATACGGCGCTGGCCCTCCTCGCGCGTGATCACCTCCGGACCGCGCGACACGCTCACCTCGGCCACCTGTCCCAGACGAACCTGCTCCCCGCCGGGCGCCGGGATCAGCAGGCCGCGGATCGCGTCGACATCGCTCCGGTACGAGGCGGGCAGCCGCAGGACGATATCGAATCGCCGCTGGCCCTCGACCATCTCCGACACCTTGATGCCGCCGATCACGGAGTCGATGGTCTCCTGGACATCGGAGACGTTGAGGCCGTAGCGCGCGAGCGCCGGACGATCCACCGCGACGCGCAGCTCGGCCACGCCGGAGATGATCTCCATCTGCGGATCGGCCGCGCCTGGCACGCTGCTGATCACCCGCAGGGCCCGCTCGGCCAGCCGTTCGAGCACCTGCGAATCCTCGCCGAAGATCTTCAGCGCGACGTCGGCCTTGACGCCGGAGACCACTTCGTCCAACCGCATCGCCATCGGCTGCGTGAAGTTGACGGCCACGCCCGGCACGTCGGCGAGGCGCTCAGCCAGCGCATCGATCAGCGCCCCTTTGGTGTGGAATCGCTTCCACTCCTTGTAGGGGTGCAGCAACACGTAGACGTCGCCCTGGTAGATACCCATCGCCTCGGTGGCGAGATCCGGACGGCCGATCTTGGTCACCACGCCGCTGACCTCCGGGAAATCCAGCACGACCTTCTCGACGCGGGTGCTGATCTCGACCGACTCGCTGAGCGAGATGCCGGGCAGCTTGCGCGTCTCGATCAGAATCGATCCCTCATCGAGCCGCGGCATGAACTCCGTGCCGATGAAGGCGAGCGAGCCGAGCGCCACCACCAGCACCACGACCGAGACGAGCACCGTCGCGATCCGGAACCGCAGCAGCAGCCGCAGGAAACGGATGTAAGCCTCGCGAAGCCGCTCGAACCAGGCTTCGCCGCGCTCGGTGACCTTGCCTCTCAGCGCCAGGCTGGCCGCCGTTGGCACCACCGTCAGCGCCAGCACCAGCGCGCCGAGCAACGCCGACACCACTGTGATCGCCATCGGCCGGAACATGCGCCCCTCGAGGCCCTGGAGAAAGAGAATCGGCAGGTAAACGGCGATAATGATGGCCACGCCGAACGCGATGGGCCGGGCCACCTCGTGCGCTGCCTTCCGCACGCGCTCCTGGGGATCATCCGGCGCATCGCCATTCATGTGCAGGTGGCGCACCGAGTTCTCCATCATCACCACCGCACCGTCGACGATCATGCCGAAGTCGATCGCGCCCAGGCTCATCAGGTTCGCCGAGATGCCGAAGATCCGCATGCCAATGAAGCCGATCAGCATCGACAGGGGAATCACCGCGGCCACGATCAGCGCCGCCCTGACGTTGCCGAGGAACAGCAGCAGCACCAGCAACACCAGCACGACCGCCCTCGACGAGGTTCTTACGCACCGTGTGGATCGTCGCATCGATCACGGAGGACTGGTCGTAGAACGGCAGGATGCGCACTCCCTTGGGCAGGCTCAGCGAGGCCAGCCGCTCCTTCACCCGCTCGATCACCCGCTTGCCGTTCTCGCCCTTCAGCATGATCGCCATGCCGGAGACCGTCTCGCCCTTGCCGTCGCGGGTCACCGCGCCCTGCCGCGGCATGGGGCCCTCGTGCACCTTGGCGACGTCCCGCAACAGGACCGGCGTGCCGGCGCGCGCGAGCACCACGATCTCCTCCAGGTCGCCGATGTCTTCGCGTGCGGCCCAGTCCGCGGACGGTGTACTGCTCGGCGCCGTGCTCGATGAAGCCGCCGCCGAAGTTGGAGTTGTTCTCGCTGGATCCGCTCGTAGATGTCCCGCAGCGTCAGGCCGTAGCGGCGCAGCTTGACGCGGGTCCACCTCCACCTGGTACTGCATCGTCTCGCCGCCCCAGGTATTGACCTCGTTCAGGCCGGCCACCGTGCGGAGCTGGTTCTTGATCTGCCACTCGTGGATCGTCTTGAGTTCCATCGGCGAATAGCCGTCGCCTTCGAGCGTGTACTGGTAGATCTCGCCGAACGCCGTCGCCACCGGCCCGAGCGTCGGCTCGAGCCCGGCGGGAATGCGGCCCTTGACCTCCTGCAGGCGTTCATTGACGATCTGCCGCGCGAAATAAGTCTCGACGGAATCCTCGAAGACGAGCGTCACCATCGACAGGCCGAGCTTCGACACCGACCAGATATTCGGTCGTCTTCGGCAGCCCCATCAATGCCGTTTCGATGGGGAAGGTCACCAGCATCTCGACTTCGGCCGGCGCCATCGCCGGACACTCGGTAATCACCACGATCTGGTTGTTTGTCAGATCCGGAAAGGCGTCGATCGGAATCAGGTAGAAGGATTGGAGACCCAGCGCAATCAACCCGAGCAGGCCGATCACCACGAACCAGCGGTGGCGCAGATGGAAGTCGATGATTCGGTTCAGCATGGGGCTTCTTCGCTATTCCTCGGAGAGCGATGACTTCATCAACTGGGACTTGAGCAGGAAACCACCCTCGACCGCGATCCGGTCACCGGGCTGCAAACCGTCCGTCACCTCGACATTGCCATTGCCGCCCGAGACGGTCGAGACCGTACGGGCCGTGAAGTCGTTGGGCGCCGACTGGACGAAAACCGCCGATTCCCCGTTGATTTCCTGGACGGCTGTTTCCGGGATGTAGATCGCCTGCCGTGACCCGCCCGCGTCGATTTCGGCCGTGCCATACATCTCCGGCTTGAGAAGCCGACGGCCGTTCGGCAGCTCGACCCGCGCCATGATGGTTCGCGTTGTGGGGTCGAGCTCGGTGCCGAGCATGGCCAGGCGGCCGTCGAAAGTACGATCCGGATAGGCCTGGACCACCACGTGGACGGGAGTTCCCACACGCAGCTTCGACAGGTTCTCCTCGCTGACCTCGGCGATCATCCAGAGCGTGCTCAGGTCGGTGATGACGAACAGATCGCCGGTGGGTCCCACCATGGTGCCGCTGGTGACATTGCGCTCGAGCAGCGTGCCGGCCGCAGGCGCCAGGATGGGGATCAGGTCGGCGGTGTCCGCTCCGTTGGCATCGCTTTCCGGAGCCTCGGCCGGCACTCCCAGGAACTCCTCGAGGTGCTTCCGGGCGCGCTCCAACTCGACCTCGCCGTTGCGCAGGGCCGTCTCGGCGTTGCGGACTTCCGCCTCGGACTGTTCCACCTGTTGCAGCGACGCCGCCTTGAGGTCATAGAGCCGCCGGGTCCGGTCGCGGACGCTCTGCGCATAGGTGAGCTGCGACTTCAGGCGATCGAGATCGGAGACCGCCCGCTGGAACTCGGCCCGGGATTCGTGTATGTCGTGACTGTGCATCCGCGCGAGGACCTGGCCGCGCTCGACTCTGTCACCGATCCGGGCGTCGATCTCGACGATCCGGCCGTCGGTGACGGCGCCGACCCGCCAGGTACTCTCTTCGTTGATCGTGATGCGGCCGGTGGCCTGCACTGCCTCCGGCATGGACTGCATCTCGACTTCCCGCACGACGATGCCGACGTCGCGCTGCGCCGCACCGTCGAGGGTGACAACGTGGCTCGCATTCCTCACGGCCGCCGGCGCCTCGGTCGCCGCTGCTTGCGGTGCCGTGCTTGCTCCCGTCTCTCCACTGCAGCCGAGCAGCGCCAGTAACGGCGCCATCATGATTGCGGTCTGCAGGATCTTCATGGCAACACTCCCATTGCGGTCTCCAACTCGGCCTGGCTTTGCCAATACTGCGCCAGCGCCTGGTAGTACAACGTCCGGGTTTCGATCCGGAGCCGCTCGGCATCCAACAGCCGTAGCAGGTCCCAGCCGCCCTCCCGGTAAGCGCCCTCGGCGATCCTGGCTGCCTCGTCCGCCTGTTCGAGCATGGGCTCCAGCGACTCCTCGATCTGCCGGCGCCGCACATCGTAACTTCTGGCCGCCGCGGCCACCTCGGCCCGTACCATGGTCGCCGTTGCGGCGAGTTGCGCCCGGGCGGCGTCGATGCGCGCGGTGGTGGCGGCAATCGTCCCTTGATTTCGATTCCACAGTGGCAGGTCCACCGCGAAGCCGGCCAAGAATGTGTTGTAGCCCGCGGTTCGCTTGTAGCCGGCTATCGCGGACACGTCGGGACGCGAGTTCGCCTGCGCGAGGTTGAGTTCCGCTCGCGCCTGTTCGACGTCGAGCCGCGTCAGCGCCATTTCGGTGCGATCCCCGAGCGCCCGCGCCGCGTCGGCGGCAAGCACCTGGTCACCCGGAGCCGGCGGCTGCTCCAGGACCATCTTGTCGGGGTATTCCGAGACCCCCATCTCGCGCAGCAGATCGATCAGCGCCCGGTCGGCCTCGATCTTCGCGTTATTGGCGTCCAGCTTCAGTCGCTCGCTCTCGAGCTTGACCCGCAGTAGATCTGCCTCGGCCATGGCGCCCTCCCGTACCCGGGCCTCGTGATACTGGACGATCCCGTCGAAGCTCGCGACGTTCTCGAGCAGAAGCTCATGGACCCACTGTGCTCCGGCGGCCTTCCAGTAGGCGCTGCGCACGTTCCCGGCGATCTGTTTGCGCAGCAGCTCGAGCTGCAACTCGGCCCGCTGCACTTCCGCGGACGCCACCTCGACACGCTGCCGTCGCTTGCCGCCCATCTCGATCGGCTGGTGTACGTAGGCAAATGTATCGGTGAAGGACCAGTAGGTCGACCCTTTCGGGATCGGCCGCATGTTCTCCTCTTGAAAAGTGAACGTCGGATTCGGCGCGAGGCCTGCCTGGCGGCGCTCTCCCTGCGCGGCGGCGATTTGCCGGGCGCCTGCCTCGAGCAGCGGATGCGCGGCCAGCGCCTGTTGGACGGCCGCATCCGGCGTCAACGTCTCCTGCGCCCATCCGGGGATGATCAGTAGTGGTAGAAGAAGCGCGGCGAAGGATCTCATCAACTCTCTCGGGTGAACTTCAATGTTACAGGATCCAATCTTGAGCAATTAGTTGCACATTCCGGGCCATTTTCGATACTGATGATTCCGAAGCGGTTGCGCTGAGACGGCTGCGCACATCTTGCACTCAACCACCACTGCACCTCTCCTGGTTTGCGCACCTGGGCTTCCGGCGCGCGGCGTTCCGGACGGGTGCAGCGCCCGGCATCGGGGTCGCCTTTTCAGCAGGATGAGACGAGTTGCGGATACGTGCCCACCCTTTGGCTTCCGGCGTGCGCCATGTCGGGGCATAAGGAGACAACACCGATGACGAGAACATTCGTTGTTACTTCGACCATGGCGCTGCTGTTCGGGGCGGGCGCTCTTCTGGCGCAGACGGACACGGCGCCGAGTTCGACCACCGATCAGACACAGGTCCAGGCCCGGGACGGCTCCGGCGTCTATCATGACCAGGTGCAGCAGGACGGCCCGCGCGGACAGCAGGCCCAGAAGGGCAACCAGTCCGGCCAGGGTAATGGGCAGGTGGCCGCGAAGGGCAAGGGTAACCAGTCCGGCCAGGGCAACGGAGGGGCGGCCGCCAACGGCAAGCGTTCCAAGAACGGCCCCGGTGACGGCACCGGCAACGTGGACAGCAAGCGCAACGGTCCGCGGGACGGCACCGGCTATGGCGCCGGTTCGGGCAAGCAGACCGGCCCGATGGACGGGACGGGCAGCCGACGCGGAGGCTGGAGCACGAACCAGCAGGGCAGCGGTTCGTGGGGCCAGTCCTCGGGTATGGGCCGCGGCAGCGGAGGCGGTCGAGGCCGGGGCGGACGTTAACCCCGACGGCGCCCGGAGTCCGCGCGACAGCCGGGCGCCCATCTCCATTACCGGATACCGATACCGCGAGTAGGCCGTAAGCGGCGGAACTTAGTCCCTGGCTATCATCCGCCCTACTCCGGCATCCCCGTTAGCGGACCATCCGGCGTATGTGCTGATCTACTACACTGTCTAGATGGCCATCCCCATTTATCAAGTTGATGCTTTCTCCTCGCGGCTCTTTGGGGGCAATCCGGCCGCCGTTTGTCCGCTTGACGACTGGCTGCCTGATGAGACGCTCCAGTCCATCGGTGTCGAGAACAATCTTTCGGAAACCGCATTCCTTGTCAGGAACGGGACCCAATACCATCTCCGCTGGTTCACACCAGTTCGCGAAGTGGACCTCTGCGGCCACGCGACGCTCGCTTCGGCATGGGTGGTCCTCAACCTGCTCGACAAGGGGCGCGATCACGTGACGTTCGACACCCGGAGCGGCCAGTTAGTCGTCCGCCGTTCGGGCGACCTTCTCGAGATGGACTTCCCGTCCCGTCCGCCCGCGCCGTGGCAGCCGCCCGCGGGACTGGCCGAGTCACTCGGCGGCGAGCCGCTCGAGTTTCTCACCGGGCAGTACCCGATGGCCGTCTACGGTTCGGAAGTCGAGGTTCGCGAGATCAACCCCAACATGAGCAGCCTGGCCATGGTGGCTCCGGCGATCATAGTGACCGCTCCCGCCGATGCGGATGAAGTCGACTTTGTCTCACGCTTCTTCGCTCCCGGCTACGGTATCGATGAAGACCCGGTCACCGGCTCGGCGCACTGCTCTCTGATTCCGTTCTGGGCGCTGCGGCAATCGAAGTCGCAGCTCGAGGCCCGGCAGGTCTCGGCGCGCGGCGGCGAGTTACACTGCGAGGACCGCGGCGAGCGGGTCACGATCGCCGGTCAGGCGGTGCTGTATCTCAAGGGCGAGATCTACGTATAGGTGGACAAGCCATCAGCGACCGGCTTTCAGCCTTTCGAGCGGGCCGGTAGAACTCTTCACTGACAGCGCACAACGCGTCTCGGCGCGTGCGCTGTCAGTGGCTCTCCGATCGCCCGGTCCTGCGCCGGGCGCTGTGCGCTGAGATCTGACCGCCCTCTCGCCGATCGCTCATCTCAACTGGAACCGGACGTCGATCCGCATGACGACCTCGACCGGATCGCCGTTGAGCATTGTCGGACGGTAGCGCCATTGGCGGACCGCGTCCATCGCCGCCTGAACCAGCAGTGCCGGACCGCCGACCACCTGCATGTTCGTCACCCGGCCGTCCGCGCCGATGATGCACTCGATTCGCACGACGCCCTGCGTTCGGGTCTGGACGGCAATCGGCGGGTAGCGCGGCTCGACCCTGCGGAGCAGGACCGGCGGGTCGACTTCGCCTCCCACCCGCAGGCGCTGGATGGCTTGCTGCTTCGGCTGCGCGGCCGGCTTGGGCTCCGTCCGCACCGGCGGTGGCGGCAGCGCTTGCCGCACCTGACTGACAAACGATCCAATCACGCTAACCCCACTGCCATCCGCCGGCCCGATGCCTCCGACTACCGACGGCCCAGCGTCCACTTGCGGCGGCGCCTCCTCGACGATCAGCGCGATCTCTTGCGGTATCGCCCGCGGCTCGAAGATCCTCGGATCGAGAGGGTGCGGCGTCAACGGCTGTGCAGCCACTCTTGTCTCGGGCGGCCGCGGGGGTGGGGCCGGCGGAGGTCCCGGCGAACGGAGGATGCCGGCGAGGACAACGCCGGGCAGCTCCGAGGTGAAGACGATCGGCACCGCGATCAGGGTCAGGATCAGCAGCACCTGAAGGACGGAAGACATCAAGACCGCGCCCACCCTGCGGGCGCCGCCGTTTCGGGCGACCATCGATTGCTCGAACATGGCACTCTCCTTCGCCCCGCGCTGTTGGCGGGGCCTTTGTGTCAATGTCGAGAGCGAATCGAGCCGGCCGGCGTCCGTTCTCGGGGGTACAGACACCGGCGGGATGGGAAGGGTTCCTGGATTGGGGGATAGCGATCAGCGATCAGCTTTGGAGGCACGCCTCCTCGCCGATGATGATTCTTGAGAGAGTGCAACACCAAGATCGAGGTGCAGACTCCGCTCCCTGCGGTCACGGCTCCATTGGGAGCGCTGATAGCCTCCACTAACAGCGCACAACGAAGCCTCGGCGCGTGCGCAGTCAGAGGCTCTCGGATCGCCCGGTCCCGCGCGCCTGTGCGCTGATGGCTGATCGCTATCTTCCCGCTAGATCTCCATGATCTCTTTCTCTTTGACCTCGGAGAACTCGCCGAGCTGCTTGATGTGATCGTCGGTCATTTTCTGGACGTCGTCGTGGGTCCTGCGGTCCTGGTCCTCGCTAATGGCCTTGTCCTTGAGGAGACGCTTGACGGCGTCGTTGGCGTCGCGGCGGATGTTGCGGATGGCGACGCGGTGGTCCTCGGTGAGGTTGTGGAGGTGCTTGACGAGTTCCTTGCGCCGTTCCTCGGTGAGGGCGGGAATCGGGATCCGGATGATCTTACCGTCGTTGCTCGGGTTCAGACCCAGATCGGAAGTCATGATGGCCTTCTCGATGGCGCCGATCTGAGAGACATCCCACGGCTGCACAGTGATCAGCGAGGGCTCCGGCACGTGGAGCGTCGCCACCTGGTTAATGGGCGACGGTGTGCCGTAGTAGTCAATCTTGATGCCGTCCAGCAGGCTTATCGATGCGCGCCCGGTACGGATGCCGGCCATGGCGTGCTGCAGGTCGACAAGCACCTTGCCCATCCGAGCCTTGGTGCTGGACTTGATTTCTTGAGTGGTACTACCGGATTCAGACATGTATTCAGCTCCCCAGGGCCCGCTTACCGAGTGCGAGCCTGACCTGTCTAGTGAATCAGCGTTCCGATGGATTCGCCCATCGCACATCGCATTATATTTCCGGTCACGGTCAGGTTGAAAACCAGGATCGGGAGATCGTTGTCGCGGCACATGGCGATCGCCGAGGCGTCCATCACCTTGAGCGACTTGGTGAGGACCTCGTGAAAGGAGATCTCCTCGAACAGTGAAGCGTCGGGATGTTTCTCCGGGTCCTTGTCATAGACGCCATCGACGCGGGTGGCTTTGGCGACAATCTGCGCCCCGATCTCGAGCGCCCGCAGCGTGGCCGCGGTATCGGTCGAGAAGTAGGGGTTCGAGGTGCCGGCGGCGAAGACCACGACACGGCCCTTCTCAAGGTGCCGGATGGCGCGCCGCCGGATGTAAGGTTCGGCCACCTGGCGCATCTGGATGGCCGTCATTACACGGGTTTCGATGTCCTGGCGCTCGAGCGCGTCCTGGAGCGCCAGGGCGTTGATGACGGTGGCCAGCATGCCCATGTGGTCGGCGGTGACGCGGTCCATGGTAGCGGCCGCGGCGCTGACACCGCGAAAGAAGTTGCCGCCGCCGACGACCAGACCGAGCTGGACGCCGGCGCGGGAGACCTCGGCGATCTCGGCCGCCATAGAGTGGAGCCGGTGCGGATCGAGTCCGAGCTTCCCGTCTCCGGCCAGCGCCTCGCCGCTGAGTTTCAGCAGAATCCGATCGTACTTCGCCATGCTTGTCCTGCGCGACGGCAGGCGCATCGGCCTGCCCGATCGATCCCCCGGCGGGCTATTCGGCGGATTCGCCGTCTTCGGTCTCGCCGACCTTGAAGCGGACGAACCGGCTGACGGTGATGTTCTCACCCAGCTTGGCGATCTTAGCCTTGATCAGGTCCTCGACGCTCGTGTTGTTTTCCCGGATGAA